>CAVULE010000007.1:0-349383 GCA_963742315.1 uncultured Verrucomicrobiae bacterium
CCTTGTATAATGCACCATCGTCCATCGGCAGGACACGATAGACCGCACGCCCCTTGGTCTGCGAGACCGTTTTGTAGCAAGAGTGGTGCGTGTCCTTGTTTCAACCAACCCGAACAGTTGCCCGGGGCTCTGACCCCGCATCCGCAAGGATGGGTCTACCACATGGGAGGTTGCTATGTCTGCGTCTCACCGCTTCGTTGGTTTGGATGTTTCGAAAGCCACCTTGGATCTCGCCGTGCGCCCGACGGCGCACACCTGGACCTGCGCCAACGAGCCCGGGCGCGTTCCCGGCACTGGTTGCTCAATTGCAGGCGCTGGAACCGCATTTGATTGTCATGGAGGCAACGGGCGGACTCGAACTGCCCGTCGCCGCAGTCTTGGCGGCGGCGGGGTTGCCGTGGCGATTAGAAACCACGGCGAGTCCGCGATTTTGCCAAAGCCCACGGGCAACTGGCGAAAACGGATCGCATCGATGCCCAGGTCTTGGCCCACTTTGGCGAAGCGCTGCGGCCGACGCCCCAGCCGTTGCCCAGTGCCGCACAACAGCGGCTGCGACACATCAGCGCCAGCCGCCAAATTCTCGAGATGCTCGTCAGCCAACGCAATCGCTTGTCCACCGCCTTGCCGACGGTCCAAGAACGGATTCAGACGCATATCGCATGGTTGCAAACCGACCTCGATGATCTGGAAATGGAATTGCAGCACCGCATCGAAACGAGTCCGGTGTCACGTGCCCACGAGAATTTGTTACGCAGTGTACCGGGCATTGGTCCGGTGACGGCACGCACCTTGATCGCCGACCTCCCTGAATTAGGACAGACCACGCATAAACGCATTGCGGCGTTGGTCGGGGTCGCCCCGTTCAATGTCGATAGCGGACGCTTTCACGGCAAGCGGCAGGTCTGGGGCGGGCGCACGCGGTATTCGCAATACGTTGTATATGGCAACGGTCAGTGCCGTGCGATTTAACCCGGTGATTTAGCGAATACTATACCCGGCTGGTCCGCGCCGGCAAACCGAAAAAAGTGGCGTTGACCGCCGCCCTGCACAAACTACTCACCATTCTCAATGCCATGGTGCGCCAGCAAACGCCCTGGCGCAGGCCCAAAGGGGTCTGACCCTACTTTAGAAACCCCTTGACATTCATCACAGTTGCTACAAATTTACTCCCTTATTTTGCCATTTTTCCAACATGCAGGGTTAAACCCTCAATCCCACGCAATTGAACCTCTTCGCCGCTGGAAATGGGCGCTCCGTCCGAGACGGCACTCCATTCTTCGCTCCGCAACGCACCGTCCAAGCGGATTTACCGCATGTTTTGGTGACCCCGATCGCACCCAAGAGCGGTCCGATGCCTGAAATGACGCGCGCGCCGCGTCCGGATCGCCGCCGTCAGCACCAGCGCAAGGAACAGGGTGGTCAAAAGCGCCAGTCCGGCAATCAAAAACGGCGAGACCCCAATCTCCGGCACCGAGCGGGTCGGTCGGCGGCGTAAACGGGCGAAACAAAAAACCGCCCCCGAGCACAAACGCAATGATCCCGCCGACCGTCAGGGCAATGCCCGTCACCTTTACATCGAAAATGATCATCGCGATGCCCGCGACAATCAAAGTCACCGCCGCCCAGTTGGTTGGCAAGCCCCACAGCGCGAGCTGCCGCCGCGTCAACTAATCACCCCGATTACCGCGGGCGCCACCGCGGCCGGATGATATAGTTCCAGGAGCAGCGCGAGCGTCCCGATATTCAACAAAATCAGCGCAATGTTCGGATTGAGCAAGAATTGAAAAAACTGCTCAAAGAAGTTCATATCGACCGGCTCGATGGTCGCGTCGGCGGGTTCCAGCGTTACGGGTTTGCCCTGCACTTGAACGGTATGCCCGTTCGCCTGCTTGAGCAGGTCGGGCACATCGGTGGCAACGAAATTAATAATATTCTTTTGCAGCGCCTCTTGTTCGGTCGCCGAGACACTGTCGCGGCACCTGGACTCTGCCCAGTCGCATTGCGCCCGCGCTGGGTTGCCATCGTGCGCATCAGCGCCGCCGCATGTTCGTGATCTTGGTGCCGAGCGTGCCCGGAATATCCTGCCCGTTCTCGTCGACCGGATGCGCCGCGCCGATATTCGTGCCCGGCGCCATCGCCGCCAGGTGGGCACCGTACGTCAGAAAGGAGCCAGCCGACCCCGCCCGCGCGCCGAGGGCGAGACATAGACAATGATGGAGACCGGCGAATTGAAAAATTGCTGACGATTTTGCGGGTCGAATCCAAATCGCCGCCGGGCGTATCCAGTTGAAAGACAATCGTTTTTCGCGCCGTCGGCTTGCGCCGCGCGGAACTCACTGCTCGACATAGCCCTCGGTAAAGATTGTCGATGACGCTGTCAATCGTTGCGCAGTTCACGACGGGTGGGGCGATTGGGCGCTGCACCGCTTCACGCGACCACATTCACCCAACCAAGAGCGCCAAAGCCATCCAGCCAATAGCACGCGTTGAATGTAGACATAGCTTGCTCGATTCTAGGGGACCAATCCACGGTCACGGACCATGAAGCCTGCTGATTTTTGTGCGATATCAGCTTTGTCGTGCGGGAACCCGCAGGTCTGACCTCACCGGGTTCGTTTCCAACTCACCACAATGTGACACCCCGCTACATTCCCTCCGGGATAATCTACGTCTAATACGGGGCTGGCGTTGCTGCCAAAATCGTCAATCACGACCAAATGGAACAGCCCTTTGTCCGTGCCCAAGCCAATCACATATCCCCGGCGGCGTCAGTCCGGGCGTAGGGCGGTAAATACCCGTAATCGTTGTGCACCCTGACGCCCACGTTCGGCATGGGTTTGCCGCCTGCATCCTGGACCGCGCCTTTGATGTCGCGGGTCCCGTTGCATTGGCAAATCGCTTGACGTTCTCACCCCCGCAAACACAATCGCCTGCCCGGCGGGGATGCTCCGCCCACCGCGGGTGTGCTAAGGGCGTCCGGCGTCGCCACCGCGCCGCCTTCGGGGGTCGGGCCTGTCGCGCGGGCGTCGGATTCAAAATCGCCTGCTTCCTTGCATTATCATTGACGAAGCGGGTTTGGTTCCAATTCACTGCTCGCACCCAGATCCAGTGCCCCCGAATACTCACGATAGGCGATGGAGTATCGCCCTGCAATTGGCAAAATCGGCCATAGCCGATATACGCCTGCATCAATGCGTTTGACGTCGCCAAAACTCCGAGTGCGGAGAACCCGTCCAGTGCCGTGACCCGCTCGCCCAGGAGTCGTTCCCATCGCGGTTGTCCCGTTGGAGTCCATGATCACGCGGTCCTGGAAGGTGCCGCGTCGGCGCTGTCGGGGTTGAGTGCCATCGCCGCCTCGAAGCGCTTCGATGCCACCTCCACATCGCCCGCTGCCAGCGTCCTTGCCCGCCGAAATAACGATCCCATCGACACCTCGACGTTCCATGCCAGCACCCGGGCGCTGTTTTGCTACTGGCAGCGCATCCACCCGCCGCACGGGCTGCCGGGCCGGCAGCATTTCGATCCGGCGGCGGTGGTCGCCTTGCTGCCCAACATCGTGCTGGTCGCGGTGCACCGCAATCCGTTGCGCTTGCGCTACCGCCTGCTCGGCAGCCGCATCGACTTCATCAACGGCAAGAGCCTGTCGGGGCTGTGGCTCGACGAGGCCTACGCGAACCATCCGAACGCGGTGGCGCTCCTGGGCGAGTACATGCAAGTGATCGAGACCGGCCGGCCGACATGGCGGCGCGGCGTCCCCGGGGTGGTGCCGGCGCCCGACTGCCGCACGATCGAGGTGCTGCGTCTGCCGCTCGCCGCCGATGGCGCGACCATCGACATGGTGCTCGGCTTGACGTTGTACTTCGATTCCACAGGGCAGCCGCTCGAGACCCTCGCCTATCGCACGCTCGGCTACGGCGCCGCCAAGTCGCCCGCCTGCGCGACTAGCCCGTGGCGGCGCGCGCGGGCCCGCGCCAATCCGCGCGCGCCAGCCGATAGAGCATGTGGTGCGCCAGGTGATGGCCGGCGGGCAGCTGTGGATGGTCGAAGTCGTCGGCGTCCGTGTGGGTCATGCGCAGGCGCCGCATGACCTGGCGCGAGCGCTGGTTGGCCGGAACCGTGTAGGCGACGATCTCGCTCAGGCCGAGGTGGTCGAAACCGAAATCGATCGCGGCGGCGGCGGCCTCGGTGGCGTAGCCGCGGCCCCAGTGAGCGCGCGCCAGGCGCCACCCGAGATCGATCGCCGGCGTGAAATGCGCCGTATAGGCGACCTGCCGCAGCCCGACGAAGCCGATGAACGGCGCCACGCCGGGCAGCTCGACCGCCCAGTAGCCGTAGCCGTGCGCCGCGCAGTGCGCGCGGATGCGCGTCGCCAGCGCGTCGCTGGCGTCGCGCCCGGGTGCCTGGCCGAGATGCGCCATGACCTCGGGATCGGCCGACATCGCGGCGAACGGTTCGAGGTCGGCGTCGCGCCACGGCCGCAGGATCAGGCGTGCTGTGCGCGGCGACGGCGCCGTCGTCGCGGCAGCGCTCAAGATTTCAGCCAGTCCGGCCGTTGCACCGTGAGCCGCGCGTCACCGGCGGTCAGCGCTTCGCCTTCGGCCGCGGCGGCGTCGACCATCTCGAGGCGCAGCAGGGCCAGGCCGAGACCCCCGGCGGCGCTGCGCATCTCGCCGGCGTCGCGCGCGCCGAGCGTGATCGGCGTGCCCGGGGCGGGCGGCGCGCCGTCGATCGTCACCGGCAGCAGCCGCTTCTTGACCAGGCCGCGATACTTGGTGCGCGCGGTCAGCTCCTGGCCGATATAGCAGCCCTTCTGCCAATCGACGCCGTTGAGCTCGTCGAAGCCATTCTCGAGCAGCAGCGACTTTTCCGCGACCAGGTCGCGGCTGCCGTCGGGCACGCCGAGCGCCAGGCGGTGGTGGTCATAGTCGGCCAGGGCGCCGCGCTCGAACCCGGCGAGCGCCGCGTCGAGGCGTGCCGTCGGCACCAGCGCGCGCGCGCCCAGCGCCGCCAGCCGCGGATCGACCCACGCGACGCCGCCGGCGTACGGCTGCGCGGCGCCCGGCTCGGTCGGCAGCCCGAGCGCCGCCGGTGCGGTCGCGGGCCAGAACACCACGACCGCGAGGCCGTCGGCGGGCTCGATCGTCACCTTGGCGCGCAGCCGGTAGAGCGACAGGCGCTTGCGCAGATCGGCGAGGCGCGGACGCTCGGTCTCGAGCAACAGCGCGTTGCCGCCGTGCTCGACGATCATGAAGTCGTGCAGGATAGCGGCCCTGCGCGGTCAGCAGGCTGGCGTGGACGGCCCGGCAGGGCGACACCTTGGTGATGTCGTTCGAGATCAGGCCCTGGAGGAACGGCCGTGCGTCGGCGCCGACGACCGCGAGCGCGCCGCGATGCTCCAGGAGGGCGGCTTCGACCATGCCGGCAAATCCTTGTGCAGTCTGGCCTAACAGGTGGCGCGAAACCGTCGACTTGACAAGGCGTTGATGCACGCCGCATGAACGGGGGCCGCGTCGTCGGAACCCCCATGATCGCCCGTTTTCTCGTCGTCGTCCTCCTGGTCCTGTGCGCCGCGCCCGCTGCGGTCCAGGCCCAGACGCAGCGGCGCGGCCCGCCGCAGGACGCGGTCGAGCCGCTGCGCGAGGCCGTCAGGCTGCTCGAAACCATCCGGCTGTCGAACTTGGAGCCGGGCTGGCGCGCCAATGCCTGTGCCCCGGGTTCGCCCGGGTCCTGGCGCGCGTCGGCGACGGCGAGGCGGCGCGGGCGATGTCGACCAACGCGCTCGCGGCGAGCGACGAGCCGTCGAAGTCGCCGACCCCGGCGGTGGTGTCCAAGGGCGCGATCTATGCCCTGCTGGTCCAAACCTATGCCGACCTGCGCGATCCCGAGGTCGCGCAGCGGATCGCCGAGCGGGCCTTCGAGCAGCTGCAGCAAATGCCCGACAGCGGGCGAGAATACCCCGACCGATTTGCCGCGGCCGCGCGATCTCGACTCGCCCAATTATTTGCAAAAACGCGACGAAATTTTCCGCCTCATGGGAATGAGTTCGCGCATCGGCGAATCTGTTGCGGTCGGCTGAGGACGATGTTCGGTTTCGGTAAACGCCGGGTCGAGAAACTCGATTTTCTTGTCGCTGGGCGCACAAAAGTCGGGAACGACGGCCCTCAATTACTACCTAAAGAGCCATCCGCGCATTGCGCTTCCGGTTAAGAAAGAGCTGCATTTTTTCGACAACGACGAATTGTTTGCCGGCGGCAATGTCTCTTATGAACCGCTATATGAAATGTTTCGACCGGCGCGCCCCGGTAATATCGCGGGCGAGAATACCCCGATTTATCTTTATTGGCGGCCGGCCCTGCCGCGAATCCGGGATTACAACCCGGCGATGAAATTCATCGTCATTTTGCGTAACCCAATCGAACGCGCCTTCTCGCAATGGAACATGCAACGGACGCGCGGAATCGAGCCGTTCGATTTCATGGAAGCGGTCCGAGAAGAGCCGCGACGGATCGCCGAGTCCGCGCCGAGACAGTTGCGGAAGTTTTCCTACGTCGACCGCGGCCGCTACGCCGAACAATTGGAGCGCGCCTTCCGGCTATTTCCACGAGAACGCTTTCTCGTGATTAAATACGAAGAATTTCGTGCGCGTCAGCGTGAAATGGTCGATGCGGTTTTCACGCTTTTTGGGTCTGTCCTCGCCACGATTTCGTGCGGTCGAGGCACATGATATTCCCTACGCACGCAAACTTCGCGATGAAGAGCGAGTGGCGGTACGGGAAATTTTGCAGAGCGACATTGGCAGACTGGAGGAGCTGCTAAGCTGGGATTGCTCCGATTGGCGCTGAGGGCGCGACTGCGGGGACAATTCCTGAGCGCACCGGATGCGATGTGCGACCGATGGTCCTATGAGTTGGGCTGGCTTCGTTAACGATTAAGGCTCGCGCAGTGCTCTTTGCTGCCGGAACAATTCGAGGCATTGATCCAGTTCACTTACCAGTGCTGAATTGCCAGTTGCCTGCGCGAGCTGCTTGGCATGCTCGGCGGCCGAAATTGCTTCCGCGAATTGCCTGTTCTCGGCATAGGCTGCTGCCAGGGTGCGATACACCAGCGGATTCTCTCCGCCGCGCACTTTGGTCGCGCGTTTCGCATACGCGACGGCCTGGGCGCCGTCGCGCAAAGTTGGATCGGGCGAAGTCGCCAGAACCCAGGCCAGATTATTTGCCGCATTGCCATTATCCGGATCGAAGGCCAGCGCTTGTTGCCATTGTTGGATGGCCTCCGCCGTGCGACCGATCTCGGCCAGGGCGGCCCCAAGGTAATTACGCGCGTTTATATTGTCCGGTTGAAGTTCGAGACTTCTCTGCCAGTGGCCGATCGCTTCATCGGTTTTGCGTTGCTGCGACAGAGCAAGCCCTAGCCCATAATGGGCCGCGGCATTTCCATCGCGCAAAGCAAGGGCGTGGCGAAAGTGAGTTATTGCATTGTCCGTCTGGCCACGCACTACTTCTACCATGGCTAATCCGGTAAGTGCCACGTCGTTTTCTGGCGAACGATTAAGCGTATAACTCCAAAGTGATTCGGTGTCGTGCCAGTGAGTAGCCTGGCGATAGCTTAGGAAGCTTAAGGATCCGACTACTGCCAGCGACGCCGGCACCAATGCGACTGTGCGGGCGCGCCAACGCGAAGTGAGATCGCGTATCGCCCACACCACTGCTATGATAATTCCGATCTGTGGCAGGTAAGTGTATCTGTCAGCCCGTGCCTGCAGTCCTACCTGAATAATCCCGATAACAGGAAGCAACATTACCACATACCAAAGCCAGCCGACTAATAAGAAAGGTAGTTTGCGGCGCAAAAGGAAAATAGCGGCGGTAATTCCAGCTAAGAGAACGATTGCGCCAATTATTTCCCAAGTGCCGAGTCGCCACTCCGGATGGATATAAAACGGCACTAGATCAACCGGCCAAAACATTTGTCGCAAATAGTTGACGTAGGTAACGAGCGCATTGTCGATACGCGAAGCCAGAGGAAGGCTCTCCGTCGACCCAATCGCCACCTGCTGCGCGATAAGCGTCGCCGCGCAGGATCCAACTGAGAGAATAACCAATGGAACCTTCTCAAGAATGAGTTTCCACAAGCCTTGTTTCTTGAAACGAGCAAATGGCCAATAGTCCAACAGCAATAATACGATCGGCGTTGTCACCAGCATCGGTTTTGACATCAAACCGAAAGCGAAGCAGACCGCGACCACCGCCATCCGTTGCCAGGTCTGGCCGCGGACGTACCTCAGGTATGCCAGTAAGGTTAGCATGAAGAAGAGTCCACTCAGCACATCCTTCCGCTCGGAAATCCAGGCTACGGATTCAACCCGCAACGGATGAATGGCGAAGATGGCGGCGCTAATCGCGCTCGCCCAAAGTGCATTGGTCGATTGCCACAAAAACGTGAACAAGAGTAGCGCCGTCACCGTATGCAAACCGACATTGACCAAATGATGAGCGCCGGCATTTAAACCGAAAAGCTGGCAATCGATCATGTGGGAAATCGAGGTCAACGGATGCCAGTTTTGCGAATGAACGTGAGTAAATGCCCAGACGACACCCCGCCAGGTCAACCCCGCCTTGATATTTGGGTTTTCGAAAACGTAACCACCGTCGTCGTAGTTAACGAAATTGAAGTGCCCGGTTTGGAGGAAGACGACCGCAACTAGTCCCACCAGGCCGAGATAGATGGCGGCAAGTTGAGTAGTCCGGCTACTTATTAGCATATTCCCGAAACGATCTGCGATATCACATCGGCTTCGTGGCTTCGCTTTTACGAAAATCGGTCCCGTTATTGTGAGACGGCTTCTAGGCTGCGTGCGTTAGTCTCGGAAAAATAGAACCCTCGCCGCGCCAGCGCGCGATGACGAATTCAATCCCCACCTTAAGGCAGCCCAGCCCATACCTTACGCTCCGTTGAAAGTTAATCGACGAAGCTTCCGGCATGTATTTCGCAGGACAGGTAATTTCGCCAATGGGATGACCTAGCCAAATGATCTGGGCCAGCATTTGATTGTCGAAAACGAAATCATCGGAATTCTTCTCCAGCGGGAGTTTTTCAAGTAGATTTCGGGCGAAGGCGCGGTAACCCGTATGATACTCGGATAGCTTGGCGCCGAGAAGAATGTTCTCGGTCAGCGTAAGCAAACGATTGGAAACGTATTTCCACCAGGGCATCCCGCCACGCAGCGCTCCACCGCCGAGAATCCTGGAAGCCAGCACACAAGGATAAAGGCCGCTGGTGACCATCGTCGCCATCGCTGGAATCAGCGTCGGGGTGTATTGGTAATCAGGATGAAGCATGATTATCACGTCAGCTCCGGCGGCGAGGGCGAGGCGGTAGCAGGTTTTCTGGTTACCGCCGTAACCGCGGTTTTGAGGGTGAACTTCAACCCGCACGCGATCGAGCGTCCGGGCAATGGCGGCGGTCTCGTCACGACTGGCGTCATCGACCAGGATGATTTCATCTACGATGTTGTGCGCAATCACTTCATCGTAGGTCTGGCGCAGGGTCCGGGCCGCATTGTAGGCCGGCATCACCACGACGATTTTGTTTCCTTGCAACATTAAAAGAAAAAAGCCGGCAGACGGATTCGAACCGACGACCTGCTGATTACAAATCAGCTGCTCTACCAACTGAGCTATGCCGGCATATTGCCTCGTAGATTAGGCTGAAAAAATCGCGCACGAAAGTCCGTTCTGCCCGCTTTTTCTGCCCACCCGCTTGGCGAAGTTCATCTCTCGCTGGAGGCGACGGGATTTTATACGCCCTTCGGACTGCCCAACAGATACGCGTGTTTTGGCGACGGTCGCCGACCCGCGCCTCTCCATTTTCGCTCTGCGACAACAGATACCGAAATTGTGAGGCTCTCCCGTTTGGGCGCATCACTCCCCGCACGCGCGTGAGAGTCGCGCCGGAGCTTTTGCGCGGCGACGGCAACGCGACCGTCGGGGCGCCGCCGGGTAACGTATTTGTTACTATTTATTTCAGATTACTAAATTGACATTTTTGCGCCAACCAGAAAACTTGACGCCAATCCGAACAAGCGAGTTTAAGGCGGTTGGACAATGGGCCCGATTGCTGAACGACTGCAATCCGGGCTAAAAAGGAGATAAAATCGTGATCATGAAAATCCTTCGTCAGATCGGTGTCGCCAGTGCGCGCGTGATGACATCCAAAGCATCCAAAGGAATAACTGTGGCGGGGTTATTCGCTGCCGCTGTTGTTTGTTTATGCGGTACGTTTTCCACGCCGGCTGGTGGAACGGTTGGTACTGGGCGCACGAACCTCGGGCCTGAAGATGACGCCGTCGGGCTCTCGGTTACGGTTTGGCTGAAGCTGCACAATGAAGCGGCGCTGGACGCGCGACTGCAGCGAATGTACGACAAGAACTCGCCTGATTATCATCACTGGCTCACGCCTGAGCAGTACAGGTCGCAATTCGCTCCTACAGCCCAGGACGTTGCCACGGTGCGGAATTTTCTGGCCAGCCATAACATGACAGTCATTGCCGTTGACCAGGATAATCATTTTCTGGTGGCGCAGGGCCGCGTCGCCGACGCGAAAGGTGCATTCAATGTTCAAATCAATCGCGTAATGGTGAACGGCCAGGTTCGGCGCGTCGCGTCCAAACCTGTGGTGACCGGTCCAGCCGGCGCAGTCGTGGCCACTGTGCAAGGGCTAAGCGATCACCATTACAGGGCAAATGTACTTCGTGGGACGAATCCGGAGACGCGCAAGCACTACGCGGGGGTATCGCCCTTCGCGGCCAATCCCGATGGACTGTTTTTTAGCGCTGATTGCCTCCGACCGCCCCAGACCGTCACATTCACGACTGGCGGCGGTTTTCCAAAGGCCACGTATACCGGCGGGCGATACGGAGCGAATATCACCAATACGCAACCGCCAAATCTACCGCCTTGCGGCTACGATGCTAAGGAGATGCAAAGAGCATACGGCTTGAATGGACTACTCAGCCAGGGCTTGAATGGCGCAGGACAAACTATAGTAATCGTGGATGCTTTCGGATCGAATACTATTCTGGCCGATGCGAATCTCTTCTCTCGGCTCAACGGATTGCCGCCGCTGACGTCGTCGAATTTCCAGATCCTCAAGCCAACCGGCCCGGTGACGTGCACTTCAACTAATGGTTGTATTTCGGGCAACTGGCAGTTCGAAACGACGCTCGATGTAGAATGGGCGCATGCCATGGCACCGCGGGCCAACATCATTCTTGTCGTAGCTGCCGACAACAGTTTTTCGAACCTGGATTTAGCGAATTTCTTTGCCGTCGAGAATCTCCTGGGCAGCGTAATCTCAAACAGCTTTGGAATTCCGGAAATCGTCTTGGTCGATGAAGATCCCGCCGAGCTTACGGTAGAGGACGAAATCGCGAAGCTGGCAGCGTCTTTCGGCATTTCGCAGAACGTGTCGACCGGCGACTTCGGCGATAATCTCCTGTCCGACACTGCGAATTTCGGAATTCCGTTGACGTCGGTCGATGCCAACGACTCGCCTTTCGTCACGACGATCGGCGGCACGAGCACCTTCTTGAATTCGCAGAATCAAATTAAATTGCAGACGGGTTGGGGGCTTAACTTCGTTAGAATCGCCGAGCCAACGCCGAATCCACCTACGATCCCGCCGCTGTTCTTTGGGTTCCAGGATGGATCCGGCGGAGGGACAAGCGTGTTTTACGCAAAGCCAGCGTACCAATCTCGTTTGTCGGGTGCGTTCCGCAAGGCGCCGGATATTTCCATGAATGCAGATCCGCAGACCGGCAATGAAATAATCGTTACGCCGGACAGCGTTCCAGGCCACCCGCAGGAGGTGGACGTGTTTGGAGGAACAAGCCTGTCGTGTCCGATGTTCTCCGCCGTATGGGCCATTGCTAATCAGGCTGCGGCAAACGCAGGATTGGCGACACCGATAGGTCAGGCCGCGCCAATCCTCTACAAGTTGTCATCCGGCGCAATCACGGACGTCAATGTTCCTGCGTCTGCCATGCAAAACAACGTGACCGGCACGATCCTCAATCCACCGAATCCGCCGCAGCACCTGAGTGCGCCGGCTCTAGCGGGACCCCAGGAGCCGGTGAAGCAATACATCAGCGCGCTGTTCCAAAGCCCTGCTTCCACGCGCTGGGACGTGTTTACCTTCGGCACGGATTCATCGCTGGCGACCACTCCAGGATGGGATAATGTAACCGGCCTCGGCACGCCGAACGGCACGCCATTTATCCAAGCTGTCGTCGCGGAAGCGCAAAAGTAGCGAAGCGACGCCGTCCTCTTGTGAACAGCTCGGAGTGACAATTACGTTCATCGCACGATGAAACATCAAATTACCTTCTCGAGCAATGGACGAGCAGTGGGTGGGCACCTCTAGATTTCTGACGAGAACGCTGACGGTCGCCGCCCAGGCACGCTGACACACAATTCCACGCCGCGTGCGCGTGCGGGGAATTGTTTGCTGAATTTGACCAGCTCCTAGCGGCTGGTTCGAGCTGAACGCCCCGCCTTCAGCCGCAATTTCCGTCCTCACTGGATACGTATTTTTTGTGGGATGCAGTTGGCCGCATGGAGCACCGGAGCATCGCTATGCCGGCATCAATGTCGTTGTGGCAATTATAAAGACATCTGCGCAAATAAAAAAATAAAGTAAAAAAAAGCATTGAAGGCTGACAGGCGTTTTGAGTATTCGTCGGTTCGAACCCAACAAAATATGAAAAAAATCCTACTTCTGATGTGCGGATTATTCCGTAACAGTGCGGTTCTGCTGGCGATCTTTTTCGCCATTGTATCTCACCTTCCAGCGCAGGGTAATCCACCCATGTCAGCCCTCATAGGACCCTCGCCCTCGCCCTCGCCTGGCGCCCCCGCGCCCGTAGCCCGAGACGCGAATGGAAATGTTGTCCCAACCTCGGCTGCCTCCGCAACGGCGGAGCGCGTCATTGTCACCGGCTCAAACATTCCGACCGCGGAGGAAGTGGGGGTTAACCCGGTCGACATCTACAACCGAGAAACGATAAGCAAATCGGGGCAGCGCACGACGGAACAATTTCTCCAAAGTCTTCCGACCGTTAACGCGAACATCGTTCCACAATCCAACAACGAGAACGGCAGCAATACGGCGGTGGGCGCCGCGACGATTGCTCTGCGTGGCTTCGATGCCCGCGCCACTCTTATCCTCATCGATGGGCGGCGGGTCGCTCCTTATCCGACGGGAAACAATCCCGGCCTGGTTAACGTCATGTTCGTCGATCTGAATTCCATCCCGGAGGCTGCAATCGATAGCATCGAGATTTTGAAAGACGGCGCCTCCACCACCTATGGCGCCGACGCTGTCGCCGGCGTGGTCAACATCAAGCTGCGTCACGATTATCAAAACGGCGCAGAAGCGAGCGTCCAATACGGCAACACGGAGCACGAGGATTCGGGTGAGTTCATCGCCTCGGCGATTTTCGGCGTCGGCAATGACACCACCAATATCACCGGCGTGTTGAACTACTACCACCGCAATTCCATCTTCCAACGCGACCGCGCATATTCAGCGGTGCCCCCATTCCTTAGCTCAAACAACAGCCCATATAATCTTTCACTTAGCAGCGACGTGGCGGCCGCCGCTGGCGGACCCAACCTGGCTCCCGGGTCGACTGTATTCGCAAGTCCGCCGGATTTAACCAACGGATTAGCTCCGGCCAGTACCTACCTTTACGATGCTAATGGTCGGGTTAGAGCAGCTGGCGGGCTCCGACCGGGATTTAACTTCAATGCGACCGCGAGCTCCTTCCCCTCAAGCGAGCGCTACGGCACTTATCTCTCCGCTGAGCACAAAGTCTTCGGGGATCAGATGGTCCTCTACGCCGACGGTTATTACGAAAACGTGAAAACGCATAATGAAGCGGCGCCACCTGCGACCGGTAATTTCGAGACCAAAGGTCAGACTACCCTCGTCATTCCACCAAACTCCCCCATTGCCCCCGGCGCGGAACCGCCGAACACGCCGACCCATCTCGAGACTGGTCTTCCGGCAGATGCGTTCAATCCCTTTAACCCGTTCGAGCAAATCATCTCAGGCTCCACCCGCGCTCGCCTGTCTGACTTTGGGAATCGGTTATTCGACAATGAGACTGATGCCTGGCTCACAACTCTCGGCGTCAAAGGAGACAAGCTATTTGACGGCACCTGGGGCTACGACACCGGCTTCCGCTACAGTCAGCTCAAGAACGTTCAGACCGGCCAGCAGGTATCCGCTTCGCGCTTTAATCGTGTCTTGAACGCAGCCGATCCTATTTTTGATCCCACTTCACCACAATTTATCGGGACGACCACACCGTTCAATCCTTTTGGCGACTTTCGCGTTCCGATCGCGGCGAATGACGCTACGGTTAATTTTGTCAGGGTGCATCCCAGAGACGAAGACACCTCGAAACTGTGGACGCTTGATGGCAGCGTCTACACCACCTCGCTCTTCGAGCTACCAGGTGGCGGCGTTGGTTTCGCCTTCGGGGGGCAGTTTCGCCGTGAATCGCTGAAGGAGAATCCAGATGCGCTGAACGTAGAGGGCGATATTGTCGGCAATTCGCCGGTCCCGCCCGCCGATGGAGGAAGAAAATCCTACTCGTTTTACGCTGAAGCCAGGATTCCGATTTTTGGGCCGGACAATGCCATTCCCGGCTTTCACTCGTTGGAATTTGAGGACGGCGTGCGCTTTGAAGAGTTCCTGAACAACAGCAGCAATGTGCTGGTGCCGAAGTTCGGCATGCGCTGGCAACCATTAGACGAGCAGCTAACGCTGCGTGTGACCTGGAGCGAAGGCTACCGCCAGCCGTCACTCGAGGAATTATTTTCCGCTCCCATCTCCACCTTGCAGGGTACTCGAGATCCAAGGTTTGGTGGGTTGTTCGAGCCGGAAACGAACACTCTTGTCCAGAGCAATAAAAATCTTCAACCGGAGGATTCTCGATCCTTCAGTGCCGGCTTTGTTTACACACCCAAATATGTTCCTGGGTTAACCATGTCGGTTGATTTCTGGGATACTGAGCGCACCGGCATAGTGGCCGTTCCCCTTGCCCAGCAGGTGGTGGATCGCGAAGCCAGCGGTAGCCTATTACCGGGAGAAGCCGTGGAACGCGATCCGACTACCGGTCAAATCAGCCGGATTCTGCTCTCGAACCAGAATCTGGGTTCGCAAGAGGCCCGCGGGTATGACTTTACCCTTCAATACCAGAAGCAAACGCCTTGGGGAACATTCACGTGGCTGACGCAGGCGACCTACCTGGATGAATTCCTCTTCCCGCAGTTCATCGAGGCGGAGTTCGGACCGAATCCGGGAAACCTGGCCGGTCGAACTACCGATCCGGCTACCTCAAACGAAGGCTGGTACAAATGGAAAGGTACCAGCCAGCTCGATTGGAATTGGAACCATTTCGATATCATCGGCACCGTGCGCTACATTGATGGGTTCCACGAATTTTTGGGCGATGGCGTTACCCCGCATTTCGTTAGTTCAACTTGGAGGTTCGACTTACAGGCCAGCTATGATTTCAGCGGACTTGTTCCGGTGGAGAGCAAACCTGTGCCGGGCTACTCGAAGGACGCGAAGGACGTCGCACGCGGCAAAGAACCCAGTATCAAGGAAACAGCTCCAGCCCAAACCGCCAACTACGGTGTTTCCGCCTGGCGACGCTTTTTATTCGACGGGACAATCATAACTGTTGGGGTCAACAATCTATTCGACAAGGATCCGCCGCCGGCATCCGGCGAAGACGGAAACGGTCAGAATTATCCCGGCGCCACTTACGATGCTACGAACCGGTTCTGGTACGCGCGCCTGACGAAGAAGTTCTAACTCAGTTCCAGCGAAACCCGTCTGAATCCCGGGTAAACGTGGGAGGATCAACTCCTTCTGCTGTTCGGTCCGGCTTTTGTTTGACGATTTGCAGCGCGAGCCAGCGGGTGTATTTTTGCGTTGTGAAGAGTGTAATTGCTGCTGGCGTTTCGGTTCTAATCGCGACTAGCGCCTCCCTTGCCGATACGCCGGTCAAGGGGAGCCAGGAGCGAAAGGAAAAAGTGACTGAGAAGACGGTTTTCGTCACCGGTTCGCTCATCCCGCAACGTATCAAAGTGCAACGCGTGGGCACAAAAACGGTTTCGCCCATTCGCATGATTGATCGTCGGGAGATCGATGCCACAGGGCGTGGGACAACGGCCGGCGCTTTCGTGAACGACCCATCGGTGCGCATCATTGGCCACTGAGCCTTCGAGTTGGCGGCGGAACAATCTAGGTCAATTCGGCGACTGAGCTGCGACATTCTTTTCGTTCTGCCACTGCTCGGTAGCGCGCGACTGAAAAAGCCCGTTTGAGGATTCGACTATGATGCATAATTTAAAAACGATGCAGGCCGCATTTTTTCAGTCTGAATCCGACCAACCGCATCCGGGGCGGGCGCGCGCGATCATTAAAGCGCATCCGGAAGTGCGCCAGCTGATGGTTAGAAATCCCTGGACCGCGCTGATCGCGCTTTCGGTCGTGGTCGTGCAAACTTCGCTAGCCTTTTGCTTTGGCAAACTCGGCTTCGGTTACTGGTGGCTCAGCCTGGTGATCGCTTACTGCGTCGGCGCGTTCGCTAACCATGCCAATTACGTCATCATCCATGACGCCACTCATAATCTCATTTTTCGAAATAAGAGCTGGAACAAGTTGGTCGGCATCTTAGCCGATCTTCCGAATTTGAATCCGGGCGCGATGGGTTTCCGCGTTTATCATTTACGCCATCATTCGCATCAGGGCGATTATGAACACGATGCCGACTTGGCCAACCATTGGGAGGCGTGCCTGGTCGGCAACAAATGGTATCGTAAAGCGATTTGGTTGATGCTCTTTCCGTTTTTCCAGCTGACGCGGCCGCCGCGTCTGAAAGCAATCACCATGTGGGACCGATGGTTCTTCGTAAACTTTGCCTGCGCCGTCGCCTACGATGTGGGCGTGGTTTATTTCTGTGGCTGGCCGGGGTTCCTTTACCTCGTGTTTTCGTTCTTCTTTTCCATCGGCCTGCACCCGGTGGGCGCACGTTGGATTCAGGAACATTACACGAACGATCCTGAGCAGGAGACCTACAGTTATTACGGGCCAATCAACCGGCTGGCGCTCAACATGGGTTATCACAACGAGCACCACGATTTGCCATCAATCCCTTGGAACAATTTGCCGAAGCTGCGGGCGATGGCTCCCGAATTCTACAACAACCTAAAGTATCACTCCTCCTGGAGCCGACTTTTGTTCGCGTTCATCTTCGACAAAAAGTACAGCCTGTTTTCTCGAATCGAGAGAGCGAAGCGGCGGAACGACGAAGCGCCATCCTCTCCGCCTTTGCTCCGGCCAGCGACTCCGGTTGCCCTGAACGCGGAGACATTTACCTTTTGATGTATGACGCGGCTCTACGTCTCAAATAAAAATGAAAGCGTGCCGATGTTCGAAAGCCGTTTCATGGAGTTTTTTTCGCATGTGCATCCGGCCACACCGCTGGTCCTTTATCTGCCGGTGATTGCCTACTTTCTTTACCAGGCGCTGTGGCAGAGGGGCTTGTCGATGCTTTTCGTGCTGGCGCTGTTTGCATTCGGCCTTCTAATCTGGACCCTTTTGGAATACGTCATTCACCGGTGCGTCTTTCATTATGAACCGAAAAGTCGTTGGGGAAAACTCTTGCACTTCATGCTCCATGGCGTTCATCACGACTATCCCAACGACGCCAGCCGGCTGGTGATGCCGCCAGTAGTGAGCATCCCCTTGGCCGTATTATTTTATTTACTGATTACGTTAACGTTTGGGCGAATTGCACCCGCCATCTTTGCCGGCTTGGTCTTCGGCTACGTTTGTTACGACGCGATCCATTACGCGATACACCATTTCGCCATGAAACGCGGAATCTGGCTACGGTTGAAACAGTACCATCTTCGTCATCATTACCACGACGATCACATCGGCTTTGGAGTCAGTTCGCCGCTTTGGGATTACGTTTTTCGAACCACACGAAAATAAAAGTGGTGCGACTGCTCCAGGGATCGCCTTACGCCGGTAGAGGGCGAATAAAAATCTTGTCGGAAACCGCTCCGCCATTACAATGGCTGCCCCGATATGGCAGCCGAATGGTCGGAGCCGCCATAAGGAAATGACTAATTATCAATCAACGTTTAGTGGGACTTATCTGAGGGTGGTTGCCGGGCTAACCTTCGCCACCGAGATTCTTTTAATTCCCTCAAAATGGAGTCGCACCGCAAATAGCCCCACCGACCTTTGCGTATGAGTGAAGACCCGGCAAAACTCAGCCTTAGCAATTTCCTCGCGGGCGAGACCAATGATCCTCTTGAGGCCCCGCCAAGTTTTACTAATTGGATGCGAGTGGGCGCGTGGGCGGTTAAACTGTATGAGCCAGAGCTCCTGGCCAGCGCTGACGCTCGTACCACCATTATTTATGGTGGTCAGCCGAAGTCTGTCATTAATCTTTGCTCCTACAATTATCTCGGCCTTGCCAATCACCCCGAGGTAATCGCTGCAGCGCACGAAGCGCTCAGGACTCATGGACTGGGAGCGTGCGGATCGCCGATGCTTTCGGGAATGACCGACTTGCATCGAGAACTTGAACGCCGTGTAGCGCAATTTCTACAGCGTGAAGACGCGATGATTTTTAACAGTGGATTCGGCGGCGCGCTTGGCACGATTTCTGGACTGCTTCGTAAGACTGACGTAGCAATTCTCGACAACCGGTCGCACCTCAGTCTGCGTGACGGCGCAATCCTTTCTCGTTGCCGCACAGAAAAGTTCGAACATAACGATTCAGGCTCACTCGACGCTGCTCTGGCGCGACAAAAGGGCCGCCGTCAGTTGGTCATCGTGGAAGGGATTTATTCCATGGACGGTGATTTTGGGAACCTCCCCGAACTGCTCGCGGTAGCTGATTCACACGGTGCCAAGGTTTTTATTGATGAGGCGCATTCGATGCTTGCCTGCGGCCCGACCGGTCGCGGCGCGGCGGAGAAATTTGGAGTGCAGGATCGTTTTCCGCTCGTTTACGGCACGTTTTCAAAAGCAATTGGCGCGCTCGGAGGATTTGTCGCCGGGTCGAAAGAGACTCTGCAATACCTACGGTTTTACGCCCACCCTTATGTCTATTCGTGTGCGCTTCCCCCGGTCGTAGTCGCGGCCATCCTCAAGGCACTGGAGATCGGTACCAGTCAGCCCGAACTACGAACGCAGCTATGGGACAACGCCGATTACTTCCATGCCCAACTGCGAGATCTTGGTATCGATACCGGCGCATCGACCACTTACATCATGCCGATTGTAATCGGCGATCGAGAACGAATGTATCGACTTGGTCACCAGTTACGAAGGCGCGGTCTGTGGGTGGCGCCAGTGGATTATCCGGCTGTCCCGCAAGACCGGATTTGCTTCCGCGCTTGTGTGACTGCTAAACACACTCGCGCTGATCTCGACGAGGCGCTGAACATCCTCGAGGACACCTTGGCTCCGGCTGCGCTGCAGCACGCCTGAGTCGTTGCTCAGGACCGCCTGTCAATGCCGGTGCAGATCATCGAACCCTCGACCTCTCCGGAAGCGACTTACAAGGCGCGCGAGGTCGAAGGAATTCTCGATCTTTATTTCTACCGCAAGATCGGGTTTTGGCTCGCGCAGTTTTTCGCGCGGCTGAAGGTCACGCCGGCAGGCGTGAGTCTTTTTGGCGCCCTCTGCGGCGTAATTGCGGGTCACCTCTACTTTTATCGCAATTTAGGCACAAATATCATCGGCATGGCGCTGCATGTCTTCGCCAATGCTCTCGATAACGCAGATGGCCAGTTGGCCCGCTTAACTCAAAGTGAGAGCCGGGAAGGTCGGGTTATAGACAGCCTGGCTGATCACCTCATCTTCTTAAGCATTTATTTCCATTTGGCGCTACGTTGTTGGATTGAAGGTGCATCGCCGCTCGTTTGGCTTCTGGCGGTGACTGCCGGAATTAGTCATGGTTTCCAAGGCGCCGCCGCCGATTATTACCGCACAAGCTATCTTTATTTTGTAAAAGGCAGATCATTTGTGGATTTGGATTCTTCCGCGGCGCTGCGCTTGGATTATCAAGAACTCAGTTGGCGTGATCAGCCCTGGCGCAAGTTGTTGCTCGCACTCTATTTGAATTTCACCCGGCAACAGGAAATGCTTGCACCACATCTAAAACGATTGAGGGAGATATCGATTCGATCGTTTCCGCACCAGATTCCGGAATGGTTCAATGCGCGGTACCAAAGGTCTGCCAGACCAATGTTTAAGTTGTGGGGATTATTGATGACAAACACGAGGATGCTTATTTTGTTTGCCGCCCTGTTGATTGGTCGGCCTGTTTGGTATTTTTGGACTGAAGTTACTGTCCTCAATCTCCTGCTCGCCTGGCTGATTTATCGTCAGGAAGAGATGTCGCAATCGCTGCTTGAACTGGCGACGACGACACCTTAGGGAATCTGCCGTTCGTGTCCGAGATTAAGGTTTCGCAAGTGGCGTCGCGCGCGGACCGCAATGCCTTCATCCGGTTTCCCTGGTGTATCTACGACAACGACCCTGCGTGGGTGCCCCCGCTGATCATCGAGCGCAAGGCCTTTCTCAACCGCAAACGTCATCCATTCTATCGGCACGGCGATGCCGCTTTGTTTCTCGCGAGGCAAAACCAGAAGATCGTGGGCCGGATTATGGCGAGCGACGATCCAAATTACAACGCCGTGCATCACTCAAATGTTGGTTGTTTTGGCCTTTTCGATTGCATTAATGATCCCGATGTCGCGGCTCTCCTTTTTGAAGCCGCCGCTAACTGGTTGCGACAAAAAGATCGGCAAGAGATCTTGGGTCCGATTGATTATTCGACCAACTACACTTGTGGACTGTTAATTGACGGCTTTGCGCATTCGCCCACGCTTCTCACCACCCACAATCCCTTTTATTACCAAAGTTTGGTCGAGCGCTGTGGCTTCACCAAAGTGATGGATTTTTACGCGTGGTGGTTCAGCGATCCGACTGAGGCCACCGCACGTTTGCGGAAATTGGCGACCCGACTCGGAAAGCGCGCACGCTTCACGATTCGCCAGGGCAACCTGCGAAATCTGGCGGTGGAGGGCGAGCGTTTGCGCTTAATCTATAATGACGCCTGGAAAGACAATTGGGGTTTCGTTCCATTTACCAAGGCCGAGTTTGAGCATTTGACGAAAGAGATGAAGCCGTTATTGCGTCCCGATTTCACCGCTATCGCTGAGGTCGACGGCGAACCAGCCGGATTTGTCATTGGCCTGCCCGATATCAATGTGGCATTGCAAAAGATCGACGGTCGCCTAACGACATTGGGAATCCCAGTTGGATTGGTCAAGCTGCTCTATCATAAGGCGCGCCTGAAGAAGGCCCGATTAATTGCGATGGGAGTGCGCCCGCAGTTCCGCCGCCTAGGAGTGGCCGAGATGCTCGTCTTACGCGTGATGGAGGAAGGAATGGTGAAGGCCGGTTTCGCGGGGGAGCTAAGCATGACTCTGGAAAACAATTTCATGATTAATCGTTTCCTCGAAGCGATTGGAGCGCACCGCTACAAGACGTATCGCATCTACAGCAAATCAATCGGATAAGCGTACCAAGGAGTGACGGTTTCCCAGTCGTCACTGGATATCTCGGTGGCTTCTTTTTCTTTGCCGTAGCCGGAGCGCTCGACCCATCCGCCGTGGCGCTCCTACAAAAATATCAAATGTTACATACGACTCCATTTTTCCCTCGCAGCGTTGGCATCCCCTGCCTTTAGCGAATCGTAGATGCTTGTCACCTTCTCGAAGACTGCGTCGACGGTGATTGTTTGCATGCAAAGGTTGTTGCGACATACCGATTGCCGATTGTTGTAGGCGTTGACGCACGGACTGCACGCAATGCCAGCCCAAAGCGCAGTTGCGTTTGGCGAACGCGCGCCAAACAATTCCGGTGTTTCCGGTCCAAACAAAGTGATGACGTGAATCGGCGTCATGGAAGCGAAATGAGCCGGGCCGCTGTCGTTCGTCACCAAGATCTGACTCCGCGTATAAAGGACAAGGACCTGACGCAAGGTTGTTTTTCCGGCGAGTGAGATAACGCGGTTTGAATTAACTTCAGCCGCGAGTCGGTTATTGGCGCTCGCCTCGGCCGGTGCGCCGGTGAATGCGATAAACAAGTCCGGGTAACGTTCGAGCAGTCGCCGGGCAAGTTCGACGTAACGCACCGGAGGCCAGCGCCTCAACGGTAGTAAATCACTCGCATTTGGATTAAGCAAAATGAGGGGCGCCGAACCGACTGCCGGGTTTTCGCGTTGTAACAATGCCTCCACCTCCGCGGCCTCGCCTGGCGCCGGATTGAACTTGGCGAAGGATTGAGTCGCGGGCGGCTTGAAGTCGAAGGTCGGCAGCATCGTCGGATCTCGTGTAAGCGCTTCCACCATGGCTTCGAACATCTGGCTGGTGTGGAGATGCGGATTGTAGAGAAGCCGATGTGTCATCAGGTCGCCGCGGTAGGGACCATCTCCAAAAAACGTATGAAAGCCCACGCGTGATTTCGCGCCGGTCAAGAACGTGAGCATCGCGGAAAAGCGGGTCAAAAACTCCATATCGATCACGGCGTCGATGTCGATCTTGCGTGCGCGCAGGATTGCGCGAAAGGCACCGGTGGCAAGTGCGAACGGACTTTTGGTCGGAATGGTAATCACGTTTTGCTCCGGAATGATTTCCATCACGTCGAGAATGAAGCGATTGTCCTCAAACACGACGAAGTAGACGTTCTCGCGTCCAACCATTCCCGCCGCGCGACGAATTGCAGGGTAAGCGAGGACGGTGGAGCCCTGCTCCGCGAACTTGATAAAGAGAACCCGTCGGACTCGACTAGGTCCTGGCGGATCCGCTGCCTCAAAGATTCTTCTGAAAAACGTCAAGATCGCGCAAAGCGGGATGCCAATCCACCGATCGGTGTGTTGCAGAGTCGAGATGCCTACGGGGAGATCCATGTTCTGGAAAAATACTATTCGCCGATATCTCTCTTAGCACGCTTGCGTTGATTCGTTACCCCTCGACCGGCCCAAGCTTAAACCTTTCTACTGATTGGCCCGCAAGCTGGCCGCAGTCGAACCGGTGCCAGAAAGATTAAGCAAGGCAGATCAAGCGATCAAGGAGAGCCAGCGCGCATCCGGTAAACCACACCTTCCGCGGTTCGTGCCACCGGCTGGTACCGTTCCGCGAGAAGTTTGGCTAGAATCGGAAAGTCTCGCACGGGATATAGTGCGCCCGGCTCAGAGTAAAGATCGACAATGTAGGCCGGAGGATGCTTCTTAAAATCTTCCTCCAGTGTTGCCCACGCAAACGGCCTGATTCGATAACGAGTGTCGAGACCGGGAACAGTTCCGCCGAATATTGATCCCGTGAGTGGAAACGATAGGATGTAGCGACAGGCAGGACGTCGTTTCGCATCGAGATAGATCCTCGTCTTATGGCCCCAGACGAAAATCCTGTCGGTTGGAGCAGAATGCTCGAGCAAATAGCGTCCCGTCTCCAACGGTTCGCTCCGAGCCGCCAGCGCTACCCAATGCGAGATTGAGAACGCGACAATGGTGAGCGCCAACCAGACGTAGGTCAACGATGGTCGCAATAACCGATGAGGCGATTGCATCCTTCCGGTCCAAAGGTGCGCG
The DNA here is from genome assembly GCA_963742315.1 of uncultured Verrucomicrobiae bacterium. GTDB lineage: Bacteria > Verrucomicrobiota > Verrucomicrobiia > Chthoniobacterales > UBA10450 > AV69. The sequence goes on from CAVULE010000007.1 coordinate 23,762, forward strand.
TAAAAAGGCGCGGCAAGCAAAGCAAGGGGTGGAATCAGTTGGATGTAATAGTGTTCGTAAAAGCGCGCACCCGCCGCCGTGCCGACCGCGGATGCGGCCAGTAGTCCGAGGAGCGCGACTCGCTCAGCGTCCTTACCCGCCCAGAGACCGTGACGATCTCGAATCGCCAGCACCGCGCCCACCAGAAGTGGTAAGCATGCCCCAACGAAACCTAGCGTGAACAAGATTCCCTTTTTCCAGAAGATGTACGGGATGGTATGGTCGAGGATTGTCCAGTAGATCGTCTCGCGGAGGATGCCTTGTTCCTGGAGCACGACTGCGAAAAGAGCAAGAGCTCCAAAAAATCCTGTCGTGAGAATGGCGGCCTGGATGATAGCCTGGGTGCCTGTCAATCCGCGGCTGATCCGATAACTCGGAAGGAGTAAATAGATGCCGAGCGGTACGGCTGCAATCGCCGCTGGCTGTTTGAACAGAAAGCCCGCGCAAAGGAGCGCCCCCGCCGCTAATAGCTCTGGTCGCCATTTCGATGAACTTCGTTTCAATCCAATTGCCCATGCCCAGACGATTGGCAGGTTCATAACGATCTCGCCGTTGAACGCCAGGTTTTTATAGGCCGCCCAAGGTTGAAACACGCTGTAGAAAAGCGCAGCGACCAGTCCCGTTTCACGATCGAACAGTTGTTTGCCAATCGCATATAGCCCGACCATCGTGGCCAGCGCCCAACTCAGCGAAACTAAGTGCAGCGCCTTCCAATTGTACTTTCCCGCTACTTTGAAGACCGCCGCATATGTCCAGAACAACAGCGGCGGCTTCCGGTCGACCGCGTCAATGTAGGGACGACCTCCGTCGACGATCTCGTTCGCTATTACAGAATAACCTGCCTCATCATCAATCGGTAATGGATGCAAAAGCGCAGGAAGTCGGATCGCGATGGTGAGTAGAACAATCCCAAGCGCAGCGAACTGAAATTGTCGAAAGCTAAGGCTGAACATTGGTCCGATAAACCACACCTTCCGCGGTTCGTGCCACCGGTTGATACCGTTCCGCGATAAGCTTGGCCAGAATCGGGAAGTCTCGCACCGGATACCGGTTGCCTGGCTCAGCTTGGTTGTCGACGATGTAAGCGGGCGGGTGCTTCGCAAAATCTCTTTCAAGCGTTGCCCATGCGCCCGGCAAAATCCGGTTCCGAGTATCGATACCCGGCGGCAGCCCGCCGAAAACAAAGCCTGTGAGCGGGAATGTCGCGATGTAGCGACAGGCGGGATGTCGTCGCGCATCAAGATAGATCTTCGACGTTTGACCCCAGACGAAAATCCTGTCGTTCGGAGCGGAATGCTCGAGCAAATAGCGTCCCGTCTCCAATGGCTCGCGTCGGCCAGACAGCTCTATCCAGTCCCAGGTTGAGACGGCGACAGCAGTCAGCGCCAACCAAGCGTAGGTGACAACAGGTCGCAATAACCAATGATGGGATTGTATTCTCCCGGCCCAAAGCTGTGCATAGTAAGGCGCGGCCAGCAGGGCAAGGGGAGGAACGAGCTGAATGTAGTAGTGTTCATAAAACCGGGCGCCCGCCGCTGCGCCCACCGCCGACGCAACGAGTAGTCCGAGAAGCGCAGTTCGTTCGGCGTTCTTGCCCGCCCAGATAGCGTGCTTGTCTCGAATTGCCATCGCCGCGCCCATCAGCAGTGGTAAGAACCCCACGACGTACGCCAGTGTGACCAAGATTCCCTTTTTCCAGAAAACATATGGGACCGTATGGTCGGTGATCGTCCAATAGATTGCCTCGCGGAGGATGCCCTGCCGATGAAGCACGACCGCCACAAGCGCGAGAGTCCCAAAAAAACCTGCCGTAAGCATGGCGGCCTGAGTGACGGACGCGGTTAGCAGCAATCTGCGGCTCGCGCGATAGCTTGGGAGAAGCAGATAAGTGCCTAGAGGAACCGCAGCGATCGCAGCCGGTTGTTTAAGTAAAAATGCGACGCTCAGAAGCGCACCCGACACTAGAAGTTCGGGCCGTACTCGTGACGAGCTCCACCGGAGGCCGATCGCCCATGCCCACACGATAGGAAGATTCATCAACAGTTCGCCGTCGAAGGCTATGTTTTGCGCTCTCCCGCAGGGTTGGAAAACACTGTAGAACAACGCCGCGATCAATCCGGTGTTGCGATCGAATAACCCTGTGCCAATCAAATAAAGACCGGCCATGGTAGCCAGCGTCCAGACCAATGCGACTATGTGGAGCACCTTCCAGTTGTACTTTCCGGCCAGCTCGAACACCGCGGCATATGTCCAGAAGAGGAGTGGCGGTTTGCGTTCGACCGCGTCGAGGTATGGTCGACCGCCGTCCACAATTTCGTTGGCCACGACAGAATACATTGATTCACTGTCAATTGGCTGTGGATGTAGAAGTGACGGAAGCCGGATCGCGATGGTCAGTAAGACGACGCCCAGCGCGGCCCACTGGAACTGTCGCAAATTATGATCTTGCTTACCCACCATCTGTATCGCCGCCGATGATTTCGCTCTTAGATTCTCAAGTCCCCCGTCGCGCGACGTAATCCGCTCAAAATATGCCCACCAACATTCCCCTCCGTCACTTCGTTTAGATAGAAGAACGACCGGCGCGCGAAGAACTGCCGCCGTATTGGGATTGTCGATTGAAAAATTCTTTTGTTCATTTTTCGGCGAAAGTTATGGCGAACCTCGACCGTAAAAAATCCTGTCTGCATCTCGGCGACATGGCGTCTTCGCCGGTTCAACGGTAGAAACGATGCTCGCCCATGCAGTCTGCCTTTTACCAATCGGAACTTGACCAACAACAAGCCCGGCGCGAGCGATTATTAAAGCGCATCCGAAAGTTCGGCAGCTAATGTTAACCTAACGGCAGATCAGTGGAACTCTGGCGTCGGGTAACATAACGTATCCAGCCGGAGTGCAGGAGATCAACGGCTGCGGTTGCGACTTCCCAGAATGCCATGACAATGAGCGCCTTTTGCGGCATGGCCAAAACAACGCAAGCCACAAGCACCCAGACATAAATATTGCGCCGCCCGCCGACCAAACGGACGATTCGATCGAAAAGACCGGGTCCAACCAGCGATTTCTCCGCTGGCACGTAAACCCCTAGTTTGCCAATGCCATCGAGCGCCTCTGCCACAATGAGCAGAGCCAGGTAGAAAAAAGCATTAGGCAGTTGGCCTGAGACATAGAAGTGATACGCAAGTGCCGTCGGCCAGACCACCTCGAAGAATGAATCGAACCAATGCTCAATCTTGCCAGTCTTAGATGTCTCTACCTTGATTCGCGCCTGCTTGCCGTCGAGACCATCGAGGATGCCGATAATCAACGCGAGCAGAATTCCCCAAACGAGATGACCTGTCGCGAAAAGAATCGAAGTTCCAAAAGCTAAGATTATCCATGACACGGTGAGCTGACCAGACGTGATGGCGGTTTTGCAAAGTTTTGAAATGAGAAAGGTTTCGAGGGGAGCGTGAATGCGCGCGGGAAAATCCTGGGTCCCTTTTTGCACTGAGTTAAGCAAAATGCGCTCCGCTAGTTTGACACGTGGCGGAGGCGGCGCCGGAAACCAAAACGGCCTGAGCCTTCGCCGCAGGGCCGGTGAGTAGGAGGGTTGGTCGGTGACATCGACTGCCGCAATTGCGTTTTGTTCCAAGCCGTTGTTAATCGCGTTTTCGAGAGGACCACTCTTGGTCGAAACCCAGTCGCGTTGCAGCAGTGCCGCACCGCAGACCTTCGCGTGCAGTGCGTTTGGGGCCTGAGTCACCAGCGCTTGAAGTTTCGCCGGCACAGCCGAATCGACCAGGACTGCGGGTGACTCTTGCGTCGCGAGCAACTGCAATAAACGACTGTCGAAGACGGCATCGCCTCGGATGACGAGAAGAAGTTGAGCGGCGTCCGGCCAAATGTCGACGATCTGTTCGATCCTTAGCGAGCCATTCGGTCGAGTGCGAAGCGTCAATGCCAACTGCGCCCGCGGCCATGATGGGCGAGCCAGTTCGTCGGCGATTCGCTCAGACGTGCTCGAAAGAATTGTCGCGCGCTGAATTCCGCAACGTTGCAGCGTCCGCAACAGGCGCTCGAGCGTCGAGATTCCGCACAGCTCGATCAACGCACCGGGGCAATCGGCCAGGATAACGCACTCATGAACCATCGTGATTTGCTTGATACCAAGCCGCAGAGAGGGTCCGCTCCGGCCCTCGTCACTAGTAAACACCGCGCTCTTACTCCGCAAGTCCTGCTGTTTTCGGCCCAGTCCGCTTGCTCCCACGGCGACTCAGTGGTATGCCAAAGGTCCTGTGGTTGCCCAAAGTCTGTCTCCGGCGGCATCTCTGACCACCCCGAGCATGTTTTTTCGCCTTCGCTACAGCCCGTTTCTCGCCCAGATAGTCGTGATTCGGCGCTGCAATCTATCCTGCGGATATTGCTCCGAGTATGACAAAGTCAGCGAGCCCGTGCCGGTGGAAATACTGGAGGAACGCCTCCGGAAACTCAAGGCACTTGGAACGTTTGGGATTTCTCTTACGGGCGGCGAACCCACAATGCATCCGGACCTTCCCCGCATCATTCGGACCTGCCGCGAGCTTCGCTTCTACCGCACGAGCATGATCTCGAACGGATTCTTTTTGCAGCCGGAGCTGATCCAGACGCTCAATAAGGCCGGACTGCAAAGGATGCAGCTTTCCATCGACGGGGTTAAGGCGAATGAAACGACGCAAAAGGTTTTGAACAACCTGAAGAAGCGCCTGCAATGGTTGCGGGACCATGCCCGGTTTGAGGTGGTTATCAGTGCGGTCATCGGCGCCTGTCCTCCAGAGGAAGCTGATGAAGTTGTCTCCTTTGTTCGTCAGCTCGGCTTTGGCGCTCGCGTGCTTCTTGTGCACGACAGCCAGGGGCAACTCAAGTTGAGCAGCGAAGACTTGAAGGCATTCGAGAAAATCGTAGACAAGCTGCCAAGGAGATGGCCGGAATTCTCGGGATACCGCAGAGAGCTGGTACGTGGCCGTCCCGCGCCGTTCAAATGTCGCTCCGGCAGCCGCTATCTTTACGTAGATGAATATGGGAACGTGAATTGGTGCTCACAGACGCGAAACGTCTGGTCCAAGCCGCTGTTGGATTACACGTTGAACGATTTGCGGGAGCAGTTTTACAACTACAAAACCTGTAACGCCACCTGCACGCTGAACTGCTCGCGCTCGGCTAGTTTGTTCGACAACTGGCGTCGCCAGCCGGCTGTGAGTGCTAGCTAGCTGTTCTTTAGGATCCGCTCAGTTCGTGGGACGCGTGGCCGTAAATGCTTTTCTGCTTGCGCCAGCATTGCGGGCGTGTCGATGTCCTGCCACCAAGCGTTTCCAATATCGACAGCGAGAGCTTTGCCCTCCGACGCCATCGATCGCACTCCATCGGCAAGACTGCAATCTCCGTCGCGTTTTACGCGCTCAAGATGTTTGAAAATGTTCAGCGGGCAGACAAAAAAACCTGTATCGATCGCATCGTAGTTCACTAAATCCTTGCCGATCTCTAAAATTCGGTCACCCCGCGTCTGAACTTTCATCGCATCATCGCTATCGAAGATTGAATCCACCTTCCGGTCGATCGCGAGATTGAGTTCGTCGAGGGCAGGATTATGAAGCAATAGATCGAGGATTGATTGGTCGAACAAATGGTCGCTCATCGTCAAAAGAAACGGCGACGTGATGTGAGTGGCCGCGGCGAGGACTGAGATACCGTTTTGCTTCTGCCACTCACAATTTTCGATGAAAGCGGCCTCGAGGCCGGACGGAATCAACTGTTTGATTCCCATAGTCATCCGATCGCTTTGGTAACCAACGATAAAGCTAACCTTTCCAATTCCCGCGCGGATCAGGGCCTCGATCGTGTAACAAATTAAAGGGCGACCAAGCACCGGAACGAACGGCTTCAAGGGCGTTTTGTCAGAACCGCGCAGACGCGAGCCTTGGCCGGCCATTAGGATCACTGCTTCGGAGATGGCAGTCATATGCCGTAATATCTTTTGAGACCCCAAAGCCTGACGCGCTGCGGAAGAAATCTGAAAATCAGCGGCGCGAATTTGGTTTGAAACGCGTCGCCAACGGTTATGCGCGGCGGCGGACTCGTCTGATCGATAAGTTCGCAAACGCAACGCGCAACCAGATCGGGTTTAGGCGCATTCTTCATGTTGCGTTCCGTTTTGTCCCAAGTTTTGGCGACTTTTGCTTCATATCGCTGGTCGGGCGGCTCGCTCTTGATCACTGCATCGTTGAAGTCGGTGCAGATATCGCCGGGTTGGAGATCGACAATGCGAACTTGCGAATCTGGCAGCTCCAATTGGATCGACATGGTGAATGATGCCATAGCTGCCTTCGCAGCGTTGTAAGCCGCCATGAACGGCACGGGAAGACGGCCAGCCAGCGATGTGACGTTGATGATGAACCCTTCTCCTCGCGCTTGCATCATGCGCAATGCGAGCTGCATTAACTGCATTTGCCCGAAAACAAGAATTTGAAACTGGGTTGCGATTTCTTTTTCGGAAAGGTTTTCAGCCGGCCCAAAATGTCCGCTCCCGGCATTATTGATCAACACGTCGAAATGACCAGCATCCGCGAGTGCGGCGTTGAATGCCTTCTCAACAGAATGCGGATTGCTCAAGTCGAGGCGCACCGGATGGAATTGCGGCACCTTGGGAAGTCGTTCCAGATTGCGTGAGGTGCCCCACACTTCGTGCCCTTGGGCGACGAGCAACTTCGCAATCGCCAGACCAATGCCGGAGCTCGCACCGGTCAGAAAGACATGTTTCATCAGGCCAGGTTGCTCGATCGTCGGTGATGCAACCATCCAACGCCAAAGATCGCGAGAAACAGCAGACCGGCGGTCAACTGGCCTGCCATTCCGGGCAAAAACAGACGGCACGGCAGTGCCGGGGTAAAGGCGACGATGGCCGTAAGGACAGGTGGATGGATGCTTCGCCATGGGTTCTGCCATCCGAAGACGAGGCGAAGGACGAAGTAGCGCAGAACACCTTGCACGACATAGGGGATCAGAATGCCGAAGGCCGCGCCCATTACTCCAAAACGCGGAATCAGCCACAGGTTTGCGCCCACCGCGACAACGCAAGTAATCGAAGAATTGAGAAGGTTCAGACGCGGGCGCTGCACCATAATGACCGTTTCGCCTAATGAGACGAAGGCGGTCGTCGCACATGCGATACCGACGATGCCGAGCCAGGCGGCGCCCTGGTGGAAGGCGGGACCGTAAATCATGAGTATTATTCCTCCGGAGAGCGCCAGCGCGCCAACAAGCGGCAGTAAGATCCAGAGCATCCATTGAGCGAGTCGCGCGTAAGTGTGTGCGGCACGCTCGTGATCGCCCGTCGCCGTCATTCCGGCGACGACTGGCGCGAAAATCGGATTAAAAGCCTGATTGACCTTGCGCAGGCCGCTAGCGATATCGACCACTACGCTATAAACACCCACCGTCGCGAGGGTCACCCCTGGAGCGCGACCAATAAACCATCCCAGCATGAAGACATCCAAACGCAAAATGAAAGTGTTAAGCAACTGGCAGGCACTGATTGGAGCCGCGTAACCGAGCAAGCCTTTTGCTTCCCGGTAAAATGAGACTGTGCTGTGTCTCTTGGGCATGTGCTTAAACAGTCTTGAAGCGAGCGTGAGTGCGACAGTGCCGGATACCGCAGTTCCGACGATCGCCGCTACTTCCGGCGCGAAGTTTTTGAACCCGATGGCAAGAGCAATCAGCAGTGCGAGTGTCGTTGCCGTTGGCTCCGTCATGCCGCGGGAGTAGATGTCGTGTTTCATCACCTTCATCCCTCGCGAGATGGAAGTGCTCACACGATACAAGGCGATACCGGGCAACGCGCAGAGAACGACCGCAAGCGCGGAAACCATTTCGCGCGGCAAGCCAAGGTGGTCGCCAAACACATGGATCGCGGCGATCAGAATCGCGGCCGTCAGTGTGGATTGGACAAGCGCTAGGAGGACGGCGAGGCGAAACAGCACGCGGCTCCGGGCGTGATCTCCGACCGCCTGCGACCGGGCGATAAATGTGGTGATGGCGTCATCGAGACCAAACACTCCGATCTTGCTGATAAGGTCAGTCATCGCCCAGGCAACAGCGAACGTGCCGAGGACCGCAGGTCCCAGCAGCCGCGCCACCAGAAATGTGAAGACGCCGCGAAAGTTCGATGCGAGGAGCGCAATCGTGTTGAAAAAGGCGCCGCGTTTTAGCTCTGAACCCGTCTCGTCAACGGGCAGCGCTATATCGGCCGACGGCGCGGCGCGCAGCGTGCTCTCAAGCGTGCTCACTGACTTGGGCTGCTGCCACTCTCCAGCGAATTGCTTTGACGCGAATGCGTTGACCCAATCCGTTTGTCCGGTATCTCGCGAACCCGGTCACGCGCGTGGGCGATGCCTGTCTTACATATATCACATATCATGGAGAAATAGGGCCTTGATTCATTCCTTTCGCCTAAATGCGCTCGATGTAACAGCAGCGTAACTAACATTCGCGCTTATATTGTCTCGAACGCTACAATCGAGTGCTCGGACCGCCAAAATTTTTTCGTAAAGTGTTCTGGTGACGTGTCCCCCAAGTGTTCGAGCGACGTGCGTTCCGGCTTGATGCAAACTGCCAAAGAGACGTTCAGCAGCTGATATGACGAAACCTTCTCGCCCGCCATTATTGATCGTCGCAGATTCGCCAGAGGCACTGACGGGGCTGTGCGGCATCTCTTTACTGGAACGGATGCGTCGCGTCGCACTGCATCTAGGTTTTCGCGAGGCGATGGTTTTGTCGAACTCTGTCGACGCTGTGGCGGAGCATGTCGCCAAACAGTCGTGGCATGGTTCAGATCTCTCGCTCATGTTTCGGGAGCGCAGGGCCGCGAAGGTTACGGTAGGCGACATTCTAGATTGCCTGGTTGCAATGAAGGTCCCGTCCGACGGGCGAATCCTCATCGTATTCGCCGGTTTTTATTGCGATGGACGCCTGTTCCGCTCGCTCGCCCAGACACAGACCAGCTCCGCTCTTATCGATTCAGATCCACCCTCGGTTATTGCACCACTTTTGGAAAATTCAGACGCCCATTCTGTCGGCCGACTTCTTTGCGCGACTTTGCTCTCGAGCGAATGGTTTTCGGGAAAAAATCGCGCCGCTGTCCTGACGCAAGAGGTCACTTTGGATACGATGACGGGCCATTTAGCCTCCGTCGATGCTGCTCAGGAGCCGGCATACGTCGAGAGCATGCGCAGGAATTTGCGGCCGGTTTTCTTTCCTGCTCCTTCGCCGGAACGCCGACTGCTAGCTGAACGTTTCCTGCGCGAGGCGACGCAAAGCGGCGTGCTCGATTTTCCGGCTCTCGTCCATGCGCCGATTGAAAAATGGATTGTTTCGCACCTCTGTCGAACGTCCATCACTCCTAATCAGATCACGCTTGGAACAGGAATCCTCGGGCTAAGCGTGACGCTCCTTTACGCTTTCGGACATCTCTCGGTTGGAGCATTGCTCGCGTTGCTGGTAGGAATTCTGGACGGGGTCGATGGCAAGTTGGCGCGACTGAAGGTTCAGACGACGAGGATCGGCAAAGGCGAGCATCTGCTCGATTATTTTGTTGAGATGTCGTGGTGGGCAGCTCTGGCATATCATTTTCACGCTACAGGCCAGGTTCGTTATGCTTATGTAATTTGGCTCATTTTCTTTGCTTGCGATTCGCTGGAACGCCTCGCGAAATGGTCCGTGAAGCGGCGAGTTGGCCAAAGTATCGATGATGTTTCTCGATTCGATCGACTCGTGCGCTATGTCGCGGGTCGCCGCAACATTTACACCTGGCTATTTACCTTTTGTTTGTTGACCGGAATACCAGCCACCGGTTTCATCTTGCTCTGCTCGTGGGGAATGGTGACCGCCGCGGTCCATATATTCCGCGCTTTGCAAATCCGCTACACTTTCCAGAATAAAATTGCGTGAACTGCGTCGTGAAAAAAGCTTGGCTCTGCGATGGTCGATCTAACCTTAATGAATTGAGTTTCGCGTGCCCCGCGGATTGCTGGCGGTGATGCGGCCGTCTTTCATCTCGTGGATCCAATCGCAAGACTCGGCGATGACAGGATTATGGGTTGCCAGGAGCAAAGCTTTCCCGCCTTGTTGCACGATATTTTGCAACAGCTCGAAGGCGCGCTCGGAGTTTGCGGTATCGAGATTGCCGGTCGGCTCGTCCGCCAGGATGACTCGCGGGTCGTTGGCCAGCGCGCGGGCGATAGCCACACGCTGTTGTTCACCCCCGGAAAGATGACGGCTGGGTCTGCGAAGTTTGTCGCCCAATCCGACTGCTTCCAGCAATCCAGCAGCTCGCTCGCGCATCTCTGTATCGGAGAGTTCCCCGAGTCTGCGCATCGGAATCGTGACGTTTTCCTGCGCGGTGAAATCTTCCATCAGGAAGTGGAATTGAAAAATAAAGCCGATGAACTTGTTCCGCTTATGGGCAAGTTCGTCATCGCGCAAGTGGGAGACCAGTTGCGATTCGATTGAAATCCGGCCGGCATCGGGCGGATCTAGAAGACCGAGAATATAGAGCAACGTACTTTTGCCGCAGCCAGAGGGACCGACGACGGCGTGGATGATACCGGCCTCGAGATCCAGTGAAATGCCCCGCAATGCGTGCACGCGCTCTTCCTCCTCGCCCAAATAGCGTTCGATCGCTTCGCAACTGAGACAGATTTCCGAGTTCACACGCTGGAGCCTCGGAGGGTGACGACCGGTGGCAGCTCGGCAGCGCGCCGCGCCGGGACATAACTTGCGATGAACACCGCCAGGATCGCCAGCAAAGTAGCGAACACGTAATGGCGCCAGTCCCATGTCACCAAAAAATAATTGGCGTAAAGCAAGCCGCGGATCCGAATGGGAATGTGCGACACGCCCCAAGTCATTACGGCGCCAAGCAAACAGCCGAGCACAGATCCGGCCACGGCAATCAACGCGCCCTGCCACAGGAAGATCGCGCTGATATCGATCCGCCGGTAACCCATCGAGCGCAAAATTGCGATCTCTTTGATTTTCGCCAATACCGACATTGTAAGGACATTAAAAATGCCGAAGCCAGCCAGCAGGATGATAAGAGAGACCGTAATCGCGACGGACATTCTTAAGGTCAGGAAAAGCTGCAGCGTGCTCTCCTCGCGTTCCTGCCAACTCGAGGCGTTGTGTTGAAAGAGGGTTTCGAAACGGCTGGCTAAAGCAGGGGCACGATTCGGATCCCGCAGTTTGTATATGATCATCGACGCGCCCGACGGTTGCTGCAGCAGAGCCTGTGCAACCCTGGCATGCGAATAGGCTCGGGTTGAATCAATCGATCCAATCCCTGCGCGCGCGACCGCTGCAACAGTGAAGCGCCAGTACTCCCCGTTGGGCGCGAGCAATTGCACCGTATCGCCCACGCCGACCTGAAGTAACTCTGCCAGATGTGAACCGATGATGATCGAGCTGGTGTTATTCCGAAAGTCATCAAAGTTCCCATCAGTGAGCTGGTGGAGAATGTCAGTGCTCCGCGCGTGCAGCGCGGGATCAATGCCGTAAAGTTCTACAGTCGCGCTCTCGAATCCCGCGCGCGCGCTGACCGTTCCGCGTAGAACCGGGGAACAGGAAACAACATTAGAAAATTGCCTGCTCACCCGCATGATTTCATTTGGGTTAGTGATGCCTTCAAAATAGAGACGACGTCCCATTGTTCCTTTAGAGCCTTTCGCGGAAACCATGAGCGGTTCATAGCGTGGGCGGAAACGCGATTTGACGACCAGCGCGCCATTGCTGCCGATGGTTGAGTCGATGAAATAACGTGCGAACCCCTGGGTCTGCGCCTGGGTGCATATAAAGATGGCGACGCCGAAAACAACGCCGCTAAGGCTCAGAAGCAATGGGCGCTTGCGATGCGTCAAAAACCGCAGCGCAATATAGAGCGGCGGCGTCATGGCGCCGTTGGCGGGGACGGTGAACCGACCATTCTCTGGCGCACCGTTTCTCCCGGGCGGAATTTGTCCTGGTCGGAAACGATCACGTGACTGCCTTCATCCAACCCATTAGTCACTTCTGTAAAATCCAGGGTGCGAAATCCGACCCCGACTGTGCGCGAATGCACAATGCCATGCTTTACGATCAAAGCTTGATCCACAAGCAGGGCGCGTGTCGGCACCAGGAGAGCGTTTTCATGCGTGCCGGTGATGATGTTCATCTCCCCGGTCATTCCCACCATCAAATTGTCTGGTGGATTTTCCATCTCCAGCACAACGGTGTAGCGCTGGGTGGTTGGATCAGCAGCGGGTTGAACCGACGTAACTCGCGCTGTGAAACTCCGTGTCCGATATGCGTAGAGCTGCACCTTCGCTTTCATCCCGGGCTTCACTTCGCCCACGTCCTCTTCGTTTACTTCCCCGCGAACGTAATTCTTCCGTGAAGAAACTGTAAAAAGCTCGTTGCCGTCGGAGACGAGTTCGCCATCGATTGTCTGGACATTTGTGAGAAGGCCATCGATCGGCGAGCGAACTTCGGCGCTCTTTATCTGGGCTTCCAATTTCTTAGTCGTCTCTTCCAGTGAGTGAAGATTGCGATCTCGCTCGATTCGCTCCGTTTCCACTGCACCTCGCAGCCGGTTGGCTTCACTTCTCGCCTTCTCGTATTCGACTGCTGGTACATTGCCCGACCCGACCACCTTTTCGAGCCGCTGCAAATTGTCTTCGGCCGCTTTCAGCAACTCCGAAGAGGCCAGCGGAAGCGCCGCGCGGTCGACGGCGGCCTGCAAATCGGCACGCGCTTGCTTCAATTCGCGAGCAGTTTCCTCGTCAGCAATTGTCGCCAGCAACTGACCTTTTTCAACGCGCTTGCCGATTGCGCCACGACCGGCGGAGAACGGTTCCGCCAATTGAATGAAACCGTCATTTTGTGCTCGAACTCGCACCACAAACGCCGGTTCAATCCGCACGGTCCCATACACCGCGGAGATAGCCGTACCCCGGCTGACCGTGACCACTTCCGCTACCGGCATCAGGAAATAATACGCCAGCGCGAAAAGGAGTATGAGTGCTGCTCCACCACCCCACAAAACTCTTTTTGATTCCGGTAATTTCAATTCGGACAACTAGTGTGGTATCCGTGATGCTTCTTTGCAATAAACTGGTGCCCAAGCGTTTTCATTCTCAACCTCGCGTCTTGGCAGAAGTTCGAAAACGCTATTCCCAAGACACCATAGTGGAAACGGCCGTTCGATCAGCGAAAGAGAATTAAAGCCGCCAGCCTGTAAGGCGCAAGCGCTGGGCAGTTGTTGTAGCGGCCTCGCTGTGTCGAAGTGCTCCGATGCGTTGCGCCTTTTCAACGGGCTGCGCCTACCGCGATTTTGTGTGGTCGTCCGAAAATTGAAAATAGCGCCCGCTGGCTCGGTCCCACTCTGCGATTGCCACGTTGTGCTGATAAATAGCCTCCAGCAGTCCGCTCCTGGTCGTTAAAAACGCATTTTGACTAACGCGGTAATCAAGGGGAGACGCTAGACCCGTGGCGACATTTTCCCGCAGGGCGTTAGCGCTCTCCTCTGCGGCCACCGATGCTGCCGAGAGCGATCTTTCGCGAGCATCGATCCCTTTGAGGTCGTTGGCGATCCGGGAGAGTTCACGGCTGACATTCGCTTCCAGCTTCCTGCACGTCAGTTCATTTATTTCCCGTGTTGCGCGTGCCTTCAACACTGCGCCGCCTACTTTGCCATTATCGATTACCTGCCACGTGTATGCCGCCTTTTCACGAATCTCCGAGCCGATAAAATCCTGTGTTTTGCTCGTTGAGCCTTGGCGATGGATACCAGTCACTGGAACGTACTCGCCGTTAATGGTGCCCGCGACGACAGGATAATAGTCGGCTGCGATGATCCGTTGATCTTCGTTGGCACCGCGCACGAATAAACGCGCGAGCTTGAGATCGGACCTTCGCTGCAAAGCCGCCGCAGTTTCGGAGTCAACATCGAGGCGCATCGGAATAAACTGCAGTTCGCCTTCGGGCTCGGGCAACGTTGATTTTGCAGGATCGATTGCCATTGCTTCGGCCAATTTCAATTGTGATTCTCGATACGCGCGATGGGCGCTTTCAATTTCCGGAACCAGTTCCGAGGTTTGGACAGAAGCGCTTGTGAATGCGCTCTTATCAGCCAACCCGGCTTCGTAACGATCCTTCTCGGTGGTAACGTTCTCTGCCAATTTTTGTCGTTGTTCGTCTCGAATCGACTCGAGCGACCGGTTGTAAACTGCCGCGTAAAACGCTAACCGCGCCGCGTGCAGCTGCTCCACCACGGCGACATTCAATTGCTGTTGAGCGATGAGAACTTCGACGTCTCCCCGCCGGAGCGATGGTGGCACAGCCATGTTGAATAAAACCTGCTCAAGCGAGGCGCGTCCGACGCCAAAGCCTTTTACTCCGCTTTCACCAGCCCGGTGACCGGCCTGAACGCCGGCCGGCACGCCCAATTCGGCTTGCGGCCACACCAGGGAACGAAAAACCAGCCGCTGCCCGGCCGCTTGTTCCAGGCCCGATTTCGCTTCCTGGATAGCTGGGTTTTGGTCCAGTGTGGTTTGAAGAACACGTTCCAACGTGATGGCGCCGCTCGTGTGGGCGAGAAACACAACCAAAACCGCAACAAAAAATCTCGGTGTCAGCACCGTCCTGGTGAGTCGCGCACGGCGCGCGGGGGAGCACAGGCTGCCAGCCTGTAGCAGGCTGCCAGCCTGTAGCATTCGGCCGCCGGCCGAATGCCCTGCAACATTAGCGCGCGAGGTGGCACACGCTGTTCGCGGGAAGCTGCTGCGAATTACAGGCCGGCGGCCCGTGCTCCCCAGAAAAACAAATCGCTGCTTCATCGCAGGCTTAATTTTTCTGGCGGCTTCGCTACATCCGACGCCCGCGCTGCGCTGCCGTTTTTGTTGTTCGCGTTTTTAATGTCTGATCCGAAATCAAGTGCTTCCGCTGAACTCGCACAAGCGTGTGCCAGGCGGGCGAGAGCGACGTTGTGCAAATAGATCGCGCTCAATCGAGTGGTCCGCGTCCGGGTTACGTCGGACGCGGCCTGCAGAACGTCGAGCTGTGTTCCCAATCCGGCAGCGAAATTGCCTTTGGCCATCTCTAGCGCCTCGTCCGCCGTCTGCACGTTTTCTGTCTCGCTTTCGAGGACGCGCTCGGCTTGTTGAAGATCGAAAAATGCACTGCGCACTTCTGAGGCGACGCTCCGCCGCGCCGCTGCCAAGGCTTCCACTGCTGCCTCGCGCCGCGCGCGTGTCGCCTGCATTCGACCTTTGGTCGCAAACCCGTCGAAGATGTTCCACGTAGCGTTTATCCCTACCACCCCCCCATAGTTAAATTCTGGACCGACGGCAGGGTCGCGCTCGCTGTAAGCTTCATATCCGGAAAAAGCGCGGACATGCGGACGCGACGCGCTCCGGTCCAGAACATACTGGCGGTCCTCGATCTCGATATCTTTCTGCCGGGCTTTGATAACCGGCCGATTCGCGTCAGCCCGCGCCAGGCAGTTGTTTACGTCCGGATGATTCGGCCGATATTGCAATTGGCCGGAAATCTCGAATGGCGCCGCCTGGGCTCCCGGGCGCACGTCGTAGCCGAAAAGGTCTGCCAATCGCAGGTAGGAGTTTTTCAATTCAGTCTGTGCATTGAAGAGTTCTGGACGCTCGTTGGCCAGGGCCACCTCAGCTCGTTGAACGTTCAATTTACCGACAATGCCGGCGCCCAATTGTTCCTGCTGGTTCTTGAGTTCCTCGTCTAAAACTCGCACGGATTCTTCGCGCACGTGGACCTTTGCCCGGTTCAGCAGAAGTTCGTTGAAGGCGATTCGCACATCCCTCGTCACACCGCTGACAATTTCCTGGAGTTCGTAGTTTACTTTGTCGATGTTCAACCGGGCGATCGCCACCTGGCTGGTTACTTCCCCGCCGGTGTAAAGGTTCTGGTCGAGGCGCAATATTGCATTGTAGTCTTCCTGTCGGAGGCTCGTCTCGCTTTGAGTCTGTCGTTTGTCGTACAACCCGGTGGAAGTTAGCGATGGCAGAAAACCCGAACGCGCTTCAATGAAACCGCCATGTGCTCCCACAACTTTCTTGCGCGCAATCAAGATGTCTGGGTTGTGCTCCTGGGCGACGGCGACCGCTTGTTCGATGGTGTA
The DNA here is from genome assembly GCA_963742315.1 of uncultured Verrucomicrobiae bacterium. GTDB lineage: Bacteria > Verrucomicrobiota > Verrucomicrobiia > Chthoniobacterales > UBA10450 > AV69. Next base: position 39,993 of record CAVULE010000007.1, read on the forward strand.
CGCGGGGACCGCCCCGACGACTTTCGACAAACCGGGCAAAGCGGCACCGATTAGCATGCTGATGGCCACGAACTTCAAACCCATTTCGTATATCTCCTTGCGAGGGCTTTCCTTGCACCAGGATTGCCCGTGAGTGTTCCCCTTATATCAGTTCTTGCAAGCGGGCGCGACTTCGGACACATTCGGCGCTTGCAACACTCGGAGCTGCTGCAAGGGAGGCGCAACTATTGAGATTGAAGCGGCCTAACTTGTGTTCTTGCTCCGAATAGTCTAATTCAGGTAGTTTCTCAGCTTTAACAATTTAGAAATGAGCAAAATCCGAATCGCCATCGTGGGAATGGGCAACTGTGCCAGTTCTCTCGTCCAAGGAATCAATTTTTATCGCGGGTCCAATGGCAACGGCAGCAGTACCGGCCTCATGCACCGTCGCATCGGCTCTTACCAGCCTCAGGACATCGAAGTGGTTGCCGCCTTTGATATCGATCGCCGCAAAGTGGGACTCGATGTCAGCGAGGCCATTTTTTCTCCTCCGAACTGCACTAAAATTTTTTGCGACAAAATCCAGCGCACCGGCGCAATCGTGAAAATGGGCTGCGTTTTCGATAGTTTTGCCGAGCATATGCGCGACCAGGATCCACTGCGCACTTTCCTGCCCCTGGAGAAAGAATCCACCCGTGAGCAGATCATCGAAGAATTGCGTGATTCTGCGGCCGAGATGCTGGTAAATTATCTTCCAGTTGGCTCGGAGCAGGCGACACGTTTTTACGCCAGTTGCGCTCTGGAAGCCGGTCTCGGTTTTGTTAATAACATTCCCGTCTTTATCGCCAGCGATCCGGCCTGGGCGAAGCGTTTTGCCGATAAAAACTTACCTGTCGTCGGAGACGACATCAAAGCCCAGATGGGCGCAACTGTGCTTCATCGCACCATTGTCGATCTCTTCCGCAGGCGTGGTGTCAAAGTGGTCAGGACCTATCAACTGAACACCGGCGGTAACACCGATTTCTTGAACATGCTTAATCGAACGCGGCTGACCTCGAAGAAAACTTCGAAGACTGAAGCGGTGCAATCGGTCATGGGAGAACGGCTGGCCGACGAAAACATTCATATCGGCCCCAGCGATTACGTTCCGTGGCAACGCGATAATAAGATTTGTTTCATTCGCGTTGAAGGCCGCGTCTTCGGCGACATCCCGATGGAGCTCGACCTCAAACTTTCGGTCGAGGACTCGCCCAATTCTGCTGGCATCGTCATCGACGCGATTCGTTGTTGCAAACTTGCGCTCGACCGCGGGATCGGCGGGGCGCTCCACTCGCCCTCCGCCTATTTTGCGAAACGTCCTCCGGTGCAAATGACCGACGACGAAGCGCACCGCTGCGTTGAACAATTCATTCGTGGCGAGCGCGAAAGTTGACCCCGGAACAGCGGTTTGCTCAGGATGGTCTCAGGACGACAGGCGCGGTTGACGTTTGTCGACGCGAATACGCGGAAAGCGGCCCTGCGGTTTCGAGAGTCTTGATCACGGTGCTGAGATAGACAGACTTCGGGTAGAACGCTTTCCATTTCGTAATCTCGGCCCGGTTCAATACCTTAAAGCCGTAGCGCTCGAATAACTTTTCGCCCCGCCGGCTTTCAAAGGTCACGATCTGGCCATAAACGTGGCGCTCGCCGAACCGATAAAGGTAATTGAGGTACGCGCTCATCAAGGCGCGCGTGGTGGAAACTTTCCGCGCGTCTGGCAGTAGATTGATGTGAAAATGCGGAACCGATCTGGGCGCGGCTGGAACTTCGTGCCAGCCATGGCCGATAACCCAGCGAATGAATTTGCGTGAGCGCTCGTTGTAACGGCGATAGCGCCAGAGGGCGCTGAAAAACAAGGCCATGGTATGGGCAAAAGAGTAGAGCTGATGCTGCAACGGTTTGCGTGAGCCCAGCAGGTAACCGCGAATTTGCCCGTCAATTTCCAACACGAAAGAGGATTCCGGTTCGTGATCTGTATAATACGTAGTTAGAAAATCGGCGAACAATTCCCGATCCTGAAACACCGGATCAATCGGGGAACCCAAAAAGCCGGTCTCGCAGCAAAGTTTACGGACAGCAACGCGATCGCTCGCTTGGTAACTGCGAATTGAGTACTGCGAGGCGTCGTCCATTTAGCGTTGTTTCCTATAGTTAAAGCAAACTTCCCGATAAATGTAAAATAAACGTTCGAACACCCGGGGCCAGGAAAGGCGTTCCTCAGCCAGACGCGAAGCGCGCGCCCCCAGTCGTGGCAGGTTACGTGAGCAGGCGGCTTCGATGGTGCGGGCCAGGGATTCGGGCGTCTCCTCCTCCGCCCACGATTCCTGATCGTGCAAAATAATCCTGTCCATGTAGCTGCCGCGAATGCCGACCACCGGAGTCCCGCAGGCCTGACTTTCCAATGCGACAAGGCCAAAGGTTTCCTGGGTTCCCGGATGTACGAACAAATCGGCCGCGCGATAATAGCGGGCAAGATCAGCCGAATCCGTGCAATACCGCATCCAAGTGACACTCGGGCAACGCGCTTGCAGCTGGGCGAGATCGCCACGCTCTGGTCCGTCGCCAATAACAAGCAGATGAAAATCTCGGGACCCGTTCCCGTTCAACCGGGCAAAAGCACGGAAGAGCAAACTGGTATTTTTTTCCTTTGCCAGCCGGCCGACGTAAAGCAAAAGCCGGCACGACGCAGGCAAATCCAGTTCTGCGCGCGTTGCCGCAATGTCATCGGGCGACGGCGAAAAAACCGTGGTGTTCACGCCCAAATTCACTGCGCAGACGTTTTCCACTCCCCACTCTGTGAGCACGGCTCCGAGACGAGCAGATGGCACCAGTGTGGCTTGGAATGAATTGTAGAGATTGCGCACATAACGCCGGGTGAAATCCATCATTGCTTCGCCCGCCGTCCGGCCAAGAAATTTCGCGGCACTACGGACGTACGCTTCCGGGAAATGCGAGTGGTAAAATCCGACCACCGGAATGCGCAACGCATCGCCGCTGGCAATCGCTTTCCATGCCACCTGATATGGGTCACCCGACTCGATCAAGTCCGGTCGTTCACGCTCCAGAATTTGCTCAATCGCCCGCAGGTTTATCAGAGCGCGGTAATGAGACGTTCTCGAAATGAGCGGAGCATGAATGAAATAAATTCGCGAACGCTCGCTCGTAACGCATTCCGTTTTCGGTCCCGGGACGACGAGCACATGCTCGTCCGTGGTCGCGCTCTGAATGTACGCGATCTTTTCGTGCACATACCGCTTCACTCCCCCGCTCAACGGCGAATAGAACTGCGTCAGATCGCAAAGCTTCATCTTTTAGCGGTCGCCCTGCCGGCCACGCTGTGGAGTTGAATTGTCTATCGCGTCACTTCTCCAGCGAGCTTAAATATCGCTCCGCTTCTATGGCCGCGGCGCAGCCCGCTCCGGCGGCGGTGACCGCCTGTTTATAAATACGGTCGGCCACGTCGCCGGCGATGAAAACGCCCGGATGCTTGCTTTCGACCAGCCGTTTGGTGATGAGGTAACCATCCTTGTCCATCTCCAGCTTGCCGCTGTACGGTTTCGCGTTTGGATCGTGGCCGATGGCAACGAAAACGCAGGCCACCGGCAATTCACGTTCTTGGTGGGTAATGACATTGCGCAAATCGATTGCACGCATCTCTCCTCTTTCGTCGGGAATGTAACGCGTGATCACCGTATTCCAGATCGGCTCGATCTTTGGGTGCGCGAGGACGCGATCGGCCATGATTTTGGAGGCGCGCAATTTGTCGCGCCGATGAATCAGATAAACCTTAGACGCGAACCGGGTGAGAAAGAGGGATTCCTCAGCTGCGGAATCGCCGCCGCCCACCACCGCTACGGGAACGTTACGATAAAATGCGCCATCGCAGGTCGCGCACGATGTCAGCCCATGGCCGATGAATTTCTCCTCGTTCTCCAGCTCGAGGTAGCGCGCCGAGGCGCCGCTTGCAATGATAAGAGATTCGGTCTCCAGCCATTCCTTGTCGTCAACTTGCAGACGAATGTGCGAATTCAGCGGCTCGAACCCGGTCGCTTCTGCATAGGAAAAGCGGGCGCCGAATTTTTCTGCCTGCGCATGCATGTTCAGGATTAACTGAGGCCCGTCGATGCCATCGGTGAATCCGGGAAAGTTCTCGACCAGGGTAGTGGTGGAAAGTTGTCCACCGGGCTGGGCGCCTTCAAGTACCAGCGGTCTCAGGTTGGCGCGAGCGGCATAAATCGCCGCGGTCAAACCGGCGCAGCCGCTCCCGACAATGATGACTTTTTCCATTGGGATAAATTTAGCACGGGCCGGACTGGGGGAAACTCTGGGGAGCGCAGGCTGCCAACCTGCACTTGCCGGCAGCCTGCCGGCAAGCTTTGTGCAAAATGGTCTTGGGTATTTCCACCAGGGTCCCCAGCAAGTCAGCTCGGAGCAGCATGGAACGACAGGATGCTCGCGCTTCCCTTTTCAATCTTGATTTAGCGCGCTTAGGTTTCACGATGCCCGAGCTGGCCGAGGTGGAATATTTCAGGCGGCAATGGAATGCCGGCATCGGACATCGCGTGATCAAAATCGCGCAGCATGCAGACAAGCGAGTTTTTCGCGGCACCGACACGCGCGTCCTGCGCAAGGAGCTTACCGGCGCGCGCTTGTTGACTTCAGAAGCGCGCGGCAAGCGGATGTTTTTCCGATTCTCTAACGAGAATTGGCTCGGCCTGCATCTCGGCATGAGTGGTAAGATGCAGACCGCGCGCCCCGATTTTCGCCCGCAAAAGCATGATCATTTTGTTTTATATCAGCGCGAACGCGCGCTCGTCTTCACCGATGCGCGCCAATTTGGCCGCGTGCAATTTCATCATGGCAAAACCGCACCGGCCTGGTGGGAGAACGGTGTGCCGGAGATTGTGTCGGCTAAATTTAATCGCCCATTTCTCGACCGATTCCTTCATCGCCACCGCAAGGCGCCAATTAAAGCTGTCGTCCTGATGCAATCGGGATTTTCCGGGATCGGCAACTGGATGGCCGATGAAATTTTGTGGCGTGCAAGAATCTCGCCCTCGAAACGCGCGGGCAAATTGAGCGCCGGCGAGCGCGATGAGCTTTTTCGCGCCACGCAGTTTGTCGCGCGCGAATCATTGCGCATCATCGGCCCGGACGATTCCACATTGCCGCGGACCTGGTTAATTCATGAACGCTGGCGCGCCGGGGGAAAATGTCCGCGACACAAAACGGTGTTGCGTCGCGCGACAATTGGCGGGCGAACCACTGCATGGTGCCCGAAATGCCAGAAATAAAATTCTCGGGACACGCATCCTTTTTTATCATGTCGAGCGCAGTCGAGACATCTCTAATTTTTCCTGAAAATAGCTAGAGAGCCCTCGACTGCGCTCGGGATGACAGAAAACAACGCCGGCATGATGCCGGCTAGAAGCCCGCGTTCCCCGGCTTATTTCAAATCGCTAAGTGCACGCCGCGTGGCCCCGGCCTGGACAAATTTTCCCCAGCTCAGATTATCTCGACCGGGTTGATGCTGTCGCGCCTTGCGAATCGCCATCTCTGAGACCGCCTCGACCACCCATTCAAAGTTCGCCTGACCAACCGAAGTCACTTCGGCATCCGGCGCGGGATTACAAAAATCGATCGCCACCGGCACGCCATCGTGCACGGCGAACTCAACCGTGTTCAAGTCGTAACCGAGATACTGATTCAACTGTAAGACGCCGCGCTCGACATTCTGCAATACTTCCTTTGGGGTTTGCCACTCGGTTTGATATCGCAAATGATAAGGATGCCGCGGATCGTAGGGCATGATGCGGACAGTGCGTTGATCGATTGAATAACACCGGAAGTACATCTCGAATTTCACTTCTTCCTGCAACATCATGACGAGCTGTCCGGTCTCGCTGTAAGCGCGATAAAATTCTTCCGGGTTGTGCAGGCGATAAACGTTTTTCCAACCTCCACCCGCGAATGGTTTGAAAAATGCCGGCCAGCCAACGTAGTTGAAAATCGCCTCCCAATCGAGCGGATAGGCCAGATTGCGGAACGAGTTCGCGTTGGTGTCGGGCGGCACTTCATGCGAAGGCAGCAAGACGGTTCGTGGAACTGCGACCCCGATCTTGGTCGCCAGCGCGTTATTGAAAAATTTCTCGTCCGCGCTCCACCAAAACGGGTTGTTGACCACGGCAGTGCCGGTGAGGGCGGCATTCTTCAAAAACGCGCGATAGAATGGGACGTCTTGCGAAATGCGATCGATGATTACGTCGTAGCCGCACGGCTCTCCCTGAATCACCTTGTCGATCCTGACCGCTTCCGCGACGAGCTCTTTCCCGCCGGTCTTTTGATTAACGCGATCGATGAATGCCCAGGGAAAAGAGTTCTCCTGGCCAAATAAGATTCCGATTTTTTTCATAAAGTGACCGTCAAAACGTCGACAAATAATATGGCAGCATGTCGCGCCAGTACTTCCACTCGTGCCCGCACCATTTCCGGTCATCCAGCCAATGGCGGATTCCTTTTGAATTCAGGATGTCCGAGAGTCGCATCGATTCGTGGCGCGTGTTATCCCATTCGCCGGTCCCGAGAATGATGTTCATGTGGTTGTACTTCCACGGGTCGGGCATGTTCGGCAGATACTCGTAAGGGCTGTTGAAATAAATGTTGTCGTCGTGATAGCCGTCGAAGAAATCGCTGATCTCGAAGGCGCCGCTCAGGCTGATGAGATGACTGACGGCGTCGGCGTGCCTGAAGGCGATGTTGGCGGCGTGATACGCGCCCAGGCTTGCGCCGCACACCCCGACCCGGTGCGTGCTGCCTTCGCGCCGCGCGAAATCGAACACGTCACGCACGATAACGTTTTCGTAGGCGATGTGAGTGCGAATGCGATCGGCAGGGTGAATCGATTTGTTGTAAAAACTGTCAAGATCAATCGCATCCGGGCAATAGACGGTCACTCGGTTGTTATCCATGAAGGACACGACGGAATCGATTAGGCCAAAATCTTTGTTCTGGCGGTAGTTGCCAAAGGAGGTTGGAAAAATAATCAGCGGGAGACCACCACCATTACCGAAGACCAGCATCTCGAACTCGCGGCTTAAATACGGGGTCCACCACTTGATGTAACATTCCTGCATAAATCGGGTCGGCTTTTATAGACCGGATTTGAAGGATTTACAGCCAAATTCGAACCAAAACAGGTGAGCGAAATTGGACAAGGCAACCTTCTTCGGGAATAGCTTTCGCTCTACTAAAGGATGCCGCGTCATACCCTCACCGGGAATATTCATCGCCACCGTCAATTCCCTTCACGCACGCTCGGGAACCGGCGAGATATTCTGGTTTATTTGCCGCCAGGATACCGCCGCTTTCTGCGACGTCGCTATCCCGTGTTCTATTTGCAAGATGGGCAAAACCTGTTCGATGCTGCGACTGCGTTCGCTGGCGTGGAATGGGGCATGGACGAAACCGCCCAGCGATTGATTCGCCGCAAACTAATCGAGCCGATTATCATGGTGGCGATCGCAAATACCGGCCCGGATCGCATTCACGAATACGCCCCGACACGCGCTATCATCGACAGCAAAGCAAAACGAAAAAAGCGCAGTCGCGGTCTGGCCCGCAAGTACGGGAAATTTTTGATCGAGGAGCTGAAGCCATTCATTGATTCGACGTATCGGACTAACCCGGAAGCCGAATTTACCGGGCTGGGCGGGTCCTCTCTGGGCGGATTACTCGTAATGACACTCGGACTTTGGTTTCCAAATGTCTTCTCGCGGCTGGCGGTGATGTCGCCCTCGGTTTGGTGGGACGATGAGGTGATCGTGAGAGGAGTGCTGGCGCTGGATAAAAAGCTTCCGCTCAGGATCTGGCTCGACATCGGCACGGCCGAACCGGGCTGGGAGCAAGCGCGCAGTCTATGCGCTGCCCTGGTCGAGCGCGGTTGGAACTTACACGACGATCTTGAATATCACGAAATCGAAGGGGCGGATCACAGTGAAGCGTCCTGGGCTGCGCGGGTCGATCCGATGTTGCGCTTCCTTTACCCGCCGCCGGGGCCGATACCGGCGAGATAACGGAACACAGACTTTCCAGTCTGTGCGCCCAGCGGAGTTTTACTCCGCTGAGACTGGGCCGAAAAGGCAGCGGGGAGAATCCCCGCTGGGCGCACAGGCCAGTGGCCTGTGTTCCTACTGCAACGGCATGCCGTAAACCTGGTAAACGCGCACGTTTCCGCCGACGAAATCCCAGTCTTTTTGGTAAGCAAATGAACGCTCGCGTAGCGACCAGGTAAGTGCCCGGGGTCGATCAGGATGATTTGGGTCGTAAACAAGGTACTGGTCGGTGTCGGTCGAGCTCCCGGGTTTCTTTGCAAAAACCAACACAGCGTGATTAATCGTTAAGTGCGGCAGGGTGGTAAGAAAAGCGACGAACAAATCGCCGCGATCGAGGATCGCGTTAAGATTTTGGTGAGTCTTTTCCTGATATCCAACTCCCGGTTCAAAAAACGTCCGGGCGTTTCCCAGCCGCCAGTAGGTCGGCCAGCCGTAACCGATATTTCGCTGTACGATGTAGCCCCGTTTCACGCTCATCTCGCGGAAGTTTGCAAAGCCCGGGAAAACCACACGCTGCTCCTCCGGGAGAGTGTCGTGCCAGGCCGCACGACAAGTGACCTGCCGAATTCGCTTCGCCAGATCCTCATCGCTCAATGGCGGGGCATGCGGATCGAAACGCGCAAACTTTTTGAATTGCATGGTGGTTCGGCAAAGAACGAAGCAGCGTCGGGTGTAGCGCTTCTGTTTTGCCGATTCGCCGCGGCGGACGCGGGCGATACCGTTTTGGTATTCAAACACGGTCATGTTCGCGAATCCAACCGTGTCCTTTTCGAAATGGAGCGGCGGGGTAAACGCATTGGCGCATGGGCAACCCAAACCCAGAAGCAGAGCAGACATTATGGTAGAACCAATTTTCCGATTCATGATCCTGCCTGACGCGGGCCGGCTCCGATCAGCCGGTGGCGCCGTTGCCCTTTGGCGGCTCAGCAAAGTTGCCGAGGCGACGGAATTTCTCGTAACGTTTTTTTAGCAGCTGATTGATCGGCGTTTTGAGCAGGCGCTTAAGATTCGATCGCAACGCTTCGCCTAGGATTTGCGCGGCTTTCTCATGGTCGCGGTGCGCGCCGCCATCCGGCTCGGCAACGATTTCATCGACGACATTGAGTTTCATCAAATCCTGCCCGGTCAGTTTAAGCGCTTCGGCCGCTTCAGCGGCGTGGCGTCGATCTTTCCACAAAATGGCGGAACAGGCCTCGGGACTGATGACAGAATAGTAGGCGTTCTCCAAGATCATCACGTGATCGGCCACTCCAATGCCGAGGGCACCGCCCGAGCCACCTTCGCCGATGACAGCCGCAAGGACGGGCACGCGCAGATTCATCATTTCACGGAGATTGACTGCGATCGCTTCGGCGATGTGGCGTTCTTCCGAACCGATGCCGGGATAAGCGCCGGGCGTATCGATGAGCGAAATCACCGGCAGATTAAATTTCTCGCCGAGCTGCATCAAGCGGAGCGCCTTGCGATAACCTTCCGGATGCGCGCACCCGAAATTGCGCATCACATTTTCCTTGGTATTGCGGCCCTTTTGGTTCGTGATCACGATGCAACGTTGCTCCCCCAGCATTGCGATCCCGCATGGCATGGCCCTGTCGTCGCCAAATAAACGGTCGCCATGCAACTCGTTCCAATTTGTAAAACAGCGCTCGACGTAATCCAGGGCGAAGGGCCGCTGAGTGTGCCGCGCGATCTGCACCCGCTGCCAGGCACTGAGGTTGCCGTAAATTTCGCGGCGTGTGGTTTCGATCTTCGCCTCCATTGCCTCGACTTCAGCATCGAAATCGAGCGCGTGTTCGTCGGAATGATCGCGGATTTCCTGCAACCGGCGTTGCAGCTCCACGATCGGTTTCTCGAAGTCAAGCGGTTGCGGCTCCTTCATGTTACTCCGTAATGGTGACAGGGGTCTTGCCGTTGACAAGGCTACTCAATTCTTCGGCCTCGCTGGCGGAAATGCCAAGCCCAAGTGGGGGGGGTGGCTGATCGGAACTCGGGTGGGACGCGTCCGGGATGGCATAGATGGTGTAGCCGGCGTTGGCCAGACGAATCCAGCGCATACTCGTCTGATATTCACGGGTGCCGAAACCGACGCGTTTACCATTCTTCCAAGCCAAAATCTCAGCCACTTTGGTATTGATCCGCGGCGGCTGTTTCGGCGGCAGTTTCATTTCCTGGACATGATATTGCTTGAAAAACTGTCCGTGGTTGATGAGGAGAATAAGTTTTTGTTTCGTTTGAATAAAGAGGGAGAAATCGGGATTCGAAATCAGTAACCTTTCGCCGATGTGCAACATGGTGCCGTTCATGTTGTTGGTGCGCATGATCAGCTCCGGCGTCGATTTCATTTTCTGCGCGACCCGGGCAATGACGTCCCCTTTTTTCACGATGTATTCTTTCTTTTCGGGAGAAGGTAGAGGCGAGAAAAGTATATCGATGTTGACGGCACCGAGCAGGTCTTTCGCTTCCTCGAAGTGCTGGCCGTTGGGATATTTCTGAATAAACGCAAAGAGAGCATTGCGTGCCTCCACCAGTTTACCTTCCTGCCGTAATTTCGCCGCCTCCTGAAATTCCGGCAGGCTCAGGTCGGGCATCGGTGTCGCAGGGATTTCGCCGCGCTGTTCTTTTTGGACGGCGATCTCCTGTTTAAATAGAACGTTGTAGGCGAAGTAGGCGGCGCCGCCAAAAATTGCCAGCGCCAATAACAACGCAAAGAGCCACTTCATGCCAACGCCATTGCCAGCCTCATCGCATCATCGCGATGCAACGCAGGTCGCGTCCCTGCCCAAGTCACTCTTCTCGGTACGGGTTGGTCCCCGGAAAAATCATGTGCCAGAGGCGTGAAATCTGTCCTTCGGGCTCGTTCGTCCAAGTAAAGTGGCAATTGTGACAATAAAATCCTTTCGGAAAAATCTTCAGAGCAAAGAGAATGCTCGCGATCGCCGGGGTCAGAAATTTCCGGGTCATTTGCGGATATTCGATATTGGAAGATTCGCATTGTGGGCAGCGCAGCGCGGCTCCGACGTCGGGATCGGAGACTTCCCACTCCCGCATCAATTGGTGCGCTTTCCCGAAATCGTCTTCGTTCACTTTCACTTTCACGTTTGCCCGCGGCTTGGCCATGAAAGCGACTCGTTGTAGATGGCTATCGCCGATGATGTCGGCGCCGATCCCGGCTTGTCCCAACCGGTCACGCAGATGTTTGGCTTTCGATTGCTCGTTAAAGGTTGCGATCGTAACCATGGTTTTAGAAGCGGCCTGGCCGCGTCCTGAGCAAACAACATTCAGCGCGGCTGTGCAAGACTCGGTGGCGGAAACCATTGGTAAAGCATCAAATAAACGAGCACGCCGGTGACGGAAACGTAAAGCCAGATCGGCATGGTCCATTTGGCGATCCGGCGATGTTTGTCCCAGCGGCGCTGGAAGACCGGAATGAGGGTGAGAACGACGAGAGGCAGCGTGACAAAGGCGAGCAAAACGTGGCTCGCCAGCATTGGAAAATAAATTGCTGCCAGCCAACCGCGAAAGCCGGAAGATTTTTCGCCGACGTGGATGTGATAAGTGATATAACCGACGAGAAAAAGGGTGGAGGAAACGACCGCCGTGACCATGCAAACGACGTGGCGCTGCCAAAAATCCCGCCGAATAAAATACCAGCCGGCAGAAATGAAAATAGTACTGACAAAATTGAGCGTGGCATTGATTGCCGGTAACTCGGAAATGGAAATCACGTTGAAGCGTTGAAGAGTTAAAGCGTTACATCGACAGTCCCTGCACCCTCCAACCATTCAACGCTTCAACGCGTCATGCCAGCTATTCTGGAACCACCACAAAAAACGTTCGCTTCTGCGATATATCGACCACGCACCTTCGCGCGACGCTTTCTCGCCACTACGGCGCGGTTTCTGGTTGTTCTGATCTTGGGAGCGATGGCCGGCGGCGGCTGGTACCTGGCCAAGAAAGGATTCGGCCGGAAATGGCGCGGACTCGTGGTTGAGGAATTGCACAAGCACGGGGTAGAAGCCTCTGTTCGGCGACTGACTCTCGATCCCTTTCGCGGGCTGGTCGCGCAGGATGTTCGCATTTACGATTACAAAAATCGCGAGAACACTATCGCGGAGATCAGTCGCATTTCGCTGGACGTGAATTACGCGGCGTTACTGCAACGCCAGGCCTTCTTGAATGCAATCGATATTCGTAATGCCCAGGTCACATTGCCCTTGCCCGAAGGAGCGGACCCGAAATCGCCACACGCTCAAATCAAAAATTTGCACGCCCACATTTATTTTCCTCCGGAACAAATTTATGTCAGCCAGGCGGATGGAATCTTCTGCGGCATTCGCATTTCGGCGACCGGACAATTGATCAAGCGGAACGATTACAAACCTTCGAAAGACGTAACACCAGAAGAATGGCAGACGCGACTTGCCATCTTGCAGCGATCGGTAAGCGAGTTGAACCAGTTCAAATTCTCCGAGCGTCCGCATTTGCAGATCAAATTCAGCGGCGATGTCGCGCAGCTTGAGAATGCGCGAGTGGAGGGAACGTTGCAGACCGGGCCATGGCAGCGCGGCAATTATCAGGCACGAAACCTGACCATGACCGGTGAGTTCGCCGATCAAACACTCAGCATCAGGCAATGCGAATTGCAGGATGACTTGGGCGAATTCACTGCCAGCGCAATTTGGCGACAACCGGCGGGTGAGCTTCAGTTTCAGGCGCGCAGCAGTCTGAATCTGCGCACGCTGCTTGAAAACGTCGGGCTCTCCCGCCTCGTTTCCGACATCACTTTTCTAGCGCCGCCGCGCTTCGATATTTCGGGATCGGCAAAATTGGGCGAAGGCCAGCCGCGTTGGCAGGCCATTGGCCACGCCGCGCTGGATCGGTTCGCTTACAAGGGAATTCCGTTTCTAAGCGCGAATGCCGAATTTTCCTGGGACGGCGAACGCACAATGGTGCGCGACATTCATGTGCGGCATCAAAGCGGGGAGTTAGTCGGGCGGTTGCTCGATGCGCCGAATGATTTTCGGATCGATCTCGCCAGTACGATTGACGCCAACGCGCTTCGTTCTCTGGCACCGGCCGACACGCGTGAATTCGTGAACGATTGGGATTGGCCACATGCCTCTAATGTTCAGCTGAGCATTCGCGGGCCGAGCGCCGCAGCCGCGACTTGGAAAGGGGATGGCACCTTACAACTGCAGCGCGGGCGTTTTCGCACCATTGGTTTTAATAGCGCCTCGGCCAGCGTTCATTTCGGGGATGGCGCGGTCACCTACGAGAACTTTCGAGTGGCCCGCGACGAGGGCGTTGCCACTGGCACATTCGTCTACGATTTCGCGCACCACGAGACGCGCCTGTCGAATGTCGTTTCGGGCCTGCGACCAACGGAAGCCATTTACTGGATTGATCCGAAATTGCTGAAGGTCGTTACACCCTACAAATTTCAAAAGCCCCCTACGATTACCACCAGCGGTGTCTATCAGTTTCGCGGCGGCAAAAACACGCGCCTCGAAATCAATGTCGATTCATCGGGCGGGATGGATTACGTTTTTCTTGGCAAAACTCTGCCGTTCGACCGCATCAACGCGAAGTTGCTCCTAACCGATGATCGGCTGCAAATCTCCGAACTAAACGGCGCGATTTTTTCTGGCACAGTGCGGGGCAGCGCGGACCTTTCTCTCGCGAAAAACGACCAGCGTTATCGGGCGGCGATGACGGTCGATCACGTCGATTTCCCAAAACTGACCGATCTCTATTTCAAATACAAAACGGCGGTGGGATTGATGAATGGCCGCTACGAATGGACGGGAATCGGGAGTGACGCGCGGACGATGAATGGCAAAGGCGAGGTGGACGTGCGCAATGGTGATGTCTTTGCCATCCCGCTCTTTGGCCCGCTTTCGGACATTCTCAACAAGATCATGCCGGGGGTCGGTTATCGGGTCGCGCGAAAAGGGAATATGTCGTTCACGATCAAAGATGGGGTTATCCGCACCTCGGATTTTCACGTCGACGGCGGCACCTTCGGCATGGTGGGAGAGGGCAACGCCCATTTTCTCGATGACAAAATCGATTTTGACGTTCGCATTGACGCCAGCGGAGCCGGAGCCGTTCTCACTCCGCTCTATAAATTTTTCGAATATAAGGCCGAAGGCAGTCTAAAGAAGCCGGATTGGCACCCAAAAATTTTCTGAATGCTTAATGCCGAGGAATGCTGAACCGCAGATAGCGCTGACATTTTCTTATACGTGCCATTCGCCTATTCCGCGGTTGGCAGCGCTTTGTCATGTCGAGCGCAGTCGAGACATCTGTAACTTTTCCGAGGCATTCGCACTGAAGAGCAAGAGATTTCTCGACTTCGCTTCGCCCCGCTCGAAATGACAAAAGAACTCCTTCTCGGCGCTCACATGTCGATTGCCGGCGGCATGCACATGGCAATCGAACGCGCTTGTTCGATCAATTGCACTGCAATGCAGATTTTCGTCAAAAACAACATGCAGTGGTTCGCCCGGCCATTGTCTACTGACGAAATTCGCGCTTTTCTGGACCACCAGCAGCGCGCCCAGTTGGGGTCGGTTTTTGCGCACGCGAATTATTTGATCAATCTCGCCGCCACCAATCCGCAATTTCACGCGAATTCGTTGCGCGCTTTGGCCGAGGAATTGATTCGGGCCGATCACCTCGGATTGCCATTTCTCGTTATGCATCCCGGCGCACACCTCGGCGCAGGTGAAGAAGCCGGCCTGGAAAAAATCACCGCATCGATCGACGCGATTTGGCGGGTGATTCCAAAAGCGAAGGCCAAGATCGCGCTCGAAACCACGGCTGGCCAGGGTTCATGCCTCGGTCATCGCTTCGAGCACATCGCCCACATTATTGCCAATGTGCGCGAGCCCGAACGGATCTGCATTTGCCTCGATACTGCTCACATTTTTGCTGCCGGTTACGACATCGGCTCTGAGAACGCGGCCAAGAAGACATTTCGCAAGTTCGATCGAATTATCCCGCAGGCGCGGGACCGACTGGTGGCCATTCATCTGAATGATTCCAAAGCCGCGCGTGGCTCACGCGTCGATCGACACGCGCATATCGGTAAAGGCAAAATCGGCCTGGCCGCATTTCGTTTCATCATGAACGAGCCGCGGTTTGGTAAAATTCCGAAAGTGCTGGAAACGCCAAAGGGCAAAGAACTGAAAGAAGATGTGGTGAATCTGAGAACACTGCGACGCTTGATTGCGTCCCCGACACCGTCACCCCGGGCGCAAGCGAGGGACCTCACTAACTTTGGTTGATCACACAAGCTACTGTGCGTGACTCAACCGCATTTGAGGTCCCTCGTCGTCTGGGCGACTCGGGATGACGGTGTGGCATTGCGATTCGGAATGTGACGCGCGAGTTTGCATTGTGTCGAAGTCAGAAAAAATCGCGCTCGTCACCGGCGCAAACAAGGGAATCGGTTTCGAGGTTGCGCGGCAACTGGCGGCGAAAGGCTTTCGCGTGTTCGTCGGCGCGCGCAATGAGAAAGCCGGTCGTGCCGCGGCACAGAAAATCGGAGCGGCGGCAACGTTTCTAAAGATTGATGTGTCAGATCCCGCGAGCATTCGCGAAGCCGCGGCAGAATTAGCAAAGATGGTCGACCATCTGGACGTCCTGGTAAATAACGCCGGAATCATCGTTGACGGCGATGACGCGATCTTGAAGGCAACGCCGGACCAATTCGAAACGACCATGCGCACCAACACCCTCGGGCCGCTAATGATCGCGCAAGCCTTTCAGCCCATGCTCGCGAAGTCATCGGCACCCCGGATCGTCAATGTTTCAAGCAGCGGCGGGCAACTGCACGACGGCGCCGATGGCTGGTCGCCAGTTTATTGCATTTCAAAAACGGCGTTGAATGGGGTAACTTCGCAGCTCGCCGCTGCACTGCCGAAAATTGCCGTGAATTCAGTTTGTCCGGGTTGGGTCCGCACCGATATGGGTGGGCCCAATGCGACTCGCTCGGTCGAACAAGGCGCGGACGGAATTGTCTGGCTCGCGGCCGCGGCACCGCAAAATCTCACCGGCAAATTTTTGCAGGATCGTAAAGTGATTCCGTGGTGACAACACTGGTCCCGAGTCGCTCAAACGAACATTAAGACGCAACGGTCGCTTTCGCCGCGAGTTCTACTTCACTTAAACCTTGGTAGGTCTCGGCGACGATGTGATCGACGACCGCTTTGATATCGTGGGTGCGCTCCCAGACCGCAAGCTGCCGGTCCGCGCCTGTACCTTCATGTAGAATCCGTTCGATGTGGTTCATCTCGCGCCGGCTCCCCAGCTCGGCTACTTCGTCAGCTACAAACTCGATGAATTCGTGAATCAGATTGCGCGTTTCAGTTTCCGTTTCCCTGCCGAAGTCGATGAGCTTGCCATCGATCCCATAGCGCGAGGCGCGCCAGCGATTTTCATCGAGCAAACGCCTCCGGTAAATCCGGAAAGTGACATTTTGCCGGAGCAACTTGTGCAGTTTTGAAATCAACGCCTGGATAAGCGCTGCGATGGCGAGAGTATCGTTCACTCGCGATTGCGCGTCGCATACTCGCACTTCCAGTGTGTCGAAAAAAGGATGGAGGCGGATGTCCCACCAAATTTTCTTGGCGTTATCGATGCAACCGGTTTTCACGAGCAGGTTGCAGTAATCGGTGTATTCAGAAAGCGATTCGAACGAATCCGGAATGCCGGTGCGGGGGAAACGCTCGAACACTTTCAACCGGTAACCTTTCAGCCCGGTATCGTGCCCCACCCAGAAAGGCGAGTTAACCGACAGCGCGTAAATGTGGGGCAGGAAATAGCGCGCCTGATTCATAACATGGATGGCGGTTTCGCGGTCTGGAATTCCAACGTGCACATGCAACCCGAAGATGAGATTAGCCCGGGCCAGCAATTGCATGTCGCGCACAATTTCCTGATAGCGCTCGCCTTGAGTGATGAGTTGATCGCGCCAATGTGAAAAAGGATGCGTGCCGACCGACGCGATCTTGAGTTGGCTGCGCGCGGCCAGTGCGGCCAGACGGCTGCGGAGCTCGGTTACGTGGTTCCTGGCATCATCGATGTCGCGGCAAATTTCCGTGCCCAATTCGACCACTGACTGATGCATTTCGGGTTTGATCTGCTCCTTGAGCGTAACTTTGCCGTCTTCGAGAATTTCGTGAATGTGGGAGCGCAATTCGCGCGTCACGGGATCGACAATGGCAAATTCCTCCTCGATACCGAGGGTGAAAACATGATCTTTGGCGCTCATTAGCCAGACCAATGTTGCGCTAAGAATTGCACGCTGTCACCCCGGATGAATGTAGCCGCGGTCGCTGACCGCGGCCCGGCATCACCAATGCCGGCTACACTGTTCACGCAACAATGTGCACGATTACCTTGTGAAAACCGGTGATCCCGGAGGTAAACGCGCGATCTTCTTCAAACTCCTGTACTTTACCTTCGCCATCGGTCGCACGCACCACCAAGGTGTAATCGTCGACATCATCGTCCGGCGCCCAGTTGAAACTCCACAGCGCCCAGGTTAATTTAGTACCCGGATAATCGATCTTTGCCTCGTCCCAACTTTCGCCGTCGTCCGAACTGAATTCCACCTGGGAAATTCCGCGATCGCCCCCGAAAGCGACGCCTTTGACCGGAACGCCTTTCGCCGCATCAGCTATCTTAATCCACGACTCGTTATAAGGAATGTCGATGCGAGATCGTGTCGGGACAATGAAATTTGGCCCCCAGCCTTGGGTCTCGTAAAAACCTTTCGCATCCGCCTTTGTTACTTCGATGCGAGTAAGCCATTTCACATGTTTTTCACCGAAATAGCCCGGCACGATGGCACGCGCAGGAAACCCATGGCGATCCGGCAGCTCCGTTCCATTCATCTTGAAGGCGATGAGCGTGGTCGGGGTCATCGCTTTCTGGAACGGAACGGTGTCGGTGTAATTGTCGACGCCGTACAGCCGCACTCTCTCGGCCCCGGCAAGTGGAGAGGCTGCTTCCAACAAATCCCCCATCGGAATCCCGCGCCAAACCGCGTTGCTCATCAGTCCGGCATCGAGCCCATTACTAATGCACATTAAGGTCGTTTCCTGATCGACCATCTCCATGTTCTTGAAGTCTAGAAGCCGATAGGTGTGCGGATGCTGCACCAGGCCGGTCACTTCGAGATGCCAGAGTCCTTCGTCCACCCGCGGATCGACCACGTTCTTAGTCACGCAATAAAACCGATCGTTTGGGGTGATCGCCTGGACGTCCGCGCCCAAATATTGCGTGCCGTCGTAGCTGAAAGCCGCGATTCGAAACAGCTTGCGCGCGATGGCGGCGCTTCCGCCCGCGAAGAGAAGGCCGAACGTGCCAAACAAAAATGCGCGCCTGCCCAGGTGCGGCGTAAATTCAGGCGGCGCCGCAGTCTTCTCTTGTCCATGACTCGTTAGAAAATCGAGACCAAGCACAAGGACGCGTTCGAAGAGAAGAAATGAGATTGCCAGTCCCAACAGCGTAATCAAACGCGCCGCATCGATTGGCATTCCCCCGTAATGGGTCCCGAGCACCGGCCACAACAAGATCGCACTGATTGCTAACGGCAGCGCTACGAAAATGAGAAAGGTCCAGCGATACCCAATATCACCTCGATTGCGGCGAACGAGTCCGTAAACCATTCCGCCAAACGCGCCGACCAGAATTTGTCCGAGGATGGAGGAGCAGACGCCAAGCTGTTTCAAATGGTTGTAGCCACCAACACGGCCCATAATCCAAAAGAATGGCTTCGGCGAGATGAACACGCTGAGGCGGTCGCCCAGAATCACCAGCGGCGTCGCGATCTGGAATAGCCACGCGAGCAAAAACATCGCCAGGGTCATAGCGATTCCGGCGACGAGGCCGGCGTAGAGACCGCAAAGCGCCGCTTTGGATCGGCTAATCATTATCGCGACTATGAGTCGTAGAGGCGCTTGTGCCAAGCGCCTCCTTTACTTCCGACGTCGCACGGTTGATCGGAATCGATCCGCCTACCCAGCGGAGTTCTACTCCGCAGAAGCGCGGACACCAACAGAAAACACGTCCCCTTGCCACTAGCGGAGTGCAACTCCGCTGGGCGCATAGGCTACAAGCCTATGTTCCGAAGAAGGCGATTTTCAAAAATGTCGCCAGGATCCGAAAGCTGGCGACGAACGTGCCCCGCAGTGTTCCGGAAACTTTCGATTCCCCACCCTTGCGACGCCGATGATCAACGGGCACTTCGAGAATGCGCAGTCCTGCTCGGGCTGCTTTCATCTGCATCTCCAGATTCCAACCGTAGGTTTCTTCGCGCATTCCTAGTTGTGCAAATGAATCGCGCCGGATAGCGCGGAACGGCGACATATCGGTGTAGCGAACACCGTAAAGTATGCGGATCAAAAATCCCGCGAGATGCCCCGCAAAAATCTGCTGCGGGTTCATACTGCCCGGCTCGCGTTTCCCGCGTGTGCGCGAACCGATTACGAAGTCATGCGTGCCGCTCATAATCGGCTCGACCAACGCCGGAATAAAGCGCGGAACGTCGCTGCCATCGCCATCGAGAAAAATGATCAAATCGCATTCAGGGGAAATTGCCGCCACGCCCGCCGCACAAGCGCGACCGTATCCGCGCGGCGCTATAACCACTCGCGCTCCTGCGTTTCTGGCGCGTTCCGCGGTTTGGTCTGTGCTGCCATTATCAACAACAATGACTTCGCGCGGACTTCCTGTTGCGATCACTTCACGCACGACCTCTGCGATCGGCTCTTCTTCGTTGAGCGCCGGAATGACAACAGAAATCCACACGTCGAAAAATCAATGCGATTCAGGCGACCGATTGTTCGCGAAGAATTTGCCCCAACAATTCCAATCGCGCGCGCCCCGGAAGATAACCTTGGGTGACAAAGTAATGTAAAATTCCGAGCCCTGCGGCGGATGAAAAGCCAATTCCTTGAGCTGAATGAAACCAAGCTCAAATAAGTCTCGCATCATCAGTCGAAACGAAGTTGGGGTGAAACACCATTCGTGGACATCGAGATAATACCCACGCTCGCTCACATTGCGGATTGCTTGTTTCGCTTGTGTCCCAGGCTATACGACCGCCTCTGCTCATCAGGGAGAGAAAATATTCCGCCACTGTTCCGGCCGAGTGAATTTTCTGCGGATTACGCGCTGCATCGATGACGCGACCGATGCTGCTAAGAGGCCGAAGGTGGTCGAAACAATCGCGCTTATCGGGCACCGCCAGCCAAAGGACGCACTCTTTTTTCAAGAGCGAATCACAATCGTTAAGAAACCCAATCAAATCGGTGGTGCGTTCGAGGACGTGCGACCCAATGATCCAGTCGTACACATGACGCCGGCCCACGAGCTCGGTGTAAGACCGGCCGTCCCAAACGAAATCAACCTCCTCGATGTTGTCGACGTTGATCCCGTGCGGCCGATATTTTTCGCTCAGCGCCTTCTTGTCACAATGGTCGAGGGCGTGAACGTGAAAGCCCTGCTTTTTCAGCGCAATCGGAGCGCAGCCCCGGCCAATTTCGAGGCCCCGTCCATCGCGTTTGATGTGCTTCAGAATAATTTCTTCGCGAGTCATGATTAATCCCATCCCGTTCCCTTAGACCTTTCGCGGCAGAAATTCTCTATCCCAGTACCAGCCAGGCGAGCGAGAAATAAAAGGTTAGCGCGACGAAATCTGTCACGGCGAGTGTCACGGGCCCGGCCGCGATTTTAGGATCCAGTTTCAGCCGATGAAGAAGCGATGGCACGCTGAATCCAAACAAACAGGCCGTGAATAACGACATCACGATGCTGCCCCCCACAACAGTGGCGCCGCTGAGATCGTGTCGCCACAACCATACGATTAATCCGACCACGGCGCCGCACGCACCGCCAAGCAACAGAGCGGTTACACTTTCGCGGCGCAGGTTTTCGAGGAACCATCTGCGCGATAGTGGACTTACGCGCAGTGCTTGAATAGTGAGCGTCATCGATTGCGTGCTGACGCTTTCATTCAAGCCAAGCACCATCGTGAGAAAAAATGCGATGACGAGACTGCCGGCGAGCGTTGCCTCAAACACGCCAGCCAACAGCGCACAGGCCGTGCCGGCGCCCACCGTCGCCAGAAGCCATGGAAAGCGATAGCGAAACGCGCGCCAGGGCGACGCCCCGCGAAGTTGGGCCAGACGAACACCGAGTGCCTCGAAAATATCGTCGCTGCTGAAAGCCGGCACAGAATGCGCGCGTTCTTCGCGATCTGCTGCTTCGAGCATTTCTTCGGCGAAAAGACTTACATCGACGACGCCGACCACCCGGCGCCGCTCGTCCACGACCGGAAACGCGAAGAATTTGTAGAGGACGAAAAATTCGCACGCCTCCAGTACAGTTGCGGTCGCTGGAATGGCGACAACGCGCCTAACCATGATTTCTTCCAAGCGCGTTTCCAACGCGGCTGTCAGCAGGCGCCGTGTCGGCAAAACTCCAACGAGACGTTTCTCGGAATCGATCGCGAAGAAGTAGATCACCCGTTCTCCTACGCCTTCGCGCCGGATGCGATCGAGCGCCTCGGCGACACTCATGTTCGAATCGAGCAACGGAAAATCTTTGCGCGCGTGATCAACAATCAGCGAGTTGAAATCCGGACTGCCGATCGCGTCATTCATCGGAATACTTGTAGCACAAGCGCTACGCTCGTGTTGAGCCACGAACCGGATTTCGAGCTACGTTCCTACGCGATGCACAATGCCTTTATTGCGCAACATTTCGGAAGCCTCGCTGAAGTAATCGCGCACGTCGCTTTGCGAGCGAATCCAATCAAGATAGCGATTAATGCCCTCCGCTAGATCGACCTGCGGGGCATAACCCGCGGCCCGAATTGTATCCGTCCCGCTGATAAGGTGGCGCATTTCCCCAGGACGAAATTCCCCATTAATTTCCGGCGCGATTCTTATTCCGAGCGCGTCGGAAATCCTTTGTGAAATTTCGCGGACGGTCACCCCTTTTTCGCTGCCGACGTTTACTGGCCGGCCATCGAGAGCATCAGTTGTGGCGGCGAGCAAATTCGCGCGTGCGATATCCTCAACGAAAGAAAAATCGCGGGTCTGCTCGCCGTCTTCATAAAGAACCGGCGGCAGATTGTTAAGCAAACGAGTGCAAAAAATCGCGATCACACCGGTGTAAGGATTGAAGATCGATTGTCGGGGTCCGTAAGTGCACGAGTACCGCAGCGCAACGGCTGGAATCCCGACTTGTTTTCCCCAGAGCAGGACCAATTTCTCCTGATCGACTTTGGTTAATCCATAAACCGTTTCCCCGCCAACCGGTGCCTCCTCGGGCGTGGCCACGCTCGTGGTTGGCTGATGGCAAATCGGGCAGCGCACCGACCAATCGCCGTGCTGTAATTGTTCCACCGGCCGCACCTTTGGAAAAACGAGGCCGTGCTTTGAGCACTCACCCGCGCCTTCGCTGTAAACTGCCTGTGAACTCGCGACGATAACTTTTTTGATCGGAAGATTCTTTTCGCGAATGATTTCAAGCATTTGCGCGGTGCCGAACGAATTCACCTGCACGTATTTCGCCATTTCCGGCATGTAACCGCCGTAAGCCGCCTGGTGAAAGACGACGTCGATGTCAGAAAGCGCGTTTTCAATCGTGGCGCGATCGCGCAAATCCCCATGCACAAACTCGGCATCGCGGTTGATCCAGGCCGGCTTACCTCGTCTGTGCGTGTTCGGTTCGAGGTTATCGAGAATCCGCACGCGCCAGCCTTCGCGCACGAGCAAGTCGGCGACATGCGATCCGATGAGCCCGGCGCCGCCAGTAACAAGAGCGCGTTGTCGCTTTTTCATTTCGGGCAAAGTCGTTCCCATCCTTCGCGCGCAATCAGCTCTGCCAAAAATTTCGTTGTCACGGGAGCGATATCGCCCCGCGAATTTCCCCTCAACAATTCCTCACACAAACGCCGCAGCGTTGCGCCATCGTCCACATCATAAAATTTCGGCAGAACGTGAACCTTTAATCCGACCTCACGCGCGCGTTCGTCCGTTTGGGCAAAAACCCGCTCCGTGCTCCAATCGATCTCTTCGAAAAGGTGACGATTCAGTTTTCTCATCCCAATCAAATAATAACCGCCATCATCGGATGGCCCGAGGACGATTCGATCGTCTGCATCTTGCAACTGCGCGACGGCCTCGCGAAACGCTTCAGCTGTCGCCGTTGGACTGTCTGAATTAATCAGGCAACAGGATTCGAAACCAACATGGAGCAAATCGTCGGCCGCGTTAGTCAGCCGCTCGCCAAATCCATTGCCACGTTGCGGAATCAAAACGAAATGCGATGGCAATATACCCTCGTACTCCTTTTCGCTGCGCGCGGGGGTAAACACGCCAACCCCTTGGGAGCGTTCCCCCGCTGCCGAGATCACAGCCGCGATATCGCGCAAGAAACAAGTGTTTAGCTCCGCCGCTTCGGAGGGCGTGAGCGGGGGTTGCAATCTTGTCTTTACCGTCCCTGCCCGCGGCGCTTTAGTCATGATCGCAAGCGCGCACCGGCCCGCCGGAATCTGGTTGCCCCATTGGCGATCGAGAACGCGATGCATTCGCGCGTGCTCTGCGTTGCTGGAACGCTCGCGTCAACCTTTTTCGCAGAGGGCGTACTGGTAACGACCAACCCGCCAGGTTTTCATGCGCGCCCACGGTTGGCTCGCGAACAACGCACAAAAATGGGAATACGGAAGGACGGTGGCCTTTTCTGGCTCTCGATATTCGTCCGAGTATCCATTGACGCGGGCAAGTGCCCGCATCGTTAGCAAAGGAATCGATGCCGAAAACGCGAAGCGCGGCTCGGCCACGAAACATTTTCCTCCAGAACTAAGCACCCGAAATATTTCTCCGACGGCGCGCTCTCGTTCCGACAAAATCGTGAACAGACGAGAGGCGACCAATTGGCTGAACGAATTATCCGTTTGTGGAAGATTGAGGACATCGCCCCACGCAAAAGCACAGTTATGCAAAGCCTTCTCCGTCGCTCTTTCCCGCGCGTATTTCACCAGCTCCTTCGAGCTGTCGACTCCAAGAACCGAGATTCTTTGAAAACGCTGCGCCAAGGCACGGGCGTAAAACCCCGGACCACAGCCAAGCTCCAGCACCTTGGAACTCGCTGGTGGTTCTCCGGCCGGCCAAAACGCACGAATTATTCGGCCGGTATCATCACGAAAAACTTTTTCGCGACAAAAAATGTAAATCCAGGCGTAACGCTCGAAGAGGCTGTCTGGTTTCTCGACAACTGCGACCGGGCATGGCTGGTTGACTGCAACTGTTGCACCGCGGGAAAGAATCGTTTTGGCGGCGTGATTCATTTAGTGGTCCAACGCTTTGTTCACAGTCTCTTTGTTATTTTGATTTGTCACTCAAACAATATCTTCATCTTCATGTCGTCAATAACCTGGCGTTCGCGTCCACGATTCCTCACGTAATTCAGACTTAAACGGTGTGAACAAGCTTGGCATGAACGACTGGAATCAGCCAACCGCAAGAACAGAAGCGTCTTTTGTTTTGAGTTGTTCGAAGTTGTTCGCTTCCTTTTGCGCAAACGGTTAACAGCGTCAATGTGAAGACTTCGCTCAAGAGTCGACTGTCGGCTGTTATCATTTGGGGAAGCGTGATCTGGCCGGGCTCGACCTCTTGGGGTCGAGAGCTAACCCGGAATTTTCCATTGCTCGGCGTTCAAAAAGTTCTAGCGAGCAAAAGGTTCGTCGATCTTACGTTCGCTTGCGGGTCTGTGCTTTGTTGAAATCGAGAGAAATCGGCACCCGACAACTTTCGTCGATTTGAAGGTTGAGGTCTCGCGAATGAGTTGGCGCGCAATTTGATCAAAGTCGCGCGCCACCGCCAAGTAAGTTGACGGCCGCCCTACGTGACCGTAATCCGGCATTCAAACCATGAACCTTCTTGATGAGCTCCAGGAACATGTGGTCTGCGGCGACGGCGCGATTGGAACGCTGTTGCTCGATCGGGGTTTACCGATCGAGTTGTGTCTCGAGGAAGTTTGCGTGAGCGATCCGGATCGGGTGCGTGCGATTCATCGCGATTACATAGTGGCCGGTGCCCGCGTGATTGAGACAAATACCTTTGGCGCTAATGCAGCCCGACTCTCACGTTTTGGTTTTGAAAATCGCGTGAGCGAGTTCAATCGCGCGGCGGCAAAGCTGGCGAAAGAGACGGCCGCGGGAAAAGATGTCTGCGTTGCCGGTAGCGTCGGTCCGCTTGGGATAAGCGCGCTGGAAGCGGAAGAGCGCGGAATTGGTCGAGCCCAGTGTTTTCACGAACAGATCCAGGCGTTGCTTGAGGGAGGGGTTGACCTGATTTTTCTGGAGACGTTCATGGATGACGTCGAGATGCAGATCGCGCTCGAGGCTAAGAACGCGCTGAGCGATTGCGCGACAATCTGCTCATTTGCCTGCCAACCGGAAGGACGGGTGGCGTCGGGCGTCCCGATCGTGGACGCGTTTCGCAAACTACGCGCTCTGGGAGCACAAATTACCGGCGTTAATTGCATGAACGGTCCGCACGCTACAGTGCAACTGCTTCAGCGAATTCCTCTCGATGGATTGCTGGCGGCTTACCCAAACGCCGGCTATCCGAAATACACGGACGGGCGTTTTATCTATCACGCTGCGCCGGATTATTTCGCGCGGGCCGCGCGCGGAATGGTCGCGGAAGGGGCGCGGTTGATTGGCTGCTGCTGCGGAACAAATCCGCGCACCGTCGCAGCGATTTCGAAAGCGATCGCAGAACTCAAGCCGGTGAAAGCGAAGGCGGTGACGGGGACGCCGCTGCTCGATCGGAGGGGGAGCGTCCGGGCCACTCAGGATCACGGTCGCCCAAACGAAGGCACATGTGTGACGTGAGACGACCGGGCGCTACAACTGACCTTCCGTTTTTGCCAGGGACAAAAGTGTGTTAAATCTCATGCTGGCAAAGGCTTTTGGAGTTTGGATGCAACATCCCTTCCGTGGTCGATAATGTGCTTGGTCAGTTGACCGAAAGTCGCGGCACGAACGAAGATAGACTTTGAAACATGCACATCACGGACATTATGCTAAGAGAATCTCCCACGTTTTCGTTCGAGTTCTTTCCTCCGAGAACGCCGGAAGCGGCCGAGATTCTCTACCATACGATTCGCGATCTCGAATCGTATATGCCGCACTTTGTCAGTGTTACGTACGGTGCCGGTGGCTCAACGCGAGATTTGACCCATGATCTTGTCGAGCGCATTCAACACACAACAAAACTGGATCCGATCCCTCACCTGACCTGCGTCTGCCACAACGAAGAAGAAATCGAAGCAATTCTACTTCGATACGCTAAGTCGGCGATTGGAAACATTCTCGCGCTCGGGGGCGATAGGCCGCGTGGAATTGAGTACGACAAATCGCGCGACTCGTTTCAGCACGCGATCGATTTGGTGAAGTTCATTCGCAGATTCAACGAAACGGGCGCGCATCCGGATCGGCGCGGTTTTGGGATCGGCGTGGCCGGTTTTCCTGAAGGACATCCGGCTACGCCGAATCGATTAGTCGAAATGGATCACCTTAAAGCGAAAGTCGGCGCTGGCGCCGACTACATCGTCACACAACTATTTTTCGATAATCGCGACTTCTACGATTTCAGAGAACGCTGTGCGCTCGCCGACATCCACATCCCGATTATCGCCGGCATAATGCCGATTACCTCCATGAGCGGATTCAAACGCATCGCCGAGCTGGCGGGCGGCGCACGCTTCCCGGCCAGGCTTCTCCGTGCTTTACAGCGATGCGAGAACGATCCTGAAATGGTTAGGCGCGTCGGTGTTCACTTCGCCTTGGAACAATGTCACGATCTTTTGGATAACAACGTTGCCGGCGTTCACTTCTACACACTCAATCGCTCCGACGCCACGCGGATAATTTTTGACAGCCTCGGTATTCCGCGTCGCCGGAACGTACAGGCCCAGACCGTTTAGTTGAGTGATACCGTTTGACAGGTTTACGATCATACGGTCTCCGATACGGTAGCTCGCTGAAAAATGCCGGCGCAATCGGCATGGAAATCGCGCGCGAGATCGTCTCTGCCGTCGGTTCAGAATTTCCTGGGATCTATTTGATTACGCCGTTCCTTGCATTTTGATTCTACCTGCGAAATTAGCCCGATTTGCGCGCGAGATGTGACGCGCAGATGGTCTGGCGCTCTTGAACAAAACAAAACGCGTCGTCTGGGTTCAGCTTTTCGCCAGTCTCGGTGCGATCGCCATTGTGGTCGCGTTGTGGCACTTTTTTCCGGTGCCGGAAATTCTGGCCCTGATTCAGCAGCGGGTGATGGGTTGGGGAGTTTGGAGCGCGATTTGTTACCCGATCCTTTACGCCTGCTGTAATGTGTTGCTGCTGCCGGGCGGAATCCTAAGTATCGGCAGCGGATTTTTTTTTGGTTTATGGTGGGGATTCCTGATTGCGCTGATTGGCAATGTGGCCGGTGCGGCCATTTCATTTTTGATTGGCCGAACGATAGGCAGGCGCTGGCTGCAACGTCGCCTCGAAAGATCGAAGAGCCTCCACGCGCTCGAACCGGCGGTGGAGCGCGAAGGGTGGAAGCTCATTCTTCTCAGCCAATTGCATCCGCTTTTTCCCACCAGTTTGATGAACTACTTGTATGGCCTGACCAGGATTCGGTTTCGAACATGCATGATCTGGATTGCAATTGGCCAGGCGCCTGGACTCTTTCTCTATGCGTATCTTGGAACGCTTGGACAATTGGGGCTGAGGCTCGCCCGCGGACAGACGCATCCGCGGATGTACGAATATTGGGTCTGGGGTGGCGGACTATTTATTTCCTTGGCGATCCTCGTGCTGATGGGCCGCATTGCATTGCGTGTTCTGCGGGGCACTTCTATTACATAATATCTTTATCGACATGTAGATATGCAATTTAATGACTTAATTCAATCCGCCTCCGCGGCGCGCAAGCAAGCCTATGCGCCATATTCTGGATTTGCTGTAGGAGCGGCTGTTCAATGCAAATCGGGCGCTGTTTTTGCCGGCAGCAATATCGAAAATATCTCGTACGGTCTGACGATTTGTGCTGAGCGCATCGCGATCGCCAGTGCAGTCGCTGCAGGGGAACGGGAATTCGTCGCGATCGCTGTGGTCGCCGATACGAGTGACCCAATCGTGCCTTGCGGCGCCTGCCGGCAATTCCTGGCTGAATTTGCTCCGGAGCTGATTATCGTTAGCGCGACGGTGCGGGGAGGCCAGAAGATCGAGAATCTTTCCCATCTTCTTCCGGACCCGAAGCGCGGGATTCTTGAAAATGTTCACACTGACTGACCCGATCGACGTCCTGGTTGTTGGCAGTGGCCACGCGGGGATCGAGGCTGCTCTGGCTGCGGCGCGGCTGGGCTGTCGCACTCTGATGCTGACTCAAAATCTGGATACGATCGGCCAGATGTCGTGTAATCCAGCGATCGGCGGCTCGGCTAAAAGCCATATTGTGAAAGAAATTGATGCGCTAGGAGGAGCGATGGCAATTAATGCCGATGCCACCGGAATCCAATTCCGAATACTCAATCGGAGCAAGGGCGAAGCGGTGTGGGCGACGCGAGTTCAATGCGACAAGAAAGCCTACCAATTTCGGCTAAAGGCCATCCTCGAAAAGACGCGGAATCTTCGGCTGTTACAGGGAACAGCGGCCACGCTTCTCGTCAGTAACCGACGAGCGGCCGGCGTGACAACGGATTTAGGCGTCGAAATTCTAGCAAGATCGGTCGTGATTACGGCTGGGACCTTTCTGCGCGGGCTCCTGCATGTGGGCGAACAATCCAAAGCGGGAGGCCGAATGGCGGACACGGCATCGAGTCTGAGCGACAGCATTCGCACCTTGGGATTCGAAGCGGGTCGTTTCAAAACGGGAACGCCCTGCCGCCTCAACGGCAATTCAATCGACTTCGGGTCGCTCGAGGTCCAAGGGGGCGATGATCCGCCGCCACGCCTTTCATTCGTGGAAACGGTGCCCCGTGAAAAACACGAATCATTCACGTTGAATTTTGACGCCACAGGGATGTTCCACGTGGAACAGCTTCCATGTTGGCTGACACAGACTACTCAGAAGACCCACGATATAATTAGCGCAAACCTACACAGATCACCGTTGTATCAAAATAGAATTAAGGGCACGGGGCCGCGGTATTGCCCCTCAATTGAGGACAAAATTGTCCGGTTTTCACATAAGTCGTCGCATCCCATTTTCCTCGAGCCGGAAGGACGGCATTCCAGCGAGTTTTATGTCAACGGCATTTCTACCAGTCTGCCGTTCGATGTCCAATTGTCGTTAGTGCAATCCATTCCCGGACTGGAGCGGGCCGAGATCATTCGGCCCGGCTACGCGGTCGAGTACCGATTATTTCCCGCCTACTCAGCTCCACCCGACGCTCGAGACCAAGCTGGTGGAAAACTTGTATTTTGCTGGACAGATAAACGGCACCTCCGGTTACGAAGAAGCCGCCAGCCAAGGCTTAATTGCGGGAATCAACGCCGCATTAAAGGCACAGGATCGCGATCCATTTAAGCTTTCGAAAGAAATTAGTTACATCGGCGTTCTGATCGACGATTTGACAACACGAGGAACCGATGAGCCGTATCGAATGTTTACCAGTCGGGCGCAAAATCGCCTCGCCCTTCGCGAAGATAATGCCGATTTGCGTTTGACCAAGTTAGGCGCCGAGTTCGGATTAGTTGGTGAGGAGAGAATAAAAAGCCTTCGTCGAAAACAAGAGGCCATCGCCTCCCTTTACAATGCGATTGACGCTCTTCAGGTTGATGGCCGCCCGCTGCGTCAGGCGTTGAAGGACCCGCGCTTTACCCTGAGCGCGATTCCGCCTGAAATCATCGCCATGGCACCGCACTCAATTTGGCGTCACCTGCTAATTGAAATGAAATACGCCGGCTATCTCGCGCAACAAACAAAACGCCGCAGCCATGAGCAGGTGCGTGCCGATCGCACCATTCCCAGTGGGTTCGACTTTAATGTTGTTCCCGGTCTTCGCAGCGAAAGTCGACAAAAACTGGGAAAGTTTCGCCCGACTTCCCTCGGAGCCGCACGACGCATTCCGGGAATAACGGCTGCCGATTTATCTATCCTGGATATTTGGCTAAATGGTAAATCGTGCTGAGTGATCTATTTCGCCGCGGCTCTGATTGCTTATCTTCTTGGATCCATCCCCTCCGGTTTCATAGCTGGACGGATCGCCGGGACGGATATCCGGCAGCACGGCAGCGGTAACATCGGTGCAACAAACACGTTGCGTGTTTTAGGGAAAAAATATGGTTACGCTGTTTTTGTTGCCGATGTTCTAAAGGGCTTCCTTGCTGTTAGAATTGCGCTCTGGCTCGCCCAATTCGACCCGTCCACCAGCTATCTCATCGGGATCCTTGCTGCTTTGTTCGTCGTGGTCGGCCATTCGTTTCCTATCTGGCTTGGATTTCGCGGTGGAAAAGGTGTCGCCGCAGCCGCCGGCGCCTGCCTTGGTCTATTGCCGGTAGCAACATTCATCGCTGTTATTGTATGGATCGCGATCTTTTTCCTTTTCCGCTTCGTCTCGTTAGCTTCCATCGTTGCGGCGATTGCATTGCCCCTAAGCGCCTGGCTTTTGGGGAATGCGAGAGATCCGATCGTCTTAGGATTTAGCCTTTTGATCGCGACCCTGATAATTTTCAGGCACCGCAGCAACATCGTGCGCCTGCTCCAGGGGCGCGAGCCGCGCTTCGATCGAAAATGAAACAAAGCGTCATCATAGGTGCAGGAAGCTGGGGCACGGCGCTGGCGGCACTGTGGGGGACGGACGGGCGGCCCATTTCTCTGTGGGGCAACAATGCCGCACGCATCAGCCGGGTGCAAAGTTCGCGAGAGAACACCGAGTATCTGCCGGGGATCCGATTGCCGGACAACATTAGCGCCACGCACGAGCTCGGTGACTGTAGTGAAGCCGATCTAATTGTATTCGTCACCCCATCCATTGCCCTGCGCGAAATTGCCACTCGTGTCCGTCATGCCGGGGTCAAAGAAAATGCGGTGCTGCTGAGTTGCACCAAAGGAATCGAGCACGGCAGCGGAATGCGAATGAGCGAAATTTTATCAGACCTTTTCTCTTCAAATCCAGTAGCGGTTTTGTCCGGACCAAATCTGGCAGCCGAAGTTGTTCGCAGCTTGCCGACTGCGACTGTGATTGGCTGTGCTAACGAGAAATATGCAATTGAATTGCAACGTTTTCTTGGGAGCGAACATTTCCGGATTTATACGAGTGATGATGTTGTCAGCATTGAGCTAGGGGGCGCGCTCAAGAATGTTTTCGCGATCGCGGCCGGCGTGAGTGATGGCCTTGGCCTGGGCGACAATTCAAAAGCTGCGCTCCTTACCCGGGCGATGGCCGAATTGTTGCGTCTCGGAACCGGGATGGGTGGAAACGCGCGCACTTTCTACGGACT
Organism: uncultured Verrucomicrobiae bacterium; assembly: GCA_963742315.1. Classification (GTDB taxonomy): domain Bacteria; phylum Verrucomicrobiota; class Verrucomicrobiia; order Chthoniobacterales; family UBA10450; genus AV69. The sequence goes on from CAVULE010000007.1 coordinate 71,646, forward strand.
AAGCGGCGTGGGAGATCTGATCGCGACCTGCTTCAGTAAGCACAGTCGCAATCGGAGGGTAGGAGAACGGTTGGGCCAGGCCGAGACCCTGGCTCAAATCCAGGCCGACATGAGAATGGTGGCAGAAGGGATACCTACAGCAAAGAGCGCATTCGAGTGTGCGCGCCGGATCGGCGTGGAAACACCGATCATCGATCAAGTCTACGCCGTTCTTTATCAGGACAAGCCGCTCCTGTTTGCGATGCAGGAATTGCTCGGACGCGATCCCAAGGCCGAACGGCTTTAAGCGGCGCGCAGTTGCGCAACTACCTGCTCGAGAGCCTCGGGGTAAAGAACGTGTTCTACTTCCTGAATGCGCGCGTGCAATGACTCGGCCGTATCGTCGCTCATCACGGGGACTTTGCGTTGCGCAATGACGTCGCCGTGATCGATCTGCTCATCCGCGTAATGAACGGTTACGCCTGTCCACTTCTCGTTAGCGGCAAGTGCCTGTTTCCATGCTTCCAAGCCCGGGAATTTCGGCAGGAGCGAGGGATGAATGTTCACGATTCGGCGCGGGAAAGCGGCCAGCATTTGTTCCTTCAAGACGCGCATGAAACCAGCCAGAACGACAATTTGCACTTCCGCATTCTGCAACATCTCGACCAGTTGTGCTTCCACCTTCGGCTCAAGCCTGGTCCGAAAATGCCCCGGCGGCAGGTAGGCGTTCGGCACTCCGAACTCACGCGCGATCTCCAGAATCGGCGCATCCAGCACATCGGAAATTACGACGGTGGCCCTTGCTTTTAACCTACCATCGCGAATGCTCTGGAGGATGGCGCGACAGTTGGACCCCTTGCCTGAGCCGAGAATACCGATCTTAATCATGACTCGTCCCCAATTCTCGTTAGCAACTGCGAGGTTGAGTAACCCTTCTCGAACGGAATGATCTCAATCCTGGTTCCGAATTTTTCCAAAACTGCGCGTTCTTCGGAGTCCAGCGTATCGGGCGTATAATCGCCGCCCTTGGCATAGATCGCCGGCTGGGCCGCCCGCAGGAAATTCGTGGCCCGCAATTCGGGAAAAATCGTCACGTAATCGACCGACTCGAGCGCGGCCAACACCTCCGCCCGATCCTGTTCGGGATTGACGGGCCTGCCTTCGCCTTTGAGCTGACAGACCGAATTGTCGCCGTTCAGTCCCACCACCAGCACATCGCCGAGTTTTCGCGCCGCCGCCAGGTAACGCACATGGCCGACGTGCAAAATATCGAAGCAACCATTCGTCGCGACCACTTGCTTGCCTGCAGATCGCAACCGTTCCGATTTTTCTCTCAATTCATCCAAGGTGATAATTTTCTTGTTCACGCTGCTCCGACTACGCATCGCAATGCCTGCGGCAGCAACTCGAAAATTGCCGGTTCATTCCCGATCAATTCACCATCGACGTTAAACCACATCCCTGGTCTTGAACTAATCGCAATCTTTTTGGCCCGCCGAAAGATAATCCCGTCCGAGGACAAGTGTTTACCGAGGAGGATCTGGGCCGCCAAAATTGCGAGCTCGGCCGCTCCCCGCTCCGCAATGAGGACAATATCGAGCAATCCATCCGCGACGTCGGCTTCCGGCGCGACGGGGATCCCACCAGCAACGTAACGCCCGTTGGCCACGATCACATTATAGAGATCAAGCTCGAAAGTCTGCGCATCATCAAACGCCACCTTCGTGGTGTAACCACGTAGCTCGGAAAACGCGGCGGCGGCGCTGCGCAAATAGGCCAGTGGCCCCCACGCCCGCTTCATTTCCGGCGTAAGCTTGTCGTCAACCACGCCGCTGAATCCGCCTGAGGAAACGTTCACGAAATAGCGGATGCGATCGCTGGTCACGCGGACCAGATCAATGGCGCGGGTTTTACCAGCCATGACCTGTTCGATCGCGGTCTCCAGATCAGTTGGGACTCCGACTGTGCGCGCAAAGTCGTTGCCGGTCCCGAGCGGCAAGACGCCAAGAGCAGCCTTGCAACCTCCCTGAGCGATCCCGTTCACTACTTCGTTCAAGGTCCCATCGCCGCCCGCCGACACGATCAGATCGAAGTCCGAAGATTCACTGGCGAATTTCTCCGCGTCACCCGCCTGTTGGCTGATGCAAAGGCGCTCCGCCTTCAACCCTCGCAAACGGTCCTGAATAGCATCAAGGTTTTTCACCCCGCCGGCGATTGGATTGAGAATGATGCAGGTTCGCATTGCATCGCGATATTGCGGTGTCTGGGCGAATGAAGCAACGCGCCCTTTTGGCTTGCCTCGGGCGCGGATCAATGATTGATAAGCGGCCGGTATGGCGAAGAATTCGGCCGATTCGTCGAGCGGCTACAAAATCTCGGAAGGCCCGGTGACTTCGTCATCGTTGCCTCGACGAGACGTCGACGAATTGACGGGGTTGCCAGCGCACTATGGCAAGCCGCTGCTGGTCGCGATCGCGCGCGATCCGCGGACGCTTTTTGTGTGCTGGAGTGTGGATTGGCCGGCGGCCTTCGCCAAAGGTTTACCAGCCGATCGCTGTGCTCACCTGCGGATTCGGCAAAACGGAAATGAGAAAACCGTCGCGGTCGAACCGATGAGCGGGAGCTGCGCCATCGAGGAGCTCGAGCCGGGCGAGACCTACGCAGTCGAGCTGGGCTATTACGCGCCGCGGGAGACTTGGAACAGTGTGGTTACCGGCAACGAAGTGATGATGCCGTTCGCTTCGCAGTCGGATGAGACGGTCGATGTCGCAACCGTGCCGTTTCATCTCACTTTTCAACGGATGCTGAGTCTTTTTCGCGGGAAGAATGGCGACGGCCTTGCGCAAACGCTCGCGCAATTCCAGGAACGAGCAAACCGGTCAGAGCTTTCGCGCGACGAAGCTGAAATATTGCATGCCCTCGATTTCTCGCCTGAAGATTTGCAAAAGACCGCCGCTGCCCGCGAATCGTTAGCGAAATCAGAAAGGCTCCGCGAGCGTGGCGAAAGACTCTTCGGCGGCGCAAGTCCGAGCGAAGGTTTCGGTGGCAGTAGCTGGTGACGCACCTACGTAGACATCTTTTAGTTCTAGCAGGACAAATTCGGCTTCTTATTCTTAATCCTACTCGTATTCCTATTCCTCTTCCCCTCGGTTGCCGTATTGCTCAGGCGATTCGAAAACGCGCACATCCGAATTAGCGCGGATTAACCCAAACAACATTGAGACCGTCTTTACCAGCATGGTCTTGCCTTGCTGGATGTCGTCCCTTTCAACAAACTGTTTAGCGATGATCACGTCGAGACAAGCGGCACACTCGAGCGCAGAGCCACGAGCATTGTCGAAGAAATGACAACGATCAGCCGAAGTAAACCTGCCGTTTCCTTCGGCGATGTTCAGCGGAATTGAGGTCGACGCGCGATCGAGTTGATTCCGAACTGACGCGGTGCGGGGCAGTTTGTCGAGCAACGGAACCGCCCAGGCAATGAATTGAAGTGACTGTTGGCAAACGTCCAATTTTTCGTGATCGAGAGTAGAATGCACAGGAAGCGAATAGGATTAGGAATAAGATTAGGATTAGGTCAGGAGTAAAAGGAATTCTTTAACTTCCCGAGTACGCTTCGATCACCTTCGGGCCTTTTGACTCTCCGCGCGAAGGTCCCCTACCGGGTCAGCTTTATCCCCTCTGGCATCTCGGGTGGTGGCGCGTTGATGCGGCTGTGGCTCTTGCCGTAGCTGAAGTAAAACACCAGCCCGATTGCGAGCCAGACAATTAGCCGCATCCAATTCGTCCAGCCCAGGCCGTAAATCATTGCACCGCACACGATGATCCCGAGCGTGCAGACGACGGGCGCCGCCGGCACCCGGAATCCGCGTTCCAGCTCAGGGCTACGGACCCGCATGATCCAGATGCCTGCGCAAACGAGGATGAAGGCAAACAACGTCCCGATGCTCGTCATTTCGCCGGTGACATCTGCGGGCACGAATGCGGCGAGCAGGCCGGTAAACAGGAAAAACAACATATTTGATTTGTACGGTGTTCGAAACCGCGGATGAACGTCGGAAAAAACTTGGGGGACAAGTCCGTCGCGACTCATCGAGAAGAAGACGCGCGATTGGCCTAACAACATCACCAGGATGACGGAGGAAAAGCCGGCGAGAATCGCGACCGTAACCGACTTTGAGAGCCATTCGTAGCCGTGCATGTATTTGCTGATCGCGAACGCGACCGAGGCTTCACGGCCGGCGCTACGGAAATCCTGCACCGTCGCAACGCCGCTGAGCACGTAGGCGAACAGCACATAAAGAATGGTGCAGAACGCGAGCGATCCGAGAATCCCGATCGGCATGTCGCGCTTCGGATTCCGCGTTTCTTGGGCGGCGGTGGAGACGGCATCGAAACCGATATAAGCGAAAAAGACAACGCCGGCGGCACCGAGAATCCCGAGAATTCCACCATACGCGTGGGTGATGCCCTGTGGTGTGGTGTAAGTCGTCGGAGGAGGAATCATGGGGGTGTGATTGGCCGGATTGATGAATTGCCAGCCGATGCCGATGAAGAGCAGCACGATGGTCGTTTTCAAAATGACGATGACACCGTTAACGAAAGCCGATTCTTTGGTGCCGCGGATAAGCAGCATCGTAAGCACGAGCAATATGCACACTGCCGGAACATTCATCATGCCGTGGACCCCTGCGGGGTCGTGTTCAAAGGGCGAATGCGACCATTGATACGGGATGCGCATGTTGAACCACTCGAGGACGCGATTGGCATATTCGCTCCAGGCGATTGAGACGGTCGATGCCGCAACGGCGTATTCGAGGATGAGGTCCCATCCGATGATCCACGCGACCAATTCGCCCATGGTGGCGTAGGAATAGGTGTAGGCACTGCCGGCTACTGGGATCATGGAGGCGAATTCCGCATAACAAAGACCGGCAAAGGCGCAGCCGATGCCGGCAAGAATAAACGCGAGGACGACAGATGGACCCGCGCGATCAGCAATGGCCGCGGCGGTGCGCACGAAAAGACCTGCGCCGATGATCCCGCCAATTCCCAGCGCAATTAAGTTAATCGGTCCGAGGGATCGCTTCAGGCTATGTTCGCCAACTTCCTGCGACTCTGCCATCAGCTTGGCGAGAGGCTTTTTCGCGAATAGATTTGCCATGAGTCGTTAGTTTGATTCGGTTTCGGCGGATTGGGCGGCTGCAACGGCTGACCTCCGCCACAGGAAGTAAATCGGCACCCCGCTCAGCACGATGATAAGGCCAGGCCAGGTGGTTGCAGTTTGATAGATGAAGAGCACGGCGAGAATGACGCTCGCGCCAATGATGTAGAGCAGGGGCACTACGGGGTAACCGAAAGCTTTGTAGGGGCGTTCGGCATCGGGCCGTTTTTGTCGAAGCATGAAGATCCCGAGAATCGTAAGAATGTAGAAGATAAGCGCGGCGGAGATCACGTAGTCGAGCAGATTGCCATATAGATTTCCGTAACCGGCGACTGCGCCGGTGGCGTCCCTCTTTACCGTCCGCGGCAAAACGAGCAGGCCGGCCCAGATTCCCTGCACAACCAGACCCCAGCCTGGCACATGATTCCGGTTCAGCCGACTAACCGAGCGAAAGAAGAGTCCGTCGCGTGCCATTGCGTAATAGGCGCGTGCGCCGGCCAGAATCAGTCCGTTGTTACAACCAAACGTTGAGACCATGATCGCGACCGCCATGATGGTGGCACCGAGGCCTGGGAAGATAACGTTGGCTGTTTCTGAGGCGACGCGATCACTCGGCGCATTTTGAATTGCGGAGAACGGCAGGGCGGCGAGGTAGGCTACATTTGCCAGCAAATACAAGCTGATCACCAGGATCGTTCCGAACGCCAATGAGAGCGGAACATTACGCCGTGGGTTGACCACTTCGCCGGCGGTAAAGGTGATATTGTTCCACGCATCAGCAGAAAAGAGCGAGTTCGTTTGCGCGACGCAGATGCCGACAAACAGGCCGAACCCAGTCGCCGCGGTGAGGCCCTTTCCAACTTCTTGCAACCCGCCACGCAAACTCCAGAAATCGGAAAAATTTGCCGCGCCCGCCCCTGATCGGAGGCCGACCACGATGCCGAGCAGGATCAGCGCGATGAGCGCTCCTGTCTTTGCTGTCGTGAAAATGTTCTGTACGATTTTCCCGAGCTTCAGCCCCAACGTGTTCATGAAGGTGAGCAGCGCAATAAGCAGCAGGCCGACCAGTTGCGCGGTCGAGAGCGAGATTGCGTAGCCGCCCAAACGAATTGGTTGAATGAGATAATTCGATTCCGAAACCCACGGCACAAGGACGCCCATGTAACGGGCAAATCCGACTGCGACCGCTGCGATTGTTCCCGTTTGAATCACGAGGAACAACGTCCAGCCATAGAGAAAACCCCAGAGTGGCGAGAAGGCTTCTCGCAAGTAAACATATTGGCCGCCGGCTTTCGGCATCATCGCAGCGAGCTCGCCGTAGGAAAGCGCGGCCATTAACGTCAGCACGCCGGTCACAACCCACACCACAAGTAACCAACCGGGCGCGCCCACCTGCCGCCCAATGATTGATGAGACGATAAAAATTCCCGAGCCGATCATCGAGCCGGCGACGAGCATGGTCGAGTCGAGCAAGCCCAACCCCCGAACGAACTTCTGCTCGGTCGCGGCGCGTGTTGTCGCTGTCGTGCTGTCCATCAAAGGCGTGTATTTTGTAGCTGCTCGCATGCCGTCGCGCAATCTCGCAAAGATCGATTCTCGCTTTCAAACAGCTGATGGTATCCTTCGACCGCGATGATTTCGTTTTGGATTCGCTTGCGCAGGTCGATTTTCCTCTTCTTCCTCGCAACCCTGTTCTGCTGGGCGGCGGCGTCGCCGACTCAAGGCCAGTCCGCTTCGCGTCGATCGGCTGCCGAACGGACAATCTGGCAACGCAACAATCCGCAGTTCGAAGCTCTTCCGCTCGAACTTTCGTCGCAGAATCACCTTATCGTTCGCGCTTTTATTAATGGAAAACTTGCTTTGCTCGGAGTGGATACAGGAGCCCCCGTTAGCGCGATCGATGTCAGTCGTCATCGGCACTACGGCCTCGATTCAATTTCCAGCACCTCCAAGTTACCGCCGAAATTGATGATCAACGGTGCGTTGAATACGGTCGGGATCGCGAAGTCACTCCGGATCGGTGCGCTTAATCTCGTTGACGAACCGATGGTCGCGATCGATCTCGGTTCGAAGAGCCGCACCGCTCGTCTTCGGGGCGAAGAGGAAATCGACGGTATTCTCGGCGCCGATATTCTTTTTCCCACTCGAGCGGTGCTGGATTGCCAGCGCCGGCTCCTGATTTTGAATTTGGAGCCGCAATTAGAAACAATTACGCCGGGTGTGGATTATCGGGGGATGAGCAGCATGCCGATCCATGTGAGCGATGGCTACAATTTGTATGTGGACGGTGCGATCAACGGCGCACCTGCGCTTCTGATGGTTGATACCGGTGCTTTCGCCACCCTCTTGCATCGCTCATTTGTTAAGCGCATGAAAATTCCCGTGCGCGATACCCCGTTTAGGTCTGCGGCGGTGAACCTAAATATGCGCGATGTGCAAATTGCACGCATTCGACGCTTGTCCGTGGGTTCGGTTGACATCGTCGGTCACAATGTTGGCGTTATTGATCTGGCAGGACTCATTCACGGCGGGTTGCTGGTGGGTAAACGGCCCGTCGCCGGATTACTCGGCAGCGAACTCTTACAGCGTCATCACGGGATTATCGATTTCGGGACGCGCCGGCTTTACCTCAAAGGCTAGCGTCGAACGCTGGCCATCACTCGATGTCCAGTTCACGGACTCGCTTTTGCATTCGAACATTTTCGACCGCGTTCCGAATTTTGTCGCCGAGGCCAATCTTCTTCGGCACCGCTTCAATCGAAACAAGAGGCGTCGAAACATCGGTGGTGTTGATCTGCACGTTTTCGACACCAAAAGCGCGCTCCCAAAGAGACTGGCGCGTTTCCAAGTCTTTAACTCGATAAAGCTCGAGTGTATCGGTCACTTTATTGAAAACGCCTTCGGTTATTTTGAGCCGCTCGGTCGTAAGTTCGTATATTTTGTTTTTCGTCTGGAGGAAACGCGAAAGCGCGATGAAGATCGGCACGATGGCCGGCGACAAAATGTACGGACTAAAGTCTCTCGCTGATTCATTGCGCCAGAGAAAAGCGAAGAGAAGAAGAAGGACGCAAAGGCACAGGCCGCAGAGAATGAACGCGCTGGCATTTTTAACTTGCGAAGAAGTGCCGCGCCAGACCGTTTCTTCCGCCATGACGCAATTTGTAGCCAAGCGCGGCGCGAACACAAGCCGGTGATAACGCGCGCCTTTGTCCTAGCCGCGGGAATGGGAACCCGTTTGCGTCCGCTCACGGACGCGTTGCCGAAACCGCTCGTGCCAATTTTTCAAAAACCACTCATCACCTTCGCGCTCGATCACCTGATTGACGCGGGCGTGAACTCGTTCGTCATCAATACCCACAGGCTTCCTGAATTATTTGCCGCTTTTTTTGCGCATAACACTTACGCCGAGCACCCCGTCACGCTCGTGCACGAGCCGGACTTGCTTGAAACCGGCGGCGGAATCAAAAATGCCGAACCTCTTTTTGCTTCCGAACCCTTCCTAACTTACAGCGGGGACATTCTCACCGACGTCGACCTTCGGCCGTTGATCGACGAACATTTTCGGCGGGGAAATGACGTCACGCTCGCCTTAAGAGAAACAAGTCTCGGCGCCGATATTGCTTTTGCCGATGGCAAAGTCATAGATATTGCCAACCGACTCGGCATCGCTGGCCGCTACGATTTCGCTAACATCGCCGTTTGGAGCCCCACGGTTTTTCGACGAATTCCGCCGGCACAGAAAATCTCTTTCATCCCCGTAGTGACCGAATGGATCAAGGAAAACGGCAGGATCGGCGGAGTCATTCTGAACGACGGGAAGTGGTTTAACGTTGGATCGGTCCGCCAATATCTGGACCTTCATCGCACACTCGCCGCAGAGAAATGGAAACCGCAATACGTTCGGATGCCAGAATGGCCTCTGGCAGTGGCGAGAAATGCCCGCGTGGACCCAACCGCACAGGTGCTCGGCTGCTCTGTCGTGGGAGAGAACTGTTGCGTCGATAGCGAAGCCAAATTAGTGGACACGATCCTCTGGTCCGGTGCACAAATTGCTTCTCGAAGTGTGCTGGAAAACTGTATTGTCCGCACTCATCGGGCCGCGGCCGGAACCTTACATGACGCCATTGTTTGAAGTGAAAACCGATTTGCTTCTTCGACAAACGCGGCGGCGTTTGCCCGCCTTCAGCGAGGGACAAATCGAAATCGCCCCGATCGAAAAGGGCGGTTCTGATCGGCGGTTCTACCGCGTTCGTTGTGTGCCGGAACAATCACTCATCTTGGTAAAATACAATCTCGAGGGGGCGGAAAACCGGCACTATGTGCGCATCGCTGAATTTTTGGCGGAACACAGAATTGCCGCGCCAAAAATCTATTTTCATGATGCGGAGGAAGGGTTGATTTGGATCGAGGACCTGGGGGAGAGCGATCTTTTCAGTTTTCGCGACGACACCTGGTTGGTCCGGAGCGCGCTTTACCGGTCAGCCGTGGATGAAATCGCCAAGCTTCACGATTTGCCTGAGAGCGAATGGGCCGAGCTGGATGGCGAAATGCCACCGGAGTTTAACGCCACGCTTTATCGGTGGGAGCAGAATTATTTTTTTGAAAATTGTCTCGGCCGAATCTTTGGGTTGAGTGAAGGGAGACTACGCGAGCTCGCCTCGCTACCTGCTCTTGAAAACATCGCGGAGCGACTGGCAGAGTTGCCGAGGGTGTTAGTGCACCGTGATTTCCAGTCGCAAAACATCATTGCCCGAAGCGGGCATGCTTATCTTATCGATTTCCAAGGGATGCGTCCGGGCCTGGCTGAGTATGATTTGGCATCGCTTTTATTTGATCCCTACGTCCGGTTCTCAGCGGGTGAGCGGGAGGAACTTTACTCTTATTATATGGAGCGCCGCGGCCTGTCGTCGACTCCCCAAATGCGGGAAACGCTTCGGCTATGCGCAATGCAACGCTTGATGCAAGCGCTTGGGGCTTATGGCTTTCTCGGACTGGTAAAAGGCAGCCGACATTTCCTGGCGCACGTCCCCGCCGCGCTCCGCTCTCTGCGTAACCTGATCGCCGATATCGATTTACTCGAGCCGTTGGGTGCGGCGCTTGCTTATATGCCAAGGAATGGTCGGAGTAATTAGCGCAGAGGCCTCTTTTTCCATCCCGAGACTCCGAATCCGACGGCCTGGGATCGTTTTGTCCAGATCGGATGGTGTGGACCCTTTACAGCGTTGGGTTGCTTGGGGGGCGATGCTCACCGCCAGCGTCGTTCCGATGATTTTCAGTCATTCCACCGGCCACGGCCCGCCTTATTCAGTGCCGGTTGCACAAGCGCTCGTCCTTGTGGTGGCGGCCGTCATTGTAAGCAGATCGAGGCGGCTGAGCCCGCTGACCAGATTTCTTTTCACCCTTGCGATCTTGCGTCTGGGATGGTCCGTAATTGCGCCGATGCTTGGGGAGTGGGGGCCAATCCAAAGCTTCGCTGCTGGGATAAGCTGGGGACCAAAGATTTTCCTGTCGCGTTTGTTGAATGTTGCCGGCGTGCTCCTGATGCTCACCACTTTCATCGGTCGCAATTTCAGCAGAGACGATCTTTTCCTGCGCGTCGGCCAGCTTGATGCGCCGGCCCAGCCAGAGCCTATCCTGTGGTTCCGCAAGCCGATACCATGGAGCCGGTTCGGCCCGCAATTGCTCGTCATTTTTGGCCTGGGCTTGACCGCATTTTTGTTTGACAGTCTCCGGCCGAATTTAGGGGAACTATCCCGCTTCCGGCATCTTCTTCCCTGGGCCTTGGCGACCGCGGCCTTAAACGCCGCCAATGAAGAATTCCAATTCCGGTGCGTTCCTCTGGCGCACCTTCGCAACGTGCTACCAGTGCGCGAAACGCTTTGGTTGACTGCGATTTTCTTTGGGTTGGCGCATTACTTTGGCCAGCCCTCGGGGCCAATTGGCATCCTCATGGCAACCATCGCAGGTTGGATTTGGGCGAAAAGTATGGTGGAAACGCGCGGTGCAGGCTGGGCTTTCAGCATCCACATGTTGCAGGACATCGTGATCTTTTACTTCCTCGCCATGTCGATGAAGACCTAGCGCACAAATGGGTTGGTTTTTCGTTCCTCACCGATAGTCGTGGGGGGCCCGTGTCCCGGTAAGACGGTAACATCGTCTCCCAGCGGAAACAGCTTCGCCTTAATTCCTTGGAACAATTGTTGGCCGTCGCCGCCGGGAAGGTCCCAACGACCAACGCCTCCGGCAAACAGAACATCGCCCCCAATCAAAAGCTTTTCGCGGTGTGAAAAGAAGCAAAGGCTGCCAGGGCAATGACCTGGGACCTCGAGCACCTGAAATTTAACTCCCAGAAAATCGCGCTCATCCACCTCCTGGATAAAAAAATCTGGCGTAACCGGTTCGATTTCAAAGCCGAAGCCGAAGTTGCGAAAAAAATCCGGCTCTGAAATCATCGGTGCGGTATCCGGGTGGCAACCGATCGGGCAGTTAAATCTCCGTTTAATTTTCGCAACATCTCCCACATGATCAATGTGTCCGTGGGTTAGAAGCAGCAGCTTCAAATCGATTCCGCGGTTTTCCAGCCACGCGCAACTACCGTCTGGTGCGTCAAATAGAATCGGCCCGTTCGGAGCATGAACCAGATAGCAGTTGGTTTCGAAAACTCCGCCGCAAAATGTCTCGTATTTCATTGGTTGGACCGCCGCGAACAAAACGTTTTTTGAATGTTCTGCTTCGCCGATTGTCTTTTAATCGCTGCAGCAGGCAATGGATTCAAGGGGAGTTCTTGCTTTCAGGATGCCGATCTGCGAGTATGGAAAACTTCTCTTTTAGGGCATGAATCATCCTTTTCGTTTATATGCCGCGGTGGCGGCTATTTCACTGGCCAGCCTGTCTTCAACACCAGCGCTTCCAGCAAAGACCGACTTGGACAATGTTTGCGTCTCGGTTGGCCGACTGCTGGAGGAAGGCCATTACACCCACAAGCAATTAAACGACGACTTGTCGGGGAAGATTTTGCGCAGCTATCTGGAGCTGCTCGATTTCAGTCACCTTTTTTTCACCCAGGAGGATGTGAATGCGTTGACCGAAAAATATGGCTCTGCGCTCGATGACGACATTTTGCTGGGCAACCTCAAGCCGGCTTACGAGATCTACGATCTCTACCAAAAGCGGGTCGACGAAAGGGTCGCCAAGGTAAAGGAATTTCTCAAGCAACCGGTCGATTTTAAAACTGACGGAACGATTGATTTTCGGCGGGAAAAAAGCCCGTGGCCGAAAAACGCGGCCGAAGCCGACGAGCTCTGGCGCGGGCGAATCACAAGCGAGCTTTTGCAGGAACATTTGAGCGAGCATCCGATCGAACCCGGGCCCCAGTTGGTAGCGCGCCGTTACGATCGGCTGGCACGCAACGTTCACGAAAGTGATCGCGATGAGCAGGCCAAGTTTTTTCTCGATGCCGTTGCGCTGGCCTACGATCCGCACTCGGAATATTTGAGCGAGGCCGATCTGAAAAACTTTAGTATCAATATGGGACTCTCGCTCGTCGGTATCGGAGCGATGCTGCGGACGGAAGATGGTTACGCCAAAATCGAGAGCTTGGTAGCCGGAGGTCCGGCGCAAGTCGACGGCCGTCTCAAGGTTGGCGATCGCATTACGGCGGTCGGCCAAGGAACGGGGGAGTTCGTGGATGTTCGCGACATGCGTCTCGACAAAGTGGTGGAGATGATTCGCGGCAAGAAAGGTTCGAAGGTCCGGCTACTGGTCATCCCGGCGGACGCAGCCGATCCCTCCAAGCGCAAGAACGTCGAATTGGTACGCGATGAAATTAAACTGAAAGATCAGGAAGCGCGGGCTGACATCATCATCAAAAAAGATGACGAAGGCAGACCGGTGAAGCTCGGCTGGATTACGCTGCCTTCATTTTATGCGGACATGGATCACCATGCCAAGAGCACGACCAAAGATGTGCTGGTGTTGCTGAAACGTCTGAAGAAGGAAAACATTGCAGGGCTGGTAGTGGATTTGCGGCGCAACGGCGGCGGCTCGCTCGAGGAAGTCATCTCACTTACCGGGTTGTTTTTGAAATCGGGGCCGATCGTGCAAACCAAAGGCTCGAATGGCAACATTGTCGTCTCGAGCGATCCGGACCCCGGGATTGCCTACGCCGGACCGCTGGTGGTGCTGACCAGCCGACAAAGCGCATCGGCCAGTGAAATTTTCGCGGCGGCCCTGCAAGATTATGGACGCGCAGTAATCGTCGGCGATCAATGCACTTTTGGAAAAGGAACCGTACAGACGATTCTCGACATCGGCAACTATACCTCGCTGCTCGGTAGCCGGTCGCACAAGGATGGCGCGCTAAAATTGACCATCCAGAAATTTTATCGCGTTGCCGGCGGCTCAACCCAGCTCCACGGCGTCGCCTCGGACATTGTCCTGCCGTCGCTGACGGATTTACCGGAATTCGCCGAAGGAGCGCTAAAAAATTGTTTACCCTACGACGAAGTGCCCAAGGCAAAATACACCAAATGGAGCGAGCCGGTTTCGCTTTATCTCGATGAGCTAAAACGCCGATCTTCCGCACGCACGAAAAATGATCCCGAATTCCATTATGTGATGGAAGACATGGAGCGGCTGCGTCATCGACTGGATGACAATCGTATCTCGCTTAATGAAGATGTACGGAAGAAAGAGCTTTCCGATGACAAGATGCGGAAGGACTTGCGCTCAAAAGAGCGGCTCGCGCGCAACATCGAGGAGCCGCGCGTCTATCGGGTAACACTCGATACCGTGGATAAGCCAAATCTTCAGCTCATCATGTATCCCGGCAAGCTGGCCTCGGCGAAAAAGAACGGGTCGGCCAAAGTTGCGCCGGAAGCCGCGGGCGATTCCGATACCGATGATGACGTATTCGCCGGTCAAGACGAGGACACGAAGGAGCCTGTGATCGATCCGGAACGAGACGAAACGACCAACATTTTAGCCGATCTGATTCAGCTGGAGCGCGGACCAAAAACAGCCAGCACCAATCACTGAGTAGCTTTCGCTGCGGACGCTGCTCCGGCTCGACCGAGTCTCGCTTGGCGAGAGCGTGCTTGCCCCGGTAGGGTGATGTCCCTTCGGAACTAGATTCATGGGCGATTTGTTCGCCCCAGAACGAATCTGACCGATCTGCGCGCTGGAATAGAAGTGTCCATCTCTGCAAAAAGCGGGCCGGTTTGGAAACCAGAGCAGCCGAAGGAAGTTGCCAAATGAAGTATGCCCGGCGCTTCTCCGATTCGGTTACGACACGTGGCCTTTGAAGGGCCGACGTCTTGAAACTGAATCGAAATCAACGCCACCAAGGATCTAGATAACGTGGATCGTATTGCGGTTGAAATCTGGGATCCACTGGTCGGCCAAACCAGGGCTGCATTCTTCGATTCGGTGCCGGGCCATATGGGGAGTATTCGTTTGTTCGAGGCGTTCTCCCGAAAACTGTGACCGGCGTTCCGACATCGACTGCACGGAAGAACGCAATCGCCAATTGCTCCGGCATCCGGACACACCCATGCGATGCCGGATAACCGGGGAGATATCCCGCGTGCATTCCATCAGCTTCATGGAAGCGCATGAAGTAGCGCATGGGCGCGGGAATAAATTTATCACCGCGCGGTATTTTCATGTCGACGTCAGCGTCGGCCACAACGGTCTTGCCATTCGAGTCCACGATCTTGCCGTAGATGCTTGAGTAATGATTGACCTCTTTCTCGAGGACCTTAAACGAGCCGGTTTGCGTAAGATGCCCGTATCGCCCGCTCGAGATTGGCGATTCGAGAACCAGACCGCGCCCGCGAATCAGAAAGGCGGTCTGTTGTTGAAGATCGATCTCGACCCGAAATGGATTTCCATCCTGTGCTCTCACTGGTGCAAGCGATAGCAACAAGATCGAAAATGCCCGGAGGGTTCTCACATCTACTTTAACCCAGATGAGCGGGAAAAGTCTCAGCGACGAAAAATGCGAGGTGGTCAGACCGCAATCGTCGCCTTGATCGAGGGGTGCGGGTTGTAGTCGAGGAGAGTAAAATCTTCAAAGCGAAAGTCCTCGAGTCGGGTAATTGCCGGATTTAATTGCATGCGCGGCAGGCGCCGGCACTCGCGGTGGAGCTGCTCGCGGGCCTGTTCCAGGTGATTTTGGTAAAGATGGAGGTCGCCGAAAGTATGGACGAAGTCCCCCGTCCGAAGGCCGCACACTTGCGCAATCATCATTGTAAGCAACGAGTAGCTCGCAATGTTGAAAGGCACGCCGAGAAATAAGTCGGCGCTACGCTGATAAAGCTGACAGCTGAGCTCGCCTTCGTTGACGTAGAATTGGAAAAGCACGTGACATGGCGGTAACGCCATTTCGTCGATTTCGGCCGGGTTCCACGCACTGACAATCAAGCGACGGCTCGATGGATTTTCTTTAATCTCCGAAATCACTTTGTCGATCTGATCGACGCGAATTCCATTCGCTCCGCGCCAATCGCGCCATTGGGCGCCGTAAACCCGGCCGAGATCTCCGTTTTCACCCGCCCATTCATCCCAGATGCTGACGCCATGCTCATTCAGGTAGCGAACGTTGGTCTCGCCGTGCAAAAACCAAAGCAGCTCGTAGATGATAGATTTGAGATGGAGCTTCTTGGTCGTCAGAAGGGGAAAACGCTCACGCAAATCGAACCGCGCCTGTGCCCCGAAGATCGACAGTGTGCCGGTTCCAGTTCGATCGCTGCGCGCTAGCCCTTGTTCCAGGACCAGGCGAAGAAGATCGTGATATTGCCGCACCCCCAGACGGTAGTGAAGGTTGGCGTCGGCTTCCAGCCGATGTTTCGATAATTCATCGGCGATACGCCGATACCGCCGGTTACGTGGGTTTGCGTAGCTCTTCTTCCAACTCAGTCTTGCGCTCGTTCAACGTTTGCAAGCGCAGTTTCCAGCGATGGAGCTGAATACTAAGTTGATTGATGTAACCGGTCACTTCGGTGCGTTGCGATTCGTTTTCTTTCAACTTCCGCTGCAGATCGGTCAGCTCCTGCGGCGCTGTCGGGCTCGCGCTTCCCGGCGCCGTTGGAACAAGCGTCGGCTTTCCGCACCGCTGGCAGTTCAGGGTCATTCCAACCGCTGCCGCGTCGACCACGAGCGGGCTGGCGCAGTGCTGGCACTTGAAGAGGACGTCCGCTGTTTCGTTTCTTGCCTGCGGACGAACGGGGTTCATCATTAACCTGACTGAGCAGAGGCTATACCAAGCAGGGCGACGAGCTGGCGCAGCGACGTGCTCCGAATCGCAAATTTCGCGTCAATTTGACGCGTTCTATCAAAAGGTTGTTATTTTGATTTACAAGTCAATTCATTGTGAGAGTGTCACTTAGGATTCATTTGGACCATTTGGAATAGTCGCTGCTAGAAGCGTTCGGAGGACTGTACACAAATGGCTAAAGTTTTAGGAATTGATTTGGGCACGACAAACTCGTGCATGGCGACGATGGAAGGCGGAGACCCCGTCGTTTTGGAGAACAGCGAAGGCGCGCGGACGACGCCTTCGGTGGTTGCATTTACGAAAAACGGTGAGCGTCTGGTCGGTCAAGCGGCAAAGCGCCAGGCGGTGACCAATTCGCAGAACACGATCTTCTCGATCAAGCGGTTCATGGGCCGCAAGTTCGATGAGGTGCACGAAGAACAAAAGCGTGTGCCCTATAAGATCGTGAAGGCGGCAAATGGCGACGCCCACGTGCAAGTGGAAGTAGACGGCCAGACGAAGACTTTTTCTCCTCCGGAAATTTCGGCGATGATTTTGTCGAAGTTGAAAGCCGACGCGGAAGCGAAGCTCGGTGAAAAAATCGCGCAGGCAGTCATTACGGTGCCGGCGTATTTCAACGACTCGCAGCGCAACGCAACGAAGGACGCAGGCAAGATCGCGGGTCTGGAAGTTTTACGCATCATCAACGAGCCGACGGCGGCATCGCTTGCCTACGGCCTCGACAAGAAGAAGGACGAGAAGATCGCCGTTTACGATTTGGGTGGCGGAACGTTCGACATTTCCGTTCTCGAAATCGGCGACGGCGTTTTCGAAGTGAAGGCAACCAACGGCGATACCCACCTTGGTGGTGACGATTGGGACGCGCGCATCATGGATTGGATCGTAAACGAATTTAAGAAAGAAAGCGGGATCGACTTAACGAAACAGCCGGATGCAATTCAGCGCATCAAGGAGGAATCGGAGAAGGCGAAGATCGCGCTTTCGTCCACGCAGGAATATGAAATTAATCTGCCGTTCATTACGGCGGACGCGAGTGGGCCGAAACACATTCAGAAGAAACTGACGCGCTCGAAACTTGAGCAGCTCTGCGATGATTTGTTCCAACGAACGATACCGCCGGTGAAGGCGTGTCTGAAAGACGCGCAACTGACGGAGAAAGAAATCAACGAGCTGGTGCTGGTAGGCGGTATGACGCGCATGCCGAAGGTCGTCGAGATTGCGCGTAATCTGATTGGGAAAGAGCCGCATAAAGGTGTTAATCCCGATGAAGTCGTCGCCATTGGCGCGGCCATTCAAGGCGGCGTGCTCAAGGGCGACGTCAAAGACGTGCTGCTTCTCGACGTGACCCCGCTCACCCTCGCAATTGAAACCGCGGGTGGTGTGGCGACGCCGATGATTCCGCGCAACACCACGATCCCGACGCGTAAATCGCAGATCTTTTCCACTTACAGCGACAATCAGCCAGGCGTGGAAATCAAAGTGCTCCAAGGCGAGCGGCCGCTTTCGCGTGACAACAAAACGCTCGGCACATTCCATCTCGATGGGATTCCGCCGGCGCCGCGCGGCGTTCCGCAAATTGAAGTGACATTCGACATCGATGCCAACGGCATTCTGCACGTATCGGCGAAAGATTTGGGCACCGGCAAGGAACAAAAGATTTCCATCACCGGCAGTTCCGGACTTTCGAAAGAAGAGATCGAGAAGATGCAGCGCGAAGCTGAAGCCCATGCCGATGAGGACAAGAGGGCGAAGGAAGCGATCGAGATTAAGAACAATGCCGATAACCTTGCTTATCAATCCGAGAAGCAGCTGAAGGAGCTCGGCGACAAGATTTCCGGCGACAAGAAGAAGCAGGTGGAAGACGCGATCGCCGCGGTGCGCGAAGCAATCGAAAAGAACGACACCGAAGCGATGAAACGAGCCTACGATGATTTGCAGAACAAATTCCAGGAGGTCAGCGCTGAACTCTACAAACAAGCGTCAGCTGGAGCGGGCGCGCAGGCCGGACCACAACCAGGCCCGGAGGCGGAGCCGCGCCGTGGGGCTGAACAAGGCGCTGGGGCTCGTGGCGGCAATGGCGACGTTGTCGATGCAGAGTTTGAAGTAGTTGACGAAGACAAGAAGAAATAACAACGAATTTGTCGGCGGTAGCTCGCGAACTCCCGAGCTACTGCCGGCAACAACCCTAAGTAAAACAAAGGAGTAGAGAAAGAAATTATGGCATCAGTTAAGGTCAAACCACTTGGAGATCGGGTGTTAGTGCAGCCGATTGAAGAGACTGAAGTAAAGAAGGGCGGCATCATTATCCCTGATACCGCGAAGGAAAAACCGCAGGAAGGCAAAGTCGTCGCTCTTGGCACCGGTAAAATCGACGACAACGGCAAGAAAGTCGATTTCACCGTGAAATCCGGCGATAAGGTGCTGATCTCAAAATACGGCGGCACTGAAATCAAGATCGACGGCGATACCTACCTGATCATGCGCGAGGATGATATCCTCGGCATCATCGGCTGATTGTCGATCAACCAGCAACTAACAACCAAGAACATAGAATATGGCAGCTAAACAATTACAATTTGATGAAAGTGCGCGGCACGCGTTGCTGCGCGGAATCGAGAAACTAGCGCGGGCCGTCAAAGCCACGCTCGGGCCGAGCGGTCGCAACGTGATTCTCGATAAGAAATTCGGCAGCCCGACGATTACGAAGGACGGCGTTACGGTCGCGAAAGAGATCGAACTGGAAGATCCCTATGAAAATATGGGTGCTCAGCTCGTGCGCGAAGTGGCCTCGAAGACTTCCGACATCGCCGGCGATGGCACGACCACCGCGACCGTGCTGGCAGAGTCCATCTACAAGGAAGGTCTGCGGAATGTAACCGCGGGGGCGAATCCTACTTCGCTGCAGCGCGGAATCATGAAGGCGGTCGAGGCAGTCGTCGAGGAGCTGAAGAAAATCTCCAAGAAAGTCAGTGATCGCACTGAGATCGCGCAGGTTGCGACGGTCTCCGCTAACTGGGACAAGACCATCGGTGAGATCATTGCCGACGCCATGGACAAGGTGGGCAAGGACGGAACTATTACCGTCGAAGAAGCCAAGTCGATCGAGACTACTTTGGATGTAGTCGAAGGTATGCAGTTCGACAAAGGTTATCTCTCGCCCTACTTCGTCACCAACGCGGAAGCGATGGAGGCCGTTCTCGAAAATCCTTATATCCTAATTCACGAGAAAAAAATCTCGAGCTTGAAGGACATGCTCCCGCTGCTTGAGAAAGTAGCCAAGGCTGGTCGTCCGCTCCTGATCATCGCAGAAGATGTGGAAGGCGAAGCGCTCGCCACTCTGGTGGTGAACAAGCTGCGCGGGACCTTGCAGGTTTGCGCGGTCAAGGCCCCCGGTTTCGGCGATCGTCGCAAGGCGATGCTGGAAGACATCGCGGTGCTGACCGGCGGTCGTTGCATCACGGAAGATCTCGGAATCAAGCTCGAGAACGTGAAGCTGGAAGACCTCGGCAGGGCCAAGCGCATTACCATCGACAAGGAAAACACCACCATAGTCGAAGGCGAAGGCAAGCAGGCCGACATTAAGGCTCGGGTAAATCAGATTCGCCGTCAGATCGAAGAAACGACGAGCGATTACGATCGCGAGAAACTCCAGGAACGGTTGGCGAAGCTCGCCGGCGGGGTGGCTGTGATCAACGTCGGCGCTGCTACCGAGACCGAGATGAAGGAGAAAAAAGCTCGCGTGGAAGATGCATTGCATGCTACGCGCGCGGCGGTTGAGGAAGGCATTGTGCCGGGCGGCGGCGTGGCGTTCATTCGCGCGCAGAAAGCGCTCGATAACATCAAGGGCCTTGAAGGCGACGAGAAGGTGGGCGTGCAAATCGTGCGCCGGGCCATCGAAGAGCCGACCCGTCAGCTCGCGGACAACGCGGGCCAGGAAGGCGCGCTCATCGTTCAAGAAGTCAAGGCGCGCAAGGGCAACGAAGGTTACGACGTCGCCACCGGTGAATACACCGACTTGGTGAAGGCAGGCATCGTCGATCCGACGAAGGTCACGCGCAGTGCGTTGCAAAACGCGGCCTCGATCTCGGGCTTGTTGCTCACGACCGAAGCCATCGTCACCGAGCTGCCGGAGAAGGAGAAAACTCCTCCGATGCCGGGCGGGGGCATGGGTGGCATGGGCGGAATGGATTACTAATTCGACGTCAACGTCGACAACTAAAATTCAACAGCAGCCGGACTCGCAAGAGTCCGGCTGTTTTGCGTTAGGGATACTCTTTTAGACAAATTTAGTCTTCGGCGGCGTCATTTCGAGTAATCGTGAATCGACAACGCCGTTTGATGGCTTTGGTCTGGGCAGCCGTACTCGCAACTGCGTCATTCGGGTGTAGCCACTCCCCGACGACGCTTGACGAAGTAATCGAGCGTCACACCAAAGCCGTGGGCGGTCGCGCTGCTATCGAAGCGATTCAATCGATCGAGTTCGATCTTCACATCACCGATCCCAAGTTTGAAGTGGACGGCACTTACTTCGCGGCACGCCCCGGCAAGATGAGGATTGATGTCAACGCTGGTGGCGACCATGTCTTCACGGAAGCCTTTGACGGCCAAAAAGGATGGGAAGGCAAAGGCACTTCGCAGAACCCGGCGACAGAAAAGGCGACTGCAGCTCTGCGGCACGGAGTTGAGTTACCGGGAAAATTGTTTGGCTTGCACGAATTGAAAGGACGTGGCCATCGGATCGAGCTGGGCCAGCGAGAAAACATTGATGGTATTCCGTATTACGTCTTGCGGTTAACGCTGAACGACGGCTACAGCACGACATTATATGTCGATCCAAAAACCTGGTTAATCACACGTCGTCGCGATGTTCGGCCGTTGCACGTGGATGTCGATCCGACACCGACCACGATCGAGCAACGTAGCTCCGATTTTCGGACGATATCCGGGGTGCAATTCGCATTCGCATCGAGTGAGACTGATCTGCAAAGCGGCAAAGTCCTCGAAACCACCCAGGTCCGAAGTGTGAAAATTAATCCGCCGCTCGCCCCATCAATTTTCGAAAAGCTCTAGAATTCATCCGCTTGGCGGATCGTAATTACCTTCGCCCCCGAAGCGCCCATTTGGTTCTCGATCTTTTGCGGGACGACTTCATCATCAGCTAAATTCGGGAATGTTACCGACCTACGATGATTTCCTGATCAAGCGCTTCGAGCAGCCGGATGAAGTGCGCACATTCGAAAAAGGAAAATTTGAGACGGTGAAGATCGGATCAATGACGATTGGGCGAGCGAGTTACGAGCCGGGGTGGAAATGGTCGGAGCATGTGGGCGCGGCGACTGGCGCAGAATTATGCGAAGTAGAACATGTCGGAATGGTTGTGTCCGGCTGCGCCGCCTGTCGAATGCAGGATGGGCGCTATTACGAGATGAGTGCGGGAGATCTCTTTTATATCGGCCCGGGTCACGATAGTTGGGTGGTCGGCAACGAGCCCTATGTCTCGCTGCATTTTCTCGGCGCGGAACGTTACGCGCAGCCACACCGCTGACACAATTCCGTCCGTCGAATACGCGATGACGCTAATCTTGCGATGCCGGTTTCTTTGGCGCCCTTTCGCACCTTTGGCGGACCGCCGTAAATTTTACTTTCGATTTTGGCTTCCCTGACGGATACGTCTAGGGCTCGCGCGTTGGGCGAGGCATTCCCATGAGAGATTACGTTGCAGAGTTGATGGCCGAAGTGAAGGCGAAGAACCCGGCCGAACCGGAGTTCCATCAGGCGGTTCAGGAGGTGGTCGACTCGCTTATGATTGTTCTCGAACAGCACCCCGAATATCGGCACGAGAAAATTTTGCACCGCATCATCGAACCGGAACGAGTCATCATGTTTCGCGTTCCGTGGCGGGACGATCAGGGCAATCTCCACGTTAATCGCGGGTTCCGGATTCAAATGAACAGCGCAATCGGCCCTTACAAGGGCGGGTTGCGTTTTCACCCCACGGTCACCTTGAGTATCCTTAAATTTCTCGCCTTTGAGCAGGTATTCAAGAACGCACTGACTACCCTGCCGATGGGTGGCGCAAAGGGCGGCTCCGACTTCGACCCCAAGGGCAGGACTGACTTTGAAGTGATGCGCTTCTGTCAGGCGTTCATGTGCGAGCTATTCCGGCATATCGGACCAGATACGGACGTCCCGGCGGGCGATATCGGTGTCGGTGCGCGCGAGATCGGATTCATGTTCGGGATGTACAAGCGATTGAAGAACGAGTTCACCGGTGTGATGACGGGGAAGGGTCTGACCTGGGGCGGTTCGGTGATTCGTCCAGAAGCCACTGGCTATGGCGCGGTCTATTTCGCGGAAGAAATGCTCCGGACTCGCAAGGAGGATCTTAAAGGCAAGGTCGCGCTGGTGTCGGGGAGCGGAAACGTGGCGCAATACACGGTCGAGAAGTTGAACTCGTTAGGCGCAAAACCGGTTACGCTGTCCGATTCGACCGGATTCATCTACGACGAAGAGGGAATTACGCGGGAGAAACTCGCATTTGTGATGGAGCTAAAAAATGTCCGGCGGGGCCGCATTTCGGAATACGCCGACAAATTCAAGGGCACAGTGTTCACGCCGGTCGATCCGAAGCTCGATCACAATCCGCTTTGGAATATCAAAGCACAATGCGCCTTTCCCAGCGCCACCCAGAATGAAATTAACGAGAAAGACGCGGACAACCTGCTCAAGAACGGCGTCTATGTCGTTTCGGAAGGCGCGAACATGCCGACGACGATGAAGGGAGTGCATCGTTTTCTCCAGGCGGGAATCCTTTATGGTCCCGGCAAAGCGGCAAACGCGGGCGGGGTGGCTACTTCCGGGCTGGAGATGGCGCAAAACAGCATGCGCATTTCCTGGACACGGGAGGAGGTAGATGCGCGGCTTTACAAAATCATGAAAAACATCCACGCGGTTTGCCATCGCACCGCGGAAAAGTACGGGACGCCGGGCAATTATGTGAACGGTGCCAACATCGCGAGTTTCCTAAAGGTTGCGAATGCGATGATGGATCAGGGCTTGGTCTAGCTCGAGCTTCCGTAAATAATCTCCGGCGCTGTAGCTGCGGCGCTCTGTCGCCGCGCCGAATGACCCGATACTCCCCGACAGAGCGCGGCGGCTGCAGCTAATTCTCGTCAATCCCCGGCATCTTCCTCGACGGGCTCGGCCCGGCGAACGGTTGGCGATTCCTCCGCTTGGGGTCGGCGATGGCGGCGGCCGTTGGCCTGTTCGCCTTTGTAGAGTTCCTTCAAAACCTGAGCAATCATTGGCGCGGCCACCGTACCACCATGCGCCTTCACTCCCACGTCGCCCTCGTAAAGAGCAGCAAACGCATACTGCGGCTTTTCCGCGGGGACATAACCGGCAAACCAGGCTGCGGTTCGCTCCTTGCTTTTCGGCCCCCACTGGGCAGTGCCGGTTTTGCCCGCCACCGTTACGGTCTCCAGGCTGGCGGCATGCGCTGTTCCGGCGGGAGCATTAACCGCGTCAACCATTCCCGTGCGAAGCTGCGCCATCGTTTCGCTGGAAAAATTGAGTGTCTTTTTCTCGCGCACATTATAAGCCGTAACGATCCCGCCATCGATTGATTGCACCTGCTGGACGAGTCGCGTCTGGTAAAAGGTGCCGCCGTTGGCCACGATCGACATCGCCTGCGCCATCTGCAGAGGCGTAACCTGGGTATCGCCCTGCCCGATGGAAAGATTGGCGATGTCGCCGTTCAGCAACTTCCGGCCATGTGTTGCTTTCATATAGGAATCGTTAGGAACGCGGCCTTCCACCTCACCGCGAATTGGGATGCCGCATTTGGCGCCGAAACCGAGTCTTTGCGCCCAATCGATGATCGGCTCAGCGCCGGTCTTTATACCCACTTGGTAGAACCAGGTATCGCACGATTCGGTCAGGGCTTGAACGAAATTGAGGAAACCACGATCGCTTTTCTTCCAATTGTGAAACGTCAAGTTACCGATTTGGATTGATGGGACGCATTGATATTGCTCGCTGGGTGTAACCGCGCCGCTTTCTAAGGCAGCGATGCCCACAGCAACCTTGAAGGTCGAGCCAGGCGGGTAGGAGGAACGAAATGCGCGTGGCAGCAGCGGAATCCCCGGATCATCTTGCAAGGCCTTGAATTTTTCCGGCGAGATCGATGGGACGAAAAGATTTGGATTGTAATTTGGCCACGACGCGAGCGCGAGAATGTCGCCGTTGTTCGGATCCATGATCACGATCGCACCGCGCTTTGCTTTGGCCTCAAGCGCTTTCTCAGCCAGTTCCTGTAAACGCAGATCGAGTGTGGTCACAACCGTATGACCGGGAATAGGAGGAGAGGCTATTTTCTCCGATGTTTTGCGGCCATCCTTATCGAAGGTAATTTTATACTCGCCATGCTTGCCCGTGAGCATTGCGTTGAAGGTTTGTTCGATTCCTTCACGTCCTTCCGTCTCCGGCCAAATTGTTTCGTGATTGTCAATGATCCCGTCGGGATTACGTCCGGTGCGTCCGGTGTAGCCAACAATTTGCCCTGCAATTTTGCCCTGTGGATAAACACGAAGGTAAACGCCGCGTAACGTCATTTCTGGCGGCAAATGCGCTTTGGCCGCGTCGTATTCTTCGGCTGACAGATTGGTGGCGATCTCGAAAGGCAGAATTCCCCGATTGTGATAATGCCGCAGGATTGCTTCGTCGGGCACGCGGATTTGGCGACCAATCAATTTTATTGCCGCCGCGATTTGCCGATGTGCGAAGTCGAGCGTTTGGGCATCGCTAAACTCCAGTGGAGTAGGAAAATTGATCGCGAGATTATAGCTTAGCTGATTTTGCGCGAGGGGTGCGCCGTTGCGATCGGTGATCTGGCCGCGCGGAGCGGGGATATCGAGAATGTAAGTGCGCGCCAGTTTTTGCGTCTCGAACGTGGGAACGATTTCCTCATCAAGCGCGGGCGGCGATGGCTCCGCCGTCGGCGTGGCGCTGGGAGCTACAGAAGAGGATGCGGGTGCCAGCTGCTGTCCCGTTGCGCTGGAGAACGCGAAGAGCAGCAGTGCCAGCTTAAGCATCATCGCGAAACGTCTCATCCGGTCAGAGGTTCTGCGCTTGGTCGAGAATGACAAGCCCTAGTGCGTTTGCAAAAATCGGTGTACGTCCGCCGCCAACTTTGCCCCAATTCCGTCCGTTGCAGCAATTTCTTCGGCACTAGCCCGCCGCAATCGTTTTACCGAGCCGAACTTTCGCAGCAATAGGTTTTTGCGATGCTGACTGACGCCCGGGCAATCGTCCAGAATGCTTTCGCCGATTCGTTTCTTCATCAGTAATTGATGATAGGCGTTGGCGAAACGATGCGCTTCATCACGGATGCGCTGAAGCAGACGCAAGGCGCCTGAATCTTCCGGCAAGTGCAACGGCAGCGCTCGCCCCGGTCGATATATCTCCTCGTGCTCCTTCGCCAGCCCGATAATTGCCAAATCGTGTAGCCCAAGCCGCTGAAGTTCCTTGCAAGCGGATGAGAGCTGGCCCTTACCGCCATCGACAATAATTAGATCCGGAAGTCTGACAGCGACGAAATGCTCGTCATCGCGACCGGGGCGCCCCGCCTTTTCGTCAGCCGGACCGGAGCACCCCCCATTTTTGTCATCCCGACGGGAGCGAAGCGAAGTGGAGGGATCCTGTGGCGTTACCGGTAAGTTATCCAACGGAACCCGATCACCATGACCGAGTCGATGGAGCGCTTCCGCCGGGTTTTCCTGGGAAAATTCGGCCGCTTCGGGATTTGCTTCACGCGCTTCGAGCAAAATTCGGGAATATCTTCGCCGTACCACTTCCGCCATGCTGGCGAAATCATCCTGGCCGGCGACGGTGCGAATCCGATAACGACGATAACAATTTTTGTCCGGCATGCCGTCACGGAAACAGACCATCGATGCGACGACATGGGTGGTGCTGATATTGGAGATGTCGAAGCATTCCATCACTCGCGGAATCTTCGGCAGTTGCAGAGCGTCGGCCAAGGCGCGGAGGTCGGCCTCAGGCTCGATCGTTGTCGGGAGGGAGCCGCGGGTGAAGCGGCGCGTCGGACGCGTAGTGCGTCGCAAGTCATCAAGCATGTTGCGCAATTCGGCCGCCTTCTCGAAATCGAGCTTTTCCGCTTGTGCGCGCATTTGCTTTTCCAACTCCGCCATCATTTCGCGGGAATGTCCTTCGAGAAATTCGCAGGCCTGTGCGACACGTTCGCGATAAATCTCCGGCGTGATTTCACTTAATTTCATCGGCACCTGGTAGGTCGACGATTTCAATTCCCGTTCCGTCGGCGAGCCGCGACCGAAGGTGAGCACCCCAAATTTTTTGCGCATAAAATTCAACGTTTGCCGGAGTGCGCCGGCATGTGCATAGGGCCCAAAATAACGAGCGTTGTCATCCTTCTTGAAACGGGCGAGACGAAAACGCGGCCACTCCTCAGACTGATCCACCTTTACCAGCAGAAAACGTTTATCGTCCCGGAAAGAAACATTATAACGCGGGCGATATTCCTTGATCAGTTTGCCTTCGAGCAAAATTGATTCCGCTTCGCTCTGCACGGTGTGGGTTTCAAAATCCCAAACCGCATCGAGCATGGCGCGGGTCTTCAAATCGGCCACCGCCACTTTCGATGGCATAAAATAAGAACCAACTCGCTTGCGCAGGTCGCGCGCTTTGCCGACGTAAATGACGCGGTTGAAACGGTCGCGCATCAGATACACCCCCGGCTTATGGGGCACCTCATGCACTTTTTTCGTTAGATCTGGTTTCGCTTTTTTCACGCCGGCCATCAATGACGTGGCTCCTGTTCCCAATCTTAGTCTTAATTGTAATCCAATTCTTCCGCTCGCTGGGAAAATCGACAACCCAACGACGATTTCGAAAAGCCTGGCTGGTCAATTAGCGGCACCCTGGAAGTGCCGCTTTACGCCGCGCTTCGCTGCGGCATGGCCGAATGAACCATCATCAGTTCGGTTACATTTTCCGGGGTCAGCAGACCGACTAGTCGCTTCATCCCATCCAGCACGGGCACCATCGGACAATTGCACTCCTGCATGATGCGAAACGCTTCCTCAAAACGCGTACCGGTCGTCACCGTCGGAATATCGCGCCGCATCACGTCGGCGACTCGAATCTGCGGGTCGTGTCTACGTAACGCCGCAATGAGATCGTGCCGGGTCAAAACACCAGCAACGTTGCCACTTTCGTCGATCACTGGAAAATCGTGTTGCGAAGTAGCAAGCAATGCGTCCACCGCCTCCTGCAGGGTAGCGTTTTGCGGAAGCGAATGGAATTCGCGCACCATTGCGCTCGAAACCGGAAAACTGCGCGAAATATCTTTGAGTTGAGCGAGGGCCGCTTCTTGCGATGCACCCATATAAACAAAAAAGGCAATGAAAAGAAGAAGGGGATTTCCAAAAAGGCCGATGAAACCGAAAATAAATGCGCAGCCCTGGCCGATACTGGCGGCGATTTGCGTGGCCCGCGCATAACTCAATCGCGTGGCGAGAAGCGCGCGCAAGACACGGCCACCGTCCATCGGAAATGCCGGGAGCAAATTGAAAAGGACCAGGACAACGTTGATTACGAGCAGTTGGGCAAGGAGATCGGATCCTCCCATCATCGCTGGCGCCGCCAATCCACGCCAACCAACAACGGCGAACAAAGCGAGTGCGATCACCACGTTCACCAGCGGGCCGGCAAGCGCGATGATTAACTCTTGCCGTGGTTCATCGGGCATTCGTTCCAGTCGTGCTACCCCGCCGATTGGCAGAAGAGTAATGTCGGGCGTGTTGATCCCGAAATTTTTCGCGGCAATGGCATGACCGAATTCATGCAGAACGACACAGAGAAAAAGCAAGAGCACAAAGAGGATGCGCCCCAACGCCATAGCCGAGCCGCCTTGTGCGTAGTAGCCGACTGCGAGCCAGCCGATCAGCAGCAAAAACGTGATATGAATCCGCAACTGGATTCCAGCGATTCGAAAAATGGGAAGGGACCAACTCATGATCTAATGAGCTTACGCCGAAACCTGACGAGCGAAATCGCTTTAACGATGCGCTTGTTCCTGGACACTGAAACGAAATGGAGATTTTCGATGTCGCGGTCATCGGTGGCGGACCAGCGGGGTCGGTTTGCGCTGCCTTTTGTGCGGCCAGCGGACTGAGCGTTGTGTTGATTGAGCGCGAAAAATTTCCGCGTGAGAAGGTGTGCGGCGATTGTTTGAATCCCGAATGTTGGCCAATTTTGCGGCGACTTGGAATCGATCAACGCGTTCGAGTCTTGCCGCATGGTGCGCTCGATTGGGTGGAATTTATCAATGTGCGTGACGTTCATCTCCGGGTCGACTTGCCGCGTGGGGAAAACGCTGAGATCGCGATCAAACGCAGCGCGTTCGATTCCATCCTCCTGGAGCGGGCGCGTGAGTTCGGTACCGAAGTTCGTGAAGCAAGCACGCTGACTTCGATTGAGAAATCGGATGGCGCCTGGAAGTTAACGACAGGCGAAGCGACGGCGCCGTTTCGCGCGCGCGTGTTGGTGGGAGCTGATGGTCGCAATTCGACAGTGGCACGATTGCTCGGTCTGCTGCCGCGCATCGCGAAAGAACGCGTGGCGTTGCAGGCGCATATTTCATTGCCGCGGGACTTTGGAAATCGCGTCGTCCTGCAATTATTGCCGGGCGGTTATTCCGGCCAGGCCCCAGTGAATGATACTGAGCTGAATCTTTGTCTCGTTGGACGGCCGAAATCGATCCGCCCGCTTCAACATTGGGCAACGCGGTATTTCAATCTCGGGTCGTCGCAAACCTGGCGCACGATCACTCCGCTGACGCGTTCCGCCCTCCCGCCTGCCGGCGAAAATGTGCTTTTCGTGGGCGATGCCGCCCGCGTGGTCGAGCCGTTCACCGGCGAGGGGATTTTTTATGCGTTGCGCTCCGGTGAACTGGCGGCCGACGCCGCCAAAGAGATGATTCGCGGGGATGCAGCGGAAGCGGTGCGCGATTATGCCGCGCAACACGCCGCGATGTATGGTGGCCGCCTCTGGATTAACGCGCTGGCGCGCAGTGCGGTTGTTTCGCCCAAGCTGGGATCAATTCTTTTTGAATTCGCACGTTTTCAGCCGGCGCTGCTCGGTCTCCTAACGCGAAAGATCGTGACGGCGAAGTTGTAGCTGCCGCCGTCGCCGGCGGCAGAGACCTGGATCTCCGCCGCTGAGGACAGCGGCAGCTACAGCTCAGAGATTTGCCGGCAAGCTTTGACTGTGTTGGACATCAGCATCGCGATCGTCATCGGACCGACCCCGCCGGGAACGGGAGTAATCGCACCGGCTACTTTCGAAACGCTTTCGAAATCGACGTCGCCGACGAGTTTGTAACCTCGCTCGCTAGCGGCGTCCTCCACCCGATTGATTCCGACATCAATTATGCTCGCCCCTTCACGAACAAATTCCGTTCTAACGAAATGTGGACGACCGATGGCGGCGATGATCACGTCGGCCCGCCGGCAAATTTCAACAATATTCCTGGTGCGGGAATGGATCACCGTGACGGTTGCGTCGATGCCCTTTCGCATAAGCAAAAGCGCCATTGGCTTTCCGACGATCATGCTGCGACCGAGGACGGCGACGTTGGCGCCGGAGAGGGCAACGCCGGTTTCGCGGAGCAGACGCAAACAACCAAGGGGCGTGCACGGCACAAAACCGGTGTCGTCGTCGAGCGCAAGCTTCGCAACATTGAGCGGATGAAATCCGTCCACATCTTTGCGCGGATCGAGCGCGCGAAGGATCGCCGCTTCGTCGATTTGCGGCGGCGGCGGCGATTGAACGAGAATGCCATGGATTTTCTCATCGCGATTTAACTCATCAACCCGCGCGAGCAGTTCCTCCTGCGTGGTCGTAACCGGCAGTTCCAGTTTCACCGAATGCAGGCCAAGCTCGCGGCACATTTTGTCTTTGGCGCGCACGTAGGCGCGAGAGGCGGGATCATCGCCGACGAGAACCACGGCCAGACCCGGCATTGTCCCCCGCGATTTGAGGCTGGCAATTTCGCCGCGCAATTCCGCGTAGACTCTCTCGGCGATTGCACGTCCATCGATTAACTTTGCCATGGTCAGATCCGCCGAAGCTATCAGCGCATTTCCACCAGCGCCATCATCGCCGACTTCAGGCGCTCACGCTCGGCCTCGAATTCCTCTTCGTTCGATGTTTTTAAAACTTCGTGGGGCTGGCCCAGAATGAAGCGCACTCGGGTAAACGGACGCGGGAGGATGAATTTGTCCCAACTGGACAGTCTCCAGCAGCGCGCGTATTCGAGGTTCAACGGCACGACGCGGGCCCCGGTTTTTTGCGCCAGCAGAATGATCCCTCCGCCGGGGCGATATGCCGGACCACGCGGACCATCCGGGGTGATGACGACATCGTGACCTGATGCGATGACGTCGGCCAACTGCAACATGGCGGCCGCGCCTTTGCGCGAGCTGGACCCCCGAACGACCGAGAAACCAAACCGGCGCACCAGGTTGGCCAACCAGGCGCCATCACGGCTGGCGCTGATGAGGGCCGCGCCCTGCCGTTGCGTAATAAAGTGACGAATGGCGAAGGGAAGCAGGAGAAGGCGATTATGCCAGGCCGCGCCAATGAACCGTTCCGAAACCGGGGTCTGTAGAATTTTTCCACGGTCCTCGATTTCAAAACGAATGGTATGCGACCAGACTTGAAGCAGGCGAAAGCCGAAGGCGACAAGAATGCGCGCACGGAGACTTTCCGGATCTAGCTTCAAATTCGCCGTCGACCAGCTTGTTGACTTTGCCAGCGGAATGCTTGCGGACTGGGCAATCCAAGTTGATCGAGAATGCGCCAGACTACTGTGTCGGCGATTTGGTTGGCATTTTTGGGACCGCTGTAAAAGGATGGGATGGCGGGTAGCACGATCGCGCCGGCTTCGATCAAAGTGACGACATTACGTGCCTGAATGAGACTCCAGGGCGTTTCTCGTGGGACGACAATGAGTTTTCGGCGTTCCTTCAAAAAGACGTCAGCGGCACGCAGGAGCGCGCCCTGACCCGAACCAGTGGCAATTCGACCGAGCGTGGACATCGAGCAGGGCACAACTACCATCGCGTCGAAACGGGCAGAGCCGCTGACGAATGGAACGTTCATATCGTCGTCGGGATGCTGGAGAACTTTTGGAGGAAGGCGAAAGGTAAGGAGTTCGTGATCGGCGACCTGCCGGGCATGCGCGGTCATGACCAGATGAACTTCGTGTTCGCTCGCATTGATCTGTTCGAGCAAACGCTGCAAATAAATGCTGCCACTGGCGCCGGTCGCGCCGATCACAATCTTCATAGGTATCCGCCGCTTGCTAGTTTCTGCGTGAGATCGGCATATCGTCCACGCAATTCCGCATAAAGGGTTTCGTTTTCTTTCCGCGGTTCGGCCCGTGTTTTGCGATCGGTCTTGACCGCGGGCTTCACAATCTTCTCCAGCGGCATTGGATCTCCCCGGGTTTGCCCGAAAGTCCATGCCGCTTGAATTGCTGCCCCAAGAGCTGCGCCCTCCCCGATTTTGAATCCCACCACTGGTAGCCCGAAGAGGTCAGACACGACTTGGCGCACAGTCGCACTTTTGGCTCCGCCACCGGTGATACCCAATTCATCGGCGCGAATTCCCAGCTCGACGAGACGTTTCATTCCCTGAGCAAGTCCAACAACTAGCCCCTCAATCAAGGCGCGGGCAATGTCTTGGCGATTCGTGTTGGTCGAATTCAGACCGTGAATCACACCGCAGCCATTCGGCAAATTTGGCAGCCGTTCCCCGTCGAAATAGGGTAGGAACATCAGACCATTGGCGCCGGGCTGAGAGCGTGCCACATTTTTTTCCAGAACGTTCATCTCCCATCCAAACAAATCGCGAACGCGGTCGACTGCACTAGCCACGTTCATCGTACAAGCCAGTGCCAGCCAGTGATCTGTGCTATCACAAAATGCGGAAATTTCTCCCCTTGGATCGATCATTGGGGTTTCCGTAAACGCGTAAAGGGTGCCGGAAGTGCCCAGGCTCATGCTGAGTCGGCCAATGGCGATGTTTCCGGTGCCGATCGCACCGAGCATGTTGTCACCGCCGCCTGCGCTGACAAGGACGTCACCTAGCTGAAACTTTTCGCGTAAGGTTGAGCGCAGCAAACCGGCCGGCCGAGTAGAGGAACGAAGTGGCGGAAACTTGGCCAGCAGATCTTTGTCGATAAATTCGGCGAGCGGCGCGCACCAAGTCCGCGACTGGACATCGAGTAATCCAGTGCCCGAGGCGTCGCCATATTCCATCTGCCGTTCGCCGGTGAGCCAGAAGTTCAGAAAATCATGGGGCAGAAGAATGGTGCGCGTATGCGTGAAATTCTTTGGTTCATTTTCTTTTAACCACAAAATTTTCGGCGCCGTGTAACCGGGGACCATGGCATTACCTGTGCGGCGAATGAGTTCGTCCACATTTCCCAAAGCGCGATTTAGTTTCTCTGCCTCCGGTGCGGTCGAGGTATCGCACCACAGCTTGGCCGGGCGTACCGGTTGGTTGCGATGGTCGAGGGTAACGAGGCCATGTTGTTGCCCGCTCAGGCCAAGGGCCACGACTTCATTGCGGCGCTCGCCGATTTTTTCCAGACAGCTCTGGATGACGCGCTCGGCCGCATCACACCAGCTTTCCGGATCCTGTTCGACATGACCCCGCGGCAACCCCTCGATAAACGAGTGTGGCGCGCTGGCCTGGGCGAGAACTTTTCCGGAATTAACTTCGAGTACCAGACCTTTGCAGGTAGTTGTCCCACTGTCGAGACCGAGGCATAGCATTGTCGAATTTGAATTCGAGGCGAGGCCGCGGCAATTAGTTTAGCGATGATTAAGAAACTATTGCATACCCGTTATCGTGTGACCGATCTGGAAAGGACGGTCGCCTTTTACCGAGACGTCCTCGGTTTGGAGGAAACACGGCGACACACCTCCGGCCGTGGATCGCAGCTCGTCTTTTTCAAAGCACCCGAGAGCAAGGAAGAGATCGAGATTTGCAAGTACGACAAGAGTGGCCCAGTAGTGGTGGGGCCGGACCTGACCCATCTCGCGTTTGAAGTGGACGATCTGGAAAAATTTGCAAGACAGGCTGCGGCCAAGGGTTATCCGCTGTCCGACGGCCCGCATCCCAATGGCAATGGGGGCGCGATTGCGTTCATCGACGCTCCGGAGGGCTACGAGATTGAATTGATCCAGCGCGGGCGCGAAACTGGCTAATTTAGAATACCCCGTTTGCGGCGGCATTGACGCTAACAACTATTCACAGCCGATGAAACAAGTGAAGCGCTGGCTTACGCTGACCGTTTGCGCGTTGCTTTTTATCGGCAATGTCAGTGCCGCGATCTCGTCGGAAGACGATGATGAGGTTAACGTAGTTCGCCCGAGTGGCGTGAATAAGCCCCACGCCAAAAGCACTTCGCGGACTCGCAGCCGCTCATCGGCCGATTCGGGCAAAACAGATGACATTTCAATTCCCGCCTCTGCGCTGACACCGGGGCCATCCGGCGCCGTCCCGAATACGCGAGCCAATTCGGTGATGGTGGTCGATGCGCGGACCGGCGCGGTGTTACACGAGAAAAACGCCGATCAACCGCGGGCGGCCGCGAGCACACAAAAACTGCTGACTGCGCTAATTGTTGCGGAAACCGGTTACCTCGATCGACCGGTTCGAGTAGAACCGATCGACACTTTCGCAGAGCCAGTGCGGTTGAATATTCGATCGGGAGAAGTTTATCAGCGGATAGATCTGTTGCGCGCACTGCTGGTGAAAAGTCCCAACGATGTAGCGCGTTGTCTGGCGCGCGACAACGCCGGCAGCATCGAAGCGTTCGCCGACAGAATGAATGCAAAAGCACAACTTCTGGGCGCGACTCATTCGCATTTTCTGAATCCGAACGGGCTCCCAATTCCGGGCCAGTATTCCACCGCACGCGATCTCGCGGTTATCGCGCGCGCGGCTTATGCAAATCCGACGATTCGTTCCATTGTCTGTCTGCCTCAGCTTGTTTTTCGCTACGCCAACGGTCGGACCCGCGAGCTGGAAAACACCAACAAAGTTCTGAGGCGGCTTCCCTTTTGCAACGGAATGAAAACCGGCTACACCGAAGCGGCCGGCCACTGTCTGATAGCAAGCGGTTCGCGCCCGGGGCGCGACATCATCGTAGTGGTCCTGGGCGATACCAAATCCGGGGTCTGGACTGATGCCGCTTCGTTGCTTTCCTGGGGTCTTTGGCTCTGATTGTAGGATGCGCGGGCTGCAGCCCCCAGTGTCCGGCGGGTAGCGCACGCGTCTCGCGTGTTGGCGATGACGTCTCGTCATCGCGGACTTCTTTGACACTTCGCGAAGTGGTTCTCTTCATGAAGTTTGATGAAAGGTGGTTTCGGCGAGACGCCGAAACCAACACGCGAGACGCCTGCGCTCCCCGGAGAACCGCGGCGGTCGCGCTGGTAAATGCTGTCGTGCGCTGGCAGCTTGTCGCAATGCAGGAAGCGTTTCGCGATGAACTCGATCAGCTCCGTACGCGTTCCCTTTTGCGGCGATTGCGCGAAATTGGATCTGCCCAGGGGCCGAGCGTAGAGCTGGTCGGCCAACATCTCGTTAACTTTTCGTCAAACGATTACCTCGGTCTGGCCGCCGATGAACGATTGCGCGCCGCGGCGATACACGCGATTGAACAATTTGGCGTTGGCGCGGGCGCATCCCGCCTGGTTTCGGGAACGCAGTCGCCGCATGTGGCGCTGGAGAGCGCGATTGCAAAATGGAAAAACGTGCCGGCCGCAATTGCTTTCAATAGCGGTTACGCGGCAGCGGTCGGCACTCTTCCCTCGGTCGCCGGGAAAAACGACGTCATCGTTCTCGATAAACTGGCTCACGCTTCGCTGGTCGATGGCGCACGCTTGAGCGGCGCCAGCCTTCGCGTTTTTCCGCATAATCACCTCGGTAAACTGGAAAGCCACCTGGAATGGGCGCGACGGGAAAAGCCGGATGCGCGAATCATCGTCGTGACGGAATCCGTCTTTTCGATGGATGGTGACCGCACGCCTTTGCGTGAAATTGTCGAACTAAAATCTCGCTTTCAGGCGTTGCTCTTCCTCGATGAAGCGCACGCGGTCGGCGTTATCGGCCCAAACGGCTGCGGCTTGGCGGCGGAGGAAAAACTATCCGCCGACATTCAAATGGGAACGCTGAGTAAGGCGCTCGGCGCCGCGGGTGGATATATTTGCGGCTCAACTTCGCTGATTGAATGGTTAACGAACCGCGCGCGTTCTTTTATTTATTCTACGGCGCCCCCAGCCGCCGTCGCTGCTGCGGCGATTGCGGCGATCGAATTCTTGCAAACTCCGGAGGGTGAGAACCGCCGGCGCGCGCTTTGGCAAAATATCGAACTGCTTCATCAATTGCTTGCCAGCGAACCAAATCGCAAACCCGAAAGCGCGATCTTTCCAGTGATCATCGGCCAGGAAAACGATGCGATGACCTTTGCCCACGCCTTACAAAAAGAAGGGTTTTTCGTTCCCGCGATTCGTTATCCGAGCGTAGCGCGTGGCTCCGCTCGTCTCCGGATCACACTCACGGCCGCGCACACTGAATCGCAAATCCGCGCCCTGGCGGATTCGATTAGAAGATTGCAGCGATCGTCAGGGCGTCATTGACGCCGCCGAATAACGCAAAAGCGGAGATGGGACGAGGCCGGGGTTGCGAGTAGGGTCCCGGGCGGGGCCGGGTGCAACGTCTTCCGGACCTTCCGCCGGCGGCATTGGTTCGTCGGTATTCAGAACGGCAAGGCGCTCGGCCAGGGCCGGCTTCATCGAAGCAGTCGGCGTAAACAAGCCAACGATTAGTTTCATGATCAAAATCAACGTCCGGCAGATTGCTATCATTGCCACTTTACCAACGCATCTGGCAAGGTCTCGCGCCGCTGGTTCCCCGGCGCTCGACGGAGTCTTGCCCTACCAACACGTTCTCGCGAAGATTTCATCGGTAGGGCGACGCTCTGCGGAGCCGCCAAGCAAGCGCGACCCTTGCTCTTATAAGAGGCGCTCAATGATCGGGCCGAGCTTCTTGATCGTTGCTGCCGGCCACAACTTTCGATCGGTGATGATTGCGTTCTCGAGAGCGTGATGCTCCGGCCAGTTTGCTTCGCGCGGAATTTCCGGGACTACGCGTTCCAAAGCCTTCTTTGCCGTCTCAGCATTGGCGAGCAGATGGCCAATGACGGTTTGCACCGAGACCGCTTCTTCTTCCACCTTCCAGCAATCGTAATCCGTGATCATTGCCATCGTCGCCAGCGCGATCTCGGCTTCGCGTGCCAACTTCGCTTCCGGCAAGTTAGTCATCCCGATCACATCGAAGCCGTTGCGGCGATTGAATTCCGATTCCGCCCGAGTGGAAAACGCGGGGCCATCCATGTTGACGTAAGTGCCGCCGTTATGAACGGAGGCACCGCTCTCTCGCGCCGCTTTCGCCAGCAACTCGCGGAGCGTAGGCGAAATCGGGTCGGCGAAGGAAACGTGGGCGGCGATGCCCTCGCCGAAAAAGGTGTGGCAAGCGCGCTGACTTGTCCGATCAAAAAACTGCGATGGCAGCAGAATGTCGCGCGGCGTGTATTTTTCCTGCAAACTTCCGACCGCCGTCACGCAAATGATCCAGCGGACGTTGAGGGAACGAAGCGCATAAATATTCGCCCGATGATTCAATTCATGCGGCAAAATCCGGTGTCCGAGTCCGTGTCGCGGCAAAAAGTAAACGCTGCGACCGAACAA
Source organism: uncultured Verrucomicrobiae bacterium (assembly GCA_963742315.1). Classification (GTDB taxonomy): domain Bacteria; phylum Verrucomicrobiota; class Verrucomicrobiia; order Chthoniobacterales; family UBA10450; genus AV69. The sequence continues at coordinate 108,928 of CAVULE010000007.1, forward strand.
CGTCCCGCCGACGATCGAATCGGAGGGCGCTCCGAAGGGCGTCTCGATTTGGTGTTCGACGAGGTTGGAAAAACCTTCGATATGATAAAGGCCGCTGCCGCCGATAATTCCGATGGCTGGCTCATTCATACGCGAAGGTAATTGAAACGGAAGCGTGGGAAGAATGGGAAGCTAATTGTCATGCCCGGATCCTTCCGATAGAAACGACGGCATGAAAAATTGGGGTCCGTTTTTGGCGGTGACGGCCTTTCGCTTCGGTCCGGTACGCGAATCTTACGCCGCCGAGAAATATCACAACACTCGCACCGTCGGCGTCATCGGCATCGGCCTGTTCAACGAAGAGGGCTCCGACCCGTGGACCAACGAAGACGTGCGCCGTCGTTTGAAGGCGAACCCATTTCCCAGCCGGTTCGCCACTCCCCCTAATGGCGTAGCGCTTCCGCTGCCCCTGTGTATCGTTCGCGAGCCGTGCCGAAATTTTTCATCAAGACTTACGGCTGCCAAATGAACGAGCGCGACTCCGAGCAGGTCGCGCATTCGCTCATTGCCCGCGGCTACGAACGGGTCAGTTGCGAGACGGAGGCCGATGTTGTTCTGCTCAATACTTGCAGCGTGCGCGACATGGCCGAGCAAAAGGCGCTTGGCAAGATGGGAATGCTCGGCCGCATGAGGAAGAGCCGGCCGGAAACGGTTTTTGGGTTTCTCGGCTGCATGGCGCAGGCGCGGGGGGCGGAGCTGTTGAAACAAATCCCGCACCTCGATCTCGTGGTTGGCACCCAAAAATTTCATCGCGTGGGCGATTACGTAGATGACTTGGTCGCGCGAAAACGCGCTACTCTAGCCAGGGTCGTCGAGCGCAGCCTGAATCGAATGGAAGATCTGCGTTTTTCCATTGTCGATGTGGAAGAAGAAGTCGGTTCGCAATCGACCATTCGAGATCAATCTCTCGCGCCGAAACAAGCGACGGCGTTCGTCTCGATCATGCAAGGATGCAACATGCATTGCACCTTTTGCATCGTGCCGCGGACGCGCGGTGCCGAGCGCAGCCGCACCATTGCCGAAATCGTCTCCGAAGTTCGCGCGCTCGTCGCCGATGGAGTCAAGGAAGTAACCCTTCTCGGCCAAATCGTGAATTTGTATGGCCGTCACGAATTTCCCGCTGTGGGTAGCGCGCGCGTTCCGCGCGCACGATCGGACATTTTGTCCGATACATCCCGGGAAGCTCCGCAGAATGCGGAGCCAGGCGCACAGAATGTGCGCGCTACCCGGAAGAGCCCATTCGTGCAATTACTCGAAGCGGTTAGTGCAATCGACGGTCTTGAGCGTTTGCGGTTTACCTCACCGCACCCAATCGGTTTTCGCGATGACCTGATCGACGCAATGTCGCGGCTTCCAAAACTCGCCGAGCATGTGCACCTGCCACTGCAATCGGGCTCAAATCGAATTCTCAAAGCGATGCACCGTATTTACACCGCGGAGAAATATGCGCAGCTGGTCGAGAAAATTCGCGCAGCCAGACCCGGCATCGCGATAACGACCGATATCATTGTCGGCTTTCCTGGCGAGACCGAATCCGATTACAAAGCAACCCGCGATCTCGTTGAACGGCTGCAATTCGACAACGCTTTCATCTTCCGGTATTCGCCCCGACGGGAGACACCTGCCGCCGCCATGCTCGATCAGATCGACGAGTCCGTAAAAGAGGCGCGCAACCAAGACCTGCTGGGAATTATTAACACTTCCGCCCGGTGCGCGAACGAAAGAATGGTCGGCACCCATGTCGAAGTTTTGTGTGAAGGCCCAAGCAAGACGAATCCCGCCCGTTTGATGGGTCGCACCAGAAGTAATAAGGTCGTCGTTTTCGAGGCGGAAGAAAATCGTATCGGCAAAATTTTTGATGTCGCAATCGAACGCGCCAACGGCTTCAGCCTTTACGGACAACCGATTGATTGATGCGATGATTTATCATTTCTCACTGCAAATGGCCGCGCTCTTCGCCGGTGCAATCCTTTGCCTTCTCGGCGCTTTCGGATTCGCCATGGAAAGTTCCGCACGCGATATCCTGGCCGCATTTCCGCGATCCCGCGGCGCGGGAATCGTGTTGCTGTCAATTGATTTGGTTTGGAGCTTCTGGCTCGTCGCGACCATGGAGATGGGCGAATTCTCTGCCTTCCGCCGCCCATTCTTAATCATATTGCCGATAGGCTTTTTCCTGACCTTGCGTTTCGTCGACGAATTTCTCGCCGTCCGCGCTCTGGGCATTCTGGCGCTGTTGATGGCGGAGCCGCTGCTCGATGCCGCTTTCTTTCGCTCCGAATCGAGCCGGCTTGTCCTGACTGTGCTTGCTTATCTCCTGGTGGTGCTGGGTCTGATTTGGGTAATGGTGCCTTACAAATTGCGCGATCAAATCGGCTGGTTTAACAAAACAACTGCGCGCTGGCGTGGCCTACACGCGTTCACTTTTGCCTATGGCGCGACTTTAATCGCTCTAGCATTTCTCTCTTATTAAACGAATTCTCGTCATTCGCGGCGGGGCGCTTGGCGATTTCATTCTGACCTTGCCGGCGTTGAAAGCATTGCGCGCTGCCCATCCACAGTCGCGAATCGAGATCCTTGGTTACTCGCATATCGCGATCATCGCGGATAAACGATTTTACGCGGACGCCGTCCGATCGATTGAATACGCTGCGCTCTCCCGCTTCTTCGCCCGAGACACGGAGCTTCCGCTCGATTTGCGGGATTATTTCGGCGGCTTCGACCTGATTCTCAGCTATCTCTACGATCCGGATCAAATTTTCGAAAACAGTTTGCGGCGATGCAGCGCAAAAAGAATTTTGCGCGGTCCGGCCCGGATCATCCCGGGCACGCATGCGGCATGGCAACTCGCCCGGCCGCTGCAAGAGTTAGGAATTAACGTTAGCGATCTCGCCGCAAAAATTTTTCCATCAGATGAAGATCGAGGATTTGCCTGTCGATTTCTCCAGAGTTGCGACCCGCCAGTGCTAGCGCTCCATCCCGGCAGCGGAAGCGAAAGAAAGAATTGGCCGATCGAAAACTGGATCGAACTGGCAAAGACTTTGTTAAACGGGAAGGTCTTGTTTGGCACGATTATCTTCGTCTCCGGCGAAGCGGACGAGAAAGAGATGACGCGGTTGCGAACATTGTTTAAGGACGAAGCGCAGGTCCGCTTTGCCCATGGGCTGCCTTTACCGCAACTGGCGGCCTTGCTCGAACAATCGGCTTTTATTGGGCACGATTCCGGAATTTCTCATCTCGCTGCCGCTGCCGGAGCGCCTTGCTTTCTCTTATTCGGTCCGACCGATCCCAAGGTTTGGGCGCCACGAAACACGAACGCCTCGGTCTTACTCGCGCCAAACGGCGATCTGACGCGGCTCGATGTCGCGACGGTTTGCAAAACAATTGGCCTATAAGGAATGTCTTCCGTGGTCACCGATCGCGGTAAAAGTGTGTGATAGCGAGAGCTGCTATTGCTCGTTCGAACGCACTTTTTGTCATTCCGAGCGAAGTCGAGGAATCTCTAACTTGAAAAAGGAAGATTCTAGAGATGTCTCGACTTCGCTCGACATGACAAAAAAAGAATGACGCGATCATTACGCCGCTCTTCTTACGAGCTGACGCGCATCGGCATCAGCACGTAGAGAAAAGGCGTCTGAATTTTCAAAACCCCCGGACTCATTTCGTCGATAAGATCGAAGAACACTTCGTCCTCGCTCAGGTTGCGCAGTGGCGCCATCAAGAATTCCGGATTGAACGCGATGGAAAAATCGCGCCCTTTGTAAGCGACCGGGAGCGATTCTCTGGCTTCGCCTACTTCGGGAGTATTGGCGGTGATCTCGATGTTGTTCTTGCTGAAATTAAGTTTGATCGAATTCGATTTGTCGCTCGCCAGCAGCGATACCCGCCGGAGCGAATTGAGAAAGGTTTCGCGTTCGAGCGTAACGCGCTCCTTGGCTTCCGACGGAATCACCTGCTTGTAATTTGGATAGTTGCCTTCGATTAACTTTGAGACCAGGAAAGTGTTGTTGAGATCGAACGCGATTTGGCCGCTACCCACGCTGATCTTCACCTCTCCGTCGTCCTTGAGCAGGCGTTGCAATTCCGTTACGGCCTTCGTCGGAACAATGATCTCGGCTTCGTGACTGCGGGGAAATTCCAGTTCGATATCGAGCATGGCAAGCCGGCGCCCGTCCGTGGCGACGAGGGTGAGTTTATTTTCCTTGAAACTGAAGAGAACGCCGTTGAGCACATAGCGTGTCTCATCCGTCGAGATGGCGTAGGCGGTTTTGCGCAGACCATCGTGCAAATCCTTCTGCCGCATTGTCACCACTTTTGCGTTTTCAAACTTTGGCAACGGCGGGAATTCTTCTTCCGGCAAGCCGAGGATTTTGAAAAAGCTTTGTCCGCTGCGAATCGAAGCGGCGTTCTTCCCATCAACTTCGATGGCGATTTCGCTGGAGGGCAATTCCCGAATGATGGTGAACAAGCGGCGCGCTGGCAGGGTGGTAGCGCCCACCTTGTCGACATTGGCTTCAAAACTTCCGCGGACCCCGACATCGAGGTCGGTGGTGGTCAGGTGCACCGCTCCCTCCTTGGCCTGCAACAAAACGTTGGAAAGAATGGGCAGCGTGGTCCGGGTACTGACGACATTTTGCACCTGTTGCAATCCTTCGAGTAATTTCTCTTTTGTCGCGCTGAATTTCATTCGGAAAGCCTAAGATGTAAGGCTTCGGATTTGATCGGGCAACCGCATTCTCTTTCTCAATCAGCGCTGGAGCGCGCTGTCAATGAAAGAGATGGTCTGGCGAATGTTATCCTGCTCTGTCATCCGCTTCTTCACCAGCTTGCAAGCGTGCAGCACCGTGCCGTGATCGCGGCCGCCGAACGCGTCGCCAATTTCATTGAGCGATGCCTTGGTTAATTCCCGCGCCAGATACATCGCCACCTGGCGGGGAAAAGCGATACTGGCCGGCCGGCGCTTGCTCGTCATGTCCGCTAAACGCACGTCGAAGTGTTCCGCCACTTTGCGCTGGATTTGCTCGATCGTGACCATCTGTCGCCGCTCCTCCAGCAAAATGTCTTTTAACAAATGCTCGATCGTCTCCTGAGTCAGCTCCTTGCCGCTGAGCGAGGCAAAAGAGGCCACCCGCATCAGCGCGCCTTCGAGCCGGCGGACGTTGCTGCGAATACGCGTCGCGAGGAATTGGTAAACGTCATCGTGCAATTTGATCTGCAAGGCGCGCGCTTTCTTCCGCAGAATGGCAAGACGCGTCTCAATGTCAGGCGGCTGTAATTCCGCGGTCAGGCCCCACTCAAAACGCGAAACCAAGCGGTGTTCGAGATTGGCGATCTCCGAGGCCGGACGATCGCTCGAGAGCACGATCTGCTTGTGACCGTCGAAGAGGGTATTGAAGGTGTGAAAAAATTCCTCCTGCGATCGTTCTTTCCCGGCGAGAAATTGAATATCATCGATCAGGAGCAGATCCGTCTGGCGGTAACGCTTGCGGAATTTCACCAGCGTATTGTGTTGAATCGCGTCGATAAATTCGTTGATGAAGAGCTCACTCGAGAGATACATCACTTTCGAGGTCTTCTTTTTTGCCCAAAGATACTGGCCGATCGCCTGCATCAAATGCGTTTTGCCCAACCCGACGCCGCCGTAAATGAAGAGCGGGTTGTAGGTGCGCGCGGGCGCCTGTGCCACGGCCAGACAGGCGGCGTGCGCGATCTGGTTGTTTGGCCCGACGACGAATGACTCAAAGGTATTTCGCGGATTAAGACTAAGTCCCAGACCGACCGTCCTGCTGTGACCGGAGCCGTCCGTTTTGCGCACTTCTGGCGCGGTAAAATCATCATCGCCGTCTGATTCCGCCGACGTGAGGAAGCGGACGGTGCGCGGCGCGCCGACGGCATCGGTGATGGCGGATTGCAATGCCGCCATGTGATTACTTTCGATCCAGAATTGGTAAATGTTGTTGGGAACGACGAAGGTCAGCTCGTCCTCGGTGGCCTTCGTTAGTTCGACGGCGGAAAACCAGCGTTTGAAGGTGTCGGCACTCACTTGCGGTTTGAGCGCAGCGGACAATTTCTCCCATATGGCTTTGCACCTCTCGTCCATACCAACTTGTTAACACCCGAAAACGCCGTCCCCAGAGTGGTGGTCCCGAGGAGAGCGTTGATAAAGGTCCCTGAAAATATGAAAATTATTTTGGTCGTGCAAAGCAAAGAATGACCACGTCCCATTGCAAAAACCGCCTTTTCCCGAGGGAAAATGAAAAATCGCTGAGCCTCCGGCATAATGCTCTGCTCTCGATATTCTCGTGCGCTCTGGCAATGACTCCAGCGCGCCGCCGGAAAAGCGGCTAGGAATGTTACGAAATTGCGGAGTTCTGTTCACATTTTATTCACACCGGACGATTCCCTTGCTCCCGGCCAGAGGCGTGAGATTAGAAACGCAGCAAAAAACCGACAAGCAAAATTCTGAACTTTATTTTTGAACGCCGCGCAAAAATTTCTTGACTGAAAAAAATCGGTTGAACAGCACCGATTTTTCCCTCGTAATGAAAATTCCTTCCGCCGAAACGTCTCAAAACATCAATTCAATTTTGATGCCGGGCGGGTGGTTTTGAGCGACGATATTGGTCCGGCAAATGAACTTCCTGCGCGTCTTCCGCATGTCCGTCGTGATATCTCTGTGTTGCATCGCATTTTCTCTTACGTCGACTGAGGCACAGGCCGCCCCGGCTCGCTCTCGCCAGGTCACGCACGTGATGTTGTTTTGGTTAAAACGACCGGGGAATGTTGACGATCAGAACTTTCTTCTGCGAGCCTTGCGCACACTCCGTAGTGTCCGCGGCGTAAATGACGTGCGCGTGGGCAAGTCCTTGCCGGTCGCGCGGCCCGGCTTGGAACAACCGTTCGACCTTGGTGTGGTCATGATCTTCCGCCATCGCGAAGCACTCGAGAAATTTGAGCGCGATCAGCGGCGTGAACAAGCCATTGATGCCATGCTCCGACCGCTTGTCCGCCAATATACGGTTTACAATTTCGTCAACGAATGATTCGCATTCTGGTTTCCGCACTGTTCCTCCTTTTTGCCGCTACCGCCCCGGTTCGGGCGATCAATGAACTACTGCCGCCATTTGGCTTTCGCTGGGGCGATCCGCCGCGGCGGGTCGAAGGTGTTCTCAGCGGAGCGAAGGCGAAAATTGTCGACAAGAAACAGGATGGAAGCCGGTCGATTTGGACAGTGGAAGGCTTGGTTCATCCGGGATTGCAACGAACTCTTTTCACCTTCAAGAACGACAAGCTGATGGAGGTAGAGCTGCAGTACGAATATCCGGATTGGTCGATCGAGCGGTACAATGAGCAGATGGGCACGGTTCGGCGATACTTCGACGGCAAGTATGGGGTCGGCAAATTAGTCTCACGCTCGCGCGACACCGATACGGACATCGTCCAGACGCTGGTTGGTTACCAATGGATGGTGGGCACGACCATGCTCGAGCTCTTTTATTTTTCAGCGGAAAAACCGCCGCACACTTTCCGCACCATCACGGTCGATTACAAAGCTCTGTAACTTAGCTCCATCTTAATCGTGTTCTTATTCCTATTCTTAATCGGGACTCGCTCTTCCGGAAACTTGACGGCTTTAAGCCGTCAAGTTTGCACGCTCGGAGTACATTCGGGCTGTGGGATGACAGCGCGGCCCGTTGAGCGTTTACAAGCGGCGCGATCTGCCGATATTGTCCGCTCCCAATGAATATTCTCATCAACGTTATCCTCGCTATCGACATGCTGATTGCGGTGTTGATGACCCTGGTCATTCTGATGCAGCGGCCCAAAAGTGAGGGTCTTGGCGCGGCCTTTGGTGGGGGGGTCACTGAGAACATTTTCGGCGCGCAAACGACCAATGTGTTGACAAAATTCACCGGTTGGCTGGCCGGGTTTTTTTTCGTTCTAACCTTTGTTCTGGGAATTCTTTATGCGCGACGCAGTGCCAGCGACAGTAGTTTACATCGTGAGTTGATGGGAATGCCGGCCGCGGCTCCAAGTGCGTCGGTCGCTCCAGCCACCGCTTCGCCCGGCAGCACCCCGGCCGCGAGTGTTACGGACGTTTCTCCTTCTGCAACTGCAAAACCTTCCGATCTCGCAACAGGCGTCGCTGCCCCTTCTCCGGCGGCCACGGCGAGCGCATCACCGCAGAAATCGCCATAGACTAATAAAGATATGGAGGGCGAGCTGCAGGGAGCCCGCTGTTGTAGGCACGGCTATCTTGGCCTGGAGCACCCCCGAATCCTTCGGGAGTTGATTGCCGCATCGTGGCGACGAGGTAAGCAAGGTTCCTCTTCTCGTGCGCTGACCTTCGTAGGAGCGGCATGGCGACCAGCTACCTTTTCATGCCACTCCTAACGAAGCTTGGCCGGTTAGTGGATAAATCTTCTAACGTGGCGTGCGCCTGACGGCGCTATCCCAATTCAGGTCGGTCAGGTCGGATTTTCAACAATCCTAGACACCTGGCGGCGAGTTCACGCAATTGTCACGGAAACGCCATCGGTTTGTAACAATCGCAGTCCAGCCTCCTCTGCGTTTGATGGAAGCGAACCGGGCAGACAGCCGGAAACTAAATCACCAAAAGGAGAAACAAATGTTCATGCAAAAGCTTATGCTACGGGCAGCGGGCGGGGGCCTGGCTGCGGCTATTGTGCTGGCGGCGCACCCGCTCTGGGCACAACAGACCTCGTCCGAGTCTGATCGACTGCAGAAGTTGGAGCGTGCAGTGGAGCAGTTGCAAAAACGAAACGCCGAGTTGGAACAAGAAGTCAGTAGTTTGAAGAAGCAGGGCACTTCTGAACCTGGGACGACGGGCAAAAGGAAGACCGTGGTGACTTACGACGGGAAATCGTACGTTGAAAAAAGCGTAGAGGAGAAACCCCAGATTTACGTCACTCCGCGCGCATCGGAATTCAAACTGGTGCTTGGCGGATACATTCAGATGAACTTCGAAGACGGAGAGGTCTCCGCCTTCGAAGGCCGCTTTGGTCAGACCGCGTTGAAAGACCGTTTTCGCCTGCGCCGCGCGCGCATCAACTTAACCGGTGATTTCGCGGAGAACTTCGATTTCAAAGTCGAAGGCGAATTCGAGAATAGCGATGGCATCAACGCCAATCGCACCGATTTTTCGGGAACGGACATTTACATTAACTGGCATCAGTTCGCGGAGGCGAACATCAAAGCCGGCCAATGGAAAGCGCCGTTCGGGTTGGAGCAACTTACTCCAGATCCTACCCTGATCATAATCGAGCGCAGTTTGCCTACCGGGGCTATCACGCCGGAGCGGCAGGTCGGTGTGCAAGTCTGGGGCAAGCCGTTCACGAACATCTGGCCTGCGCAGAAGGATCTGCTGACCTATTACGCTGGCATCTTCAACGGAAACGGACGCAATGTCGGCGTTAACGACAACAACAACTTTATGTATGTCGGGCGGTTGGAGCTTCTGCCGTGGCAAGGCAAACTGCTCGGTGAGAATTCCAGTCTGAAGCTCGGCGCCGACGTGCTCAACAGCCGCGATGACAAGGGCACAAATATCTCGCAATCCTTGAACCTATTGGTGAATAGCGACGGTTCCCTCTCGCCATTTGTCCTGCCGGGCGCGGATGAAAGGACGGCGTGGAGCGTAGACGCCTGGTTCAATCTGGGTCCGTTTGATTTAATCGGTGAATACCTTCAAGAGAAAGTAGACGGTCGCACCGTGGCCGGGGTGCCTCCAGGGTTCGACGACTTCACCACCAACGGGTTCTACGTAACGGCAGCTTACTACCTGATCCCGAAGAAGCTTCAAGCCGCCGTCAGATGGGAGCAATTAAATCCGGGACAAAAAGGAAACGATGGCATTCACTCCATTACCGGCGGCCTCAACTACTACATCCACGGGGATGATCTAAAGCTAATGGCGAATTACATTCACACCTGGTCGGATTTCCGGCAAGCGAATCCGCAGTTTGGCGATGATCAATTCGATGAGGTTATCGTACGCCTACAGCTGATGTTCTAAATCCAGAGCCTCTTCGGCTTAACGCGAATAGCAAAACGGCAAGGCAGTTTCAACAAAAAAACCAAAAACAACTAACAAAATGAAAAAACTACTTCTAACATTTATCGCTTTCACGGCCGGCGCTTTTCTGGTGCGAGCCGACGCCCTTGTTATCAAAGGCTCGGATACGCTGGGAGCAAAGCTGGTCCCACAGTTGGCGGAGCAATTTAAGTTTCAGCACCCTGGAACTACTTTTGATATCGCAGCCGAAGGTTCGGCCACCGGTTTTGCCGCATTAATTGATAAGACAGCAGCCATTGGAATGGCGAGCCGGCCGGCCAAGCCGGAAGAGATGACTAGTGGCAAAGCTAAAGGCGTCGAAATGAAGGAAACGATTGTGGCTTATGACGGAATCGCGGTCATAGTCAATACCGCTAACCCGGTCAAGGGTCTCACTAAGAAACAGGTAGAACAGATCTTCACCGGCGAAATTACTGATTGGAGCGCCGTTGGCGGCAGCGGTGGAAAGATTTCGGTCTATACGCGGAATACTTCATCGGGGACCTACGCGGAATTTAAGGAGCTGGCGATGAAGAAGCGCGACTACGCCCCGGATTCACAAAAGCTCGCTGGCAACGAGCAGATCGCGCAGGAAGTGGGCAAAAACCCGAGTGGGATAGGCTACGTCGGACTTGCTTATACTAAGGCCGCTGGGATCAGGGTAGTGCCAATAGATGGAGCTTCTCCTTCGAAGGAAAGTGTTTTGGGGAAAAGTTATCCTTACGCTCGGCCCACCTTCTTCTATACCAATGGCGAACCGACCGGCGTGGCGAAGGAGTTTATCGATTTCACCGTCGGCCCCGAAGGTCAGAAAATAGTCGAGCAAGTCGGATTTGTCCCTATCAAATAAGTGCCGCAGCAGGCTAGGTAATCAAAAAGCGCGCTGGGTCCGATCCTCAGCGCTTTGCTTTGAACGACAACGGCATCGTCGATGCTGGCTACAATAGTCCGACGCCTGCACATTCAAGTTGTAGCTGGGATCGCTGATCCCGGATGTATTTAGCGCCAACGCCGCGGTATCTGTGCGAGCCTGGGGTAACGCCCCAGGGTTCCGAGTCAAGGATTCGACCTAGCTCAGCATGACAATTCAAGCCAACAATTGTTCATTGTTTTGCGAATAGTTACCTGATCGTCACCTGCTTTTCACGTTTCGTGACATGACAGATGAAGAAAGCGCGGGAGTTTTGTTCATTATGATCTCGCCGAACATCATCACTGTCCGTCGCATCAGAAAGACCACACTGCTACGGCGTCGTTCTATCCGCGATATCAGCCGGCATTATTTCCGGACCGAGCATGTCCGCTTGTTGGTAGTGGAATTGATTCTCTTCGCCATCATGGCGGCGGTTGCGATTTGGCCAATCGTGAATGTGGTCGAATTCATAAAGCTTTACCTGTTGTAGACTGGACGTCAGCGGCGGTGATGGGCTGTTTCCATGACAGTGCCAGCTGGACGCGGAGCGATGGGCATGTTATCAATCAGGGGATGCTCCGCAGGGTCACGGTTGGTCTTGTAGTCGTCGCGGCGCTTTTTTCGGCGACCGTTCGATTGCCGGCAGCTCCATGCATCGTGACGAATACGCCGGGCCCGAAGGCGTGTCAGCCAGGCTGCTGTGCGAACAAGGCTTGTTGCGCAACATCCCACCAGCGAACTGGACCACCGGTTCAACCGCTCGCGAAATCGGGTCTTGATCAACCAAATTTCGCCGCGCTTGCCGTAACTACGACTCCTCTGCTGACCCTTTCTATCTGCAGCGAATCGAAAATTGTCTCTCCCGCAGAGCCGGTCGCGCATTCTCCGCCGCGACTCCCATTGCTCTGCACGTTTCTCATCTGATCCAGGGACGCTGACGCCCGAGGTGTGCCCATTCACCGGCATGCCACGACCTCAACCGTTCACTTGGATCAATGAAAACAGCTTATCTATTATACATTTCGTTAACCTTTAGTTTCGTCGCGCTGGCGCAAGCCAAGCCGCTCTCCTATGTCGGCGGAACCATGGCGATGCAGGAGAACGACGAGACTGGGCACACCATCTCGTTGGATTACACATTCACGCCCACGGAAGCGTTCGGGCTTTACCTCAAGCAGGAAGAGAACGGCAAAGAAATCCTGATGATCACGCCTCAGCTCAATATCTTGCTCAAGCGATGGAATCTCCCTGATGGCCAGGGAAACATCTTCAATATGTCCGGTGCCGGAGTGGCAAATTACCGCGGCAACACTCAGCCGGCGCTGTGGACGGCTTTTCTGGCTGACTATGAGTCGCGTCGCTTCTTTTTCTCTTACGAACCTCGCTTCGTTTACGACGGCAGCATTGAGAAATCGTTCTGGCAACGCGAGCGCGTAGGCATAGCACCTTACCTCGCGAACTATAACGACCTGAATACCTGGTTCATGTTTCAGGTCGATCATCATCCGGCCAAGCACGATCATTTCGTAGCTACGCCGTTGATCCGCTTTTTCTACAAAACTTATCTACTCGAAGTCGGTTACAGCAGCAACCGACACGTCATGGTCAACTGGACAGTACAATTATAGGAGGAAATTATGCGCTACTATTTAACTATCATCATTAGCTTGAGTCTTTCGGCAGCGGCTTGTGCCGACACGATTAAGGCAACGGTCAACGGCATGGTCTGCGGCTTCTGCGCGACCGGCATTGAAAAGACCTTCAAAGCTCAACCGGAAGTAAAAACCGTTACGGTCGATCTTCAAAGAAAGCTGGTTACGGTTGCTACGAAGCAAGGTCAAACAATCGACGACGCTAAGCTGAGGAAGTTAATCGGTAATGCCGGTTATTCAGTGGTGCGCATTGACCGGTCGAAATAATGAATCTGCGAAACAGTGTTCTGCATACGCTGACGATTTTCAGTTCGGTCGGCACGTTAGTTTGTTGCGCGTTGCCGGCCCTGCTCGTCTCGATTGGCGCGGGCGCTGTCACGGCCAGCCTTGTTAGTGCCGTGCCACAGCTGGTCTGGATCTCGGAACGCAAAATTCCTCTTTTTATTTTTGCCGGTGTGTTGCTGTGCCTTTCCGGGCTTGCGACCTACCGGAATCGCCGAATGCCCTGCCCGACCGACCCCGCCCTTGCAAAATCCTGTCTACAGGTGCGGCGTGTGTCCTTCGGCGTGTTCATCATATCGCTGACGATTTATGCCACTGGATTCTACTTCGCGTTTCTCGCACTTCGGTAGGAGTTATCCGAGGCAGATTAGCAGGACCTGCTAATCGCAAAACGTTAGGAAGAGAAGAGTATCGGTTTCGCTTCGCAAAGGGCCTTTTCTCGAACAGGTGGTTTTACTCTTTGCGCGTTATTCGCATTTTTATCTTCACCCGGGCCTTGTCGCGGACGCCGTGTCGTTCGATTTCATTCCGGATTTTGTGCCGATGTCTGGCTACCTCGACGATGCCGTGATTGTTCCCGCGTTAGTTTATGCGACCTTGCAATTGATTTCGCCAGAACTAGTGACCGAAACATCGAGCAAATGTTTTAGCAGATCGCGCTCGCGAGGAGATCGGCATCCACATGTCTGAGCGTTACGAGCATTCACACGCCGGCCACTCGCATGCCCCTGCGAGTTTCAATACTGCATTTGCAATAGGTGTTGCGTTGAACGCCGGCTATGTCGTCTTTGAGGCGATTTTCGGAGTTATGGGCCATTCGCTGGCGTTGGTTGCAGACGCGGGTCATAACCTCAGCGACGTGCTCGGCCTCTTGCTCGCGTGGTGTGCGGGCGCGATGGCCAAGAGTTTGCCAACAAAAAGAAAAACTTACGGACTCCGCGGCACGTCCATTCTGGCGGCGTTGTTTAATGCGATCTTTCTTCTTGTGTCGGTCGGCGCGATCGCTTGGGAGGCGCTGCGGCGGTTTAACAATCCCGCCGAGGTCGCTGCGCGAACCGTCATCTGGGTCTCGCTGCTCGGTATCGCAATCAATACCGCGACTGCGCTAATGTTCATGTCCGGCCGCAAGGGCGATCTCAATATCCGCGGCGCTTTTCTGCACATGGCGGCGGACGCTGCGATCTCGGCGGGAGTGGTCATAGCTGGCCTGGCAATTCTATTCACAGGCCGGTACTGGATCGACCCGGTCGTTAGTCTGCTGATCTGCGCGGTGATTGTTTGGGGTACATGGGATTTACTGCGCGAATCGGTGAACCTCGCGCTGCAAGGTGTCCCGAGAGATGTCGATCTTGACGCAGTCGAGCGGTTTTTGAGCGCGCTTCCTGGAATTGCAAAGGTGCACGATCTACACATCTGGGCGATGAGCACGACGGAAATCGCGCTGACGGCGCATTTGGTAAAACCCGACGGCGACCTCGACGATCCTTTGCTCGATCGCGTTCAGCACGAACTGCATGATCGATTTGGTATTGAGCATATAACCGTGCAGCTTGAATGCGGGACATGCGAGCGATCTTGCCAACAGGAATCGGAGAACCACATTTAGAACCGCAGCAGAAATTGCTTCTCGCCAGCAGCGCAATAAACCGTCCGCGTCAAAAAATTCTTAGACTGAATATAAGACTGATTACTCTGGCTGTTCTCGCGATTCTTAGCGACCAGCATTGATTTCGCGTACGGCGCAAAGCACAAGATGACGCAATCAAATGTGCGAAAGAGTGGTTGTCCCTCGTTGCCGCCGGCGTCAGCGGTCGGCTTCCGCGGGCTCGAGATGCACCATGACATCCTGAATGCGCGAGTTGGCCGAAATCAGTGCAGCTTTCACTTGATGACCGACGCGATGTCCTTCGCTGATGGTCAGTGACGGATCAACTTCGACGTGCAGTTCGACAAAGAGTCCAGTTCCGCTTTTCCTAATAAGGCATTTCTCGATCCCTCGGACCCCGGGCTGGTTTGCGGCGGCTGTGCATATTGACTCGCGAAGCTGTGGTGATACCGCGTGGTCGGTGGCATCGTAGACGGACGCTCTCACGATCCGAAAAGCGTTTGTCACAATGACCGAACACGCCGCTAGAGCGCCCCAATCGTCTGCCATTTCCCATCCTTTGCCGCCGATCAGCGCGATTGTAATGCCAATCGCTGCTGCGGCGGAAGTCACGGCGTCAGAACGGTGATGCCACGCGTCGCCTTTTAGCGCGTTGGAATCGAGAGTATTCGCCACAGCGAAGACGCGCCGCGAAAGCAACTCTTTCACGACAATCACCGCGATCAACACCGGTAGCGTGAACCAGGCCGGTGAATGATGCGGAGTCCTGATCTCCACGATCGATTGATACGCGATAAATGCGGCCGCAAGGAACAAGCAGCCGCCGGAAAACATACCGGTGAGTGCGTCGATTTTTCCGTGTCCGTACGGGTGGTCTTCATCGGCGGGTTTGAGTGACAAACGAAAACCGGCCCAGGTAATAACTGAACTGAAGATGTCACTTGCAGATTCAATCCCGTCGGCAACTAGCGCATACGAATTGCCAACAACGCCAACGCCGATCTTAATAATCATCAGCGAGACGTTGATACAAATTGCGAGAATTCCGAGCCCAAATGATTCGGATGCCGATGGCATGAAGGTTAGTAGCGCGGATTCGGATCCGACGCTGTTAATTGTACTGGCGAGAGCTGGTCTGCCTAGCAGCAGCCTGCTTCTCGGACGCAGCGACAGGCGAGAACTCCACCTAGTGCGCCAAGGGTAGGCGCGAGCAGATAGATCCAGAGGCTTTGCAGATGGAAGCTAACAACGGCCGGGCCGAGTGAGCGCGCTGGATTCATCGACGCGCCGCAGATCGGACCGGCAAACATTGCTTCCAATCCAATGACGGAGCCGACGACTATTCCAGCGGTGATTCCCTTTTCTCGTGCGCCGGTTGAGACGCCAAGAATAACAAACATCAATAGCGCCGTCAGAATCAGTTCCAGAACGAAAGATTGAAGTAGCGGACCTGTAGGAATCGTCGCTCCAAGGGTGCCATTAGCTGGGAAAAGTAATCGCAAGACAATGCTGGCCAGGAACGCACCGGCACATTGGCTAACGACATAAGGCAAAACTTCGCGCGATTCGAATCGGCGCGCCGCCCAAAAGCCAATTGTTACCGCGGGATTAATATGGGCGCCCGAAATGTCTCCAAGGCTGTAGATCATGGCCAGCACGATCAGGCCGAAGGTCAGCGCGATCCCCACATGGGAAACGCCTCCCCCACTGACTTCGTCAATAACGACCGCGCCAGTCCCCGCGAAAACAAGCGCGAACGTTCCGAGACATTCAGCGGCGAGTTTCTTTGCCATCGCGATCTACGTCGCCACCGTTTGCAGGCAGACCTCGTCGCACCACTGCT
The DNA here is from genome assembly GCA_963742315.1 of uncultured Verrucomicrobiae bacterium. Classification (GTDB taxonomy): domain Bacteria; phylum Verrucomicrobiota; class Verrucomicrobiia; order Chthoniobacterales; family UBA10450; genus AV69. Next base: position 125,335 of record CAVULE010000007.1, read on the forward strand.
CAATCTTCGCCCGGATTTCGTCGCGAATGATCCGGACTTGTTCGAGTTTTGCGGTCTCGCTGCCTTGCACCTCCGAAGGATCGGGGAAACCCCAATGCAATCGCGTCGCGGGGCCCGGGAAAATAGGACATTTCTCCGCGCTGGCCTCGTCGCACACGGTGATGACGTAGGCGAAGAGCTGGCCTGATTTAAATACATCGAAGACGGCTTGTGTTTTCTTTTTCGAAATATCGATCCCAGCTTCCGCCATCACTTGCACCGCGAGCGGATTAAGCGTGCCCGGTTCAAGACCGGCGCTCTGTGCTTCGAAATATTCGCCGCAAATCGTGTTTAGCCATGCCTCAGCCATCTGGCTGCGGGCGCTGTTGTGAACGCAGATGAAGAGAACGCGTTTTTTCATCTCCATAAGGTACCGTGAAGTCGCACGAATGAAAAGCCGGGCGTGGCGATGTCACGTAAGTTTCACGCGAATTAAAAAAGAGCAGGCGCCCGGGCTTTTCAACCCGGACGCCGCTCACTTATCTCCCTCACGCGGTTTGGAGCTGTAGGACGTTTCTGTCCCCTGGCAGCCCATTAATCCTGTTTTGTAACAACCCGGCGGAGATGGCGTAACGAATCAGTGAAATTTCGATTGCTCAGGCGCTCGCTCACCCTTGGTGAGCCTTCAATCTTCGTCACACAATCTTAACAAAACTAGTTTTGCATGACGCAGCGCGTGCTTCGTATCTTTTGCCGCCGTTAATGAATTCGGTCGCTCCGCCGCGTTTCCAGTTCGAGATGTTTAACCTTAGCCAGGAAGGATCAATCCGGGTGCGGACCGCCTGGATTTCCGATGTTCATCTGGGTACTCGCGCCAGCGGGACAGCCCGCCTCCTCGATTTTCTGCGAGAATACGATTTCGAAACGCTCTATATCGTGGGCGATTTAATCGATATCTGGCAAATGCGCCGCAGCCGCTACTGGCCGCAACAGCATAATGACGTCATCCAGAAGATTCTGCGGAAATCGCGCAAAGGCACACGCGTCATCTACATCCCGGGTAACCACGATGAGATGATCAGTTCTTTTTACGGCGCCTATGGGGACATCACTCTTCAAAAACATGCTATTCATCGAACGGCCGATGGTCGTCGCGTTCTCGTTATCCACGGACATGAGCTCGACACCGTGGTGCAAAACGTGAAGTGGCTGGCTTTCCTTGGAGATGCTGGCTACCAGTTCCTGCTCTCGCTCAATCCGTTAATCAATTTCTTCCGCCGTCGTTTCGGCCTCGGTTACTGGTCTCTTAGCGCTTACGTCAAGCAACGGGTCAAAGATGCTGTAAGTTTCATCGGGAAGTTCGAGGCTGCGGTCGTTAGATATGCGGAGCGCTATCGGGTGGACGGCGTTCTTTGCGGACACATCCACAGCGCTGCCATCCGTAAATTCGGCAACGTCACCTACTACAACTGCGGCGATTGGGTCGAGACCTGTTCGGCGCTGATCGAGCATTTCGACGGTCGCATCGAAATTGTGCGGAAGTTCGATCACGCGGCGCTTACTCCGGAAATTCGCCCTGCGCCCCTGATCGATGCAATGGCATGAAAAGGAAAACTGCAAAGAAGCCGGAGACTTCGCCCGTTCGGCACCTGCAGCTGGAATTACGAGAGTTGCGTCGCGAATTGCGCACGACTGCACGCGTTTACGCGCAACGACTGGAACATGACCTTGCGGTAACGACAGACGCGCTTGAACGCTACGCGCCGGCGGAAAAATTAACCCGCGAACAACTCCACCGCGTCCGAGATATCGCGATGGTGGTTCGCAATCGACGGCTCCGCCCGGAGAAAGGGCGCCGCAAAGATTTACGAAAGATCGAGAGTCTTATTTCTGATCTGCGACCACTGGTCGATGATGAATAAGCCGTTATTCATAATCGCGATTGTTCTCATCGCGGTGCGTCAGCTCAGCGCTTGGAGTGCCACCGAAATTATTGTCAGCATACCGGATCAAACGCTCGCGGTGGTCGATACTGGGAAATTGACTGCGCGGTATCGGGTTTCTAGTTCCAAGTTCGGCAACGGCGATAATGTTGGCAGGTATCAGACGCCGCTCGGCATGCTGTTTGTTTCGGGTAAAATTGGAGATCATCTACCCGCCGGCACGGTGTTAAAAAATCGCGCGCCCACTGGCGAAATCATCGCGGTCGATGCACCGAATCGCGACGGCCATCGTCTCGCGCGTGATCTGGTTGCGCGGAATGGAAAGGCAAAACCTGGCCGCGCACGATCGTTGCATTTACATTGATGGAATACCGGAAGAACGCCGCGTTGGTAGAGCTGCGAGCTTCGGTTGCATTCGCATGCGTTCGGGCGACGTCATTGCGCTCTATGATCGCGTCCACATCGGTATGCACGTCACCATTAGCGAAAAAGCAATCGATGAGCTGCTACCCCAGGAGAAACCAACGCTGCTAAGCCGCGCTGATTAATGCAATCCGAATTGTAGGGCGGGCGTTCCCGCCTGCCGCTTTTCCATGGACGGCAACCAGGAATGGTTGCCCTACAAAATTAGTTCGGTCCGTTTGACCGGATACAAATTAACTCGCAGCCTTCGAGAATTTTGGTGGAAAAAGCCAGAGCAATTTTCCGGAAGTACATCCGCGATTTACCTCCAGTAGCGCTACGCCGGCCTTCGATAACTTCACCTCTCCTCCGGTGAGCTCCTTGATCACTTCGGAAAACGCTGGCTCGTGACCAACTACCATGACGCAGTCGGCCTCAGCCTTGCCAAGAAGGCGGCGCAATCGTGCGAGATTGAATCCGTGGGCCAGGGCGGGATCGGTTTTTAATTCAATCCCGAGGCGCTGGGCCACGATCTCGGCCGTTTGCGAGGCACGGGGGAGCGGGCTGGTTAAAATCGCGTCCGCTGACAATTTGAGACGATCGAGGAATTTCGCGACGCGTTTCATTTCTTTGCGTCCACGTTCCGTTAGCGGCCGCTCGTCATCTGGCTTGTTCCAATTTGGCCAATCGGCTTCACCGTGGCGGAGGAAACAGAGTTTCATGTGGGATTTGTGATTAACGAATAGGAATAAGATTAAGATTAGGAGGAAAAGGGAGAGAAAGAGTGGAATGCACGAATCGTCGCGTTGTTCTCCATCTTAACCATAATCCTCTTCCTCTTAACCTCCTACAGAATCGTCCACTTCGCTCGTCGCGTTCGCGGATTATTTTGCCAGACGCGCTGGCCGCCGAGGTAGGCGTTGCGATTGTGACCAAGTTCAATTCCGGGGGGCAAGTGCTCGAGCAATTTCGCGTTGCCGCCTCCGAGCACGATGTAATCAACGACAAAAGCACGCTGTAGTTGGGTAAGAATGCGCTCGACATTTTCCTCCCAGTTTTTCCTTCCGATTTGTTTCAATCCTGTCTTGCCGACGTGATCTTCAATGGTGCCTTTGGTAAGATAAGGTAGTTCGCTTAGCTCGAGCGGAAGGACAACGCCATTCCAGACCAGCGCTGAACCAAAGCCGGTGCCAAGCCCGATGAAGAGCATTCGGCCGCCGCGGTAACTGCCGAGCGCTTGCAGGGCGGCGTCGTTAATGACACGCACCGGTTTGCCAAAGGCTTTTTCAAAATTGAATCGTTTCCAACCTTTGCCGAGATTTTTTGGATCGGTGAGGATGCGGCCATTCTTGACTGGGGCGGGAAAGCCAACCGAAACGACATCGTACTTCCAGTCGTCGAGTTGACCCTCAAGCATGGCGTGAAGCTGGCGTGGAGTGAGGCCCGGGCCGGAACTGAATTTGCGCCGTCCCTCGCGCGAGATCATGGCCTTGACGTTGGTGCCGCCGATATCGACGACAAGAACCTTTTTCATGCGCGGTTGCGCTGGTCACGCTTCGCTTTGATCGGTATCAGTTTCACTCCGCTGTTGGCCTGCAATTCCGCCGCCGCCTTGCGGGCCTGGCGTGAACGTTCCCGAAAATGCAATTGTGCCTGCGATCGGGCCGCGCCCTCGGCCGGATGCAGCCGCACGTAACTGCCATCGGGCTGCAGTTCGCGCGCTTTCACCTGGTCATTGAGGAGGCTAGGCAAAATATCGCTCACCATTTCTTCGCGCAATGCGGGCGCATCGATGGGAAAAGCAATCTCGACCCGGCGATAGAAGTTACGTGGCATCCAATCCGCGCTGGAGAGATAAATCTCGGCTTGGCCGGCGTTTTCAAAATAATAAACGCGGCTGTGCTCGAGAAAGCGTCCCACGATGCTGATGACGCGAATCTTTTCACTCAGACCGGGCACCCTCGGTCGCAGACAACAGATCCCGCGGACGATGAGATCGATTTTCACGCCCGCGCACGATGCTTCATAAAGTTTCTCGATAATATTTTCGTCCACGAGGGAATTCAGCTTGGCAATAATGCGCGCCGGTTTCCCCGCGCGGGCGTGATCGCGTTCGCGTTCAATGAGCTTGATCAGCCGTTCGCTAAGATCGAAGGGTGCGACCATCAATTTTTTCAAGCCGGGATAACCGGCGAGGCCGGTCAGGGTATTGAAAGCGATGGCGACTTCCTCGGTTAGTTCCGGGGCAGAAGTGAGCAAGCTGAAATCGGTATAAATGCGCGCAGTGCGATGGTGATAATTGCCGGTGCCGAGGTGGACATATTGCCGGAGGCGATCGGCATCGCGTCTTACCACGAGCAACGCTTTGCAGTGCGTTTTCAACCCCACCACGCCATAGACGACGTGGGCCCCGGCTTCCTCGAGTTGCCGGGCCCAGCGAATATTGGCAGCCTCGTCGAAGCGGGCGCGCAATTCCACCAAAGCGGTGACCTGCTTGCCGTTGTTGGCGGCCTCGATCAGCGCCTTAACGATGGGCGAACCACCGCTGGTGCGATAGAGCGTAATCTTGATCGCCAGAACCTGCGGATCGGTGGCGGCACTCTCGATAAAGCGGACAACGGGATCGAAACTTTCGTAAGGATGATGCAACAAAATATCCTGTTTGCGCATGACCTCGAAAATGTCGGCCTGCGGCGGCAGGGCCGGATCGGTTGCGGGCTGGAAAGGCCGATCTTTCAGCTTGGCGAAAGCGTCGTTCGTCACCAGTGGCATGAGATGCGTCATCGAAAGCGGGCCATCGAGCTTGTAGAGGTCGGCCTCCTGCAAATCGAAGAAAGCGAGGAGCAAGTCGCGGAAATCTGGTGGACAATCCGCTTCCACTTCCAGCCGAACAGCATTGCCGCGACTGGAACGCCGCAGTTCCTGCTCAATTGTCCGCAGCAAGTTTTCCGCCTCTTCTTCGTCGATGTAGAGATCACTATTACGGGTGACGCGAAAGGCGTGCACGCCGTCGAGGATGAGCCCGGGGAAAAGCTCGGCGATGTAATGTTTGATGAGCGAGGCGAGGTAAATGTAATCCCACGGCTCGTCGTCGCCTTTTCCGCGCGGCATTAAAATTAACCGCGGGACCACGCGCGGTACCTGCACGATAGCGAGGAGCGGTTCGCCGCCCTGATGGGCCCGTGCGCGCACCAGTAGATTATGGCTCTTGTTCAATAGTTGCGGAAAAGGATGGCTGGCATCCACCGCCAGCGGCGTCAGCATCGGAAAAACTTCTTCCTGGAAATAGCGCTTCGCCCAGGCAGCGCGTTTTCCGGTTAGCTGGGCGACGTCATGAAGGCGAATGCCGTTTTTGGCCAGTGCCGGCATCAGTTCATTTTTCCAGAAATCGTATTGAGTGGCGACCAGCTCGTGCACCAGTCGCTGGATGGCATTGAACGTTTCCGTCGGCGACATGCCGTCGGGGCCAACATCGCTGGTCTCGCTTTGGATCTGTTGTTTGATGCCGGCGACGCGAATCTCGAAAAACTCATCGAGATTATTGCTGAAGATGGTCATGAATTTGACCCGCTCGATCAGCGGCTGCGTCGGGTCCTGCGCTTCCTCCAGAACGCGCCGGTTAAATTCGAGCCAGCTCAGCTCGCGATTAATGAAATTGGCCGGATCGGAAAAATCGTGTTCCGGCTGGATTGCATCCGGCAGGAGTGCCAATTCGTCCGTCGTCACTTCGGCAGCAGAAGTTTGCATTTGATGTCAGCGCTTTCCCCAAGATTTACCTAATCAGCGCTGCACATTTCCGCAAGCGGCGCGAGTTACGCTGGGGCGGCGACCTGCTGATGTCGGATGTCTTCGGCCGCGACGGCGTAAACGGCGTCCTCGGCAATGTTGGTAGCATGATCGCCCACCCGTTCGAGGTGGCGCGCGATGAACATTAAATTGATGTATCCGCGCAATTGTTCGGGATCGCGCGCCATCCGATCGATCAACTGCCGGCTGACCTGGGCGTTCATTTTATCAAGCGCTTCATCCTGAGGGATAATGGCTCGCGCGGCTTGCGCATCTTCGCGCACGTAGGCATCCACGCTGTCGCGGAACATCGCCATGGCGTGCTCCTGCATGGGAGTAAGCAACAAAATTTCCGGCAATGCCGGATGCTTATTCAGCTTGCGCGCTTTGCGGGCGATGTTCGTGGCCTGGTCGGCGACGCGTTCGAGATTCGAGCTCAATTTCATCGCCGAAACCACCCGGCGAAGATCGGACGCCACCGGTTGAAAACGTAACAGCAGTTCGATTCCATCCTTGTCGATCTGTTTTTCGAGCTGGTCGATTTCTTCGTCGTCGGCAATGGCAAGCGCGCAGGGTTTATCGTCGCGCTCCATCAACCCCTTGAGCGCGCGGTTGAGGCTGCGCTCGGTTTGACTCGCCATCATCATGACGTTGTTGCGCAGATTTTCGAGCGCGTGCTCGAAGGTTCCCAGTGTGTGTTTGCTCTCGCCTAGCATATTTATTAACCAAATCGTCCGGTGATGTAGTCCTCGGTCCTACGTTCTGATGGATTGCTGAAGATTTTCGAAGTCGCACCAAACTCAATCAGACGGCCCAGATAAAAGAAGGCCGTGTAATTGGAGCAGCGGCCCGCCTGCTGCATATTGTGCGTCACAATTACGATCGTGAAGTTCTCGCGCAACTGATAAATGAGTTCTTCCACTTTGGCGGTCGCGATCGGATCGAGTGCGCTGCACGGTTCATCCATTAAGATCACTTCCGGTTCGACTGCGAGGGCGCGGGCGATGCAAAGGCGCTGCTGTTGCCCGCCCGAAAGACCATAGGCACTGGTATCAAGCCGGTCCTTCACTTCGTCCCACAGGGCCGAGGCGCGCAGGCTCTTTTCCACTGCTTCGTTAATGCGTGCTTTCTTGTTTACTCCAAGCACGCGCAAACCATAGGCGACATTCTCATAAATCGATTTCGGAAACGGATTCGATTTCTGGAACACCATCCCCACCCGACGGCGCAGATCGACTACGTCGACCTCCGGCGCGTAAATATCGCGTCCCTCTAATCGAACGCGCCCGGACGAGATTCGCGCACCATCGATCAGATCATTCATGCGATTAAAACAGCGCAGTAGCGTCGTTTTCCCGCAACCGGACGGCCCGATAAAGGCAGTGACCGCTCGCGGCGGGATTTCCAGGTTTACATCGAAAAGGACCTGATGCGCGCCATAACAAAAATCGACATCATCGACGTTAATCATGACCGGCGGGCGTGGCTCGGGTTCCGGCGGTTTTTGCAATTCCAGCGGCGGAGCCGGGTGTGGGATCTGTTCTTTTTCCATTACTACCATGACAGACGTTTCCTGGTTCTTTCGCGCAGAACGATGGAGGCGAGAGCAATAGCAAAGACAAGCAAAAGGAGAATGCAAGCTGCGCCGTATTGCACCCGTTCGGTGTATTCGTTCTGCGGAATCTTGGAGCTGACAACGTAAATGTGATAAGGCAGTGCCATCACGCCTTGGAAAACGAAATCGGTCCAATGCTGGACCTGCCATGGCATTTCATCGCGCAGGGCGTAAGCAGCGGTGAACATAATCGGCGCGGTCTCACCGGCGACCCGGCCGATGCCGAGAATGGATGAAGTCAAAATTCCCGGGATTGCGTAGGGCAAGACGTTCTTGCGAATGGTTTGCCATTTGGTGGCACCGAGAGCGAGCGAACCTTCGCGCAGACCGTTGGGCACCGCTCGGAGCGATTCTTCACTCGCCGTAATGATGGCCGGTAGAATCATGAGGCCGAGGGTGAACCAGCCGGCCAGGAGCGACACGTTCCAATGGAAAAAAATCACGAACAAGCCGAAGCCGAACAATCCAAAAACAATTGAGGGCACACCGGCGAGGTTAAGAATAGCGATACGGATGAGGCGAATAGAACGCGTGTTCTGGCTGTACTCGTTGAGGTAAATGGCGCTGCAAATTCCGACCGCCAGCGCGAAAACCATCGAGCCAATGACCAGCAGGCCGGTGCCGACGATGCAGGGCCAAACTCCGCCCGCGGAGTAAGCCACACTGGTCGCCTCCACTTCCACTGGGTGTTCCTTTTTCCAGGCGCGAAATTCTCGATCGCTCAGGGTGTATTTTTTTCCTTCGTAATCGAAAACGAAAAGTGTCTGCGGCCCTTGCGTGAAGAAGGGGACGTTGATGAATGGCGCGTGCGTGGTGAAAAGGGTGCGGCTCCCCTTGATTCCGATATCGAGGAAGATGTAGGTCGCCGCCGCCAGAATGGCGTAGGTGGCGAAGCGAAACAGCCAGAATGCAGTTGTCTGGGCGATGCGGTTGCGGGCGCGGCGTGCGGTGATCATAGGCTAGCCGATCGACATGCGATAGCGCTGCACCAGTTTTTGCGCGCCGTAATTTATTGCCAGGGTGATGGCGAACAAAACAAGGCCGACCATGAAAAGGGCGCGGTAATGAATGCTGCCCCGCACCACTTCCCCCATCTCCTGGGCTATGATGCCGGTCATGGTGTGGACCGGTTGGAAAAACGCGCCCAAGCCTTGCGTGAAATCGGGAATGGCAATCCGGTTTCCCGCACAAAGCAGCACCACCATGGTCTCGCCGATGACACGGCCGAGTCCGAGCAAAATAGCCGACACGATCCCGGAAAGGGAGGCTGGCACCAGCACGCGCCCGATTGTCTGGAGGCGATTGGCGCCGAGCGCGTAGGAGGCCTCCTTGAATCCGCGCGGCACATTGCGCAGGGCGTCCTCAGCCAGGGTGAAAATAGTCGGCACCGCCATAAGTGCGAGGAGCGAGCCAGCTGTGAAAACATTCAAGCGTTCTGAAATCGGAAAGAAGCCGACCCAGTGGAAAAAGCGCGATTGCGAAAGTTGCCGAATGGTTTCGCCGACGACGGCGATGCCGAAAAACCCGAGCACGACCGATGGAATTGCAGCAATGAATTCCACATACGGTTTGATTAACTGTTTCTCAGCCGGAAACGCGATTTCGCTTACGTAAATAGCCGAGGCGACGCCGAAGGGCACTGCGATGGCAAGCGCGACGATCGAAACCATGATCGAGCCAACCAGCAACGGAATAATCCCGTACCAATCCTGCCAAAAACTGGCTGTGATCCAATCCCGTCCAAAGAGAAAGGTGGTAACGGCACGGTAGGCCGGCACCGGAGCAGCCGGATCCCAAGACTGCAGCTTTTTCGTCGTGCCGGGCAAAATTGCGAGATAGTTCTCGACTCTTTTCGACCAGCTATCGAATACCCGCTTCGTTTTCGCGTTTTGGAATGTCGGTGGCGTCTTGAGCAGTCCGCGGATTTTCTCGGTCATCGTCGAGGAGATCGTGGCGAAAGTTGCGGTGTTCGCGCGTAAGGCCGAGATGGTTGCTGCTTCATCGACAGGGGCAGCGCTGGCGTGCCCCTCCTTTTCACCACCGCGATCAGCATCGCCCGCCTGCAACGCGAGCGCGTCGCGTAAGGCTACCGCTTTTTCCCCGGCATCGGAAACAAGGCCGTTCAAATCCTCGGCCGAATCGCTGAAGGCGGCGGAAAATTGATCAAATCGGGCCAGGGTCTCGGCTGATTCGGTGGCCTGCGCGCTTTTCCGGGTGAGGTTTAGTCCGCGGGAAAGGGCAGCGTGAGCGTTAGCCGCGTCGCGCATGATGTCGACGTATTCGAGGCCGGCGCGGCGATACAACCGGATGTTGCGCAAGTTCTGCCCGAAAAACCCGAAACCCTCCCGGAAAAGGAAAATGGTAATGAGCGCCAAAACGACAATGGCGATGAGTGCGTTGCTCCCGAAAAAGGCCTTGATGAAATCGTCGGCGCGCCAGCGCCGAACCGCTATCGGGGCGACTATCGGAGGCGCGGCGACGACTTCAGCCATCCTTCAATCATGGCGCCTTGGCCACGGTGGCGGCAAATGCCGAAGTGTTACGTTTGCGTTACAATTCCGGAAGGGGATTTGGCAGAATGACGCGAATCGTTGTTCCCTGTCCGACCACGCTTTCCGCTTCCACCCGGCCGCCGTGGAGCTGCGCGATGTGTTTTACGATCGACAAACCAAGGCCGGTACCGCCGAGTTCTCGGCTGCGGGCGCGATCGGCGCGATAAAAGCGCTCGAAAATACGCGGCAAATCATTGGCCGCGATGCCGACCCCTTCGTCGCGGACAGAGAGCACGACCTCTTGATCAGGTGCCCCAGCCTGGATCAGGATATGGCCATTCTGATGGGAATATTTCACCGCGTTATCGAGCAAATTGTGCACGACTTCCTCGAGGCGCCGTTCATCCACGCGCAGGGTGGGAAAGTTGTCGGGAACTTCCAATTCAAGCCGCAGATTTTTTCCAGCCAAACGTTTCGCCCAATCACGCGTGACACTTTCCAGAAAATCGCGCAGTTTGATTTCGGCCAGCTGCAAATTCGCTTCCTTCGATTCGAGCCGGGCAAGGCTTAGCAAATCATTAACTAGCAGGTTTAGTCGGTCGGAATGACGCTTCATTACCTCGTAAATGTGGCGCGTCTCGTCTTCATCGAGCTCGCCGGGCTCGAGCAGAGTTTCGAGGTTGCCATGAAAAATCGAAAGTGGCGTCCGCAGTTCGTGGGAAACGTTGGCAACGAAATCCCGCCGGATCTCGTCGGCCTGTTTTAGTCGCGAAATGTCGTGAAACACGGCGACAACGCCGCTGGCTTCGCCGTTTTGGTGCATGATCGGAACAGCGGTGAGGTGGAGTTGCCCCTTGCGGTCGGGCGCCGTTACCTCCGCGACCCGCGCTCTGGCCTGATCCAAGGCGGCTCGAATTGGCTCGATCACGTCGCTGTCGCGAATGATATCGAGCAGCGCTGTTCCGGTCGCGATGCGAGATTGGCCGTACAATTGCTCGAAAGCAGGATTGCAAATTAGAATGTGCTGGCTGGAGTCGACCACCAACAAACCGTCGGTGAGCGCGGCCAAGACAGCACGGACTTCCGCTGCGTCCTTCGAAACCTGGCGGTCGAGCTCGCGCTGGCGGGCCAGCAATCGTTCCAAGGCAAGCCCGACCCGGCGGGCCCGGGTGATGCCGCCGAGGAGAAAGGTAGGCGGCTGTTCGCCTCGCCCAATTCTCGTTAGGAGATGCTCAAGCTCCCGCCAGGGCCGAAGGTAAAGGCGCTGCAAAACATAAGCAGCGGCGACGACAAGAAGAAGGGCAATTCCCAGAGTCCACCAAAGCATGCGCGATTAACTTTCGCGCAGACGATAGCCGAAACCGCGGATGGTTTCGATAGCGTCGCCGGCCTTGCCCAGTTTCTCGCGCAACCGGCGAACGTGAGTATCGACGGTGCGGGTATCAATCACGCTTTCATAACCCCAAACGTCGCTCAGCAGGCGATCCCGCTCCTGCACCCGGCCGCGCCGTTGAACAAGAGTGCGCAGCAATTTGTATTCGAGACTGGTGAGATGAACGACTTTACCGTTGACGGAAACATGATGGCGCAAGCCATCGATGCGGATCGGGCCGGCGACAAACGATTCCGTTTCGCTCGGGGTCTCGCCGCGGCGCAGAATGGCCTGGGCGCGCAGCACGACTTCGCGGGGCGAGAACGGTTTTGAAACATAGTCGTCCGCTCCCAACTCGAGACCGACAATGCGATCAATTTCCTCCGCCTTGGCCGTAAGCATGAGAATGGGAATGTGCCGGGTGAGGGAGTCACCCTTAAGAATTTTGCAGACCTCCAGGCCCGGCATTTTCGGCAGCATCAAATCGAGAATGACCAGGACGGGCGATTCTTCGCGCGCCCGACGCAGACCGGCCGCGCCGTCCGAGGCGGTAATGACATTGAATCCGGCGGCGCGTTTGAAAGCGCGAACCAGTATTTCGACAACGTCGGCTTCGTCTTCGACGACGAGAACTTTCTTTTCCGGGGCCGTGCTCACGACCACCAATTCTAGCCCTTAAGCAACAGGCTTTGGCAAGCCTTCCGCTTTGGGGCCAGCTTTTTCGTTCAAGGCTTCGGTAAATTCCTGCAGGCTGGAAACGATCTGCGGCGCCTTGGTCAGGACCGTCGAGGCCAGTTTTTCGGCATAATCCGGCCGGCGCTGCGACATTTCCGAAAGCGCCATCATCACGGCGAGGGCGTTATTCACGGAATGCTTGATCTCGCTGTACTTGGCCTGGAGCTGTTTCAGCTCTTCGTGGGAAATGCTGCCAGATTTTTCACTCATTGCGCATCGATTTCGGTAGAGAAAGTCAATCCTTGTGCTTGACTTAAAGGTTCGACATCCGTCGTCCGAATGCCTGCGCAAGTTATCAAGATCATTGGAGCACGCCAGCATAATCTCAAGAATCTCAGTGTCGAGATTCCGCGAGAGAAACTGGTGGTCATTACCGGCCTGAGCGGATCGGGAAAGTCCTCTCTCGCCTTCGATACTCTCTATGCTGAAGGCCAACGCCGCTACGTTGAGAGCCTCTCTGCCTATGCCCGTCAATTTCTTGATAAGATGGAAAAACCCGACGTCGATTTCATCGAGGGTTTGTCGCCGGCCATTGCCATCGAACAGCGCAGCGCCGGGGCGAACCCCCGCTCGACCATCGCCACGACCACTGAAATTTACGATTACCTGCGGGTTCTTTTTTCCGCCGTGGGCCAACCGCATGATCCCGTGACCGGAAAAGCGCTGGTCCGCCAAACGCCGCAGCAAATCGTCGATCAGATTTTGGCTTATTCGCCGGAAACGAAGATCGTGGTGCTGGCGCCCATCGTTGAAAACGAGCGCGGTGAGTTCCGCGATGTGATCGAGAAACTGCGGCGCGAAGGTTTTGTCCGCGCCCGAATCGATGGCGAGATCCTCGAGCTCGGCCGGCCGGAACCGATCCGATTAAAGAAAACCGAATCGCACACTATCGAAGCGGTGGTTGATCGCCTCATCGTTCGCGACGGAGTTCGGGTGCGGCTCGCCGATTCGATCGATACCGCCCTGAAATGGGGCGGGAATCGCGTTGTTGTACTCCGCCAACAACCAATCATTGTAGGGCAGGGGCGTCGCCTGCCTGCGACGGAGTCGGCAAGCGATGCGCTTGCCCCACAATCTGGCTGGAAAGTTGGGCGTTATTCCACCGACTATGGCAATGCCGACAGCGACTTCACTCTCGGCGAGCTAACACCGAAACATTTTTCCTTTAACAGTCATTTTGGTGCGTGTCCGGCGTGTCACGGACTAGGGACGCAACTGGTGGTTGATCCGGAGTTGATGATTTCCGAGCCGGAAAAATCGATCGCCGAGGGAGTGATTACGCCATGGCGTCGTGGACCGAAGCGGATGCAAGCCTATTACAAAAAATTGCAAGGCGCGCTGGTAAAGCATTTTCGCGTGGACGAAGAAGCGCCGTTTGCCGAGCTGCCGGAGAATTTTAAGAGCGCGCTTTATTTTGGAACGGGCGAGACGCCGATTGAAATTAAGTTCGGCAGTAACGGTGAGAAGATCGCCAAGCCGTTTGAGGGTTTGGTGCCACAAATGCAGCGGCTCTACGAGGAAACCGAAAGCGAATTCACCCGTAATCGGATTCGTTCCTTCATGACCCGCGAGCCGTGCAAGGTTTGCCGCGGCGCGCGATTGCGACCTGAGATTTTGGCGGTGACGGTGAAGAGCTCCGTCATCCCGAGCGAAAACGCCAGTCCGGCTCGGACCGAGGGATCCCGCGGAAGTAAGCTTCGAGGTAACGCAACGGGATCCCTCGACGTTGCTCGGGATGACCGACGCGAACTGAATATTCATCAGTTCACCGAGCTGACGGTCGAAGCGGCGGCGGAGTTTATTTCCCAGATCGCGCTTTCGACCCAGCAAAAGCAAATCGCGTCGGAAGTGGTGCGTGAAATTGAATCGCGTTTGCAATTCCTGCTCGAGGTCGGGCTGGGCTATCTCACGCTCGATCGCGAGAGCGGCACGCTCAGTGGCGGCGAAGCGCAGCGGATCCGGCTCGCCACTCAAATCGGGTCCGGCCTGGCTGGAGTGCTTTATGTCCTCGATGAACCGAGCATCGGTTTGCATCAACGCGACAACATTCGCCTGCTCGGGACGCTCAACCGGTTACGCGATCTGGGGAACTCCGTTATTGTGGTGGAGCACGACGAGGAAACGATTCGCGCGGCTGATCATATCATCGATCTCGGACCGGGAGCGGGTCCGCGCGGCGGGGAAATTGTCGCGCAGGGGAACTTGGACGAAATCTTGCGGGCGAAGAATTCGATCACCGCTGACTACCTATCCGGTCGCGCTCGGATTGCCATCCCCCGCCAGCGCGTTGCGCCACGCTCCGTCAACCATGCCTCGGAAGGCTGGCTAACGATTGTTGGAGCGAGCGAAAATAATCTCAAGAATGTCAATGCATCGTTTCCGCTCGGATGTTTCATCTGTGTGACTGGCGTATCCGGCAGCGGCAAATCTACTCTGGTAGACGATATTTTGCGCCGGGCATTGTTCCGGCACTTTTATAACGCGAAGGAAAAGCCGGGCGCATTTCGCGGTCTGCGCGGGGTCGATCAAATCGACAAGGCCATCGTCATTGACCAAAGTGCAATTGGGCGCACGCCGCGATCGAATCCAATCACTTACAGCGGTGCGTTCACCCCGATTCGCGAATTGTTCGCGCAACTTCCGGCCGCACGCGTGCGCGGCTATGACGCGGGGCGTTTCAGCTTCAACGTTAAGGGAGGTCGCTGCGAAAACTGCGAGGGCGGCGGATTGATCAAGATCGAAATGCATTTTTTGCCGGACGTTTATGTCGAGTGCGAAGTCTGTCATGGCCGGCGCTACAATCGCGAGACGCTCGAAATTACTTATAAAGGAAAGAACATTGCCGACGTGCTCGATCTGTCCGTGGACGAGGCGGCGCGTTTTTTCCGAAATGTTCCGAGCGTGTCGGATAAATTAAATGCGATGCTGGATGTAGGGCTCGGTTATCTTCGGCTGGGCCAGGCTGCCACCACGCTTTCCGGCGGCGAAGCGCAACGGGTAAAACTCGCGACCGAACTGGCGAAGAAGGCCACCGGACGCACTTTTTATATTCTCGATGAACCGACCAGCGGTTTGCATTTTGCCGACATCGAAAATTTATTGCGCGTGCTGATGAAGCTGCGCGACGCCGGCAACACGCTGGTAGTGATAGAGCACAATCTCGAAGTGATTAAATGCGCCGACTGGTTGATCGATCTCGGACCGGAGGGCGGCGAACGGGGCGGCAAAATCGTCGATGCCGGTCCACCGGAGAAGATCGCGGAAACGGCAGGAAGTTATACCGGACAATTTTTGCGTCCGTTGCTGCAATGAGTCTTTCGCGGAATCTCGGCTGCGCGATTTCTATCGCCGCAATTGCCTTGGCGGCTCCGGCCATCGGGCAAATCAAGACAGGCGCGGATGGCGGCACGGAAATCGCGGAAGCGGCGCGGCCCATTGACGAAGGGGTGCCGGAAGTCGCCGTGTACCAGTTACAAAGACTTGTTACTCGACTCAGCGGAGCGGATGCGGTCAAGGCGAAAGAGAAACTGGCAGAGGCCCTGATTGCGGCGCGGCGCTCGACCGAGGCACTTCGGCTGCTGGACGAGGCGGTGCTGCGCGATTCGACCAGCGGGAAATTTCTGCGCGCTCAGGCGTTCGCAGCGTTGAATCGATCCAGCGAAGCGCTCCAGTTGTATCGCGAGGTCGCGAATAACAACAGCGTGCCGCAACAGGCTGCTGCCGCGTTCGGAGCTGGGGAAATGCTGCGGGCGCTCGATCGAGCTGACGAAGCCATTCGGGCTTATCACGCGCTCGAAAACGATCCGCGCTTCGGTATTTCGGCGCGTCTGCGCGAGGCGGAATTGTTTATCGCGAAACAAGACAGCGTCATGGGGAAGCGCATTCTTGATGGCACGCAGACCAAAATCGCGACCGATAAACGGCAAAAACGCTTGCTGCATGCGCGGATTGAGCTGCTCAATCAAAGGCCAGAGAAAGCAGTCGGATTGCTTGATTCGCTGGTGAAGAAACCGGAAAACGAATCGCGGGAGACGGCGATCGCCGCGCTTTTTGCCATGGCTGACGCGCATTTGCAGATGAATACGCCGGAAGTGGGCGATGATTATCTGGAGGATTTTATCGATCGGCATCCAGTTGATCCGGCACTGCCGCAGGTTTTCGCCAAGCTGGATCAGGTTTATCGCGCCGAGCGCAAGCCACCACGTAACGAACTGGAAAAGTGGGCGCGCGATGCAGCACAGCCGAGACGGGGATTTGCGCGGTGGTATCTCGCGCAAAGCGAACTGCGCGCCGGCCGCCGCGAAGAAGCAATCCGGCAGTTCGAACAAATTCGAAGGACAACGCCGCTGCCGCCGGTGCTTGCACCTGCGCTCTTACAATATGCGCGGCTGCAAATCGAGGCGGGGAGAGTCAATGAAGCGCTCGCTATCCTCAGCGAAGCGGGAAAAACGAACCCGACGCCGCAAGTGCGCGAGCAAATCGATTTCGAATCGGGACGCGCAATGTACGCGGCGCTGAAATTTCAGGACGCAGCCGATCGTTTCGAGACTCTGGGAAACGATCGCTCCGCTCTCGCGCCGGCAGCGCTTGTTAATGCTTCGCTCGCGTCGCTTCGAGCGGACGATAAGACAAAAACCGAACGCGATAAAGCAGAGCTGGTCCGGCGCGGTCAGGTCGATGAAGCAGCAGAAGTGGCGCTGGAGCAGGCGGTCATCGCAGCTGAGCGAGGTGAAAAGAATGCCGGCGCGCTGCTGCAGGATTTTGTTCGCCGTTTTCCGGATCATCCGCGCGTTTCTGAAGCAGAGATAGCATTGGCTGAGATGGCGTATCATTCCATCCCGCCCAAGCTCGATGAGGCAGAAAAAAATCTGGCGGCGGCACGCGCGACTCATCCAACAGAGCTTGCGGTCGAGCATGCCGATTATCTCGCGATCTGGCTGGCGGATGCTCGCGGCGCGGACAGCGATCGGGTCATCGCAGCGGCCCGCGATTTTCTTCGTGCACATCCCAACTCGCCGCTGGTGGCGGAAGTACGTTTGAAACTGGCGGAATCGCATTTTCGCCGGCAGGATTTCGCCAGCGCGCAAACAGAATTCGAAACCCTGGCACAGGAGAACCCGAAATCGGCGCTGACCGAGCAAGCGCTCTTTCTGGCCGCGCAATCGGCGATGGCAAGCATGGCCAGCCAATCGCTGGACCACGCCTTGGAATTGCTGACGCAAGTCGTGGCAATGAACGGCGAATTTCGATGGGCTGCGCGCAATGAACAGGCGGCAATCGAACGCCGGTTGGGAAAATCACAGGACGCTCAAGCTCTGTATGATGAAGTGCTCAAAGGAGACGCCCGTGCGGCGGAAAAGCGCGAGGCTTTGTGCGGGAAAGCCGACATTTTTTTTGAGCAAGCCAATGCCAACGCCGCCAACCTCGATCGCGCAGTCGGGATCTATGATCAGCTTGCCAATGAAGCGGCGAATCAGCCGCATTGGCGCAATCAGGCCCTGTTCAAGAAAGGTGTTTGCCTGGAGAAGGAATCGGATCGCGACGGCGCGCTGGCGACATTCTATCGCATTCTTGAATTTAATCCTTCCCCCGATCGGCCGCCGGAATTTTTTTGGTTTTACAAAGCCGGATTTAACGCGGCGCGATTACTGGAGGAGCAACAAAAATGGGAAGCAGCGGCGGCGATTTACGAAAAATTGGTGGCGGCCAATGGACCGCGCAGTGAGGAGGCCAATGCGCGACTTGGCCAATTGCGTCTGGAGCATTTCCTCTGGCAATAACGGGAGGAAAATCAAATGCGATTGTCATTGTGTTATGCCCGGAAATGCTGCATACTCCAGATATGAAAACACCATTCAGGCTGTCACGCCTGGTTGGTTGGATGGGACGATGCGGCGTCGCGCTTATCGCGCTGGCGTTTTGCGCATCAGCACTTGCTGATCCGAGCAAGAATGTAGTAGTAGAGCCCAAGGCACAGGTAAGCAAAATCCAAGCAGTACCTAGCAGTGTTGTCGCCAAAAAGCTATACTTCGTATTTACCGGCGGATCGGCAATTCCCCAGCCAATCGACCGCATAAGCGGGCCAATTCCAACCACTGCATCCCCGATGATAGTGTATTTGTTCGGGGTCAGTGACGAGTAAGCGGCAGTAGAATTTTTCGCCGCGAGCAGCGCGCTTGAAAAAGCGCGTAGGGAAAGTTTATTTTTTTCGCCAATCCATCAAGGCACGCAATCGACGTCCGGTTTTTTCCAGCGGATGACGCCGTCCCTCTTGCAACAGTGCACGATAGCGTTTCCCGCCGGTTTTCATCTCCCGAATAAATTCGCGCGCAAATTTTCCGGTGCGGATTTGTCCCAGTGCCATCGCCATCTTTTTGTGGACGTGTTTATCCACAATTTTTGGTCCAACGGTGAGATCGCCCCACTTTGCGGTGTCGGAAATCAGGTCGCGCATCCCTGCGATTCCAGCTTCGTGGATCATATCGACAATGAATTTTAGTTCGTGCAGGCATTCGAAGTAGGCCAGCTCCGGCGCGTAACCAGCACGGACCAAGATTTCGAACGCGGCTCGAATTAGCGCGGTTGTTCCGCCGCACAGCACCGCCTGCTCTCCGAAAAGATCGGTCTCCGTTTCTTCCCGAAAAGTTGTTTCGATGACACCAGCCCGGGCGCATCCGATTGCTTTGGCCCAGGCAAATGCCAGCGCCCGCGCCTGCCCGCTAACGTCATTTTCCACAGCAAGCAAGGCCGGCACGCCGCGGCCAGCTTTAAACTCGCGCCGCACCATTTGCCCTAGTCCTTTCGGTGCCACCATTACCACATCCACATTGCGCGGAGGGATGACAGTCCGGTAAACCACGGTGAACCCGTGAGCGAAGAGAAGCGTTTGTTCACGCCGTAAATACGGCGCGATTTGTTTGACGAAAATCTTCGGCATCTTTGTGTCCGGCAGCGCGAGAAAAACAATGTCGCTTTGCCGAACCGCCTCCGATGTTTCCAGAACCGCAAGTCTGTGCGCTCGCGCCGCCGGGCGCGACTTACTGCCGCGGTGCAATCCAACGACGACTTCGAACCCGCTGTCCCGAAGATTTAGGGCGTGGGCATGGCCCTGCGAGCCAAACCCGATCACGCCGCAAATTTTGCCGCGCAGTGGCTCGAGTCTGATCTGCTTGTCGCGATAAATTCGCACCGGCATTGCCGGAGAAGAGTGGCCGAAGCGGCCCCCGACGCCAAATTCAATTTAATTGGCCGCTATCCGGGCGAAGTCACAATCGACTTCAGTCGTGTGGCATCATCGCGCGCGGTCTGTGCCTCCGACGTGCGTCCCATTTTGTCCAGGATCTCGGCGAGCATGAGATATTGCCGGGGCTGATTTGGGTCGCGTGCGATGGCGCGGCGTTGGGTAGCGCATGCTTGTTCGAGCTGGTTTTGGCCAACCGAAATTGCGGCGAGCAAGTTCAACGCCTGGACGTCGTGCACGTCGAGTAAAGCAGCGTAGCGGAGAGCACGGGTCGATTGACCAACGTCATTGTTCTCCGCATATAGCCGGCCTTGTGCCAGCCAGGCAGCGTGGTGCCACCAGTTTTGACGGGTGTAATTTTCGATTAGACGAAGCGCCGGAAGCGGGCCTTGTGTTCGGCGCAGCAGTTCTGATTCAAGACTGATCAGCTCCCATATCTCGGGATAGTCCGCGCGTGCCCGCTCGAGGATCGCAATGGCTCCGGCATCGTCGTTCGCTCGCGAACGCATGTGCGCCAGATTTAAGGCGGCGATCCAGGTGCGAGGATACTGAACTCTCGCTTCCTTGGCGTGTTGGGCATCCCGTGCAAGCAGGCTTTCTGCCTCGGCAGTTTTTCCCTCGTGCACCAGAACACTGGCGAGATTGTTGCGCGCGATCGGGTAGTCTGGGTTGGTTTCGAGAATGTGGCGGAACATTTTCTCTGCCACGGCATACTCGCCGCGGTTCGAGTAAATCTGTGCCAGGTTTACGCCGACTCGCGGACTTAGACCGCCCGTCGCGATTGTGCGCTTGTAAAAATTCTCTTCGTTACCCCAGTCGCTGCTGCGAATCGCGCTGCGAACGCTTAAGGCGAGGATTGTGATCGCGGCAACAGCAGTTACACCGGTTCCGAACCTCCGCGGCAAGTCCAATGCGCAGCCGCTGAGGAAAAGCAGGAAGCCGACGCTTGGCAGGTAAAGCCAATGCTCCGCCACGGTCGCGTTAAGCTGCACAATATTCGAGATCGGCAGATAGGCGGCAAGAAACCAGACCGTGCCCATGATGCGCATTCGCTGACCTATGCCGCGTCTCGCGCAGCCATAGATAAATGCCGTCAAGACAGCCAGACCGAGAATCGAGAGATATTCAGATGCAACTGTTTTGCGCCAGCTTTCGCGATTTAGATAATTGCCCGGATCAAAAATGCTGCGCTCCATGTGCAGGTTCCCCGGAAAAACCATCAGCCGCCCATAGTCACCCAGCGCACGGAGCATAAGGGTGCCTCGAACCGGGGCCGACCAGTTCTCGGTAAATCCCGGTTCCGCTCGCGCAACTGGAAGCCGGCGTAATTCGGCATATGTGCCAAGCACCAGCGCACAGCACAAGATCGTCGTGATCTTCGCTTTTTTGCCAATGTCCCTGGCAAAGGCAAGGGTGTGGACCAGAAAAATGAGTATCCATATACAAGCGATCTCGCGGGAGCAGAGCGCCAGGACGCCGCCCAGTGCCGCCAGAAGATAAGTGATGCCTTTTAGCCAGCGCGCTTTAGCTATTCGAGCGCGCAATACCAGCAACCATGCGCCCGCTGAAAAAACAAAGGCCAGGCTGTCGGCCCGTCCGGAAATGTAATCGATCGCAGCGGAATGAACCGGATGCACCATCCAGATGCCGGAAATAACGAAAGCGGCAAGGGCTCCCGCGCGCGCTGACCCCGGGTCATCACTCTCCCAAAGGCCGGCCCCGTTGCCAAACAGGTGACTAAGTAAACGATAAAGCAGCAGGCCGGCTGCTACGTGCAGGAGAATATTGCTGAGATGGAAACCGGCTGGGTCCGTGTTCCAAAAAAAGTAATCGAACATGTAGGAAAGATTCTGAACCGGCCGGTAGTGACCCGAGAATGAATCGAGAAAGAGATAGTGCCGGAACGCTTCGAGAGCGAGGAGCGGGCTTTTTATGAATGGATTATCTCGGGTGAGGAAAACGTCGTCCCAGATGAGTCCCCCTGGATCGCGGGCAATCGGATGATGAAGCCGATTGCTCCGAGAAACAAATACCGCGGCCATTGCTTGCCGCAAAAAGCGATAAGGCGCGCCCGAAAACCGGGCCCCGGCGGCGCCTTAGTCGGAATTCGACTCATGAGCAGGGTTGCGAGAGAGAAGCTGCATCCTTAAACAAACGAGCGTCCTCCCGGTTTGCACGAGAGGACGCCCGAAGTTTAGAACTCCTATACCCTGTTAGGGGCCATAAGGCGACCAGAAGCCCGTGCCGGCAACGTCCGACAATATGGCGTAGTCAGCCGACTGGACCTGAGGAATGGTATCGACCGTCTGCTGACCGTAATTGGTGCCGAAGAGGTTCGCACCTGTATTATACAGGATGCTGTTCTTCTTGACGTAATTGGTCCAATCCGTGACCGCAACCGTGCAACCGGTAGTGCGATTGGTTTCAATTGCGTACTGATCAACAGCAGCGTCGATCATACGTAGATCGTTAAGGATCTTGGAAGCCTGAGAACGTTTGCGCGCGCGCAGGAATCCAGGAACGGCTATCGCGGCCAGCAATGCGATGATTGCGACCACGATCATGATTTCCACCAGCGTGAAGCCGGCATGTTTTCGATTCAATTTGGTTAACATTATTATTCTTCTTATTGCGTTGGTTTACTGTTTGTTTGTGTTTGGGTTGCGATAGCGCGGCTTCTTTCAGCTGCGATCTCACAACTCATTCCCTGCCACTCCTGTTCTGGGGGAATGGCAGGCGAATGAATCGTCAGATTCGATTACGGCCCGTACGGTGACCAGAAACCGGTGCTGGCGACGTCTGACAACACGGCGTAGTCAGCCGACGGGACCTGAGGAATGGTATCGACCGTCTGCTGACCGTAGGTACTCCCCAGGAGACTCTTGCCTGTGTTGTATAGCATCGAACCCTTTTTCAAGTAGTTCGTCCAATCCGTGACCCCGACCGTGCAATTGGTGCTGCGGTTGGTTTCGATAGCGTATTGGTCAACGGCAGCGTCGATCATACGCAGGTCATTAAGGATTCGGCTGGCTTGGGAACGTTTACGAGCACGGAGGAATCCGGGCACTGCGATCGCCGCCAAAAGCGCGATGATCGCAACTACGATCATGATTTCCACGAGGGTGAAGCCCCCGCGGCGTTTGTTAAGTTTGTTCAACATTGCTAACTGCTTTCTGTTTCTCTATTGTTTGTTTGATTGCGCTCCGAAGCACCCGCCTCGGAATACCCGTCCTAATGAGCACTCGCGATGCCAAGCCGGGCGCCGTTTTAGAATTTCTAGAAAATGGGCCGTCATTTTGGGCTTAGATGCCCCGGCTCCGGCGTGATTCTCGCTGTGCAAACACTACGGCAGCCGACACTTGCCGATTGATCCGACATCGTGACTTCGCGTAAATTCCTCAGCCTATTTCACTTGCGTCCGGCACACTACGTTTTCGGCGGTGTTCTGCTTATCCGTGTTGTTGTCCTCGCTAGACTAACCGCTTCGCCATATCTCTTGCCGGCGCGCGGAGACATGCATTTTTACGATGATTGGGCACAGCGGATTCTTAACGGCCAGCTTACTGATCACCTAGCCTTTTACGGCCTGCCGGGGTATGCTTACTTGCTCGCGGCTCTCTATAAGATTGTCGGCTACGGTCCATTTATTCCTGCCCTTCTGCAGGCATTACTCGATGCCGGGACGGCGGTGCTAATCTATAAGGTTTCTGTCGGCATTTTTTCGGAAACCGGCCTGCGCCGTGCCCAAATCGCTGGCGTGCTCGCGGCGGTGGGCTGGGCCTTTTTTGTCCCGGCGCAAACCTACGCCGTCGTTCTCATGCCTACCGCTTGGTTTGTCTTTATCTTTTGGCTCATCCTCTGGCGCATTGTCAGCCGGAAGAACGCGCCGACAAAATGGGGGGCATTAATTCTCGGTCTGCTGGTTGGCCTCGCCGCGACGACAATCGCGACGATTCTCTTCCTCATCCCATTGGTAGTCGGCGCAATCCTTCTCAAACCGGCGATTTCCACTCATTCCCAATTCCGCACGCGCATCAACGCCCTTGTTCTGCTTCTCCTTGGCGCTGCTGCCGGTACTTCGCCCTGTTGGGTGCACAATTGTTTCATTGCCCACGACCGCGTATTTCTGTCCGCTCACAGTGGTATTAATTTCTGGATTGGAAATAACCCGGGCGCGATTGGTTATCCGCGTTTTCCGCCCGGTCTCCACGCTGGGCAGGCCGCGATGTTACAGGATTCTATAGACGCGGCTGAGTCCGCCGCTGGACACGCTCTTTCACGCGGTCAGGTCTCACAGTATTGGGCTGCGAAGGCGCGCAATTACATAACGAGTCATCCGGTAGCATGGCTTCGTCTGCTTGCGCTCAAACTCCGCAATCTTTGGAGCGCATTTCAATACGACGATCTCAGCATCATCACGATCTTGCGTGAGCAAAACGTCACCTTGCCCGGAATTTATTTCGGGCTGGTCGCGGCGCTGGCGATGCCAGCGATCTTTCTGGTTTGGAAAACAGCGCCGCTCTCACGTTGGATCGCCGTCGCCATCGCCCTGCATGTCCTCGCCTTGTTGCCGGTATTCACCACCGAACGCTATCGTCTGCCAATTGTTCCGGGCCTTCTTATTTTCGCCGCCTTCGGCCTGGTTGCGTTTTTTAATCATGTCGTGGCGGGTAAATTTCGCTGGGCCATTGCCTACGCCGCGTTTCTAATTGTCTCTTCCTATTTCATTTCCTGGCCGCAACGCGATCCATCACTTTGGGCGTTGGATGCGTACAACAGCGGTTGGCAGGCGCTCGAATCCGGCAATCTTCCCCTGGCGGAAAGAAAATTGCAGCTCGCCCGCGCTTATGTCCCAACGAATCCGGAAACCAATTTCGCTCTCGGAAACCTGCGGCTGGCGGAGGGAAATTCTGCGGCCGCTTCCACCTTTTATCTTACCACTCTACAGCTCGATGATCGTCACCGCGGCGCGCTCAATAATCTTGGCGTAATCGCCCTGGACCACAAGCAATTCGAACTGGCCGAACATTGGTTCCGGCGCGCGCTCGATCTCAACACTCGCAGCGCCAAGACTCATTTTCTTTTGGCCAAGACCTATGCCGCCAGGGGCGACCGCGCCGATGCCTGCGCCGAAATCGAGTCCGCTGTTGCCCTAAGTCCACAGCAACCTGAGTTCCGTCAGTTGTGCGAAGAAATCCACCGCCAATGAAACTCGGGGAGATAACCGATGTCGATCGGCGTGCGAACAGCGACCAAACCACGCATTTATCGCCGGGCTTTTGGTTCTTGCTTGCTGCCCTGGCCGCGACCGGGGCCAAGCTTCTCATTGCTTGGAACACCATCGGCACCAATGACACCGTCGTTTTTTTCCTGTTCGGCCGGGAACTGAGCATCCACGGTCTCGCCGAAACGTATCGCCGGGTCATTCTCTTCAATCATCCGCCGCTGGTTGCCTATTATCTGCGTGCGATCTACGACCTCTCAAATCTCTATTTCTTCACCCATAACAACATTACTTTTGCGTTTCTTCTCCGATTGCCGGGAGTTATCGCTGACCTCGTCTCGAGCCTGGTCGTTTGGAAATTGGCCGACGCAATGGGCGATCGTCGCCCTCCGTTCTGGGCCCTCCTTCTTTTTGCGCTTAATCCAATTTCGCTCATGATCAGCGGATTTCATGGCAACACCGATTCGGTCATGGTGATGTTCCTTGTTATCGCCTGCCTGATGACGGCGCGGCAGCAACCGATTCTTTGCGGTCTATTCCTGGGCTTGAGCTGGCAGGTGAAAATTGTGCCGCTCCTGTTCATTCCAGTGTTCGCTCTGTTCTGGCATAATCGTCGTCAGCTTCGCCCTTTTATCGCGGCCTTTCTCGTCACTACTGTGCTCCTCGCCTTGGAACCGCTTATTTCCTCCCCCATCGCTTACGCCAAGAATGTTTTAAGCTACGGAAGCTATTGGGGTCTTTGGGGAATCACGTATCTCATTCGCATCAGTGATTTTCAGCATCTAAGCCGGATCAGCTTTTTCGGGCTGGCGCCGGCCGCCACCGTTATCAGCAACCTACTTAAGGTCGTAGTCGTTTCCCTTGTTCTCTTCCTGGCGTGGCGCAGACGTGGCAGCGATGCTCACGGCCTCGTCGTTACGCTGGCCATGAGCTGGCTGAGCTTCTTCATCTTCGCCCCAGGTATCGCCCCGCAATACTTTGTCTGGTTAACGCCATTCCTATTGTTCCTTTCGCCCACTTTCTTTGTCTGTTTCACCGCCGCGGCCTCCATTTTCCTCTTTGTTTTTTACAGCACCATCTCGCATTCCTGGGTCTGGTATTTTGGTGTTTCGACTAATGCCCTCAGCGCGGTCTGGGCTCCCTGGAACCTTCTTCCCTGGTTGACACTGATCATCGGTTCCGTCCTCATCTGGCGAAACAACGTGCCTCAACAAAGCTCAGCCCTTAAACTTCTCTCTCCGGCGCCAGTGGCCGGAACCTGATTCGTGACCGACCCGGCCCGACCTCGTTCCCGCGCCCTTCCCCTGATTGGAATATGCGCCGTCATCGCAGTAGGGATCTTCTTGCGTTTGCCACCGGCTCTTTTCGTTGAGCGCGCTCCCTTACATTTCCTGGAAATCCTGCATCCCCAACCTGGCTTTACCGGCGTCGGTTTCGACGAAAATCTCTATCGCGAATACGTCAAAACCCTTTCCCAGGCGGGACTCTCCTCGTATCCGGACCTGGCGGAAGGATACGTTAGTCTGCAAACCCGACTTCCAAGCGCAATTCTGCCACCGACCCGCTTTCTCTACATTTTTTGCGCTTATCTTTGGCACCAAACCACCGGGGCCGACGCCCTCGCCGCCCTGAAAAATATCTCCAGCCTGTTCAGCATTCTTACTCTGGTGCTGACCGCGATTTTTTCCATCCACCTGGGCGGCGTCCGATTGTGCCTCGCCACCAGCGCGCTGATGGCTTTCGCGCCAACTCAAATCCACATGTCGCAGCACGCCCTGATTGATGGTGTCTTTGCCTGCGTTGCCCTGGCCTGTCTCTGGTTGCTCTGGGAGAATTTACAACGGCCGAACGACTGGCGCTGGCTCGCCGGCTATGGGATCGCGCTCGCCCTTCTCGTCCTGACCAAGGAAAATGCACTCTTCGCCTATTTCGGCCTGCTCGCAGTTTTGGCCGCGAGCTATTGGTTTCGAATCGGCACACTCACGCGTTTTCTCCTGGCGACCACCCTTGTCGGCCCACTCCTCGGAGTTGCCATCCTGGTGAATCTCTGCGGGTCGCTAGGCACCGCGATCCACATCTATCAATTGCTCGTAAGCAAGGCCGCCGTTCTGCCCTACGCCCTCAAAACCGGGGACGGACCCTGGTATCGCTATCTTGTCGATTTATCGTTAGTTAGTCCGATTGTCCTCTTGCTCGCATTCGGCGCCATTTTCACGCTCAAACGAAGCAACTCCGCCGTGATCTTTCTGACGGCCTTCCTGGCCGCGAGCTTTCTCGTGATGTGCAATGTCCGCTATGGAATGAACCTGCGCTATGCCAACATGTGGGATCTGCCGTTGTGCTTCCTGGCCGCGAGCTATTTGGTGGCTCTGTTTGCCCGCTTCCGCCGAGCCGATCTTTGGCTCGCTCTTTCCATCATGGCGCTGTGCGCGTTCGATCTGCGGCAGTACCAGATCCTATTCGTCAAATTCGGATTATACGAGCTTGTGCCCGAAGGTTTGCTGCGGGCGCTCCAGATCTTGAAGTAAATTGGGCAGCGCGTTTCTGCCGCAATTCCTGGCTGGTGTTGATAGTCTCGCACAACAGATTGTTTACCGTCGGCAGGGCCTGGGCGCGCACAAAAATTTGATAGGAGAAGAAAGACCGACTAAGTGAAATCAACTTCTCGTTAGCCCGGACCAGGAGCCGGCTGATGAAATTACTTCCGAGCGCCTTGGGATAGGGCGCGGGAATGCCGCGCACTTCGAGAATCTTGTAACCGGATTGCCGGAGCAATTCGCGCAGCGAACGAAAAGTAAAGAGGCGGGTATGGGTGGCATCCAAGATACCTTTCTTCCCGTAATTGAACTGGCCCAGGAGTAGCATCAGGCGGGTCGCGAAAAATCCGATGTTGGCGGTGGTGATAATCACTTCGGGGCGCTTGCAACCGGTCGCGAAACGCAATTCGTCCATGAAATCCTCCGGCCGCTTCAAATGCTCGATGATGTCGAGCATGAAGATTTGATCGAACTGGGAAACGTTGACGGGAAATTCCTTGCGATCGAGATCCCAGTGAATGAACTGCATTTTCTCCTGGCCTTCAGCCAGAACCAGACGGTCCATCCCCGTGACCGCGCACCCCTTTTTCACCAGCTCGGCCCCGACATACCCGCGTCCGCAGCCGACATCCAGCACTTGAGCGCCGCTGCGCGCGGCATCGATCGCCATGGTGTGGGAAGAGGTGAACCCGAGCTTGAGGTCGTAGGTTTCTTCCGGCGGCGCGACATCGAACTTGCGATCGAAAAACAAATTCATTTGATGCAGCCGTGCCCGCACCATCGCTTTACAAACATTGAGGGCGTATTGCAGTCCGTTGACGTGACAGATTTCGTCGCCGTAAAAGGTTGGAATCGGCAGCTCGAGAATGCGGAATTTCTTCAGAACCAGCTGAATGATAATCTCGGTGTCGAAGTGAAAGGCTCCGCTATTGCATTCGAAGGGTAGTTGCGCGAGCGCCTGGGTGGCATACAGGCGATAGCCGGAGTGAAACTCCGACAGGTTCGTTTGCAGCATCCGGTTTTGGAAAGTGGTCAGGATCTGGTTGCCGATCCATTTGTAGTACGGCATCCCGCCCGTTCGCGCCGCTTTCTTGTCGATCATGCGCGAACCGAAGACGGCATCGGCTTCGTCCCGCACCAGCGGAGCAAGCAACTCTGGCAGTTTTTCCGGCGCATACTGGCCGTCGCCGTGCAGGAGGGCGACGATATCGAATCCGTGATCGATGGCGTAGCGATAACCGAGCTTCTGGTTACCGCCGTAACCCTGGTTCTCCGGCGTCCGGAGCACGGTGATTTGGAAAGGCGGACGTTGATGTTGAAAGCGCAACCCTTCGACAAAAGTATCGTCCGCCGACGAATCATCGATAATCAGCACTTCGACCGCGCTCGAATGCAGCGAAGACGGAATGCGGTTGAGTACTTCTTCAATCGTGCGCGCGGCGTTGTAGGCAACAATGAAAATGAGCACGCGTTTGCCGTGAAAATCGAACGGCGCGGAATCCACCGGCGGGGAGGAGGCCATGCCTCCGGAGCAGCTAGAAGCAGGCCAAGAGTCCGGCGCCGCTCGCCGTCACCTTAGCTTCCATCTTTCCTGCGACGGCAGAGCAAGTGGGCTCCGTACTCGCCGCAAATCTAAAATCGAGATCGCACCATTTGGTTTGATGCATCCGAGCCCAACCCGTATTGCTCGCCATCCCGCCACCAGGTTGATCAAGCACACGCGCCAAAAACATGGCCAGCAAGGACAAGAGCGATCGCGGCGACAACGCCGAATTCAATTTTCGCCGCGGTACTGCCTCCTCGTAGCTCAGTCGTGGAAGCGGCTTGATTAGCCGCGGCTGTTGCGTCGTGATTTCCGGAACCTTCGGTCACGCGTTGCAGGGAGCCTGATTCGTGCCGGCTATTCCCGCAGTCGCAAATGAGGAAACAGCGTGCCAGCAGCCACGCCGCGACCGCTATTTCGTCGCCCGTAACGCGGCGTTTGCCGTATCGAGCAACGCGTGATCGTCGTTATCGTTCAACTCCGCCAACAATTTCTTGGCGTGCCGAATCGATTTGCGCAGAAAATATTCCGGAGCAGTGAAATCGAATGGTTGTGTTTCGCCATTTCGCCCGCGCGCCTGTAACTCCGAATCCCAGCGGCTGAGCGCGCAAGTTGAGGCGAACAATTCCATCGCTGCCCCAGCGATCCGCTCCTGAATCAACTGCATGTCCAGGACGGGTTCGCGGTAAACCACCAGCGCGCGATTGACCGCGACATTGAAGCGCCAGATCAACCGGCCGAGTTGTCCGGCGAAACCGCGCAATTCCGCGCTTTGCACTGGCACGTTCGGTGTCCGAACGGTCGCGCCCAAGCGATTCATGCCGGCGTTCCAAGCTTTGCCGACACGGTTCATTGAGAACGAAGTCATGGTGTCGTAAATTTCCTTGAACTCCATTCCTGGCCCACGCATTCCGACCAGCGCGATAAACGAGGTCAATACTTCGTTCGACCCTTCGCCGATCTGATTGATCCGCGCGTCGCGCAACATTCGACCCAACGGATTATCATCGAAGTAAGCGGAGCCGCCGTGAATTTGGAAGGCGTCGTTGACCGCTTCCCAGAGCCGATCGGTGGTGAAAACTTTCAGCATCGCGGTTTCGATCATGTAATCCTCGAGACCGCGATCGATTAGCGATGCGGTTACGTTGGTCATTGCTTCCATCGCGTAAACGTCGGCCGCCATGCGCGCGATTTTCTTTTTTACCAGATCGAAATTGCCCAGGGTTTTTTTGAATTGCTGACGCGAATTGGCGTGTTCGATCGCCAGCTGCAGGCAATGTTTGGCCGCGCCGGTGCAACAAGCTCCGAAAGTGGTGCGCCCGAAATCCAGAACGGTCAGCGCGACGCGCAAACCTTTTCCGAGCGGGCCAAGAATATTTTCTTTCGGTACGCGCACATTATTTAAACGGAAACGCCCCGTGGCAGTGCCGCGAATCCCGAGCTTTGGCATCCGACCTTCGATCATTTCTACGCCGGTCGTGTCCGGCGTGACCAAAAAAGCGGTAATCGCGTCCTTGCCCGGCTTGTCCGGAACCGGCGTTCGCGCCATCACCGTCCAGACCTGGGAGACGGCTGCATTGGTGATGTAACGTTTCTCGCCATTCAAGATGTAATGCGAGCCGTCCTCGCTCGGGGTGGCTGTCATTCGGACATTGGCGGCGTCTGATCCAGCCTCCCGTTCGGTCAACGCGAAAGCCGCCAGTTTTTCTCCAGCGACCAGCGAAGGCAACCATTGCGCTTGCTGTTCACGGGTACCGAACAAGAGCAGGGCACGGATTCCAATCGAGTGATGAGCGTTAACAAAGACCGAAGTGGAAGCGTCCCGTTTTCCGATCTCCTCCAGGATCCGGCAATACTGCATTTGCGAGAAACCGCGGCCGCCAACGTCCCGTGGCGCCGTCATTCCAAGAACGCCCGTGCGAGCAAGGCCCTCGATGAGGTGGCGCGGGATGTCGGCATTGCGATCGATCCAGTCCGGATCGAGATCGCGATCGAGCATTTGGCGCACTTCGCTCAGTGCACTCTCAAGTTCCGTCTGCCGGCTCGGGTCGAGCCTCGGATACGGCATTACCCAATCGGCCACGAAATTTCCCAGGAAAAGCCCTTTGGCAAAACCGAGTTCCTGCCGGCCGCTAAAAAGCAGCTCCTCGGCCTGCTGCATTTCTTTCTGACGTTGAATTTCTGCTTCGCTTGGTGCCATGTTCAGGGGTCGCCGCGTGGCGAGTCACGAACTGTATTCAATGGCGCCGTTCTGTCCACTAAGCGGCGCAGAATGCCTGACACAATTCGTTGCGCAGTTTTGTGACCTTCGGGCCATTGGCTGGCCCGTGGACCGGCCACGTTCAATACCATCATTCCGAGCTGCGCAGACAACGCCAGTCCGGCTCGGACCGAGGAACATCGCGAACGTCCCGTTGCGTTGTCGTGTTGGGTGAGGTCCCTTGCCTGTGCTCGGGATGACAAGTCGCAGACGAACTGCAATGCCAGCGCGGTCGCATCCTCCATCGAGAGCCGTTCGCGGTCGATCACCAAATATGGCTTCCCCATTTCGACGCAGCAATCAATCGTTTCACGTGTTCCGCCGCAAAGCTCTCCCTTTGAAATAACGAGCGTGCCATCCGAATCAGCCACGTTCCGCGCGGTACGTTCGGCATATCCGGCATTCGCCAGTTCCACCACTGGATAGTGTTCCGGAATTGTCCCGTCTTCGGCCAACCGTCCCGCCGGACACCACCCGCCGCACTCAACTTCAAATGCAAGCGCGGCATCGAGTGCTCCGCGATCAACCCCGGTTTGCCCCCCCGAAATGATTTTCAAAAATTCCTCGTCTGAGATCCCGTTTTTCTGCCGCGCTTTTAATCTATAAACCAATCACGGAATCGAACAGGATGCGAACCAATCGCCACCATAGAGACTGCGCAATTCATTTGTGCGGTTTCCGCTTCCATTCATGGCATTGGATCGCTGCTAAACGATACCCTTGTTTTTCGAGCGTTTGATGCCGGGAATCACGCACCACGTTTGAGATCCGAATCCTCGACGGCCGCCCAAGCATCGATTGTGCTATTCCATACCCGAGCAGCACATGCCAAAACTCACTCCCGCATCCTTGCGAACCGCCGCCAAAGCAGCTTTTCTCGTGGCCCTTACCGTCCTCGCCTATCTGCCAGCGCTTCGCAATGGCTTCATCTGGGACGACGACTCGTGGTTGATGCACAATCGCACTCTTGAAGGAGTGAACGGTCTCTATCGGCTCTGGTTCGATCTCCTGGCCTTGCAACAATATTATCCAATCACTGGGACCGCCTTCTGGATTCAGTATCAACTCTGGGGATTTCATCCATTCGGCTATCACGCCGTGAATGTCGCGTTGCACACACTGAACGTAGTTCTGTTTTGGTTCGTTCTGCGAAAGCTCGGCCTGCGCGGCGCCTGGTTCGCCGCCGCTGTTTTCGCAGTGCACCCGATCATGGTGGAATCGGTCGCGTGGGTCACTGAAATCAAAAATCTTCTTTCGACTGCTTTCTTCCTTGGGAGCGCTCTTGCCTATCTCAACTTTGAAAACTTGGAAAGACGCGACCTGCCGCGTCGTGGCAACTGGTTTGTTCTTTCTTTGCTGTTCTTTGTCTGTGCCCTGCTTTCCAAGAGCGTGACCTGTTCGCTTCCGGTCGTGCTTGCTATTCTCATTTGGTGGAAACGCGAACGAATCAGCCCGGCGGATTTTCGCCCGTTGCTTCCCTATTTCCTGGTGGGTCTGCCGATAGGCCTGCTAACTGCCTGGCTCGAAGTTCATCACGCCGGAGCAACCGGGGTCTCCTTCGACTTGGAGTTTTACCAGCGTTGCATCGTCGCAGGCCGCGCCATCGTTTTCTACGTCTTCAAGCTGGTCTGGCCTAACGATCTCACTTTCAGCTATCCGCGCTGGCAGGTGACCTCGCCCTGGCTATTACTTGTTCCCGCGTTTGTCGCCCTCTGCCTCTTTACCCTCTGGTTCCTGCGCAAACACATCGGCAAAGCACCTTTGGCGGCGGCTGCGTTCTTTGTCGTCACACTGGGACCAATCCTCGGTTTCCTTAACACTTTTGCCTTCCAATTCTCTTTCGTCGCCGACCACTGGCAGTATCTATCGAGCCTGGGAGTAATCGCTTTGGCGAGTGCGTTTCCCAACCTTCTTTCCGGGGTGAGCCGCCATGTCCGAAACGCGGCATTGGGCTTCATCCTCGTAGCGCTGGCCCTGCTCACCGCACGACAATCCTTGATTTATAAGAGCAAGGATACGCTTTGGCGCGACACATTGCTCAAAAATCCGAAGTGCTGGTTGGCGCATAACAATCTCGGGGTAGATCTAATAGAGCGCGGAGTTCTACGGGGAGCAGAAGAACACTATCGCGCGGCCGTTCGGCTCAATCCTCACTATTACGAAGCGGAGAACAATCTCGGCGAAGCGTTGCTCGCTCGGAACCAGGTCGAAGAAGCCGCGCGACACGTCGACCGGTCGATCGAGATTAATCCCACCTATGCTGCCTCGCATTGGAACAAGGCGCTGATTCTTGCTCGACAAGCTAAATCCGACGAGGCTTATGAGATCGTCGATCAGGGTTTGCAGCAGCGGCCGATCTATCTCGCCGGGGTAAATGCATTCGCTTGGTTGCTTGCCACCTCGCCGGACGAACGGGTGCGCAAACCACGTGGCGCGGAAGAGCTGGCGCACAAATGCTGCGAGGCCACCGGATATGCTAATCCGCGCTTTCTCGACACGCTGGCCGCGGCCTACGCCAATCAAAATCAGTTCGGCCGGGCGGCAGAAACAGCATCACAAGCCGTTGATCACGCTGCCCGGCTCGGCGAAACCACGCTCGCCTGCGAAATTACAAGGCGACTTGAGTTATACAAAACGGGCAGAGGCTATCTTTCCTTCCGGCGTTAACTGAAAGACGTGTCTACAAATATGTGACTTTCGGCTTCACTCGGACATCTCGGCGCCAAGCAATTCCGGAATACCTCGCATTTGAGAGAAGCCGACCTTCTCTTCAACAAAGTGTATGCGCTTCTGCAGTTCGTTAATGGAAAACGCAAGGCTGGCGAGACCATGGCAAACCAGCCTCATTTCCGGTGAAGTGGCAATCCGCCCTGCGTCCATGAAGCTTCGAATAGCTTCGCGGAGAACCTTCTCGTCATAGACGCTGTTCATTTGAACCTCTTGTGTGGCATCAGTTAACTCCCTAGGCATTTTAATTCCTTCTAACTGGTCAATCTAACTACAACCCTGGCTGGTGCCGCATTCGGTGCAAACGCCGCATGCTCCGGCACGAATCACTTTGTCGCTCCCACAATGCGAGCAGACAATATCCATGAACATGTTGCCGAGCGCTTCTTTCACTCGGTCCGCGTGCGTGTAGCCAGTGGTGATTACTTTCGGGTTGCCTTCGCCAGGTGAATGGCTCGTGATCACGTCGATCAATTCTTTCTCGGCCGTCCGCGGCAATTCGGCGACGGGACGATTGATCGCCTTCTTTTCCATCTCCGCGATTTCTTTCAGCGGAAACTCTGATTGCGCGCGGTTCGGCGAAGTCGCTTCCTTGTAACCTTTGATAAACTGGCAACCGAGATAGCGGAAAACATAGTCGGTGATGCTGGTGGCATTCCGAATATCGGGATTCTTGGTGAACCCGCTGGGTTCGAATCTTTGGTAAGCAAATTTCTTCACCAGACTTTCCAGCGGCACGCCGTACTGCAAGGCAATCGATGTCAGCGTCCCGACGGTGTCCATTAAGCCGCCGATAGTGCTGCCTTCCTTCGACATCGTAATGAAGAGTTCCCCCGGTTGACCGTCTTCATACAATCCAATGGTGATGTAACCTTCGTGGCCCGCGATCTCGAACCGGTGCGTCAACGACATCCGCGTGTCCGGCATACGGTGGCGGATTGGCTGATCCAGCCGGCTCCGCAGCATCGCGATTTCTTCTTCCAATTCGAGAATACGTTTCTGCAGTTCTTCCGGGTCGGCAATGACATCCATGGCGCCATCGAACGCTCCCATGTCGCGCGTTTTTCTGGTGTTGAGCGGAGCGGAACGCTTTGAACCATCGCGATAAATGGCGATCGACTTCAACCCGAGCCGCCATCCTTCCACGTAAGTGTTCATTATGTCGTCAACAGTCGCGTTCTCCGGCATGTTCACCGTTTTCGAGATTGCGCCGCTGAGGAAAGGCTGCGCCGCCGCCATCATTCGCAGATGGGCCATGTAATGAAGACTGCGTTCACCGAGGTGCGCGCGAAAGGCGCAATCAAAAATCGGGAGATGTTCTGCTCGTAAAGGCGTCGGATAAAGCCGGCCCGCCTCCGCTCTCCCGGCCAGAACCGCGCTGTGATCGGCGCCGGGCGTCGCATCCTCTATGGTATCGAAAAGATCGACGTGCTCGATGATATGCGCGATCTCATCTTCGGCGTAACCGAGATGTTCCAGCGCGGGTCGAATTGTTTGATTAACGATTTTTAGCATTCCGCCACCGGCCAGTAATTTGTACTTCACCAGCGCAATGTCCGGCTCGATCCCGGTCGTATCGCAATCCATCAGAAAACTGATGGTCCCGGTGGGCGCGAGCACAGTCACCTGAGCGTTGCGATAACCGTGACGTTTGCCCAGGTCCGCTGCGCGATCCCAGGCACGAGCAGCTTCCTTTTTTAAATAAGCAAATTCCTCTGCATCCGGAATTTCCTCGACCGCGTTCCGATGCAGATCGATCACTTCCAGCATCGACGCGACATTATCTTTCGCCACCGGTTTACTCACCCCGCTGCAACGCGCCTCGCGATAACCCGGGAACGATCCCATCGTCTTCGCCAGTAACCCGCTTTGTTCATAAGCTTCGCCGGTCATGATCGCGGTGATCGCGCCACAAAGTGCGCGACCTTCCACACTGTCGTAACCGTAGCCGTAACTCATGACGAGCGAGCCGAGGTTGGCGTAACCGAGCCCCAGCGTGCGAAAGATATGCGAATTCTCCGCGATCTCCTTGACCGGGTAGCTGGCGTTATCGACAATAATTTCCTGTGCAGTAATGAAAACGCGCACCGCCGCTTTGAAGCGTTCGACATCAAACACGCCGTCCGCTTTTTTAAACTTCATCAGATTAAGCGAGGCCAGATTGCAGGCGGTGTTGTCGAGGAAGAGGTACTCCGAGCACGGATTAGTGGAATTTTGCCGGCCTGTCCCTTTGCAGGTATGCCACTGGTGAATGGTGGAATCGAACTGCATCCCGGGATCGCCACAGATGTGAGTTCCTTCCGCGATTTTGCGAAGCAACGTGCGCGCATCTTTCCGTTCGCAGGGTGACCCATCACGCACCCTTCGGGTCCACCATTCGCGGTCTTCCAACGCTGCGTGCATGAAGTCGTCGCTCACCCGCACGCTCAGATTTTCGTTCTGATACATGACCGAGCCGTAGGCGTCCCCATTGTAACTGCCGTCGTATCCTTGCTCGATCAACGCCCAGGCTTTTTTCTCTTCCTTCCGTTTGGCATCGATGAATTCCTCGATGTCCGGATGCCAATCTTTCAGCGTATTCATCTTCGCGGCACGCCGGGTTTTGCCGCCGCTCTTCACCACGTTGGCGACCTGATCGTAAACTTTCAGGAACGAAAGTGGCCCGCTTGGTTTGCCGCCGCCGCTTAATTTCTCGCGCGTGCTGCGCAAGGTGGAAAGATCGCTCCCGGTCCCGCTTCCATATTTAAATAGCATCGCTTCGCTCGTCGCCAGCCGCATGATGTCTTCCATGGTGTCGTCCACCGATTGGATGAAACAGGCACTGCCTTGCGGATACTCATATTGCGTCGCGGCGCGATCGGCCGTTCCCGTCTCGCGATTGTAAAAGTAATTGCCTTCGCCCGCGCCGTCGCCGATCCCGTATTGCTGATAAAGACCGACGTTGAACCAGACCGGTGAATTGAATGCGCCGTGTTGATTAAGGCAAAGCCAGGTCAGCTCATCGTAAAAAAGGTCCGCCATCTGCGCATCGGCGAAATAGCCGTCGAGCAATCCCCAATCTGCGATGGTGCGCGTAACCCGGTGAATCAACTGCCGGACCGACGTTTCCCGCCCGCCCTTTTCCGGATCAGTCCCGTTGGCGATGTCGCCGTAAAAATATTTTGAGACCGCGATCTTCGTCGCCAGCTCGCTCCAATCTGCCGGCACTTCGATATTGTCCTGTTTAAAGATGATCTTGCCGCTGTCGTCGGTGATCTCGGCGGTGCGACGTTCCCATTCCACCTCGTCGAAGGGCGCGCATTTCCCATCGCTGAACACCCGCTTGAAATGCAAGCCAGCCCGTCGCGCTCCGGTATCGCGGCGGGTGCGTGCGCGTGCACGCCCTTTGCGTCCTTTGTTGAATTGCGATGCCGAAATACCTGGTTTCAATTGAATCATGGCGAGCGAGAACGGGTTAAAGTTGCGAATATATGCGAACAACAGTGAACAGCCCGGGCAAGAACCTGTGAACAACGGCGAACAACAAGTTATTGCGGGAGCTATCCTACGGACCTACAACATGCGGTAGAAATGCGCCCTTGCTCAAGTCTTTATTTGTAAATTTTTTTTGCCCGAGGCGGTAGCCATCGCTCATCGCCTTAATTCCCAATCTTTCGGGCATATCGCCACCATCATCTCAGTTTGCTTTGCCCGCGCCGCGTTCGATAATTAGCGCCGCAACTCCAGAGGAAGGGTGGCTGAGTCCGGTTTAAGGCACTCGACTCGAAATCGAGCGTGGGGCAACCCACCGTGGGTTCGAATCCCACCCCTTCCGCCACCGATTTTATTGCACCGTTCCAAATGCAAAAATGACCCATCCAAAACTGGATGCTCGCGGCAATTTCTAGGTGATCACAGCTGAGCGGCAAAGGACTGAGCCCGGCGAGGTAATCGTTACCGCGCTCGCGGGACTATTCTTCCTGATCTGCACCTGGACGTCCTATGCTCGCTGGGCGAATTTCCAGTATCGGTCCTTCGATCTGGCCTACTATGTCCAGGCGATCTGGCAGCTGATTCATGGGCGTCTGGACGTATCGGTCGAAAACGTTCCGCTGCTGGGCAACCACGTCGAACCGATCGTTTTTCTTTTTGCTCCGCTCTTCGCAGTTTTTCGTCATCCGATGCTTTTTGTTATCGTACAGAATGCTGCGCTCGCGACCATGCCTCTGGTTGGCTACAACATCGCCAAGCGAC
Organism: uncultured Verrucomicrobiae bacterium; assembly: GCA_963742315.1. Taxonomy (GTDB): domain Bacteria; phylum Verrucomicrobiota; class Verrucomicrobiia; order Chthoniobacterales; family UBA10450; genus AV69. The sequence goes on from CAVULE010000007.1 coordinate 163,423, forward strand.
TCGGACTCGATGGAAAACGTGCCTGTTTAGTGAGCGTCGCGCTTTTGCTCGCGCCAGCTGCGGGCTACATCGCCATTCACGAGTTCCATCCCGAAGCTCTGGTTGCGCCCTTCCTTCTGTTAATGCTTCAGGCCTGGGTGGCGAAGTCGATCAGTCGCCATTGGCTCTGGTTCGTCGCTGTTTTGGCTTGTAAAGAAAACATGGCGCCGTTGCTGATCGTTTATTGTGCAACACAATGCGTCGTCGAACGCAGTCGCGGCCTAGCCGAATTGCGTCGTTGGTTTCTCTGGCCGATGGGCCTGGCTCTGATCTGGTTCGTGTTGTGCGCCTACGTAATCACGCCGGCGCTGAATTCCGGTAACATAGATTACGTTGCCTTGTATGATCAGTTGGGCACGTCGCCAGAAAATATCCTGATCAACGCTATCGTCCGACCACAACTAATTGGAAGAGCGCTTCTGCAATCTCTCACGCATGGAAACCTAGTTTGGGGGCTGCTCCTTCCGTTTCTCTGCCTGCCGTTGCTAAGGCCACGCTGGATCGTTATCGCCGCGCCAATTCTTCTACAACATCTCCTTTCCTGGCGCTCGTCGGAATGGATGATTTACTTTCATTACGCCGCGCCGCTCCTTCCTCTCTTCTGGATCGCATCGGTCGAAGCAATCGCAGCTTTCGATCAAAGGATACATGTTCCTTCGTTCGTTTCGCGCGCAGCCGCATGGCTGGTCATTATCGGCTGTCTCGTCGCCCAGATTTGGATCGGGCCGGTCTCGCGCATCGTCACTACGACTGCGGATTGGTTTGAAGCAGGTCAAGATCGCGCGCGCAAGAACGCTTTCATAGCCCAAATTCCGCCAGCCAGCAGCGTGGTGGCCCCGCTGCCCTACCTCTCTCATCTTGCGATGCGTGAGAAATTGTACTCGCTTCACTATATTCTGAAGGGTCTCAAGACTCTGGGCCGATCATCCTACCAGCCGCCATCGGCAACGGATTTTGTGCTGATTGATTACCGTGACTCGGCCACCTTCGATCCGGGCGCGGGCTTTTATCATCCTACCATGAAAACAGTCGAGGGCCGGATCATCCCGTCGAGTGATCGGCTGCTACACGATTTTCTGAAAGGGGCAGTTTGGACTGCGGATGAGCAAGATGAACTTACGCTGCTGCAGAATTTGGGGAACCGAAAAACGCCTGTCGGTGAACAATCCTCACTCGAGAACGAGCGCGGCGTATTCTCAATCGGTGCGACCCGACTCATAAGTATCGCAACGGCAGGCGAGGTCGTTTCTCGATCCCGGCCGCTGGAAGTTCAGTTACGCTGGAAATTCCAAGGCAAGCGCGACGTTTTTCCGTGGATGCTTCTCAGGTTATCGCGCGAAAAAGCGCAAGTCGCGCTTTTGGTGAAAGGTTTATGCGCTCCTGAGGCAACCGAGGGAATTTACACGGAGACTTGGCGCGTCGTGACAGCGGAACATTTGCTTCCGGGTGATTACTCTCTTGAAGCTCTCTTTGTCGATAACAGCAAGCGCGCCTGGTTTGAAACCAACCGTAGTGGCGGCGGCGAATCGACCTTATTGTCCGCCCCGGTTTCGCTGGGTTATATTAAGGTGGAAAGGTAAGAATCGGCAGAGCCTCAAGTACTTCGCCTCCATCCCGTTTAAAGCATAAGCGCGAACTTTCCACCCCAAACTCCTGTGACAGAACAGCTCAAGCCATTTTGCGGCGAAGCATCTTGTCTTCTGGCACCCCCAGTGCTTATAATGGGTTCTCGATGATTCAGGCGAATTGTCGAGCGCGGTTTACCGCAGCGGATTTTGATTTTGTCGTGCACACTCTGGCACGCTCTCAATCCGAATCCGTCTCCCTGGTCGATCTTCTGGCCGATTCCGAGACCCGCGATTCCGTTCTCGATTCCCCGCGCCTGGTGGAGGCCATTCTTTGCAATGATGGCCAGCTGCGCATTTCGTCCCAATTCTACTTCTATGTGCTGGCGCGATACGTCTTGCGTGATGCCGGAATCTGCGATCGCAAACTGTGCGATTACGTCGGTTCCCTGCTCGAGAATTTCTCTCGCGCGCATCTCCTGCGCGGCCCACAGGTCGAGGCCGACGAATCGCCGCGCCAATATCTCTCTGATATGTTAATCGCGCTTTCCCGCGCCACACAGGACGAAGCGTTTTTGTTGCGCGCCCACGTCGGGAATTACTCGCTCTTCATCAGTGGGATTTTTCATGAGAACACCCAACGGCGCAGCCTGCGCGGTGCCCCTGACATCGGCTTTTATGAAAATATAGGACGGCGCAATTATCACCTCGTCGCTTCTCACGCGACCGCCAGGCGCTGTGAACTTAACGATGTTTATGCTGAGCTGGCCGATCGTTTTCGCGATGTCCGGCTCGCGCTCAATCAACTGGCCGATCGTTTGCTCAATCTAGATGAAGGCGACCGGCCAACGCTGATATGAACGAAACCCTCTTCAGCCAAATCCAGCGGCTGCTTGAACGGACCTACGCCCAGGTCGGGATTAATCTCGAAGATTGCATCATTGATCGGGCCCGTTCCGTTCACCTCAGCAAATTGGCCGGCGCTTCCGCCCGCGAATTGAACGAAATCGCACGCACTTTTCTTCGGCACGCCGGCGATCAGCTTTACGTCGGGATCTACTATTCGCGCTGGCTGATCGATCAGCTTGAACGCCATGACCCGCGCAGCGGATTGAGCGATTCCAACATTCGCTCCCTGATCGTTTTCGTGGAGGAATTAAATCATGCGCTCCACGCCGCGCTCCAGTTCAAGAACGGCCAGCGCCGAATCGCCTCCGAAGAATTTGCGCGCGATCTCGAGCTCCAAGCGCAGGTCGATACCTATCTCGTCCTCCTCTTGTTTGTCGCTTTCTTTCGCAAAACTCAGCGCGTTTCCCGGACCGATCGTCGCTGGTTGCGTTTTCATCTTTTTAGCCGGCAATGTCCGGATGCATTCCGCGATGAAAATTTGCGCGGTCGCTATCTCGAAACTGGCGAGCTGGCCGCCAGCTACACCCAGTATCTCGATACCCTCAACGGTGTCCGGCGGCTTGATGAGATCCGCAAATTTCGGTCCCTCGATTATTCCGCCAAAAAAGCGCACATCTTCGCGTTGATGGAGCGAACCGCGACCTGATTTCAAAGGTCATCCCGAACCACCGCGTTAGACCTCTTTGGTGTCACGGCGAGGGATCCCCGTTGGGGTTAGTTTTAAGGTCTCGCGGCGGAATCCCTCGACTGTGCTCGGGATGACCGCTTCTGCCATCGCTTTGTTATTTCATTGATATTTTCTGTCAGGTAAAACACTACACACTATGTCCTACGCAATCTTGTCAGGCAGCGTCCGTAAGGCGGTTGTCCTAGGTGCGGTTGGGGCCGTAATTCTCGTAGCCGGAAATCCAATCGGTGCCGCGCCTCCACCAACCCAGGTTCCGAATTCTCCGGCGTCGGAGGTACCGTCGGGGTTCGTGGTGTTGACCCAGTCGGTGAAGGTAAAAATCGCCTATGGTGAGACCGTTTTGCCAGTCGGAATGAAACTTCCGGTAGTCTCGAGTGATGCCGCTTCCGTCCGGGTAAAGTATATGGGCGAGGTGCAGACGATCCCAATTGCGGCCGCTCGGTTTGACGGCTCTGCGGCCGAGAGAGCGGGTGCCGACCCTCCCGCAACTCCGCCAATTGTTCCAACCAAGCCCGCAGCGATTCCTCCCAATACGCCTGACACACAGCTGCAAGTTTCGCTCCAGCCGGGCTACGACTCTCGCATGCAAGGCGGCGACATCGGCATGCGAGAATTGCAATTACTTTTGTCGTCACACTGTAGTGAAGGGGTAGATCTGAGTGGCGCCGGCACAAAAATCTACAACGGCATTACCTATCTGATGGATTCTGAACAAGCTGCCACCAATCTCGGTCTCGCGCGCAGCGTTCCCTCAAGAGTACCGGTGGCGGCGCCCGGTTTCCCGAAAAACTCGCTCTATTATATAGGATATGACGGTGCCTTCGAAGGACGCTTTAATCGCCTCTATCTGGTGACCGACATCGCCAACAAAGTCGTCGCCATTCAGCTCGTTGACGAACATCCGAAAGGCCGCTGGAAATCTGCCGCTGCACTGGCAGCGGCTACCTGGAGCACTTACAATTTCATTAACGCACGAATGCGAGCCAGCGATACCGCGCGCGTGCAGGCCGTGTCAAAACGGCAGGGCAATATCGTCGTGATCGACACTCAGGTGTTTCAGCGCGTTCGGACGAGAGTCGGCCGAACGAACGTTGATCGCTACGAGGAGCAGGAAAACGCGAAACTACTCATTCCGACTCCATTCGCTCGCATCATTCTTCATTGCGCCCAGGTCGGGCTATCGAAGACGTGACTTCCGGAATGGAGGAGTGGAGTGCCGGAGTGTGGAGTGATGTGAAAGATGCTCAAAAAGTCCACTACTCCTCTAGTCCACTGATTTGCGGTTTCCATTTGTGAACACGATTGCTTTCCGCTAAACATCAGCCGTGTTCAGTTTGACCATGCTCGGCAGCGGCAGCGCCGGGAATAGCACTCTCGTTTCCACCAGTCATTGCCACATTTTGATCGATGGCGGACTGAGCGCGCGCCAGATCGTCGTCCGGCTTGAGCAATGTGGCGTCGCCCCCGAGCAACTCGACGGTTTGCTTCTTACACATGAGCATGGCGATCACGTTTGCGGGTTGGAAGTGCTTTGCCGGAAATTTGCCATTCCAATTTATTGCAACGCGCAAACGGCCGACGCCATTCGTTGCATCGGGCTGGGCGAGCACAAAAACTGGCGAATCTTTCGCACCGGAGCGGAATTCACGATCTGCGATATCTTGGTCCAAACCTTTCCCGTCCCACACGATGCGGTCGAGCCAATCGGCTACGCTTTCCATGCCGGCAATCGCGGTCTCGGCTTCATCACCGACCTCGGGCATCCCACCAAGATGTTAATCGAACGGCTGCGCGAAGTACACACTCTGGTCATCGAAACCAACCACGACGAAAAACTTTTGCAGAACGATCCGCATCGACCATGGCCGGTGAAACAACGGATCATGTCGCGCCACGGTCATCTTTCCAACGCGGCAGCCGCTAGTGTGATCGAACAACTGTTGCCGGGAAAAATTGAGCGCGTCGTCCTGGGCCATCTTTCGCGCGACTGTAATAGACCCGAGCTGGCTACGGCTGCGGTGCGCTCACAGATGGAACGAGTAGCCCGCGCTGACCTGGAAATTTTTTGCGCTCTGCAAGACGCCATCAGCCCGCGGTTTCACATCGGCGAAACATTGCGCGGCGATTTTCAACCTACCTTCGAAAGCGCGCTATTTAATACTGCGGCGCTCTAGCCGCGGTCCGATGGCCGGGGCATTCCAGAATAAAATTTATGGGTCGCCGCCGCCGGCCGCCGCTACTGGAATACAAATCCGCGATGCTACCGGAGCCGATCTTCCAGCCATCGTCGAAATTCATAACGCGGCTATCGCCTCGCGCATTTCCACCGCGCAACTTGAGCCGGTCACGGTTGACAGCCAAGGCGAATGGTTCCGTGCGCATTCACCGGCACAACATCCAATTTTGGTCGCGGAAGTGGAGGGCGTGATTGCCGGTTGGCTTAGCTTCAGGGAATTTCTCCCGCGCTGCGCTTATCGCGGTACCGTCGAGCTCAGCCTCTACATCAGCGAACAATTCCGGCGCCGTGGCCTGGGCAGAAGATTGTTGCAGGAAGCGATCGGGCGCGCCTCACAATTGGAGATACACTCGCTCGTTGGATTAATTTTTGGCCACAACGAGCCGAGCGTCGCCCTTTTCCGAGCCGCCGGCTTCGAGCGCTGGGGTCTGCTTCCTGGCATCGCCCGCGTTGATCAAATCCCGCGTGACCTAACGATCTTTGGACGGCACATCTGATTACGCCAATGAAGCGAGCCTGGCCTAACAAATCCTTCGCTTTTCTAGCGACAGTTACTGGCGATTGCGCGCGATCAATGTCCGCGCTTGGGCACTACTAATCAGCATCGGATGCAGAATGGAAGTCCGCGGTTTCACATCGCCGAAGCATCGCGCGGCTTTCCAGCCGACCTTCGAGAGCGCCCTCTTCTGTCGCGCCGGTCTGCGACCGCCGGAGATGGTGGAATTCATCCGCTGGAGCTAAAACCAATCGCGTGTTCGTGGCTAATTCGATTTGACTTGCTCTTAGTCTGATTGCGCGCAGTGCTCAAAAGCGATGAATGACAGACAGCATTACCAGGCTTGCTTTGATCTCATGCAGGCGGTAGCGGCTTATCGGCACGAGCCAATTCATCGACGCCTGGAAAAGTTCGGTAAACGCGAGTCAATGGTGCACCTGGACGTTCTGGTGCTGACTTACCATCTTGCCCGGATCTATCCAGGCTCCATTCTCGAGATAGGAGCATTCCGCGGCGGGACGACCGTCGCGGCAGCGTGGGGTGTTCGGGATGCAAGGGAAGCGAAAAAGCTCATCACCATTGAGCCCGGTGGCAGTCTTCGCAAACATCCGCTGGCCACACGCAACATCTTGGGTTCGTTAAAACGCAATCTCGCGCGGCAAGGTGTGGCCGAACAAGTCACGATCCTGGAGGGCCATTCCTTTGAGCCCGAGGTTGTCGCCGCCGTTCATCGCACCTTGGATGCTGATCAAGTGGGTCTCCTCATCCTGGACGCGGATGCCAATTGCAAACGCGACATCAACTGCTACGGACCCAAACTGATGGATGGTTGCTGGTTGATAATCGATGACTACGGCGGCCCTGCCGATAATTCCAAGGTATCGTCCACGAAAACACTGGTCGATGAACTGGTGAACAGCGGCCGGCTACTGCCCCTCGGTTACTATGGCTTCGGTACCTGGGTTGGCCGATGGCAAGGTATCACGCTTCCTCGTGCCCGATCACGAGATGAATGACCCCGTTGGGCGCGGAGATGAAAAAGCCATCGAAGTCCTCGCGCAATTGCTCCACTTCATCGCGGCGCGGGATGCCGTTCACTTTTAAAAATGACGCCGCCGCTTCGGTGTCATTTGTTTCCACTTCGAGCCAGACATCAGGCTGACTCAGATTCGGCACCAGATCGACCCAAAGCCGATTCGGCCCAAACTGAAAAATGCAACCGTCCGCTTCCTCTTCAATCAAAGGCAGCGCCAGGGTATCGCGATAAAAGGCGACGGTCTGTTCGTAGGTGTGGGCCGGGCATTTGATCGCGATGTTGGCGCCGCCGGAGAACTGCGGGCCGTGAACGTTCGCTACCATTTATCTGACCTTAGGCGCGCTCGCGTTTGACACAAACCCGCTACAATTGCGCCAGGATTTTCTCGGCGGCCTGCTTCGCTTTTTCCAACGCCGCTGCTTCATCTGCTATTCCGCCAATGCCAATGGTGATGAGTGACCTTCCCTTGACGACGTAAAGCATAATCACGTTCGCCGGTAGTCCGTTCTCAGGCGCCCCAGTAAACATGCCCGCTTTGTCGCCTACGCCCTCGATCACTTTCATTTTCCCGCCACTGGACGCGATCTGATCAAATTCGGTTAGTGGATCGACGCTGCCTTCACCTGCCTGGCGGACCCGCAACAGCAGCGAGCGGCCGGACTTCGTTCCGTAATAATTGCACTTCGAATAATACCCGTCCTTGCTGTTAACATTCAACGGAGTGGGGTCTCGGACCGGCTCGTCCAGAATTTTTTCGGCCTCCGTTTTCGGAACGATTACCGAAACATCGATCGATTTCTCGGCCGCAAGCAATGAGATCGTTAGCAGGCTAACGATCAGGCCGGCCAAGCACAAACCTGCGCGCATTTCTAGCCGCCGCCTGATCCGGTTCGACCCGGTTCCGTCATCGCCATCGGATCGAGCGCACTCTCAAGGTCGTTTTCCTGCAGCACTTTCTTTTCCCGGCAAATTTCTCGCACGGTTTTGCCGGTGCGCGCGCTTTCCTTGGCGATCTCGGCCGCGCGATCGTAGCCGATCTTCGGTGCGAGACTCGTCACCATCGCCATCGAAAGCTCGACCAGTTCGCGACAACGTTCTTCATTCGCTTCAATCCCCACCACACATTTCTCGGTGAACGCGTCAACCACGTTTCCGAGTAGTCGGATCGATTCCAGAATGTTATGCGCCATCACTGGCATCATCACGTTCAGCTCGAAATTTCCATTGGCCCCCGACCAGGTAACAACAGCATCGTTTCCGAAAACTTGCGCGCACACCATCATGGTCGATTCGCACATGACCGGATTCACTTTCCCCGGCATGATCGAGCTGCCCGGTTGCGTCGGTGGTAATCGAATTTCGCCAATCCCGCAGCGCGGCCCGCTACCGAGCAAACGAATGTCGTTGGCGATCTTGAATAGACTGGTGGCAATCGTTTTTAACTGACCGCTCGCTTCCACCACTGCGTCCTTATTGCCTTGTGCTTCGAAATGATTGCGGGCTTCGAAGAATTCGATCCCGGTGCGCTGATGCAAGTGCCGTATCACTTTCGCTGGAAAATCCGGATGCCGATTCAGTCCCGTTCCCACTGCCGTCCCGCCGAGCGCGAGCTCGCGTAAAACCTCGATCGCTTTCTCGGCGCGCGCTTTTCCATATTCTACCTGCTGGGCGTAGCCACCGAATTCCTGACCCAACCGCACCGGTGTGGCATCCATCAGGTGAGTGCGGCCGATCTTGATAATGTGATGAAATTCTTTCGCCTTTTCCGAAAGCGCGCTCCTTAGTTTTTCCAGCGCCGGCAGCAGACAATCTTTCAATTGTTCCGCCGCGCTCACGTGAATCGCCGACGGAATGACGTCGTTACTCGACTGTCCCATGTTGACATGATCGTTCGGGTGGACCGGTTCGCGCGAACCGATCGGCTTGCCGGCCAGTTGCGCACAACGATTGGCGATCACTTCGTTCGCGTTCGTGTTCGTGCTTGTCCCGGATCCAGTCTGAAAAATGTCGACCGGGAAATGCTGGTCGAGTTTCCCCTCGATCACCTCTTCCGCCGCCTGAACGATGAGGGCGGCACGATGGGCGTCGAGTAGACCAAGATCGTGATTGGCCTGGGCCGCGGCCCATTTGATCAAGCCGAGCGCGCGAATAAAGGCGCGGCTGCATCGATAACCGCTCACCGGAAAATTCAAGACCGCGCGCTGGGTCGACGCGCCATAAAGGGCGTCTTTCGGCACCGCCATCTCGCCCATCGAATCCTTTTCGATGCGCGTTTCCCCGCTTTTCATCGCGCGTAGTTCGAGGACAGGCGGGCCGCCGGATCAACCGCGCCGTTTCCATTAGCGACAGCGGCTTTGCGGAAAACGGTGATGAACATCGGCGGAATGTTTTGCAGGAAATATTCGGAGGCGGCGCTGGCAAAATCCGTGGCGTGTTGGCGCAGCTCGTTTGTTACCTGATAAATAATGAAAGCGCCACCGGGCGCGAGGGCCTCGTGTGTTTGCTGAAGCAGGTTGCGTTTTTTTTCCTTCTCCAAAATACTGAACGGAATTCCCGAGATGATGTAATCGCATTGCACGATGCCGCGTTGGATTAACTCGGAGCGAATCGTCATGGCATTTGCATTGATCACGCGCACACGTCGATCGCCGGCGAACTGCCGGGCCAGATCGCGGGAAAAGGCAGGATCGAGTTCAAACAAAAGCAGCTGCGCGTCCGGCCGCATCCGTTGCGCCAACGCGCGCGAATGTACCCCCTCGCCCGGGCCGTACTCGGCAATTACCCGCGCCCGCTTAAAATCGATCTTGCTCGCCACTCGTTCGACCAGCGCTTGCGAGCTGGGAACGATCGAGGCGATTTGGAACGGCCGTTTCAGGAACCGCTTGAAAAAAAGAACGCTCATCGCGAATGCGAATAGTTCACCGCGGCATTTCGCTTGTCCAGCAGCGAAAGCGGGCGCCGATTACCGGCCCGAGCGGGAGGGAGACAATTTCTGGCCTCCCGCAAAAGAGAGTTTGACTTTGATTCTAGTCTTTATAATGATTAAATCGTGAATAAATCTTGCGTGAGCAGGCGCAAGTTGATGAATAGGACCCATGCATAACCTGCTTACCGTCAAGGAAACCGCCAAATATCTCCGAATTCCGCTTCCTACGGTTTATTATCTGGTGCAGCGCGGGCAGCTGCCCGCGATTCAAATCGGTGGTCGTTGGCGAATTAAAAAGAACGCGCTCGATAAAGATATCCTCAAGGAGGAAAAGTCCGGACAACCCACGGTGCTGGTTGTCGATGATGACGAGAGTTTGCAAAATCTGTTTAAACTCTTCCTCAAGAAAATCGGCTTCAGTCGCGTTGTCGTCGGCACCGTCAAGGAAGCGATTGCCGCGTTGGAGAAACAAAAATTCGATCTCGTCTTTCTCGATCTCAAGCTTCCCGATGGTCCTGCCGATGACGTGTACGATTTCGTGAAGCGGGAACAACCCGATTGTCCCGTCATTATCATTACTGGTTACCCCGATAGCGAAATGCTCGATCGCATTCTGGCGAAGGGGCCGATCACGGTTTTGAAAAAGCCGCTCAAGACCGAGCAACTGCAACAAACGGTCAGAATTCTCGGGCACAAAGACGCGGTAAAATTGGCCGCGTAAACGGCCGCGCATCGGGTAGCGCGCGGATTTTCCGCGCATGTCGACACGTCTCGGGGCGATTCTTAAAGAAGCCGGACAGAATGTCCGGCTACGCGCGCAGAATGCGCGCGTTACCCATTTTCTAAAATTCGCACCGCATTCTCCGTTGCCGCCGCAATCGATTCCCAGCCGCTGCGGTCATTGGTCGTTGCCGAAAATGACAACGGTTTTCCGATCGTGACGCAAATTTTTTTCCAGCGCGGCACGGTGCCCGATGCCGGTAACGCCGCAAACGTTCCATTCAAATAACAAGGCACGATCGGGACGCTTGTTCCCGCCACCAGCCGTCCCAGCCCGGGTTTGAAAGTCGCCATCGCACCGGTGCGAGTGCGCGTTCCTTCCGCAAATAAAATGTAAACAGAGCTGCCTTTTAGTAACCGTTCCCGTAAATCTTCCAGCGAATGCGCGCCGCAGCTTTTTCGCCAGATCGGCAATGCGTTCATGAACGCGGTCGCGAAAATTGACGAAGCCCGTTTCGTAAAAAATGTGTCGCCGGCCGCGATCGGGAAAACCGCGCCCACAAATCGTAAGGGTAAAATTCCGCCGAGAATGATGGCATCGAGATGACTGGCATGGTTCGCCACCAGGACAAACGGCGGGCGCGTGGGTAAATTTTCGCGACCGTGAATTTTCAATCGATGCGCGGTGGCAAGATAAAGCCGCGTGATTGATCGCCAAAGAAAACACGAGATCGCACTCTCCAATCCCACTTCGCGGCGCAGGCTCAGTCGCCGCTGTTCGGCGCTCAATCCGAAATCATGCGCTGGTTCGAAGCGCCACTCTTCCATCGTTAACCGCCGGTAAAGATCCGGGTTGGCTGATCGAGCCCGAAGCCGCGAAAAAATCCGATGTAATAAAAGACCGCGGGCGCGACCAGCAACATGCTATCGAAACGGTCGAGCAATCCGCCGTGACCCGGAATCGATGCTCCCATGTCTTTGATCCCGATGTCGCGCTTGATTGATGACACCATGAGATCGCCGAATTGTCCGGCCACGCTCACAATCAAGCCCAGCCCGATTAATTTCACCGGCGTATCCACACCCGAGCCTGCGAAAACAAAATGACCAACCGTCGAAACAAGCGTGGTGGTCAGTATCAGCGCGCCGAGAGCACCGCCCAATGTTTTGTTTGGGCTGGTCTGCGGCGTGATTTTGCGATGCCCAAACGTTTTGCCGGTGACGTAGGCAAAGACATCGTTCAATTCCACCGTCAAAATGATCAGCATCACGATCGGGCGAAAATCGGCGTCGTTCGCCATATAACCAAGATGACCGAGGCAATGGCCGAACAACAAGAAGCCAATGACTCCGAGACCGACCCGCTGGGTGTAACCGCGCGGTTCATCGCGCAGAACCGCAACCATCGCCAAGAGCACCATCGTGAGCGGTGGAATCGCGACAAAAAATCCGTACCAATGATCAGCGATCGCGAAGGTGGTTGCGATAATACCAAGCACGACCACGATGCTGAGGGATCGGTAACGGAAAAATCCGGTGGCACGGGCGAATTCGCGATAACAAAGGACACTTAAGATCGCGACGGCCAGAATTGTCCAGGCCGCGCCAAGCAAAACCGGGCCGAGCAGCAAGGGCGTCATTACCGCCCAGGAAACAACGCGCTTCACCAGTTCGTCGTGCAACTTATCGCTGGTGCGTCCGCGAGCGTGCAGCAACCAAATGATAACGGATGCGATTAAGAGCGCGGCGATGACTGCAATTGTGATCCAGAGCGTCACTGGCGAATCGAAGGCGTGCCGAAATCCGAAGAGTCTCTCGCGTGCGATCGGATCCATCTCAGCGATGTCGTAGCGTCGCGCTGATTCGTTGCAGCCGGCGAATAGCGGTGACGATGCAGCCGGCAATGATTAGCCAGAGTGCGAACATTGGAACCTGCCAATCCGTCGCGCCGGGGGCAATGGCACAAGCAATGGCGACAAGAGTGAGCGTTGCCATACGCTGTTGCTTCGCCATCGGCCCGCAAAATTCCTGGTGCGCGCCGGCGACCTTTCCCTCTGCCCGCAAATACGCGAGAAAAATCGCGAAGACAGTGGCAACGAAACCAAGCAACGGATCCGATCCGGCGGCATAACCGAAGCCAATCAGAGTCGCGGCATCGCTTACGCGATCTGGAACCTCATTGAAGAGCTCGCCGACCGGTGACGCAACCTGACGTAGAACAGCGACCATGCCGTCGTAAAGATTGGCCAGTAGTCGCAGTTGGACGAGAACGGCGCCGCTCAGCCAAAAAATCCACGGATGCGAAACGCGCGAGGTTTCGAAGAACATGAGCCCCGCGGCAATTCCGCTAAGCATTCCGGCAATGGAAATCGCGTTTGGCGTTGCGCCCCGGCGCGCCAGCCAGCGCGCGATCCGCTCTGAAATTTTCCAACCACGCGACGCGAGCGGCCGTCGATCCCCGATTTGATAGGAGTCCATCAACGTCCAAGCAGGTACATTCCTGCAATCAGCAGGGCGAAACCAGCGAAATGCGGCGCGCGAATCGGTGTGCCATAAGCGAACCAGGCGATGATCGCGGCGAAAATAAAGGTGCTGGCGTAAATCGGGTAGAGCACGGTTAATGCGCCACCGCGCTTAAACGCGGCCACGAAAAGCACCATTACCGCGACGTAGCAAACTACCCCGGCGAGAAGCCGCGCGTTAATAATGTAGCTGGCGAACGTGCTTTCTGTTTTTTCCGCGCCGGATTTGTAGAAGAACTGACCAAGCGCGCCGAGAAAGGCAGCGATGATGAAGAGCACGATGGCGAGAGGCGACGTTCTCACGGAGTCATGCGAGCGTAAGCGATTCCTCAAGTCGAGCCCAAACGCATCGTCGATCTTGACTGATCACCTATCACCATTCACTTACTTGTCGTGCCGTGGTCCCATGAAGGACGAAGGCAGATGACGCGAATTAGGCGCGGTTAGCTCAGTGGTAGAGCACTACCTTGACACGGTAGGGGTCACAGGTTCGAACCCTGTATCGCGCACCATCCTTTTTCCGCAGTATAACGACTTGTGCATTTTCATCGAAAACAAACGCTTTGATTGTAACACTTTTCTGCCTGGACGGGCGGATCGAAGGGCAAGCGAGTGATGTCGTTTTCGCAGATGACGACGGCTGCGTTTTCGTCAGGTCGGCAAAATGTCGAGGAGTTACTTGCAACCGCCCGTAGATTTGGGGACGGGAGCGGCAACGAGCGAGAGCACTCAAGGCCGGACGCGCGTTGCGCGCACAATTGAACTTCGCCTGTTACCTCCAGAAGCGAACAGCCGACCCCAGTCACACATTTCGCGATCACCTGCGAAAACCTCGACGGCGTCATCGAAGAAATAGATTTCTCCTAATCTTCTATCCCTTTCGTTCCTCGCGTCGTTTTCTACTTCAGAGCGCAGTCCTCCGACCCCTTACCATACCTTTTCCGATGGCGTTAATATCACGCTAGGTCGACCCCATCGCTGGCTCATCATTCGCCGGCGGGACCTCGCCGCTCCATCCCGATATCGACGTCGAGCACAAGATTAGGGTCGAGTCTGACAATAAGCGGTGCGCGTGAGGGACGGAGATGGCTTTAAGTCAATCCAGAAAGGTAAAGATAAATGAATACATTGATAACATGGAATCAGCTGAGGGAGATGGAAGAAGCGACGCAGAATCGCTTCAATCGTTTCCTGGGCGGATTTCCGAATAGAATAGGCAGCGGCGAGACCCACAGCCTGACGGTCGCAGATTGGTCACCGGAGGTTGATATTAGTCAGGATAATCACGAGTACCTGCTCAAAGCTGACCTGCCTGAGATGAAGAAGGATGACGTTAGGGTAACAGTCGAAGATGGCATCCTCTGCGTTTCCGGAGAACGCAAAAGCGAGAAGGAAGATCAGAAAAGGAAATTCCATCGCATTGAGCGATCCTATGGCAACTTCCGACGCAGCTTCACCCTGCCGGAGGATGCCGATAGCACGAAAGTGACGGCGGAGTTCCACGACGGAGTACTGAAAGTTCACCTCCCGACGACAACGAGAGCAAAATCAAAAGCTCTCGAAGTTAAAGTGGCGTAATGCACTAACACTGACGGCGAGCGCATGGAGGGTTCCGTGCGCGAGCCTCGTTGGATGGGTAAGCTTAAGTTTGTCGCCGCTGCAGTAAGTAATAGGACAATCATGAAACCCGCGGCAGCTGATCTTTGTCTTGTCCTTGCGGGAGTAGGGCGGATTAGTCTACAGAGCTCTGACAAGCTTCTTGACCAACTTCGCGTTAGAATCGACTGGGCGGAATTACTAAAGCCGATATCTGCTAAACCGAGCGTCGCAGCTTCGGTAGCGATTCGCGAAATTCCGTGGGAGAGCGACCGGCAATTCGCCGGAAGGCACGATTGAAATTCGTCATCGATTGAAAGCCGCTTGCGAAAGCAGCTTCACTAATTCTTGTGTTGGGATTGAGCAAAAGCGTCTTCGATTTCTCTACTCGTACTCTTGAGAGATAGTCGATAAAATTCATCCCTGTGGCTTTCTTGAACATCTTGCAAAAGTAATGTCGGCTGATATTAGCCGCCTGGGCTACGCGCCCGAGAGAGAGCGGTTCCGCCTGATGTTTCTCGATGAATTGCCGTGCTCGCGCCATGTTGGCGGACTCGTCTTTTGCTCGCCGGACCACCAATTGATTCGACAGAATGGAAAGATGTTGCGCAAAAATATTCAAGAGCCGCAACATTGCGCGATAGCGGTTTGGCGATAAAACGCATGACCGAAAATAAGCCCGCTCCAGTTGCTTCCAATCCGCCTTGTAGCCCCACGCCCGGAGTTGCCGGGTAATGCTGGCGAAATGTTTCTTAGTCGGATTCTTGAGCATCACTTCGCCCGTCTCGAGAAAACCAAGAATGTGGTCACCTATGTAGACCGGCACTGCACTTTCGGAGAGTCCCGCAAACCAGGTCACCGTCCGCCTTGTCGAATCCGGTTCTCGAGAGGCGTTGGTTTGAGCCTTCAGGCAGGCAGAGCGCGCCTTGTTAAAGCGAGCCAGAATTGAGGCGAATGAGTCATCATGATCTTCTTTTCCATGATGCGACGGCGACCACGAATCGGACCCTCGAATATTCAGCGGCAAACCCATGGCTGCACTGAAAGCGCCTTCGTAATCTTTGAAAATCTGCGAGCGCGAAAGATAACGCATGACTTCCTGGTCAGAGGATCGGGACGCGCTTCGTTTGCTCACTAGTCTTTGCGCGGCGCTATGCCTAACCACGCGTGCGGATCGCATCACCGCTGGTTCTAAGATGCGAACCCTTTCAGCGACAGTTGCCCTGAAGGGAGGTCTTGGGTGACATATGCGTTGCCGAACGTCTGCTCCTTCACATCGCGGTTTGCGCGTGAGGCTCGAAGCCGCCGAAAAAGCGCAGCTCGACATTTTGAGCCTTTATGTCGCTTGAAATAAATTGCGCTCCTTTGCGTGACTGTTGATTCCATTTCGTTTGCTTAGATGCTCAAGCCACAATCTACAGCTGCAAATGCAATTACCTAGTAATATTGAGTCTAAACCTGTGACGTGACGGTCCTACGCGTCCGGCTGGCCGACGCTATCTTTAGCCTTGAGTTAATCAAACGGCTCGCCTTTCAGATTAAGATTAAAGACAAGCGCAGGCTGTAATCCCGAAGGCAAAGGCGCCTCCTCATGCAACTGGGCTGCATTCACCCAGCGCGCCGGCGACTCGCTCTCCATTTCTCGCTGCGCTGACCGAATCTTATCCGCGGAAGCGCGGCGCAGACCTCGGACAAGTCTTAGCCTCGACAGCACCCAGATAATCCACTTGGTGGGATCCATCTGCCATGGCTTGACTCCATTGCGATAGTCATACTGAAACTCGTGGTGATAGTTGTGATAACCTTCGCCGAAAGTGAAAAGAGCGAGGAAAAAAGAATCGCGCGCGCTGCATTTGGTTGAATACGGCTGTCGCCCGATGGTGTGACATGCGCTGTTGATGAGAAAAGTGCAATGCTGCAGAACAACGATGCGCGCAACGCCGGCAATTAAAAAGGCGCCGACTGCTCCGCGCCATCCATTCCAGAGAAAACCGAGTGACGCCGGTAGGGCGAAGCTAACGAGAACTGCGATCCACTGCACGTATCGGTTCTGCCAGCAGACCAGCCTGTCTTTCTGGAGATCGGCTACGTTGTCGTATGGCTCATCGTTGCTCAGCTTGAAAAGGAGCCATCCGATGTGCGCGTAGAAGAAACCCTTCGAAATACAGTAGGGATCCTCGTCATGATCCACATGCTTGTGATGGCGCCGATGTTCGCTTGCCCACATCAAAACCGAGTTCTCGAAAGCCCCCGCGCCAAAGATGAGAACGAAAAGCCGAATTGGCCAGCTTGCTTGGAAGGTAATGTGCGAGAAAAGCCGATGGTAACCTAACGTGACGCTAAATCCGATAGCGCTCAGCATCACGAAGAAGAGAACAACTTGAAACCAATCAAGCCCGAAAAACCAGAGATAGAGCGGAACGGCGGTCAAGGTAAGAGCCAGAGTGCCGATAAGAAAGGAACTGGTTAACCAGTTAATACGTTCGAGTGGCAACCGGAAAAAGAGGCGCTTGGGTTGCGCCTTCGCCAAGTCGTTGAATCGACGGTGGTTTCCCTTCGCCGGTCTGTGTTGCAGGGCAAAGAGAGCGCCATTTTGGACGATGGTTGGTTCCATTGTTTGGGCCCGCGCCAGGTGTTAGCCGGCTTTCTTTGCTGCGACAAGCAGTGCTTCCTCCCGGGCTGGAGGAGCCGAATCATCTACTTTGAAACGCAGCGTAAAGTTGGCGCCCTTGCCTAAGCCATCGCTTTTCACTTCCAGGGTGCCGGCGTGCGCCGTTGTCAAAGTACGTGCAATTGAAAGTCCAAGCCCGAGGCCACCGAAGCGCGGATGAATCGAGGAATCTCCTTGTTCGAAAGGCGAAAATATTCGCCCCAAGACATCCGCAGAAATCCCGATCCCGGTATCGCTTACTTCGATGGTTAGTTTGCCGTCCTCGTTGCGGGTGACGATCAAAATCCTGCCACCTATCGGTGTGAACTTCAGCGCATTCCCGATCAGATTCGACAGAATTTGTTCCAGCTTGCCCGCATCGGCCCGGATATGGTGACACTGAGCTTCCAGCTGAAGGTAAATTCCGACCTTCGTTAACTTCTGCCAGCTCTCCAGATTCTTGAGTGCCAGGCGAATCACCTGGTGGGCATCGATCCGCTCAAGCTTCAGCCGCAGCGCTCCCTTCGCCAGGTGGGTTAGATCGAGCAGCTCGCTAATCAATCGCACCATGGCCTGTAGGTTCCGGCGAATGATGGCCACGGCGGACCGATCGAACTGCGGCGGCACCTCGGTTTTATCAAGTTGCTCGGTGGCATCGTGACCGAGTTCAAGCAAATCGGCGGCGCAAGAAATGGCCGTGAGCGGAGTTCGCAGCTCGTGGGATAAAACGGCCAGCAAGTTATCTTTGCTGTTGTTGGCAAGCTCGAGCGCAGCAACGCGGCCGTGAGACGCCGCGTCTACGACCAAGCGCGCGCTGATATCGCGGATATTGCATTGGATCACTTTATCGGACCCGACGAAGTAAACGTTACTGATAAATTCGACGTGAATTTCCTTACCCGCTTTGCTGCGGAGCGGAAGGTCTTCGTAGCGAATATACTCATTCCTTTGCAGCGTCTCGAAAGCGGCTTGATTCGCTGCAATGTCTTTAAACAGACCAATCTCCCAGAGTCGCTGGCCGATCATGTTTTCGAATGGATAGTCGAGCAGATCGAGCAGAAAGGGATTTACATCGATTATCTTGCCGGTATTCGCGTTAAGTATCAGAATGCCGTCCTGCGCAGTTTCAAACAGCCGCCGATAGCGAAGCTCTGATGCTTCCAAGCTAAGCTTCAGGGAACTTTCTCTGTCGCCACTCGACGATCGTTTCGCCGGGCTGGCCGGTTTGGTTGATTTCATGGGTTTAGACTCGCGCTCATGCTGATAGTGGTATTGAGCAAACGAGCGACCGGGCATTTGGTCTTTGCCGCGAGCGCTGCTTTCATAAACTGCGCTTGAGAAACAAGCGGCACATTCGCGCGCACATCGAGCTGGATACGCGTCAGCGTCCAGCCTACGGCTAGATCTTCCAAAGTTGCGGTGGCGCTAGTTTCGATGCGCTGCGGGTGGAAACCGGAAAGGCCGAGCTCATTAGACAGGGCCATGGAAAAACAACCTCCCAGGGATGCGGCGATCAATTCGTCCGGGTTAGTACCGATGCCTTGCAGGAAGCGCGTGCGAAACGAATATTGCGTGTTATTTAGCACGCCACTTTCTGTAGTTAACGTGCCCGTGCCCTGTCGTAGGGTTCCATTCCAAACGACTGAAGCTTTGCGGTTCATGATGAAGAACGGCCGGAACTTCCCAGAAGTGCCTTGAGCCTTCTCTCCATACGATTTGCTGGGAAATCGACCAATACCTTGTTCCTTTGACAGTAATAGCTTGGTGCTATAGAAGTGCGAAAGACCAGTGGCCATTAACCCCCACGAACTTCCAATTTCCGCAGCCAGGGGGTTTACCCTCTGATTAAATTGCCATGGAGCTTCGTCACCTGCGCTATTTCGTTGCAGTGGCGGAGGCTCTCAGCTTTACCAGGGGCGCGGAGAAGTTGCGCCTCGCGCAGCCTTCGCTGACGCGGCAGATCAAAAACCTCGAGGAAGAAATCGGCGTGCGCCTGCTCGATCGGACCACGCAGCAAGTACAACTGACCCCGGAAGGACAATCATTCCTGGTCGATGCGAAACGCGTCCTCGACCTCAGCGAGGCGATTGTTGAGTCCGTGCGGCACTTCAGTCGCGACGAATTGGCCGCTCTCAATATTGGTTACGTCGCAAACTTGTTCTACGACCTCCTCCCGGTCACGCTCGCATCATTTCAAAGATCATTCCCGACGATCCCAATCAATCTTTTCGACATGACCTGTGGCGATCAATTTCGCGCGCTTCAGGATGGCAAGATCGATTTGGGGTTCGTTGGATTGCATGAGCCCATTGAAGAGCGTGGATTGCAGTTTCGGTCTATCGCGTCCTACGAAACGGTTGCGGCTGTCGCAAAAAACAATCCGCTGGCAAAAAAAACGGTTATCAAGCTGAAGGAACTCAAACCGATGTTTTTTATCGGTCTGTCAGAGACTAGTTATCCAGGTTATCGCCGCTGGCTCACGCAGACGTGCCAAAAAGTAGGCTTCAGCCCAAAAGTCCTTCAAGATGCCGATATCGACCGCACCCTGATCCAATCAGTCGCGGCCGGCTTGGGTGTGGCATTGTTACCCGATCAGGTGAAGAAGCTTCCTCACGATAGCGTGGTATTCCGCGAACTAAGTCCCGCCGTGAAAACCGAATCATGCATCGCCTGGAAAACAGACAATCCTTCGGTCGCCTTGAAAGCTTACGTTGATATCGTGAGCGATCGCGGCGTTCGCATGCGCGCTGAGTAAAGACGGAAGAGAGCAAGGAGCAGCGCCGCCCTTTCGGGTTCCCAAAAAGGCAGCACCATCCCCGGAAGGGAATTATTTCAGCGTGATCTCGCGCATGGTCTTGTCCCCCATGATGTCGCGGATTTCCAAACGCTTGACTGCCAGTTGACGCTGCTGGTCTTCAGTGCCGACCATTTTCGCGCCGATTGGGTCGGTTTTGTCCCGCAGACCATCGAGTGCAGCCATGTTAGGGTATTCCACCATCAGCAGAATATCGTAATCCTGTTGTGTCGCGGCATCGCCGGCCAGGATTTTGTAATCGGTAATGATACCTTGCCGTTTTGCCTCATCATTGGTCGATTTGAATATCTTGGCCAAGGCTTTGAGATAATCATCGCTCATGCCGGACTTCGTCTTGACCATTGTTATCTGCCAGACTGCACCTTCCGTATAAGGTGCAGTGCTTTGCGTCGCGGCCGTGGTAGTCACCGCGGCTGACGCTGAACTTTGCGCGGAGCAAACGCTGACTGCGCCTGCCGTCGCAGCGATTATGATCGCGGCAGTGAGTTGTTTTGTGAACTTCATCTTAATTACCTTTTTTGTTAACTACAGCCAGGTCCGAGCGGAACCGGGAATCAGGTCGAGGCAAGACTTGTTCCAACAAGCAACTCGCTCTGACTGACTCGGGACTTTGATTCTGACCTGGAGAATCGCGTGACGCGCTGTCTCAGCGAAGGTCCAGCCCCGTTGAGCTTCTCAGCTCAGCCAAAAATGCGTTGAAACGTCGGCTGACGTAATCCACCGCAGACTAGGCCCTCCGCGCGAACGAGCAACTTGTTTCTTTTGCTGAACAAGACGGCAGGTAGATCTTCAACCATTAGCACGCAATCGCCGGCATACGTCGCTCGAATTCATAAACCGTGTGTCTCGCCAATGCTGAGCTAAAACAGGCCGAGCACTTTGAGGACGATGATGATAACAACAATGACTCCGATGATGTAGAAGATGTTTCTGTTCACGGCTCGTGCATAACACGTCGCTATCGCCGCCGGCAAGCAAGATTGTCGCTTGTGTGATTTTGCTTTTTTATCCACGCCTCAGCGGTGCCTGGCGTCAGCTATAAGCTGTCGTGCAACTTCCCAATTCCAGTGGGAAAAGCCGATCCGATTCTCTTGGACGGGAAAGTAACATTGCGATGCGGGAAGGTTTCATGGCGAGCAAGATCAATCAACACGCCGTCACTTGGCCAGCAATTCGATGCCCAAGCCGCGGAGTGGAGATCAAAATAGTTTGTGATTCTCTGCCAGCAATTCATGAACGTGTGCGATAATGCCGTATGTTCGCTGCGCGATTGATAGTCACCGAGACCGGTGAAGCGCTCGTCAAACCTGGGTTTGCTTTGGGAGAGTTACTTTTCTTTAAGTCTGAGCACGAGAAAACCGACGCCGAAGCGCTGCAAGACTGGGAGAGCGAGGGCGGCGCTTCTACTCATTTACACGAAGAAGCTTTGGCCGAAGCCCTCACGCGGTTGACCTCAAATAGAAAGAGCCAATGAAAACACAAGTAGGAATGTGGATTGACCACCGGGAAGCGAACATCGTTTTCCTCTCGCCCGCTGGGGAAAGGACACGGCAGATCAAATCAAATGTCGACAAGCAGCTTCGGCGCTCGGGTGACTCACCAGCGCGCGAACGCTATGAAACGCAGATGGTACCGGCCTCTGACCAACGCGAACGAGGATACATGGGCCACTTGGCTAACTACTACGAAGAGGTTTTTCTCGCCGCTCACGGTGCTGATACCGTCTTTATCTTTGGTCCCGGAGAAGCGAAAGGGGAACTACGCAAACAATTCCAGAAGCGACATTTTAGCGAAAGGATAGTGGGCTTTGAGCCCGCGCACAAGATGACACCGCGGCAAGTCTCCGAGAAAGTACGAAACTTTTATCGAACTACACCTGCCATTCTCCTGAGGAACGGCGATTGAATTCGGGGCCAAAACGTTTGAAACGAAATCAGCTGTTAGCCGGGCAACTCCTTTGTGCATCTCATAACATTACGCGAGATACTCCGCGATGCCGACGTCGCCCACGCCATTTCTTCAGTCGTGCGTGAACATAGCCTGTCCGAGGAGCAGACCGAACAAGCCTTGATTGCCCTACATGTTCCCCGCCCTGCGAACGTGTTAGGTCTTTAGCTTCTTGCAGGAGGGCGAGCTCCGAAATCGCCTCTTGTTCCGCCGCTTTTATAAACTGGAAGCGTGAAGGTTCGGGATAGCCTACAGACTGGCAATGCTACGGCGACAGCGAAATTGTTTAAGAATTGATTGCCTGCAGATTGGAGCAAGGTGGGACGCCGGGCTTCATGAAGAGAAAAGCCCCGCTTAGAACAATCTTGGGACAAAGTGAAATTCCTAGCGGGGGGTGGACTATTTCTGAACTTTCGGCAGAACAGGCTCAGGCAATTTCGCCGGCGCTGCGACCAGAAAGGGACAAGCAGCCGTCCATTTCGCATTTACGAAATCGGCTACGAACGATAAAGCGCTATTTGCAGGCCTTATTAACTAAGAGTGAGCTCGAACTGAAACTTAGCCAATGCAAGATCCAATAGGTCCAGTCCAGGCGAAGGCCGCCCAACCAAAGGAGCAAACAAACAAGCGCACTCGCCGTTAGAGAAAAGCACCAGATGCAGTTCACCAATTCTCGTGGTGAACCGCGTCCACCCGGCATCGCGTTACGAAACCGCTCGAAAATGGCCAGCGGTCCCCGCTCTTTTGTTACGAGGTGGCTCAACCGAAAGGTGGCTAACGATCCCAAGGCTAGAACGAACCAGTTCACCTGGAATCAAAGCTCACCCGGCCTAGGTGCACCCGCGCAACAAAAAGATAATAAGCAGAATTGGAATCGGAATCCCGAGTAACCAAAGTAAAATGTAACCGGCAGCTCCGGCTTCTTTAATTTTATCTCCTAATTGCATTTTCCCTCTCCTTGCCATAAAAACGCGCGCGAGGGAAAAAGTGCGCGTAATTTTTTGCGGAATTTGCAGTGCTGCATTCGTTCGCGAGCTCAAGCGCGATTTATTGATGGCTGCCATCGATCTATGCCGCACGCGACTCCACGAAAATCTTTGCGCCGTAAGAACGCTGATCTGCATGGCAGCGCCCCCGACAAATCTGAGGTCGCCCTGATCCTTGTAGACGTAATTAACGATCTCGATTTCCCCGAGGCGAAACAATTGGCCCGTTTCATTCCAGGCCTGGCTGACAGCATTGCACGATTGAAGAGACGAGCCAAAGCGGCCGGAGTTCCCGTGATTTATGTGAATGATAATTTCGGGCGATGGCGCTCCGATTTCCGTGCCCTGATCGAGCATTGCCGCAAGGGAAAGAGCCGCTCGCTCATCGAAAAGCTTTATCCAGAGAGAGATGATTATTTTGTATTGAAGCCGAAGCATTCCGGATTTTTTTCCAGCACGTTAGAAACACTGCTGCGATACCTTGGCGCCCGGCGCCTTATCATAACCGGCATTGCTGGAAATTTTTGTGTTCTCTTTACCGCAAATGACGCCTACATGCGTGATTACGAACTAGCTATCCCGTCCGATTGCGTTATTTCGAATACCGCAAAGGAGAACACGGAGGCTTTGCAGTTGATGAAACGCTATCTCAAAGCCGATACCCGCCGTTCTCGGCGCATTACTTTTGGGAAACGAGAGCGGCTCCGATAATTTCAGTGAACCCCGGATTTTATCTTACCGACCAGCAACGCGCAGACCATCACAACTGGTGGCTGGTGAAAGCGTTGTAAATCTGCCGCGCGATCATACCAGCAAAAACGCCGAATCCACGTCGCAAATAGAAGTCAGAGGACGATTCGACGCCTTGTCTCACAAAGAACAAATCCAGATCGTCGCTGAGATTCGAAATCCCCTCACTATGGAACTTGAAACATTGAAAGATCTCTACATTCACGAGCTGAAAGACCTTCACAGCGCGGAAAAGCAACTGACCAAGGCACTTCCGAAAATGGCCAAGGCTGCCACCAATGAAAGTCTGGCCGATGGCTTTAGACTGCATCTCGACCAGACAGAAGAACACGTCAATCGGCTCGAACAGATCCTGGAGAGCCACAAAGAGAGTGCTCGCGGCCCAAAGTGCAAAGGCATGGAAGGCTTGATCGAAGAAGGTTCGGAAATGATCGAAGAGGACGCGGAAGATGAAGTGCGCGATGCCGGACTTATCGCTGCTGCGCAGCGCGTCGAACATTACGAGATAGCCGGCTACGGCTGCGCCCGTACTTATGCCGAAGTACTTGGTGACACCAAAGGCGCCAAACTTTTGCAACAGACGCTGGATGAAGAAGGCGCGACTGACAAGAAGCTGACAGAACTGGCGAAAACTTTAATTAACGTTAGGGCGCAATAGTTCGGACTTTCCGTGCCGGACCTGGGGGGCGGAAGGAGAAAAGCTGCGGTGGGCCAGCGTGGGTGGTCTATCGCAGCGCTTTCCTCGGCTTGCTGATTGCACGCACTCATCGATCTTCCGCGGACTAATGCCGAGATCGCCGAGCTACTTTCCCGCGAAGCGAGCGAAGTCTCCTATCTTTTGCAGCGCGCCTAGCGCTGGGCCGCGCGCAGCGCGTTTCTCTGGGAAGTTGAGGCGCGTGATTTAGTCGCGCAAAAGCGCCCGCTGACAGAGCTGCCGCATATTGGACCGTTTCTCGCGCGCACACCCTCAGGAATTGCGATACATTCCTCCCTCCAGCGGATCGCGTTCCTTAATCCCGCGATGCCGCAACACGAGAGCGCACCATTCCTTCGCATCTTCAGCGACTAGTTAGCGCGAATTAGACAGAGGAGGAATCACAATGTCTGGGAAGCGCTTATCTTTTATCGGCAATTTGTTCAGTCTATTGAAACAAACATTTTCGGAATGGCTCGAAGATAAAGTACCGCAGCTGGGAGCTGCGCTCGCCTACTACACCGTGTTCTCGCTCGCCCCGCTCGTTCTCTTGCTCCTGGCAATCGTTGGCTTCCTTTTTCACAACGATCCAGCTGGAGCCTGGAGAAAAATGACGGAACAAATGAGTTACTTCTTGGATAAAAGTGCCGTCGATGTAGTCCAGGGTATCGCCCAGAAAGCGTCGCAACCGAATAAGGGTGTAATGGCGACAAGCATTGGAATCTTGCTCGCCCTTTTCGGCGCCAGCGGTGTCTTTGGCCAGTTACAAGATGCCCTCAACACCATTTGGGGCGTAAAAGCAAAACCTGGAGCCGGAATTGTAGAGTTCATACGCGCTCGTTTCCTCTCCTTTGCTATGGTGGCGGGTGTTTGTTTCTTACTCTTGGTTTCGCTTGTGCTCGAAAGCGTGCTCAAAAGCTTCAACCATTATGTCCAGGTAATGTTGCCTGGAGGAGTCGTGATCGCGCTCGTCGTTTATTCAATCTTCGATCTCGGCGTCGTCGTTCTGCTTTTCGCCTCCATCTTCAAATTTCTCCCCGACGTGAAAATTCAGTGGCGCGACGTCTGGATCGGCGCACTCGTGACTGCGATATTCTTTGCCATCGGGAAATGGGCGCTCGGTCTTTATCTCGGCAGCGGGGCTGCGGCTTCAGCTTATGGAGCGGCGAGCTCGTTAATCACGCTCCTCCTTTGGATTTACTATTCATCGCAAATTCTGCTCTTCGGCGCTGAGTTCACCCAGGTTTACGCCGCCCGTGCCGGCCGTGCCTTCGTTCCGGCTAAATACGCCGTGGCGGTGTAGCGAGGGGACCTCGCTGTAGTGGCAGGCGTGTCGCCTGCATTGTTCTCAATCAGCGGCCGGCACAGCCGCCACCACAGCGGCTTCGCGCCTGTGCACCGCGCGTTTGCTTGAGCGATAACGCCAGATCGCGAATGCGACAAAAAGCAGATCAGCGACGACGAAAGTTCCGACGTAGGTCTCGCCGCCGATACCGAAGCCGTAACTGTGCAATCCTTTTCCAAGAACAAAGTTGACGCCGTACCACGCCATCAAGACCGCGAGAAAACAAACCACGCTGGCGACGACAAGACCGAATTCGGTCCACCAACCGGCGAGACGTCCGTGCAGCGTGGTGATGTAACAGAGCAACGCGATCAGGGCCCAGGTTTCCTTCGGATCCCAACCCCAGAACCTTCCCCAGGAATAGTTCGCCCACACTCCGCCCAGAATGGTGCCGGCAGCAAGAAGAAGAACGCCCAGTTGCAGTACACGATAGAGCCAGAAATGCATCGCCGCATCTGCCCGTGCACCGCGCGGATTGCGCGCATAACGAAAAAGTAAAATGTGACCGAAAGCGCAGGCCAGGAGAAAGGCCGCATAACTAAGCGTGATTGTCAGTACATGAATCGTTAGCCAAAAATTATCGCGTAAAACAGGAACCAGAGGATCGATGCTTGCCGGCATCGCGATCGGCATTTGGTGAACGAGCAGAAGTGCGACAAGTGTGGCCGGCAAGGATGCCAGCAAATAAATCGGCGTCCGGTATCGCGCAAAAAAGATCATCCCGAAAAATGATGCCGCGAAGGAGACCCAGATGATCGATTCATACATGTTCGTTACCGGTGGGCGGCCGGCGATCAGACAGCGCAACACAATTCCAGTGCCGTGAAAGGCCAGGGCGACGAGCGCGATTACGACGCCAAAATTGCGCAAAGCGCGCCCGCGCTTCCGCAGATGCGCAATTAGCAAGGTGAGGAACGCGATTCCGTAAAACCAAATGGCGCGGTAAAAGCCTTCGAAATGGTTATAGAAATATTCCAGCCCCAGTTTCGATTCGGTGGGATAAATCGATGGCGATAGCGTCCGCAACTTTTCCCGCAGTTGATTGGCTGAGCGACTAAACTTGAATGAATCGGCCTCTTGATAGGCGGCGATCATTTCCTGCAATGGCGATCCTACGGCCTCCGACTGCGATTCATTATAGTAAGAGGCGATCGCCAACGGTTCGGGCGGCACCCACGGGTCTGTTTCCTTTTTTGGCGAGGGCACGATCAGCAACACGCTCCCGTCCATCACTCGCGCGAAAAGTGCCAGCCGGTCGCTCACACTCAAAGCTTCCTGCTGCAACCGATTGAGTGGTCTCTCGACCCGTTTGCGCTCACGGGCTTCGTTCGCAATTCGCGGCAGCTCGACCGAGCCGCTCAATTGCGCAAAAGAAAAGCGGCGCTGTGTTTTTTCCAAACCAAGTTGCTCTTTTAGTTCGCCGAAAGAGACCAGCACCATCGGCTCCTCTTTCCAATCGCGTGTTTCCAGCACGGCTGAGAGAAGGAAATCATTCGGCGTCCACTCCCGACCGGCTTTGTCCGTATAACTCGAGCGTCCGGTCAGCTGAATTAGCGTCTGCCTCGCGAAAGTATCGATCGGTTTGCGACGGCCGTTATCCTGAATCGCGAGCAGGCCGAACTCCTTGAAATCGAGGCCGCGCGTATCGGGCGCGGCCGCCTGCTGGCCGCGGCTCGTGCCGGCCAGGAGCAGCACCACCGCAAAAAAAGCTAGGGAGGAAAAGTTGGGCACTTGGCGGCAATCTAACTACGGTCGAGGCACGCGACAAATCCGGGCTGCGAGGAGTCGAGCCCGTTCCTATAGCACGCCAACTGCGCGCGAGATGAGAAGGATGACGATAGTCAAGGAGATGCAGATTTGGACCATGGCCAGAATCTTGGCCCATCGCGCCAGCAGCGGCGCATCAGTCGGACCAAAGGTCGAGCTTTGCGTTAGCGCAATAAAAAGGTAATCGATAAAATGCGGCCGCCATCCGCTGCATTCGAATCGACCGCGCTCGGTTTTCTCGATCTGCATCTGTGGAAAGACGAAACTGCGGCTGCCGAATTCGCGCCTTTGATGGCGAAGCGTTGGCCCGCCGCCGTCCAGGCGCCAGTACCAAAGCGCGAAGACGAGCACGTTGGTAAGCCAGAGCTCGGCCCCGGAAGACAAGAGCTCAACCGGTGTTTCCTTGTGTGAGGGCACGGCCGCGACCAGTAAACCAACCGATGCGATGAGGGCCAGGGTGGTGACACTGCTGATGATAATCCCGAGCGTGCGGTTCCAGGAAAGTTTGCCCGTGCGATGCGCGACAACGGTCGGCGTGAGCAACACCACGATAAAAACGGGGAGTGCCCATTTCGGGCCCACAATTAAAGCCCGTGGCAACGCCACATAAATTCCACCAACGGCGAGCAACGCCAGCACCGCCTGCCAACGCGGTTCCGGTCTGTCGATTTTGCCAACTGGTTCGACCATGTCACCGGTATAGCATGCGTCGCTTAATATGGGAACCTTCGGTGCGGCCCGGCTCGTACCTTAAGGTTCGTGAGTAGAGAGAGATCTCTCGGTGAATGACGAAGCACGAATGTTCCGAGCGGGACTGGGCTTGAACATCTTAACTTAGCCGTTGATTGATGTTAGCGCCTCAAGTTGCGCAGCTCATTAAGGATAGCGTTGCCCATCCGACGGCCGCGGTTGCGAAAAAATCGCCACGCCCCGCGATCGACAAAGTAAGTGAGCAAAATGCTGTCGCGTGTTGTCACCTCGGGACCCACCGTATCAGCCGAGTGCCAGGTATTATCAGCCACGGCAAAGGCGTAGCCGGTATTTCGCGCGAATGGCATCTGCTTTCTCCTGGGCTTCTGCCCGTCCGGTAAACGCTCGTGAAAAATCGTGCCGATGTGCGTGATCGAATTGTCCGGCGGCAGATAGAGCTGGACGGTGATTCCCTTCCACAAACTGTCGGTGTGTTTGAAAATGCGATAGCCGGGGATGTCGCGGGTCAAAATCGGGACTGGATACAGCCGCACCCTGGCGAAGTTTGCGCCGAACCGGCCCTCCAGCCCGGGTTCGAGTCGTTCCATGAAAACTCGCCCCAATTCTTTCGAACGAAGCGCCTGTCCCACGACATCCCAAATCGCGCGCTTTTCGGAAGAGAGATGCCGAAGATATTCGGGAAAGAGATCGATCTTGGCCCGAGTCGGTTTCCCATCGGGTCGGCTGCTTGCCATCTTTGTTTTGCCAGACATGGCGCGGTAATCCTCCGATGCCGGCATTGCCTGCAACATCGCGCCGTAAAAATCATCCGGAAAAACGCGATCGAATTGTAAGTGATGAAACGGCGTGGAGTCGGCACGACCACGCCGGGCCGAGTCTACGATGAACTCAATCAAATTTTCGACTGACCAGGGACGTTCCATCGCTTATCCGCAACCGCGAATGCCATCCATTCACTCGAAACTTCAAATCGATGTCAAGCTGACTGGAAACGTGGCAGCGGTGATGTTAAACACGGCAATGATGCGTTGCCCACTTGCCGCGGCATTTCTCCTTGCCGCGGTCCGATTTGTCGGCGCGGGCGATTATCCCGCACCGGCGGAAAGCGATTACGCGATTCGCGATTTCAAGTTCACGAGTGGCGAAACGCTGCCCGAGTTGCGCATCCATTATCGTACCCTGGGGAAGGCTGATAAAGATTCGCAGGGAAAAACGACGAACGCCGTGCTGATCATGCATGGAACGACTGGAAGCGGCGCGCAATTCATTCGCCCCGAATTTGCCGGCGAACTTTTCGGCAATGGTCAGCCGCTCGATGCCACGAAATTCTTCATCGTCTTGCCGGATGGAATTGGTCACGGCAAATCGAGCAAGCCCAGCGATGGTTTGCGCGCGAAATTTCCGCGCTACGGCTACCGCGATATGATCGACGCGCAGTATCGACTACTGACTGACGGGCTCGGGGTGAATCACGCGCGGTTGGTGATGGGAACGTCGATGGGCGGGATGCATACCTGGCTCTGGGGCGAAATGCATCCCGATTTTATGGATGCGCTTATGCCGCTGGCGAGTTTGCCTACGCAAATTTCCGGACGAAACCGCGCTTGGCGTCGCGTCATCATCGATGCCATCCGCAACGATCCGGGATGGAGCGGCGGCGAATACAAAACGCAACCGCCGAGTCTGCGCACTGCTGCCGAAATGCTTTGGTTCATGAGCAGCAACCCCGTGTTGCGACAAAAAGAAGCACCCGCCCTCGCGAAAACGGATGAAGCTCTGGACAAATTCGTCGCGGATATTGTGAAGGCCGACGATGCCAACGATGTCCTTTACGCGTTGGAAGCGTCGCGCGATTACGATCCCGGTCCAGACCTGGAAAAAATTCGCGCACCCTTGCTTGCGATCAATTCCGCCGATGACCTGATCAATCCGCCCGAACTCGGAATTCTCGAGCGCGAAATTAAACGCGTCCCACATGGCCGCGCGTTGGTAATTCCCTTAAGTGAGAAAACGCGCGGTCACGGCAGCCACACCATCGCGGCGTTGTGGAAGGATGAACTCGTCCGTTTGCTAACGGAATCGGCAAAGTAATTAGGCTAATTTGGCCACCGTTTGCACGAGCCGGTTATTTATCGGGAGGCAGGCGACTGGTTCCTCATAATTTTGCCGATTGTTGTGCGTTGCTTCATTCGCTTGCTTTCTCGCGACATGAATCCTCACGCCTTCCGGACTGGAAAATTCCTCAGTTCGCAAATAAGGTATTGTTTCGCGATGGATCGAAAGTTTAAAATCGTAGTGATCTGTTTGTTGGCGGTCGCTTTTTCCGGCTGCATTTCCTCCAACCCGAGTTCGGAAGTAATGGTGGATACGAACGCGAAAAGGAAACAGGCGTTGCCGGGTGAAGCGCAGGATGTCGGCCCGCTTCCCCAAGCCTACTAGCAAGATCGCCTGACTGGGGAGCGGCGACGTCTAAGTCGCCGGCGTTTATATTTTGCTTGATTGGACGACTTAGAAGTCGCCACCCGCGGGGTTGCATAAGCGAAGCGAAATTTACCAGCGCTTCTTTGAATGGAGCGCTCTGGCGGGAAGGGTTATCTATGAGATAACTCGGAATGCAAACCTGGCTCGGCTATTTATTTTTTACCGTGATCGTCGGCGGCGGACAGATCGCTGCGGCTGACGCGCCCTTCGACGTCATCATTAAAGGGGGAACAGTTTACGATGGTACCGGCGGGGAGGGTCATGTCGCGGATGTCGCGATCCGCGGTGATCGCATCGTCGGCGTAGGGGACTTCGCCTCGGCAGTCCCGAAGAAGACAATTGATGCGCGCGGTCTGGCCGTTGCGCCCGGTTTCATCAACATGCTTTCGTGGTCAACCGAATCGCTCATTCAGGATGGGCGATCGCAAAGCGAGATTCGTCAGGGTGTCACCACCGAAATCATGGGCGAAGGAGAATCGATGGGGCCGTTAAACGATCGGATGAAAGCGCGGATCCTTCGCGAGCAAACAGACATCAAGTTCGAGATCAAATGGAACACCCTGGCGGAGTATCTCCATTATTTGGAACAGCGCGGCATCTCTTGCAATGTCGCTTCCTTCCTCGGCGCAACCACTGTGCGCGAGTACGTCATCGGATTGGAGGACAAACAACCGACGTCGGCACAGCTCGACCAGATGCGCGAACTCGTGGGCAAGGAGATGGAAGCGGGCGCGCTCGGCATTGGCACGTCGCTCATTTATCCGCCGGCATTTTATGCGAAAACCGAAGAGCTCATCGAGTTGTGTAAAGTCGCCGCCAAATACCAGGGCAAATACATCTCCCACATGCGCAGCGAGGGAAATCAATTGTTCCAAGGTCTCGATGAGGTGATCCGAATTAGCCGCGAAGCGGGGATTCCGGCGGAGGTTTATCACATCAAAGCCTCCGGCGAAAAAAACTGGCCGAAAGAAGACGAATTGCTGGATCGGATCGAAGCGGCGCAAAAGGAAGGACTCAAAATCAGAGCCAACATGTACACCTACACCGCAGCGGGAACGGGACTCGACGCCTGTCTGCCCCCATGGACCGAGGATGGCGGCTACCCGGCGTTGTTCAAACGATTGCGCGATCCGGCTATGCGCGAGAAAATTGCGGCGGAAGTGCGAATCGATTCTGATGCCTGGGAGAACTTGTATCTCGCGGCTGGGTCGCCGGAGAAAATTTTGCTGGTCGGTTTTAAATCTGAAAAGCTCAAACCGCTCACCGGCAAATCGCTCGCCGAAGTAGCAAAGATGCGCGGCAAAGATCCCATCGAAACGATTATGGATTTAATCAGCGAAGATGAATCGCGCATCAGCACCATTTATTTCGTGATGTCGGAAGAGAATGTGAAAAAGGAACTGGCCAAGCCCTGGATTTCATTCGGCTCGGACGAAGCGTCGCAGGCCCCGGAAGGCGTTTTCCTTAAATCGAATCCGCATCCGCGTGCTTACGGGAATTTTGCGCGCGTCCTCGGAAAATATGCACGCGACGAAAAGGTGATCACATTGCCGGAAGCGCTGCGACGATTAAGCGCCTTGCCCGCGACGAATCTCGGCCTCGACCACCGCGGTTTCATTCAAGACGGGATGTTTGCCGATATCGTCGTCTTTGATCCTGCGACAATTGCGGACCGGGCGACGTTCGACAAACCGCAGCAGTACGCCGTCGGAATGAAGCACGTTTTCGTCAATGGCGTGCAGGTTCTTAAAGACGGCGAGCATACCACGGCGAAACCAGGACGGGCTTTGGCTGGCCCGGGTAAACTGAAATAGCTCGCGGACGGGCGATTATTTCTCCTGGAAATCGAATGCGAAAGCGATTTTGGCCGAAGCGGAACCCGTGATGGTGCTGCGTTGAAATTGACTTGTCTCAGGCATCAGACATTCCATACTGGAAAAAATGTCGCGCTTCGCTTTGGCAAATCTTTGCGGTCTGGTGTTTGGCGCACTGACCGTGCTGTCAATGCTGCCGATGTCCTTTCCAGATAGACGCGCGGCGCTGCTCGGAGCATTCTTCAACCGATTCGCCATCGGTTTTGTGATCATCCTTATCGACATACCGTGTTCGGGATGGCTGATCGGTCTCACCATCGGGATACTGCTTAGTTTGCCGCCAGCGATTATTACCAAGGTGTTCGCGCCAATTCTCGGCATCGGTGCGGTCGGCGGCGTCATCATTGGGCTGATTCGAACGAAATTTGTAGGGTAATCCGCCAAGATCACGGTGCGGAAAGGGGCGCTACGGTCGAAGCAACGTTTGGTACCAGCGGACGACTGAGTCGCCGAAAAACATCCAAGTAATCGCCCCGAGAGCGAGGTATGGTCCGAAAGGCAGTTTGAGCGACCAGACCCGTCGCCCGAGGACGAGAGTGATCAGGCCAATGATGGAGCCGTAAAGCGAGCCAGCGAAGATGGCGAAAAGGACGGCGCGCCAGCCCAGGAAAGCGCCGATGCAGGCCAGGAATTTCAAGTCGCCGCGGCCCATCGCTTCCCGGGGAATCTCAATCTCGTTAGCAGTTCCACTGATTTCATCCAGCTGATCGAGCTCGAACGTTTCCGAGCCGACCTGGACTCGATTGTAGTGAAACCGCAGGATGGCGCCGGTAAACTCACGCTCACCAATTTTTGCGCGCGAACAATGCAACAAAAGTTGATCCTTCGCGCGCGCGAAAAAGTCGCTCCACAAACTCTTCTCGTCTCCGACGAAAAAATCGGCGTCGTCGCCGTGGCGTGTCCAGGTGAAGGATGTTGGTTTTTCGAGGCGGATTCGTTTCTTCCCAAAAACAAGTTTGCCGCCTTCGAGCACGAGCCAGAGCAGTGCATAGCCAAGCGCGGCTGATCCAGTGGAAATGAGCAGCGCGGTCAGGCGGCGATCGGCGCCCATCAGTTGTGGGACTGCGATCGAGGCAATCAAACCGACAACCGTCCCGCCAATGGTGATTTCATCGGGGATGATGAAATGCTCGAAGTCGATAAAGGTGGCGGCGATGACGAGCGCGATGAAAACCCAATAAGCGATTGCGATCGGCCACGGAAAAGCCTTCCAGATGATAAGGAAGAAGAAAGCGGTTAGCAGTTCGACCGCGAAATAGCGAAAAGCGATGCGCGCGCCGCAATTCGCGCACCGTCCGCGCAACGCCAGCCAGCTAGCGAGAGGCAAATTCTGGTGCCACGGGATTTGCGTTTTACAGGAAGGACAAAAGGAGCGGCGCGGCTGGTTGACGGAAAGATTCAGGGGCAGCCGATAGATGCAGACATTGAGAAAAGATCCGACGCAGGCGCCAAAAACGAAGGCGAAGATGTTGAACAAGAAGTCGTAATTCATCTCAGCGGCGAACATTCGATGCAGTAAATGGAGTACTCGTGAAGCCGAATCCGAAATTTCATTACTCCATTTGGAGCGAGCTTAGGCCGCGCGGGTTTGCCGGCGTTTCATGAACCACGCAATCCAAATGCAGCTTTCGTAGAGCACAATCATCGGCAGGCTCATGGCGATTAAGGTGAGCACATCAGGTGTGGGCGTAATGATGGTGGCGAGAATGAAAATGAGTACGATGGCGTAGGGCCGGGTGCGGGCCATGAATTCGTAAGTGATTAATCCGAAGCGCACGAGCACGAGGACCACCACGGGCAATTCAAAAGCCAGGCCGAAACCGAGAGTGAAACGCGTCACAAACGAATAATATTCTTGCACCGTCCAGTTCGGAGCCCAGCCAAGCGACTGCGTGTCGTGAAAAAAGAAAAGGATCGTTTTGGGCAGCAGCCAGAAATAGCAAACAAGCACACCGGTCAGAAAAAGGGCGAAGCTGATGCCGATGGCCGGGAACAGAAATTTTTTCTCCATCACGGTCAAGGCCGGGAGCACGAATTCGGCCGCAAAAAACAAAAGCAGCGGAAAGGAAATAACGATGCCGGCATAAAAGGCGAGGTGAAAGGAAATAACGATGGAATCAGTGATGCCAAGCGCGCGCAGGACGCCGAGATTTTGATCGATCTCATGCAGCGGCGCCTGCATGACGCGAACGAGGGTTCCGCGAAAGGCGAAACAGATAATCATCGCCGCGATCAGAGTGATCGCCATTTTCACGATCGACCACCGCAGGTCTTCGAGATGTTCGAGAAAGGGCTTGGAAGTTTCGCTTTCCGGCAACTCGCGAAACTTGAAGATATCGCGCAGCGCCATTTTACCGGTGAGGCAACTGGATAATTCCTTTTGCGACCAAACGTGCCCACATGCTGAGAGTGTTGGCGTCGCGAATGGTGTCGTCTCCTACCATGGCGGTGATTTGCGCTGGCGAAAACTCGCGGCATTCCAGAATCATTTCCGCATCATCGTAAGTGTGATGTTGGATGGCGCGCTGGACGGGACGGGCAAGAAATAGAAATTCGCGCTCGTCGGTGAACCCGGGCGAGGAAAAGAAATCGCCCAGGAAAATTGTTTCGCCCCCGGGGGCGAGCTCGTAACCGGTCTCCTCGCGCAACTCTCGCAAAGCAACGTCCCGAAACGAGCCGAAATCACACAATTGATCGACCTGTCCGGCCGGCATTTCCCAAATCGCTTTGCGAATCGGAATCCGCTCCTGCCGAATCAGGATAAAGTTTCCTTCCGCGGTCATCGCCGCGACTACGACCGCAGATTTGCGCCGCACGATCGTCCAGGCGTGCGCCTCAGTCCGATGCGGCGTTCGGACGCGTTCTGTCACGACGGACAAATGATCATCGGCAAAATGGGTGTCGCTGGAAATCGTCGTCCAATTTTCAGGCGTCTCCACGCCGGAAATAATAGCGTCACCGCGCGAAAAGCGAATTATTCGGTTTGGAGCAGCTGGCGCCAGGGCGCGATTTGGCGCGCGATGTTGTCCGGAGAACGCAAGCCGGTGGCGCCGCGGCGCTGCAGCGGTTTGCGGACGTCAAGGACCTCGCGCACATCCTCCCCGAACGCATGCGAGGCTGCGCGAAATTCCTCATCGGAAAGCGCATTAAGTCGTTTGCCGCTGGCTGCGAGTTTTCCGACAATCGCGTGCGCCTCGCGGAAGGGAACGCCTTTGCCTACGAGATACTCGGCCAGATCGGTGGCCAGCAATTGCGGATCGTTCGCCAGTGATTCCATTCGTTCCCGATTGATGGTGAGCGCTGGCGACATTGCGCTGAAAACTTCGAGCGCGCCCCGAACAGTATCGACCGAATCGAAGAGCGCTTCCTTGTCTTCTTGCAGGTCGCGATTGTAGGCGCTGGGCAAACCTTTCAAGATCGCGAGCAAAGTTACGAGATTTCCAATGAGTCGGCCTGACTTACCCTGGGTTGGCTCCGCCATATCCGGATTTTTTTTCTGCGGCGTCAAACTGGAGCCGGTAGCGAACGCATCGCTGAATTCGATGAACCCAAATTCGGTCGTGCTCTAGATGATTAAATCTCGCTGAAACGTGAAAGATGAATGCCAATCATAGCCAGGCTGTAAAGAAAATCGGCGGCAAAATCGCGATCGCTCACCGCATCGAGACTGTTTTGGGTGACACGCTGGAAGCTGAGGGCTTTTGCAATTGCTTCCCCGTCGAGCGCGATGGTTGAACCGGCCAGCGCGCCAGAACCAAGCGGCATGACGTCGGCACGACGACGCGTATCACGCAGTCGTTCGTGGTCGCGCTCGAACGCTTCGAGCGGTGCGAGCAGGTAATGCGCGAAATAAATTGGTTGGTCCCGTTGCAAATGGGTGTAGCCGGGCATCAACACCTCGGAATGTTTTTGCGCGAGAAGCAAAAGCGCGTTTTGCACTGCGCGAAGACGTATAACGATCTGGTCAATTTCCTCCCGGACATACAGGCGAAGATCGAGCGCGATTTGGTCGTTACGGCTGCGCACGGTATGCAATTTGGCACCCGCCGGTCCGATCCG
The DNA here is from genome assembly GCA_963742315.1 of uncultured Verrucomicrobiae bacterium. Taxonomy (GTDB): domain Bacteria; phylum Verrucomicrobiota; class Verrucomicrobiia; order Chthoniobacterales; family UBA10450; genus AV69. Next base: position 200,235 of record CAVULE010000007.1, read on the forward strand.
TTTAGTCAACATCACCTCGATGTTCATGTGGACGTCTTCCAGACGAATGTTCCGGCGGCGATTTCGTTTTCGATCTCGCGCAAGCCGCGCGTGATCATCTCAAATTCATCGGCGGCGAGAACCCCGGCGCTGGCGAGAGCCGCGGCATGTGCGATCGACTCGGCAATGTCGTGATGATAGAGGCGGCGATCGAACGAAACCGACTCGCTGTAGCGCTGAGCGACTTCGGCCGCGGGGGAAGAAAATCTGCCTTCTCTCATGATTAGATCGCTTCCCCTTCGCGAACGGCCGTCACTGAAACATAATTTGCATCAGGCAAAACAAATTTGCGCACTTCGAGCTCGACCTTGCGTAAATCAAAATGCGCCAACAAATGCGCCGCCATCTCTTCGGCCAGAGTCTCAATCAATTTGTAATCATGCTGGGTGACGAATTCCTTTGCGCATTCTGTCAGCGCCGAATAGTTGACGGTATTTGCAATGTTGTCGTGCAGCTCGGCAATCTTCGGCCAGAGCGTCACGTTCAAGCTCAAGCGTTGCGGCTCGGCGCGCTCGGAGTCCGGCACACCCACGCGCCCATGGACTTCGAGCTGCTCGATGTGAATGCGATCGATCACGACAGTTGGAATTTGGCGAGAAGCGCATCGGAGGGCGAGCGCCAATTCTCATCGCGCAGGGCAGCGGACGGCAGGCTCAGCGATCCTACTTGGGCGCAAGCGAAGCGACAATCTTCTCGAAGCGTGCGTCGCCGCGCAGCGGATCCCAGTACGGGTGCAAACGGAGCTCACCATAGCTTAGGAAACCTGGAAGCTTCGCCGCGACGGTTAACTGTTCGAAGGCATGATCCTTCTCGCCCGTCCACGCATAAATAACAGCCAGGTATCTGATGAATAACGCGCCTTCTATGGCATTTTTGCTGACTGGCACGAGCTCGGCAGCGCGACGACCTTCACGAATTGCGTCCTCTTTGTTTCCAAGAGCAGCGTCAACCATCCCGAGCACACATAGCGCCTCCGCATAGTCCGGTTGATTCGCGATCAGTTTGGCCGCTTCGTTACGCGCGGTGACAAAGGCAGCGTGGGCCGCCGCTTTATCGCCCTTCATCTGAGCGACTACGCCCTCGCAGGAGGCCCGCGGAAATGGAATGAAGTCATCGTAACATCCAGCCATCGGCAGTGCAGCCAGGGCGCGACTCGCGCCATCGAAGTCGCGCTCGCAAAGCGATCCGCGAAGCCAAAGTTCCGCTATGTTTTGGCCTTCGCGCGGATCTTCAGCGATGATTGCCCGGATCGTGGAGCTCAACGGGTGTGGTTCGGCACGCCATTCGAGCTCAATCGAGGCGCGAAACGCTCGCGCGTTTGAGTCTTTGGGAGCAACCGCGATTGCGCGGTCCAAAACGCGCTCGGCATCAGCGTACTGGCGCAGACACACATAGCTATCAGCGAGTTGTTTGAGGAAATCAACGTTTTGCGGGTCGAGCTCGATGGCGCGCTCGAGATTTTTGGTCGATTCAGCCCACCGGCCCTGCCGTCGATCGATGAAGCCCAGTATTTCGAGCGACAACGGTTCGTTAGGCAAACTTTGCTGTGCCAGTTTGAGTTCCTCGCGAGCGTGGTCGTAATCCAGATACCCCCAGTACAAATGCTTGGCGAGCGCGAGATGCACTTCGCCTGAATTTGGGCGCAGCCGATTGAGCGATTGGATCGCCGCATCGGCCATTGCCAGGCGCGCAGGAGTGTGATCAATGCCGAAATAAAACTGATCATGCGCCTGGGCGAGTTGGTAATAGGCAAGTGCGAACCCGGGATCGCGTTGGATTGCTTGGTTCAGCAGGCGAACAGCCTCCGATAGGCTCTCGAGTTGAGGCGTACTAAAGGCGGAAGTGGCGATGAGTGTTTTCGCCCGTATATACATGTCGTGAGCTACAAGATCAGCCGTTGGTTTTTGCTCGATGGCCTCTTTTTCGCTCGGAGAGATTTTAGCTTGAAGCTGCGCAATTATTTTTCCAGCAAGCTCGCTTTCGATCGCAAACACATCGGCAACATCGCGATCGTAACGTTCCGCCCAGAGCTGGCTGTCCGTTCGCGCATCGATTAACTGAGCGTTGACACGTACTTGGCTACCGGCGCGCTGGACTGTGCCTTCCAACACATGCGCTACGCCGAGCGCCGCGCCGATTTCGCGAAGGTTGCGTTTGGCACCGGTCTTGTACTGCATCACCGATGTGCGGCTAATCACTTTCAGGTCGGCAACTCTGGCTAGGCCAGTGAGGATTTCATCCTGGACGCCATCAGCAAAGTAAGCATTCTCTTTCTCGTCACTCAGATTCTCGAACGGGAGCACTGCGATACTCTTTTCAGGTACTGCAACCGTCGCAGCTGACCCGAGCGAGGTTTCTGTCGTCGATGAAGCTCGACGGAAAGAGATCAAAAAAGTGCTAGTCAGCGCCAACGCGGCCAGTAGGAGAGCAGCGACGAGCGCAAATTTCAGCCAACGCAGTGGGCGGACAGGACGCACCGGTGTACCTCCCTTCTTCCATCTCTCGCCCGCGTTTCAGTTTCTCCGGAATCGCAGGGTTGCCGAGGCCGTCCTTGTAGAGATTAACAAGACTAAGCCGCAGCCCGTGCTTTACTTCCCACTCGCCGAGGTCGTGCAGGTAAGGCTGCCAGTGTCGGTATTGAGCGAGGTCGTCCGCCACATGTTTGGACAAGAGAATATGTCCGGCATCGCCGCAATCCATTACCCGCTGAGCCACGTTGATTCCGGTTCCAGCTACGTTGGAGCGGTCATTCACGTCGCTGATCTGATTGACCGGGCCACTGTGAACGCCCATGCGTAATTGAAGATGTAGCTGACTCTTCGATGCCCCGTGAATTTCCAAAGCGCATTGAGCTGGTTCTTCCGGACTGCGGAAAAAAATCAACGCCATCCCATCTCCGGTTGGGAGCCGAATCAATTTGCCGTTTGCTTCCGCGTTCCGAAAAGAAGGAGTGCTTCGCACGATTTGATTGAGGTCCTGCAGCAACTCGACCTGCTCGTTCACGAGCAGCTTCGAATAACCGACCACGTCGATTAGCAAGAGATACCCGATCTCAAGCTGGAGATCTGAGTTGGGCTCAACGGACATTTCGCATGCAGAACGCTTCCTTTGCGCCTTCCGTGACTATAATCTTGCCGCTTGGGGGTGGAGAGCAAATAACTTGTCGGAAAGTCGCCCGCCTTAGAGGAAGAGGCAATGATGGTCGTCAATTTTTACGATGTGGGGGCGCGAACGAGCTTTTCACTCCGCGCAAGACCTAGCCCGGCTCCAAAGGCCGCGATGTTAAGAACGATCATGATGGACGCAAAAAGATACATGCCCATGGTTAAACCGATGGCGACATGCATCGCGCAGATGGCCGCTAACCAGATTCCTCGCGTCCTCCGATCCCAAATAAAAATGGGGTAACTGATTTCGAGGAGGCAAATAACGATACCGCCGACGGGGAACAGATATTTGAATCGGATGAGTATCTCCGGTGCAATCAGGTTGAATGGCGGCTGGATGAGCGCGCGCCAAAGATTCGAACCATCCCACCAACCGGTCCCCAGGCATTTTGCTAAACCGCCAAAAAAATAAATGAGACAGAGATGGACTTGTAAAACGCGTCGAAAGAAACCGATCAGCTGCGGATCTTTTGGTGACAATTTTCGCCACAACTGATCGAGCGAATACTGGTCGGGCAGCGGAGATAACATCAAATAAAAAAGTCCGATGGTCATGAAGTTGTCGACTCCATAGGAGATGAATCCTCCGCTCTCAGCTGCACAAAGATGAACGAACCAGGCCAAAATTGCCGATTCGCGGGAGAAAATTCCGATCACCAGCCAACCGCCCGCGAAAAGCATACCCCACCAGGCGATGGAGAGAACCGTCGATTCGGACAAACCCGTTCGTGTGGCCAGCATAATGAGCCAGCCAAGTCGCGGAACGAGCGGACTTTCCGTCGAGAGCAACGCTTCCGGCAAGGCGCGACCGATCAACCCTTCGCCAGGCCCGGCGAACAGATAATTCCAATCGGCTCTTAGCGAGAGCGTGTACAACAGAACCTGAAGCCCAAGACCAATTCTTAAGAGGCCAAGCCAGAGGTCAGCTTCAGGTGGGAATAGAAAAGCTCGCAGCCGCTCTCTCCATCGCGCCATTGGCGTCAGTGGTTTTCCGCCTTCGCCGGTTCTTCAGCGCGGCTGAAGTCGTAGGCATACAAGAAATCGTACGACTCTCGCTTGCCACGCTCGAACTCCGCGGGACTGGGCAAGTTCAAGGAACCGAACACAGCACGAACCGTTTTGACCCCGGGGTGCTCACGCCAAACGGAGGCCGTAAGCGTTTTAACCATATACTCCCGTAACGGATCGTAGCGGGTTCGCCCGATTTCGTCGAGCAAACTGGCGATCCGTAATCCAGCCGCCGCGCTGTTTACGCCCGGGAGCTCGTATTGCACTCGCCCATCAGGGTAGTGCAGCTCGAAGACTAGTTTATATCCGGCAGGAACGTTGGGCGCGAAGTAGCCATAACCCCTGTCGATTCCTGCAATGTGCAAATAGGTTAGAAGCGTGCGCCGAAACGGATTCGAGGCTGATAGCTTGTCGCCGAGCGCGCCGGCTGCGATTGGCTCTACTTTCTCAGCAGCGGCACTAAAGGGCGAAGGAAGTATCGTTAGTTTATGCGCGACCAGCCAGACTATGTCGCGACATGAAATTGTGATGATCAGCAGAAAATGCAGGACGAAGCACGCCAAATAGGCGCCCGTTCCACGTAGCACGCATCCTCCTTTACAGCAGCAGCAGTTAGCAACACGCTTATTTCAAGGCATCAAGAACGTCCTTTATATCCGTTACTTTATTAGATTGAATTTTCTTCGTAACGTGCGGATCTCCAATCGGCTCGTTTTTCGCTAGCTCGGATGTTGTAACTTTATCGGTCTTAAGAGCGATCCTTGGGGGGTGATAATTTGGGTCAACCTCGGGCCTGAATCGTCTTTCTTATACCGGATGCTGTATTGTTCGCTGGGAAGCCTCCTTAATACCCTATCGAATTTTTCCTTCCCCCCGGGCTGAACGAACTCCACAAAGGTGTTCTCGTCTTTTCCGATTTTCACAAAGAACGTGTTGCCGCCCCCGGCTCCATCGGAGCCTGTGGCACAGGCTTGGAAGATGACAACCGAAACAATGGCGATCAGCGCCAGTACAATAATTATGAATGTTCTAGATGGGGTTTTCATAAGTGCATCCGGTTTGACTCAACGTCCACGCGCTTACAAGCACAAAATTAGATAAAGAAAGGTGAACCCAGACGCGATTCGTCCGTCGATTTCGCGCGAGACGCAGATTCGGTCTCTCTTTTTAGGACGTGCGCTCTTATCCCAGGCGAAACCGAATATCGCGAATGGTTTTCCCGCCGAAGCGTCGCTTTAGTTTGCGCAAGATTTCCGTCTTCGCGATTCGCTCTAATTCGTAGTGCAACGATGGCTGGAGAACGCGGACGTAGAGAATACCATCACGCAAAGCAACGGGCGCGGAATGGGCGGCAATGAATTGTCCAACGATCGACGACCACGCGTCGATTACTTCACTTTCGTGCAATCGCTCTTTCAAGCCGAGCTTTTGCATCAATTTCGGTAGCAAAACGTCGGGCGTTTCCCAATGATCGGATCGCGCTTTTTTCTCCGGCAAGCCGCGCCATTCCTGGATAACGGCGGCGCGAAGGGCGGATTTCACGGAGATTGTTGAAGGGTTGAAGCGTTAAAGGGTTAAAGCGTCGGAAAAGAACAAAGTCCCGTCAACGCTTTATCGCTTAACCCTTCAACGCGCGCCAGCGCTCAATACTTCCGCCGCATGTTGCTCGGCAGAATATTGAGCTCGGTGCGATATTTCGCCACCGTGCGGCGCGCGATGGGAATGCCGCGGTTGCTTAAAATTTCGACAATCTCCTTGTCGCTCAGCGGCGCGTTGCCCTCTTCATTTTTCACCAGTTCAAGAATGGCTTCTTTCACACTGGTATTGCTCATCGATTCGCCGGTGGCGGTCTGGTAACCGGGCGTGAAAAAGTATTTCATCTCGTAAACGCCCTGCGGTGTTGCCATGTACTTACCGCTGATGGCTCGGCTAACAGTGGTCTCATGGACCCCGACCGCGTCTGCGATTTGCACCATCGTCATCGGTTTCAATTGCGAGGAACCTTTGTCGAAAAACTCGCGCTGCCGGGAAACAATCTGATGCGCTATGTTGGAAATCGTTTGCTGGCGCTGGTGGATCGACTTGATCAGAAATTTTCCGCTCCGGATTTTATCGCGAATGTAATCCTTTACTTCGTTTCCATTCCCATCCTGGGCCATGATGTCCTTGTAAGTATTGCTGATGCGCAGATGTGGAATCTGGTCGCCGTTGAGAATGACCTGGTATTCGCCGTTCACTTTTTCCACGGTCACATCAGGTACGACATAGTTTTTCGGAGCCTCGGCAAAAATCGCGCCCGGCCGCGGCTCCAGTTGTGCAATGTTATTGGCGCATTTCTGTACCTGCTCCACGCTGATACCCATGCGGCGCGCGATTTCGGGGAAGCGCCGCTTGCCTAAATCCTGCATGTGCTCGGAGATGATTTTGTATTCCAAGCTGCTCCCTTTGCCGGCGCGTCTTAATTGAATGAGAAGGCATTCGCGCAAATCACGCGCACCCACCCCTGGTGGGTAAAAGCTCTGGATAAGCGTGAGCATGTGCTCGAAATCGTCCTGGGCAATTCCGGTGTTGAGCGCCATTTCTTCCGGCGTCGTCTGGAGAAAACCGTTATCATCGATGTTTCCGATAATGAGCTCGGCTGTTTTGCGATCATTCGCATTCAGGACCTGTTGATTGAGTTGCGACATCAAGTGCTGTTGCAACGTTTCGGTGGTGGCAATGGAATCGAAAAAGAACTGGCGTTTCTCTTCGTCCTCGTGGGCACGGGCGCTATAGCTGCCCGATTGCGCCATGTAATCGCGCCATTCCTCATCGAGCTTGGCTAGTTTATCGAATTCTTCCTTGAACTCCTGATCACTCGCCGCCGACTCGGTAGTAGAAGGGGAATCTGGATCGGTTGCGAGTTCTTCCAATACTGGATTGGTTTCCATTTCCTGCTGCACCAGGTTGCGCAGTTCGAGCAACGGTGCTTGGAGAATCAGCAGACTTTGCTGGAGTTGTGGCGCCAGAACCTGCTGCAGAGAAAGATTCTGCGATTGATGCATCCCCTGCGCGGCCATTGTGAAAAAGAATATGGGTCTTGTAGCGCACTCGCAAGCAATTTCCACGCCGCAGATTCAGGAGAAGCGCCGGCTGAACTACTTACGAATTACGGGAACGCGAATTGCTCTTGAGCATCGCACTGTTTATGAAACCGACGCTCCTGTTCGCGTTTTGCGCGCTTATTATGCTCGTCACTGCCGCGCCGGCGCAGTCTCCACAGCATGATTCCGCGCACGAGGAACTGACTGCCCTGATAAAGGAAGTTCGTGCGCAACAAGCCGCTGTTGCGGCCAATCAGGCCAAGATCAACGAAAAACTCGCCACCCTGACCGAAACTATTCGGGTCGCGCGAATTTATTCCAGTCGCGGAGGCCGATGATGCAAAAAGTGCGAATATTCATAATCACCGCGGCAATACTTATCGGTGCTGTCATTGGTGTTGCCCAAACTCTCGAACCGGCACCGGCCCCGATGCAGGCAGCAACGCCCGCTCTCGTGCCAGACGCGAAACAGCAGGCGGAGATGGCGGAGAACATCAAGGAGCTCCAGGAACTGAAAGTGCAGAATGATGAGATTTTAAAACAGCAGCAAGCCGCGCTCGATGCTCTTGATGACTTGCAGAAAGAGGCCGACCAAATGCGCATTTACAGCAAACGCGGCTAGCCTGTCGAAAAAGGCAGCTACTTTTTCTTGGACTCAACCTTGCGGTAAAGCGTCGCCATGCTGATTCCGAGCATGGTTGCGGCCTTTTCGCGCGAGCCGCCACAATGCGCCAGGGTGGCTTCGATATAGCCGCGCTCTTGTTGCTGAATGAAATCGTCCAGTGGTTGGCCCACCGGCATCGAGGCCCGTACTTGCTCGGCTTTTTCACCCAGCGCGGTGGCGACGATGGTCGGCGGCAAATCCGACGGCAGGACCATGTCGTTCTCGCACAAAGCGCAGGCGCGCTCGATCGCGTTCTCCAGCTCACGCACGTTGCCTGGATAATCGTAGTGGCAAAGGATATCGACCGCTTTAGGATCGATCTTCTTTGTCTCACCGGTGGCGGTGGAGGCTTGCTTCTGCAAAAAATGGTGTACTAACAGAGGCACATCTTCCAGACGTTCACGCAGGGGTGGAATCTCGATCGGAATAACCGCCAAACGATAGTAAAGATCTTCGCGAAAGGTCCCGTCTTTCAGCTTCGGCAAAAGGGCCTCGTTCGTCGCGCCCACCACGCGGACGTTTACAGGAGAGCTCTTATTGTCGCCGACGCGACGGACTTCTCGCTCCTGCAAAACGCGCAGCAGTTTTGTCTGCAATTGCGGCGCCATGGAATTGACTTCATCGAGAAAAATCGTGCCCAGATTCGCCTCTTCAAATAATCCACGCTTGTCCGCGACTGCGCCGGTGAACGCGCCCTTTTTATGACCGAACAATTCCGACTCGAGCAAGTTCTCCGGTAAGGCGCTGCAATTGATCGCTACAAAAGGATGATGCTGGCGGTTGCTGTTAAAATGCAAGCCGCGCGCGACCAATTCCTTGCCGGTCCCGCTTTCGCCTTGAATCAAAACCGTGCTGTCGGTGTCGGCAACCTTGTTAATCAGGCTATAAACGAGCTGCATTTTTTGGCTCGTTCCAATGATGTTCTCAAATTTATATTTATTCTTGAGCTCCTTGCGGAGGTAGACGTTCTCCCGCAGGGCCGCCTGATAATCCAGAGCGCGCTGCACCGTCATTTGCAGCTCGTCGATCTTAAATGGCTTGGTCACGTAATCGTAAGCGCCCATCTTCATCGCTTCGACCGCGGTTTCCACCGAGGCATAAGCGGTGATCAAAATCACCGCGGTTTGGCGGAGATGCTCGCGGACGTGGCGGAGGACGTCGAATCCCGTCATCGTTTCCATCCGGATATCGGCAATGACGACGTGCGGCTGAATCGAGTCCATCTGTTCGACCGCTTTTGGCGCGGCATTGAAAGGGAAAACCTGGTGACCCTTTTCCCGGCAAAGTGTCACGATGACTTCGACCATTGCCGGCTCGTCATCGATGATTACGATCTTAGCCATTCGCAGCGCGGAGAATATTTCAGTTTTGAGAAAAAGAAAGAGGAAAGACGGGAAAACTAAAGAGTGTCGGTAATTTTACCATGGAGCATGATCCATGGAACTTGGCCGACAAAATTGAGAATTGTTTGGTAAACGGAGGCCGCGTCTCTAAAAGGTATAGCGATCATATCTGCCAGAAAATTTTGGCTTATTTTTCCGAGCTCATGTTCTCGCCGCAACGCCCGCGCAGAATTGATCGTCACCATCTCCAAGGTTTTCTCCGGCTTAAGAGCAGGAAACTTTTTATGAAAGGCTCTCATTTCCGCGAACAAGCTCAGGTCATCGTTGCTCGCGAGACTGTCTGTGCCCAGACAAATGTTGAATCCGAGTCGCTGCAACCTTGGGAATAGGAAATCGCTGTGCCCAAAATAGGCGTGGCTGCGAGGACAATGCGCGATTGAAAATTTCTGTCGAATTTCCGACAGCAAATCGAAATCGCTTTCCGTCAGTTCATTCAAGTGTGCAATGATCCACGGCGCCGTCTTCTGGAGTGATACTGCCGATCCGGCTTGGATTGAGGGATCCCCTCGCGAAGGTTGAAGGCCACGCAGAAACGTTTCCAGCGGTGTTGTCCCCCCGCAATCGTCCATCGACCGCCCCAAACTTTGCAGAAATTCAAACAATGGGCCGGAACGGTCGCGAAACATTTCCATCTCTTCACGGGATTCCGCCAAATGCGTTGTCAGCAGAATATTTTCCCGCAGGGCAATTTCGTGGCAACGACGGAACACATTCGTGGACGCGGTAAATGGCGCGTGTGGCGCCAAGCCCCAATTGTTGGCGCGTTTCAGCGACTCAACCGCGGTATCAACGATCCCATTTGCGCGTTTCGGTTCGCGCACGTCGATTAACTCAGCAAACCACCAGGTTTGAACTGCCTCATCTATACTCGCAATCAGCTCAGGAAAAGCGGTTAAATTCGCGATCGTTGTCGTTCCAAATCGATGCGCTTCCGCTAATCCGGCGTTGATGGAGGCGACATAATCTTGGGCTGTCAGTCCTGCCTTCTCTGCGTTGATCGCACGAATCCAATTGGTGAATGATTTCTGTCGTGGAATTTTGCCGCGCAAACAGGTGTAATCGAGATGACAATGGGCGTTGATCAAACCCGGCAGGAGAATGCACTCGCCGAGATCTAGGATTTCATCGTTGTCAGAGCCAAACTTCGGAAATTCCCCTACCTCACTGATGCGATTGCCAGTGACCCGCACCGCGCCGTCTTCAATCGGCGCGCCGTCCATTGTGACGACACTGCGCGCGCGAATGATCATTTTCCTGCTGTAGCGGCGGTCTATGACCGCCGCAAACATCGCGGGAGCGCGAGGAACACAGGCCTGTCGCCTGTGCGGCAAGCGGGCATGTTGCCCGCTTTTAGTTGTCGTCTTGCCCTTCGCACTGAGTCGCAGCGGAGTGCAACTCCGCTGGGCGCACAGGCTGCAAGCCTGTGTTCCTCGCTTGGTAGGGCGAGACTCTGTCGAGCCAGTGTCGCAGTCTTCTTATGTCCCGAAGGTTAGGACGCCGACGGCACCGCGCCTTCCAACTTCACAGTGTCGCGGCAGGCAGCCACCAAAAGGTTACACGCTTCCTGGCACAGCAACGGAATCGATTCTGTAGCCGCGATCGCTAACCGCGGCCTTTTCGCACTCAGGTACTGATCCACCGCCGGGTCGAATTTCTCAGGCGGTAGTTTTAACGATGGATCTTTGTTGCAGGTATCCCGTTTCCACAAAATTGTGCGCAAACATCCTCCGTCGGATCGGCAAAAATTTCCGACCAGGCTCATCGATCTGTTCGTCGGAAATTTTTGCGGCGACGCGATACATTCCACTCTGGCGGTTCAAAGTCTCGCGCAATGAAGTCGTGGTGAGCTCGCCGGATTTGAACGCGCGCAAGATTGCCAGCCGGCCCGGATAAATCGTATCGATCACCTGTTCCAGTTGCAAAAGATCGCGCGCGAAAATTTTCCAGCCATGCCGCAAGGTCGGCGCCGTTTTCAGCGGCCGATAATTTCCGGCATCGTCGAACCTCGCAATGTCGAATGCATCGTCGATCTCGTGCTCTCTGAGATCGCTCCGCCCAGCGTCGTCACGATGAGAGAGGACAAAGCCTCCCTCAAGCCGCACGATTTCCAGTTGTCCGATCCGCGAAACTTTCTCCGCCACCAGCGCTTGGAGCAGCTGCTGGGATTCCTTCACCGAAGGGCGCGCCAGATGATCCGGGCGACCCCTTCGAGAAAATCGCGATCCGATTTGCCGAAGGCGTTGACCTTCGCGCTTTCCACGTTAATCACGCCCAGAACGCGATCGTGTTCGTCATCGATAATGGGCACGATCACCTCTGATTTTGTGGACCAGAAATTCGGCAGGAAACACGGTTCCTTGCTCACGTCAGGGACCATCACGGTGCGGCGCTCTTCCAGCGCCTTGGCGCTCAATCCTTGCTTGATCGGGAATCGCGGGCACGCCGGTTTCATTTTGTTGGTCGCCGCTTCGATGACAAAATCGTTTCGTTTGATTTTGTAAACGCCGACCCAGCGGTATTTGCAGGTGCGTTGCACCAACTGGGCGATCTCTTCCACCACGTCGTGGCCTTTGCCGCCGGCGACAATGGTCGCGCCAATTTCCTGAAGAGCCCGGCCTTTGCGATCGCTGCGGAACGGCTTCTCCGGCGTCCGACGCGACTTCGCTTTTTTCCTAGCCGGCATGGGTAACGCTACGCGCATTTAGCGTCTGCTCAATGATGACATCGGCAAATCGCGGATCCGTCCCGATCGCCCTTCCGTAATACAACGAGCGCCCCCGAACTTGATGCGGATTTTTGCGGAAGACGTCCATTCCAGTGCATTCGATGCCGAGCAATTTCGGTATGTCCTCGTAACTGTGCAAGCCGTCGGCGATAAAAAATGGAACCACGATTACATTTGGCGCATTGGTGAGCTGGTCCCACTCCGCGATCAACGGCGGTTCTTCCATGTATGCGTTCGCGACGGCAGCGAATTCGCCGCGCGCACGAATTCGTTCCGCTTCCCGTTTGGCTGCGACCGCGCTGTTGTCGTTTAATTCCGTTCCATGCGCGACAATGAGCAGCGCAGTCTCGGTCGGTTCGGCGTTGGGCGCGATTTCGTGGGCGCGTGCTAAGAGCAACTCGGTTACGAGCGGATTGTTGCCCACCGGTTCGCAATAAATCCAAATCTGTCCGTTCGCGCGCGTCGTAATCGGACCGGCCAGCTCCAGCTCGCGGGGTATTACCGTCTGGGTGAAATAACCTTCGCTAATGAAATTCGGGACGACGAAAACATCGTGAATCGTTTCATCCGCAAAAAAAAATCGCGCGTCGCGCAAGCTCGGCTCCTCTTTCCAGAACGCACACTGCACATCGGCAAAAATTCCGCGGCGCCGAATCTCATGCGCGTGGTTCCAGGTGGGTGTGCTCGAATCCGGATTCACGGTCGATCCGTGCCCGATGATCAACAGCGCGGAATTGGTGACCTTGTTTAGCCCATCCATGAATTTTGATTACAAAGCTCTGCACCAGGGAGGCGCCTCGCGTTAATCAATGCACTCTGCCCCATTTGTCATCCTGAGCGAAGCGCAGCGGAGTCGAAGGATCTCTAACTATTTCCTGTGCGAACGTTGCGTATCCTGAATATTTAGAGATTCCTCGGCGCGCTCGGACTGACAGGTTGAAGGGAAATCCCGTGTTCCGAGTTGGGCTTTCGTTGCCCAGATAGCGAATGGCAGCGATCATCGCCGAATACCTGATCATTTTTAAGCCGTTGATGGAATCTTTCTCCACAGGCAGAAGGGCAAGATTGTGCCGCCGGTCCGCTCAGTCTTGAGATGCTACAGAAGTTTTAGAAGCGCTTCGTCAATGCCACATACCACGTTCGCCCCCTGATATTGGCTGTGAATTGGTCGTAGCCGTTTTCGCCGTTACCAGCGACAAAGGGCGGATCCTGGTCGAACACGTTGTTCATGCCAAGCGTGATGGTGGTGTTATTGAGCCATGCGCGCCAGCCACATGGATTATACTCCGCTGTAGAGACCGGCATGACGTTCTTTCCCTTGCCGTCTTTCAACTCCGTGTTCTTGCCGCCGTCCCTGGCATATCCGGCGACTTCGTTTTGCGCCGCAGAAACAGGCAAATTAAACGTGTAGTTGACGATCAGATCCAGTGTCGTCCATTCACGGATTTTGCGAGCCGGATCACTATTGTCGCTCATCTGACCAATGAAGTGGACGGTCGCGCCAGCATCAAGGCCGCCGAGATCGTAAAACAGGCTTGTATACCAGCGGTCTCTCGGGAACGAGCCAAGTCTTGGCCCCAAGAACCGATTGTCAAAATTGAGTTTGCGTGACTCCGGGCTCGGCTGCAGTACATACCGGACCAGGTAGTTGCCATTGAAGGTGAACGTGAATCTTCCAAAGTCGCCGTGGCCAAAGATCGAGGTATCCAGTTGATAGCTCGCCTCGTAATCGAGACCTTCCGTGATGATTCGGCTTACGTTCTGGAGGGCAGCATTTACGTTGAGGACCGCTCCGGTAACGGGGTCGCGCTGAATCAGCTCTGACAATGGACCACCCGTCGGAGTGCCGTTGGGCAGGGTTCCCGTGCTACCGTTCCAGTTATTAAACAAAATGGTGTTGGCGTCGCGATCGACGATGACGTTGCGCAGATCGATGTGGTAAAAGTCGGCGCTTAGCGTGAGTCCCTTGATAAATTTCGCCGGGGTCCAAACAATACCGTAGGTCCATTCATACGCCGTCTCCGGCTGCAGGTTCGGATTTCCGCCAATTAGTCCTTTAATCCCAGTGTCCGGCGGAGTCAGCGGGGTACCAGGCGTTCGCCCAAGCGGATCGCCGGAAAGCACTGTAGCTGGATCAATCACAAGCACGGCCCGCTGAGCTTGCGAAGTATACAATTCGTAAACGGCGGGAGCGTGGAACGCTTCGTTATAAGTCGCGCGCAACGTCAGCGACGAATCGATTGGCTGCCACCGAAAGAAGAACTTGGGTTTTTCTGTTGAACCGAAATCGCTGTAGTTATCATATCTTTCTTGGTACCCTAATTCCAGGCTGTAGAGACCAGGGCAGTTCCAGGCAGGGCTAGTAACAGGAACGCGAACCTCCCAGTAGCTGGACCAGACGTCACGGCCCCCCTTGGTTGAGAGTAAGTTAGGCGAGCCAGTTGTTTGGCCGGAAGCCGTGAGCGCGTCAGGCTGATCCGTTTCGTGCTCAGTCCGGTGCTCACCGCCGATCGCAAAGGCGATGGGCCCCGCTGGAAGATTCCAGAGATTGCCATGTAACTTGAGGTCTTCGAGCATGAGCGAGGCCGTGCCGAAGCGATGGGTCGTGACAAAAATTTTATTAATCACCGCGGGCGAGTTCTGGTTAATGCTAAATGGATTGAAGGCGGTTGCCGGATTTGTGTCGAGCAACGCGGCGCGTAATGCGTTGTTGTCCACGATCCCGCCAAAGAGCCCGATGCGCTGATCTTGGTTATAGCGGAACCCGCTTTCCCAGTTCCAAGTCTTAAAGTAATCGCCGAACTCCGCCAAATTACCTTTGAGGCCGCCGGTGAACTCGTAGTTATGGGTTGTAATCTTGTCGGTACGCAACCCCGCACTGTAACGCACGCCGGTCGTGAGCGGCGTTCCGGGAGGCACAGCACTTATTTGATTCCCTGGAAATTTCGGGTCCGCTCCTCCCGGAGAGGTGTAATCCGCCACTGTGAATGGATTGAACGGATTCTGAATCGGCACGCTAATGCCATTATTGACGCCGTTGACGTGGCTTATTCCAAAGGGGTGAATTGCATCCGTGAATACGTCCGGCGCAGCTGAAGATAACGGCGGCTGGTTAGACAATGGCGGCGGCAGGGCGCTGTCCCAGAACCCGCGCACGTACTTAAAGTCGGCAAAGAGCTCCAAATATTCGTTGCAAATTTTGTGGTCGAGCGAGCCGTAGAGGTATTCACGGTCCACTGGGGCCATTGCCGGTGTAAGAGCGTGATAGTTAAAGAGCTGTTGCGCCCGCGGCAGACTGGAGAGTGGCACGTATTGCGGGTCGTTCGCTACGTCTGGAGATGCTTGTCGCGTGGGTGACCCCGCACCGCCGTTACGGCTCGGTTGGTAAACGAAGTCTCCGACACGCCCGGCAAAGTCCTCCGACCGCGCATCACCGCCACCAAAACGCTTAAAGTCAGCGTTGGAGGTAATGTCCCGGTCGCGGTTGTAGATGGCGGCGCGGTTGTACACCTCAGCGTAAACAACAATGTCCGTCTTGTCGTCACCAGTGCCGGCGAGGAGGTATGCCCGCTCTTCTCCCTGATCGTTGGAGGCGCCGAGATTGGTGTTACCGTAGCTGGCGTAAATTTCGAGGCCGCGAAACCTGTGGATCAGCCAAACGTTAAACACACCACCGACCGCGTCACTGCCATAAATGGCCGAGGCGCCGTCCTTCAGAATGTCGATGTGATCAATCAGCCCAAGGGGAAACAGGTTGAGGTCCACTGTACCACCGAAAAAAGCATTGAGGTCGTTGTAATAGCCGGCAAAACCGTCAGGCGCGAGACGGCGTCCGTCCTGCAACACAAGAGTTTCTTTGGCAGCAAGACCACGCAAATCGATTTCCGTTTGCCCATTACCGAGAATATTTTCGTTTTCATTGATCGACGGTCCCGTAACCGTGGGTAACTTCTGGACAAGGTCAGTGGCACTGCGCACGCCGAGCCGAGTAATATCATCACGGCGGTAGGTATCGACCGGGTTCGGACCGACTTCTTCGGAAGTCGGGATGTTTGAGCCGGTCACGATCACCTCGACCGCCGTAACAACGGGCTGGCCAGTTGTCTGCGGCGTGGGCGTGGGATCCTGCGCGAACGTCATGAAGACAGGACAAAAGCAGACCGCTGTGACCGCAAAGCACCGACCGGTAGCGGGAGGCTTCATTGTCGGGATATTCCTATAGGGAATTCCCTAAGATACATGTAACAAATCTTCCTATTCGCAACAAGCGGCGTTTTGAAAATTCATCGGCTAACTAGGGTAATTTTTGTCATGTTCGCCCCGGCGAATCCGTCCTCGGGCGGATCGAGCGTAGTCGAGACATCTCTGACTATTTTTTTTGTAAAAAAACCGAATAGCTAGAGATTGACTCGTTCGCTTCCCGCTCGCTCGGCCTCGTGGCCCGCCCGTCTATGTCGCGCCTGCCCGAGCCGCTCCATTCCTCCGCTGCGGTCGGAATGACAAAATGAACGAACCTGTTTCGACGGATCGTAGCCGTCTTTTTCTTTGACTTGGCCCCGGCGTGGCGCGGGATGATTGCCAGAGCTCGGCTTTCTCGGGATTCGGTTGATTGTTGAAACGTTCCATCTGCCGAAGGCGTTTAGGTTGTCGGGCGAGATCGTCGATTAGTTGGAGGGAACAGTCCCTTCTGGATTGACTGTGAACGTATCTCATGGGGTAGGCGTCCCTCCTAACAAGTCTAATTAATAGAGTAACAGTTTGTAGTTTATACGGCCAATACCTTACTAAGCCGTATGTAGGATATCACCCGACAAATTCCGTAGTCGGTAGGCAAATGTTCGACTGGTGCTTCTAGTGAGGCGGACTCGTCGCAGTGTTAGGCGGAAGCGCGACTTGATCTGGAGCTGGAAAGAGGTTGAGCAATTCCGGCGGATTCGCCCGGGCATCTTGTAATTGGCCATCGAAATAGACGTGGACAGCGAATCCGCCATAGCGTCGTCCCTCAGGCGAAGCGATTTGGGTCTTGGGACGGACGTAAGTGGCGGCCAGGAACTTGGGAGTCACATCCGTCCAATCGCTTGCTGGCGTAAGCCAGTCATAACCGACTCGCGCATCAGTTGGTTTCATTCTGTTATCTTTCGTTAGGTCGTAGAAGGAGACGATAATCCTTACGGTGTGCCCGTTTTGTGTGCCTGGTCGTGGCTTTACTCCGACTTTGAGTGTCAGGTGAGTCTGGGCGTTTGGATCGGTGGTCTCTGACACAGTTGTCTCCGTGATCGCCAAGATTGAGTTGTGCGAGAGCGCCGATTCGCCGCAGAAGATGAGGGAAACGCGCGTCGGAATGGAGCGGACGAAATTCGGGAAGAAATGCGATCCACTGTAGTATTCCAGAGTGTTCTTCAAAGGCGCGTTCGAGCCAGCGGAAAGCTTCTTCTTTGTCGCCAAGGGCGACGTAAACTGCGGCGATCACAGGCGCCGAGACGTATCGCTTCTCCCTCGCTTGCAGGAGCTGAGCAAGAATATTTCGCGCCTCTACTTGGCGACCCATGCGCGTGTAGGTGATGGCAAGGCCGCTGCTGGGGAGATGCGTTGCCTCCTGGGATTTGGTGTAGAGGGCGATCGCTTCCGGGAAGTTGCCCTTGTCGCGATACGCGGCGGCAAGATTCGAATCCAGATAAAAGTAATTCGGATCGAGCAGAAGCGTCCGCTGGCCTTCATTGATTGCATCGTCGATGCGGTCGTTAGCAAGGTAGGCGGCGGTGGCAACATAACTAGTGATAGGCGACACGGGATCTAATTTCTCAGCCTCCAGCACCAACCGAAGCCCTTCTTGTAATTCGCCTCGGAAGAGGGGCAGCAGCGCCAGGAAGAAGTGAGCTGGTGCCGAATTGGGATCGAGCTCAAGCGCGCGCTTCAACTCTGCATCCGCGCCGGCCAGATCCCAGTCGAGCACCCGTTTCGCCTCGCTAAGGTAGCAATGCGCCTCAGCATCGTTCTCGTCGAGCGCAATCGCCTTCAAAGCTGCTTCTTTCGATGCCGGGTAAGCTTCGAGTGGTCTTACGTAGACGTCGGCCAGAAAATACCAAACCTTTGCGATCCCAGTCCAGGCACGCGAAAATGTCGGGTCTTTCTCGAGCGCGCTCTTAAAGAAATTGAGTGCCCTTCGCAAATCCGCTTCGCTGCTCTTGTTCGAGAAAAAGAGGCCTTGCAGGTAAAGTTCGTATGCCTCCGTGTTCCGTTGTTCATGGACAGGAAGTGAAACAGCGAGTTTGATCTTGAGCGCTTCAACAATTGAGCGAGTTATTTCATCCTGCACCGCAAAGACGCCTTGCAGTTCGCGTTCGTACGTTTCCGACCAAAGATGGAAACCGTTGCGTGTATTAATCAGCTCCGCGGTGATACGAACGCGGTTACCCTCGCGTCGCAAAGTTCCTTCAAGCACATTCGCGACGTTTAGCTTTTTCCCAACCTCGCTTACGTTGGCGTTCTTTCCTTTGAAGGAAAATGACGACGTGCGGCCAACGACGCGCAGCCCATCGACCCTTGCCAGTCCATCGAGAATCTCCTCGCTTATGCCGTCGCAGAAATATTCCTGATCTTTTGCCTCGCTAAGGTCGGCGAATGGCAGCACCGCGATGCTTTTCTCGGGTGGTGAGCTCGTCGTCAGGTTCCGATGCCGGTAGAATGGAACCGCCAACGCCAAAGCAGCTACTAACAATACGAGCACCAGAGCGGCAGGCGATCGTATCCAGCGCAGCCATAAAGGCGCCGTCGTGGACCGCTCCAACTCGTCCTTAAGTTCCAGATTGTGGCGTAGATTCTTGAGCGCTTGAAGCATTTCGCTGGCGCTCTGGTAGCGCTCGCTTTGATCTTTGCGCAACGCTTTGCTGATGATCTGTTGAAGCTCAGCCGGACTTTGCTTGCTATAACTCGTTAGCGGCGGCGGCTGCTTCTCTCGAATCGAAGTCATGACCTCTCTTGGTGCCTCGCCGACGAATGGCTGATGCCCCGTCACCATTTCGTAAAGAACCACGCCGAGACTCCAGATATCGGTCTCCTTATCGACGGGCGCGCCACACGCCTGTTCCGGCGACATGTAAGGAACGGTTCCGAGTATCGAGCCCAGGTTGGTCTCAACCAGCAAGAGCGCTTCGTCTTTCGGCATCGTTGCGGCGCTTCCTGTTCGGCAAGCTTTGCGATCCCGAAGTCGAGCACTTTCACATATCCGTCCGGCCGGAGCATAATGTTCCCCGGGTTGATGTCGCGATGGACAATCCCAGCTTCATGAGCGGCAGCGAGTGCGCTTGCCACCTGGATCGCAACATCGACCGCTTCACTCAATTCTATTCGCCCGCGCGCGAGCCGTTGACGCAGTGTCTCGCCTTCGATCAGTTCACTGGCAATGTAGTGGGTTGAGTGATCCTCGCCGATCTCGTAAACCGTTAGGATATTTGGATGATTGAGCGCGACGACGGCGCGCGCTTCCTGTTGAAAGCGCTTCAGACGGTTCGCATCCCCGGTAAAGCGCATGGGCAGGAGTTTGAGCGCGGCCTTGCGGCCCGCGGTCACGTCGGTGGCCAGATAGACTTCGCCCATCCCGCCGCTGCCGATCCGTTTGGAAATTTTGTAGTGACCGAACGTCTGACCGACGAGCAAGTCAGCTTGCCCGTTTTCAATAATTCTTGTCGCAATGCCGACAGCTGAGGTTTCGATGAAGCTGCCTACTCGTTGACGCGAAGCGAGGAGCGCTTCAACTTTGCGGCGCAAAAGTTCATCGCCTCCGCAGGCCGTATCCAGAAATCGAGCAACGTCGTCCGGCTCTTGATCCAGCGCGGCGTAAAAGATTTCCTCAATCGTTTGTAACTGCGCCGGCGTCATAGACGGACAAATGACGAAATTCGAATGTCGAATGACGAAAGAATAATGAAGCCCGAATGACGAAGGTATCCAGCTTCGCGGGCTTTGGATGTTTGCATCGCGGTTCGTGTTTACTTGTTTCTCCAAATTTTGGAGAAGATCAGATGCAGTTCCTTTGCTTCAAGCCAGAGTGTTCGAGCTTGCGGTTTCAATTCCGGCACCGCCCGAACAATCATCCGAAGAAAATGCTTGGTTTCGCGCGCTTCCTTCCGGCAAGTTCCAATGTTTTTCAAAAACTCCTTTTTGGAAACTGCGTCATCGGCTTCGACGTAGTTAGCGCCAACACTAGTGCCGGCTCCAACGAATTGACTGATAATTCGATTCGTCACCGGATTTTGTGGAATCGTCTTCGCAAAGTCGATAATTGCCTCG
Organism: uncultured Verrucomicrobiae bacterium; assembly: GCA_963742315.1. Taxonomy (GTDB): domain Bacteria; phylum Verrucomicrobiota; class Verrucomicrobiia; order Chthoniobacterales; family UBA10450; genus AV69. Next base: position 220,613 of record CAVULE010000007.1, read on the forward strand.
CCAAATCGCGCCGTTCGTTCTTCCAAATCGTAAACGCGTTTTGTCTCTGGTTCTTCGCGGACAAATCCCGCGCCGTCATCCCAAAACGAATCATCGGCAGGCACATCGCGAGCTTTCGATTTCGTCATTCCTTCGTCATTCGTCATTCGAGCTTCGTCATTTCTATCAGTCCACGCTGTGCAATTCCGTGTACAGCCATAGCTTGGCAAATTCCCAATCACGCCTCACCGTCATACGTGCAATCTTGAGCACTTCTGCTATCTCGTCGTAGTTGAGCCCGCCAAAAAATTTGAGCTCCACCACGTGGGCTTTTCTTGAGTCGAGCGCACCCAGCCTCTCCAGCGCCTCGTGCAGATCAACAATCTCTTTTGATTGTTCCGGTGAGAGGATCGCTGCTTCATCCAATTCTATCTTGAGCGCACCGCCACCGCGTTTTTGCGCTCGGTTGCTCCTGGCGTAACTAACCAGGATTTGGCGCATGGCGCGAGCGGCGACAGCGAAGAAATGGGCGCGGCTCTGCCAGTTTGGATTGGTTTGGTCGGCCAGGCGCAGATAAGCCTCGTTGACCAACGCCGTGGTTTGCAGTGTGTGGTCGGGCCGCTGCCCGCTCATATGATGATGAGCGAGGCGCCGGAGTTCTTCGTAGACCAATGGGGTTAATTCTGTGAAGGCGGCGTTGTCCCCGTCACTCCATTCCGCCAGGAGTTGGGTCACTCTGTGCGGAGAGACCGAAGGCTCATCCATAAGGTTCTCTTGTCAGCCTATCACCCGCAGAAACTTTCTGCACGCGGAAGCTTTTCCGAAAAAAACTCAATTCAAATGATCACTTTGATCGCCCGTTTTCGTTTATGGCAGTGAAAGGAAAACTGCAGAATCAGAGTTAGCCAGCAGAGCTATGAAAAACAAACAATCGGGAAAGGAAATTGAGACCTGGTATTGGTCTCACACGTCATTTAATAAGCGGGGCACTGTGTTTAGCAGCAATCAGTCTAATCTGCGTGCGCGCGTCGGCGCAGAATCTGTTCGCGCTGGATGCAGCCAAGGGCACCATCAACGGCACCATCGATGAGTTCACTCCAAACGGGGTGCGAAGCACTTTTGCCTCCGGATTGAATAGCTCCTTTCGAGCCTAGCCTTTGACAAGGCGGGTAACCTGTTTGTGGCAGATGCAGGGACCGGCGCTTCGGCGGCAGCGATGGCTATAAATTTACTCCGGCCGGAGTGCGAACCACCTTTGCCTCCGGATTTACGTCGGCCTTTGCTGTGGGCTTTGACAGCGAGGGCAATCTGTTTGTGGCGGTACGCGAACAATCGCGGCTCACCAGCGACGCCATCTATAAATTTACTCCGACTGGAGCCAGAACCACCTTTGCCACTGTGGAGTTGGGTGTCAAGTGGTCTAGCGTTTGACAGGGCGGGCAACCTGTTCGTGGCTGCAGGGTTCAGCTTTGGCAAAAATGACAAGGCAGGAACGATCTATAAATTTACTCCGACCGGCGTACGAACCACCTTTGCCTCCGGTTTGAATTCTCCTTTCGCTCTGGCCTTTGACAGCCAGGGCAATTTGTTTGTAGCGGATAGCGGCTACGGATACGACTTTTCCCTGGACGCCGCCGTTTATAAGTTTGCTCCATCAGGGCTACGAAGCACTGTCGTCTCGGTAAACGATCAAGTTCCAGTAGTTCCAAATGGTCTGGCTATTGACACCGCAGACAATCTGTTCGTCTCAGATGGGGTCAGCCGCAGTATTCTTAAGTTTACTCCGAGCGGGGTGCGAACCACCTTTGCCGCCAGATCCGTTACAGCTATGGCTTTCCAGCCAAACCCTGCGCCAATAGCTACAGTAATCGACTTTAACGGCGACGGCCATCCGGATTTGGTGGTTGAGAACGCCGCCACCCGTCAAACGGCGATATGGTATCTGAACAATAACGTTCTTATTAGCGGTGTGCTCGGTCCCACACTTCCGGCCGGTTGGGGGTTAAGAGGTGCGGCGGATTTCAATAGCGACAGCCATCCGGATTATGGCTTGTTCAATTCCGCTACTCGCCAAACAGCCCTCTGGTACCTGTCAGGACCAACGTTTATCGGAGGCGCACTTGGGCCGAGTCCGCCCAGTGGCTGGGCCTTGGTAGCTACGGCCGACTTTAACGGCGACGGGAAACCAGACTATGTCCTTTACAATGCCGCGACGCGTCAGACAGCGATCTGGTATCTGAACAACAACGTTTTTGTTAGCGGCGTGCTCGGTCCCACACTTCCGGCAGGTTGGGGACTGAATGGTGTGGCGGATTTCAACGGCAACGGCCATCCAGATTACGCCTTGTTCAACTCCGCGACGCGCCAGACCGCCATCTGGCATCTATCAGGGTCGACGTTCATCAGCGGAGCTCTTGGACCGACTCCGCCCAGTGGCTGGGCCTTGGTAGCTACGGCCGACTTTAACGGCGACGGGAAGCCAGACTATCTCCTTTACAATGCCGCGACGCGTCAAACGGCGATCTGGTATCTAAACAATAACGTTTTTGTTAGCGGCGTGCTCGGTCCGACACTTCCGGCCGGTTGGAGCCTGGTCGGGCCGTGAGCGGCCGTTAACCACGCTACAAAAAGTCTCGTCCCCGCTGGTCGTAGAACGGGGCACGCACAGAAACCCCCTACGCGCAAAAGGTTTTCCGAAAAACCGCAATTCAGATGATCACTTTGATCGCCCGTTTTCGTTTATGCGAATGAAGGGGAAACTCCAAAACCAAAAAGAAAGAGATCACCTCAACAACAACTAGTGAAAGGACAAAATCACCTCAACCAGAAAGTAGAATCATGAAAAACAAGCTGAGCAATTCAAACATTACTAAAAACCGCATGCGAGTCGCGCTGCTACTCGTGTTAGCGACTTCCATTATCGGCCTTGCCCCAGCCTTTTCGGCTAGTGCCCGGGCTGGTTCATTTAGCATCAACGACGTGTCGGGAAATTACGTTTGGCACGCCCAAGGCTGGGACTTAGGTGGCACCAACCATAAACCCCAATCCGCCCCATTGAGTGCCGTCGGTCTGATCACGTACACGCCCGCGACCGGCACCTTTCACGTTGACTTGAACCTGAGAATAGATGGAACAAATTTCCATAACCTCCGTGATGGCACCTATACCGTGGATGCGACCGGCCACGGGACAATGACATGGTTATCGGGAGGCGGCCTCACCAAGCAAATCGATTTTTACATCGTGAACAGAGGCGCTGAGCTCAAGTGGATCGATACAGACCCCACCAACGGTGAGTTAAGCACCACCGGCACCATGACCAAACAATAACCGAGCTGGTCAGGGTCACATCCTGCACGCTTGATACCGTCCCGAGATGGAAGGGGTCAAGCGTGCGCTGGCCGACCGACACTAAGATTCGAGTTCCAGCACTTATCGCCTTCGCATTATGGGTACGAATGGGCGGAAGGCCGACATCAACGGGCGAACTTGGTATGTGGCGTTGACGAAGCGTTTCTAAAATTCCTGCAGCATCTCGAGAGGCAAATTCCAACCCACCGGATAGCGAACAAAAAGTTTGACGCGCTCGTGCGGGATGACTCGCGCCGCGCCACTTGGAAACCCGCAGGTTGTTTTCAAGGATGACAACCCATCCTCAGCTGCGCGTCTTTTCTGCAGTGATCGCGGAAGGTTTGTCGAAAAACCTTCGATTCAAATGATCACTTTGATCGCCCGTTTTCGTTTATGCCGGTGAAAGGGAAACTACGAAACCAAAAAAAGATTACGACCTCACACTTAAGAAAGGAAGAACCATGAACCCGCTCACTCAGTTTAAAAAGATATCAATCATGCAACTTTTGATCACATTGGCGCTCCTTATTGGGCATGCGCCAGGGACGAACGCCGCCGACTTGAGGGCGACGCCAGTAATCGATTGGAGCAACGAAGCCCGGCGGGCGATCGTCCCGGTCACTGCGGGCTCCGAAAACTACGGAAACAAGTTCCCCGGCGAGGCGGCGGTCTACATGGGGATCGTCCACGCGGCGATCTACGACGCTGCACTCGCGATTGAGGGCGGCTATCAGCCGTACGCGGTCAGGCTCACCGCTCCGATGGATACGTCACCGGCGGCCGCCGTCGCGACCGCAGCGCATCATACGCTCATCGGCCTGCAACCGGCGCTCGGTCTAACGCCTGCTCAGCAGGCGATTCTCGATGGGGACTACACCAACTATATGGCCGCCATCCCGAACGACTCAGCGAAAGCGAACGGCATCATGATCGGAGAGCAGGTGGCCGCAGCGGTACTTGCGCTGCGCGCGAACGATGGCCGGGATAGCAATCCCACTCTTAGCGACCTCAATCCGCCAGCACCCGGCCCCGGTGTTTGGCAGCCCAACCCGACCGGGCTGGTGCTGGGTTTGCGATTGCCGGGAATCCGACCGCTCGCTTTAGCCAGCGCTTCGCAGCTTCGTCCCGACGGCCCCAATCCGCTGACGAGCGAGGAGTACGCGGAGGACTTCCAGCAGGTCAAGTCACTCGGCCGGTTCGACAGCACCACCAGGACGGCTGCGCAGACGACGCAGGCGCTGTTCTGGACCGATCACGACCTCCGAGTGTGGAACGACGGCATGCTCCGCATCGCCGCGGACCGAGGCCTTGATCTAGTCCAGACAGCGCGGATGCTGGCGATGGCTCATGTCGCCGGGGGCGACGCGATGATCGCCGGCTTCGAAGCCAAATACCACTATTGGTTCTGGCGTCCCTACCAGGCGATTCCGCTGGCAGACACCGACGGAAACCCTGCGACGGAGCCGGATCTCAACTGGCAGCCGCTGCGTCCGACGCCGAACCACCCCAGTACCCGGCAGCGCACGCCTTTCACAGCAGCGCCGTGGCAAACACGCTCCGCGCGTTCTTCGGCACCGACAAGGTCCACTTCTCTCTCGACAGTCGGGTGACCGCCACGACGCGCGATTACAAACGCTTCCACGACGCGGTCAAGGACGTGATGCTCGCGCGGACCCTGGCCGGCTTCCACTTTCGCAACTCTTGCGAAGAAGGATCGAATCTCGGGCGTGAAGTCAGCCGCTACGTGGTCGAGCACTACTTCCAGCCGGTCCGATGTCATCGATGATGACGGACGGGCCGTTGGCGGCCCCAAACGCCGCCTGAACTAGACTAGATTAGTCGCCACGTTTCGCGAGACGTGGTGACTTTTTGTCTTGCCAAAGAGTACGAGAATAACTGGTCCTTGTTTAAATGCCAGTCGGCGCCGCTGATCGGCCTCGTAAAATTCACACGCGAAAATCCGTGAAATCCGCGTAATTCGCGGTAAAAAAGTAAGAGATTCCTCCCGACCTTCGCATAAAGCTTCGGCGCGCCAGGCGACTTCGCTCGGAATGACAGGGCTTTGATATTAGGATGGTGCGGCGTTGAGAATTAGACGTTTGGTTCTTAATTCGTTAAATTGATGAGCCATGCGCTTTCGCGCCTACAAAAATACCGAGCTTACCGTTAGCGAAGTCGGTTTCGGAATGTGGACGATCTCCACCGGTTGGTGGGGAAATTACACTGAAGGCGAGGCGCTCGCGCTGATGCGCAAAGCGTTCGACCTGGGCGTCACGTTATTTGATGCGGCCGATACTTACGGCAATGGCTTGAGCGAGGAATACATCGCCAAGGCGTTCCCGAAAAATCGCGACGAGATCGTGATCGCCACCAAGGTTGGCTACGATTTCGTCACCCATGGTGAAGCCCGCGGACGCGGGCAGCGCGAGATCCCGCAGGATTTTTCGCCTGACGCGATCGTGCGCGCTACGGAGGCGGCGCTGAAGCGATTGAAAACGGACCGAATTGATCTCTTGCAACTGCACAATGTTCGAATGGAGCAGGTGACAGACGACGCAGTTTGGAAAACGCTCGAGCAACTCACGCGCACCGGCAAAATTCGTTATTACGGCGTCGCGCTTGGACCCGCCATCGGCTGGATGTACGAAGGCATCAACGTCATTCGCGAACGCGAGATCACGAGCATGCAACACATCTACAATATGCTCGAACAACATCCCGGACGCGCCATCCACGACACCTCCACCGATACAGGAAGAGACACGATGTTTCTCATTCGCGTGCCGCATTCATCCGGAATGCTCGAGGGAAAATACAATGCCGAGACGGTTTTCCCGCCAGGTGATCATCGCGCGCACCGGCCCCGTAGTTGGCTCCTTAACGGCGTGAAAAAGATCGACCACCTGCGTTTCCTGGAAAATCCCGATCGCACCCTGGGTCAGGCGGCGCTGCAATGGTTACTTGCTGACGATCGTGTCGCTTCCACTCTTCCGAATATTTATAACGAAGAACAGCTGATTGAATTCGCCAAGGCGCCGGAAACGCCGTCGCTCACCAGCGACGATATGGAACGTATCACCGAACTTTATGCCCAGAATTTTGGAATCGAAGAGGACCCGCCAAAGTTTAAGGGCACGATGGAACCGGCCGAAACGGCGGCAGCCTGAGGCGGTGCGACGCTTACGCCAGCATGGAGGCCTTCCCCAGAAGCCCGTCAGAGTTGGTTGGCGGCTTGCGTTATTTCGGCCGCATGCTCGATAAAATCCGTCTTCGTGCGCGCGGTGACTTACATTCGGACTATCATGCAAATTTGGGGCATCGAAAAGCAGCGGACGGGGCGATGTGCAACTTTCTTCGGATCGATTACGAGCAACTGCGCCAACATGTGCTAAAAGGCGGGAGCGACGAGGAGATTCTGGAATGGTGTTACCAGAACGGTCGGCGACCGAACGAAGGGGATCTTTTAGTGTGGAACAACTTCAGCGCGAAGTTCGGCTGGAACGATTTTGCGACACCGACGTTGGCACGCCGGAAAAAAGAGCTGGGTATTTCTGATCGCGCCGATATTCAAACCATGGGAGACCTGTTCGATTACGAGGAAGGTCGGAAGAAGTAGTACGCGTAATCAGTGAGAAGTAAGAAGCCGGATTAACGGGTTCGCTTGCGCGTCTGTGCAGCTTTTTTCGCGGCTCGGGAACGACTTGCTTTCGTGCGTCGCCGTGCAGCCGAACGTGCCTGACGCGATAGCGCCACGTGCGATGCAGCGCGGCGCGGTTCGCGCTTCAGCGCTTTTCGCACCGCGCGCGACCGTGTCGGCGACGGCTTACGCCGCGACCCCGCTTTTCGTGAATCGCGCGCTGCCTGTTTCTTCGTCCTGGCCGACCCTCGTTTCGGCGGCGGAAGTTTTACTCCGGCTCGTCGTGCCTTGGACAACCCAATGGCGATCGCTTGCTTGGCGGAACGCGCGCCATGTTTCCCCTCGCGAATATGCTCCATCTCTTCCCGCACAAATTCGCCCGCTTGCGTTGAGGGCGATTTTCCTTCGCGCTTGTCTTCGCGAGCTCGTTCAATGGTTTCTTGTTCTGGCATAGCAAAGTGGTTTCGCTGCCAGAGATGGACTTGGTCGTAATTGCGCGACACCTTGATTAAGTCGGGAATAGCCGCATTTTTAGGTGTTCGACGAGCGAGGGGTTTGAACACGCTGCCGCAGAGGTTAAGACAGTATCTTCTCGATCAACCCGAGACCACGGACGACCTGCACGTCGTCTCGGTGATCTTGAAGGATGGTCGTGTCTTTGAAGATGTCGCGATCTCGCATTGCTCACTGGTAGCGGCGGTGCGCGGCCATTCCCACGTCCCGTTTGACGCCAAGGATATTGCGGAATTGCGCGTCACCCATCGGCGCTGGGGTTTTGGACAACAGGCGAAACCCTCTTAGGAGGGATGGAGGGACGACCGCCGTGTCGTCCCAAATTTAGGGACGCGACGGCGCGCGTCCCTCCAATTCAGAGATGAGTTGCCGCCGCGCCAACTCGCGCGAAACTCGGAAATGCCTTTTCCTAGTCCTAAAAACCAAGCGCCTTTACTTGGCCTCGTTAGTCTCATTGGAGCGAGTTTCAGCGCGCTCGCGCAACCAGCGCAACCGGAAGCCAGCTCAACCCCGTCGGCCAGTCCGAGCGCAACCCCAATTTTTTTCGCGGACCAAACGCTGGCTGATCTGAAGCAACTGCGACAAGCGGCGTTGGCGAGCGATTATCCATTCAAACAAGTTGCACATCTGGCGAACAACATCGGTCCACGCCTAACCGGTTCCGTTCAGGCGGCGAAGGCAGTCGAATACGTGGCCGACGAAATGAAAGCGCTCGGCTGCGAGGTGCAGCTGGAAAAAGTGATGGTGCCGCATTGGGTACGTGGCGTCGAAACAGCAGAGCTCACGCAATTCCCCGGACAAGCCGCCGGCACCACGCAAAAAATCGTGTTGTGCGCCCTCGGTGGAAGCGTCTCCACTCCGCCGGAGGGAATCAATGCCGATACCATCTGCGTGCGCGATTTTGAGGAGTTGAAATCGTTGCCGCGCGAAAAAGTGAACGGGAGAATTGTGTTGTTTAATCATTCGTTCGACAAACAAATGGCGGCGCAAGGTCATGGTGGTGAAGCCTACGGGCAGGCCGTGGTTTATCGAAGTGATGGGCCCGTGGCGGCGGCGAAACTCGGTGCGGTCGCCTGTTTGATTCGCTCGGTCGGCGGAGCGGACTATAGAATTCCGCATACTGGCCAGACAAATTACAAAGATGGCGTTCCCAAAATTCCAGCGGCGGCAGTTACGGCGGAAGATGCCGATTTAATCGCCTACCTCGCGGCGCAGGGAGAGACACGAATGCACCTCGTTCTCACTCCACAGACATTGCCCGATGTCGAAAGCAACAATGTCATCGCCGACATCAAGGGCAGCGAACATCCCGAGCAGGTAGTAATCGTCTCAGGTCATCTCGATTCGTGGGATCTGGGGACGGGCGCGATCGATGATGGTGCGGGCGTGGCGGTGGCGATGGAAACAGCGCATTTGGTTCGGCAACTTCATCTCAAACCGAAACGAACCATCCGCGTGATTGCGTGGATGAATGAAGAGAACGGCAGCCGCGGATCGAAGCAATACGCGAAGGATCACGCGAGCGAGTTTGCCAATCATTTTGCTGTTAATGAAACCGATAGTGGTGCGGATCATCCGATCGGGCTCAACTTGAAGGCGAAACCGGAGGTAAAAAAAATCTTCGAGCCGGTCGCGAAGATTTTACAAGAAATCGGCGCCGGTGCTTTGAATCTGTCCGAGCACATCGGCGCTGACATCGAGCCGATGGAAAAGGCCGGTGTGCCAGCCTTCAGTCCGATGCAGGACAGCCGTTTTTATTTTAACTATCATCACACTCCCGCTGACACGCTGGACAAAATTGTGCCGCGCGAATTGCAGGAAAATGCCGCGGTCGTTGCCGTCGCCGCCTACGCCGTGGCGAATGCCGAGCAATCGCTGCCGCGATGAGTTGTAGCGCGTTTCTGTGAAACGCCGAATCAATTAGACCGGTGTCTGACACTGACGTTCTACAATTACCTCGGGCAGGCCTATCTGTCATTCCGAGCGGAGTCGAGGAATCTCTAATTTTTAGAAGAGAATAGTTAGAGATGTCTCGACTTTCGCTCGACATGACAAAAACTAGCTTCGGTCTCACTCATGGAACCAACTCCCCTGCCGCGCCCATGCCGCGGCCGAATTGGTTCGGACGAAATTGGAAATGGGTCGTACCGCTTGGTTGTCTTTTGCCCGTGCTTTTCGCGGGTGGATGCGGCCTCCTGACATTCTTGTTTGCAACCGGCATAATGAAACAATCGGATGCTTACAAAATCGCGCTCGCCCGCGCGCAAGCGAACCCAACTGTGATTGAAGCGATCGGTTCACCGATTTCGCAAACAGGAATCGTGTCGGGCAACAGCAATGTAAGTGGAGGCGTCGGCGAAGCGAATCTATCCATCCCGCTGAGCGGCCCTAAAGGAAAAGCGACGCTCTACGTCGAAGCGAAGAAGTCGGCAGACAGATGGTTCTTTCAAACGATGGTCGTCAAAATTGAAAAGACCGGTGAACGGATCGATTTGAATAAGCTGCCGCGCCAGTGAATCCGGGTAGCGCACGCGTCTCGCGTGTTGGCGAAAGCGTCCCGGCTTTCGCGGACTTTCGGAAGATTGTTTCGGCGAGACGCCGAAACCAGCACGCGAGACGCGCGCGCTACCCAATCTGCCGAACATCCGGCGCAGGTTTTATTCGCGGGTGTGGTCGCGAGTCGAGTTTTGGTCGGGCCAGGCCACCCGCATATACACCGACGGTTTTCATGTCATTGTCGAAGACAGCGAGCAATCTCTCGAATAGCTTAATCACGAAATGGGCGTTACCCAGGAACAAATCAAAAACGCACTTAAGTCGGTAAAGTATCCCGGATTCAGTCGGGACATCGTCTCGTTCGGCTTGGTCAAGGACATTGTTTCGACCGGCGCCGAAACCCGCGTTCAACTCGTGCTGACCACGAATGACCCGGCTGTGCCGCGTGCAATCAAAGCCGATGCTGAGAATGTCCTGCGCGGCCTGGGCTTGCCCGAACCGAAAGTCTTGATCGACATTCACGCGCCGCCGGGCGGTGTCGGCAGCTCGGGAGTTGGCGCCACCCGGATTCCGGGAATCAAACACATCATAGCCATCGCCAGCGGGAAAGGCGGAGTGGGAAAATCGACCGTGGCAGCGAACCTGGCGGTCGCATTACAAAATGCCGGGGCGCGCGTCGGTATCTGCGATTGCGACATTTATGGCCCCAGTATTTCGCTCATGTTCGGTTCGCGCGAGCAACCGATGGCGACGGAAGAAAACCGTATTCTGCCGATCGAACAATACGGATTGAAGTTAATGTCGATGGGATTTCTGCTCGATGACAGCTCACCGGCGATTTTGCGCGGGCCGATGGTAACGCGCTACACCCAGCAATTCCTGCGGCAGGTGGAATGGGGCGAACTCGATGTGCTCGTCCTCGATTTGCCGCCTGGCACCGGCGATATTCAACTTACCATCGTCCAAACCGTTGGTCTGGCGGGCGCGATTGTCGTAACCACGCCGCAAGAGGTGGCACTGATCGACGCGCGCAAGGCCGCAACCATGTTCGAGAAGGTAAACGTGCCCGTGCTCGGCCTAATCGAAAACATGAGCTACTTCGTTTCGCCGAGCGATCAGCGGCGTTACGAGATTTTTGGAAGCGGCGGCGGCGAACGCGAAGCAAAGCGATTGCGGGTGCCGCTGCTCGGACAAATCCCCATCGATATTGCGACGCGGGAAGCGGGTGATCGCGGAATGCCGATCGCAGCGGAGGATCCGAATTCGGTTGTTGGAGCAGAATTCAATCGGATCGCGCGCGAGTTGTTAGCAAAGTTGAATTAGCCGGCCGCCGATCGGGACGCGGTTTTCGCATTTTTCAACACGCAGGCTTTTGAAAGAGGGATTGGCGGGCCAGCAGGTTCTATTCAACATGTTGATTCGCTGGCACTTGTGAGAAGAGATCAATAGGTATGGCCTGTGCTACGTCTATGATTAATGAGATTGACCACAAGCCCCGTTTCCTTTCTTATGAACAAAGACCTTCCGATGCGAGTTTCCGCAGAAGATCAGCCGCAGTTCGTTAAGAACTCCGTTCTTTACAAGGAGTTCCTGGCGGAGCGCGAAGAGATTTTGAAACACAAGTGGATCGAGAGCGAGAAAGCCGGATCCGATATCGGCTTCGAAAAAGCGCTGCTCGATTGGATTGTTAGGCACCGTTCGAACTGGCGACAAAAACGCTTGAAAGAAGGCCGGGGTCCGGTGCAAGCTATCGCCTGATTATTTTCAGTTTCCTCCTTTAAGGCGATCCTGCGAGGTCGCGAAGGAAGGCATGAACGAAAAGAAGACAAATACTTCGTCGGATAGGTCCATCCTGGTGATGGACGCGGCAGCCATTCGACGCGCGCTGCGGCGAATCGCGCACGAAATCGTCGAGCGTAACCCCGATCTAGATCAAATCGTCCTCGCCGGTATTCCGTCGCGCGGAAATGAGATCGCGCGCCGCATTGCTGATACCATTTCCGCGATTGAGAAGGTTACCGTCCCAGTTGGAACAATTGATGTGGCGATGCACCGCGATGATGTTGGGACGCGGACGGAACTGCCCGTCGTGCGCGCGTCCACTCTCCCACTTCCGCTGGAAAAACGCACGGTCATTATCGTTGACGACGTCCTTTTCACCGGCCGCACCGTCCGCGCGGCGATGGACGCAATTACGTCCTTTGGTCGGCCGGCGAAGATCCAGCTCGCCGTCCTAATCGATCGCGGCCATCGCGAATTGCCGATTCGGGCGGATTACGTCGGGAAAAATTTACCGACCGCGCCGGACGAAAAAGTACGGCTGCGGCTGGGAGAAGAGGAGTCGAACGAAGGCGTTTGGCTGGTGAAAGAATGAGCGCGCCCGAATTTCAAGATCGGTACCGCCTCGGGAGTTCGGGTAGCGCACGCGTCCCGCGTGTCGGTTTCGGCGTCTCGCCGAAACAGTCTTTTCCAGAAGATCCCATTCCGAAGAAAGTCCGCGAAAGCGAGACGCTTTCGCCAACACGCCGGACGCGCGCGCTACCCGGAGTTCTGGCGCGCCGGACTTGCTTATGACTACTACGCGCTGGAACCGCAAAGATTTGCTCGGGCTGCGCGAGTTGTCGGTCGATGAAATCAACCTCGTCCTCGACACCGCCGATGCCTTCAAGCAAGTCGGCACACGCGAAATCAAAAAGGTGCCGGCACTGCGCGGGAAAACGCTGGTAAATTTTTTTGTCGAACCAAGTACCCGCACCCGCACTTCCTTCGAGCTGGCGGCGTTTCGATTGAGCGCGGACGTGATTAATATCTCCGCCGCGACTTCGAGCTTGAGCAAAGGCGAGACCTTGAAAGACACCGCCAAGATTCTCGAAGCAAATCATGTCGATATTATTGTCCTGCGTCACAGTTCGGCCGGCGCGCCCCAATTCCTGGCGGAGCGTTTACGCTCGAGTGTGATCAATGCCGGCGACGGTGCGCATGAACATCCCACCCAGGGTTTGCTCGACGCCTATACCATTCGGGAAAAGAAAAAACGGATCGAAGGATTAAACGTTGCAATCATTGGCGACATTTTGTTTAGCCGGGTCGCACGTTCCAACATTTTCGCGCTGACGAAGCTTGGGGCCCGCGTCACTCTCGTCGGCCCCAGCACCCTGCTCCCGCGCGATTTCGAAAAACTAGGTGTCACCATTTCCTACGACATCGATGAGGTCTTGCCGACGGTGGATGTGGTCAATCTTTTGCGCATTCAACACGAACGGCAGCGCAAGGAATATTTTCCCGGCATTGGCGAATACATCAGGCTTTTCGGTTTAACCAAGGAGCGCGGGAAATTGTTGAAGCCCGATTGTTTGATCATGCATCCCGGGCCGGTCAATCGCGGAGTGGAGATCGACAGTGAGCTGGCGGATGGAAACCAGAGCGTCATTCTCGATCAAGTGACCAACGGTCTGGCCGTGCGTATGGCGGTCCTGTATTTGTGCGGAGGAATCGCTGCATGAGCGCGACCATTATTCGCAATGGCCGCATCATCGATCCGGTGAATGGCCGCGACTCAGTCGAGGATCTTTTCGTCGTCGACGGAAAAATCGCCAATCAATCGGCAGCCAAAAATCAGCAATCAAAAAGTGCTGAAATCGACGCGAGTGGACTCATCGTCGCCCCCGGTCTGATCGACATGCACGTTCATCTGCGCGAGCCAGGCTTTGCTCACAAGGAAACGATTGCGTCCGGTGCGCGAGCAGCGGCCGCGGGCGGATTCACCACCGTAGTTTGCATGCCCAACACTTTACCGGTGGCCGATAATCCGAGCACCATCACCTGGATCAGAGATCGGGCGCGCGATACCGCGAGCGTGCGCGTCCTGCCCACCGGTGCAATTTCGAAAAATCTCGAGGGCCTGGAGTTGGCCCCCATCGCCTCCATCGTCCAAAGTGGAGTGGTCGCGATCACGGACGACGGCAAATGCGTCCAAAATCACGAATTGATGCGGCGCGCGGTGGAGTACGCTCGCATGGTCGGGGTGCCCGTGCTGGACCATTGTCAGGATTACAATCTTGTCGGTAATGGGGTGGTCAACGAGGGCGAATGGAGCACGCTCCTGGGATTATCAGGCTGGCCGGCTGCGGGCGAGGAAGCGATGGTGATGCGCAATATTTTGCTGGCCGAGCTTTGCGATCATCGCATTCACTGCCAGCACATCAGCGCGGCGGGAAGTGTCCGGTTAATTCGCGAAGCGCGGGCACGGGGAGTGAAGATTTCCGGCGAGGTTTGTCCGCATCATATCGCGCTGACGGATGCCGCCATTCAAAATTTCGATACCAATTGCAAGATGAACCCCCCGTTGCGGACGCAAGCGGACATTGAGGCGATTATCGAGGGAATTGCGGACGGAACCCTAACGATTCTTTGCAGCGATCATGCGCCGCACGCTGCCTTTGAAAAGGAAGTTGAATTCGATCAGGCGCCATTCGGAATTGTCGGGCTCGAAACCGAGCTCGGATTGTTCATCGATATTCTGGTGCACAAACGGAAAGCGATTTCGATCAACCGGCTAATCGAGATGTTCACGGTGGAGCCGGCGAAGTTGCTGAAAATCGATGCGGGCACGTTGTCGATCGGTGTGAAGGCCGACATCACGCTGATCGATCCAGAAATTGAATGGACGGCTAGAACAAGCGAATCGCTGTCGCGCAATACTCCGTTTGATGGCTGGAAACTGAAGGGGCGCGCGGTCCGCACGATCGTAGACGGCGAAACTGTTTTTGTCATGCCGCGCGAAGCCGAGGAGTCTCTCGCTATCCAGAAGACGAATTAGTTAGAGATGTCTCGACTGCGCTCGACATGACAGAAGGGCTGTAGCGGCGGTATACCTGTCTCGCCGTAGTGGACGCAGGCGGATGACGGCCTATTGCGCGATGGCTTGGTATACGACTATTGATAGCCGCCGTGGATGTAGCTTTCGAGATGCTCGATCGTCGCGCTTTGGGTTGAGATGATGTGTTTCACCAGATCGCCGATAGAAAGAACCCCGCGCAGTTTTCCATCATCGACCACCGGCAAATGCCGGATGCGCTTTTCCGTCATCAAACGCATACATTTCTCCACTGGCTCGTTTGAACTCGTGATAGTCACATCGCGCGACATGATTTCGTCTACCCGCGTTTCTCGTGAGCGCTTGCCGCGCAGAAAAACTTTGCGGGTGTAATCGCGCTCGGAAATGATCCCAAGCAATTCCTCTCCCCGGATCACCAGCAAGGCGCCGACGTTTTTTGCGGCCATCATCTCGATGGCTTCGAAAACCAAGGCGTCGGGCGCAATAGAATAAATCTCTGTTCCCTTTTGGTTAAGAATTGCGCCAATTGTTCCGCCTACGTCCATGATCAAACAAGCGGCTGCGTCTAACGAGCCGGAGGTCCAGAGTAGGACGCCGGGAAACCCAGCGCAAGATTTTTAGCGACCGATCGAAGGCAAATGCGGCAGAGGGCTGCCGCAGTCCAAAAGCTGGCGCTTGCTCGCATCGTCCTCGGAAACTCGCGAAGCGTCTTGGAGTGCGACAGCCCTCTGTCGCTTTTGCAAGATCACGCCAGGCCAGCCGCCGGACGGTCACCTAGCTTTGCGCAAACTTCTCTTGAATCAGCTGCTCCAGATACGCAGTAATCGCAGGTTGATCGAGGCGCTGGACGACTTCGTTCAGGAAACCGGTGACGATGAGGTGCTGGGCGACCTTCACCGGAATGCCGCGGGTGCGGAGATAGAAGAGTTCGTCTTCATCGATTTGGCCGCTGGTGGCGCCGTGGGTGCAACGGACGTTGTCGGCCAAAATTTCGAGCCCGGGCATCGAGTTCGCTTCGGCGTCATCGCTTAAGAGAAGATTGCGGACTTTTTGATAGGCGTCAGTGAAATGGGCGTGCGGTTCGACCCGGATCAATCCACCAAAGGTGGTGCGGGCCCGATCATCGAGCGCGTTTTTGTAAAGGAGATCGCTAGCCGTGTGGGGCGAGACGTGGTCCTGCAAGGTGCGCGCATCGAATTCCTGTTTGCCATGAGCGATGGCGACCGCCAGTAAATCGCTGCGCGCGCCTTCCCCAACGAGGCGGCTCAAACTTTCGAAGCGCGAATAACTCCCGCCCAGATGCAGATTCAAACTCATAGCCGAGGCGTCGCGCTCCACGCTGGTCGCATTAATTTGCAATGCGGTCACGTTCTCGTTCCAGCGTTGCGCGCAAATATACTTCACCGTCGCTCCACGTCCCGCGATCAAATCATTCACTCCGCATGCAAAGCCGCGAGCGGTCTGGTCGAACGACCGGAAATGTTCGATCACGGTGACTTTTGACCTTTCATCCGCGACCAAAAGCAGATGCGGAAAGACCGCTGCATTTTCATCAACCAGCCAATGAAAAATTTCGATTGGCAGGTCGAGTTCGACGGCGCGCGGCACATAAATGAAAACGCCGGCCCGGACCTGGGCCCGATGGAGGGCAGCAAATTTTGCCGAACCGAGTGCGGCCGGCTGGGCCATGAAATGTTTGCGCACCAGATCTTCGTGCTCGATCAGCGCTCGCTCAAGCGGTTGAAAAATCACTCCGGCCCGGCGTAACGATTCCGGAAGGGCGTCGCGCTCGAGGAGTTGATCGTTCCCGAAAATCAGACGCCCCGATTTGCCGTTGAGCACCGCCGATCGTTCGAGGATTTCAGCCTGTTCATTATCGGACAGCGCATCCCCGAATCGATAAGGTGAGAGGTCGAGCGCATCGACGTTGGAAAAACGCCACGCCTGATCTTTGCGCGTCGGATTGCGCATCGTGGAAAATTCGCGCCATCCTTGTTTCCGTTGTCGCCGAAACCACAGCGGGAGATTACCCGCATCGGGTTGCGGCGCGGAGGTGATGGTCGAATTTACGTCCGGCGATTGTGTCACTTCCTCAAGGACAGCAGTTCCGTGGCTCATTTTGCGAGACCGAAAATGCGCGGTGAGCTGAATTACCCGACCGAGCCTTCCATTTCGAGCTCGATCAACCGCTTGAGCTCGACCGAATATTCCATCGGAAATTGGCGGACGAGATCGTTAACAAATCCGTTCACGCTCAGACTCATGGCTTGCGCTTCACTCAGGCCGCGCTGTTGCATGTAAAAGATCTGGTCGGACGAAACCTGCGACACGCTCGCTTCATGTTGCACAGAATTGCCGGTCCCACGGACGGTGATAGCTGGGTAGGTGTCGGTGCGCGAGGTCGCGTTGATAAGAAGGGCATCGCACTCGGTGTTGTTCTTGCAATTCTTGAGATGTTTCGGCACGTGGACAAGCCCGCGATAAGTGGCGCGCCCAGTCCCGATCGAAATCGATTTCGAAATGATGTTCGATGTCGTTTCATCGGCGGCGTGGATCATTTTCGCGCCCGTATCCTGATGCTGGCCGTTATTAGCCAGCGCGATCGACAGCACTTCGCCCCGCGACCTCCGTCCTTTCAACACCACCCCGGGATATTTCATGGTCAGTCGTGAACCGATATTGCAGTCGATCCATTTGATCTCGGATTCCTCATGCGCAAGCCCGCGTTTGGTCACAAGATTAAAAACGTTGGGCGACCAGTTTTGCACAGTGATGTATTGGAGCTTCGCGCCTTTGAGCGCGATGAGCTCGACGACCGCGCTGTGCAAGGTGGCGGTGTTGAACTTCGGGGCGGTGCAACCTTCCATGTAAGTCAGCTCGGAGCCTTCGTCGCAAATGATGAGCGTGCGCTCGAATTGACCGAAGTTCTCCGCGTTGATGCGAAAGTAGGCTTGGAGTGGATGTTTCACTTTCACGCCTGGTGGCACGTAAATGAAGGAGCCGCCGCTGAAAACCGCGGAGTTCAGTGCAGAAAATTTGTTGTCCCCAGTCGGAATTACTTTCCCAAACCATCGCCGGAAAATTTCCGGATGCTCCTTTAAACCTTCGGTTGAGCCGACAAAGATCACGCCCTGTTCGCCGACTGCTTTCTTGATGTTGGAGTAGACCGCTTCGCTATCGAATTGCGCTTCCACGCCGGCGAGAAATTTGCGCTCCTGTTCCGGAATACCGAGGCGCTCGAAGGTCCGCTTTACGTCTTCGGGAACTTCGTCCCACGAACGCGTCGCGCGCTGACCTTGCGCCAGATAATAACGAATCTTATTGAAATCGATCGCTTCAAGATCCTTGCTTGCCCAGTGCGTGGGCAGCGGCTTGCTTTCGAAAGTTTGCAACGCCTTCAATCGAAATTCTCGGACCCAATCCGGGTCCTGTTTCACGTCGGAGATATATTTCACGACGCGCTCATCGAGACCGACCCCGGCGTCGTAGCCGTAATCAACCTTGTAGTGAAAGTCGCCAACGTCGCGATCGATATTGACAGCTGAAGTATCCGTTTTCATCTCTATTAATAATTAAGCGGCCACTGGCTCCTCCGCGTGGTCACGCATCAAATCGTAGCCTTTTTCCTCCAATTCCAGCGCGAGTTCCTTCCCGCCGCTACGCACGATGCGTCCCTGTACCATAACATGGACAAAATCGGGGACGATGTAGTTCAACAAACGTTGATAGTGCGTGATCAAAAGCACGCCCAGGTTGGGCCCGCGCAGCGAGTTCACACCGTTCGCCACCACTTTTAAGGCGTCAATATCCAGGCCGCTGTCGGTTTCATCAAGAACGGCATAGCGCGGATCGAGCATGGCCATTTGCAAAATTTCGCAGCGCTTTTTTTCGCCGCCGGAAAATCCTTCGTTAACCGCGCGCGAGGTAAATGAGCGGTCGATTTCCAGCAAATCCATTTTTTCGTAAAGCTTGGCGTAGTAGTCGGTCGCTTCCAGTTCCTCGCCTTCCGGCAGACGCGCCTGCATGGCTGCGCGCAAAAAATTTGCAATCGTTACGCCCGGAACTTCACTCGGATATTGGAAAGCGAGAAAAAGGCCTCTGCGGGCGCGCTCGTCCGCCTCCAACTCGAAGAGATTTTCGCCATCCATAAGCACCTCGCCGCTCGTCACCTTGTAATCGGGGTGTCCGGCAATCACCTTGGCCAGAGTGCTTTTGCCGGAGCCATTCGGGCCCATAACGGCATGCATCTCGCCCAGGCCAACGGAGAGGCTGAGATCGCGGATGATCTCGTTCTCGCCAATGGCGACACGTAAGTTTTTGATCTCCAGCTGCTGCATAAAAGGGGAATTAAACATAGCCACTTTTCGCGGTTTGGCGAGGAAGCGGCAGCTGATTTTACGGCAGCCGAGACACACGCGATAACCCGCTTTTGCTGAGGTGGAAAGCGCCCAACTGGCAGCCCCGGTGGATTTCTCAAGACCGAGCCCCGGTTTAGGCACTTAAACTGCTCGCCTTTAGGGGATGCCTTTAACCTCGTGCAGCATAACCCCCTGAACTGTTCTCCTAATCTAAATGAGCGAATCCACTCGAAATAAATCGCAGGAAAAGAACCACAATTCCAAAGTCGCGAGCGAACTAAATAACCTAATCCAGATAATCTCCGGAACGAGCTCCTTGATCGAGAATATCTGGGAAGGACGCCCCGGCTCGGAAAAGTATTTCGAGATGTTGCGCGCCAGTATTGAGCGCGCTGAGCAAGTGACGGCCCAGTTGGTCGCACAAGCTGGCGGGACCAATCGCAAAAGGCTTCTGCCCTCGGATCTTGAGCAACGTTTTGACGAAGCCCTGATCGCTGGGGCCCCCAACCAACGCAAACACTCTATCCTGGTGGTGGATGATGAACCCATGGCGCTGGAGTTGTTACATGGCGTTCTGAGCGATGCCGGCTATGAAGTGGCTGTCGCTCAATCGGGTTTCGAGTGCCTTGATCTGTTCCGTCGCGACACAAATGCCTTTGATCTTATCCTGACGGATTTGTCGATGCCGTTGATGGATGGTGAAGAAACTTTCGAACGGCTCCGCCAGATGTCGCCCACGGTGAACGTGGTGCTGATGGCGGGATTCGTTGATAGCGGTCGGCTCGAGAAAATGATGAACAATGGGCTGAGCGGATTTGTGGGCAAACCGTTCGCTCCGGTGGAGATTCTCGCGGTTGCCACGTCGGTCATATCAGCAGCAGACTCCAAGGAAGGCACGAGCGGTATCGCCGCTGCTGTTTGAAAAAACCGATGACTTCCGCGCCCGCAAAGGCTTTCGCGCAGTTGTGTCAAAACCGCCTCTTTGAGGGCATCGGGGCGAAGGTGCTGGAAAGAATCAGGCCCGACGTCAACATTCTGCAACTCAAGCGCGGCGATGTCGTTTTTAAGGAGGGCGACTTGGGCGACTCGCTTTATCTGGTAGGCGAAGGCTCAATTAAAATCTCCAAGCAAGGTCGCGGCGGACGGCAGGAAGTGCTCGATTACATTCAAACTGGAAACTTTTTCGGCGAAGTGGCGCTCCTGGGCGGCCAACCGCATTCGGCGATGGCAAGCGCAGCGGAACCGACTCTGCTCGGCGCGGTAAAAGAAGAAACCTTTCAGCATATTCTAGAACTCGCTCCCAGCCGCCTGCATATGAACTTCCTGCGCTTGATCACTGAGCGCATGCGGAGTGTGAACTCACATTTCATCACCGAAATCATGCGCAGCGAACGCCTCAGCCTCGTCGGCTCGATGGCCAATTCGATCATTCACGATCTCAAGAACCCGATCTGTATTGTGCGCTGCTGCTCCGATTTGATCGCAAGCGAAACGAACGATCCGCGCCTGCGCGAACTGACCAGCATGCTCGATGGCGCGGTGGACGGAATGCTGGCGATGACGCAGGAACTGCTCGATTACGCGCGGGGCTCGACTCAGCTGAACAAACAACTCATTTCCGTGTGGGGAATGCTTGATGAGCTCAATCAGCAATCGTTGCGTCTGCTTCCGGGCAAGAACATCCATTTCGTCAAACACATTCGATACGACGGCAATCTCGAGATCGATCGCGCCCGTTTCGTGCGGATGCTTTCGAGTCTGATAAAAAACTCGCGCGAAGCGATGGTCGGCGGTGGAATTCTCACCATCACCACCGATCTCGTGCAAGATCAGGTTGTGCTGCGCATTTCCGATACCGGAGTTGGCATTCCGTCCGAGATATTGCCCAGGCTTTTCGAACCATTCATGACGCACGGAAAATTGAGCGGCACCGGTCTTGGCCTCGCCATTGGCCGATCGGTGGTGGAAGCGCATGGCGGAAAAATTTCGCTTTCCAGTGTCTACGGCAGCGGCACCACGATTGACATTCGCCTGCCCAAACCGCGGGAATAGCACGCGTCCCAGATTTAGATTGTAGGGCAACCGCTCCCGGTTGCCGAACGTCATCAAGCGGCGATCGTTGCCTGCAAAATCTCGAGTTGTTCGTCCCCCCCGAGTTGCATCTTCCGTTACGCCGTCGAGAATCGTAAGTCGGCCAACCGATTACCCCGTGGTGTAACGGTAACACAGCGCCCTTTGGAGGCGTTATTCTTGGTTCGAATCCAAGCGGGGTAGCCCCGCCTAAACCCCGAAGGCTTTCGGGGGCACGTGGCTGAGTGCATATCCACGGTTGCACCGCGCAATGCGACGCCTTTTACGCGGTTGATTCGACGCCATTGCTGCCCGACTGTTTACGTCCGGGACGGCAGATCTGCTCGAAGAGTAGTTGCGCGGTAAACCGGGATGAGGGGGAGAGAATGTTTTCCGAAAACTATTCGGTCTGTTTGAACGACGATGGATCGCCGCGCGAGATCGCGCGCAACGGCCCCGTCCTTACCTATAAAGCGATCGGTAACGACAGCGGTCGAGTTGTGGCGATGCAGCTCATCCCTCTTGCCAGTATTGATGAAGTGGAGCGCGTCCGATTCGAAGAAAACGCGCGAATGGCGCAAAAGTTGGATAACGCTGATCTGGCCAGCATTTTTGATGTTGGACTTGAGCACGATCACCTCGTTTTCGTATCTGAATATCTGGAGGGTGAAACCGCGGATTCCTGGATCCGGGCGCACGGTCCGATGCCGGCGGACGCGGTTTTGCGCATTGGCCTTCAGGTCATGAACGTGCTCGCGGAAGCGGCCACTCAGAGCTTGACCCATCGTTCAATCCAGCCCGCTAATTTGATGATCCTTCCCGGAGCGGCGTTCGATGGCGGCTGGCCCCGGGTTAAGTTGCTTAATTTCGGTTTGGGCGGCCTCAAGGTGCATTCGGACGAGAGTGATGCGCACGAGATTGCGCCCCCAATGCAGCGAGAATTCTCCAGCCCTGAGCAACGGGAAAACAGGCCTGTCGATTTTCGTTCCGACATTTTTTCTCTCGGGGCAACGATGTGGTTTCTCCTGACCGCGTCTGCGCCGTCGCCCCTGCCGACGACTGAGTCGGGTCCACGGCTCTCTGCACCCACCAGCGCAGTCCCACGATTCGTACGAAATCTCGTTAGCCGGATGCTTCGCACGAATCCAGCAGAGCGTCCGCAGGATCCGGCCGCGTTCGCGGAAAAGATTCACGCGTGCCTGCAAAAAGCGGAACGCCAGACTGCTTTTACCCGTAGCTTTGCGCCGGCCGCGATCGCAACAACAATTCCGATTCGAGAAAAGAAACGCATCGTTCCCGCTCTTGCTCTCGCCGCGGCGATTGTGGTTCTTGCTTCGTTCGGTGCATTCTATTTGGTGCGATCGCAACGCGAAGCGAAGCCGCTGGGGGTGATCATTGGTGTACCGGAAACGGCCGAAGGCTCCTCCCTGCCTGTTACTGCATCGCCTTCGGCCTCGCCCGTTATAAACCAGGTCGCCGAACAACCTGGCCTGGTCGCTCAGCAATCTTCGACGCACGCGGCATTGGCTTCGCCGTCGCCCGTTATAAATCAAGCCGCCGATCCACCTGGCTTGATCGCTCAGCAGTCACCGGCGCAAGCGGCGTCGTCGAGGCCAACCGTGGATAATGCTTCCTCGTCATCGCAGCTAACGGCCAACAACAATAGAATGGCCGCTCCACCTGTCCCAGCAGAAGGCCCATCGGAAACCAGCCAGGCACCAGCGAGTGGCGCGTCCCCGGCTGCGGAAAAAAACGAATCGGCTCCGCCTGATCTTCCCAATCGCACCGAGTTGGCAGCTAAAGATTTTTTAGCGACAACTGCTTCAGGAGACGAACCGCCAAAATCTTCCGGCCATGTCACGACTGCCAAGAAACGCAATGATTCGAATGCATCTAAAACGAAGGCCCGCCGTCAGCGCGTGGCCAAATCTTCCGCGCACGGTCCGCTGCCGCCGCTTCGTGTTGGGTCCGCGCCGGCCAGGCTTGTCGGTACTACCCCCAGTGGAAACTGGGTTCTGCGATTATCTTCGGGGGAAACGATCATCACGCCGCCCTTGCCTAACGTGGATGATGCGCCAGTGATTTCAAATCGCCGCGTCCGCCGGGTCGCCCGGCCAATTCCGCTGGAAGATGAGCCGCCGGTAGTCGTCCTTCCGCCGGGCTTTTGACTTTGATCGCTTTTTTTATAACCGATAACTAAGAACTGATAACGGAGCAGGACCCTGGCTTCTTCGCCTCATTTCGCTTGGTTGGCACATCATAGTCTGAGGCAATCCATGGAACCCGGTATGGAAAGAGGCTCGCGGAAGATATGTTTACCGGCTATTTTCCGAGGCCAAATGCGCCGACGTAGCTCAGCTGGTAGAGCAGCTGATTCGTAATTCAAGATTGAGTTTTTTCGCCGGTTTTCGCTGCGTTGCACAGTATTGCGGATCATAGGTGAGCCTAACGAATGGGGTTTGCAGCGTATGGCGCAGAATTGCGCTGTTTTGCAGCAAAAATCTTTCGCGCCGTAGAAAACGACCGTGAACGCGTCGGGACCCTCTGCGCGGCCGAGCGTGGAATTGTTCACGGCCTTCCGTAACTACCGGCACGGAGCGGCTCGAAACCGAGTCCTGAATTAGAAAACTTGGCGCGTCCTTATCGCATCAGCGCCATCAGTCGGCTACGACTGGGGACCTGCAGCTTGCAGAAGATGGAATGAAGATGTCTTTTCACCGTTTCGAGACTCAAGCCGCTTTCATCGGCAATCTCCTGATTGCTGCGCCCATCGCACACTAAACGTGCCAAATTCTGTTCTCGACTCGTGAGCCGAACCAGGTGCGACAAGGAAGCGCTGCTGATTTGATATCCCGTTCCGCCGCTCCCACGTAAATCCTCGAACTCGATCAGAAAATGCGGACGCGCGAAGGCGGCCGAACTAATCTGTTTCAAACTGATCGTCGCGCGAAGATCACGCCGCGTCGGATGCCGTACTGTCTCGTCCCACGAAATTGGCTGGCGCGAGACCGAGAGGAGCTCAGCTGTTCCCATCGCTTTTTGAGAACGCGACATTGATTGAGAATCTCAGGAGGAAGTGGAGCTTTTAATTTGATAAAGCGCGCCCCCGACGGCCCCCGTTGCCATACAGCACAAGACTCGGCTGCGGCTTGATTTCGATAAGCCAATCTCAAATTCCATCGCAACAGAACTGTTGGTAACGGGACTCGGCGCATGAATTGTTCAAGGGCTACTCGTACAGCCCGTTCGCGCGAGCGCGAATGCAGCCGGCGAAGTGCCGTTTGAAATTGAGCATGGAGATGGCGAATCACTCTGACTTCGCCTGGTGACAGCTCGCCTTGTTGCATGTTGCGCACGACAATGATTGCGGCGAGGAGGCGCCTGTTATCCCAGAAGAATAAGCCAATGGCGCATCGGCCGTTTAGCGGCACGATACAACCACGGTAAAATGAAGACCTCCTAAAATGACGCTCGTCGGAAAAAAAATCGTTAATGACTACGATGTTCCGGTGCGGATGAGCGCTGAAATATTTCTTGATCGGCATGATCGGGAAAAAGCTAGCCGGAAGTTTCTCCGTCGATTTGGTGATTCGCGGCAAAATAGGACTGTGTTGTAAGGTGAGGCCAATGAAACAGCTGGGAAGCGCCGCTTGGATTACATTTTGAACGCTTTCCAAAACGAATCGACATCGATCGCCGCGTGCAGATGTAGGAGCGGTTTTTCCAATGTCGGGATCGACAATCGATTGTAGTCTGGTAGTCGCTTTGGATCGCCGCTTCATTGCCTTCGTTGCCTTCTCAAGCTGCGATTATTTATCGCAAACCAAAGCTGAATGCGCGCTCTTGGGCGAAGAACGAGCAAAGCAAAAATACAACTTAAGATACTTTGCAACGCGCGTTCTGAAGCGTTCGATTTTTTAGGGTTGTCAGCACTCATGCTGCGATCAAACAACTAAAAAGTTCAACAACCAACAATCGAAAGGAAATTACCTGTATGGAAACGCTCACGGTTGATAAAACGCAACAGAAGACGATGCAGCAACCAATTTTGGTCCCGCCGGGTGGAGGTGAAAAACTAAACATCGCAGGCAGTCCAATTTCTCACAAAGTGAAGAGCAAGGACACGAACGGAGTCTTTTCTGTTATGGAGTTTGTTACGCCGCCGGGAAAAGGTGTCGCTCTTCATGTTCACGAACGTGAGGATGAACTTGTTTATCTGTTGGAAGGGGAAATTGAGGTCACGCTTGGAGACCAAAAGATGAAAGCGGTTCCAGGGGTGATGGCATTATTGCCAAGGGGAATTCCTCATGGATTTACGAACGTTGGAAACAAGCCGAGCCGGCTTTTAGATACGATATTGCCGGGTCAGTTTGATAATTACTTTGTCGAATTGGCGGGCTTATTCACACGTGGAGAACCATCACAAGAGCAAAACGATGCGCTCTCCAGAAAATACCGGATCAAATACTTGTAACGTAATTAGTCGGGATTAGTAACCAGAAGGAACGAAAAAACTCCTAGTGGTTACTGGCCTGAAACATTCGGCCCCGACCATATCAGGCTGATGACGGTCGACGGCGAGGGCAAGCTCACGGCTCGGATGGAGCGGCTACCTTACAGGCAAGAACTCGACACAGGGAGGTGACCGATGAAGGCGATTGTGGTGACGGATCAGGCTGCGGGAACGGCCGGGGTGAAGCTGGTGGAGCGGCCCGAGCCGCAGGCGGCGATAAACGACGTCGTTGTTCAGATTCATGCGTCGGGATTCACCGGGGATGAGCTGACGTGGCCCTCGACCTGGACCGATCGCGTCGGCCGTGACCGGACGCCTTCAATCCCCGGACACGAACTGGCCGGAGTGGTCACCGCTCTCGGCTATGGCACGACGGGGCTGTCGATTGGACAGCGGGTGTTCGGCCTCACGGACTGGTATCGCGACGGCACGCTGGCGGAGTATGTGGCCGTCGAGGCACGCAACCTCACACCGCTGCCGGGCGACGTTGACTTCACGGTGGGCGCGGCCCTCGTGATGCCGGGCCTGACCGCGTGGCAGGGGCTGTTCGAGCACGGCCGCCTTCACGCGGGGCAGAGCGTCCTCGTGCACGGTGCGGCCGGCGTAGTCGGTTCGATGGCGAGCCAGCTCGCACGTGAGGCCGGCGCGTACGTCATCGGCACCGGGCGCGCTGGCGGCCGTCAGACGGCTCTCGACTTCGGCGCACAGGAGTTCGTCGACCTCGATAACGACGCCCTGGAAGATGTCGGCGAGGTCGATCTGGTTTTCGATGTCCTCGGCGGCGACATCGCGAAGCGGTCTGCGGGCGTGATTCGCGCCGGAGGAACGCTGGTGACCGTCACCGGCCCGACCGAGGCGCGGCCCTCTGGCGGCCTGACTATCGACTTCGTCGTCGTACCCGATCGCGCCCAATTGAGTGAGCTCGTCCAGCGGGTCCGGGATGGTCGGCTGCGGACAAACATCGGCAACGTGGCTGCCCTCGACGATGCGGTTGCCGCCTTCAACCGGACCGAGCGGATCAAGGGAAAGACGATCATCCGCGTTCGTCCGTGAGGACTCGGGGATTGCCTAACGCCCACGAAGGTGCAATTCACGCGCCGAAGGAGAGTTTAGATGTCGAACACGATTACGCCGACCGTTTTCTATCGCACGCTTAACGTGGAGGGGCTGGAAATCTTCTATCGCGAAGCCGGTCCCCGGGATGCTCCCACCGTTCTGCTCTTGCACGGCTTTCCGTCGTCTTCTCATATGTTCCGCAATCTGATTCCCATGCTTGCGGATAAATATCATGTCGTTGCCCCAGACTTCCCTGGATATGGCGAAAGCTCAGCACCGTCGGTCAACGATTTCGACTATTCCTTCGAACGGTTAGCGACTGTGACCGAAAAGTTCACCGAAAAGCTGAATCTTTCTTCATATGCGCTATTCCTCTCGGACATAGGTGCATCGGTTGGCTTCCGGTTAGCCGTCATGCATCCCGAACGAGTGACCGCTATGATCGTCCAAAACGGGGGCGCTCATGTTGAAGCCATAAATAAGGAGTTCGCAAAGGGATTATTTGACTATTGGGAAGATCGGAGCGAAAAGAATGCTCAAGTTCTACTCGACTGGCTTCTGACGATTGAAGGAACCAAGTGGCATTATCTGCATGGTGTCAGCGATCCGTCGAAGATCAGCCCTGACAATTGGGTGATCGACCAGGCTTATCAGGACCGACCGGGGAACAAGGAAATCCAACTTTCAATCCTCTACAACGCAAAAAGGGATCTGGATGTCTTTGCCGATTGGCAGGAGTATTTCCGTAAACAACAGCCCCCCACGCTGATCACTTGGGGCAAAAACGATGGAATCTTTACGGTGGAGGGTGCTGAACTCTTTAAAAGAGATATTCCCAGTGCAGAGCTCCATCTTCTCGACACGGGCCATTTCGCGTTGGAAGAAGAAGTGGATCGGATTGGGTCGTTGATGCATGAGTTTCTCGACCGAACAATAAACAAGAACTAAGTATTGACCCGGTTATCGCAGCACATCAGCGAAAGGACAGAAGCGATGCATAACATGAAGAAGCTCATCCTCTCTGTATTTATCATTACCTTCGGATTTGCCACGGCAACGCATGCCCAGCAAGTGAATACGCTCCTTACGAAACAGCTTCCGGAAGCACCGGGTAAAGAGATTGAAGTCATTACTGTCAATTACGCCCCAGGAGCCGTCGACGCGATCCACCGGCATGATGCGCATGCGGTTGTCTATGTTCTCGACGGGGAAGTTGAGATGCAGGTTCGCGGAGGCACGCTTCAGCGGCTTGGTCCCGGGCAGGTATTTTACGAATCACCTGAAGACGTTCATACCGTAAGCCGTAACGCGAGTAAGACGAAACCAGCGAAGTTCGTCGTATTTTTTATCAAAAATGAAGGAGCACCGATTCTCACTCCCATTCACTAGCTTCGGACGCGAACATTGAATTTCTCCGATGAAACCATTTTGCATAAAGCAATATTCCTTACGTGGAGGCACGTATGAATTCAAAAACCGCGCAACTCAGAGAGAATGGGACAGAGATTGTCCGTCTGTTCGCACGGTTTGCGCTAGGAGCTTCCTTTCTATCCGCTGTGGCTGATCGTTTTGGCTTGTGGGGGCCATATGGAGCAAAGAACGTATCCTGGGGAAATTTCGCTCATTTCGTGGAGTACACGGGCGCGGTGACGTCTCTCTTCCCCAGTTCATCGACAGTGTCGTTTGCGTGGGCAGCTACCGTCGCGGAGACACTCTTTGGGATATTGCTTATCGCAGGCTTCAAAATACGAATGGCCTCCGTCCTCTCCGGTCTTCTCCTTTTGTCATTTGCTATAGGCATGGTCACAGGTCTTGGCATCAAGACGCCATTCGACTATTCGGTCTTCTCGGCAGCCGCTGCAGCATTCTTACTGGCGTTCTGGGAGCCTGACCGATTCACGTTGGACAAGCTTCTGAATCGATTACGAAACTGAGCGGGAGATCCGATCACGAACAACACTAACTTCGATAGCGTGAACGCTCCGCGTAATATGGGCGTCGTGCCGGTATTGACCACCGCGCAGTACGAACGGTTCGCCTCACGACTTATCCAACGGGACGGGCGTAAGATCGGTCTTGGCGATCCATCGATGTTTGCCGTGGAATCCCTCACACTCGCACGGCGAGATAAAAATTACTTCTGGCGCAGGCGATTTGGCGACTGCCGACGCAACGACAAATACCAATAAAGCGAACGGTGCGCTGGCGACACTCAGCTTGTCAGCGATGATTTCCCAATATTTTATATGACGTCTAGCAAGCTTGATTATGTCGAAGGTCGGTAAAGCCTCTTGAGACTAAAGGTTATCCAGTTAGTTAGGCGAATCGCTCAGCGCGAATCGGCCTATTCCGAACAACGCGATCAATGACACAAGAAACAGCCCCAAAGTTGAACCCGTGTCGGGCACCGTGCCTGATCCAATTTTGAGCGTGAAGTTCTGGTCCGCTCCGATTCCCCAGCTCCAGACGTAGGTGCCAGTGTTTAAGCCGAGGGTTCCAAAAGTCTGGCCACTGTAGGTCGCGCTGTCAGATAGGGCACTGCCAGAGATGTAGCCCTGGGGCACTTCAACAGCAGCACCGGCTCCTCCGTCCATCCCGACAATGTCTCCCGTGCCACTGCTGGCAAACGTTGGACCGCCGCTCCCGAAATTCCTCGGTCCGCTGATGGATCCCAAGCCGTAGAAATCGACAAAATTTCCTCCCTGGCCGGTGAGTATGATAGCCACCGATGGATACATTTCTGGAATGAGCTCCGTCGGATTAAACTTAATCAGTCCCGTTAGGTCGATCGCTCCGCTTCCGGTGGCGACGACAACAGACCCCACTTGCTGCAAAGTCACAATGTAACCGGCTTGGCCGGGTGAGATGGAGAGTCCGCAAGTGATTGTGACCGCCAGCATCGCTAGCGCGCGGCGAAACAGGCTGGGCGAGGTAGTTTTCATGATTTTCATGAATGGCTTATCTCGGCGGATTGGACGAAAGCGCCGACGGTCGGGTCAAGCCTAATCCGTCATTGCGAACGAAAATTGCCTATATTGCGTAACCAATCGACGCTTTTCGCTGGAGCTATTGGGTCAAAGCCGTTCAAATTAGAAAATGAGCGTCGCAATGCACCACAGTTTTTTCCAGAACGATATTTCCCATTTCACGCGCACGCGCGAGCGGGACGTCGAGGCACGCTTTTTGAGCTAGACCAGACTAAGAGACTAGCGGTCGTCGAACATGGATTCAGCGCAGGACAAACATGAGCGTCGCATTGGTGAACAACTGATTGAGTGGTACAACAAGCGACACGGCACTTCGTTTCGCTTCGATGGGCGACCGGACGATGCTCCTGATAGTTATTACTTGGACGGAAAAGTGCGGCTTAGAGTCGAGGTCACAGGTGCGTTTTACGATGACGGCGATGATGCGAAGTACGAGTGGCTCCGACTAAGAGGACATCCCGATGCTCCTGATAAGTGGAAAGGTAAGGATTTTCACGAATACCTTGTGAATGACATCAACTCGCGTATCGCCGCCAAATGCAGGAACTCCTACGGGCCGAACTGTCTGCTCGCAGTTTATGTTTTCCCTAAACTCACCTTCGCTGACGAAATGCAAACGCTCATTGAAAGCGTCAGCGTTCCCGCGAGTCACCGTTTTGATGGCATTTATCTTTGCGGTGAATTTCCGACGTCACTCGACTTATTAATCAGCCGCGCGCTGGAAGGTGAGAGACAACCGCCAGAGCGAAGAGTATGGCAACTCTATCCCCGCTGACGTGGAATCGCGTCCCCAAACCTTCTAACCCACGGATTTCGGTCCCCACTTTAAGCTGCGTAATAGGTTCTTGGGAAACCAAGGTCCCGTAGTCCTTTGCGCCGACAGTAAACTGCCAATTCAGAGGCATCTTCTTCCCTGTAAAGATTCACCGAAAAGCTTGCACTACCTTTTGTGCCGTCACTCTTGGGCCATTCCGCGATGTATCGGGCAAACAATCTTCCCGACCTTCGCCGTACTTCTTGGCGGCAAACCCCCATTACTCCGGCGGTGTTTCGTTTATTTGTGATTTTTGTTTTGCGAGGCGGCGGCAAACGGAAGAGAAGCTTTTCACGGTAAGCTCGCGCGGCCTGTAAAGCTTTTCGCCGTCCGTTCGGATGATCTGAAAAATAACGCGCGAATCGCTTATTCCGCCTAGTGGTGCACACCACCCAGCCTGTGAAGCCGTGGTGCTCGTACCGCTGGATCAGTGGCTCACTCACTTTCCTACGTAGTACTCCGCTGTTTTACAGGAGCGTTCTCTGCAATTCCAGGAACGCGGTCAACAATTCGTCAGATTCGACGATGTACCAGCGACCATTGTTTTCGTGTGCATCAACAACCCGTCACCAGCCATCTTTTGTCACCGCGCCACAATAGCTCCACCAATCTTGCTCGTAACGATGCCTTGTGAAAACGTACTACTAAGGGTTGGTAACTAACTGCGGTGCAGCTTTCGTCGATTCCACTTTCTCGGTCACTTTCTGCAACCCCGCAGTGAGAGCTTCAATCTGCTTCTGCTGTTGCGCGATTTTGGATCCGAAGGCGTCTTGCTGCTTGGCCACGGTGGCCTTGAGGTCAGCGATTGTACTCTCCTGCCCGGCGACCTTCTGGTGCTCTTTCAGAAACTCGTTGAGCAACATCGCGTTCACCGCTTCGTAGCGCACTGTCATAACTTTTCCGTCTTCGCCGCGAACTACTAGATCAGGATTAACCTTTTCTACTTCCTCGGCCACTAGCCCAAACTGTGGAATTTGGTCGGGATCAAGTTCTTCCTTGTAGCGGAAAGTGACCGGCTTGAGTGCAAGGATTGTTTCACTCGCCCTGTCCATCGGCTTGATCGCGGTCTTGAAGCGGGCGGAGGATAAAACGGTGCCAAGCTGGCCGCTGGAGTTGACGATGACTCCAACTCCACTGGCCACCGTCTTGCCCGAGATGCCGGCGATGAAGGTCTTCTGTTGCGTCCCCGATTTTCCAATGCGGATGGTATTGGCTTCACCCGCGTTGCCCAGCACGTTTGCACCGATGTCGATGTTGTTGCTACCCGTCGTAAGGTTTTGACCAGCTAAGTAACCCAGACCGACGTTATTGTTGCCGCTGACGTTATTTTCAAGCGCATCCACGCCGACAGCAGTGTTTTTAGCGCCCGTCGTGTTTTCAAAAAGGGCGAATGTTCCACCCGCCGTGTTATTGCTAGCAGTCGTGTTGTTTTGGAGCGCACTGCCACCATTGGCCGTGTTATTTGTCCCGGTCGCGTTGCTAAAAAGTGCGTCAACACCGGTCGCCGTATTGAAGCTGCCGTTGTTGCCCGTTAATGCGAAAACGCCAGTGGCCGTATTGTTGCTTCCAGTCGAGTTGTTGACCAGCGCCTGATAACCGACTGCGGTGTTGTTATTGGCCGTTGTATTGTTCGCGAGTGCGTTGACGCCGTTTGCCGTGTTTGGGACCCGGTTCTATTGCTCGTAAGCGCATTATAGCCGGTGGCGGTATTATTGTCGGCATTGCTGAAAAATAGCGCACCGGCGCCGATGGCGGTGTTGAATGATCCGGTTTCGTTGACCCCCATCGCAGCGTTACCGACAGCGGTGTTTTGCGTGCCACTTCTATTATCGATAAGCGCATTCCCGCCGACTCCGGTATTGGCATCGCCGGTTGTATTGTTCGCGAGGGCCTGATAACCGATGGCGGTATTAAACGTGCCCGAAGTGAGATCATGCAGTGCCGTTTGACCCTCGGCGGTGTTCTGGCCGGGATAACCCCCGTCTGGGGCCGGGGGCGGCAATTGCGATTTTACAGGCGGCGACACTGCAAAACCGCCGAGCGCAATGATGGTAAAAAACAGAGAGCGCGGTGCCAAAAGCAGGAGCGCTGAGCGGGGACGAGCTTCAATCTGACATAGAGGAATGGAGGTGTGCATGGTGTTAAAGGGTTGATGATTGCTGGATAATGTGAGGCGTTTATAGCTAACGCGCAGAATGGTGCCAAATCGCGCCAAGTTTCCCGGAGCGAAACGAGGGGAAACCCTTCATTATCCGCTTCTGGTTTTAATTTACTGCATCGGCTTAGGTCAAGCACAATTGGCGGGATTACAGCAAGTAGACTCCGGGTGCGTGTTTAACCAATGCAGCGGCAAAGGTTCCGCAAAGCAGTTGCAAGTTCACTCTCCCTCGTCGCGCGGTGCCCATCCGCACTTGCAGCCGCTGGTTGCCCTTCAGCGCGCGGCTGATCTCAAAGGCGCACTGCGCCGGTTCCTCCGGACTGCGATAGAAGACCAGCGCCACGCCGTCGCCCGTGGGAATCTTCAACATCCGATTGGCTTGTTCCGCTTTTTGGAATTGCCCGGACAAGCGAACAATGCGGTTGAGCTCTTCCACCCTGGCGTGTTGCTCGTTAACCGAGAGCTTGGAGTAGCCGACTATGTCGAGGAAGAGAACGCGCGCTATCTCCAGCTCGATCTATTTCTCGCTTTCGGCCGTCATTAGAGAAAGTTATTTCGCCTCAGACGATTCGCAGAGTTTCTGAAAGCGCGGATCGCCGCGGAGGTTGTCCCAGTCGGGATCGAACCGGAGCAAGGCCGGCGTAAGTGCTCCGTCGTATGGTGTCGTCAGAAGCATTTGCAAAATAGCGATGGCGTCGTCTTTCGGGCCGAAGTGAGCCAGAATGCGAGCGCGCTGCTCCTCCGCGTTCGGATGGATGCGTGCGTCCCCCGTGCTCACCGCGAGCGCCTGATCGTTAGCTTTCAAGGCCGCGTCGCGCTCGCCCAGTCCAAAAAGTGCCCGTGCCAGAAAGGAGAGGATGTTGGGATTATCAGGTTGCCCCTGCAAGGCTGCCTGAGCGCGTTCGCGTATTTTGGCAAAACGGCTTTGGGCTTCGGCGTTGTCGCCAGCCATTTCCTGAAGCTCTGCAAAAAGCAATGAGTTCCAAAGACTCCAATACTCGTCGCTCCCTCCCGAACGGCTTCCCAGTGCTTGGAAGAAAGGCAGCGCTGTCGCTGGTTCGCGGCGCAATCTCGCTTGCTCGAAAATCGCATCGATTCCCCACTGGTCCTGATCACCGGGCTTCAATCCAGCTACAATCGACTGAGCTTTATCGAGCTGGCCGAGAGTTTGAAAAGTTGACGCTTTAAGTCCCAGCAATTCGACGTCACCCGGCCAGATTTGCAGCGCGTCGTCTAACATTCGCAAGGTAGTGGAAAAGTCGCGCATGGCGAACGGCACGGTCGCGGTAATGCCGCGTAGGAAACGATCTCGCGGACTTAACTCGATCGCCTGCTTAAGGTAACCAAGACTGCCTGACCAGTCGCCCAAACGCGCGGAGATAGCTCCGAGGGACTCGAGGATATCTGAGTTACTCGGCCAAATCTGGTGTAGTTGTAATAGTAACTCTTTCGCGCCTTCCTTATCTCTTCGGATGTAGTATTGGAAGTAGGCGCGGGCCAACTGTGTTTCTGCCAGTTGGGGCTGTAAACGCATCGCTTCAGCGAGAGCTTTTTCGGCGGCGGCGCGATGCTGCGGCGTGGCTTCGGCCATGAAGAAAAGGAGTGAATTCGCTTGAGAAAGAGCGGCCCAGCCCAGAGCGAATTGAGGATCGAGACGCACTGCTTCGCTGAAAGATTGGATCGCGGCTTTTACTCCTTCCGGATTAAGAGTGAGGACTTGAACCTTGCCTGTTAAGTAGGCGCTGTAAGCAGCCGGGTCGTTTGTAGGTCTTTGCTCGAGCATTTGCTGTTCGGCGCCGGTGAGTTTGGCATTAAGAGTAGAAGCGATGTTCTGAGCTACTTCGGCTTCTACTCCAAAGATGTCCGTTAGCTTGCGATCGTAACTCTCCGCCCAGAGATGATCGTCGGTAGCTGCCCGAATAAGCTGCACATTGACGCGCACGGCGTCGTTAACCTTTTGCACGCTGCCTTCCAGAATATTGGCAACACCGAGCTGCTTTGCGATTTCCGGCAAGTTCTGCGGACTACTGGCATAATGACTGGTAGAGGTTCGCGAGATCACTTTCAGCGCGCCGATCTTGGACAAACGCGTCAGAACTTCGTCCTGAATGCCTTCCGCGAAGTAGGCATTATCTTTGTCGCTACTCAGATTCTCGAATGGCAGGACCGCGATCGATTTGTTATTGAGAGCTGGATTAGATTCGGCGGTCGAAGCTGTGTAGCGGCCCAGGAAGAACAACCCGATCGAGAAAACTACTCCGATAACTACAACGTAAATCCATGCGTGGCCTTTCTTAGGTGTGGTTGTTCCTGTTTCCTCAGTCCGCTTGATTCCTTCCGGAGTAGTTTCATAAGCCCAGGCTAAAATCAGCGCGATGGGAAAGCCTAGAAAAACCAGCACAACCACCGCGCTCGTGATCGTATCGCTAAGATGCAGCGCCGGGACGACCGTCGATGCGATCTGGATAGTTAACCAACCTACAACAAGGTAACTAACCGCAACCTTATAGACATGCCGTCTTCTCAGTTCAGCCAGAAACTTCGTTAGGTTCATGGCTCCTTCTTCTGACAGAGCTTCTGGAAGCGCGGATCGTTGCGGATCGCGTCCCATTCCGCGCCCAGTTGCAGGTCGCTAACGGTGATGCTATCGGCGCTGGCTTTAGATAATGCTTGCTCCAATAATGGAAGCGCGTGATCTGCATCGCCTAACAAAGCGTAACCTCGTGCCGCTGCGCTTTGCGAGTTGGGAAATTCCCATTGGTCATTGCGCGTCTTATCGTAAAGCTCGGCGATGAGCTTCTCGACTTCGGCGCGATTATCCAGGCGAGCTTCCATATCGATGTAAAATTGCTGTAACACCGGAATAACTTCCTTCTCTTGCCGTGACTG
Organism: uncultured Verrucomicrobiae bacterium; assembly: GCA_963742315.1. Classification (GTDB taxonomy): domain Bacteria; phylum Verrucomicrobiota; class Verrucomicrobiia; order Chthoniobacterales; family UBA10450; genus AV69. The sequence continues at coordinate 256,271 of CAVULE010000007.1, forward strand.
TTCCAGATCCTTTCTGGCACGTTCGACATAAGGCAACGCCGCGGCTTGTTCTCTTTTGGCCAGGTAAAGAAGCGCTATGACTGTGCAAATGATGTGCTGCACGATCGGCGAATAATCTTTCGCGGAAGCGTCGATCGCTCGCGCCTGCGTGAGCATCTCATTAAATTGTCGGCGCGCGCCCAAGATGCTCATGAAGACTCCGAAAGTATTATCCTCGGGCGAAAGTTTCAGTTTGCTTACGATCGACCAGGCATCATCGAGATTGCCCTGAGCTAGATAAGTCTCAGCTTTGACTGCGCGGATGTTCGGATCGTTAGGCGCGATAGTTAACGCGCGATCAAACATCGCGCGCGCCTCGTCGAACTTTCGCATCCCACGGTAGGTATTTCCCAGGTTCACCAGAATGTCCTCATTCAAAGGATCGAGCGCGCTGGCTTGCTCCATCCCGCGGATAGCCTGGTCGATCTTTCCCTGACGTCGTTGCACCAGGGCTATAAAGTAAGCGATGCCGCCATTGTTAGGCGCGGCCTCTTGCGCGGCAGTTAGGTGAGTAAGAGCGGTATCGTAATCGCGCAGACAATAATAGTCGAAAACGCCTTTGGCCATTTGCGTATCGGCCAGGTCAGGCGCGAGTCGCGAGGAAGTTTCCACGGCCGCGCGCGACTTTTCCTTATCCGACACGCCGGGGTCGTTGAAGTAATCCAAAGCTTCCGCCTGACCGAGAAGGGCCCAGGCCTGCGCATAGTTTGGATCGAGCTGAACGGCTTGTTCTAAGAGGCCACGCTGTTTCTTCGACGCCTCAATGCTTTGAGCGCCGCGCAGAGCTAGCGCGCGCAGATAGGCGTCGTAGGCCGCCGGATTCCTCGTTCCCACAAAGGCAATTTCTTTCTTCTCACGTCCGGTGAGTTTCGCTTCGAGCGACTCGGCAATCTTCTGCGCCACGTCCGTTTCCACGCTGAAGATGTTACTCATGGAGCGATCGTAAGTATCTGCCCAAAGATGCTCGTCCTTCAGAGCGTTAATCAGTTGGACGGTGATACGCACCTGATCGCCGCTCTTCTGCACGCTGCCTTCGAGGATGTTCGATACCCCGAGCTGCTGCGCGATCTCGCGCAAGTTATCCGGCGCGCTCTTGTATTTCTGCGTAGAGGTGCGCGAAATGACCTTTAAGTCTGCGATCTTGGAAAGCCGCGCCAGGATCTCATCCTGGATACCATCGGCGAAATAAGCGTTGCTCTTGTCTTCGCTCAGGCTTTCGAAAGGAAGAACGGCGATCGACTTCTCCGGAACTTTCGTGGCTGCCTCACCCGCGCGGTTATCCGATTTGGAGGCAATCGTCGTAACTTTCTGAGAAAGAGTAGTCCACCACCAGCCGATCCCGATAATCAACAGCACGGCGAGCGCGCCGACCCAAACGAATCTTCTGCTCGTAGGAGCGGCTGTCCCATTTCTGACTGCCGACTTCTGACCTCTGGTCTCTGATCTCTGCCGTTCCCACGGCAGCACGATCCGAAACAAATCCATCGGCACGGAAATGTTTTTCAGCTCCGTTGGCGCCAGCTTCTCCAAACGCGTTTCGATCGCGTTATGAATCTGGCGTTCTACATCCATCGACACGCAGATTCCGCCCGCATTCGCTAAAGGTTGGACGCGTGAGGCAATGTTGACTCCATCCCCATAAACGTCGCCGCCGCGATGCACCACATCGCCAATGTGAATACCGATGCGAACTTCGATGCGGCGATCTGGCGCGATATCAGAGTTGCGCCTGGCCAGCGCGCGCTGAATCTCAATTGCGCACTGAGCTGCTTCCAAAGCGCTGTTGAACTCGACCAGAAAAGCGTCGCCGATGGTTTTGATTTCGGTGCCGTTAAAGCGGGGAAAGATTTCGCGCAGCAGCGCCCGATGTTCTTCTAATAACTCGAGTGCCAGCTTGTCGTCGCGCTGCGATAGTGCGCTGTAGCCCACCATGTCGGTGAACATGATCGCTGCGAGTTTGCGCTGCTCAGTGGCGTTGGTCATAGATCATCTGTCTTGTAAACGTTGCGCCGCTTCAGTTCGGCAAGGAAGTTGCGCGAGTTCACGGATTTGTTCCGGCCGTCTTCTTGGGCGCCAATGAAACCACAAGTTTTTCGAAGCGTGGATCGCCGCGCAGAGAATCCCAGGTTGGATCAAGTTTGAGCTCGCCATAGGTGATGCCGTTCGGTGCTTTGGCCGCGATGGCAAGTTGGTCGAGCGCGAGATCCTTTTCCCCGAGCCAGGTGTAAATCAAAGCGAGATAGCTGACCAAGCCGGCTCCGTCCCACGCGTCTTTCGAAAGCGGCAGCAATTCACAAGCGCGTTTTCCTTCCGCGATGGCGTCATCGTGGCGGCCGAGGCCGGCATCGATCGCGCCCAAATTACTCCAGGCTGGTGCATAGTCTGGTTGATCGGAAACGTTTTTGGCCGCGGCCGTTCGCGCGGATGTGAATGCCTTTTTCGCGGCATCATCGTCTTTGAAACAATGTGCGACCAAACCGACGTGCCAGTCGCGCGGCCAGGACATGTCATAGCGCGAATCGACCGTGCCCTCGGACGGAATGAGGTCGAGCGCGCGCACCGCCGCAGCATGATCGCGCTCGGCCAGCGCACATTGGACAAAAAAAGCCGCGACATGAGACGCCGTTTCCTTGCCCTCGGCGAGTATTTTGTGCAGTTCGGCTCGGAATGCACCGGTGTCGGCCCGTTCCTCGTAGGAGAAGGACGCGAGCGCCGCTCGGGTGAAAGGATCTTTCGGGGACAATTCGGCCACTCGCTGAATCAACTCGACCGCTCGAGCATAGCGGCGCAGAGCGCCATAAGTGTAACCGGCTTCCTGCAACGTGGCGAAGTCACGCGGATCCAATTCAACCGCACGATCGAAGTTGCGAACCGAATCATCCCAGCGCGCCTGCCGGCGATCCACCGCGGCAATTAACGTAAAAAGCCGTGAGGAGTTTGGCAGTGATCTGCGCGCAAGTTCCAGCTCGGTCCGCGCGGTCTCATAGTCTCGAAATCCGTGATAGGCATAGTCAGCTTTCTGCATATGAACTTCTCCCGCGTCGGGATTGATGCGCTCGGCCTGCTTCAACGCGGCCAATGCCTGATCTCGCCGGCCGGGAGTGTGATCAAACCCGCCCCAGTAAAGATCGAGATTGATTTCGCAAATCAGGCAGTAGGCGAGATAGAAATTGGGATCACGTCTGACCGCTTCTTCCAGCAGACTGATTGCCTGAAACAACTCCGGTCCGGAGCCCGGATCATTCACCTGATTGTCCAATACACGGGCGCGCCGAAAGAGATCGCTCGCTACCAGATCTTTTGTCGGTGCTTCCGCAATTGCCGCCTTTTCGTCCGGGGATAACCGAGCTTTTAGTTGCTCGGCGATAGTTTGCGCGATCTCGCTCTGAATAGCGAACACATCGGCTAGATCGCGATCGTAGGTTTGCGCCCAAAGATGCGCGTCGTTACGGGCATCGATTAGCTGGGCGTTGACGCGGATTTTGTTCGCCGCCCGCTGCACGCTTCCTTCCAAGACGTGGGCGACGCCCAATTGTTTTCCGATCTCTCGCAGATTGCGCGTGTCCGCGTTGCGATATTGCATCACGCTGGTGCGACTGATCACTTTCAGATCTGCCACCTTGGCCAGAGCAGTCAGGATTTCGTCCTGCACGCCGTCGGCGAAGAATGCGTTCTCCTTGCTTTCGCTTAGATTTTCAAACGGCAATACCGCGATGCTCTTTTCCGGAATGGATTCCGCTGCGGCGAGACCGCGATGTTCGTCGACTGCGGTTGAAGATCCAGCTTCAGCGCGATGCGAGTGCGCTTGGCGCAGAATTGCCGGCGCAAAGATGAGCGCCACAATTGCGAGAACGAAGAGTAAACACGCAATCACCAAAATCGAGACCAGCGAGCGCTTTCGCTGGAAGGATGACGATCCGATTTCTTTTTTGTTCCCCTGGATCTTTGTCGGTGGGATGGGGTTGCCAACAACATCGGCGTAAAAATTCACGACCGATACCACCTGGCCGTGCTTCACCTCCACATCGCCGAGGTCGTGAAGATAAGGCTGCCACCGGCGTGATTGGGCCAGATCATCCGCCACCCGTTTGGAAACCAGGATGTGGCCGGCATCTCCGCAATCCATGATTCGTTGGGCGACATTGATCCCGGCGCCGGCGATGTTTTCGCGTTGGTTGACATCAGCCACGTGATGGACCGGTCCGCTGTGAATTCCCATTCGCACCGGTAGGCTTGGTTTTGCGCGCAAGGCTTGAGCGATTTCCAGTGCGCATTCCACCGGCTCTTCCTCCGATCCGGTAAACACCAGTGCCATACCATCGCCGGTCGGAAGGAAGACCAGCTGACTGGCTGCTTGTGCGGCTTGCGCTGTCTCAGTTCTCCGCACGATCGCATTTAGCTCTTGCAACGCCTCCGGTTGTTCATCGGTGCTCAGCTTTGAGTATCCGACGATGTCGATGAAAAGGACGTGCGCGATCTCCAGGCGCAGTTTCGTTTTTTGTTCATAGGCCATATGCGATCGATTGCCAGGACGATAACGCTAACGATTCATCGCTTACGGCTTTATGGCTGCGGCGACGCATGGACTCGAGTTCGGACATTTTCCTCCTCGGCAATCATGATGCAGCTTATATGCTTTCAAACGATCCACAGCTCTATTCTCCCGGATTTACCAAAGCAAAAGCGAGTGCGATCCACCAAGTCCTTCGACCAGAACACTGGGCCAAATTTCAGCTAGTCCATTATGAACAGGACCTGGCTCATCAGTCATGCAGGATTTCCTTCCACAAGCCATAATCTACAAATTGGGTTAGCGAAGCCCTCACTGCGACTGTCCAGAAAGTGAGCGACCAGATCGCCCTTAGCAAACCTGCACCACAGTTAGTCGGTAACCCTTGAATAGCGCGTACTGAATCGCCGTCGCGATCGCGATGATGTATAGAGTTGGAAGCCACGGTTGCTTTAACAATTTGTCCCTTCTGCCTGCTCGGCTGGCGGCGTACAATGATATTGAATGGACTTATCACTTAGGCAGTTGAAACAAGCGGTTTCCTTACGCCGCCAGATCGATGCTCTCGAGCGACGGTTCGCAGGTTTAGTTGGCGGCGGCCGCGCTACTACCGGCGCGGGCGCGAAAACCGGAGGCGGCAGGCAACGAAGATGGCGAACTATGTCCGCGGCCACGCGAGCTAAAATCGCAGCGGCTGCACGCGCCCGTTGGGCTCGAGCGAGAGGTGGACGTAAGGCTGGAGGTGGGGGCAAAAAGGCACGGCGTCGCGGCCGCATATCTGCCGGCGCAAAGCGCAAGGGCAGCGGAGATACTGGCCCGAAAGGCTGGTTGTAGATTCGACGATATGCAACTTAAAGAAGCAAAAGAGGCGTTTTACGATTCGAGTGCAACCCTTAGTGAAAACACGCGAAAGCTGGTTTTTGCCGGTATTGCAATCATTTGGATTTTAAAAGTATCGGACAAGAATGCGGGCGGCATACCATTCTCATCGATCCTTTTTCGTCCGCTTTTTCTATTTGTGTGGGCGCTAGGTTTCGACCTGCTTCAATATTTTTACAAGACAGTGTCTTGGTGGTTCTACCATAAAGCAAAACATCAGAGCGGGTTAGCTGAGGATGCAATGATAGACCCTCCGACGGCGCTGACGCTGCCGACTTGGTTTTTCTTTCTAGCAAAGCTCGGCTGTTGCGTGGCCGCTTATATCTTCGTTCTGGGTTACATCTGGAAAGGATTGCAGCAGGTGCACTCATAAATCGTGCCTGCCAGCCGTCACTGGAATAAAAAGCGACGGCACTCCGAAGCAACGAAGCATGAAAGGGAATCTTTAGTGGTAATGAAGCATCCCAATCAAGTGGATTGCTACGATTCAGGCGGGCCGAAGTAGGCAGCCTCGGGGGGTGTAGAGCTCGCACATCTGGGCGTCAATCGCTGCTTCCTCTCTTTGGGCCTCATGGTACCGATCGATCATGCGATTGAGCTGCCTCCGGCTGGACCGGGGTTGAGCTTTTGCACGACGGCCTTGTTGAAGTAGTCGGCTTGGGTCATGGGACTGCCGTCTTCCTTCTTCCAGCTTCGCCCTGCCATTTGCCTCTCAGCCCTGCATCAAAACCTTCTCCCCCTACAACAACTGCCTCCTCAGGACATCGCCAATTAATTGCATTAGCACACTGTTGCGCACGCCTTTCCGATCGATCGGATAACGAGTCAAGATAGCCTCGATTATAGGCTTCGTACTAATCGAGTAGGTAGTAAGGAAGTAATTGTTTGTGCTTTTATGTAGGGAAAGTGCATTGTTATTGCTAGGAGAAGCACAGGTAACTTTCCCTACACCACTACTCCATGTTCGTGGCAACGTTTCCAACAGTGGCTTTATCGTTTCCGCTTCAATCAGTGAAGCAGTGCCTGTCTTTGGGTTGAGCGTTCCCGGTGCACGGATGCCCTTGCCCACACGCTGCGATTCCGCGCGCTCATTGGGAAACGTCTCACAGATGCCGTCTGCAATCGGCGCTCCAATCCACTGGCAGACCTGCTTCAAAAGGTACTATCCACTCACTGATGGGATACAGGTCCCGAGTGAAGATAAATAAATGGTAGCCGTTGCCGGATGCGCAAAGGACCAGGTAAAGTTGCGGATGGTGCAGTAAAAGAGAGAAGGCTTGTAACGACCATTTCCGCGCTTGTTCGCGCTCCCCATTGTGATCATCAAAATCAATCGCAGCCCAGCGGGACTTGCCTTCTGCATTTGATGGGTAAAACCCTATAGCTGTCTTTACTTTAACTTTTTCGGTAATGCTCGCCCAAGCCCAAGCTGCTCGTTTATCAGCCCGACACTTCGTTGCTTTCGCAAATCGAGCCTGCCCATTTTCTCTGTCTGTCCAAGCTACGAGGAAATGCGTCAACGGATTCCCATTCAGCATGTGTTCACACACGGCCAGAAAGTCGGCTTCGCTCCAAACCACGTCAGCCCGTCTTGCTTGGCCGACGAGATAACAATTGTTAGCAAGCGTCGGCAGTCGTGGCTTGTCTAACGGTTTTAGCACGGTCGCTTGTCGGTTTTTCGTGAAATGATCTCGAGCAGTTTCCGAAACGCCGCTTCCATGTGCTGAGCGGTGAAACCGTCCACGCCCCACGCCTCTGAGTTTGGATAAACCTCGGCCGCCTCTACTATTCTGCCGTCGATCTCAAAACCTTCGCGTCGGCGGATGCGAATGACCTCGTAGCAGACACTCGGATTATGGCAGCCAGTCCGGGTTTGCTCGTAGACCGCAGCGTTACCGTCGCGCATGATCTGTCGGTAATTGAATCCGTCGCGCCGAAATTGCTTCGGCAATGGTTTGTAGAAACGGCATTTCTTACCCCCAGCCTCAGCCGTAGCGCGCGTTTTTGCAGTCACCGGCGGCATCAAGTCGCCGACAGCCGGCAAAGCGTGTTTTACGTTTGACGTTCCGCTCACGATTGCCCGCCCTCATTCTCCCTTTGAGTTTCCGCCTTAGGCTGCGGATTGTATTGGGCAGCGCGTGAAAGAAACCGATCAAGTTCGCTGCGCGGAATCATCATCCGCCCGGCATCGGAGATCGGCTTTAGTCGCCCCGCATAAATCTGACGGTAAACAAAGGTCGCGGACTTGCCCAGTACCACTCCACACTCAAATGGAGTGAAAGCGAGTCGCTGAAAGCACTCCGCCAGAGCGCGCTTAGCGCGCTTACGTAGCGACCCTTTGCGTTTTGCTTTGTCTTTAGTTCGCGCAGAACGCGATTGCGTCTGCGCCCGTTGTCCATGATCTACGCTGTCTATCATGAACACTCATAGTATGCATCAAACTCCCTGAGAAAAGAAGGTGCTGTAGGACTATATTTTGCCGAAATGTACGTCACCGGGTTTGGCTGCTATTGATTTCAGACCTTGCCTAATGTCGTTTAAAATCCTACGCCTAACCTCATTTCGCCTCTGGTAATCTTTAGCGTATTTCGCTGCATGTCCGCGGCTCAAACTGAGGCTCTCAGCCTCTTTCCAGTAACGGGCGAACTCCTCCCAATCCTCGAATTGGCGACCATACGCCTTAACAAACAATGCTTTCACCACCTTCCACCACTTTTCAAGAACGTCACTGCTTCGATTTAACATTGGCAGGCTCTTACTCCATCCTCGAAAAACTCTGGCCTCGTTAGGACTAAACAGCCCGAATGGCCAACTGGTGATAACTATGTTTTTTGGTGAGAGTTCGTTGTTGATTCTCAGAAGCGTATCGATAGGACTTTCACCAAGGACTAACTTGGGAAGATTCTTTTGAATAGCGGCCTCGGCTTCGTCGTATCGCTTGCGCATTTCTGGTGGCATGTCTTCCACAAACGACGGTGGCTTTCGTGCGTTCTCGATTATTCCAAACAGCTTGCGAGCAATCTGACTTCCAAGCTGCCTGCCTAGTTTTCCTTCATAATTCAAACCTGTCTTTTCACCTAGACGAATGCGTTTGCGAATCGATTCAAGGTATTCATTGTAATGCCGCTCACGGGTTATGAGTCCTGGCCAGATGGTTTGCTGCTCCGCGTTTGGATGGAAAAGCTCAGGCTTCGCATAACAAACTCTTAAAAAGTCTTCAATAAGCTGTACCAGCCGTTTGCTTAGCAGTGTCGCGACATCTTTTGAACCGAGCCTTTTAACAAGACTGAGCAGGGTTCCGAATCCAAAACAGGCTATATTATCAATTTCACGAACGCATTTGTAGTCCCCCATTTGATGGCCACACTCTAGCGCCGTCAGGAGGTTCGCCACGATACTCGTCGCACGAAGCAGTTGCAGATCGATCTCCTTAGAGGCGCGCGCATCCGTCGCGGCCTTCCCCATTTCGGCAATTGCTGCTCCATAACAGGAGTCTCTTACTTTGCGAAGTAGTTCTGGCTCCGACGCGGGCTGTTCACGCGGTTTTTTCTTCCGCTTTTGTGGTTTTGTTGCGGCCATTTCTTTTCATCCAAGAAATTTGTGGGCGGGTCATTACGAAAGGCCCGCGGTCAGTTGGGGGGACACGCCACGGTGTACCGCCAGCCCTGTCAAAAAAAAGAATTTCTTTTCGTGCGGTTGCGCCGCTTCGCACAGTCATACGGTTGCCGGAAACGCGATCACGGCGGCCTGCTTTGTCGGGACTGGTGCGAAGGTGACGCGCTGCGCCTGTGCGATGCTGTGCTCGCGTCGCAAGTGGCCGTAGGTTTTCATGGCCAGCGCGCCGCCGTCCTTGTGCCCAAGCCAGCGTGAAACAGTCGGAATGTCCACGCCGCTTTCAATGCAGCGCGTTGCGAATAGATGCCGCAAGTCGTGATGTGTGATGCGATCGGTTCCGACCTTTTTGCACGCCCGATCAAGCGCCTTTTGAGACTCCCGAACGGCGAACACTTTCGCGTCCAGTGGTTCATCGGCGCGTTCGCTTCGCATCCGCTCAAACAGCTCTCGCGCATCGGGAATCATTGGCACGCGGCGCAATCCCCAATTCTTCGTGCCCGTCTCGGCATCGCCACGCACAACGATTTCTCCAGCGTCAAAATCGATATCGCGCCATTGTAGCGCGTTCGCTTCGCCCTTGCGCATTCCGGTAACGGCCAAGCCTTGTACGAAGTCGGCGCAATTGCGCGAGTCGCGGCTGTGACCCACGCGCATCTCCGCAAGTAACGCGTTGAATTTGTCTATGGTCGGCAGCGCGATCTCTTTCCCGCGAATGGCCGCACGTTTCAAAGTCGCTGCGGGATTGCTATAGATCACGCCAGCTTCGATCGCCACATTCAGAACGTGTTGAAGGAGTGCGATTGTGTTGTTGTAGTTAGTAGGCGATGCAGTTTTTCCGTAATTGCTCGCCCATTTTTTGCAATCGGGCTGCGTGATGTGGCGAACTTCGGTTTCATTCAGCCCCGGCCAGCTTTTGATCAGTGCGGCAAGGCGTTGTAGCCAATAGTCGCGCGTTCGCGGTTTAAGGCTGAGATTGTCAGCCAGATTGCGCAGATGAATGGCCGCGGCCTCGCCAAAGGTCATCTTGGCCGAGCCTTCGCCATTTCCATTGCTGACCCGTTGACGGTGTTCTTTAAGAAATTCCGCCAGTCTCGCTTGGGCTACGCTAAAATGCGATGTCTTGAGAGATTTCCAAACCTCTTTGCCGCTGGCGAAAGCTCTGGCATAGTAGCGACCGGATTTATGGCGAACGAGATTTTGGAGCCGCGTTCTTTCCCACGTTTTCATCGGTTTGCGCTGTGTCACAAGGCCGACCGTAGAATAGCACCGTGAAAACGCAAGGAAAATCTTTTATGATAACGACGATTTACCTATCAAACTGCCGACGTAGCTCAGCTGGTAGAGCAGCTGATTCGTAATCAGCAGGTCACGGGTTCGAATCCCGTCGTCGGCTCCCCCTGTGAAAACACGGTGTTCAGGGAGTTTTGGGGAGGTGTTGCGTAACGGAATGCGCCGCACTTTTAGGCCGCGCGAGAAACGTCGTCGAAATTTGGCGGATACGGGTCCCGGTTCTCATCGATGACGGAATTCAGCGGCCGTCTTCTCCCTTGAAGGCTTTCCCGACATTGCTGGACATTTCTGCCCACTCTCTTGCCTCATCATCAAGCATGGACGTTTTCCCCCCTCCACGATCCTTTCCTGCTCCTGTTTAGCCAGGCGTTTCGCCAGAGTCGAATTTGGTATAATGTGCCAAAAAGCTTTGGCTTCATCAAAGCTCACCAACTCGCGATAAGTGCTGTAAAGCAGCGCCGGATTAGCTCACCGGCTTTTGCCTGACACTGAATCCAGGCAGCGTGCGGCGTCGCTTTCCGTTACGGTTGCGCCCACATGGGGGCCAGGACAACGGCGGCCAGGCCGAATACCTGCGAGGGCAGCACGGTGATTTCAATTGCCTCAAGCGCCTCAAGCTGCCGGGTGACGCTGCCCGCAGGGCGACTGCGCGATGATCCGCGGTATCTCAGTCTAATGCAGTGGGCGCTGTACGTTATAGCCGCGTGGTCTTTTGCATGGCCCGTTTATCGCGCCTTTCTGAACGTCGAAATTCAAAACAACGAGGGTTGGAATGCTTATTTCGCTGATGCTGCGATGGGTAGGGTGCCACTGTATCCATCTCCCGATCAACTCATAACCAACAACTATCCGCCATTATCCTTTTACATGGTGGGTTTAGTTGGGCGGCTGGTAGGTGATCCGGTGTTAGCCGGCAGGTTGTTATCCCTGGTTGCCGTGATTGCGATTGCGGCAGGGATCGCCTTGAGCGTTAAGCGGCTCGGCGGAAGCCGGGTGGCGGCCGGCATTAGCGCTGCATTCTTTGTAGCGACCATGAGCCGATTTTTTATGTCTTACGTCGGGATGAACGAGCCGCAACTCCTCAGCGAAGCTATCATGATCTTTGGGTTTCTGGGGTTTCTAATCGCCAGATCGAATGACCGTGGATATGTCGGGCCCATTCTCGTGATGGCTTTAGCTGGATTTGTTAAGCACAACATCATTGCCATGCCGCTGACTGCTTTCCTGTGGCTAGGTCTACGCTGTCGCCGCGAAGCTCTGAAGTGTTTCTGCATTGCCGCAATCGCCATGATAACGGGAACCGCACTTTGTTATGCTTTTTTCGGTCGGAACTTCTTTTTGAACATCTTATCCCCCAGGCAGTATTCGTTGAACAGGGCTCTTCACATTTTTGAAGAGTTAGAATGGGTGTCTGTCGGTTTACTAGCTTGCCTTTACAACGCTTGGGCTCGTCGGCATGACGCCCGCGTTCAGCTTTGCAGTTGTCTCATAGCAATTGCCTTATGCTCATATTTCTTACAGAGAGGCGGTGCTGGAGTGTATCTCAATGCTCAATTTGACCTCGTTATTGCCGTCGCGATCGGCCTTGGTCTGGCGTTCACTCAAATTCCGCTATGGCCTGTCGTGCGCCATCTTCGATGGGAACGAGCTCAGGCAATTCTAATGCTTGCCTTGTGCGTGCGGCTGCTGGCGTCAAAACAACTTCAACCGGTACGGCTGGTATTCGGTCGCAGTTTCATAAACGAGATCGCGATGCGGGAGCGGGCGATGACTGATGGCATCGAGCGCGTGCGACGAATTCCTGGCGATGTATTCTGCCGGCCTTTAGTGAGCTATCGAGCGGGCAAACCGTTTGCGGTCGATGGATTTAACGCGAAGCAAAGAATTTTGGCCGGGGCACTAGCAAAGGACGCTATAAGCGCCCGGGTGGCCGCCGGAACCTTAAGGATCGTGGAGGTTGATCAGCACGCCCACTGGAGCCCGCAGACAGATAGGGACGTTTTAAACGTGGACATTTTAAACAGATAATGAATTTCCACTCGTAGCGAGAGCATTTACCAGAAATATAGCCGTTGCCGGGGCGCGGGGTTTTTTTGCGGGTGCGATGCGTGAGAAAAAGCATGATCTTGGCGCAACATTGAGTTTGCACGGGCAGTTAACTGGGGCATTCGCAGTGACTGTCAGCCAAAACAGGCCAACAAAATGACCAACGCCGCAATAAGTACCGCCACAACGGTCTGGTTCTCTTAATCAACGCCGATGAGCGTCAAAGCGAAAAAAAAGCACGAAAGAGCCGAAAATCACCCGCTCTCATAGATGTCCGGTTCGAATGGTGTGCGATACCAATCGTGATTGCACGGAGGATGGCGCAAATATGGGTGCAATTGACGAATTTTGAGGGTACAGGAGGTTTTCAACGGGGCTTGCCGGGTTACCGTACAATTTCCCGGTCTTGGAGGGAGTCAGTTTTCGAAACAATTTTCTTGCGGTGAAATTATAACCCACTTGTACAAAGAAACCTATATCAGATCAAGATTCTGATTCGTAACCAGCAGGTCACGGGTTCGAATCCCGTCGTCGGCTCCGCCTCATGCCAATAGCGATTATTGTTCCAACCTTAGAGGAAGTGGACAACATCGTGCCGCTGGTGGAACAGATCGAGCAAACGAACGTTCCGTTCGGCGAAATCATCTTCGTCGATGACGGCTCGATTGACGGCACGCGTGAGAAGATTCGCGCGCTGGCTACGGCGCATCGGGTGCGCCTGATCGAACGTGACGGAGCTGAACGCGGATTGGCCGGCGCCATTATCGCTGGCGCCTATGCATCATCGGCCGACGTTTTTGTGGTGATGGATGCCGACCTTAGCCATCCGCCGGAAAAAATCGCATCTTTATTGCAACCGTTATTGGCGAATGAAGCCGATCTCGTCATCGGCAGCCGCTACATTCCTGGTGGGACAACGCCGGGTTGGCCGGCCTGGCGCCGATTTCTCTCGCGCGTCGCATCCGCGCTGGCCTATCCGCTTACCGGCGTGCACGATTCCATGGGCGGATTTTTCGCGATCCGACGCGAGTGTTTACTGCACTTTGCCGCGCAGGCTGCGGGCTTCAAGATTGTGTTCGAAACACTTGTGCGGGGGCGAAAAACTTTGCGGGTGCGCGAAGTGCCGATCGTCTTCCGGGACCGCGTCCGAGGAATATCCAAAATGTCGTTAGCTCAGGCGGTCCGCTTTGGGGTGGCCTGGTTGCGCGCGATTGGGAGGCCAATAACGGAGCGCAAGACTGTAACGCCGCCATTGCCAGCGCAGAAATTATCGGGCGATTAAGTCTGGGTGGCGGCGAAGATTGATCGCGAGCGCAAGATAAAGCATGAGAGCGGCGAAAAATAGGCTGCCATAAATTTGTGCCAGGCGCGGCGCGATCCCCGTCGCCGTTAAAAGCGCGAGCGCAATCAACAACCAGATCAGCGATGCCGGTACTTCCAAGCTCCGTTTGATCAGGAGCGCGAGAGGAAACATCAGCCAGACAAATAAGTAACCGAAGGTGAGCGGCGTAAAAATCAGGATCAGGCTTAAAAGCGCGGCGAATTCCCGCGCGTCTCCTTCCGGCGCACGTTGGCGTGGCATTGCCGCAACAAAGGAAACGCCCAGGAGAAGCGCGCCCGCAATGATGACGATGTTTACCGTCCTGAAATCAAGATCGGCGACATTCGCGTAAGCTGGTGGACTGGGTGCCTCATCGACGCTGACTCGCCTGAGCAAACGATTGGCCAGACCGAAAATCGATTGATTTTTCCAGGTATAACCGCGCTCCGGCCGTTGCGCGATCCCACCTTGTTCATAATGCAGCATCCCGCGTTGCCAATCGCGAGCGTCGTCCAAGGTCTGGTGCCATCCGCGAAACGGAATTGGCAGAAGCAAAAGCAAGATGACCAGGGCGATGACCAGTGAAATCGCGGCTGTCCAATAACGGCGATAAACAAAATAAAAAATCGCGAGCAACGGAAACGCTTTGATCGCGACCGCGAGCGCAACCAGGGCGCCGGCTAAAATTTCGTGGCCATGGCGCAAGCTGAGAAAAGCCCCGAGCATCAGCGCGAGCAAAACCAGGCTGGGTTGGCCGAGATGATAACTCGACCAGACAAACGGAATGACAATTAAATTGGCAATGACAACCGGCGCGTTCTGAGCGCGTTGCTCCGAAATCAACGCGCTCGAAAACCGGATGCACAGAATCCACGCCATCGTATTTAGAGCCGACAAAATCAAAATCAGCGCGGGCTTTCCAAAAAATGCCGGCCCCGCCAACAGCAACGCGCAGGTGGGCGGATACATGAACGGAAAATTTTGCGCGTGCGGGTAAAGCTCGCCGCCGCGCAGGACGGTTTGCCCTGCATCAAACCAAGTCCGGTAATCCATCTGCGTGCCGCTGTGCAAAAAGCGGACAAAGGGCAGAAGGGTGAAGGTCGTCGCCGTAGTGAGAAACAGCACCCGGATCAGGAGCCGCGCGCGCGAACCTTCCAGTCGCTCAGTCAGAACTCGCAGCCGAGCGATCACGCGGCAATCGGCTCAATTACCGGACGTGCTTCATGCCAGTCGGTGCTTTGTTCATAAGCGTGCGCAATTTGAAAAATGCGCGCTTCATCCAGCGCTTTTCCGAGGAGCTGCAATCCGATCGGCAACTTCTTGCCGTTTTCGGACTCGGCAAACCCACAGGGAACACTGATGCCGCAAATTCCGGCGAGGTTCGCAGCGTTTGTGAAAATATCCGCCAGATACATCTGCAACGGGTCGGTTCGTTTTCTCGCCCAGCTTGAATGCCGGGCTGGGCGACGTTGGCGAAACGAGGGCTTCGACTTTCTCAAACGCGCGCACGAAATCCTGACGGATGAGCTCGCGCACTTTTTGGGCACGCAAATAATAGGCATCGTAATAACCGGAACTGAGAACGTAGGTGCCGAGAATAATTCGCCGCTTTACTTCCGCGCCGAATCCTTCCGCACGCGTGCGGGCGTAATGATCAAACAAGCTGCTCACGTTCTCCGCCCGATGCCCGTAGCGCACACCGTCAAAGCGCGCGAGGTTGGCCGAAGCTTCCGCCGTCGCCAGAATGTAGTAAACGCTGATGGCGTAGTCCGTATGCGGAAGCGAAACCTCGACGATCTCCGCGCCGAGTTCGCCTAGCTGTTTCACCGCGACAATGACCGCGCTTTTCACCACCGGATCGACGCCTTCAATCATATATTCCTTTGGCAGGCCAATGCGGATGCCTTTCAGGTCACGGCCAAGATTCTTGGTATAATCCGGGACCGGGGCATTGAGCGAAGTGGAATCGTGCGAATCGTGGCCGGCAATCGCATTCATCAGCAAAGCGGAGTCGCGTACAGTTTTCGTTAGCGGCCCGATCTGATCGAGGGAAGAAGCGAAGGCCACGAGACCGAAGCGCGAGACTCGACCGTAGCTGGGTTTGAACCCGACTATTCCGGAGAGTGCGGCCGGCTGACGAATCGATCCACCGGTGTCGGTGCCAAGCGCGCCGAAAGCAATATCCGCGGCGACGGCGGCGGCCGATCCGCCGCTTGATCCGCCCGGCACCCGCGAAAGGTCCCAGGGATTACGCGTGACCTGGACGCTGGAATTTTCCGTCGAGGAACCCATGGCAAATTCGTCCATGTTCATCCGGCCAAACGGAATTGCGCCGTGCCCGCGCAATTTCTCGATCACGGTTGCGCTGTAGGGCGCACGATAGCCGCGCAAGATCTTGGAAGCACAGGTGCATTGCTGGCCTTCGACGTTGATCAGATCCTTGATCGCGATCGGAATCCCGCCCAGCGGCAAACTCACGTCCGCTTTTTCCGCCTCCGCCATCGCCGTGGCAAAATCGTGCACCAAATACGAGCCGATTTCGGGATCAACGGCGTTGATTCGCTCCTCCAGTGCCTGCAACGTCTCACTTGGCGAAATTTCCCCTCGCCGGAGAAAATCCCTGAGTTCGATGATGCTGAGCGCCGGCAGATCGCGCTTCGTCATTCCACAACTTTGGTGACGATGAAAAGATTGTTGGCCTGCCGGGGTGCGTTGCTCAAGGCTTCGGTGGCAGTGAGCCAATCGCAAGGTTCATCTGCGCGAAAAACATTGAAAATCGGGACCGCATGCGCAGCCGCTTCCACTCCCTCGACGTTCACTTCCTTTAATTTTTCTGCGTACTTCAAGACGTCGCCGAGTTGTTTTTGAAAAAGCTCGGTCTCCTGCGCGGTCAATTGCAGCCTGGCTAATTGCGCGACGTAAGCAACGTCGAGTTCGCTTGCCATTCTAAAAATGGAAGCGCGTCAGCAGCCACGTCACCGCTACTGCCAGCGCAATCACCAGCACCAAGAAAATGATCCGGCCTTCCCGTCGTGCCTTGCGCAACGAACCAGGCCGACGCCTCCCCGATTCTTCATCGCCCCAGCGTTTATCGCGCAATGAGAGAGAGGCGTCGAGCCGGCTCCCGCGCTGATGGGCTCGCTCCAATAATTCCTCCCGCTGCCGACGCGATGTTTCCTGCGCCAAACGCGGCGCTTCTTCGATCATTTGCTGCAACTTCTGCATCCGATCGCGCAACTCATTCTCGCGGCGCGCCAGCTCCTCGTGTTGCTGATCGACTGCCGAGCCGGTTTTAGGCGAACGCCGAATCATTCCGCAATCTTAACCCTTCGCCATCCACCAGAAGATGAGTAACGCGCCCAGTCCCACCGTAATTAACGGCAGCGAAAGTGCGAACCCGATTAAGACCCACTGCCCAAACGACTTCTCGCCACGCATTCCCGCCACCTCGGGTGCCGCTTCCGGCAACGCCACGTCTTCCGAATCCTGCGTCGCGATCGCTTGCAAACGACTTCGCTGCTGACTGAATTCCGCGCGCGCATCGTCTACCGTGCTAAGTGCCCGGCTCAGTTCCCGGTGCAAATCCGACGGATTCCAACCTTTGGGATCAATCCCTTCCAGCACCTCGAGATGCTGGCCAAAGCTCTCGCGCGTGGCCCGCAGTTGCTCAAGCTTGTTCTGCGTCTCGTACGCCTCCCGTTCCAACACCACCAGCGAGCGCGTTAGCTTGTCTGTCATCTCGGCCCGGCCACGTTCCAGTTCTTCCTGCCGCCGGCTCAGCTCTTCCAACTCGCGTTTTTGTTTTTCGATCTGTTCCTGTTGCCGGCGCAACTGCAGCAATTGCTCTTGCGCTTTTTGCACCTGCGAACCGAGCAACTCGGGGGTGACTTCATCTTCGTCGCTTAATTCAAGCATCTGTTCCATCGCACGAGTCCGTTCTGGCATAATTTTGCGGAGCAGAGCGTTTTGCCCCGCTCCATTAAGTCGGACATTAAAGACTCAAGTTCGAATTTCCAGACTTTTCATCGTCACCGGCGCAATTTTTCTTCCGGCCGATCCTGTCGTCACCATTTTGTGTTCAAATCGACGACTTCATTTCCAGCAACACGCCCTTGAAATATTCCGTCTCCGGCATGGTCGGCAAAATGGGGTGATCGAACGCCTGCTCAAACCGCCGCAGCCGTCGTGCCGATCGCCGCGCATCCACCAGCGCCGCCGAAATTGTTTCGGATAAAATTGCGTCCGTGATGTGGTGTGAACAGGAAAACGTTGCCAGGATTCCGTCGCGCGAGAGCAACTTGAAGGCGCGCAAGTGCAGCTCGCGATAACCGCGAATGGCATCGCGCACGCGGCTCTTGGTTTTCGTGAACGAGGGCGGGTCGAGGACGATCAAATCAAATTGCGCCCCAGCTTTTTCGGCAGCTCGCAAATAGACAAAGACATCCTGCTCTACCCATCGCACCGGTAGCTGATTGCGTTTTGAGTTATCCCGCGCCGCTGCAATTGCGCCGGCCTGCATCTCGACCCCGATCACTTCCCTCGCCCCTGCCCGCGCGCAGGTGAGGGCGAACGCCCCTTCATTGGTAAAGCAATCAAGGACGCGCCGGTCCGCGGCGAATCCCGCGACGACCGGATAATGAGGAATCTGATCGAGATAAAATCCGGTTTTCTGCGCGCTCAAAAGATCGATCGAAAATTTCACGCCGCAGATTTCGAATTCTGTTTCCCGTGCCTCACCGCGTAAAACGCCACTCATTTGCGGCAAACCTTCCGCGCGTCGGACGGCGGCGTCACTCCGCTCGATAATGTTTCTCCCTCCCAGAACTTCGCCGATGGCATTGATTAGTATTTCCTTGCGTTGATCCGTCCCAAGAGTCGTTAGCTGCAGGACAAATTGGTCGCCGTATCGATCGAGAGACACCCCCGGCAACCCGTCGCTCTCGCTCCAGACAACGCGATGCAGTTGCGGATTTATTTTTCGTCGCTCCCGATATTCCGCCGCCTGCGCGATTCGCCGCTTGAAAAAATCGAGATCGAGATCCTGCCGGCGGTGGGAAAAACGGCGCGCCACAATCTGTGACTTCGAATTCCAGATCGCGCTTCCTAGCAACCGGTCCCGCCCATCCTTAATCGAAATGACGTCGCCGTCAGCCGGATTGGCGAAAACCTTCAGCACTTCGCTCGAGAAAACCCAATCGTGGCCATGCAAAATCCGCGCTCGCGGTCGAACGACAATTCCAGCCATCACCACAATTGTAGGGCAGCCGTGTCGACTGCCAAACGCCGGAGCGGCCGCCGTCTCCGGCGGCAGACTAAAACCCGAGATTCTGCCGGGGGGGACAGCGGCAGCTACAACGGCAAGCGGGAGCGCTTGCCCTACAAACGTGACCGCGACTATTGTCAGCGCTATGCAAGCGCTAAGTGACATTAAACTTCCTGGAATTAAGAAACTGCGCAGTGGCAAAGTGCGCGAAGTCTTCGACCTCGGCGATACCTTGCTCTTCGTCGTCAGCGATCGTCTTTCCGCCTTCGACGTTATTTTGCCGGATCCGATTCCGTATAAGGGCGCGGTCTTGAATCAAATCTCCGCTTTCTGGTTTCAAAAACTCGACTTCGCCAGAAACCATTTCATCACTGCGGACTTCGATGAGTTTCCGCAATCGTTGCGTGCCTTTCGCGATCAACTGGCGGGCCGCTCCATGCTCGTAAAAAAGACGGAGCCGCTCTCGATCGAGTGTGTTGTCCGCGGTTACCTTGCTGGTTCCGGTTGGAAGGATTACCAGCAAACCGGGTCGGTCTGCGGCGTGAAACTGCCGGACGGGCTGCAACTGGCATCGAAATTACCGGGGCCAATCTTCACTCCCTCGACCAAGAGCGACGTCGGTCACGACCTTAACATCGATCTCGATGAGGCCGGTCGCATGGTCGGCGCGGAATTGACCGAGTTGGCGCGCGATCTCAGTCTCGAACTTTATCAGGCGGGAAGCGAATATGCCGCCGCCCGCGGAATCATTATCGCGGACACCAAATTCGAATTCGGGAAATTAGGGGATGAGCTGCTGCTGATCGACGAATGTCTTACGCCCGATTCCTCCCGTTTCTGGCCGGCCGATGAATACCGCGTCGGCATTAGCCCGCCCAGTTTCGACAAACAATTTGTGCGCGATTATCTGGAGACACTCGATTGGGACAAAACGCCGCCCGCGCCGCATTTGCCGCGCGAAATCATCGAAAAGACGAGCGCGAAATATCGCGAAGCGTTTTCGCGTCTTACCGGTGGGAAACTAGAGTAACACAGGCATCTTGCCTGTGGGGCCAATGGGCTTCCAGCCGGTTGCAAGATAGCGGCATCATACCGGTATGCCCCCCACCCGAGGACTGGTATGGCCGCACGATCGCGGTCAGTGCCGCGCTGTTTCTTGCTCGTCGTTAGCCGCGCTATCGGGAACGAGTTCATCAATTACGTTTCAACGGCTTCTCGACTTTCCTAATGATGGGCTTCGAAAGAATCGGAGTCGGCTCATTGAACCCGCCGGGGAAGCCGTTAAAACGGCTCGAGACAATGCGCGTGACGGTTACCCGCCCTGAAGCCGGTCCAATAAAACTTAACGTCTGACGCTTACGACAGGCTCGACAGAGTCTCGCCCTACCAATCCACGTTCGCATTAGTTTTTGGCAGAGCGACGCTCTGCGGAGCCGCGGATCCAGGTCGCGCGTCCTTCGCGCTTCGGTATGACAAGATGCGAGAATCAGGCGCCTAACAAATCACTGACGAGCGATTTTTCCTCCTTTAATTCGTTTACGCTGGCGTCGATCTTCCCGCGGCTGAATTCGTTAATTGGGACATTCTGTACTACTTGTGCCCTTCCATTTTTTACCTGCACCGGAAACGAGCAAATCAAACCATTTTCCACTCCATATTCGCCAGTGGAACACAATGCGACGCTGTGCCAATCCCCCTTCGGCGTATCAGTTATCAATGAACGCACCGTGTCGACCACCGCGTTTGCGGCCGACGCCGCCGACGATAAGCCGCGCGCCTTGATAATCGCGGCGCCGCGTTGCTGCACTGTTTGAATAAATGTTTCCTTCAACCACTTCTCGTCACCGATCACTTCATTTGCTGCCCGGCCATTAATTTTTGCGTTGTAGAAATCCGGATACTGGGTGGCGGAATGATTTCCCCAAATCGTCATCTTCGTTACCGTTGTCACCTCAACGCCGACTTTGTGCGCGAGCTGCGCCTTGGCCCGATTTTCGTCGAGCCGGGTCATGGCAAACCAGCGATCGGGCGGAATTTGTTTTGCGTTATTCATCGCGATCAAACAATTGGTGTTGCACGGATTTCCAATGACCAGAGTCCGCACATCAGCCGCCGCGTTTTTTTCAATCGCCCGACCCTGGCCGATAAAAATTTTGCCGTTTATCCCGAGCAGATCTTTTCGTTCCATCCCGGCCTTGCGCGGCACACTTCCAACCAGCAACGCCCAATTCACATCGCGAAATCCTTCGTCGAGATCCGCCGTCGGCGTGATCGACTTGAGCAATGGAAATGCGCAGTCGTGTAATTCCATGACCACGCCCTCGAGCGCTCCAAGCGCATTTGGAATTTCGATTAACGACAACGCGATCGGTTGCTCCGGCCCAAACATTGCCCCAGAAGCAATTCTGAAAACCAGCGAATAACCGATCTGACCGGCCGCTCCGGTGACTGCTATTTTAATGGGAGAAGTCATGTCTTAACTAAGCCACGGACGACCAGGGATGAAACACGGAATTTTCGCGCTGCCATCGAGGAGCAGGTGAGGGAGATCGCACTTCGCGCTTGTTTTTTCTATCCGAACGGATAAAGGGCTGGCTTCCAATGATTGAAAAGGGATGGTGCTGCCCTGCGCTGGTGAGACGCGTTGGTGTCAGCCGCAGCATTCGTCTATTTGGTTGGATTGCCGCTGTTGGAACCTTCCCATTCGGAGCAGGCAGCAGCTCTCCCGAACGCCACGACGAAGCGCCGCCTGTGTTAGCACCACGGGCCGCAATCCATGCAACGCACAGCAGGTCGCTAGATCTAATGGAGTTGCCCCAGCAAAACGGAACAGCCGCTCACTCTGAACGCGCCTTTCTACCGGCGCCACAAACTCGCACCAGTTTTATGGCTACTTGGGCCACGGTGGCCGGTGCAACAGGGTACCGCTTGGATGTGTCGAGCAGCCCGCGCTTTGAAACCTACGTGGATGGCTATCGCGATCTGGATGTCGGCAACGTCACTGGACGAGTAGTTACACAGTTGAAGCAAGGCACGACCTATTACTATCGGGTGCAAGCTTACAATGCGAGCGGCGCGGGCAGCAGCGTTGACGTGGCCAGCGCTGCCACCACCGCAAGCAGCGGACTGATCATTAACGCGACCTTCGACGGATCGATCACGAGTAATCCGAACGCAGCGGCAATCGAGGCTGCCATCAATCGCGCGATTGCTATTTTCGAGTCACTCTTCAGCGATCCCCTCACCATTCCGATCCTTTTCCGCTATTCGACCAAGGGGGCGGACGGTAGCCCGCTGGCAGGAGTTTCGCAGAGCGAGTTCGCCATTTATCCCATCACCTGGAGCGCATATATCAATGCCTTGGTAGCCGACGCCACGAGCAATAACGACTTCACTGCGCGGGCGAGTCTGCCCTCGAGCGCATTGTCGGCCAACGTGGACGTATCGAGCGCGAACGGGCGAGCAATCGGCTTGGATACGCCGCCGGGCATCTTTGCCAACGGAACTGTCGGTTCCGGCGCGCCCTATGATGGAATCGTCACCGTCAACTCCTCTGACTCCGTTTTGTTCAACCGCCCTCCGAGGAGCGGCTTTTACGATGCGCAGACCGGGATTGAGCACGAGATCGATGAAATCATGGCCATCGGCTCAAATGCGCCCAGCAGTGGCGATCTGTCGCCGGAAGATTTGTTCAGCTGGTCGGCGCCGGGAACTCGAAACCATACATCAAGCGGCACGCGCTATCTATCAATCGATGGCGGCACGACCAGGATCATTGCCTTGAACCAAGATTCCACTGGCGATCTCGGCGATTGGCTGAGCGGCCCGTGCCCCCAAACAAATTTTCATGTGCAGAATGCATTTGGATGTCAGGGCCAGGCGGCTGATGTCGCAGTTAGCTCGCCAGAAGGAATCATGCTGGATGTGCTCGGTTACGATGTCGCGAGCTTGCCGCCGCGCGCTTTTCTCGCCGATATCAACGGCGACGGTAAACCCGATTATGTTCTGTATAGCGGAAGTACAAGGCAGACAGCTGTCTGGTATTTGGATAATAACGTTTTTATCGGAAGCACTTATGGGCCAACTCTTCCCCCTGGCTGGAGTTTGATCGATCTCGCGGATTTCGATGGTGACGGCCATCCCGATTTCGTGCTCTTTAATCCCAACACGGGCCAGACCGCGATCTGGTATTTGTCTGGTGTAACGTTCCTGCGCGGTGTTTACGGGCCAACTCTCCCCCCTGGCTGGCAATTGATTGCGACGGCTGATTTCAATAACGACGGCAAACCAGATTATCTGCTTTATAATACGGCGACGCATCAGACCGCACAGTGGTACCTGAACAACAACGTGCTGATAAGCAGCGCCTACAGCGGGACGCTTCCCGCCGGTTGGAGTGTAGCTGGCGTGGCGGACTTTGATGGTGATGGGCAACGCGATTATGCACTTTTCAACGCCGGCACGCAGCAATCCGCCATCTGGTATTTATCTGGAGCCAGTGTGACCAGCGCGCGGTTTGGACCAAATATTGCCAGCGGTTATCAATTGGTTGGCGCGGCTGATTTCAACCGCGATGGGAAGCCAGACTTCTTGCTTTACGCGCCCGCCACTCGGCAGACAGCAATCTGGTATCTCAACAACAACACCTTTATTGGCGGCGCCAACGGCCCCCGTCTTTCGGCCGGTTGGAGCTGGCCGCCGCAGTAAACGCAATCCGTTCACGAGGCTGCCAAGCGTCTGCTTTCCAACAGCAGCTCGTGCACGAGTTTCATCCGCCGGCCAATGGCGGGACTGGCGCGCATCTGCGCCACAGTTTTCGGCAAACGCCGCGTCCAGTTTCCGCTGCCCGCAGTTCCAGGAACGTTGAATCGATCTCTGCGCCCGAGCAGATCGGTGATCATCACGATCGCGACCCAGGAATTGCTCTCGAAGAGAGCTTTCATGATAGCCGGATAAAAATGGCGTTCGTATTCAAGGCCTTCCCGCGGCGTGATCCCGGCGAACTTCGCGATCTTGAGCAAATCCTCTCGCGCTTGTTCGCGGGTCGGCGCCTTTTCATCAAGGGCCTCGGCCCACAATTCGCGAATCGGTTTGTGATCGTGGGTCGCGTAAGTCGCAACCGATAACCGCTCAAACTCATTTCTGGGCGTCATTTGCCCGTGCAGAAATTCCCATTGCGGAATCTTGAATCCGGCGATGCCAAGCGATCGCAAGCTTGGTCGCACATATCTCGGGACTGTGCCGAGGTCTTCTCCCACCACCCGCGTCGCCCCACTCTCTGCAAGCACCACCTGCAAATATTCTTCTCCCTCCTGTTGGTTCGCTGCGCAATTCTCCGCGCTCTCATCATCGCGCGGCGCGAAATGAGGAGATCGCCCGCCGGTTTTCTCCAGCATTTGCGCCTGGGTCAGTGGGAGAAATTCCGCGTTCCTATTTGGTCGCCACGGAAATGCGTAGATCCGATAAAATCCGAGGACGTGGTCGATGCGGAAAATGTGGAAGATTCGTTTTACGCCGCGCACCCGCTGTCGCCACCAGGCGAAATCCTGCGCGCGCATCGCCGGCCAGTTGTAAACCGGGATCCCCCAGTTCTGTCCCCACTTGATCGTGAACTGGTCATCTTTGAAATACGGTTCTGGCGGCGCGCCCCCTGACCAATCGAGATGGAAGATGTTGCGCTCAGTGAAAACATCCGCGCTGTAATAACTGACGCCGAAGGGAATGTCGCCCATAAGCGCCACCCCATTTTCCTCCGCAAATTTCCTTAGCTCACGCCATTGCTCATCCGCAATCCATTGCGCGTAGCAAAAGAATCTTTCGCGCGCAGAAAATTGTGCTCGCATCTCTGGTGACTGTTCCGCCAGCCAGGAGTGTGCTTTTTGCGGGTCGCGATGTTCCCGCTTCCATTCGTCCCACGTTTCGCTCTCCCGGTTTATTTCCATGAGGGCGCGAAAAAATGAATACGGTTTGAGCCAGCTAGATTCATGATCGCAAAATTCCTCGAAGGCCGACCGACGGTTTGCGGTCGCGTTAAGTTGAAAATTCCCAAATGCACGCTCGAGTAATTCCCGTTTTAACTTCCGAACGCGTTCGTATTTCACCGGCCCTCGTCGCAGCGCGGCTAGATTCTCGCTAGCCGTCGCCCTCTCAAATGCCTCGCGCGTCAGTTCCTCCGGCGAACCCGGAGCAAGATGCAATGTCATCGGCTCAATCGCCATCGCGCTGATCGCGTTGTAAGGTGAGTTATCGCGGCCGACCTCATTGATCGGTAGGAGTTGCACTACGCCAAATCCAATCTCGCGCGCCCACACGATGAACTCGCGCAACGTCGCAACATCGCCGATTCCGAGACCCTTCTCGCTTCGTAGCGCGAAGAGTGGAGTGAGAACGCCTGCCACCTTGTTTTCCGGAGATAGATTCACGATCAAAAAATGACGAATGGTCCGAGCCGGACTGGCGTTGAATGACAAAGCACGAAACTGATATTCATCATTCGAGCATTCCGGCTTCCTTCGTCCTTCGTCATTCGAGCTTCATCAATTCGGAGCGCTAGCTCCGTTTCACTTCCCAGTCTTCCAGCAGTTCGATTGGGATCTCTTTCAGAAACCGGGAGGGCCGCTGGAATATATCACCAAATCCCGCATTCAATCGCATGTGCGGATAGCTCAGGTAAAGTTCGTCGCGCGCGCGGGTGATTGCGACGTAAAAGAGCCGACGTTCTTCTTCAATGGCATCGCGCGTTTCAAGCGAACGCGAGCTCGGAAACATTCCGTCGGTCAACCAGATCACGAAAACGGTGTGAAATTCCAGGCCTTTCGCTTGATGCACTGATGACAGGTTAACAGCTTCATTGTCCGCCGCCGCATTCGGCGCCGGTTCGGCATCGACGTTGCTAATCAAGGCCAACTGCGAGAGAAACTCTTGGACGTTGCTGAATTGGCGGGCGAACGACGCCAGCTGATTTAAATCTTCGCGACGCAGTTCATAGTTGGTGAAATTCGCCTTCGCGTAGTCGTCATAGATCGCTTCCACCACCGACACGATCATCGCACTGGGCGGGTTGGGCTTTCCGTTGGGAGCGATCTCGTCCAGCGTTTGCGCGAGCTGCTCCCACGTTTTTTTTGAGCGCGTGCTGACGCTTAATTTGAGCAAGCGTTCGCCAATGCTGTAGCCGCGGTCGCCGGCCGCGGCCGCTTCTGTAGCCGGGGTCGTTGGCCCCGGGCCGCGCTCAGCGATCGCGGCTACAGGTACAGAATCGAGCGATTTCTCCCAGCCATTCCACAGATTTTCCGCAATCTTGCCGCCGATTCCGGGCAGCAATCGCACCATGCGTTTGAATGCGACTTCATCGCGTGGGTTGGCTACGAAGCGAATGAACGCGGCCACATCTTTAATGTGCGCCTGTTCGAAAAAGCGAATTCCGCTGGTGATTTGATACGGAATTCCGCGGCGCGAAAATTCGAGCTGCAACTCCACCGCGTGATAATGAGCGCGGTAGAGCACGGCAATTTCGTTTAATTCCACTCCTTCGTCGCGCAATTCCAAAACTCGTTGGGCCACGAATTGCGCCTGTTCACTTCCATCATTGAGCGCCACTAGTGCCGGCTTCATCGCTTTCGAGTCCCGCGTAGCACTCAAATTCTTTTTGAACTGCTTGACGTTGGCTGCGATCGCGCTGTTCGCGACTTCGAGAATTTCCGGCACGCTGCGGTAGTTCAGCTCGATCCTGAATACCTGCGCCTTTGGATAACGCTTTGGAAATTCGAGGATGTTCTGAAAATTCGCGCCCCGCCAGGAGTAGATCGATTGCGCGTCATCGCCGACCACCATCACGTTCTGATGCTCTCGCGCCAGAACGTCGATGAAGTCGGCCTGGATCTTGTTCGTGTCCTGGTATTCGTCCACCAGAATGAATTGGAATTGCCGCCGGTAAACCCGGGTGATGTGCTCGTGCTCGAGCAGCATTCGCAGCGTTTTTTCGAGCAGATCATCGAAGTCGAGTGAGTTGGTCGCCTTCTTCTTTCGCTCGTAACGCGCCTGCACATCTTTGATTTGCTCGAGCAAAGGCAGGAAGTAGGGAAATTTCTCCGCGAGCAATTCCTCTATTGGCCGCTCGGTGTTAACTACGAAACTAAAAATGTCCGCGAGCACGTCGGCCTTTGGAAACCGCATTTCCTTGGGATCAATTCCCGAGCTTGCCACCACCGTCGCAATCAAATCTTTCTGATCTTCGCGATCCATGATGGTAAAACCGGAGGAATAGCCGAGCGCGCTGCCGTGCCGCCGCAACATCCGATTGCCGATGGAATGAAAGGTGCCGCCCCAGATCCCGGCTGCATCCACGGGCAACAAATTCGAGACCCGATCGAGCATTTGTCGCGCGGCTTTGTTGGTGAAGGTGAGCAGCAAAATGTTGCGCGCATCCACCCCGTTCTCGAGTAAATAGGCCACGCGATAGGTCAGAGTCCGCGTTTTGCCCGATCCCGCGCCCGCAATTACGAGCAACGGCCCCGGCGGGGCTGTCACCGCCGCCAACTGCTGCTCATTCAATTCTGCCGCGTAATCGATCGCGCCGCTAAATGATGAATGCGCTCGTTGCAGGGTATATTGGCGAGACATGGGAAAGCTACGCTCCGGTGACGAGACAAGGGCTTCAACGGAAATTTCAGAAAACTAAGATTGCTGGTCTGAACAGCAGTCGAAACAGGGGGAGGGTTGACTGAAAACTGGACTTACGCTTGACCTATTATGATAGTGGGGGACGCAGTGGTTTAGAGAAAACTCGGGCCTCCCTTTGACTGCGGCCTGAAGCCTGCAAACTCCGGGCACTTGACCAATAACTTGACTTATGCTTGACTAATTCGAGGTGAGTTATAAACCCATTTATACGATTACGCCGGTGTTGCTCGCGCAAGTAGAGCAAATCGCGGGATTGCGTGAGCGGATTCTGGCAGCGGCGGTTCAAGTGCCCTGGATCCCGGCCTTGCAGAAGGACACGCGGATTCGCAATGCTCATTCTTCGACCGCAATCGAGGGCAATCCTCTTACCCTGGAACAGGTGCGGGCAATCGAAGAAGGACGGGAGATTCCCGCGACGGCACAGCGTGCCCGCCGGGAAGTGGCAAATTACTTTGCCGGGTTGCGTTTCGTGGAAAAGAACGCGCAACGCAGTGCGGTCACGCATGCCGAGATGCTGAAATTGCATCGTATCATGGCGGGTGACGTAATGGACCAGGGAAGGGCCGGCCGCTACCGGACGATTCGGGTGCGGGTGGGGAGTCACGTGGCGCCGCCTCCGGAGCAAGTGCAGCCGATGATGTCGGAATTGCTGCAGTGGTGGAATATACATGCGGCGCGGATTTCTCCGATCGTGAGCTCGGCCATCGTGCATCATCAGTTCGAAACAATCCACCCGTTTGCCGACGGCAACGGGCGCACCGGGCGCATGCTCAGCCTGTGGGAATTGTATCGGCGCGGCTTCGACAGCCATCACATTTTTTCCATCGACGAATTTTATTGGGAAGATCGGCCGCGCTACTACTCCGAGTTCGAGCAAGTGCGAAAGGAAAGCAATGACCTCAGCAGCTGGCTCGAGTACAGCGCCGAGGGATTGCGGATGACGCTGGAGCGAGTTTGGACCCGAATTCAAAAGCTGACGGCACATTCTGGAAAGACGAAGCTCGTGCTCCGACCGAAGCAGGAGCAGTTACTTCATCTCCTGCGCGAAGAGAAGGCACTGACTCCGCGCGAAATCTGGGATGGAATCGGCGTGTCGAAACAAGGCGCGCTCGATTTGTTGCGACCGCTGATTAAGGCCGGGTTAGTGCGGCGGATCGGGACGAAGAAGACGGGCCGGTACGTCTTAGCCTGAACGCCACCGCGGCCGGCCGAGCATGAACTTTTGCGGTTAAGAATCGTAGCAATCCAAGTACTTGATGCCGGAGCCGGTGTTGAAAATCACGACGCTTTGGTCAGGCGAAATTTTACCTGACGAGAGTAGCGACCTCAGTGCCGCAAAGCACGCCGCGCCTTCCGGAGCGACGAAGAGTCCTTCGCTCGAAGCAACTTCTGCGGCAATGCGGATCATTTCTTCGTCGTTAACTGCAATGGCGCCGCCATTCGACTGACGAAGAATTTTGAGAATAAGAAAATCGCCTATCGCTTTTGGAACACGTAATCCGGCGGCAAGCGTATGCGCGTTAGGGAACTCGGCGGCGGAGTTTTCTCCCGCTTCGAACGCACGAACGATCGGCGCGCAGCCCTCGGCCTGGACCGAGAACATCCGTGGCCGTTTTTGGCCGATCCAACTGAGTTTCTCCATTTCATCGAACGCTTTCCACATCCCGATAAGGCCCGTCCCGCCCCCGGTGGGATAAACAATGACGTCGGGTAACTCCCAATTCAGTTGCTCGGCCAATTCGTAACCGAGCGTCTTCTTTCCCTCGATCCGGTATGGCTCCTTGAGGGTCGAAACATCAAACCAGTTCTCTTTGCGCCTCCCGATTTCAGCGGCGCAATCGGTAATAAGGCCATCAATCAAGGTTACGCGGGCACCGAGCTCGCGGCATTCGACAATGTTAGCGCGTGGTGTGTCGCGCGGCATGAAGACGTGGGCTTCGAGTCCGGCGCGTGCAGCGTAGGCGGCGAGGGCGCTGGCGGCGTTGCCGGCACTGGGAGTGACGAGTTTGGAAGCGCCGAGATGTTTCGCCATCGAAACAGCGACGGACATTCCGCGCGCCTTAAAACTTTGAGTCGGATTCTGCGATTCGTCTTTGACCCGGAGATCCTGCATTTGCAAAGAGGCGCCGAACGTTCCTGCGCGAAGCAAAGGAGTTCCTCCTTCACCAAGTGAGACGGGTGCGGTCTCAATCGGGACGGGCAATAATTCGCGGTAACGCCAGAGCGATTTTTCAGCGCGGGTTGACAGTTCCTTGCGTCTCAGCGCGCGGCCCGCTTGTTCGAGGTCATAAACAGCGAAGCAGTGGTTTACGGCATGCCGTGCATAAGTTTTGCAGCTTCGCCCAGTCGTGATCCAACCCGCAGGATGTACAGCTCAAATGCGTTAGAAACATGGAATCAGACGGTCTGGAGGCGATGCTAACATGAGGTGGCATCGCTGCCATTTGTTTAAGGAAGCCTTCGAGCTTAAACCGATGAGCGGGAGCCGCGATAAGATGAGACTCGTACCGCTAAACACCCCAGGAGACACTAAAATTGATCCCCAGGTATTGTTCGCCAAAGAAAAGCGGTGTGGCGCTCCGCTTCCCACCGCACTCCAAAACCTTTTTTGGACGGTGCCGGCAAAGCGAAGCGACGACGGAGCTTTTCCCACACGCGCGCACCCCTAAAGGAGAGAAACACGGCGCATTTGTCCAGGTTTTACCGGTGCAAAACGGTTAGCGTCGGTTTCCCGAAGACTCGATCCGTTATGCGCATTGTGTTAATCCACATTTCGCATGACTAAAGACGTTTCCGTGCGCCGCTCCTCGCGCCCCTGGTACCATCCATCGCTGACGACGCAGATTATGATCGGGCTGATTCTCGGCGTCGCGGTCGGCTGGATACGGCCGGAATGGGGGAATAAGGTCTATTTTCTCCGCGATATTTTCCTGAATCTGATCAAATCGATCATTGGTCCGCTCGTTTTCTCGACGCTGGTCGTTGGTATCGCTGGCGGTGGCGATCTACGGAAGGTGGGACGGATGGGCGTTAAAGCGCTCGTTTACTTCGAAGTTGTCACCACCGCCGCATTATTCATTGGCCTGGCGGTCGTCAATTTAACCAAGCCGGGGACGGCGGTCCCGCTTGTGACGGAGGCGAATGAGACGGTCCAGAAAATTGGCGAAATTCGTCCGCAGACCTTGATCGAAACGCTCGTGCACGTATTTCCCTCGAGCGTCGTTGATTCGTTGGTGCGCGGCGACATTCTTCAAATCGTCGCCTTTGCTGTGCTTTTTGCGATGGCGGTGTCGGCGGTTGGCGAAAAGGGAAAACCGCTCTTGCGCGGAATGGAAAGCCTGTCGCAGGTGATGTTCAAACTGACGAATTACGTCATGAAATTTGCGCCGATTGGTGTCGGCGCGGCCATGGCGCATACAATCGCCACCCAGGGTCCGGGTGTGCTTGTTAGTTTGGGAAACCTCATATTCAGCTACTACCTCGGACTGATAATTTTCGTCGTGTTCGTTTTCGGACTCATCATGGTGCTAGTCCGTGCGCCAATTCGGCAATTTGTACGCGCGATCCGGGAGCCGGCGACGATCGCTTTCGCGACCACGAGCAGCGAATCAGCCATGCCCAGAGCAATGGAGGCGATGGAACGCCTTGGCGTCCCGAAACGCATCGTCGGTTTCGTTATGCCGACCGGTTATTCCTTTAATCTCGACGGCTCGATGATTTTCCTCGCCGTCACTTCGATTTTTATTGTGCAGGCAGCCGGTCCGAGTGTGGGGGAACACTTTGGTTTCACGCAGCAGCTTTCCATGATGATTGCCTTCATGATTACATCCAAAGGGATTGCTGGTGTTCCGCGCGCGTCCATTCTGGTGCTCCTCGCGACTTTGACGAATCTAATCCCGGCCCCGATCGCCACCGCCGGCGTCGCGATCGTTCTCGGCGTCGATGCAATCATGGATATGGGCCGATCGTGCGTGAACCTGATTGGTAACGCTCTTGCCACCCTGGTGATTGCGCGGTGGGAGGGCGAATTCGACGATAATCGGGCGCGCGTTTTCGGCACTCCGGCGGAGACCGAACTCGACTTGCGCTCCGGTGATGTCGCCTTTGCGGAAGCTGCGGAGGAGGACTAGGCCGTCGAATTGCCAGGTGATCAGCGGTGTTCGCGAGGGGAGCCGCGTTTGCGCTGGCTGATTTCTTCCAGCAGTTCGATCTGTATCTGCTGAATTTCGAAGAGCCGATTGTATTGCTTTCGCAGAAGATGATCGATCTTCTCGTGCAGGTGCCGAATCTCGAGTTCGGCTTTGAGATTGACCTTGTAATCGTTCTCCGCTCGCAATCGATCGCGCGCTTCCGCGCGGTTTTGGCTCATCATAATGACGGGTGCCTGCAGCGCGGCCAGGCAGGAGAGGATGAGATTAAGAAGAATAAACGGGTAGGGATCGAACGCGCGGGTGGCGAGAAGGACTCCGTTAATGATGATCCAGACGACCAGGACGCCACCGAAAGTGATGATGAATTTCCAGCTCCCGCCGAACTCTGCGATTTTATCCGACAAGTGTTCGCCAAAGGTGAGCTTGCGCTCGAATTGCTTCTCGATGTTCTCGGAAAGCACTTCATGCTCTCGCAAACTCTCGATGACTTCTTGATCGAGCGAGGTGAGTTCGCCAATTTCACACTCGAGCGTGTGTTTAACGTAATCCTGGCGAAAAGCGCCGAGGTCGCCGAAACAAATGAACTGGTGCGGGTCCCAGTTGGGCCGATGTGACTTGATGAATTCGGCGAGCGAAGGCCGCAAGTTGTCGCCGATCGCGCCATTCTGCGGCAGGAACGCCCGGCCACAAATCTGGCAAATTACTTTGCGCGACGCGGTCGCTTCCATCGTTTCCTGTTAGGGTGAACCGCAACGTTTGTGAAATCAACGCCGCGGCAAACTTCCGAGCAATATTTGGCTTGGCGCTCGGACTATTTAAGCATGCCGCCTTGCTGTGAAGCTGAAGACTAGAATCTGAGCGTGCCGCGGCTGCCATCGATGAAAGTCGACCTGAAAACGCCCGATTGTTTTGCCGCTTGCGTCCCGATCAGAATTAACTAGTGCAAACAGCTTTTCGGTCTCGGCTCGAGTAAAAAACGGGGCGTCAATCAATTCTGTGACCCAATTCATTTCGTGCGCATCCGTGAGATAAAATGTGACCTGAATATCTTCATCGGAATTTTCGACGAGAATGACGCAGTAGCTGTAGACGTCGGCACTCTTCCATTCGCCCTCAAAGAAGATGGTGCAGCGTTTCTGGACCTCGGTCGGTCGAAGGTGTGCTTGCTTGAAAAAAGAAACGACGTTTTGAAACGTGAGCGGTTTCACATTTGCGGCGGCTTCCTTTTGCTGGGTCGGCGCCGCGAGAAGGGTCCTAGCGACCAAAAGGGCAATGATTGTGAGCCAGGTTTTCATGTACTCGTGGTAGCGGATTTGGGCAGCGCGCGTTCACGGCTCGGGACGACCAAAACGGGGCAAGATGCGTGGCGCACTACGTACTCAGCGGTGCTTCCCAAAAGAACATGTTTAAATCCGGTTCGGCCATGGGTCGAGATCGCAATGAGGTCCGCGTTGCGCGCAGTCGCTTCCGCGCAAATTTGTTGTCCGGCATGACCGATCTGAATCGAAGTTTCGAGCTCGATTCCATTCCAGTTGGTCTGTTGAACAAGATCGCGCATTTGCTGTTTCGCCACTTCGTCGATCTGCTCCAGCAAAAGCGGAAGATCATATCGAGCGTATTCATCGCTCGCGACGTAATATTGCAGCGCAATCGAGTGAAGCAGAATCAGTTTTGCCCTGAACTCCCTGGCTAACTTTTTGGCATATTCCAGTCCCTTCATCGAACAGTCCGAAAAATCGACTGGGACGAGAATCTTTTGAAACGTTGCCAGCTGTTGCGCCGATTTCTTCTTCGAATCGCTCCCGCGAACGACCAGAACCGGACACGGCGAATAGCGGACGACGCGTTCGGCGGTACTGCCCAGGAGGAGATGTTTCAGGCCGGTATTTCCGCGTGTTGCGATGACGATCAAATCGATATCGATCTCTTGCGCGAGCTGGCAAATCTCTTCAAACGGCCGGCCTTTTATTGCGTGGATATTTTCGCGGCGCAACGGCACTGAATAGTCTTTGGCCACCTCCCGGAGTTGCCGCCGCACTCCTTTCCCGACTTCCAGCTCAGGCACGACCAGTGGAATTGCTACCATACTCGACGCCGGGTAGTCCGGCTCAAAGACATGCACGAGATGCAAATCGGCCCCAAAATGTTTGATCGGAGGCAAGGCAGCTTCGATCGCCTCAAGCGAAGGGGCGGAGAAATCAATTGCTACCAAAACATTGCGGATTTGCAGCGTGGCTGGCGTCGATCGTTTCGCGGATTTTCCGCGAGCAGAGAAGTCTTTCGAAGCTGTTGCTATTTTCACATCTCAATCATGAATATCCCCGAGTTCGCTGCTCAACTTATTTTGCTAAAAGCCGATCATTTTTTGTTTCCTTCTCGGAGCTAGCTAACTCAACTTTCGGCAACGGTACTCCGTGTTCGTCTTCCTGTTCTTTTCCATCGGACTGTCCTCCGAGATCGTCGGAACGGTTGCCGGCTTCGGCTCATCGGTGTTTTTCGTTCCGCTCGCCGGTTCTTCTTCGATTTCCACTAGTGGTGGCTTTTGCAAATTCGTATGTCGGCAAGATCGCGCTCAACAAAATCCAGCAAAAAAAGTTTCCGTAAAATCATGTGCTGCTGATATTCGTTATCGGACTGGTCACGCTGGGTCGATTTGTTAATCAGCTGGTTCGTTAGATTACAGATTGATCTCAGCCGACCATTCGCCGACATCCGAATTAAAACGCAGTTTGAAACCGACCTTTTTGCTGACGCACCTCATCGCGATGTTCTCAGGGAGAATGTGTCCAATAATTCGCCGCAGATGACTTTGGCGACCCACAGCCACCAAAAGCTTTAAGAGGGCAGTCCCCAAACCTCGGCCCTGCCATGAATCGCTAATCAGTAACGCAAATTCCGCTTCGTCGCGGCCCGGCTCTCTGAACAAGCGCCCGACTCCCAAGATTTGATGATGCCCGTTTGATTCCGCATAATCGGCAACCAGCGCGAACTCGCGAGCGTGATCAAGAACACAGTGCCGCCGCAATCGTTCATGCATGGTCCTCTGTCGTAAACTGACCGCGCCAAAATACCGGAAATGGACGCTGTAGTCTGAGAGGGTTTTGTGAAATTCGAACAATAGGGCCTCATCTTCGGGTCGAATTGACCTAATGGTTACGTTCGCTCCGCCGATTTTGCGCATCGTGACATACGCTTTGGGAAACGATATGAAGACTTCTCGGCGCTGCGGAATCGGAGCCGTCCTGACCGTCGTTGGAAGCGTGCCGAAATTCCTCATGGCCGAATCGCAACTTTTAGGACGCCGTCGCGCCGTGAACCGAAGAGATCGTAGGCCTCGGCGATTTGATCGAGTTTGAAATTGTGTGTGAGGAGCGGCGTCGGGTCGAACCGCTTCGATTGCACCATCGACATCAACCGACGCATCCGTTCTTTGCCTCCGGGACAAAGCGTCGTCACGATTTTGTAATCCCCGATGCCGGCGGCAAACGCGTCGTATGGAACCTGAAGTTTCCCCGAATAAACGCCCAAGCTACTGAGCGTTCCTCCCGGACGCAGGCATCGCAGACCGTTTTCGAAGGTTTCCTGTAAACCGAGTGCTTCGATCGCTACATCAGTCCCGCCTCCGGTCAGGCGTTTCACTTCCGCGATGACGTCACATTGTTTCGGATCTAGAACGATGTCTGCACCCATGCGCTTCGCCATCGTCATTCGCACTGGATCGCTATCAACGCCGATGATGAATGAGGCGCCCATCAATTTTGCGCCTGCCGTCGAACAAAGACCGATAGGACCTTGCGCGAAAACGACCACAGTATCACCGATGTGAATATTCGCCGACTCGGCGCCACTAAAACCAGTCGATGCGATGTCCGCGAGCAGAACAACCTGCTCGTTGGTCAACTCATCGGGAATCTTTGCGAGATTGGCTTGAGCATTGGGCACAAGCAGATATTCCGCCTGCGCGCCGTTAATCGTGTTACCGAATCGCCAGCCGCCGCTCGCCTCCACACCTTCGCCGTGTCCGCACTGTGCCCATTGAGCCGACAAACAAGCCCGACACTGGCCGCACGGCGTGATCGCGCCGACAAGCACGCGATCGCCGATCTTGTATCCGGTTAGACCCTCACCGAGTTCTTCAATCACGCCGACCGGCTCGTGTCCAATCACCAGCCCAGGTTTCACCGGATATTCTCCGCGTAAAATATGAAGATCGGTTCCGCAGATGGTCGTTAACGTGATCTTAATCACGGCTTCGCCGACGCCGGCCCTCGGACGCGGGACCTCTTCGAGGCGGATGTTGTTGGCTGCGTGGAAAACGGCGGCTTTCATCGTTTCCATTGTCGATCCTCCCGGGTTAAACCGCATCAAATTCGAGTTTCAGCTGGCGTCGCTCGAAAATCGTGAGCGCCAGTTGATGTTGGGGCCGGCAACATTGCCTCATCGCATTTGCAAGTTGTGCTACCGAGGCGGGCTTGGGAAGACATGCGGTTGCGCCATTAGCGTAAGCTAGCGCTTCCACGTGCTTCGCATCATCGCGAGTAACCACAACCACGGGTAAATCTTCCCGACACATGTTAATCGCACCGAGCAAGGTCATGCCGTGTGCACCGTGGTCGAAATCGATAATGGCAAGATCAAGATGTCGACCCAGCCCGCAGACCACTTGCAACGCGTCGCCGGGATCATAAGCAAGATGACTAACACCGCCATTTTCGGAGAGCGTCTCAGCGACAGTCTCTTCCAGTTGCGGATCGTTTGTGAGGAGAAGGATGACCGGTGTTTTCATATCGTCAGCATGAAGGTGAGTCTGCCTCGGCGCTCCACAACAATTGCGATTTAGCGTGCATTTCTTGCCGGCCCCATCAAGGCCGCCTGAGAAACGAACTGATTGTCGATCTTGTCTCAGTAGGCGCTGTCTTCGCGACCCTCAGTGACACTTGGCGAAGGGGACTCGGTGGTGCGGATGTAGAAAGATATCCTCAGCACTATCAAGATGAGCTGCCAAGCCGGAAACGTGTGGAACCGCCCATTCTTCTCTCGGATCGGTTTGCCTAAGATCACCACTGTTACTGCGCCGCATCTGTCGTTGAAAGAACGAGTGAATTCTTGGACTCAGAGCGGCAAACCCAACGATCAATGGCAGGACAAAGAATACTTCGTGAACCGCGAGCCCGAGACCGAACCCGAACCCAGCAACCAGAGCGAGCATCGGAGCATCGATAGCAATTTTCGGGAACCATTTTTTACGCACGACCGGAAGACCTTGCGCCTGCCAGGCTTCCATCCCGCCGTCTACGACAACGGCGTTCGCGCAACCGGCCCCCCCAAGAATCCCGGTGGCAAGGCCAGCCAGCACACGACTTCGGCAAATGACATACAGCGGCTCTGTCGCCGACAGTTTGCGATCGCGCAGAACTTTGGATGCTCGTAATTCCGGTAACGGGATCGAACGCGCACCCGGGATGTGTGCCTTATCGAATTCCTCTTTTGTCCGGACGTCGATGAGATCAAACGGTTGGTGCGTGGCGATCAATCTCGCTAGTCCGATGGGATGGATTGTTTTCATAAGGGTCTCCTTTTGATCCAAGATAGATATCCCCGGGTGAACGGGCTCACCGCCAATTGCCATTTCCTGATTAAATCTTGCGCCCATGAATGCTGTCCACGAGAGCGCGTCCAGACGGCAAGGGTGAACGCGACGCCAAAACGCAGAGGTACCGAAGATGACTTTGTTGTGCCCCCGCGAGCCACTCGGGAAGATAATTATCGAAGTTCGGCACCGGTTCGCCGTTCAGCTTTGCTCGTGCGCTTGCCGGTTGCGAGGTGTTGGCGAAACTCGCTCGGCGATTGGCCGAAAACGCGTTTGAACATGCGATTAAATTGCGTGAGCGATTGAAAACCTACGTCGTAGGCAACTTCACTGATCCGGCGATTTGGATTGAGCAACTGTGTGCGCGCCTCTTCCAAACGAACGCGCGCAACGTAATCCGTGAATTTCAGTCCCGTGGCTTTATGGAATACTTTGCAGAAATGAAAGATGCTGGCGCCAGCGGCTTTTGCGACGGCCGATAACGAGAGTGGTTCCGTCTTGTGCTGGGCGATGTACTCGCGCGCTTTTTGCACCAACGGCGGCTCCGCATTCTGGCTTTCTAAAACAATTTGATTCGTCAACGCGGAAAGTTGATCGGCAAAGAACGTGAGTAATCGGACAATCGCATTGTATTTGTCCGGCATAATCAGCGGGTTTTTCTCCCACGCCTTGCGAAGTTCGCCGGTTAATCGCAGGCCATGTCGCTCCAGTTCGCGACCGACCTTAGTCGTGTCTGATTTCACCGGCATGTGCCGCAACACTTGTCCGATTCGTAAATATCCGATCGTCCTCTGACCCAGCTTCACCGGAACAGCCGTTTCGGTTAAGCCGAACGGACAAGTCACCGTATGTGGCAATCCGCCTGTGTGCCGGATCATGTCATCATGAGCTTGCAGGCACACACTGAGGGTAGCTGGGTTTTCCGCGAGCAGAGCACAAAATGGATTTTCATGTTTCTTACCATGATGAGCTAGCTGCCAGAACTCCAACGGCCGCAAAGTTAAAGGAAGACCGGTCGCCTTGGTAAAAACGCTCTCGTAATCGCGAAACAATCGCGAACGCTGCAACATCTCGATCAGTTGCTTGTTCACGCCGCCATTGCTGGCTGGGACTGCAGCAACGCGCATACGCCAACGAATTTAGTCTCACCAAAGTCGGTTGTCTATGCAAGCCAATTGCTTCATTCCCTAATCAACCCGTCTCGAAATTACCCTTTATCATCGGCATCAGGGTCCGGATAAGTGTCCAGCTCCTGTAACATAAAGGGCGACAAGCCGATCACGGCTCGAGTTTCTCGCCGTGGGCGTGAATGGAGAGCATCTTTTTGCGGGCCGCTTGCAAACGCCGCAGCATCACCGGCGTGATCCGCTTGAATAATTCATAACCTAGCGAGTGATTCGTTTCGCAGTATTCCCGCAGAATAGTGCCATAAAAGCGCCTAGCGATCACGTGTTTAGGAATTCCCTGTTTTCGAGTTCGCTTCTTTGACTGCGATTTAGCTTTCACCGTCGATCAGACGAATTCGTGTTCCTTCTCGCGCACGACCAGCACGGGGCATGTCGCCGCTCGGACAACGCGTTCGGCCGTGCTGCCTATGCAAAAGTGTTTCCACCCGCTGTATCCGTGCGTCGCAATCACGATAAGATCGACATCAAAGTCCTTGGCCGCTTCCACAATCTCGTGCGACGGAATTCCCTTTCGCAGTGTGGACCGCGTCTCCTTAAGACCGCCGACTTCGGCCGAGCTCAGCAACACCCGCAGATTCTTCTCAGCACTCGCCAGTTCCTTTTCGGAAAATGCTGGCGCCCCGCGCCGTTCAATGAAATTTCGCGACGAAACCGGCTCGAGTACGTGGAGCAGAATGAGATGCGAGCCAAACTCTTTCGCGAAACGAAACGCGTACTTAAAAGCTTTTCGGGAAGGCGGCGAAAAATCGTGCGGCACGAGAATCTTCTTCAACGCGAAGGTCGGATGCTTAGGTTCGTCAAGAAGACTGCGTGGGGTTTCCAATTTCATCGCCCCGAAAATGCTGTGCTTTCCTACGCTTCGCTCATCTGTCCTTGGCAAAAAGTGTGCGTTTCTTGTCTGACGACGAGAGGAAAGTGGGTATTCGTTCAGGCGTCCCCGATGGATCAAAAACGAGCTGGAACGCCAAAGTTGAGGCATCAACCGCCGGCCAGCCGATTGTGGGAATCTATCACGATTCTCCACCGTCGCAGGACAAGTGTCATTGCTCTCTTCGCGGCGGTGGCAATTTTGGTTCATCTCGTCCTTCGGTTCGTTTTGCGCACGCCTCCGGGAATGCAGCAGCTACCGCTTCTGGCAGCGCTTGTTTTCGGCGGTATTCCTCTCGTTTATGAACTGACCCGCCATCTGCTGCGGCGCGAATTCGGCTCCGATCTCCTTGCCGGAATTTCCATCGTTACTTCTGTCCTTCTCCACGAATACCTCGCTGGCTCCATTGTTGTCTTGATGCTCTCCGGCGGCGAGGCGCTGGAAAACTACGCGTTGCGGAATGCATCTTCGGTTTTGCGCGCCTTGGCGAAACGAATGCCTGCCATTGCCCATCGGAAAAGAGATTCTGTGATCGTCGACGTGGCATTGGATGAGATCGCCGTGGGCGACACTCTGGTAATTTATCCACACGATATCTGTCCCGTTGACGGGACGGTCATCGACGGCCATGGCGTCATGAACGAAGCGTTCCTAACGGGCGAGCCGTTTGAGATCACCAAGGCACCTGGTTCTACTGTTATCTCCGGCGCAGTTAATGGTGAATCCGCTCTCACCATTACGGCCACACGTCGCGCCGTCGATTCGCGCTACGCCAAAATCATGGAGGTGATGCGCGAGTCCGAACAAAACCAGCCGCACTTGCGCCGACTCGGAGATCAGTTGGGCGCGATCTATACTCCGGTAGCGGTCACCATTGCCGTGCTGGCTTGGGTCGTCAGCGGTGAAGCTGTGCGCTTTCTCGCTGTGCTCGTCATCGCCACACCTTGCCCATTGCTTATCGCCATTCCCGTCGCGATTATCGGCTCCGTTTCCCTGGCCGCGCGACGCTCCATCGTCGTGAAGAATCCCGCCGTTCTCGAACAAATCACCGAATGCCGGACCGCGATTTTCGACAAAACGGGAACGCTAACCTATGGCGAGCCGAAGTTGACCGAGCAGCTCATCGCTCCGGGTTTCGCGCAAAAAGAGGTGCTGACGCTGGCAGCCAGTCTTGAGCTCTACTCAAAGCATCCATTGGCCCGAGCCATCCTCGCCGCCGCCAAAGCGGAACGGCTTCACCTCGAACAAGCGTCGCACGTAAGTGAACCTCCTGGTCAGGGACTTCGAGGAACCGTCGCCGGTCACGACATTCAGATCACCAGCCGCGGCAAGCTGCTTTCGCAGAAGACGCCAGGTGCCGAGCATCTTCCACCGATCGCCGGGGGTCTCGAGTGTACCATCGTAATCGATGGCAAGTTTGCCGCGACTCTTCGACTGCGCGACGCGCCGCGTGTCGAAGGACGCTCCTTTATTCAACATCTCGGCCCGAAACATCAGTTCCAACGTATCATGATCCTTTCCGGCGATCGCGAATCGGAAGTGCGTTATCTGGCCGAGCAGGTCGGCATTACCGAAATTCATGCGGAACAGAGCCCGGAACAAAAATTAGCAATCGTTAGGCAGGAAACGGTGGCGGCGAAAACCCTCTACGTCGGCGACGGCATCAACGACGCGCCGGCTATGATGGCCGCTACGGTAGGAATGGCTGTCGGGCAGAACAGCGATGTGACCGCGGAAGCGGCTGACGTTGTCGCGATGGAAAACTCGCTCAAGAAAGTGGATGAATTCATGCACATCAGCCGCCGGATGCGTTCCATTGCCTTACAGAGCGCGGTCGGTGGAATGTTGCTGAGCGCAGGCGGTATGATGTTCGCCGCCGCCGGCTATTTGGCTCCTGTGGCGGGAGCGATCAGTCAGGAAATCATCGACGTGCTGGCAGTGCTTAACGCCCTGCGTGCTGCGTTCCCGCCAAAAGTGATTTCGGATATGGCAGAACCCCCTAACAAATGATGGACGTTGGGCATGAAGGGAGCACCGTAAATCGTGGCCTTAAACGCGCTTCGCCTCTTGCG
The DNA here is from genome assembly GCA_963742315.1 of uncultured Verrucomicrobiae bacterium. Classification (GTDB taxonomy): domain Bacteria; phylum Verrucomicrobiota; class Verrucomicrobiia; order Chthoniobacterales; family UBA10450; genus AV69. The sequence goes on from CAVULE010000007.1 coordinate 297,781, forward strand.
AGTTCACAGCGGATAGTGCCGAAATTGTTGCGCGATAAAACAGTAGCTTGGCAAATTCTGCCGTCCCGATGTAGGCGACGATAATTGCGGCAACAATGGGATAGAAATGCCCTGGCATCGGCTGGAACCCGAGCGCACCTGCAAATGGAAGCTGTGCCGTCAAGATCGTCATTAGCACAATTATTCCGGTAGTCAGTGCGAGCAGCTTGCTGGGGCGACTCTTGAAAAACGGACGACGACTGCGCACGACCAGCACGACCAGCGATGCCGAGACAATCGATTCGATAAACCAGCCGGTCCGGAATTGCGCGACGGTCGCGTTTAACCAGAGGAGGACGCCGAACGTAAGATAGTCGAACACGGAACTGACGAGTCCAAACACGACCATAAATCGCCGGATGAAGCGGATGTCCCACCGGCGTGGCGCTTGCACCAATTCGGGATCGACATTGTCGCTTGCGATCGTCATTTCCGGAAAATCGGTGAGCAAATTCATCAGCAAAATCTGCTTCGGCAGCAGAGGCAGAAACGGAAGAAACAACGACGCCCCGGCCATGCTGAACATGTTTCCAAAGTTCGCGCTTGTCGCGATGAAGACATATTTGAGGGTGTTCGCGAACGTGCGCCGGCCTTCGCGCACACCATCAACAAGCACCTCCAGGTCGCGTTCCAGTAAAACAAAATCTGCAGCCTCGCGCGCAACATCGACAGCGGTGTCAACTGAGAGACCTACATCCGCGGTGTGGAGCGCGGTGGCATCATTGATTCCGTCGCCCATGTAGCCAACGACGTGTCCGGCTTTCTTGAGAGCGACCACGATCTGCTCCTTTTGAGTTGGCTCGATTTCGGCGAACACATCCACCTCGCTAGCGCAACGAGTCAGCGCCTGATTGCTCATCTTTCTCATTTCCGGGCCGGACAGAATCCGCGCTGTGGTTAGCCCGACTTCGTGCGCGACGTGCGCAGCGATCAGGGCATTGTCGCCCGTAATGATTTTCAAACTGATACCCAGCTCGCTCAGCTCGCGGATCGTATTTCCGACGCCCTGTTTCGGAGGATCGGCTAAGACGATGAACCCAAGAAAAGTCATAGCGTTTTCGCTCTCGTGTTTGATTTGCGATTCGTCTTCGCAATCGCGATACGCCACGCCGAGAACACGGAGACCCTGGTTGCTGAACTCGCGCCAATGGTCATCGATCCTGGACCGTGCGGCCTCGATCTCGATCAAAGATCCATCGCTCAACTCGGTTTGCGAACACACTTCCAATATTTGTCGCAGCGCACCTTTGGTGATGAGGATGTGCCGCCCCTCTTTCTCAAAAAGAATGCTCAGCCGTTTGCGGACGAAGTCGTACGGCACTTCATCCAATTTGTGCCAACCGTCACAAGAAGGCGCAGGTGATTCCCGGATCGCTTGATCAATTGGATTAACGAAACCGGTTTCGTTAGCCGCGTTTAAATAAGCGTAGAGAAGAACCTTTGCGCTTTCGCGACCTTCCGCGTCCGGCGTTGCGTGAATCTGCACTTTTCCCTCGGTGATCGTGCCGGTCTTATCCGAACAGAGCACATTCATGCTGCCGAAGTTCTCAATCGCCGCCAACCGCTTGGTAATCACTTTCTTCTCCGCCATGCGACGCGCACCGTGAGAAAGATTGATGCTGATGATCGCTGGGAGAAGCTGCGGTGTTAGTCCGACTGCCAGCGCGAGCGCGAACAAAAACGAATCGAGCACCGGTTTGTGGAAGTAAACGTTGAAAGCGAAAATCGCGAGCAAGAGCAGGAACGTGACCTCTGCTAGCAGATAACCGAAATGCCGTACACCATGTTCAAACTCCGTCTCCGGCGGTCGCAGCTTGAGGCTTTCAAAAACTTTCCCGAACTCCGTGTCGCGCCCGGTATGCACGACAAGCGCTTTCCCATTGCCACTGACAACATGAGTGCCCAAAAAAATGGCATTCGTGCAATGGGCGAGCCCGGCGTCAGGCGGCATTGTACCCGGAATCTTCTCTCCCGGATAAGTCTCGCCGGTCAACGTCGCTTCGTTGACAAAGAGGTCGCGCGCTTCGAACAATCGACAATCGCCCGGAACAATCGCGCCGGCGGACAGCAGCACGACATCGCCGGGAACGATTTGTTCCAGTGGCACCGAAGCTTCTGCGCCATCGCGTAGCGCGCACACTTTTGTTTCAACGACTGCGCGCAATTTTTCCACCGCGTTTACTGCACCGTACTCCTGCCAGAAACCCAGTACTCCGCTTACAAGAACGATCGTCAGAATGATGGCGGCGTCGCTCGGATCGCTGAGAAACATCGACAAGACAGCCGCGCCGATGAGGATGAGGATGATCGGGCTTTTGAACTGCCTAATTAGAAGAGCGAAACCCGCCGCTCTGCTCCTTGTCCTCAGTCGGTTGGCACCAAATTGCGCGAGACGCGCCCGCGCTTCAACGCTCGTTAGTCCAACGGGCGAGCTGCCAAGGCGCTCAAAAATACCTTCAACTGAACCGCACGTTAACTCGGCTCGCAGCGACTGCGACGATCCTTTCACGCGCAGAATTTGAGTCCTCGGCCCTGAAGCAAACAAGTCGAAAAGGAATGTGGTTTTTTGCGCAGCTCCCTATTTCTCACTATCGAATTGTCTGCCTGCGCACACATCTGTCCGATGGACGCTATCTATGCCGCGGTCACGAGCAGGCTCGGCGACAGTGAGCTTCTCGAAACTGCTGAAAGACTCGACCGGATACAAAGGGACTCAGGACCAACCCGCGTGTCCCATTATTTATCGGCCAAGGAACGGATCCAGTTCTGAATCTCTGGTGGATCTTCAAAATGCGCGTACGCGTATTCTGTGGCGGAATCGATTGCCGCGCGACACCGTTCCATCAGCACGGTTGTCGGAATGTCCGGTCGGTTCACCCTCTGGAGCGCAGCGATGGCGATATGATAGCGGCTGATCTCATTTAGCACGACCATCTGAAATGGCGTCGTCGTTGTGCCTTGCTCGTTGAAGCCGCGCACGTGGAATCGATCTGCGCGAGGACGGCCGTGCACGATGGCGTGCAGCGCGCGCTGGTAACCGTGGAAGGCAAAGATCACTGGCTTATCTACGGTGAAAAGATCGAGGAATTGCGATTCGCTCATGCCGTGCGGATGCACTTCGGGCGGGAACAGCGCCATTAGATCGACAATATTCACAACCCGCACCCGCAATTCCGGGGCATGCTTCTGGAGCCACCAAGCCGCCGCGACGATTTCCAAAGCCGGCACGTCGCCCGCAGACGCGAGCACAACGTCCGGCTCCTCACCGCCAGGTGTGCTCGCCCATTCCCAAATCGATGCGCCTCGCGAGCAATGCACTCTTGCCGCATCGATGTCGAGCCATTGCAGTTGTGGCTGCTTGTCGATGACCATCAGGTTTACGTAATTGCGACTGCGCAGGCAGTGATCCGCGACTGATAGCAAACAGTTCGCGTCAGGCGGCAGATAGATGCGCGTCACGGTGCCGCGTTTCGACAGGAGAACATCAATCAGGCCCGGTCCTTGATGACTGAAACCGTTATGATCGTTGCGCCAGCAAGTGGAGGTAAGAAGAATGTTCAGCGAAGCAATCGGTGCGCGCCACGAAAGACGGCTCGCTTCCTCGAGCCATTTTGTGTGCTGCACCGTCATGGACGCGGAGATCATGGCGAAGGCTTCGTAGGTCACATACAGCCCGTGCCGCCCCGTGAGCAGGTAACCTTCGAGCCAGCCTTCGCACAGATGCTCGCTCAAGACTTCCATCACACGGCCGTCAGCGCTGATGTGATCGTCGATGTTAGTCGTCCTGCCGGTGAAGCAGCGATTCTCGACCGTGAACACGTCGCCTAATCGATTCGAGTTCGTCTCATCGGGACACGTGATGCGGAAATTCGCTTCGGCCTTATTCAGCGTGAAGATGTCGCGCAGCATTTTTCCAAATTGGCGAGTCGATTCGTGACGTTCGGTTGCCGGTTGCGGAACCGGCAGCGCGTATTCCATGGAGTCAGGCAGCGTTAACGGTTGCAATAAGCTGCCGCCATTTGCGTGCGGGTTCGCGCCCATCCGACGATTCTGCTTCGGAGCGAGGGCCGCCAGTTCTTCAACCAGGCGGCCGTTTTCATTGAAAAGCTTTTCTGGTTGGTAGCTGCGCATCCATTGTTCAAGCATCGTCAGATGCGCGGCGTTATCGCGTACGTTCGCAAGCGGCACCTGATGCGCGCGGAAGGTTCCTTCAATGGGTAAACCATCCACTTCGCGCGGCCCCGTCCATCCTTTCGGCGTTCGCAGCACAATCGCCGGCCACTGCGTATCGGGCTGCGTCCCGTTTGCCCGTGCGTCACTCTGGATGCGGAGTATCCACGCGTAGCATTGGTCGAGCGCGGCCGCGAGCGCCTGATGCACGTGCGCCGGATCGGCGCCTTCCACGAACAGCGGCTCGTAACCGGTGGCTTCGAGCAGCGATCTCACATCGTCATCCGAGGAACGAGCGAGTATCGTCGGCCCTGCGATTTTGTAGCCGTTTAGATGCAAGATCGGCAGCACCGCACCATCGCGCACAGCATTCAGATACCTGACGCTCTTCCACGATCCGGAGAGCGGACCAGTCTCCGCTTCGCCGTCTCCAACCACGGCGGCGACGATTAAGTCGGGATTGTCGAAAGCGGCCCCAAACGCGTGCGCGAGGACATAACCGAGTTCACCCCCCTCATGAATTGATCCTGGCGTCGGCACACTGACGTGACTCGGCACGCCGCCTGGCGTCGAAAAACGGCGAAACAACTGCCGCATCCCGCCGACGTCCTGGCTCACTTTCGGATACACCTCCGAGTAGGTGCCTTCGAGATACACGTTCGCGATCACCGCCGGCCCACCGTGCCCCGGTCCAGCGAGAAAGATCATATTCGCGTCGTGTTGAGTAATCAGCCGGTTCAAATGAACGTAAATCAGACTGAGGCCAGGTGATGTTCCCCAATGACCCAGCAAACGTGGCTTGATGTGCTCTGGGCGCAGCGCCTCGCGCAGCAGCGGATTCTCCTGCAAATAAATCTGTCCGATGGTCAGATAATTCGCCGCCTGCCAGTAGCGCAGCATCCGATCGAGCAGCTCCGGCGCAAGCGGCCCGCTCGCGGGTATGGTAGGCGCGTGCGATGTCTCGCCCGCCGTTTCGACTGCACTGGAAATGGAAGTATCGAACCTAAACATCAGACGCTCCTTTCGTGAGCAAAGCTGCGACATGTCGGGCAATCACCAGATCTTCGTCGGTTGCTATCACAAGCACAACGACACGACTGTTCTCTGCTGATATGACAGATTCATTCGCTTCGTTGCGGTTGGGATCAAATTGCACACCGAGGTACTCGAGGCCGCCGCAAATCTTCTCGCGGATTGCTGGTGCGTGTTCGCCGACTCCGCCTGTGAACACAATTGTATCGACGCCACCGAGAACGGCTGCGAGTGCACCGAAATGTTTGCGCGCGATATAGCAGTAAAGCTCGATTGCGTCGGCCGCTCTTGAGTCTGATGCCGCGCGCTCAAGCAAATCACGCATATCCCGGCTTTGACCAGAAACACCGAGCAATCCTGACTCTTCATTCACCACCTTCTCAACAGCCTCGGGCGTCATCGCCCGCGCTCTGGCGAGAAATGTAACCACCGTGGGATCGAGATCACCGGAACGAGTTCCCATCATCAGCCCGCCCGTCGGCGAGAAACCCATGCTTGTGTCAACGCTCGCGCCCTCGCGCACCGCGGTGACACTCGCGCCATTGCCGAGATGGGCTATCAGCATCCGGCTCGCAATCGCTCGCGCATCAAGCTTCTTCAATTGTCCGATGATGGACTCACACGAAAGTCCGTGAAAGCCGTACCGACGAACGCCTACCTTCGCCGTCCATTGAGGAAGCGGATAGCATTGCGCAACATCGGGCATGGAATGGTGAAATGCGGTATCGAAACAGGCGAACTGCGGCACATTCGAAAAACGGCGCGTCATTGAGTCGATTACCGACAACGACTGCGGCATGTGCGTGGGATCGAGATGTCCCAGTTCGCGTAGTTCATGCAACAAACTCGGTGTAATGGGCGCCGGTTTGGGGTGATTGCCCCCTCCGTGTACGACGCGGTGTCCAATTGCATCCAAGCCCGAAGCAAACAGCTCCGGTACACGCTGGAAGACATCATCGAAGGCACTGGCAACATCTTTTGCTTCGATCTTGTGCTCAAAAATTCGATCTGAGCGCTTGACGATGAGACGCGCCCCGGTTGAGCCAACCCGTTCGACTGCCAGTGCCGCCTTGCGATTGAAGTTTTTGGTTTCGTAGACCGCAAGCTTTAAACTGGAAGAGCCAACGTTGACCGTCAAAATCGACATGGTCTGCAAATACACATCACTTTCCAGTTATGGGCGAGCGGTGCTGTGTTGACCCCAAGTCACGGCCACCGAACTTCCGCCCGATTGCTCAAACGCGGGAGCAGCTCGCGTTTCTTACTGTCGAGACAATGACGCCTCGTCGGGTATGCTCAAGCGCACGGGAAAAATCGCCAAAGAAATTTATCTGACACCACAGTGATTAATGGATTGCTCACGCCGTTTCTGGTTTCGGTCGAGTAATAAAGCCTTGGCTTTTTCAACGCGCAGTCGAGCAACATGATCCGTGAAGATCAGTCCGGTGGCACAGTTGAAGAGTTTTCAATGCCTGTTGCCCAACGTCACCGGCCGCAATCATATCGATCGTGGTCTGGTTGTCGAAAGTTTCGCTAGGTGTTGCGGAGGCAGCGTCCGATGATCCGCGCATACAACGCGATCATCGCGGCGGTGGTAAACACGATTACGTATTCCATAGTTTTGTTTGGGTTAATTTGCTCCGGTGAAGTGTTGAACGACGCTCACAGTGCGGCGGGCGCATGTGCAATCGATCGGATGCCCCCACAGATCACAGCGCGGAGCGGCTACGCGCCCCAAAGTTTGATCGATCGCTCGCGCCAAACGCGTAACACTGAGAGGTTTTCCCAGGCAAGCGATCGCTCCATGCCGTTGCACGACGGAGCTGAGGCGATGTTCCTCGAGCGCCGAGAGGACAATGATCGGTGGAGTGTTTTCGCACGCGTCGAGTGCTTCCAGGATCGCCATCCCGTGCACTCCCGGATCCACATCCAGCACGATGGCGGCGATATTCTTGAAATCTTCGCTGCAGAATTGGAAAAACTTTTTTGAGGTCTGCACGAAGCGCAGATCGAAGTTACCAGTTGCGGCGGCGCTCGCAATGGTGCGGGCCGTATCTGCATCGGCATCCAAAACCAGAACAACGTTTCTTCTCTTCATAAACTGCTCCTTTCGATTTCAAGTTAACAACCGCCTGAAGCGCTGCTCTCCATTCTTTGGCTTTTCCTTTGCCAAAATTGTTCGCCGTGCCGGCGCGCATTTATTGTCGGCGCAAGATCGAGTTAAAGACCGAACCGAAGCGGTCGAGATCTGCAAAGCACGGAAACTCATCCGCGATCATTTCGACGCAGAAATTGGACATTACGCATTTGTGAGTTTGAGTGACCAGGTCATCGAAATAGAACCGCCCTCAGGATGAACGAAGACAATAGGGTCGCTCCAGAACGTGCTGCACTTGAAAAAGAGGTCGCTGCGCACCCGTTTCTCATCGGCATGAGCGACCGGCATGTTCGATTGCTCGCCGACTGTGCGATGCGCTCCCATTTCCATGCGGGAGAGGTCATCTTTCGGGAAGGTGAAGCTGCTAACCGCTTTTACCTGATCGAGCGGGGTAAAATCGCCTTGGAATCATCGACCCTCGGCGAACCTGTCCGAATCGAAGAGATCGGCGATGACGACCTGCTCGGTTGGTCATGGCTTTTTCCACCTTACGCCTGGCATTTCACGGCGCGGGCATTGGAAGAGACGACCGCCATTTTCTTTTACGGCACAATTTTGCGCGAATACTGCGAGAAGGATCACTCTCTCGGCTTTGAGTTGTTTAAACGGATGAGCGTCGTGATGCTGCGAAGACTGCAAGCAGCGCGCCAGAAATTATTAAGCGTGTCCCGATCTGGTAAGTAGTGAGCATTCGCTCGCGAGGGAGCGGCCAGCTTCCCGAAAACCTAATGTCCATTCGACTTCCTACTGAAATCGATTGAGGCGCTGAAAGCCTTAGGACGAGATCTTGATTGCGACTAGCTTTTGCCAAGCGGCAGAGATCAATCTTGAACCGCGCAGTCGGGATTCTAAACTAAGCGCGATGGAGGAAGCCGAGGTTCCGCTCGAACATTTGCACGAGGAGATTCATCATCATGCTGAACATAGCGGCGAGAAATGGATCTCGTGGGTCGCGCTGAGCACTGCCATTTTGGCGGTGCTGGCGGCGATTGCGGGATTGCTTTCGGGCAGTCACGCCAACGAAGCGATGATGAAACAGATCGAATCGGCTGATCAGTGGGCATTTTATCAGGCGAAAGGAATCAAGGCGGCGGTGCTCGACGCCAAAATGAGCCTGACCGGTTCAACGACTGATGCAGACCGGGAGAAGGCGGCAAAATATTCCGAGGAACAGGCTGAAATTCAAAAGGAAGCGCGTGCGAAGGAAGCGGAAGCGAAACAGAAGTTTCACCAGCATGAAGTTTTCGCTCGTGGGGTCACCTTATTTCAAATCTCAATCGCGATCGCGGCGATTTCTGCTCTAACGAAACGCAGACGCTACTGGCTGGTTAGCGTGATCATGGGCGCCGTCGGCTGCATTTTTCTTATCCTCGGTTTTGTTCAACATTGAACCAATGCGTGTCCTGGCGATTGATGCTTCGTTGCGTAACTGCGGAGTGGCGATTGTTGACGGCGCGAATGGAAAATCGCGAGCGCTTTTCTTCGGCACTATCCATAACGGCACTTCGTTGAGGTCTTCAGCTTGCCTGGTCGCGATTCGCGATCGCCTGGTGCAATTGATTCGCGAGCATCAGCCGGATTGCTGCGCCCTCGAAGCCGTCATTTATGTGCAGAGCCACAAAACCGCGATTCTGCTCGGGGCGGCGCGTGGCGCCGCCATTCTCGCGGCGGCAGAGAACGGCCTGCCGGTTTTCGAATATGCACCGAGACGAATCAAGCAAGCGACCGTTGGAACTGGTGGCGCGAAGAAAAATCAGGTTGCCTTCATGATGCGGGCGTTGCTCGGGTTAACCGAAACGCCGGACGCGGATTCAGCCGACGCCCTCGCGATCGCGCTTACCCATTTGCGGGCACAGGAAGCGGCGCGATTGGGAATTCCCGGGGCGGCGCAGATATGAGTGTTGAGCTTGATCATCCCAGGAGAGACGCGCTTTCGCGGGTCCCGGACTCGCCGCGGCGAGTCCCTCCAGTCGATATTCGCTGGCTCGGCCGAATGAATTTTGCCGACGCCGTGGCGTTGCAGGAAAAAATCGTGGCGCAAAAACGAAGCGACCCAACGCTCGCCGACACCATCCTGTTACTCGAACATGATCCCGTTTATACCATCGGTCGGACACCGGACCAGACGAGCTTGCGCGGTGGATCGCATTTGCCGCATCCATTTTTTCAAATCAATCGTGGCGGGCAGGCAACCTTTCACGGACCGGGCCAGTTAATGGGTTATCCGATTATCGATCTGCGCAATTGCGGACAGGATTTGCACAAATATTTGCGCTGGATTGAAGCTCTGCTGATCGAATTTTTGGCCGGGATCGAAATTGAAGCGCAACGTCGTGAAGGATTGACCGGCGTTTGGGTTGAGGAACGAAAAATCGCGTCGATTGGCGTGGGCGTGCGACATTGGATTACAATGCACGGTTTCGCATTAAACGTGTGCGGCGATCTATCGCCGTTCGGTCAGATCACGCCGTGCGGAATTTCGAACGTTGCCATGACTTCAATCGAAAAAGAGACCGGTAAAGACGTGACCGTGCCCGCGGCCGCTGTGATAATGGAAAAACTGGCGGCACAGCGAATCGGTCATTTACAGATAACGGCTCCGGAGCCCCTACGGTTATGATTCCACTCGAGGATAATTTCAGCGATGTCATCAGCAAAGCGCAACGCGGCTTGGAGATTTCCGATTCCGATCTGGCGGAAAAAGCGCGCCTGGACGCGAATGCAATACGAAAATTGCGCGGCGGACATTTTGATGAATTGGCACTGTTTCGCGTCGCGCCGGTGCTTGGGCTTGGTGCGCGCGCCCTCAGCGATCTTGCGCAGAACGAATATCGACCGGCGGCGCGCGAGATCGATGGTCTGGCCATGTTCAACACGCCATTCCACGATATGCGGGTCAACGCGTTCCTGATGTGGGATCCGAAATCGCGCAAAGCCATTGCCTTCGATACCGGCGCCGACTGTCGGTCGATGCTCGATCGGGTCGCGAAGGAGAAATTGGCGGTCAAATTGATCCTGCTCACGCACGCGCACACCGATCACATTGCCGATCTGGCGCGGTTAAAAAAAGGAACCGGCGCGCCTGTTTATATTTCGGAGCGCGAGTCCATTCCCGGCGCCGAAACGATTTCCGAAGGTCAAGAATTCAATGTTGGCACTTTGAAGGTGAAAGCATTGCTAACCTGGGGGCATTCCCGCGGAGGAATGACCTTCTTCGTTACCGGACTGGCCCGACCGGTCGCCATCGTAGGCGATTCGATTTTTGCCGGCTCAATGGGCGGCGGAAATGTGTCTTATAAGGACGCGCTGCGAAATAATATCGAAAAGATCCTGACCCTGCCGGACGAGACGATCATCTGTCCGGGGCACGGCCCGATGACGACGGTGGGGGAAGAGAAACGGTCCAATCCGTTTTTTGCAGGAAGGGTATGAAGTCCCTTTCTCATCCCGACCGAAGTGGAGGGATCTCTTACTCTATTCAGTGTGAGTAGATCAGGGAAATAGTCAGAGATGTCTCGACTTCGCTCGACATGACAGAAATATGGGAATGATAACATGAACATCGGTTTCGTTGGCGTTGGCCGAATGGGCGCGAACATGGCGCGTCGCCTCGCGGATTGCGGATTCCATGTGACGGCGGTGTACGATGTGAATCGCGCGGCGGCGACGAAGCTAGCGGGCGAGCTAGGTTGCGCGGCGTGTCAGGATTTGTCGGAAGTCACTGCGCAGTCCGACGTCATTATTACGGTGGTGAGCGACGACGCAGCGATGCGGCAGATTTTTGCGAAATCGGGCGATAGTCTTCTGGTAAACTCGAACGGCAAGCTATTCATTAACTGCGCCACCATCACACCGCGGGTCCACCTCGAAGTTGAAGAACTTGCCGGAGAGGCGGGGGCGCATTCTCTCGAGGCCTGCATGGCATCGAGTATTACGCAGGCGCGGGATGGCTCGCTTTATTTAATGTGCGGGGGCAAAAAGGAGGCGTTTCGCGTCGCCCAACCGATTTTGGAGAAGCTTGGCAAAACTGTTCGCTACGTCGGAAAAGCTGGTGAGGCGGCGAAGGTAAAAGCGCTGGTCAACATGGTGATGAACATCAATACCGCGGGCCTGGCTGAAGGTCTTGGCCTGGGCGAAGCACTTGGGCTCGATCTCACGATGTTGCGCGAGGTTTTTTCCGAAACCGGTGCCGCTTCGCGTGTGTTGCAAACCGACGGCGAAGACATGCAAAACCGCGAACACAGCTGTTTTTTTTCGGCCGCCCATGCCGCCAAGGACAGCGGTATTGCGCTCGATCTCGCACGCGAACTGGGGCTGGATCTCCCCCTCGCTCGCGCCACCAAACAGCAGTACGACGCCATGATCGCGGAAGGGTTGGGCGAACTCGACAAGTCAGGAATCGCTGAGTTGACCTTCAAGAACCGTCACCAGCACGGTGGCGATCATGTGTGAGGTGGATCGCGCAGTCCCTTGCTCGATGTTAGTTAGGCCCCGGAAGCCGCAATTGTTTGGCGTCGCGCGCCGGAGCGCACGATCCACTTCGATGGGCGACTATGTGTGCGCACCCTGCCCCTCAGGTGGTCATCACGGGCGACAGTCGAGGGACCCCGCCAAGTTACCTTAAAGGTTTCGCCCAGGGATCCATCGATCTGGCAGCTGCCGGACTTGGGATGACGGCTGGTTTTGGGCGGCGATTTCAGGCGTTTGCCGCCGCCTGAGCTTCGACGTCCTTCACAATTCGAAGCTGTGCGTCGCCGAGGTGAAGTTCACCGTCAGTTAGAATTTTTGCGCGCAGCCCCCCGTTTTCCTTGAGAAATTCCTTCGCCCCTGGAGCGATGGCGACATCCATCCATTCGCAGGGTGCGCAATGCTGTGTCCCTCGAAACTTCACCCCTTGAATTTCGAAGTCACAACCGATGAGCGAAAGAAGATCAATACCGGAAACGATGACGTTGCGGCGCAACACCCCCGCCGGTTTCTCCCTGATTCCAAAGCGGGCGCAGAGCCGCTCGAAAACCTCCGCGGAAAAAAATGTGATCTGGCCTTTGTAATCTTCGCGATGATTAAAGTAGCGGTCGCCGAGCAAACCCTTGCCCGCGACACACTGGATCCGTTCCCGCTCAATCAGCGGCGACGTTCCCGGCGGCTGGCCGTAATGGCCAACGAAGTTGTGTTTCGATGAAATGAAGATTTGCTCGATTTGCACGTCAGAAGAACAGCAAAAACCTGTCCCTGACAGTGGCACAGCATTGCAGCCTGTGGAATTGTAATTTGTCGGCACAGATTCCGAGGGCACTACATGAATACGGTTTGGCGCGTTTTTGCTTATTTGAAACGTTACCCGGTTCTCGCGCTCTCGATGCTGGCCTGCGCGATTATCGGGACGTTGATGGTTATTGTTTCTCCAGTGGTGAACGAAAGGGCATTCAATGAAGTCATCGTCGGGCATCATCCCGGAGCGCTTACTGCCGCTGGTCTTGGTGGCCGCGGTCGCAGTATTCCTCCAGCACGGGTTGAATTCATTGCGGCTTCTGCTCAACAATACCTTCGAACAAAAGGTCATTTTCGATCTGCGCAGCGATTTGTATTCGCACATTCAATCGCTTGCCGCTGCGCTGGTTCGATAATCGCGCCACCGGGGATCTGATGACGCGAATTCTGGAAGACGTGACTTCAGTGGAACGCGTTCTCATCGACGGCATTGACCAAGGGACGGTGGCGGTATTGCAAATCTCATTGTGCTCGCGGGATATGGTTTATCTCAGCCCAAAACTCACGCTCGTCGGCCTGGCTCCGGTGCCGTTTCTGGCTGGAGGCGCATCTGTGGTACACGCTCACGGCACATCGGCGTTATCGACTGCAACGCCGCGCTGCGTCCGACCATGAATTCACTGTTGCACGATAATCTTTCGGGCATTCGCCAAATTAAGAGTTTCGTGCGCGAGGGCGATGAACATACGCGCTTCAACGAAGTGAGCGACGAATTACGGCGCGCCACTCTCGTGGTGATGAAAGTCTGGGCAATTTACAACCCGTCGATGTATTTGTTCGGCTCGCTCGGCGTTCTTGCTGGTCGTCGCGGTTGGAACGCACGATATCTTGGCGGGGGCGATCAAGTTGGGCGATCTCACCGCCTTTCTTATATGCTGTCCGGTTTTCTCTACGAACCGGTGGGCAAACTGCATCAGCTCAACCAACTGATCCAGGCCGGACGGGCGGCGGGTGAGCGCGTCTTTGAAATTATTGACGAACCAGCGGAATCGCAGCGCGGGCGAAAATTTGCAAGGGAGGTGCGAGGCGAGATTGAATTTCGAGATGTCAGTTTTACCTACGGCTCGGAGTTGCCGGCGCTGAGCAATGTCTCATTTCATGCGCGTCCGGGCGAAACCATCGCGCTGGTCGGCAAAACCGGTGCGGGAAAATCTACTCTGATCAATTTGCTAACCCGTTTTTACGAGTTCGATGAGGGCGAGATTTTGATCGATGGCCAATCGATTCAGGATCTCAACATCCGCGAGTTACGGCAGAAGATCGGGATGGTGACGCAGGAAAGTTTTCTCTTCAACGGCACCATTCGCGAAAATCTGCAAATGGGGAAACCGGGCGCGAGCGATGAGGAACTGCTGGAAGCGGCGGAAGCAGCCAATGCCCGCAACTTCATTGACCTGTTGCAAAATGGATTGAGCAGCGTCGTGGGCGAGCGCGGGGTGAAACTGAGCGTAGGAGAAAAACAACGGCTCTCGATTGCGCGCGCGCTGTTGAAAGATCCGCCGATTTTAATTCTGGACGAAGCAACCGCCAGCGTGGACACGGCGACTGAGCGGCTGATTCAGGACGCACTGGAAAACTTAATGTTTCGTCGCACCTCCATCGTCATCGCACACCGGCTCTCCACCATTGTGCATGCCGATCAAATTCTGGTCCTCGATCACGGTCGCATCATCGAACGCGGCACCCACGAGCAATTGCTGATGCTTGGCGGAAAATATGCGCGCCTGTGCGAGCAAAGTTTGCTGGAGACGCCCGACATTGAGCCGGCCGGCGTCTGAGCTTTGTTTGGTCGGGAGACTCTGTCGAGCCATCGAAATACGCATGGGCATGAACTTGGAAAACGCGGCTCCGCCGAGCGTCGCCCTACCAGAATTTGAGAGATCCGGCGTCTGACACGGACGCCCTACAATTCGCCCCAGCCCAATTTGGGATGCGCTACGGTTGTGCGGGCGAAGCCGCCAGCAATTCCTGGTAGCGTTGTTCCAGTTCGCGGTAGCGTGCTTCCGCGTCCTGCAAAGCGCGCCGCTCCTCTCCCAGGCAGCGCTCCAGATCGCGAATCCGTTCTTCGAACCGATCGACATGCCCGTCGCAGCGGGCGTTTGGTCGACCGAGCCGTCGCCTTCTTCGACCTGGTTCGGGAAATATGGGGTGATCTCCTGAATCTTCCGGCGCGATCCATCGCACGTGTTAATGACAAAATTTTCCGGCGTTACTTCACCGAGCCGAACGAATTCGTTAATTGCACCCAATGTTGTTGGCCCGTAATAACGCTCACTCGTTACCTCCACCAGCCAATCCATCCCCAGCTCTGAGAGCATTGGCGCTTTCATCCAGTTTTCCTGATCGGATGAAACAAGATCGCGGGGTGCCACCCGGGCCTTTGAGGCCCAGCGTGATAGCTGATCAAATGGCAGTGGTCCGAAAATGCCGCCGCCTTCGTATTTGCGAAGGTACCAACTTGGGTCCATTGCCATTGTTTATTCCGCCGTGGGCGAAGGTGACGCGCTCGCCGCTGGACTGGTCGAGGGGGCGGGGATCATGATTGTCTGCCCGGCCTGTAATTTCCGGCCGTCTTCGATGTGATTAAATTTTTGTAGCTCTTCCACCCCCACCTTGTTTTGCTTGGCGATCGAGGTCAGCGTCTCGCCGCGTGCCACGACGTGAGTGTTACCATTGCTCGCTGGGCGGATGCGCAGTCTCGCTCGCCGATGCCGCGGCACTAGGCACCGGGCCTGGAGTTGCTTCCCCAATTATCGTTCCAGGACGGGAAGCCTGTTGTTCCAGCTTCAAAATCTGCTGGGAAAGAGCGTCGATCTTGGTGTTGATCTGATCGATCTTTTTTTCCAGCACGGCCATTTCACCGGGCGATGGAGAACCCTGTGGCGATTGAGCCAGTGCGCCGGCGACAACGAGTAGCAAAACCGCCCAGGCAACGAAAGATTTCATTCCAGAAATTCTGACATCGGGTGCGAATGCTGGCAAGCACGTGCGCACGCGATTTGGACAAGGCGAGACGAACAGAAAGTCACCGGAAGGGTTGCGGTTCGCACGATTTCCCGTACCTTTTTCGCGATGCCAGAGCGGATTCAGAAACCGGTCGAACCGGTGCCATGGGGGCCGAAACAGGGTGACGGCGGTGGGCCGCGCTCGCCCGATATTTCGCGCCCGGACACGAAGGATTTGCTCAAAAAAATGCGCAAGGTAGATCCGAATCAATCCAAGCGTTACCGGCAGCGCACCGGCCAATAAATGGACGGCAAACAGGCGCTCGATTTCGGAGCGAGCAGTGATTTTCCCTCTTTGCTCCGCCTCCAGGGTTTGCTCGCGCCCGCTGCACAGATTGGTCCGATGAATGCGCGCGGGGAAATTGTGCCGACGGAATCGACCACAATTTTAGCGTTCAAATTTTCCGACGGCGTGCTGGTCGCGGGCGATCGGCGAGCGACTTCCGGGAATACCGTCGTTTACGATCGAGCCGACAAGGTGCTGGAGATTGACCGGCGTTCCATTATGGCGATTGCCGGCGTGCCCGCGACCGCCTGGGAAATGGCGCGCGTGCTCGAACATTCGTTCCAATTTTTTCGCCGGACGCAATTGCAGGAGATGAGCGTGGATGGCAAGGTGCGCGCCCTTTCGAAATTATTGCGCGACAACTTCGGATTTGCGCTTCAGGGAGTTGGGATTGTCGTCCCGATTTTCGCGACATACGACGTCAAAGCATCGCCCTCAGCGCGGCTTTATTTTTATGATGCCATGGGCGCGCAATTCGAAGCGACCGATTTTGCGGCGACCGGGTCGGGTTCGCCGGCGGTGCGCGGGATTTTGTATTACGAAAATACCTGGGGCAAGAAACCGCTGCAGAAAATCAGCGAGGATGAAGCAGTGGTGGTCGCCTTGCGCGCTCTCGATACCGCGTCGGAAGCGGATACAGCCACGGGCGGTGATCGATCGGCACGCGAAAATTTTTCCGATTATGAAGATCGTGGCGGCTGATGGAATTCGCACGCTGCCGGAAGAAAAGATCGCGGAACTATTTCAGAAACGCGTCGCATGATCGAAGAGCCGTATCGTTGGGTGGAAGCAATCGCCACGCGTCGCGATTACATCGAGATGCAGCTGGCCACCGGCAGTCCAGTGGTCGCGCTTGGCTATGACGAGGGGATCTTGCTGCTGACGGTTGGGCAGCAAAAACTTTTTGAGATTTACGATCGGATTGCGCTCGGCGCCATCGGGCACCCGGGAGACATCGAGCGTCTGCGGATGGCCGCGATTGAGCTTGCCAGCACCGAAGGATTTACCCGCTCGGCCGCGGATGTTTCCCTGCGTCGTCTCGCCTATTACTCGTTAAGTCCAGTAATGAAAAATGCCTTCGAGCAGATTTACGGCGCGCCTTTCCTGGCCCGTTTGCTTTTTGTCGAAATCGGAACCTCCCCGGCCGAGGATCTTTTTCTGGAAGTGGAATACGACGGCGCCATTAATCTGCGCTCAAGTGACGGAGGCAACAGGCCTTTTGCCGTTCTGGCCGCGACCAAAAAGTCGGCCAAAGAGATGGCAGAATTTCTGAGCAAACGATTTCAAAGCACCAAGGACCTTCCGGCAACTCTCGACCTCGCGCTCGACGCCTGGACAGTCGGCCAATTAAGAACAGATGAAGCGATGCCGGGCGATGATGAGATTCGGCGACAACGGAGTGAGCGACTTGGCCGCGGGACAATTTCGGCGGCGGTGCTGGAGCGCAACACGAATCGCGCAGTGCGATATCGCGCGGTGGAAGCGAGTGACCTGGCGCCGTTGATCGCAAAATAGAATGGGCCGGTTCCGTCTCTCCGAGCCGGCTGGTGATTTAATTGCATGGCTCGGTCTCATCTTAATGGCGTCGGCGTTTCTGATCCTAACGATGACGCGGGAACCGTCATTGCCCCGCACTTCTTTCCCGGATCATAAAAAGACCGAGCCATTCGCGCTGGTGATACTTGATCCCGGCCACGGCGGACAGGATTCAGGAGCGATGGCGGGCAATGTTTTGGAGAAAGATCTGACATTTGATATCGCAGAGCGAGTCGATCGCCTTCTGGGTAGTCAAGGCATCCCAACATTGCTTACGCGCACCGGGGATTCCTACGTCTCGTTAACTGATCGGGCAAAGCTGATCAATCGCGCCGACCATGCCATTGTGGTGAGCATTCACTTTAATGATGGGCCGCGGCCAGAGGCCAGCGGAATCGAAACCTATTTCGCAGCCCAACGAACCACCGGCGTTCCGGGGATCGCAAGTTGGCTGCCTTTTCTGCAAAAGGTCAGTAACGTTCAGCCGAACGTGGAAAGTCAAAGCCTGGCCCAATTTATTCAGGAGCAATTGGTAGCGCACACGCAGGCAATTAATCGTGGAACGAAGGCTGAGCAGTTTTATGTGCTGGCAAATGTGCGCCATCCGGCGGTGCTGGTGGAAGGCGGTTTCCTTACCAACAAAAATGAGATTGGAAAACTGGCGGACGCGAACTATCGCGAGCAACTGGCGGTGGCGATAAGCGATGGCATTTTGAAATATCGCGACACGGTCAAGGCATCCGGTGACACTGTTGACGGAGCAGGTCCGTGAATAAGACAATAGACGAGGCGTCAAACCGCCTGCAGGGATGAAAAGAAAAATTGCGACGGCGATTTTGGCTGGTGCCTTGGCGCAGCTGGCCCTGGCTGACAGCACCGTCCAGCAGGCGCAGGAAGAGCTAAAGGCACAAGGTTATTATTTTGGCCAGATCGACGGGGACAAAAACGCCGACACCATTGCCGCGATTCGGCGGTTTCAAATTCGCAGCGGCTTGCAAGTAACCGGAGAGTTAAATGAGGAGACACTGCGCGCATTACACGCGGACTCCTCTTCTTCCACGGCAGCGACGACGCCCACGCCCCAACCACAGAATTTGGAGGATTCCGAAAATAGCACGGAGAGAGTCGCACCAGCGCCGCCGCGGCGCGATCTTCAGGCTGATCGAGAGCAACCAGCGCCAGCAGAGTCGGCAGCGAGTATTTTCAGGAACACACCCTACGAAACGGCGCCGCCGGAATTGCAGCAGCGCGTTATTTTCGGTGCGCAAACGTTGCTGCGGCGGCGAGGATTTTACAAAGGTGAAAGCGACGGCATCTTTAGACCGAATTTGGAATTTTCGCTGCGCGCATTCCAGTCGCGTCTGGGTCTCCCCCCCGATGGCCGGCTCGACATGGATACGCTGGCTGCACTTGGCTTACTGCCGGGTCAGCGCGGCCGCCCTCCGATGGAAATACCGCATCGGCGTATTGTTCCCTCGGAGGAACCGCCGGTGCGCGGCGAATGGATTCACTAGCCGTTTTCGAAGCGAACCGACTGTAATTCGGCGGTGACGGTACCCACGAAAATCTGGCCCTCGATTCGCAGGAGCACCCGATCATTGTCGTCTGAAAGCCAGATGGTGGCGCGTTTAAATTTCCGGTGGGGCTCGAGCTCGTCCTTTTTATTCACCCGTTGCAACTTTAGATCGACCTTGATCGCATTGTAGTTTCCGGCGCGCACCCGCACGTGTTCGCGGCCGACAACAGTCAGCGTGGCGACATAGGCGGAATTCGCGGGATAAACTGCAACACGATAGACGCTGCGATCGCGTAACGGCTGACTGCGCAGATAGAGAAAGGCCGAGTGGAGATCGTACAGATTTTCCATGGTAAAATCCTTCAGTGCGGGCGTGGCGTGATTGCTTTCAAGGCGGCTGCCACTCACTCCTTCATCAGAAAACTTGAGCTTCGTTTCGACGCGCTTACCGCGCGCGGTTTCGATCTGATGAGTTTCGAGTGGACGCAAGGTCTCTGCGTTTGTCACCGAGCGATAGTTGAGATCGAATCTCCAAAGGACGCGCGCCAGACCTACGGTTCGCCCTTGCCCTTCCAGCACGAAGGTTTGCTGATCGCCACGATGAAAATAAACTTCGGATGTGGCGGCGGTGATTCCGCTCCAGCCAAAAGCATAGGTGGCCCGCGCTGGCCGCAGCTCCGGGAAAGGACCGCGCGGATCGCGTGTTAAAGTAGACGACCAGTTGCTCGCTGCTCTCGTCTCCTGCGAACCAAAGATTCCAAGACTCGTTAGGAGTGCCGCGCACCACGTCGATCGCGGCAGAGGAAACGGGGAAAGACGCGACATCGAAAAAGCAAAACGCACGCCGGCTGACGCAGGCGTGCGTTTGCGCGACAAAGTAAGTCTACGGTTTTTTCGGGGTGGCAGAAGCAGCCGGCGGGTTCGCTCTCGTCCCGGTCGTTGCGACCGGCGACGTTGCAGGCATCTCCGTGTTAAGGGTGCTGGCGCGGCCGGGCTTGTTCAGGGCTGTGACAACATCGTTCGTAAAATCGTAGTTATCGCGCGAGTACATCACCAGGGGCACACCATTGAAGCTCATTCCCGATTTGTCGAAGACGAGGTCCAGGTTCATGGTTTTAACCTTGTCGTTCACGATCTCGGTAATTTCTTTTACGATTCCCTCGCGCATTCGTAAGGCCTGTTCCCGCAACTGATTTTCGCGGGTTTGGCGAAACTCGTTAATCTCGCGCTCCATATTTTTGATATTGTTAATCTTGTCGTCGCGATCCTTCGCCAGCTGAGTCTTTTTGTCTGCACTCAAGGCCTGCGATTCGAGCTGTTTGTTGAGATTATTCACCTCCTCGAGCGCCTTCTTGTAAGCATCCGTGCGATCGTCGAATTCCTTTTTCGCTGCATCCTTGGCGTCGTTAATCTTCTTCTCGGCTTCCTTGGTTTTGGTATATTCCTTGAACGCCCGGTCCATATTAATGGTCCCGATTTTGAGGGTGCCCTGCCCAAAGGCAGCCAGCGGCAGCGCCAGCATGGAGGTGAGAGCAAGGGAGAGGAGCTTCTTCATAAAACGATAGGGTTAATTGTTTTGCGTGGCGTTAGACCGCCGTTGTTATTTTCCGTTCAAAATTGATAACCGACGTTGAAGTTAAACTTCCCACTACCGTGGTTGCCGGCCTGCTGAAGCGGAATGCCGTAGTCAACACGAAGTGGGCCAATCGGCAAGTCCAGACGTAAACCAAATCCGATGTCGGAAGCGACGTTATTGAAATTGTAGTCCCAGGGGTCGGTGTTGACGAAACCGGTGTCATAAAAAAGCGCGCCCCGCGCTTTTTCGACAATGGGAAAGGTCCACTCAATGGTTGCCCGGGCCATGCTTTGTCCGCCGAGCGGCTCGCCGGTAGGATCTTTGGGGCCGACATCGCGAAAATCAAATCCGCGAAGATTGTTGGAGCCGCCGAGGAAGAGGCGATCGTAAATCTTTACTATCTTAGTTTGGTCACCCCAGCGATCGACCCCGGCAACTTCGGCGTTGACCAGTAGAATGGTATCCCACGGCAGATGCCAATATTTGGAGGCCTCAACATCGAAGCCATAAATCTGCTCGGTCCCACCGGGACCCGCCACCCACCAGGTATAACTTATACGCTCGCCATTGCGTGTAAGAAACGGATTATCGCGACGATCCCACACCAGGCTGGCAGTAACAACACTTTTGGTGGAAGGGCCCGTCTCGGCCAGAAGCTGTGGGCTGGCAGTAACGACAACATTGAAAACATCGACACTTTCCAACCGATAGCTCAGCGTGCCATAAAGGTAGGGGATAATTGCTTTCCGAACATCCAGCGAAAATCCGTAATTCCGCTGGTCGTAAATGGAGCTCAGATAATCCGCCTCGTGATAAAAGGCGTTGAAACCGACGGAAATCGGCCGGTCCATGAACCACGGCTCGGTTAGCGCGAGCTCGACGTCTTTTCGCTCCGTTCCACCTTGCAGCCGGATACGGAACTTTTGCCCGCCTCCGGTCAGGCTTGGCCAGTTCGTGATGTCAAAATTTCCCTGCGTTAGCTCGATGAATCCAACGAGACTATCGACGGTACTGAAACCGGCGCCGAAGTTGAGCGAACCGGTCCGCTTTTCCTCGACCTGAATGTCGAGGTACTTGCGTCCTTCCACTTCGGTATCAACCGGAAAAGTGTCGACCTTGCTAAAATAGCCAAGATTCTCCAGACGCTTCTTGCTTGTCTCTACTCGCACGGTGTTGAAAATGTCGCCTGGCGCGATCAATACTTCGCGTCGGATCACTTTGTCCTTGGTCCGGGTATTTCCGCTGATGCTAATACGTTCGACATAGGAGCGCTGGCCCTCATCGATTTTGTAGGTGATATCGATTAATCGATCGTGGGCCTGCGAAGTTTCCGGAACAATCGTCAGGTCAACGTAGCCGCCGCTGCCATAGGCGTCGGCCAGGGCCTTGGCGTCATCTTTGATCGCCTTTGCCGAATAAACCGAGCCCTCCTTCATCTTCACCACCGCGCGTAACTTTTGCTCGGTCGTCGCCTTGTAGCCGACGAAAGTTAACTTACCGACGTGGTATTGCGGGCCTTCATCAATTGCGATGACGATTTGCAAGGCGCCACTGCTCGTTCGCTGTTTGGTAACATCGCGCACCGCCACGTCGATGTAGCCATGATTTTGGTAAAACTCGCGGATCTTCTGGAGATCGTCCTGCAGCTGCGTTTCATCCAGGCGGCCCGATTTATCGACAAAAGAAAAAAGCGTTTTTTGTCTCGTCTTCATCTGCTTGCGCAACACCCCCTGGGAGAAGTGTGTGTTGCCTTCAAAGCGGACCGTGCTGACCGAGCCTTTTATCCCTTCATTAACCGTGTAAATCACGCGGGAAGTGCCGCGGATGGCATCAATCGCTTCGACGCGAAACGTCACCTCGACATCGTTGAAACCGTGCGCCTGATAGGTTTCCGCGATCTTTTGCCGCCCCTTCTCCAAATCTTCTTCTCGCAGCGGGGTGTTTAATTTCACTCCAAGGTTCTTGCGCAGCTTTTTCGGGCTGATCCGCGTCGCGCCATCGATTTGAATTTCATTCAGCATCGTGCGCGTCTGCACCGCCACGATTACTTTCACTCCATCGCCTTCCGGTTGACCGAAAATGCGGACGTTCTGGACCTGCCCGGTATTATAAATGGCGCGGATATCTTCCTCGGCCACCGTATCCGAGTAAGGCAATCCAACCTTGGTTCGCATCTGAGCCAGTATCCGCGAGTGGCTGATCGTGGCCGGTCCAGTGTACTGGACATCGATCGATCGAACGATGGGCGGAGTCGGGCGCGCCGCGTCGGGGGGCGATTGCGCCCGTGCGATCAATGCGATTGTGGCCGCGAAAAAGACGGAAAAGGAAATCCGTCCCCAACGGCGGCGTAGCGAGTTATAAAACATTTCGGGACATCGTCGGGCCGCGGTAGGGGAGCGCGGGTATTAGTTCAACAGAGAGGCGATTATCGTCAAGCGGCAATTCGTTGCAAGCGTCACAACGCCTGGTCTAGTTGAGTAATTCATACCAATTGTTGCGCCGGCGCGGCTCGTACCCGGCTTCGCGAATGAGGGATTCGATTTGCGTCGCATCCAGGCGAAATGTCGTCCCCGCGCTGCTGACCACATTTTCTTCCATCATCACGCTCCCGAAATCGTTGGCCCCAAATTTCAGCGCCACCTGCCCAATCGCCGGTCCCTGCGTCACCCACGAGCTTTGAATGTTTTCGATATTGTCCAAAAAAATCCGGGCCAGCGCCTGCGTCCGCAAATATTCCGCCACGCTCGTCTTCTGCTTCACTTTCAACACCGTGTTCTCCGGCTGAAAGGTCCAGCAGATGAAGGCGGTAAACCCGCCGCTCGCCTCCTGCTGCTCGCGAATGCGCTGCAAATGTTCGATCCGTTCCGCAATCGTTTCGACGTGACCAAACATCATCGTCGCGCTCGATTTCAATCCCAGTTCATGCGCAACCTGCATCACTTCGAGCCACTCATCGCTCTTGATTTTGAGTGGCGAAATCTTCTGGCGCACGCGGTCGACCAGAATTTCACCGCCGCCGCCCGGGATCGAGCCGAGGCCGGCTTCTTTGAATTTCGCGATCACTTCACGCAACGGCATTCCAAAAACTTCCGCGAAATGCTGGAACTCTGGTGGACTAAATCCGTGAATGTTGATGTGCGGATATTTCTCGCGGATGTGCCGCAGCAAGTTGATGTACCATTCAAAGCCGAGCCTCGGATGATGTCCGCCTTGCATCAGGATTTGAACACCGCCGACGGCGGAAAGTTCGTCCAGCTTTTGATCGAGCTGTTCTAATGAGATGACGTAATGATCGTCATCTTTCTCGGTGCGATAAAACGCGCAGAACTTGCAATAAACGTTGCAGACGTTGGTGTAATTGATGTTGCGATCAACGATGTAAGTCACGATTTCATTTCCGTCGCCGTTGTAGGACGAACGCTTCGCCTGTCGTCGCCGTTGATCGGCCAGTGCGCCAAGCTCCTCCAGCGGCCATTCATATAATAAGAGTGCCTCTTCCGCCGTGATCCGTTCGCCGGCGAGGATTTTTTCGGTCAGGGCATCGTTATTAATCGAAACCATCGCCCAACTTTACACCAGCGATTTCATTTCCGCGCAAGCTTTCCGTCGGTTAAACCTCCGCGTTTGCTGTAGCAGCGGTCTATCACCGCCGAGCCCGGATCGCGAATAAACTCCTGCGTTCCTGCTCTTCCTGGACATAATTCCGCTGATGCGCGCGATGGTCCTGGATGCGGCGAAGAAACTGCTGCAATTGCGCGATGTTGCCTGCCCGCGACCGAACGCCGGACAATTGCTGGTTCGCGTTTCCGCCTGCGCCGTTTGCCGGACTGATCTCCATATCGTCGACGGCGAATTGCCCGAACCAAAATTGCCGCTAATTCCCGGTCACGAAATTGTCGGCCGGGTCGAGAAGATTGGCCGCGCGGTGAAAACATTTCGCGCGGGCGATCGAGTCGGCATTCCGTGGTTGGGCTGGACCTGCGGCCGATGCAAATTTTGCCGGTCCGATCGCGAAAATCTTTGCCGGCGCGCGCGTTTTACCGGTTATACCAGAGACGGAGGTTACGCGGAATTCGCCGTCGCCGACGCCCGCTTTTGTTTTCATCTTCCCAAGCAGTTCGACAATGTCGCGGCCGCGCCGTTGTTATGTGCGGGCTTGATCGGGTTTCGCGCTTTGCGCAAATGTGGCGATCCGCAAAGGCTCGGCCTTTACGGGTTCGGCGCCGCTGCCCATATCATCGCGCAGGTCGCAGTTTTTGAAGGACGTGAAGTTTTCGCCTTCACCCGCGCCGGCGATTCCGAGACCCAGAAATTTGCGCAACGTCTCGGTGCTACCTGGGCTGGCGGATCTGACGAGGCGCCGCCCGAAAAATTGGATGCCGCCATCATCTTCGCACCTGTCGGCGCACTCATGCCGATCGCATTGCGTCATCTCGATAGAGGTGGTGTCGTAGTTTCCGCTGGAATTCACATGAGCGACATCCCGGGCTTTCCCTATCGTGATCTATGGGGCGAACGCGCGATTTGTTCGGTCGCGAATCTGACTCGGGGCGATGGGGTGAAGTTTTTGAAAATTGCGCCGCGTGTCCCAATACGGACTGAAACAGAAACATTTCCGCTGGCAGAGGCAAACGAAGCTCTGACGCAATTGCGCGCCGGCCGGCTCACCGGGGCGGCCGTTTTGGTGATGGATACCTGATCGCATGCGAAATCGTGCAGCCGTCATCGGTGCCGGTGTTTCTGGGCTGACCTGCGGCGTTGTTTTCGCGGAACGCAAATGGGACGTGACAATTTTCGCGGACGAAACCGGCCAAAAAACAACTTCGGGCGCGGCCGCGGCAGTTTGGTTTCCGTATGACGCCGAGCCAGCCGACAAAGTCATTCCCTGGTCGCTAATCACTTATGAACGACTGCGCGAGCTCGCGCACGATTCGCGAAGCGGCGTCTCGATGCTCGAAATCTGGCAATTCACCCGCGTCGGCCAGATCCCAATTCCCGATTGGGCTAAACATTTGGGAGCCCGTCCCATTTCTGTCGTCCCGAGCGAAGTCGAGGGATCTCTAAGAATTCCCGCTTTCCCCTCCATTTTTTCCAACGGCTACGCCCTCAACGTCCCGCTGATCGACACCACGATCTACCTCGATTACCTGGCCAACCGGTTCCACAACGCCGGCGGCACAATTGAGTCGGCTCATATTAATAAGGTGGAGGAAATTCCGCGCGATTTTGATGTGATCGTCAATTGCGCCGGCATCGGCGCACGCGAACTGGCTCACGATTCGGAATTGGAACCCCACCGCGGTCAGGTCGTGATTGTGCCGAAGCTCGATCTGGCGCAGGCGATTGTCTGCGACGATGCCCCATTGATATACGCCATTCCGCGCACGCACGATTGCGTTTTCGGCGGCACCAATTCGATCAGCGAAAATCGCGCGCCCTCGGCCGCCGATTCAACCGCGATTGTTTCCGAGTGCAGCCGCATTCTCGGCATCGAAGCGCCGCCCGTGATCGTCGTGAAGGTTGGGTTGCGTCCCTTTCGAAAATCCGGGGTGCGCCTTGAGCGCGAAAGATTGTCCGACGGCCGCACCCTCATTCACAATTACGGGCACGGCGGCGCCGGCTTCACCCTGTCCTGGGCCTGCGCCGAGGAAGTTTGCGCCTTTGCCTCACGCACAAGTTAAAGTCCAGTCTCACCAAAACCGAGTTAACCTTCGACCGTTCCATGCGCGACACTGGAATGTTGACTATTCTCAGTAGGACTCCGTCGAGCCGCGTCGGACCGGGATGATCACCATCAGGACATCCCAATTTTCATACCGAGAAACTCAGTTCGGGAAATCTGGCCAAACCCGAACCACGATCCGCGCACATTGTTCGAGAGCCGACCGCAACGAAGGAGAAACTACGGATTGAGCGCGCTCAAAGTCGCGGATAGCTGCGCCAAGCTCGCCGACGAGTTCCGAACTGGTCGTCCACGCGACGTGATTCAACATGGAATCGACCCTTCCGGCTACCTCGTCAAAGTGCTCCCGCCGTAACTCCTGAATCAGCTCTCGAAAACAATCGTAACCATCGGAGCCTAAAGGCATATAGTCGATCGCCGGTCAGACCTGTTGTTGTGAACCACATATCCGCTCGGTGAGAGCAATGACCTCCTGCTCCAATGGTGCTTCAGGGTAGCCGATAGTAAGACACTCAAAAAGATAACGCCGAAGAAAAGGCTCGAACCCGCCAAGACGTTCATACTGCGCGGTGTGACCTAGTTCGTGGATAACCATCGTTCGGTCGGATCTGTGGTCGGAACGGATGAATATGCCATAGCACAGGGTCAGACCGCGGGTGAGCGGCGAAAGAAATTGCGTTTCTTCGACTGCAGCGCATAGCGCCGGATCGTCGGGGATGGGAATCTCGGGCACGTAGAGCAGGCGGACCCTTTCAGGGATTGCGACACCCACAAGACGCGCATCGGTGAGCAGCGTGTCCGACAGTGCCTCGCCTGTTGCGAGGATGCGCTGTTCCTGCGCGGCAGCCCACTCACAGGCAAGCGGCAGAAGCATTTCGAATTGTTCGGCCGTGATCGTGGAATTCACAAAGCTGGGTTAATCGATTTCTAACCCGCGCTCATTGGCGATGGATGACTTCTGCGGAGGGACGAGATTCCTCTCGTCCCGGACGTGCGGAAGCACGTCCCTCCAAGCCGATACCGTCCATTTGCCGCGTTCGACCCTGCTCATGTCGGTGTCCCAGTACATCAGCGACCCATTAGCTTGGACCACGTTAGAAATATCAAATTCAGCGGTGAAAAAACCAACCGCAGAGCTGCCTTTCCTTAGTTCGATTGGGGAGCATGCGCGTTCCGCGTGTTGGCGATGATGTCTCGCCATCGCGGACTTTTCTTCCCCTGCTTAGACGCGCCTCAGCGTGAGCTCGAAAAAGTGCAAATAGTGCCTCAATGGAATCTGGATCCGAGCTTGAAGTCTTTAACGGTAAACCTACCATCTTCACTGACAACCCCATCTAAGTGCGATTCCAAGTTAGCCGAAAAGTCTTCAATTTGCTTCGGATTCGCTGTGAGGTCGACGAGAACATGGAACGGAAATGCGATCTTGTGCTCGTCGGTTGTGACATCTATGGTAAAACCATCGGGGTAAGCCGATCCATTCCCAGCGTTCGCTTCCTTCGCGGCTGCGTATTTTTCCGGAACAGCCTCTTTTGTGCGAGCGAGAATTGCTTGCTGGGCTGTTTTCAGTAAATCGAGTTGCCACTTCTCTTTACCTCCCTCTAGCTTAAGAAGGACAAGGGCATCCGGGAACCACTTACCGTATACCTGCCAGAGCAAAACAGATGAATCGGACGACCAATGTGGAGGAGCCGTCTTGCGGAAATTCAAGGCGCGGTCATAACCTGACTCGGCGTGAATAACGGCAACGACGTTGCCAGTGCGGAGCTCCACTACCCGATTCAAACGCTCGTCAGGTTCCTGCGCTGCTTCGATGTGGAAAACGGGAATCATGACGCCATATCGGTGATCGGGTGAGAACGTGAAGGGGGGAGTAATGTAGTCGCTGTTTACAGCAGCTACGATGACGCGGAACGCGGCACCGCAAAAAAAGGCGATAATCGAGCTTCGGTACATGGGCCTAACGAGATACAGACGATGGTTCGCAATTAAATGCGAACATTTTTTCGCATAACCGCTCAAGCTATGTCATTATTGCGCCGCGACCCGGTAAACGCGGCTCTCGCGCACCAATCGACCTTACGTTAGGGCGATGGCTTGGAAGGAGCTGACAACGTCGTCGGGGCCGGCTGCGGTGAAGAAGCTCTCGTAAAAACCCGGACCCAGATCCCAGTAATCGCCCTTGTAATATTCGTCGCGATAAAAACGCCAAATGCCGCTGACAACAATGAGGCAACTGATGCGGTCGTTCCAAAAATCGCCCAGATAATGGAAGCTCAGGTTGGTACGGGCATAGGCACCTTTGAAGCCGATGTGATCGTAAACGACGATCTCAGGCAGCCGAATCAGATCGGTCGATCGGTTTGGCTTGGTCTTTTCCGGCCGCGGACGCGTGATAACTAAGCGAGCCCAGTTTCCATTTCGTGTCGATGACGCAGCCGTTGTCGGGTGAAAGTTCGGTTTTAGATACGTTTTTTCTCATAAGCGACAGATTTTCTTTATCTCAACAAAGGAAAAAGCAAAGAGCAAGGAACAAAGAGCAGCGAGTGACCGGAGTTGTGAATCGTCAATCGAGAATCGTGAATCGGATCGGACACAGGCATGAGCATCAGATACGGGCTTCGCGATTGGTGGTGCGAAGGCGGATGGTTTTTTGCGAAAGATCGTGGCTGGCGCGGATGAAACGGACGGTACGGCTTTTCGCACGCATCAAAATCGAATGGGTGATGGCGGTTGCGCCCTGGGACCGGACGCCACGCAAAAGCGCGCTATCGCTAATGCCAGTGGCACAAAAGACAATGTTTTTTCCGTTGGCCAGATCGTCGGCAGAATAAATTCGATCGAGTTCTTTTTCGTAGCCTTCTTCGACCAATTTTTTTCGTTCTTTCTCATCGCGCGACCACATTTTGCATTGCATATCGCCGCCGAGACATTTGATTCCCGCCGCCGCCAGCACCGCTTCGGGCGAGCCGCCGATTCCCATGTAAAGATCGACGCCGCTGTCGGGAATGGCGGGCGCCATTGCCGCCGCGATATCGCCGTCCCCGATCATGCGAAGGGACGCGCCCGCACCGCGGATTTCATCGACCATTTCCTTGTGCCGCGGGCGGTCGAGCATCATGACGACGATGTCCTGCACACGTTTGTCCACCGCGCGCGCCACAATGGCCAGCGTTTCGGGAATGGGCGCCTCCAGTTTCAAATTATCGCCCCGGCGTTGCATGTATTGGATCACGCGAGGGCCATAGGAAAGTTTTGTCATGTAAAATGACGGCACATCGCGGAGCGCAACTTTGACGCCTTCTTCCGGGCTCGCGGCCGCGATACAACTGATCGAGTTGGGAGCGCCTTTGGAGATATTGGTCGTGCCATCGATCGGATCAATTGCGATATCGAACTGCGGGGTTCCCGGTAGCCAGGTGCCAAGGTGTTCGCCTTTGAAAATTCCGGGTGCGTTGTCCTTGATTCCTTCGCCGATGACGACTTCGCCGCAGATGTTCATGAGATCGAACATGCCGCGAATGGCGTCGCTGGCGGCGGCATCAGCCGCCTCCTTGTCGCCGCGGCCAAGCCATTTCAGCGAATTGAGCGCGGCGGCTTCGGTCGCGCGCAGGAAATCCATCTCGATAATGCGCTCGATGTCGTGATAATTCTGCTTCGGCAGGCGCGGCATGAGGAGCAACTACTTTGCGCACGCATCGGGCGGCTGACAAGTGGGAGACCTTTCCGGGCAGCGCACGCGCTGCCCGGAAAGGAAATCCCAAGATCCAAAACCCAAATCCCAAGGAATCCTCTCAAGCACCAATGACAAACCAAGCCCCGACCGGGTAGGGCATAATTCCATAGGACCGAAAATCTGTCGGGGCGAAGGCGGATGCAGATTGATAAATGTCGTCTTGATCGCGGCTCCGCAGAGCGTCGCCCTGCCAGGAAGATTTTCGCGAAGACGTAACGGTAGGGCGAGACTCCATCGAGCCGCGAAGTCAGCAACAGATCGACGCTTAAGCTAGGATTTTTGGGACACGACAGCGCGTGTCCCTCCAAGCGGAATGAAGGCCGGCACTTCGCGCGTGTACTCTTCGTAGGCCCTGCCGAATTGTTCACGCAAAAGTTTTTCTTCGCTGCGGATGCGGATGATGGTGCCGAAATAGTAAACTAACGACGCGATCAGAAGACCGACCCAGTGTCCGTGAGCGAGGCTGGCGGCAACGAGCATGCCGAACATGCCGGTGTAAATTGGATGGCGGACGATTCGGTAAGGACCGCGCTGGACGAGCTCATGGTGTTCGAGCACGCGCGCCTGCAAACTCCATTGCTGGCCCAGCGTTCGCACCGCCGCCATCACGAAAATGAGGGATGCGATCACGAGTACGACGATCAGGGTGGCGACGAGATATTGCGCGCGCCAATCGACCATCGGCAAAAATGGCGTGAAATGTTTGCGGGCGATTGTCCAGGCAATGGCGAAGGCGAGCGCTTGAATGAAAATCGCGACGATGGAAATACGATCGGCCTTTTTCGTTTTGCCATGAGAGCGCTCGCGAGCGAGCAAAAAAATCGCGCCGAAAATAATGTAGCCGATCTCAACAAAATGGAGCGGCCAGAGGTAAAGCCAGCGCGGCATCATCGCCAAATTGAAACGCTATCCGAACCGCGTTCGCGAAACTATTTCATCGTTTCCATCATTTCCCCATGGGCGTGACGAGAGGGACGGATTCGGAGAAACACCTGAAAACCGTAGCCAATTTCGTTGCCGTAATACCGATCCAATTCGCCCGGTCGTTCATCGATCGTGAACTGTCCGCCGAGTCCGATGTCAATGCCATCGCCGTGCGTGAAATCATGCACGTAGCCAAATGACGCAGCGTAGATCGGGAAGATTTTTTCCAGGTCGCTGCCGCTAAGTACGAGCTCGTGTCCCGATTTTTCCACTCGCTCGAGCCGGGTATAAAAGGTGTCACGTCCGTGCTGAAGATCGGATTCGAGGAGGAAGGATTGCGTTTTGCCTTCGTGTGTATCGTCGTTCTGTCCCCACACGAAAGTCGTGGCCCAATTCGCGTCGTGGCCCAGCGCCTTATTATATATGATCGAAGCGGTGGTACGGTGGCGGTTTACCATGGGTTCGATCGCTTCCGGGCTCTTCAAGTAGCCGTGCGAGAATTGCAGGGCAAGATCCGGCGTTGGATTCCAGGAAATGCGTCCGCTGGCGGAATCGAATCGCGGCCGATCAAAATCGTAGCGGTCTTCATCCGGCTCGCGTCCGGTAAAAACGCTGCCCTCGATTTTCACGGTGCGCCAGACTAGCCCGGCAGTGGCAACACCAAAGGTGACGTGCGACGAATCCTGCCAGTGATGGCCAAGTGGTGCGTCGGGATCATCCATTGCCGAAATGCGATGCATGAATGTGGGTGGCCCGAGGGCGGGTTCTCCGGGATAACCGAAATAGATGTAGCCCGAAAGACCGGATGTAAATTTTTGCGAATAGGTCAACGATAATTCGCTGAACAGATCGTGCGGATGTTGCCGGTCGTGCAGCGGTTGATCGTGCCAGGATTCGCCCGATTGAAAAAGCAATGGATAACCGCGGCCGCCTTCGGTCAACGGATCGAGACTCATCATCAGGCGCACGCCTAGCTGCACGCTATCGCCCAGAGGATGCGTGAGCATTCCCATCAGCCAATTCGGCGCGTCGATGCGGTCGTCGCCGCGGCGGGTGCTGACATTAGTGTAGCGCGGAAAGGCCGCGCCGTGGAGCATCAGCGTGTCCTGGCCGAGCATGAATATGCGTCCGTACATCGGCGACGAATCGGGCAGCCAACTTGTGCCTGAGCCTTCCCGCGTCATCGGGTCGGTCAAATTCACCGATGAATGCATTTTCATTTCATGCATTGTGTGATCATAATGGGGCGACGGCCTCGGCGTCGTCTCTTGCGTTGGACGAGACGGAGCTCGTCCCTCCATATCGTGTTGGGCGTTTCGTTTAACCGCCTCCGACTTGGGGGTTGGATGTTCGGTGTTCGATGTTGGATGTTTGTTATTTGTCTTCGCCGGCACCAATTCTATCCCGCATGTGGGACATTTACCCGGATGATCTTGCACAACTTTGGGATGCATGACGCAGGTGTATTGCGTGGCTTCCGGTTTCGGAGTCTGCGCCACTAGCTCGGATGTGATCATCGCGATTAAAATAAAAGTTAAGAAAGATTTGAGCATCGCTGGCGATGCGGAATACCTCCGCCGGTTTTTCTCCGGCGGAGGCTTCCGGTAACTTTCCCCGCGCTTATCTTGCGCAGCAGTGGCCGCCGGAGCAGCACCTGCCGCCACCACAGCAATCAGCGCTCCGCGAGGTCGCGGTCGCTGTGCCGATCATGGCCAGGGTGGTAATAATCATCAAAAGGTACTTCATTAAGTCCCTCCTGTTGAATTGAATTGCTCTCGCTCACGCGTGAGCGAGCCGACGCGAACAAGCAATCAGGTGCGCGGCGGTGGTACAGGAGGACGGTCGGACCGTGATGATGAGGTGGCGATTTCGTCGATAAATCTTTCGCCGCCTTTTGGTGAAAAAATAAAAGCCGCGGTTGAGGTTAAAAACAACGAAAGGCCAGCGGTGCAGCCGGGGCAGCATTGGCGGTCCTGCGATTTGACTGGTTCGCTGCCCCCGCAATGGCCACGCTCGCCCGCCATATGTGCGCAGCAGCTCATCCGATGCTGCCGCGGCTGTGTCACTTCAGCGCGGACTGGCAGAGTCACTGCAAAAATCGACAAAGCAACGATCAAGGCAAAGCAGCGCGACAACGCCGTGATCACGATGTCGATGTTAACACGGGTATGATGCGAATCAACGCGGACGCGAGCAACGGCGCGATAAGACGTTTATCCGCTAAACACGCCAAAGAACGGCAAGACTGACAATCGTGTGTTGAGCTTCTGTAGCGCGGTCTATGACCGCCGGACCGGCCGGGTCTTGGAAATGCTTCAGTCGGTGGACTCACGCATTCGCCGCCGCCTGATGTAGGCGGCATTTTGGAGTGCGGTGGGAAGCGCAGCGCCACACCGCTTTGCTTGCATCGCGAATCAGTTGGCGTGCTCTGTACGCTCGAGGTTCACATCGACGATGGGAAAAAGGCCGTCGCCGCTTCGCTTTGCCGGCGCAGTCCAAAATGCTGGCCTTAATGACTCGCGAGCCCAATTGGTCTCGCCATCACCATGTCATCGCATTTGAGTGACGATTTCGGTGAAAATGAATTCGTGCGAAAATCAGGTGGATGAAGTTCGTGATCAGTCTGGCTTCGTTTGGGTTCGCAATCGCGAGCGCGTGCGGACAAAGCGTCGAAATCGTTAGCCCGAATAAGGCGTACACGTTCGCTTATGGCGACGCGATTTCTCATCAGATCGAACGCGACCATTCTACTAACGAGATGATCGCGCGCGTAACATTCAGCAATTATCCCTACGCCGGCGATCGCGAGCCCCGGCGCGACGAGACATTCGATTTTGTTTTCCCGGGTCTGCGTTTCGACGCCGCCCGAAATGAATTTTGTCGCGCGCACGCGCCATCACGTGCCGATCCCGATTGCCGCGTTACATCCGAATTTTCCATACGCCGGTTACAAACTCGAGCCGAACGCGCAAATCTTTCTGGTTAAACGCAGCGGTCACGCCACTGCGGTATTGAATGCCACGACGCAACCGCAGGGCGGCGGACGATGGGTGCAAGTCGACGACAATTGGTCTTTGCAGAATTTGCTCGCGCTCGGTTTCGAAAGACTGACGCGTTAAGATGTGTGTAGCGTCGGTCGCCGCGAGCGCGCCTCTGGCATCGGGCGCCAGCTCTTTTCTCATTAACATCGGCCTTCAGGCCGGTGTAGATCCCGACTCAGCGCACTTAAGCCGTTTCAACGGCTTTTTCATGGTGACGACGCAAGCCGCAGCGCTGAATGCATCTCGGCCTCGTTAAGCCGTTAAAACGGCTCGTTTCCATTTCAAGCGGACAACCACCGGCCTAAAGGCCGGTGTTAATGGAAGATTCCTCAACTGGATCCTCTCCCTTTAGAAAAGAGAGAGGCGGAATCATCCGCAGCGGATGCTAGACAGATGCCCGTTAGACGTCGTCCCGCCTCAAGGCATCGGGGAGCGGCGCGACATTTCCGGAAGTGACACCTTCGGGCGGCACGACATCAGGAACGCAATCTGGAGGCGAAGATTTTGCGGCAGAAAAATCCGGTTGTCTGATCCCCGTTGCCATTAGCATTGCGGTGAGAAGAAGTGCGGCTGCCAAATAATATCCCGCGGCGGGGACGTGGAAGGAATGCCTCGGGTCGATAAACCAGGCGAAGGTCCACGAAAACAAAAATGGGCCGATGACGAAAGCGATGGAGCGCAAGCTGCTGATCGCGCCCTGCAATTCGCCTTGTTCTTGTTCGCTCACATGGTGCGTCATGATTCCTTGCGCGGCTGGAAAGGAAATATTCCACATCGAAATCACAGGAATTGACGCCATGTACATCGCGCCACTGCGCGCGAGTCCCGCGATCAACATTCCAACCGCGCCGAAAAACTGGCCGATGTAAAGGGTTCGACGCTCGCCGAGCCAGGCGACGATTCGTCCGGTCAGACCAGCAGAAATCACTGCCGTGCAGACACCGACAACGAAAAGTGAATTACCAATGCTCCGCGGACCCCAGGCAAAGCGGTACATTGCGTAGAGTGCCCAGATCGCGAAAATTTCGTGCGAGACGTAGGCGAGAAACTGAATCGTCGCCAGTTTCCACAAGTCCGGATGGGAGCGCAACAAAACGAGGGAGCCGACCGGATTGCCCCGACGCCAGGAGAATTCTTTGCGTTTATCTTTGGGTAAAGATTCCGGGACGAAGAAAAACCCGTAGAGCCAGTTCGCGAGGCTGAAAGCGGAGGCGACCCAGAATGCCATGCGCGGGTTAGTGTTGCCGACCAATCCGCCGACGACTGGCCCGAAGGTGAACCCGATGCCAAAGGCAGCGCCGATCAATCCGAAAGCTCCGGCGCGTTTTTCCCGCGGGGTTACATCGGCGATGTAGGCCATCGCGGTGGGAATACTCGAAGCGGTGATTCCGGAAATGATGCGGCCGAGAAAAAGCCAGCCAATGGTAGGCGCAAGCGCCATCACGACGTAATCGAGACCGAGTCCAAGGCTCGAGAGGAGGAGGACCGGGCGCCGACCGATCCGGTCGGACAAAACGCCGATCACAGGCGAGAAGAAAAACTGCATCGCCGCGAAAACCGTCAGGAAAATGCCGTTCCAGTTAGCGGCGCGTCTCATGTCGTTGTTTAAGAAACTCAGCACCAATTTCGGCAGCACCGGTGCGATCAGACCAATCGCAAGCATGTCGAGAACGACGGTGATGAAGATGAAAATGACGGCGGCTTGACGCGATTTCATTGCCGATTCAAGGGGCTATTGCGATGGCGCGGCGGCAGCTCTCGCTTCGATTTGGGACAGCGATGGATTCGCGTTCTCGATCCAGCTTCTGGTTTCCTCGATCTCCGCTTCGCTCACTGGTAATGCGCGGGGGACAGTTTGCTCGTCGCGCTCGCTCGCGATGGCAACCCCGCGCAGGTATTTCCAGTGCCTGCCGTGGCGATATAACGCGTAATACATTGTCTTCGCCTCAGTCGGGCTCACTCCGCTGCAACGCATCGCGTTGTAGAACATGCGATCGGCTTCTTGCCAGGGCCGCGTCTTTTGGTCATAAGCGACATCGTGCAGGACGGAGCCGTTGCGATATTTTCCTTCGAAGGGCCCGCCCATCAATGACCAGAGCGCGCGCGGGATTGAGGCGCCATCGACAACCGAGCCCGCCGGCGCGATCCAGACAACGCCATCGGGGTCGATGTAACGCAGTTCGCTCAGGAGTGTCATGTTCCGGCCATCGTTTTCCCAGCGCGCTTCGACCTGCCCGCTATAATAACCCCACGGATGGTTCGGTCTTACTGCTGCAGCATCCCAAGCCGGCGGTTGATGTGATCCACAGCCGGCGCAAAAGAGCGTCAATAAGAACAAACATCGTTTCATTAGCGGCAATGAGTTTAGCGCAAGATTCTTTAGCGTGCATCGGCGTGGCACGGGCTGATGCCTAATTCGCGATGAGGGACGACCTCGGCGTCGTCCAATTTAAGGCGGGACGGGACAAAGCCCGTTCCTCCAAACGTCGTCGCTAGGAGACCGCAACTTCACGCTCTTCCGGAGCCGGAGAAGGCGAAACAGTCCGTTTGGTTTTCGCGGTAGCGTACTGCCGCCGAAATTTTTTCACATAAAACAACAGGAACACGCCGGTCACAATCAGGAGCGAACCGATCCACTTCAGGAGCCAGCCGGGGTCGCGCAAAATTTGAATTGTGCTTTGCCCGAGATTCTCCGGATTCCACGACGCCTGTGACATCTTGAAGGTTTGGCCGCTCCAGGTTCGCCACCAACTGCCCGGAAAACTGAAGGGATGATTCATCCAGCATTGGCCCGTGGCGCTATCGCCCTCGGCGGTCGAGACCCGGAGTGTGCTCTTGAATCCAGCGGGCGCATCGTTGCCTTCATTGCGCGCGACCTCGAACTCCATCAGCTCGAGCGCGATTGGCAACGGCGTTGAGCGCCAACCGTAGGAAATGCCAATTGGATTTGGGGACGTCGGAACGGTGATTTGCCAACCCGCAGAAATCCATTGCTCGAAAGTTTCGCCATTTTGTTCCACTCGAACGCGGACGCCGTCGGGCAATTGATTTGCGCTATCACCTTTCGCGGGCGTGAAATCCATCCATTGCTCGGCGTGTGGCAAAATGCCATCGACCACCAGTTGCCAGTCGGCCCAGCCAGTGACGAGCGGTTTATTTAATTCCAGCGAGCCCGAGGAATGGCCGAGTTTTCGCGAATCCAACTCATAGGAAATCGAGCCGTCGTCAGCAACGAAAAGCGTGAGCTGATTTTCCGCCGAGTTCGCTTCGTTCATTGCCGGAGCAATGTTCGGAATGGTTGAAGGCCCGCCATTGGTTGAAACGGCCTGCCTGTTTCCATGCGTATTTGGCGCCGCCGTTGCAATTGGAACTCCGCGGCCGCGAATGGTGACGACGACCGCAGGATTATTCGGCGCATCGCTGAGCGAGACCGGTTTTCCATCCTGCATCCGGAGATCGGCCCAATAGTTTTCAATTCGCACAGTGAATGGCGTTCCCGCAATCTCGACCTCCCTTTTGAGATTTTGCGCGACATCGAGAGTTTGCGCTTTTCCCGCGAGTGAAATGGTGAGCTGACCTTTGTCGCCATCTTGCGGCGGTGAGAACGAAATTTTTGCTCCGGTCCCGCCGCCTTTGGCGACGTGACTGATCTGCTCAGGCATTTTGGCAAAGACGAAGATGGATTCTTCCAAATCGGTCATTCCGAGCGAAGTCGAGGGATCCCGTTGCGTAAGCTGTGAGGTATTTTCCCCGGGGTCCCCCGACGTCGCGTCGCTCTGCCCGGGATGACCAGGTTTAACGATCTCGGCCTTCCCCCGTTTCAATTCGATGTTGGCCAGGCCCATGGCGAATTTTCCATTTTGGGCGTCATCGGCGAGCAACCAACTTTCCAGTTGTTGCCCCATCATCGCAGTTTTGATCGTGAAATGGAGCGCGGGCGTTCCGCCCGAATCCAACGGCCGCGGCTTCAGTTTGGCATCAATTGCCTCGGCATAATCAATCACGCTCAGCCGCGCACCGCTGGCCAGTTTTCCCAAATCTCGCGGATGCTTCAGTGTTGGCGGGCGATGCAAAAATTCCGCAGGATAACCTTTCAACACCCCATCGGAATCATGAACACGCAGTTGATGTTCATCGATGAGGAGACGATTGCTCGGCGGATCGCCTTTGAACAAGGTGATCGTCCCTTCGATTCCAAAAATGCGACCAATGAGCGAGCCGGTCAGGAGGGTAATGATGCCAAGATGAGTAACGAGAAAGGCAACGTGATGTTTCCGCCACGGCCAGCGCGAGAGAGCGGAGACGGTGAGATTAGCGCCAAGTAAGATGAGCCAGAGATCGAACCAGGGCGCGCGATAAACGTAAGCGCGCGCGACTTTGGCGTCGAAGCTGGATTCCCAAATCGTGCCGGCAATGGCGGCAATGATCAGGACTGCGAGCAAAACGACCGCCAGCTTGAGCGACGCGAAAAATTTGAAGACCGGGCCGCGCTGCCAGGAGGGACGCGTTGAGGAACTAGTCGCCATGATCGGGCGACCAGTTTCCGCAAGAAAGCGGTCCAGTTCAACCCGACATCGCGCTCAATCGAGGCCCGCAGCCGCGAAATCTAGGGAACCCGACGATGTTATCTTAAAGCTTTCGCTGTGGGATCCCTCGACCACGCTCGGGATGACGGAAAGACTCGGCGGTCATAGACCGCCGCTACAGAAGAAAATTATTTCGTCCAGGCCTTCCAGCGTTTGCGGATGGGTTTCGTATAATGTGAAACCTTCACGTTCTTCAAGCGATCAACGCCTTCCTTGAGCGCATCTGCCGAATCTTCGGCCTTGGCTTTGACCGATTTCAGCACCGGCCACAGAAACGGCAGCGAGAGGAGACCCAGTGCGCCGTCGCCTATTTTTTCCGCCGGCTCGATCTTCCTTTCGGCCGTGCTCGAGGCGTAGCGAATCGCCAGTCCGATCGCGATGCCAATGCCGAGCGCGCTAAGCAGGATCGGAATCGGATTGTTGCGCACAAAAACCTCGGTGCGATCTCGCGCCGCGCCCGCTTTCTCCTTGGTTTGTTCCCACGCGTTGCTCGCGGTGCGGGACATACCACGGTTGCTTGTCTGGAAAGCACCCACGTCGGCCGATGCGCTAGTGGGAACCTCCTCATTAAATTCGTCGCCAGTTGGATTGATCATACAATGAGATTTCGTTTTTCGTGGCCAGTTCGCGCGGCCAGCCCGATTGCTGGAAACCTTACGCGTCTTATCCTGGCAAGGTGAAACTTAACCTCGATTGCTGGATTTTCTACCAGGAACGTTATGTCAATATCGACCGCAATCGCGAGGTGCGGGCCGATCGCGTTACGAAGACATTTCCACTCTGCCGAGCTTCGAAGCCAACTGCGCGGATGAGATTTACGCCGGACACCTGGCTGAGCATGCAGACGACGTCAAAGCGAGTTTTGGGCGTTGGTTTGAGGTGTTGAAAACCGGGGGGCCGCATCACCATAACAGTGCCGGACTGTCGCGGCGCAAATTGAATGTGGTTGGAACGAAAACGTTTTCCCGCCTTGGAGTTAGGGCCCGACGAAGGAATCATCGCCATCACCACGGGAGTGAAAGTCGACGATCTCGGCGACCAAAAAAAGGAGGAGGTCCTGCACAATCGAGTCTTCGACGAATCGACGTTGCAAATATGCATGGAATCGGTGGGATTTATCAACATCGCACCGGTCAATAACCACGAAGCGACGGTCGCGCCCTCCTCGGCGCTGGACTGGCAACTCGCGCTGGAAGGTTACAAACCAAAGCGCGGCTGAGGACTGAGGGCCGAGTGCGACGACAGCGCAGTCAGGACGTAGGTACCACACTGCGCGCAGGTTGTAGCCGCGTCTCTATGAGACGCGTGCGCACGGCTCACAGAGCCGTTGCTACACCTATCAGCGGATCGGAAGCGAACGGCGTTTACGGCGCCAGCCGCTCGATCCGCCACGATTCGCCTTGGCGCGTATAGCGAAAGCGATCATGCAGGCGGTTGGGACGGCCCTGCCAGAATTCGATTCGCTCCGGTTTCACCCGATAACCACCCCAGTAGGGTGGACAGGGAATTTCCTGGCCAGCAAATCGCTCTTCTAATTCCGAGAGCCGCGCTTCCAATATTCGGCGTGCGTCGATCACATCGCTCTGGTGCGAAACCCACGCCCCGAGCTGGCTGCCGAGCGGGCGCGAATGGAAATAGCGGGCCGATTCTTCGCGCGAAACTTTTTCGGCGATGCCGTCGATCCGGATTTGTCGCTCCAGTTCCTTCCAGTGAATGACCAAAGACGCCCGCGGATTTTTTTCCAGGTGCCGGCCCTTTTCGCTCAGATAATTCGTGTAGAAAACAAACCCGTCGTGGTCGTAGCCCTTCAGCAAAACCATGCGCGTGGTCGGCTGGCCGTTCTCCGCCACTGTTGCTAGCGCCATTGCATTCAACTCACTGATCCCAACCTCCACTGCCGCGGTAAACCAAATTCCGAACTCCTTGATCGGATCGGGATCGAGATCAATGCGCCGCAAACCCTTGGTGAAATATTCTTCGCGCAAGGCGATGAGATCGAAAGGTAAATTCACGGCAGCGAAAATTAGCCGACCCGGTGTCCGGCTGAAAGCTGAAATCGCGCTCCCTGGTACCACGAGGAAATGGGGGGAGCGTTCGTCCTGCAGACGCCAGGACAACTTGCGCCGAGGGGAGCGTCTTTGTCATTCCGAGCGAAAACGCCAGTCCGGCTCGGACCGAGGAATCTCTAACTTTATCTTCAAATAGTTTCAGATGTCTCGGCGTCACTCGACATGACAGAAGACGCATCCGGAGAGATCCGGCATTTTGCCCGCAATCCGCCTGTCCATCTCGGACCGTACGTGCTGTGCGTGGCAGGTTGCTTTTGCCTTTCCGTTTCCCAAAGATCACGCGGCTGTCGTAGCGCAGGCATCTTGCCGGTGGGGCCACCGGACATCTTGTCCGGTGTTTCAGACGCCGCAGGCGACATGCCTCTTGCTGAAGATTCAGCAGGTGAGACGCCCGCTGTCCCCACAGACAAGATGTCGTGGCTACCACTACAATTGCGAGCGGAAGGGGTACGCCAGCCATTCCACTGTTCGCTCCCAGAGCGAGCGACGCCGGAATTGCTCAAGGGTGTACTCGCGGCTTTGGCTGAGATCGCGGTTAAAGGTTTCCTCCATGTGTCGCCCAAAGTCGCGATCGTACACTACCACATCCAGTTCTTCGTTAATTTCCGCCGAACGCGCGTCGAGGTTTGACGACCCGATCATCGAAAACTGCGTGTCAGCCACGATGGATTTGATATGGATCATC
The DNA here is from genome assembly GCA_963742315.1 of uncultured Verrucomicrobiae bacterium. GTDB lineage: Bacteria > Verrucomicrobiota > Verrucomicrobiia > Chthoniobacterales > UBA10450 > AV69. The sequence goes on from CAVULE010000007.1 coordinate 339,091, forward strand.
GTCGGCTCGTATTCAAAAATCTTCACCCCGCCTTCGAGCAATTTTCCATACGCTCCGCGGCCAGCGGACTTGGTTAACGGTTGATCGTTATTTTGCCCCGGGACGAGAATCCGGACATCGACGCCGCGCCTGGCCGCCTTGGTCAACAGTTCCACTTGATCGGACGTTGGGGTGCAATAGGCGTTGGTGATCCAGATCCGTTTGTTGGCGGCGGCAAAAGCGACCGCTTGCACCAGCGGGATCGGCGCGATGGAAAATGAGTGCGAGCTCACGATCTGCGCTTTGATATTCCCTGCGGCCGTCAGCGCAGGGAATTGATCGGCGCCGCTCAATTCCTCTCCGCGGGTCTTCGCCCAGTGTTCCTGGAAAGCGGATTGCAATTTCGCCACCAACGGTCCGCGGACGCGCAACTGGACATCGCGCCAGTGCTGCGTGTCCTGAGCATGGCCGTTCCAATGTTTGGCAAAACCAACTCCGCCGGCGAATCCGATTCGTCCATCCACCACGAGGATGCGCCGGTGACTGCGCCGATTGGTCCGGTCCACTCGCCACGAATGCGTCGGATGATAATAGGTGAAATCGCAACCGGCGCGTTTCATCATCCGCACATCAGAATTGTTGAGGCTCCAGCCCGAGCCGACACCGTCGAGCAACACCCGCACTTCTACACCTGCCCGCGCACGTTCCGAGAGCGCCTCGCAAAAAGCGCGGCCGACTTCATCCGAATAAACGATGTAAGCCTCGAAGTTGATGGTCTTTTTGGCGGTGCGAATGGCCTCGAGCATGGCCGGGAAATATTCGTCGCCATTTTGCAGGACTTCGATGGCATTGCTTTCGATCGGTACGGGATCGGACAGGGCGAGCGCCGAGCCGAAGAATTCCGGATCGCTTATGGCAAAAGTGTGCTCGAGATGATATTCCAGCGTGTGCCTGCGGATGAGGAAAATGCAGAGCAACGAAACGATTGCGCCGAGTGCCAGGATTAGGCCGATCCATTCGCCAATCGGGAGTTTCCACAGCTGGGTATTCAGCCAGTGATCGTTTCGTTTTCGCCGCGTCATTTCTTGAAATGAATCGAACGAAATGCGCGGGACGTTTGCCTTACAGGCGCAGGGGCGATGTGCTTTCCAAAGGGAGCATTTTGTCATTCCGAGCGAAAATGCCAGTCCGCCTCGCACCGAGGAATCTCTAACTCGTTTTTAGTAACTTGGGGTCTCTCGCCTTCACTCGACATAAAAAAAGTTAGAAGACGCCGACAGAATGTCGGCTATTGCGAGCAGAATGCTCGCGCTACCCTTACAAACGCCAGAGCATTGTCACCAGTAAATCTACCGCCAGAATCCAGACCAGGATCACCTGCCAGAGCCGCAGATTACGGGCGCCGTAATGATCGCCGGTGACGTTAGGGTCGCGCGAAAAAAGTTTTTTTCGATTTTTGAAAACATAAACCCCGGCAAGGATAACAGCGACGAGGCAGACACTGAAGAAAATACGCAGTGGCAAGACCGAATCGGCATGAGAAGGAATGACAGCCAAGAGCGAGCTCATCAATGGAGATTCGCAAACCCTGAGAGCTATGGCCGGAAATAACCGCTTTCGATAGCGAGCTAGCGCGCCGCAGCCGGTGACAGCACCTGCAATTTCCCGATCACGCGCGGAACGATTTCGAGCGCGCGATCGATGTCCGCCTCGTTGTTGAACCGGCCGAAGGAGAACCGCAGACTGCCGCGAGCTTGTTCGTTAACCAGACCCATCGCGCTCAAGACGTGCGACGGCTGAAGCGATCCGGTGCGACAGGCCGATCCGGCCGAGCAACAAATATTTTCCTGGTCGAGCATCATGAGCGCCGCGTCCGATTCGATGTCGTCGAACATGATGCTGGAAGTATTTGGCAAACGCGGCGCACCTGCTCCATTTATGCGCGCGCTTGGAATTTTTTCGATGAGCGCTTTTTCAAAACAGTCCCGCAAAGTTCGGACTCGCGTTTGCTCCTCCGATAATTTCGCCAACGCAATCTCCGCGGCTTTTCCGAGACCGACGATTGAAGCCGCGTTCTCGGTCCCGGCGCGGCGGTTGTTTTCGTGACTTCCGCCCAGCATCAGGGGATGAAATCGCGAGCGCCGGTTCACATAAAGCGCGCCGACACCTTTGGGCGCATGCAGCTTGTGGCCGGAAATCGATAAAAATTGCAGCGACACCTCATGCAAGTTAATCGGAATTTTTCCCGCCACCTGCACCGCATCAGTATGAAATGGCACACCTTTATCGCGCGCTATCTCCGCGATTTCTTCGATGGGAAAAATCACGCCTGTCTCGTTGTTCGCCCACATCACCGAAACGAGCGCCGTGTCAGGGCGGATGGCATCAGCCAACGCGCGCAAACTCAGCCGGCCCGATTTATCGACGTCGATAACCGTGACTTCGTAACCGTGTCGCGCGAGTTCCTGCGTAGGTTTGCGCACCGCGCTGTGTTCGACTGCGGTAGTGACGATGTGCTTGCACTCCGGTCGGGTTTCGAGCGCGGAATGAAAGGCCGTGTTGTTCGATTCTGTGCCGCAACTGGTGAACACGATCTCGCCCGCCTCACAACCGAGGAGAGCGGCGACTTGCTCGCGCGCCTTCTCAATGGCGTCGCGCACTTGCGCAGCGAGCCGGTAGCCGCTCGATGGATTGGCGAAATATTTTTCCAGATACGGTCGCATCGCTTCCAACACCGCGGGATCGATCGCCGTCGTCGCATTATTATCGAGATAAGTAATTTTCTCCGACGCCATCATAGAACGATAAATGGTATCTCCCTCGCTGGCCGATGTAAACCGTTCTCGCCCTAAAATGAGGAGCGTCGCCTTATTGGCGGAAGATAGGTTACTTGTTCCGGGTAAGATCAGCCCGGGTGAAGATCGGGACGAGTTTGTAGCCCCGTTTCTCGATGTTTGCGCGGCCGCCTTCTTCTCTGTCCACCAGCACGATGACAAAAGCGATCTGTCCGCCGGCTTCTTCGATCGCGTTTATCGCTTGGATGGTCGATCCACCAGTGGTGATGACGTCATCAACTACCACCACCGAATCACCCGACGAGAAATTGCCTTCGATCCGCTTTTGCCGGCCATGTTCTTTTGTTGTCTTCCGGACTGTGAAAACTTGGAGCGGGCTGGAAGAATCCTGGCGTTGTGCGGCGATACCGATGCTCAGCGCAACCGGATCGGCACCCATCGTTAGACCGCCGATAGCATTCACCCGCTTACCTAACTTCGAGGCGGTTTCTTTCACGAGTTCCCAGCCCACCTGGCCGATTAGGCAGGCGCCGCCCGGATCGAGCGTGGTAAGGCGCGCATCCACGTAGAAGTCGCTTTTTGCCCCGGACGCGAGAGTGAATTCGCCGCGGTAGATGGATTTTTTTTGGAGAAGCGCCCGCAGTTGCTCCTTAAGCGACGACTCCATCAAATCACGGCCAATACGGCAACAGATAGGAAATTTCTCATCTACGGCAACGTGTCGACCATTTACAGGCGACGCAACAACGCGAAACGCGCTGTCATTTCATTCGGTCGAATGTCTTCTGGAGGAGCTCCAGGTCCGAAGCGTTTCCTGTTTTCTCGCGAGTGGTCTCGATCCATTTTTTCTCGAGAGCATTCTTCGTCGGCCGGTCGTTCTGGTAAAAGACGCCGAAGACGCCGGGGAAAGGCAATTGCGCCAGTTTATAGGCGGCAAGCTCGTCGGTGACGTCGTGGCGCAGCTCGTCCTCGGGGGTGTTGTCCCATTTCTTTTCCTGGATCAGCTCGAAGCTGCCGCCCTTGCGTGGATTGGCCGGATCGAAGGCGCCGGGATAAAATTCGACGCATTCACTCAAACATTCGATAGCGGAAAAACCGGGATGATCCATGGCGCGTTCGATCATCTGGATCATGTGATTGACCTGGGTGGCGTGGGTGCGTGCGATGAAGGTGGCCCCGGCGCTGATCAGTTGTTTCATCGGATTTACCGGCATGTCGATCGCGCCAGTCGGATCGGTCTTACTTTTGAAACCGATGGGCGATGTGGGCGAGGTCTGCTTTTTGGTCAGGCCATAGACGAAGTTGTCCATGATGAAATAGACCATGTTGATGTTCTTCCGAGCGCCATGATTGAGATGGTTGCCGCCGATGGAGAAACCGTCACCGTCGCCGCCAAACAGAAAGACATGGAGATCGGGCCGGGCCAGGCTGATGCCGGAAGCAAGCGGAACGGCGCGGCCGTGAATGAAGTGCGCGCCGTGACCGTTGACGAAATAGGGAAAACGCGATGAACAACCGATCCCAGCGAGGGTGACGATCTTTTCGTGCTCGAGCTGGCGTTTCTCTAGAACCTTGTAGAAGGAGGCTAAAACGGCGAAATCGCCGCAGCCCGGGCACCAGGTGGGGTGATCGGCGGTGACGGCTTTCTTAGTGAGTTTTTCCCTCGGCTCCGATGCCGGAGGGGCGGTAGTGGTGGTTTCGGACATAAAAATTCTAAAGAAAAGATTGTTTCCGCGAGACGCGGAAAATCCGAGCCGGACTGGCGGGCCCGCGAGACGCGCGCGCCACCCGGAAGAAAAATTTCTCGCGCATAAACAACCAAATATCGAACATCAAACCTCAAACATCAAACATCGGCCTCTGGCCCTCCGGCGGACGGGGCCGCGAGCAGCTCGCGCACTTCTTCGTCGCTGGTCTGAGAAAAATCTTCGTAGTATTGGCCGACGCCCATGAATGAAACGGGGGCGTGGAGACAAAGGATATCATCGACCTCGTCTCTGATCTCGCGGCAGGTAGTGGGCGCGCCCACGGGGACAGCGACAATAATTTTTGCCGCACCTTGCTGATGCAACGCGGCAGCCGCGGCCCGCATCGTCGCTCCAGTGGCAAGTCCGTCATCGACCAGAATCACAGTTCGCCCACCCAAGTCCGACGGCGGCCGCCCGGCGCGATAAGTAAGTTCCCGCCGTTCCAATTCCTCGCGTTCGATTGCAGTAACCATCTCGACGATCGATTGCGCATCTGGCAAAGCGTAAAGGACGTCTTCGTTCAGAACGCGGATGCCACCGGATGCGATTGCGCCCATGGCGAGTTCTTCGTGCCCGGGCACGCCGAGCTTGCGCACGACGAAAACATCGAGCGGAACGCCGAGTCGCTGCGCTACTTCAAACGCAACCGGCACCCCCCCGCGCGGAAGAGCGAGAACGATGACGTCGTCGCGTCCAGCGTAGCTGAACAAATTTTCCACAAGTTGCCGACCCGCGTCGGCTCGGTCCCGAAAAAGGTATGATCGCGGCACGGCCGCAAGACAATTAGCCTTCGGGCGCGAGCTCAGGGGTAGCGGTGACTCGCGTCGGCACAAGGCGAATGGCAGTTCCTACCGTTTGTTCTGCAGGCGCACCGCCGGCTTCGTGATATTCGGCGTCCTGATTCACCTGCCACAGATCGTAAAGTTTGGTGTTGGCGCTGATGTTTTCCGCGCAAAGCATCGCCGTCATCATGGCGTGATCCTGGTTGTTGTATTTGTGCATGCCGTTACGACCAACGAGATGCAGATTGGGATAACGGCGATCAAGCTCATCGCGAATCGTCGCGACATGTTCCGCATAGTCGTCGTCGTAAACTGGATACGCTTTTTTCTGTCGAACGACGCAACCATCGAGGATATCGCCCTCGCGCGCCAGGCCGATTTTGATCAACTCGCGCTGGGCCAGGGCAATCAGATCTTCATTTTTCGAATCCCAGAGGCCGTCGTGTTCGAAACAAAAGTATTCGAGTCCGTAGCAGGCTTTGTCCGGATCGGGCACCATTTCCGGGGACCAGGACCGGAAGTTTTGGATCCGGCCAACCTTCACACTCGGATCGTGAATGTAGATCCAGTTGTCATGAAAAGCGTCGCGGTTTTTCAGGATCAACATCACGGTCAGGAAATCGCGGTATTTGAGCGAATCGGCAGCGCGCTTTGCTTCTGCGGAAACGGCGGGCTCGAGACCATTGATCAATTCGCGCATCGGCGCCGAGGAAATAACGTGCTCGGATTCGAGGGCATGTTCGTTTCCGTTCTGGTCGCGATAGATTGTCGTCCACGTCCCGTTAGCGTCATCGTATTGGCACCGGATAACGCGGCAGCCCATTTCGAGCGCGCCGCCCAGTGCCTTGGTTTTTTCTGCGCACGTCTCCCACATCATTCCCGGACCGCGGCGCGGATACTTGAAGGAATTGATCAACGTCTTGATCACTTTGGAGCTGTCTTTCGGGCGGCGTTGCGGAAAAAGCGCGTTCCGGATCGCGCTGCCTAATGACAACCCCTTGATCCGTTGCGCGGCCCAATCGGCCGAGATTTCACGGCAGCTCATTCCCCAAACCTTCTCGGTGTAGCTCTTGAAGAAAGTATTGAAGAGGCGTTTCCCGAATTGGTTGCTGACCCAGTCTTCGAAGTTGCGCGGATTGCGCACCGGCATGAGGCGCGCTTTCAACCACGAGAAAACGCAAAGGGCGGATTTGAGCAGGCCGAGCTTCACCAGCCCCTCGAACGGGCGGAGGGGGTAGGCAAAAAACTTTCCGCCGTAAAAAATGCGCGAACTCCGCGGCCGATCGAGCATGTCCTGCGGCAAAATCTCGGTCCACAGATCGTTCACCTCTTTCGACTTCGAGAAAAAGCGGTGACCGCCGATGTCGAAATGAAAACCTTTGTAAGTGGCAGTGCGGGAAATTCCGCCGACGTAAACCGGATCGGCTTCAAGAACGGTGACGCTGATTTCGTTCTTCGACAAAAGATAAGCGGCAGTAAGACCGGCTGGTCCGGCTCCGATTATGGCTACGTTCGTTTTCATTAAATCAGGCAACCCAATTTCCCCGTGTAAAATTCCAAATGTACCAGCTTTCGAGACCCAGCCCCGCCGCGCTGACCAAGCGCGATTGCAGTCACCGCGCTTGCTCGTCCCAGCCACGAGCGGAGGGGAAGATTGTGCAAATAATGCAAAAGCGCCAGTACCGATAAGCGGATGCAGACAAAATTCATAACGGAGCATGCTTTCCATCTTTACGCAGGCAACGCCGGAGACGGAGAGGAAATAGAGGACGGAGGCTGCGAAATAAAATGGGATGCGCACAGAACGGTTGGTTTGACGGCGCGCGCCCGGTAAAAATTCAGAAGCAAAAACCACGAGGAGCAGGAGTCCGCCTAACGTCATGGTCATCTGGCTTATTTCGGTAGGATCTTCGAGGGCGGGCAGGAGCCAGTGATAGCTCGATGGTTTAAAGATGGCGAGGTAATCGGGTTCAATTCCCCAGCCGAGCTGCTGCGTTAGCATATAGATGTCCCAATGCCCCCACCGGAACTGGCAATAAACGAAAAATCCGAGGCCACCGAGCATGGCTGAAGCGCTGACCAGGGCCGAACCCCCATAATTCGCCAACCAATCGCGAACGTTTGCCAATTTGTGCCAGCCGAGCTCCCAAATCCTTTTCACCAGTGGTGCCAGCGCACAGGGCAGGCCGACGATCCGGGTCGCCGACATGACGATGCCATGGAGGGCCGCCAAAACTCGCGCGCGTCGGGATTCTACCCCGCTCCAGTAGAGGAAACCAAGAAGCGCCATCAAAAAAAGAGATTCGGAATAGCCGGCGACGAGAAAAAAAGCGGCGGGATGCGCCAAAACGACGAGCGCGCCGAGCAGCTGCCAACCGGCCGGCAGGTTCCATCGTTCGCAGAAAAGGAAGAAATAGGTCCAAAAACCCCAAGCGGCGCATTGGGCGGTAATTAGTAAGGCGTTTTCGACCCCGACGCCGAGTGCCCGGTCTAATATCCAAGCGATCGCGGGATAAGCCGGGAAGAAGGCTGTGTTGGAGACCTCCATCATTTTGTGGGAAATCGGCGGCACAATGGTTTCGTAACCACGAGCGACGATATTAGCGAACCAGTGGCTATCGTGCTGGAGGAGCGTTTGATAGCGGTATTCGAACGGCCCGTCGGGTGCCACAAGGAAGATCGCCACGACCATTTGCAACAACGTGACGGCGAAGCCCGCGGAAAGGGCTTTGGCAGCAGCGGATATTTGAGTCATGGGGCGAGTCCGTGGAAGGGCAGAGGAAACTGGAAGGGTCCGCGGAATGCAAGGCTCTTCCCGCGTGGCTTCGTCCTTACTATATGGTGCGGCGGTCACGGTGCGTTTTTTTTGACGCTGTCGCTCTTGCTTTATTCGCACGTGACCTCAAGGAGCGGCGGTTTCGGAATTTTGTCTAAGCGCCACAGGCGCGACGGAGGGACGCGCTTCTGCGCGTCCAGGACGTGCGGAAGCACGTCCCTCCTGGGCATCCTCACTAACCGACTGTCCTCAAGCAGCGATTTCCGTCTCGCGGCCAAGACTGCGGTACAGCTTCTTCGTAGCGTTGCGCGGCCGCTGGCCAGGAAAACTCGCGTTCCATCGCGCGGCGAATGAGGCTGGTCCAAACGGCGCGATCGCGAAAAAGGGCACGGGCGCGCTTGATCGAATCCCAAAACGCTTCCGAGGAATAGTCGTAATAAAGAAAGCCATAGCCCGACTCGGAAGGCTCTAGCGTCGGATCGTAGTCCTGAACAATTTCCTGAATCCCGCCGCTGGCGTGCGCGACCGGGATTGCTCCGTATCGCAAGCTATACATTGCAATTAGCCCACTCGGCTCGAAGCGCGACGGTATCAGCGTGATATCGGAACCGGCTTGGATCAGGTGAGCCAGCCTTTCATCGAAATGACGGCGATAGGCGAATCGTGACGGATAGCGACGAGCCGCGATGGCGAGGGCAGTTTCGAACGCCGGGTCGCCCTCGCCCAGAATAATCAGGCGCACGTCATCCGTGAGCAGTCGATCGAAGAGCGGGGTGAGAATCCCAAAACCTTTTTCGGCGACCACGCGCGTGACCATTCCAAAAACGGGGCCGCGCGGCGCAGAGGCGAGCCCGAGATCCGCCAGCAAAGCGTCACGACAAATCATTTTGCCCGATAATTTTTCGGACTCGAAATGAGCTGGCAGCAGGGGATCGGTCGCCGGATTCCACCGCGCGTAATCGGCACCATGCAAGATGCCGCTGAGCTTGTGGGCATTTTCACGGAGGACGACGTCGAGTTCATAGCCACCTTCAGGCTGAAGGATTTCGTGCTTGTGATGCTCGCTGACGGTGGTGACGCGGTCGGCAAAAACGATGCCGGCTTTCAAAAAATTGAGGCGCCCGAAAAACTCGACCCCACGAAGCGAAAAAAAACGTTGCGGTAGATTGGTGAGAGCGAAATCAAGTCCCCAAAAACTTCCCTGCTCAGCCAGTCTATGGATCGTTAGGACAGTGGCGAATGGCAGATTGTGCGCATGGATGTAAACCGGGATGAGGGCGGCCGCCCAGTCGTGCAGGTGTAAGATTTGTGGCGCCGGCGTCAGGCGTCGCGCTAGTTCGATGGCGGCCTTGTTGAAAAAGATAAAGCGGGTGGCGTTGTCTTCGTAGGCGGCTCCGTGTTCGCCGTAAATTTCCGGGCGATCAAAAAATTCGTCGCACCGAACAAAAAATAACTGCACCCCGCTCGGAGTCCGACCTTCGAAGTATTCCGCCACGTAATTCTTTTCGCCCACGCGAATGTCAACCGTCACGCCGGTATCGTTTATCTCCACCAGACTGTTCTCGCGAATCTCCCGATAAAACGGCAGGACCACGCTGACTTCATGGCCGCGTTCGCGCAGTTCGCGAGGCAGAGCGTCGAGCACGTCCACGAGCGCCCCGGCGCGGTGCAGAGGCGGCGCTTCCGCGCTGATCATCAGGATGCGCATGGGATCTTTGGGGATGTTTGATGTTCGATGGTTGAGGTTTGATGTCAAAAAGGGTAGCGCGCGCACTCTGCGCGCGTCGTTTCGCATTTTGCGAAGCGGTCCTTACGGCACGAACGAAGAAGGTTCGCCGCAGAATGCGGCAAACTGCGCGCAAGATGCGCGCGCTACCCGTATTCGCGCTTTACCCAATCGAGCGCTTCCTCGCGCGTTTTGAAGGCGCCTTCGAGTTGGCGCGTCTCCACTGCTTCCAGGATTTCCCCAAATCTTGGACCCGGTTTCATTCCCAGCGCGATCAGATCGTTCCCCGTAACCAAAGGTGGCGGAATGATCGGCTCGTTCGCGAACTCTTCCTTTTTGCGCTGGAGAAATTCGTAATTGTCGAGCATGGCATGACTGCTCGCGCAATCGACCCGATGCAATTCCAGTTCCTCTTCGAAAGTGGGACGCGCCATGAACCGCTTCAGTTTGGCCACGCGCATCCGAGGCACGTCTTTGAAAACCATAT
>CAVULE010000008.1:0-71440 GCA_963742315.1 uncultured Verrucomicrobiae bacterium
TTTTTTGATCTTCGATGTGGAAGCGGTTTTCCTGGTGCCGTTTGCCGTCGCCTTCACCGGCCTGCCAATCGGTGCGTTCGTCGCGATCCTGGTTTTCCTGCTGCTGCTTTTAGAAGGACTGCTATGGGCGTGGGGCAAAGGTTGTTTAAATTGGGCGCGCTAAGGCGGTAGTTAAAAACGCTAAAGGGGTTACATTCTTAAGACGGAAAGAGATAGCGGATTTGACCGTTTAACTTTTTAACTTTTCACGGCAGATGAGCGACATCGACGAGGGACTGCGCAGCGAATTGCAACGCCAGGGGATCTGGGTCACGTCGATGCAGGAGCTTTACAATTGGGGACGGAAGAACTCGATCTGGCCGCTGCAATTTGGGCTGGCCTGTTGCGCGATTGAAATGATCGCGACGGCGGCGTCGCGCTATGACATCGCGAGGTTCGGCGGCGAAGTTTTCCGCCCATCGCCGCGTCAGGCCGACCTGATGATCGTGGCCGGAACGGTCACGAAAAAAATGGCGCCACAAATTGTCAGGCTCTACAACCAGATGCCTGATCCGAAATATGTAATTTCAATGGGCGCGTGCGCGATTTCCGGCGGGCCATTCAAACAAGGCTACAACGTTCTCAAGGGAATCGACCGCTATATCCCGGTCGATGTTTATATCCCAGGCTGCCCTCCTCGACCGGAAGCATTGCTGCATGCGTTCATGGAATTGCAGCGCAAAATTGACGAACAAAAACTAACCGGCCCTCGGAAAGCTGAACATCTCGATCCGGATCAGCCAAGTGAGTTTCCGGTGCCAGCTTTCGGGGCGCATGATTTGGAGCCGGCAGCGAATGCCGATGTCTTTCGGCCTCCGACGATGGAGCGCAGATGAAGCTTTGGAACATAGACTTTCAGGCTGTGTGCCCAGCAGAGTTGCACTCCGCTGATAACGAACGCAGCAGACAGAATGTCTGCTGGGCGCACAGGCCGCAGGCCTATGTTCCGGCTCAATGATGGAATCGCTCGAGCAAATAAAATCACGGATCGAATCAGCGGTAGCGGGAGCGAAGATCGACATCGTCCCTAACGCCAGTCCATCGCAGCAATCGTCGCTTTTAATTGACAATGAGCATGCGCGCGAGATTGCGAAATTTCTGCGCGATGATCCGGCATTGCGTTTCGATTTCTGCTCCAACGCAACCGGTGTCGATTGGCTTGATCGCGTGGTGACAAGAAAAGTGAAGGTGAAAAAGATTATAGAGGGAGCGGAAAAGGAAGTGGAAGAAACCCAGCAGGAGACAATTTCAGGTTATCTCGAAGCGGTTTATCATCTTTACTCAATTCAACACAAACATGGGCCGGTAATTATTCGGGCGAGGACGAACGATCGCGCAGCCGAAGCGCGGCTGCCTTCGCTCACTCCCATCTGGCGCAGCGCAGAATTTCAAGAGCGAGAAATCTTCGATCTGTACGGCATTCGCTTCGACGGTCATCCCGATATGCGACGCATCCTGATGTGGGATGAGTTCAAAGATTACCCAATGCGGAAGGATTATCGTGAACCAGACGATTACGAATACGAGCCGACTCCGCACGACGATGTGCTGGAGAAAGCAAAACAGCATTACGCCCCGCGGCCGCAATTAGACGGCGCGGAGAATATCACGGCGCAAAAATGACGGTGTCATCCGGAGCGGAGCGCAGCGCAGTCGAGGGATCCCGCGATGAAACCTTGAAGCTGACACCACGGGATCCCTCGGCTCCGCTCGGAATGACGTCGCGTTTGGAAGGCGAATTAATGGAAGTGTCGATGGGGCCGCAGCATCCTTCGACCCACGGCGTGTTTCGCATGAACGTTGCGCTCGATGGCGAGATTGTTCGCAAACTAAAGCCTGTCTTCGGTTACCTACATCGTAACCACGAAAAGATAGGTGAAAACACAAGCTACCTCGGTTCCATGCCTTACACCGATCGGCTCGATTACTTTTGCTCGATGACAAATAACTGGGCCTACGCGCTGAGTGTCGAGAAACTGTCCGGCATCGAAGTTCCCGAGCGAGCCGAATACCTGCGCATTATCCTGGCCGAACTAACTCGGCTTCAAAATCACGCGTCACTTCTTGGCTTCCTGCTAAGCGACATGGGTGCCTGGGGCACGCCGCTGATGTATGCCTTTCGTGAGCGCGAGAAAATCCTCGATTTGTTTGAGTCGCTCTCGGGCTCGCGCATGATGTGTGACTACATGCGCTTTGGTGGTTGTCGAGTCGATGCGAGCGCCGATTGGCTAACGCAGGCAAAGAAGATTGTAGAGCGTTTCCCACGCTTCCTCGATGAATTCGAAAAGCTGATCGTAGAAAACGAGATCCTGATCGCGCGGACACAGGATGTCGGCAGATTGTCGGCGGAGCTTGCGATTAGTGCTGGTATCACCGGTCCGATGTTGCGGGCGTGTGGAGTGAACTACGACATTCGTAAAGTAGATGGTTACGGGTTTTATCCGCGCTTCAAGTTTCGCATCCCGCTAGGTGAACACGGGGACACCTATGATCGCCTGATGATGCGGGCATTGGAGATGCGTGAAAGCATCGCGATCCTGAATCAGGCTTTCCAACAAATATCTCCCGGCCCAATCATGAACCCGAAGGTGAAGATTCGCGCGTTCAGACCACCGGTTGGCGAAGCCTATGGGCGGATTGAGGCACCGAAGGGCGAGCTTGGCTTCTACTTGATAAGCGATGGCAGCCCGAATCCGTATCGCTACCGCGTTCGCCCGCCCAGTTTTATCAATTTAACCATCCTGGAAGATCTCTGTCTCGGCCATACCGTCGCCGATGTGATGGTCATTCTCGGCAGTGTGGACATCGTCATGGGAGAAGTGGATCGGTAGCGCGACGTCAAAAAGTTAAAAGAGTTACATTGTTAAAAAGGCGCCCTCACCTTAATCCTCTCCCCCAGGGAGAGGAGACTCTCGCGCCCACACGCTTTAACGCTTCAACGCTTGAACCTTTAACGACCAGTTATCCCTTCGACGCGATTTCTCAGCTTTCGCGGTTCGTCACCTGTCGAACTTCCAGACCGACGATGCAAACGTCGTCGTCGAAGGTTTCGCGCTGAGAGAAATTTCGGACCTCGGCGAGCAACGCAGAAAAAAATTCCTGCGGTGGAAGGGTGGCGTGGCGGCTGGCCGAAAGATGGAGTCGTTCTTCGGTAAAGAGAGCGCCGGAAGAGTCTTCGACCTCGAAAAGACCATCAGTGAACAACATGATCAGATCGCCTTCGATCAGCGACCGGATTGATGTGCTGTATTTGACTTCAGGGAAAATTCCCATCGCCGGGCCGCCCTGACCGTCGGCCTGAAGTTTTTCCGGAATCGGTTCGCCGCGCTGAAGCCGGAGGGCGACGGGATGCCCGGCATTGGCAAAGCGCAGTTCGGCCCTCTGGACGTCGGCGACGAGATAGAAACAGGTCGCGAACATGGTTGTGCCAGCCTGTTTGAGAATGACGGAGAGGGCGCGATTAATTTGCGTGAGAAGCTCGCCCGGGTTCGCGGCCACGCGGGCATGGTCTTCCACGAGACCACGAATCATACTGGTGACGAGAGCAGAGCGGACGCCATGTCCCATCACGTCGCAGATCAAGACACCGGCGGCCGTTTCGCCGAGGGGAAAAACACTGAAGAAATCGCCGCCGACGTTACCGGTAGGAAAGTACAAACTGAGGAAACGCAAGGCGCTTTCCTGGGCCGACACATTGGGCGGAACGGTGGGAAATTGTTGGGGAAGAAGAGCGATCTGGAGTTCGCGTGCCATTTGCAATTCCTCCTCCATCTGCTGGTTCTTCTCGCGCAGTTGCTGGGTGCGTCGCTGGACGCGTTCTTCCAGTTCCGCGTTCAGGGCGAGAAGTTCTTGCTGGGCGGCATTCCGCGCGGCCTCGGCAAGATCGATTCGTCCGCCTATAACCTCCGAAACCTGGGAAATGATCCAGGTGATCAAAGCGGCGGAAGCGAGGGCGCATACCGCCGTGGTCAACGCGGGATTAACGTGGGTCCAATGCGGCAATTTCACATTGATCCAGCCATTGATGAGCGCGGCGCCTATGACAATGGGGACGAAAGCCCGCAGCAGAACCGCCTGAGTCGAATTCCCAAGGAAGGCGCGCTGCGGCCAAGTCTCTGGGCCAGCCATGACAACGAAACTGAGGCCGCAGAGAAAAAACGCGCAGGCGCTGGAAAGCGCGACCGGGATGAATCTCCCGCCATAAAGTAAAGGTGTGCCGTAGCAGTAGCCCACCAAAATCACTGTTCCGATAATACCCACCAGAACGCCTAACGGACCGGCAATTCTTAGCCATCCCCGATCCGTCAATGCAATCAGACCCTGCGCGGCAAGAAAAAAGGTCAGTGCGCTGATCGGCGCCATGCGGCCAGTGGGAACGGCGCCGAACAATTGTGGATTACGCACGAACGCGGCATCGATTCCAAACTGGAATCCGCCTGCGATTTCAATCAGCTTGGTGGTAACCAATCCGAGTACGAACATGGCCAGGAGCCGCGGGACCAGGTATGACCGCATCGCCAGTCCAATTCCGATAAGGGAAAAACAAAGCGCCTCGCTCGGGGCCATCGGAATGTAACTGGAACTGATGCTGGCCAGGAGAGGTAAACCGGAGATCCAGCCGATGAATGTCATCGTGCCAAGCGCGATGATTAGATAAGCGCACATCAGCGTGATCCGGTCAGATTGCGAATCGTTAGCTGCTTTTTGCGTCACAGATTGAGTCTGTCGAAAATATCGAAAACTGTCCAGCAGGAGACACGGAATGAAAGCCGCAGCACCGTTACAAAAGTAAGGGGTTGTTAGCGCCAGCGCGGCGGAATTGGCAGACGCGCAAATGCAGGTAAATATAGCCGCACAAGAGAGATTAAACTAAGATAAGATGGGCGCGTTAGATTCAGCCGCTCCATTGTAACAACTTAAGGTTTTTGACCCTCGCGAAGCAATGATTGGCACCGGAATTCTCAAAGGCATGGCGGTAACGCTCCGAAATTTTGCCGGAAGTTATTTCGAGAAAGAGCGTTTGATCACGGTGCAGTATCCGGAAGAGCGTAGCCCTTTGCCGGAGAACTATCGGAATTTTCCATTTCTGATCTACGACACAAATGATGCGGATGCCGGGTTACGTTGTGTAGCGTGCAAGATCTGCGAGAAAGAGTGCCCGCCGCAGTGCATCTATATCGTTAAGAGCGAAGACAAGAAGCCCGATTACATGGGCAAGCCGCAGTTTTATCCCGCGGTCTTCGACATCGATATCTCAGTTTGCATGAGTTGCCAGATTTGCGTCGAGGTTTGCCCGTTCGAAGCCATCAAGATGGACAAGGTATTTGAATTAAGTACACGGGAACGCTTCGACGCCTTGCTCCAACGGAAGGACGAGTTGTCTAAGTCGAACGCGTATTATCACAGCATTCATCCAATCGAGGCTGCCGAAGTAGATGACAAACTGGCCGAAGCGGCGGCGAAGAAGAAACCGGCACCCGCAGCACCGAAAGCGCCGCCGGAGGCTGCGGCGCCTTCCCCTGCGAATTAAATTCGGCAGGAGAAACCGCCGGCTCGTCTGAGCCAGGATTTCGAGGACATGGTCGTGCGAACGGCCGGCGCCCCGTTCATCCTCGCGCACCATCTGTCGTGGTGACCGGGCTTGGCCGGTTAGTCGTCGCCCGGGAACGGCATGCAGAGTTTGTGGCCTATACGTCTTTCGTCTACGAACTCGAACGAATGATGGCGTGGGGGGCCGCTTGTGGATTAGAATAATCGGCCATGAGCAGTTCCACGATCCCAACTCCCGCGGGCGTTCAACTACTCGGCGCGGTCACGCCGGCTTTTGCCGAAATCCTTAGTCCTGATGCGCTTGCGTTTGTTGCGAAGCTGCAACGCGCTTTCGGCAATCGCCGGGAAGAATGTCTGCAGCACCGGCAGGATCGACAAGCGGCGCTCGACCGCGGGGAAACCCTCGATTTTCTGCCGGAAACAAAATCGATTCGGGAAGGCGACTGGACCTGCGCGCCGATCCCGGCGGACATCCAGGACCGCCGCGTCGAGATCACGGGGCCGACCGATCGCAAGATGGTGATCAACGCGCTTAATTCGGGCGCGAAGATTTTCATGGCGGACTTTGAAGACGCAAACGCGCCGAACTGGAACAACATGGTCGAAGGGCAAATCAATCTGCGCGACGCGATCCGCCGGTCGATTCGTTTCACAAACCCGGACGGCAAGGAATATAAGTTAAACGAGCAAGTCGCGGTCCTCATGCCGCGCCCGCGCGGCTGGCATCTGCTCGAGAAACATGTGCTCGTTGACGGAAAGCCGGTTTCCGGCGGTCTCTTCGATTTCGGCCTCTACTTCTTTCATAACGCAAAAGAGCTCCTCGCGGGTGGAAGCGGACCATACTTCTACTTGCCGAAAATGGAGAGCCATCTGGAGGCGCGCATTTGGAACGACGCCTTTGTGCTGACGCAGGATGAACTCGGTCTGCCGCAGGGCACGATTCGCGCGACAGTTTTGATCGAAACTATCCCCGCAGCATTCGAGATGGACGAGATTCTCTATGAGCTGCGCAATCACTCAGCCGGATTGAACTGCGGGCGCTGGGATTACATTTTCTCGTGTATCAAACGGTTCCGGAACAAACCCGATTTCCTGCTCGCGGATCGCGCTTTGATCACGATGACAACGCACTTCATGCGCTCCTACTCGCTGCTCTGCATCAAGACTTGTCACCGCCGGAACATTTTTGCCATGGGCGGAATGGCGGCGCAGATCCCGGTGAAGAATGATCCGAAGGCGAACGAGGACGCATTTGCCAAGGTGCGGACCGACAAAGAGCGCGAGGCGACCGATGGTCACGACGGAACATGGGTGGCGCATCCGGGCATGGTGCAGCTCGCGCTTGACGCCTTTAACCGGCTCATGCCGACGCCGAATCAGATCGAGCGTAAACGCGAAGATGTGAACATCAGCGCGAAAGACTTGCTAGACTTCGGCCCAAGCGAGCCGATCACCAAAGAAGGCCTGCGGGTGAACGTGAGCGTGGGCGTGCAATACCTCGAAGCCTGGCTGCGCGGCAGTGGCGCGGTTCCAATCTTCAACCTCATGGAAGACGCGGCCACGGCGGAAATCTCGCGTGCGCAGGTCTGGCAATGGATTCGTCATCCGCGCGGGGTTCTCAGCGATGGCCGCAAGGTGACGAAGGAACTTTTTCGAAGCGTCCTCCGGGAGGAACTGGAAAAGATTAAGACAACCGTTGGTGCCGCGCGTTTCGAAAAAGGGAAGTTCGATACCGCACGCGAGCTTTTCGACAAAATCACGACTGATGAGGAGTTCGCAGAGTTCCTTACCTTGCCCGGATACGAGAAATTGGACTGATCGATATGAAGACTAACTGGGGAACAGATCCGCGTTGGAACGGGATCGAGCGAAACTATTCGTCAGGGGATGTGCGACGTTTGCAAGGCAGCTTCATCGTAGAGCACTCGCTTGCACGCCGCGGCGCGGAAAAGCTTTGGGAATTATTGCACACCGAAGAATTTCTTCCGACCCTCGGCGCGCTAACCGGCAATCAGGCCGTGCAGCAGGTCAAAGCGGGATTGAAGGCGATCTATCTCAGCGGCTGGCAGGTTGCGGCCGACGCCAATCTCGCCGGACAAATGTATCCCGACCAGAGTCTTTATCCGGCGAACAGCGTCCCGGCGGTAGTGAAGCGGATCAACCAGGCGCTCCAACGTGCCGATCAAATCCATCATGCCGAGGGAAAGACCGACATCGACTGGTTCGCTCCGATCATCGCGGATGCGGAAGCTGGCTTCGGTGGTCCGCTAAATGTTTTCGAATTGACGAAGGCAATGATCGAAGCCGGCGCGGCCGGGGTTCATTTCGAAGATCAGCTCGCGAGCGAAAAGAAATGTGGACACATGGGCGGCAAGGTACTCCTCCCAACGCAACAAGCCATCACCCATCTCATTGCAGCGCGGCTTGCGGCCGATGTTTCCAATGTGCCGACCATCATTGTCGCGCGCACGGATGCGAACGCGGCGGCGTTGCTCACCAACGATGTCGATGAACGTGACCACGAATTCCTGACCGGGGAGCGAACAGCTGAGGGATTTTATCGTGTGCGTGCTGGGCTGAATCAGGCGATTGCGCGTGGGATCAGCTATGCCGCTTATGCCGACATGGTCTGGTGTGAAACGAGCGAGCCAAACTTAACTGAAGCGAAACGTTTTGCCGAAGCGGTGAAAGCAAAGTTTCCCGACAAGCTGTTGGCCTATAACTGTTCGCCGTCCTTTAACTGGAAAAAAAAGATCGACAGCGCCACGATCGCAAGGTTTCAGCGCGAGCTCGGCGCGATGGGATACAAATTCCAGTTCGTCACTCTCGCGGGTTTCCACGCGCTCAACTACAGCATGTTTCGGCTCGCGCACGGCTACAAAGAGCGCGGCATGGCAGCGTATTCGGAATTACAGGAAGCGGAATTCGCCGCAGAGGGCGATGGTTACACTGCGACCAAACATCAGCGCGAAGTCGGCACCGGTTACTTCGATGCCGTGGCTCAGGTCGTCGCGGGCGGGAAATCTTCAACCACCGCTTTGCGCGGCTCGACGGAACAAGACCAGTTCCACTAAGTCGCTCCCGCATGTCGCTGACCAGCAGCCCGATTTCGTCGGAACGCGGGGACCTGACCGACAGCCGACTAGCGGCGCTTTGCGCAGAAGCGGTCCAGCGCGCGTTCCTGGAATACGACGAGCGGTTTCGCGCAATCACGATCCGCGCACGTGAACGTTTTCTCGCACGCGATTGGCGGGGATCCTATGCAGATGCGGCGGAACGGCTGCGTCTTTATACGCGACACATGGAGACGCTGACGGAGCAGTTTAAAAAGATAATGGGCACGCGCCTCAGCGAACGCAGCGTCTGGACGGGAATGAAGGCAGTCTACTCATCGCTCATTGCACAATCACCGAAGCGCGAGATCGCGGAGAGTTTTTTCAACTCATTAACCCGGCGCGTTTTCGCGACGGAAGGCGTAGACCAGGCAATCGAGTTCGTCGACACCGATTTTGATGAAGCTCCGACCACACCGCTCGATAATCGTCGGATCTATTCTGGTGCTTTGATTCACGAACTGCTCATCGCGAGCCTAACGGACCCCGCGACAGGTTTCGCAGGGGAGCATTGGTGCAACCTTGATGCTACCGCGCGACTGGCGGGCGAACGTATTCAAGCGGCTTCCCGCGCATCCCAGCAAACGCCGGCAAACGGCACCCCGCGATTCGAAATGATTGGCAACATCTTCTATCGCGGCCGAGGTGCTTATCTAGTTGGACAGGCGTTTCGCGATAAAGGGGACAAGACGCCGGTCGCGATTGCGTTGTGCTTGCGGCACGAAAACGAAACCGGAATTGATCTCGACGCGATCCTTATCGGCGAGACTGACCTGGCGATTTTGTTCTCTTTTACCCGCGCCTATTTCCGCGTCGACACGGAATGTCCATATGAACTGGTGCGCAGCTTGCGCGAACTCATGCCGCGGAAACGTTTGATCGATCTCTATAATGCGGTCGGCTACCATCGGCACGGCAAGACGGAGTTCTACCGAGATTTCGTCCGTCATTTGCGTAACTCGAACGACCGGTTTGTCGCGGCCGAAGGCGCGCGCGGGATGGTGATGCTTGTGTTTACGCTTACGAGCTATGACGTCGTCTTCAAACTCATTAGAGATCACTTCGATTATCCGAAGGAAAGCACGCGTGCGGAGGTGATGCGGCGTTACCGGCTCGTCTTCGAACACGATCGCGCTGGGCGTCTGGTGGAAGCGCATGAGTTCGAGCATTTACGCATCGCCCGCGATCGGTTTGACCCAGCGCTGCTTGAGGAGCTGTTGCGCGACACTTGTTCAATTGTGCGGTTGGAAGGCGACGACGTCGTGATCGCTCACGCTTACGTGGAACGTCGCATCCGTCCGCTAAATCTCTTCTTCCTCGAAGCGGATAAGGCGTCAGTGGAAGCCGCGGCGCGCGATTATGGCCGGGCAATCAAAGACCTCGCCGCATCAAACATTTTTCCAGGCGATATTCTGACGAAAAATTTCGGCGTGACACGGCATGGTCGCGTCGTCTTCTATGATTACGACGAACTTTGTTTCCTAACCGACTGCAATTTTCGCGACATGCCGCAGCCGACCACGCCCGAACAGGAAATGGCGGCCGAACCCTGGTTCTCGGTTCGGGAAAACGACATTTTCCCGGAAGAGTTTCCTCAGTTCCTAAGCTTGCCTGGTTCGGCGCGCACGAGTCTATTTGAGCGGCACGCCGATCTTTTTTGCGCGGCCTATTGGCGCGGCATACAGGAGAAACTGCGGGCGGGCGAGTTGCCCGAAGTGTTTCCTTACCGTGCCGACCGAAGGCTCACGAACACTCGAGTTGCCGCCTAGTTGTGGCGCGCGGTTGGGAGCTCGATTTGAACCAAATGGCCTCTGCTGTCACAGTCGACCGACCATGCCAGCGTTGATCTTCGATCTTGACCGCACCCTCGTGGACACCGCCTCCGCTCACGTCATCGGGTGGGAGCGCGCCTTTAACGGATTAGGGCTCACGATCGAAGCCTCGCCAATTCATCGCCGAACCGGCGCGTGTCACGGTTTATCTACACGGACAGTCGCGCGAGAATCGGGACGGCTGCTCACACCAGCGGAAGCGGAGTCGCTCGCGTGCCGTCAGGGTGAGCTTTTTGAAAACGTTCTGTCCAAACGCCGCAGCGCACAAAGCGCGACGCCTAATAAATAAGTTTGCTTATGGCCCATGTCGTTACCAGTAAATGTGTGGGGTGCAAGTTCACCGACTGCGTGACGGTGTGCCCCGTCGCCTGCTTTTATGAGGTGGAAAATCAACTTCTCATTCACCCACAGGAGTGCATCGATTGCATGGCTTGCGTGGATGAATGCCCAGTCCACGCCATCTACGCCGAAACGGACGTCCCGCCCGAGTTTCAATCAGACATCGAATTAAACGCGACTGAGGCCACACGGGTGCAAGAGTCGGGTCAGGCTGCTATTGAGACGAAAAAGGATCCCCTGCCCACCGCCGCAGCCAGAAAAGCGGAATTGGGTTATTGAATTAGTTATCATCGGGCCGAATCGCTCTTTAGGGGCGACGCAAGCCCATTCCTAGTCCACATGAACACCCAGTTTCCCGTCGAGCGCATCCTGCTTGGTCCCGGCCCAAGTCCTGTTTCGTCGCGCGTGCTGCGCGCCCTCGCGGCGCCCACTCTCGGTCATCTCGATCCGCAGTATCTGGCCATCCTCGACGAGACCTGCGAAATGCTGCGCCAGATTTTCCAGACGAAAAATGCGCTGACCTTTCCCGTGAGCGGTACCGGCATGGCGGGAATGGAATGTGTCGCCGTGAACCTGATCGAGCCCGGCGACGAGGTCATCGTCTGCGTGAACGGCGTCTTCGGCGGACGCATGAAGGACGTGATGGAACGCTGCGGCGCGACCGTGCATGCGATCGAAGTTCGCTGGGGCGATGTTTTTTCTCACGAGCAAATCGCCGCCGCGCTGGAGCAGCATCCGAAGAGCAAACTCGTCGGCATCGTCCATGCAGAAACCAGCACCGGCGCGCACCAGCCGCTCGAAGGACTGGCAAAACTGGCGCACGCGCGGGACGCGCTGCTCATGGTGGACGCGGTCACGAGCCTGGGCGGCCACGAATTGCGAGTGGATGATTGGGAGATCGATGCGATCTACAGCGGCACGCAGAAATGCCTGAGTTGTCCACCCGGCCTCGCGCCGGTGAGCTTCGGCGGGCGCGCCCTTGCGAAAATGGACGCGCGAAAAACGAAACCGCAGTCGTGGTATCTCGATGTCTCGATGCTGCGCAAATACTACACCGGCGCCGGTGGGGGGCGCGTTTACCATCACACCGCGCCGATCAACATGACCTACGCTCTGCGCGAGGCGCTGGCCATCGTCCTTGAGGAAGGACTCGACAACCGCATCGCGCGCCACGGAAAAATGCACCAGCGATTACGCGCCGGACTGGAAGCGATGGGCTTGAGTTATATCCCGAAACATTCGTTGCACACACTGAACTGCATCAACATTCCCGCCGGCGCGGATGATGCCGCTGTGCGGAGGCGTCTGCTCGATGAATACGGTATCGAGATCGGCGCAGGCCTCGGCGTGATGGCGGGCAAAGCCTGGCGCATCGGCCTCATGGGTCACGGCTCGACCGTGCGCAACGTGGCTCTCGTCCTCGCTGCGCTGCGGGAAATTTTAGGTTAGTTGGTGGACGCGGAAAAGCCGACAAAATTTTCATTAATACTTCAGGCAATCGATTAGCTGCCCGCGGCTAGCAAGCTTCGTCTGAAACACCGTTCGTGCCGCGCTCAGGTATTGCAGCGTGTTCTGCTTTTCCTGCGCGCTGTTGTAATCGCTGCGCGCGGTTGCGCCGGCGATGACGCGATCTAGCCAGCTGACAAAATAGGTCGCATCCTCCGGCGAGCGCGGCGCCTGCCGATCTACCGTTATGTAGATCGGACTGGTGCTGGCATAGGGATAGATGTCTTGCACCTTCGGGTCGGCGTGCTCGTTCCATGCGCGCAGGATTAGCCAACCACTGACAGGAATCTCAATCTTGCCATTCACGTCAGCCTGTGTGCGTGCTCCATCAGGGCGATGACTTGCGATCACGCGACCGTTGAAGATCACCTCGAAGTGATCGATTGCCACGATTGAACGCAGAGATGCGTGGTACGGCAGTGTCGTTGCCTTGGCGAGCGCAATCTGATCACCGGGATGCTTGCCGTCCAAATCCAAACCGAGCAAGGGGCCATTACTCACGAAGGTCCGGCCGTCCTTCAGGCCTGAGTGCAGCTTTTCCGGCGTGACCTCTCCGATAATGCCGATGAATACCCGATTCATGCCTACCGGGCCGCGCAACGAAGCGTAGTTCGCCATCGCATCGGTCCCTGCGCCGGCTGGGAGACGAAAACCAAGATTGAGCAGGCGATACCAAATGTCGGCGCTGGAGCGGTGATCGGAGAAACCCACCAGTTCGTAATAATCGGCGTTGCCCAGGGCAACATCGGCCGGCAAGGCATTACTGAGTTCGAGATCTTTGCCGGGGTTGACCGGCCCATCAAATGGATGCGCATATCCGACCAAACCATGCTGCGCGTGGGCCAGGGCAGCGATCACGCCATTGTGCGGATATGGACTGGAAAAGGCCGATTCCCGATAGGAGGAAAAATCCGGGGTCAGGAAATGATCATCCAGGTCCAGCAGGCCCAGATGTCCCCAATAACTGCTGTGAAATTCCTGTGCTTGCATCAGCAGCACGTTGTCCTTACGCAACGGCTTGGTAGTGAACTGCGCGACGTCCGGAACGCGCTCTTCCTTGTTGACGATCAGATTGTAGACTGCATCCAGATGTTCGGCACGTGCCTGTTCGATCAAATTCTGAGGAGTGTTGTGATAGTGCCCACCATAATTCATGTGGACGTGCAGGTCGGCGCTGGCGAAGTGACCGTATTGAGCCGGCAAACGCAATGGTTCGAGCGAGATCGTTGAGGTATTGCCTTTTGTCGTGATGGCGACATTTCTTTCCGCAATCGCGTAGTCGAGGCCGTGAGAGACCTGCACCCGCGCGTCGCCAATCGGTAGGATCAGAGTGCATTCACCCGGGCAGTGGAAGTAGTGGTTTTCAAACGCCTGAAGGCTGCGATCAAAGCCGTCGTCGGCATGCATCCAGGCATTGTCGGGCGCATAAGCACGCCCGTCGGCAGCAATAACACTCACTCGCGCCGGCACTCTTTTGCCGTGCTCGTCGCGCACACTCAGCTGGAAGCGGCCGACATCCTTTAGGTAATGCCGTTGCGTGGCCTTGATGCGAGTTCGCGCGCCTCCAACGATCTCCTGAATCCAGAGCGAGGTATTGCCTTCTTCGTTGCTGATGTAGCCAATCAGGCTGCCGTCCGGCGAAAAGCGTGCCTCGGTTCGATCGAACTCACCGAAGGTCAACGGCAACGGTGCCGCACCCTGCATGGTCGTCAGCCAGAGCTGTTGCCACTGGCGGCCGTGATAACTGCTAAACAAGACCCGCCGGCCATCCGGTGCGACCTGAGGCTGCGCGCGCCACGCTGTTTCTTCGCTGAAGATTTTTTTTAGATCTTCGGGCGCGTTCACTGCCACTGACCAGATATCGCCAGTTCCATAAGCCACTTCCCGATTCGACACGAACAAGAGGCGCTGACCATCAGGCGTCCAAGAAGGATTGATCGCGTGGTCGGTGGGCGCGTAGTAGTAGCGATAGATAGCACTCGTGTGCTCAGGCACCAAACGTTTCGAGGGGCTCAATCGATCATCAGCGATCTCTGCCACGTAAAGGTTGAAATGGCCGCTGTCAGCGGTGGAAACGAAGGCCACCTGACGGTCATCCGGTGAATAGCGCGGCTCGAGATTGATATCGCCACGCGACGTGAGCGCGACTTCCTGGCCGGTTTGCAGATCGAGCTGCCACAACTCGATAGCGTCGTTCTGGTAGCGAGTGAATATAATATGTCGACCATCATGCGACCAATCCGGCTGGTAGTCGTAGCCTCCCGCGTGGGTGAGTTCTCGCGCCTCGTCACTACCGATGATCTGGCGCCAGAGCGAACCGCCCATGCTGTAGACCAGCTCCTTGCCATCGGGCGAAAATGTCAACGCCGATGGGCCGCTGGTCAGCTGGGGCAGATACATTTCACGGTAGTAATAATTGTGCGGCAGCTGAATTTGCGCAGCCACGGGCTTGCGCTCAGCCAGAACCGGCAAGGCAGAGATTAATAAGAGGCCAGCCAGCAGGATCCTGTGCTGGCGCCCGGTCATTCCCATTATCGAGCCATTGCTTCGATCAGGGCGGCCTCCAGCAAAGTGATTGCCTCGTCCACCTGCGCAACCGACACCATCAGTGGCGGCATGAAGCGCACCGTACTCTGCCCACAGGAGAGTAAAAGCAGTCCTCGATGAAATGCATGCGTGATCACGGTATGACACGAAAATTTGCAGGGTTTCCGGCTGGCTCGATCGCTGACCAACTCCATGCCGATCATTAGTCCTTTGCCACGAACTTCCCCGATCACTTGGTGCCGTGACTGCAACTCGCGCAAGCGGTCCATAAAATAAGCGCCGACTTTCTCGGCGTTGGCAGCGTATTCGCGTTCAACCAGGTCGAGTGTCACCAACGCCGCCGCGCAACATAGCGGATTGCCACCGTAAGTGTTCGCATGCGCGCCGGACTTCCATTGTTGCATGATGCTTTTCTTAGCCACTACCAGACCGATCGGCAGGCCCGAGCCAAGGCCCTTGGCCAGCGTCATGATATCCGGCTGCACATTCCAGTGCTGACAGGCAAACATCTTGCCGCTGCGACCTATGCCTGTTTGCACTTCATCGAAAACCAACAGAATGCCGTGCCGATCGCACAGTTGGCGCAAGCCCGCCAGAAATCCATCGGGCGGTACGATGTAGCCACCCTCGCCCTGAATCGGCTCGATCAGGATGGCGGCGACTTCGCTGGCCGGCACGTTGCTGACGAACAAGCCGTTCTCGATATAGTCAAGTACGGCCTGACCTTGATCCTCGCCCGCGAAGAGCGGATGGTAAGGATTCGGAAACGGCACGTGGGTGACGCCCGGCATCGTCGCGCAGCCCTGCTGCTGGGTTTGCTTACTGGCGGTGAACGCCAGCGAACCCATCGTGCGCCCGTGGAAACCGCCGAGAAAGCCGATGAATCGCGAGCGTCCACTGACATAGCGCGCCAGTTTCAATGCGCCTTCCACCGCTTCCGTGCCGGACTGGCAGAAGAAACTCAGCACCGGCTCCCCCATCGGTGCCAGTGCATTGATCCTTTCGGCGAGGGCGACTTGCCCTTCATGCCAGTAATCAGAAGAAATGTGCAGAAACCGATCTGCAGCGTCTTTGATGGCCTGAACCACCTGCGGGTGTGAATGGCCGGTGCTGCAGACGGCAATGCCAGCGGCAAAATCCAGAAAACGATTGCCGTCAACGTCCCAAACTTCGACACCGCGCCCGTGCGACATCACGAACGGGTGCTCGCGCGGATACGAGGGCGATACTACTTCGGCATCGCGGGCCAGGAGTGCCCGCGCTTTAGGTCCTGGCAATTCAGTTCGGATGGCGGGATGGCTCTGCTTGTTCATGCGTTGACCTGGCTTGCTGAAGCGACGGACGCGGAATTCTTCCTCGATCGATCTGCATCACCGGCATGGGCGATTTTCGTTCGCTTATGCAGGTCGCGAAGGACGCGCAGCTCGTCCGCGGTCGGCGCCGCAACGACGTCCACGGTGTCGGCAACTGACAGTGGCCAGCCTGTTGCTGCGCGGATTTTGTCCACACTGACGTTTTCATAGCGAGCGACTAGAGTGAGCTCCTGCGAACCGGTCGCCGGCTTGAGTACGCCCAAATCGGTGATCACAGCCTGGGGACCCGCACCGGGCATGGCGCGCTGTGCTCGCTCGCCATTTCCATTGAGGAAGCCTGCACTCGTGCAAAAATCCAGTTTCGCGACAAAGCTTCGCGGTGACTGCTTCAGCACCACAAAGATTTTCTTGGCGTGGAGCGCAATTTCCGGCGCACCACCGGCACCCGGCAGCCGCGTCTTCGGTTTGCCGTAGCCGCCGATCACCGTGGTATTGAGATTACCAAAGCGATCAATCTGCGCTGCGCCAAGAAAGCCGACATCGATGCGACCAGCCTGCAGCCAATAAGAAAAAATTTCTGGTAAGGGTACCACGGCGTCTGCGGTCTCGGCCAGTTCGCCATCGCCGATCGACAACGGCAATACATTAGGGTGGGTGCCAATGGCGCCGGACTCGTAGATTAGAACCAAGTCGGGTGCGTGAGTCAGACGCGCAAGATTCGCGGCCGCCGACGGCACGCCGATGCCGACGAAGCAAACACAGCCCGGCTGAATCAGGCGCGCGGCCGCGATCGTCATCATTTCGTCCGGGGTATATGAATGTGCTGAGGATGAATGGACACTCATGCTGCCTCCGCCAAGCTTTCCAGGAATTCCGCGTGGTCGCGACTGCAAAGCACGTGCTTGGTTATCCACGCAGTGAACCGGTCGCGGTCGCGGGCGATCTTATCCCAAGCCAAGTAAAAAGCGTTGTCCCGCGCGTAGTAGCCATGCGCATAAGAGGGGTACGCACCCGTAGGCACCTCGGCAATCGCCGTGACGACCCAGTGCGGCAAAACGATTGCATTCATAGGCGCCTCCAGGGACTCAACGATTTCTTCAACCGTGACGATGAGCGTGGTTGCCGCCAAGGCCGCCTCTTTCTGGGCGCCAACAATGCCGCGAATGAGAATGTTGCCCTGGCGATCGGCGGCTTGGGCGTGCAAGACGGTGACATCTGGATTGATCGCGGGCACAGTCGCGATCATCTCGTTTGTATACGGGCAACGTACTTCGCGAATTTGCGCGTTGACACCGGAGAGGTCGGTTCCGACGTAGCCGCGCAGCATTCCGAATGGCAGCCGCGCCGCGCCTGCGGTGTAGGCCACCGCCATCCCTGCGTGCGAATGTTCGTGGATCGTTAAACGGCGCGGCCAATCATTTTCGACCGCATCGCGCAGCCGATGCAGCGAACCGACGCCGGGATTGCCACCCCAGGAAAACGTCAGTGCGCGGGCACAACCAGCACCAATCAATTGATCGTAGATCAGGTCCGGCGTCATCCGGATCAGATGCAGATCGCGTTTTTTCTGGCGCAAAATTTCGTGCCCGGCAGCGAACGGAATCAGATGGGTAAAACCTTCCAGCGCCACGCTCTGACCATCGTGGATATATCGATCGATGACTTCCTGTAAGCTGCCGAGCTGCATCGCCTATTCCACTTTTGTCTGCGATTGTTCGCGCTGGTACTGCGCCAAATAATAGAACGAGGCGATGCCCTTGCCCGAGGAGCCCGATCCTTTCCAGCCGCCGAAAGGCTGATAGCCGGGCCAGGCGCCGGTCGTGGCCCCTTGCGGACGATTAACGTAGGTAACTCCCGCCTCAATGTTGTCGAAGAAGTAGGCCGCATCTTCATCATTTCCGTAGCAACCGGCAGTCAGTCCGAATCGGGAATCATTGGCCAGTTGCACCGCTTCCGCGCGATCACGCACGCGACAAAGCATCGTGATCGGCACGAACATTTCCTCTTTGAACAGCGGATGCGTGGCCGGCGCTTCAGCCAGCGTCGGCGCGACAAAATAGCCGTGCGCCAGTTCACCTTCGGCCAAACGTTTGCCGCCGGACAAAATGCGCGCGCCGTTTTCGGTAAGTTCTTTACTGTAACGCTCGTAGTTTTTCAGCGCGCTGGCCGTGGTCACCGGCCCGAGCCAGTTTTTCTGCAGCGAGGGATCGCCAATCGTAATCGCAGCGATTTTTTCCTGGAGCCTTTTGATCAACGGATCCGCGACTTTGTCATCAACGTAGATTCGCGACACCGCCGAGCACTTTTGTCCGCTCAATCCAAACGCGGAACGCACAATCCCGTCGGCCGCGCGATCGAGATCTGCATTCGCCGTCACAATGCAAGCGTTCTTGCCGCCCATTTCGGCGATGCACGGCCGCGGATACACGCCACTGGCCATGGTGCGATAGATATGCATTCCAACGTCAACCGATCCGGTGAAGGTGACTCCGGCGGTATTGGGATGGTTTAGCAAAGCCTCACCAACTACGCTGCCGCCACCATTGAGATAATTGAAGACTCCCCGCGGAAGGCCGGCATCGCGTATACAATCTGCGAGCAAACGTCCCGACCACGGCGTATCGGTCGCAGTTTTCAACACGACTGTGTTTCCTGTAATTAAAGCGGCAGCGACCGGGCCGCCGGCAAGTGCGAACGGAAAGTTATACGGTGCGATGACCACCCAGACACCGTAAGGCTTCATCACGCTACGATTGTGCGAACGGAAATCCGGAAGCGGATCATCGGGCAAAGGATGATCGAATCCGTTTTGTCCGGCATAATCATCCGCGTAAAGATTGAAAAAGTCCGCTGTCTCCTGCACTTCTCCCAGCCCTTCCATCCGATTCTTTCCAACTTCCAACGACATCGCTGCGGCGATATCGTAAACGCGTTCTTCGATCAGCGCGGCGACGCGCTTCAGCAGACGCACACGCTCTTCCATGGGCGCTGCGCGCCATCCTGGAAAGGCGGCTTGGGCCGCGGCCATGGCGTCGTTCACATCATCAACAGTGGCGAGCGAGAAATGACCGAGGACGCGCCGCTGATCGATCGGGCTGCGTCGAGTGTCGTGCTTCGCGGTGACACGGTCCTCACCATTAATGTAGAGAGGATGGGTCGCGCCTAACGAGCGATTGAGTTCAGCCAGCGCAGCGTCAAAACGCGTGTGCATCTCCGCCGGCGGATTGAACATGGTTGCGTAGGTCAGTTTGAAATTCATGCAGACTCCATTTCACTTAACAGGCGATCGAGCAAGGCCAAGGCGTCGCTCAGTTCGCGTTCTTCAATCATTAGAGGCGGTGCCAGGATGATCAGGTTTCCGCGTACAGCAAAGGATACACCGAGAGCGCGCGCTTTCTGAACAAGGGCTGTCAGTTGCGGAGGCGTTTCCGGCCAGGAGGCCAACGGTGTGCGGCTGATTGGGTCACTGACCAGTTCGACGATAGCGAACAAACCGTGGCCACCGCGAACGTCGCCGATCACACGATGTTTTTGCTGGAGGCGCTTTAATTCGAGCAACATCGCACCACCCAAATGGCGCGAGCGTTCGATTAATTTTTCGTCTTCATAAGCGCGGATTGCCGCCAGTCCCGCAGCGCAAGTCAGGGGATGGCCAAAGTAAGTTAAGCCGGTGAACAGCATCTGCGTTTCTAAATGCCGGACGACATTTTCGTTAATCACGACAGTGCCGAGCGGCAAATGTGCACCGGTCAGCCCTTTCGCGAGTGTCATCAGATCTGGTTTGCCAGCGTCACCGTATCGTTGCCACGCAAACCATTCGCCACAGCGGCCAAAAGCGCTCATCACTTCATCCGCAATCAGGAATATGCCGCGAGAACGTGTCAGCTCACGTAAACCCGGCCAATAATTGTCCGGCGCCACGATGCCATTCGTGCCGGCATTGGGCTCCATCAGGACTGCCGCAACCGACTTTGCGCCTTTGCGGTCGATTTCATCGGCAACGGCCGCGACGGCACGCTCGCCGCACTCGATTTCGTTGGTGCTACCAAACGGACAGCGATACGCATAGGGCGATGCGACCCGCGTAACGCCGTAACGCTCCGGATCAACCTGATGACGCGTACGCGTGTCTCCGGAGAATGCCATGCAGGCATAGCTGGCACCGTGGTAGGAACGATCGCGCGTGATGATCCAGCCCTGCGGGAGTCCACGCGCTTGCCGAGCGAACTTGACCGCGTGCTCATTCGCGTCGGCGCCGGCCACGGTAAAAAATACCCGACCATTCCTGAAACCAGCCTTCTCCAGCAAGGCTTCGGCGAGTTCGGCACGGGGTTGGGTCCCCCAAGCGGAGGTGACAAAACATAAACGCTCAGCCTGCTCACGAATCGCTTTAACCACCTTGGGATGCTGATGACCCAGGTTGCTGCATTCAGATAGACTGCTCATATCGAGATAATCATGGCCGTCGGCGTCCCAGAAATGGGCGCCCCGTCCGCCGATAATGGTCGGGGCCTGCCATTGCGCCGGCACACACCAGCTATGCAAGACGCTATCGCGCTCGCTGATCACGGGAGAGGCCTTCTCGTACCGGTTGTCCCTACGTTCGATAATCGAACATTAATTCGCATTGCGCACAACATAAAACCTTATTAAACTCCCGCTGTCAATCCATCATTGAAGCCTTCTTCCATGGCGTTTCGCTCGTCGTTCACCGATAGCCCTGATTACATTCAATCGCTCGACCGCGGCTTGCAGGTATTGCGAGCGTTCAGCCGCGAACGACCCCGTTGCACCCTCTCCGAAATTGCCGCGCACATCGGCCTGTCGCGCGCGGTGGCCCGGCGCAGCTTGTTAACCCTCCAACATCTCGGCTATGTGGCCGCGCAAGGCCGGCATTTTTTTCTGACACCGCGGATACTCGAACTGGGCTACAGCTATCTTTCTTCGCTGGACCTGACTGAGTTGGCGCATGAGGCGATGGAACAGTTGTCGCAGCGAGTGGGCGAGTCGTGCTCGATGGCGGTGCTGGATGGGAGCGAGATCGTTTATGTAGCTCGCGTTGCGGTTCGTCGCCTCATGAGTGTCGCGCTCGGGGTCGGCGCGCGGTTGCCGGCATTCGCCGCCTCGATGGGTCGTGTCCTCTTGGCGGACAAATCGGACAGCGAACTCTCCGCCTGGTTGCGCGAAAATACGTTTCGCCCGATTACCGCGCACACCATCTACAAGGCCCGCGCCCTGCAAGCAGAAATCTTGAAGGTGCGGCGCCAAGGCTACGCCTTCGTCTCGCAAGAACTGGAGCTGGGACTTTGCTCGATCGCTGTGCCGGTCCGTTCCGGTATGGGCGTGGCCGTGTGCGGTCTGAACGTCAGCATGCGTTACAGCGACGACGTAAAAGCGATGGCGCTGAAAAAAACGTTGCCCGCTTTGCATCGCGCGCGTCAGGCGATTGAACGGACGGTAGCACGCGATGGTTGGCGGCCGCTGATGGTTTCCCGGAGCGCATATGGCTGATGTTTTTATTGCGGCAGCAACTCGAACACCGTTCGGTCGCTATGGCGGGCGGCTGGCGGGGTTGCGCTGCGACGATCTGGCCGCGGCGCCCGTGACGTCATTGATGGCACGTTATCCTGGAATGGACTGGGGTGCTGTCGATGAAGTTGTCCTCGGTTGCGCCAATCAAGCCGGCGAAGACAACCGCAATGTTGCCCGCATGGCCGCGCTGCTGTCCGGTCTGCCGGAAACAGTGCCGGCGGTGACGGTGAATCGACTGTGCGCTTCCGGCCTGGAAGCAGTTGGTCAGGCGGCTCGCGCAATCGCTGGCGGCGATGCGCAGCTGGTGATTGCCGGGGGCGTCGAAAGCATGTCGCGGGCGCCGTTCGTCATAGCCAAGGCTGAAACCGCCTTCGGTCGCGAGCAAAAACTGGAGGACAGTACTCTCGGATGGCGTTGCATTAACCCGGTGATGCAAGCGCGCTATGGGGTCGATTCGATGATGCAGACGGCGGACAATCTTGCCCGTGAGCACGGCATCGCCCGCGCCTGTCAAGACGCCTATGCTTGGCGCAGTCAACAGCGCACTGCGCACGCACAGGCGCAAGGCTGGCTGGCCGAGGAGATAACGGCAGTGCAAGTAGATAACGAAAACATCACCGTAAATGAAGACGAACATCCGCGTCCTAGTGTCACGCTTGAGCAACTCGCGAAACTTAAGCCTCTGCTGGGCACGGACAGCACCATCACCGCGGGCAATGCCTCCGGTTTAAACGATGGTGCCGGCGCCCTGCTGCTGGCGTCGGCGGCGGCGCTGGACAAACATGGCTTGCACCCCCTGGCCCGCGTCATCAGCATGGCCGCGGCCGGGGTTCCTCCGCGGATCATGGGCATTGGGCCGGTGCCAGCGATCCACAAATTGTTAGCCAAGATCGGCATGCGCCTTAACGACTTCGACCACATCGAAATCAATGAAGCTTTCGCCGCGCAGGTGCTGGCGTGTACGCGTAGTCTGGGACTGGCCGACGATGCTGAACATGTCAACGGCAACGGCGGCGCGATCTCGCTCGGGCATCCGCTTGGCGCCAGTGGTGCGCGTTTGGTGATGACTGCCGCCTATGCTTTGCGCAGGCAGCAACAGTCCCGTGCCTTGGTCAGTCTATGCGTGGGTGTTGGCCAAGGTGTCGCTTTGGCCCTCGAGCGGAGTGACTAAGTCGGGACGCGGCAGATTTCAGCGGCAAAGCACCGAAAAGCTTGCGACTGCTTTTCATGATGGCGGCATCAACTGCCTCGCGCGTTTCAACGAGTTGCATCGCCGTCATCCTAGGAGACCGGCGAATGAAGTAACGCGAGCGGCGGCGAGCATGTTCATCTCGTACCGCGTTCGATGAACCGTTTGAAGTTGCGGAGATGGAGACCGAGCGCTGTTGTCAGCATTACCGGTTCGACGATGGAGCGGACCTTTATTGTCACCTTGGTCATTCCGCCCACAAGCGAATCGAGAAACACCACGCCGACGCGAAAGTCGTCGGAGACGGCCTGCCAGGCGATCCGCCGTTCACGCACACGCATGATAATTTTAACGTTAGTTGTGAGCTGGGCGTCCTTTTTCGCCCACAAGCACGAGAAGCTGGTCGGACTGGTCTTCTCGATTTTCCTGATCGAACTGATGAACTCCGGAAGCTTTTCAAATTCCAAACAGCGGCGATAAACTTCGGCGACCGGAGCGTTCACGATGATGGATCGGCAGTCGGCATTCATGTCGACCAAGACCGGCGTTCGACCTTGCCCTACTGCATCGGTTCGCGATTGCTTCTGGTCTGTTATGATCATCTGTTGAACTGTTGCGCTTGCTGCCTCATCGGCGGCTGATTCCAGCTGCCAGCTAAATTGAACGGCTCCAGATTGAAGACGAGCCACGGATTATGGGCAGTGGCTTGCCGCAACCAGCACCGTCGCATCCGGGAGCTCCTTTGCTTATTCTGGTTAACCACTGGATCTTTCATCAAGTCAGCATACGCGCACGGCAACGGCGCTCGACGGAGCAGTAGCGAGATTTGCTCGTCCGACCGTCGAGAGGGCTGAACGTCTCTCCTTTGAGGGATACAAAACAGGACTGACAACGCCGGCCAGCGGTCATATGATTAGAGGCGAAATCAGGCATCCGACAGCCACCGCTTGAAATCCGGAAACGATAGGAAGAAAACGAACCATGACCGCGAAGAAAGAACGCATTCACATCTTGATTGCCGACGACCATAGCGTTGTCCGCGAAGGGTTAGTCTCGTTAGTCAAACGCAAGCCAGACATGAAGGTCGTCGCCGAAGCGAGCAATGGCAGGGAGGCTGTCGACCTTTGGAAGGAACATCGTCCTGACATCACACTGCTCGATTTGCGAATGCCGGAGCTGGATGGCGTAGGCGCGATCAAAGAGATCCGCGAATTAGACGAGAACGCGCGCATCGTGGTGCTCACTACCTTTGATGGCGATGAAGACATCTACCGGGCGATCAGGGCCGGTGCCAAAGGTTACCTGCTAAAGGATACCGCGCGCGAAGCGTTAATGGATTGCATTCGGACGGTGCACAGTGGCGAGACCTGCATACCGCCTATGCTCGCGGCCAAGCTGGCTGATCGCGTCAGCGGCGAAGCATTGAGCGCTCGAGAGATCGAAGTTCTGCAAAGGATCTCCGCTGGCAAGAGCAATAAAGAGATCGGTGCCGAACTTTTCATCAGCGAAGGCACCGTAAAGACTCACGTCAAAAGCATCTTCAGCAAGCTGGATGTCGTTAGCCGCACGGAAGCGGTCGCAACCGCCAATCG
Source organism: uncultured Verrucomicrobiae bacterium (assembly GCA_963742315.1). GTDB lineage: Bacteria > Verrucomicrobiota > Verrucomicrobiia > Chthoniobacterales > UBA10450 > AV69. The sequence continues at coordinate 24,553 of CAVULE010000008.1, forward strand.
CCGCGGTTTGATTCAACTCTGACCAATAAGCCATGAATTCGTCGCCACCATCCGGCTGGGTGGCCGTAATCTCTCGCTACGGCGTGGCTGTCTTACTGGCTGGGGCCGCGGTGGCGATTAGTTATCCGTTTCGGGCGCACCTTTACACCACGCCGCTTTTATTTGCAGCCGTCTTCACCAGTTGCTGGTACGGAGGCATCGGCCCGGCTATTCTCACAACCATTGCGAGCACCGCGTCCATTCACTTCCTGCTTCGTCTGCCGGGGCCCGGCTTCACACCTGACGTTCACGATCTTCCGCGGCTGGCCGAGTTCGTTTTCGTGGCCACAGTCGCAATTTATCTGGTCCAGGCGCGCAAGCGAAGCGAGCAATCGGTACGACAAGCTCGCGATCAATTGGAAATCAAAGTGAACGAGCGGACCGCCGACTTGCAAAGAGAAGTAGCCGAACGCCGCCGCGCTGAACAAGCTGCGCAAACCGCAGCTCAGATGGCGCAAAGTCATGTCGACATGCTGCTCCATAGCGTTGATGTCCTGGCCACGGAAGCAGCGCCCGCGACGTTCATTGGGGAGATGCTTCGGACCATTGGCCATCACCTCCATGCGCAGCAAGTCCGGCTATGGCTGCGCTCTCAGGAGGACGACTCGCTGCACTTGCGCATCGCTATCGAAGGGGAGCAACAGATCGGGCTAGAGCCAAACCACCCCTTCGTGCGGGATCCTCAGTCCTGGCATAACAGCCCGCTTATCCAGGAAATGCTGTTTACGAAGGCGCCGGTCGTTTGTGAGGATGTCGCGCGCGATGCGCGCCTGGCTCCCGACCACCGCGATTACCTAACGAATCAAGGATGCAAAAGGTTCCTCGTCATCCCAATGTTTGTCCTGGGGGAGGTGCGCGGTTTCATTGCGATTCAGCACGCTGAGCGCGGAATGTATCGCGCGCAAGAAATCGAATTGGCGCAGGCTCTCGCTCACCACGTCATGTTTGCAACGCATGGGCAAGACCTCAGCGAACAGCGGCGGCAGGGCGCGATTCTAAAGGAGCGCACCCGCATGGCGCGCGATATTCATGACACTCTCGCGCAAGGATTCACCGGCGTGATTGTTCAGATGGAAGCTGCTGAGGAAGCTTTACTGGAGGAAGACCCGGAGCATGCGGTGCGGCACGTTCGCCGCGCCCGTGACATTGCGCGCGAAAGCCTGGGCGAAGCGCGCCGCTCAGTGCATGCCCTTCGTCCGCAGGCACTGGACAAGGCGGGATTCGCAGACGCACTCAGAAACGTCATCCAAAATAGGACCGCAGGTACTTCATTACGCACCGATTTCCATCTGGACGGGGAGCCGCGTCATTTGCCCGCGAACGTGGAAGAGTGTCTCCTCCGGATCGGGCAGGAAGCCTTAAGTAACGCGTTGAAACACGGGCACCCGACCGAGTTTCAGGCGCGGCTTGCTTTCGACTCTAATGCGGTGCGCCTTGAGCTTTATGATAACGGTGAAGGATTTGTGGTCGATCGTGTAAATGATGGAGGCATTGGGTTAGTCGGAATGAAGGAACGCGCTGAACAGATTGGGGCCACACTTAAAATCTCAAGCGAACCTGGTGTCGGAACAAAGATCACCGCTATTTCGCCCTACCAGCCGGCCGCAGGTTGAAAGAATCTCGCAGTTTAAGGCCGTCTCTGCGAGACGGAAGCGTCCGCCGCGGCGGGTACCCTACAGCTGCAAGCGGAAGAGATTTACCTTGGCGAGGTCGACCAGCTCATCGCCGCGACCGCTGATCACCGCTTTGAGCATGAACATCCCGAAGCCGGTGGCTTGTTCGATGGTGATTGTTGGCGGCATCGAGAGTTCCTGACGATGGACTAGCGCTTCGACCAACGCCGGACCGCCGTGCTTGAATGCTTTCTGTAGCATCGGCCGCACCTCCTGCGCCGTTTCCGCTTTCAAACCCGTTAGGCGCTGCCTATCAGAATCCCTACAAGAAAGACACAAACGCCACCGACAATGACTTGAAGCGCCGCGCGGAGGAACGGTGTGTCCATGTAATGATTGCGAATCCAGCTAATCACCAGGAGTTCGATCGCCACGATAAACACCGCGAGAGCCGTGGCCGTTCGGAAGTTTTGAATCAAGTAGGGAAGCGAGTGACCGATCCCGCCCGTGGTTGTCATCAATCCGCAAACGACCCCTCGTAGTAAAGGTTTACCGCGGCCGGTCAGACTTCCATCGTCGGATAGAGCCTCGGCAAAGCCCATCGAAATTCCGGCACCAACGCTTGCGGCTAAGCCGACAAGGAGCGCATCATGGCTACTTTGTGTCGCGAACGCGGCCGCAAAAACGGGAGCGAGAGTTGAAACGGAGCCATCCATCAAACCGCTAAGGCCCGGCTGCACAATTTGCAGGACAAATAAACGCCGGTGCGCCATGTCCTCATCCGCCGTGGCTTCCCTGGTGAGATGTTGTTTTTCCAACTCGTCGGCAATTTCGACATGCTGGCGTTCTGCTTGGGCGAGATCCCCCAGGAGCTTTCGCGTTGATGTATCGCTAATTCTGGCTGCCGCTCGTTCGTAGAATTGCTGCGTTTCCACCTCCATCGATTCCGCGTAACGGCGCACCGTCTCGATCCCCAGGGTCTGGATCAACCAGACTGGTTTCCGAGTTATGAATCCTTTCACATCTTCGCGGCGAATGAGCGGAATATGTTCGCCAAAACGACGCCGGAATTCATCGATTAATTGGCGCCGGTGATTATCTTCCTCGGCCTCCATTTCTTTGAAGACCTGGGCCGTTGCTGGATAATCATCCTTTAACCGCGCTGCAAAATCAGCATAGACCCGGCCGTCTGTTTCTTCGTTAGAAATAGCCAGGGCAAGGATTTCTGGTTCCGACAAGTCTTTGAAATTCTTAGCCACACCTCAACCGAAGCGACCAGGCTCGTTCAATCTTGCAGGATCTTTAAGTCGGAAGACCGTTAATACACAAGGCTCATTTCCAACTTTGCCAGACAAGTCCCCCTAGTGAGCATCGGCACCAGGCTTCGTATTTGGTCTTCTCCGAACGATATTCGCCCAGGCCATTTCTAGGCGCTGGTGCTAAGCCGCCTGTTGCTGGACTTTTGTTCTTTGGCTGTTCTTTTCATCCCGCAAGCGAACCGGTTTCGGCGAAACCGTAGTGTTTGAAGGTCCTTCGCTTGTCCCAGAGTTACCGTTGCTCGCGAGGTACCCATAAATTGCGGAGAAGTCCTCCCCGGCGTGCCCGTTTCGCATGGCAAGGCGATACAGTTCCTTGGCCGAATCTGTTAGCGGCAGTGCGACTCCGGTCTCATATGCAGTGACGGAAGCTAAATGCAGGTCCTTCTGCATCGACGAGAGTTGGAACTCAGGTCGATAATCGGCGTTCTCGATCTTGTTGCGCTTCGACAAGACGAACGGCGCGATCTGGGGCATGCCAGCAAGGGAGTCAAAGACAACCCTTACTGGCAACCCCATCCCCTCTGCCAAAACCGTTGCTTCAGCGAACGCGGCCATACCCGTCCCGAGCAACAAATTGACAACTAACTTCATTGCCGAACCCGAACCGTGCGGACCGAGATGGGCAATCCGATTACCCATATATAATAAGAGCGAACGAACCTCCTCCAGGTCTGCACCTTCCCCTCCTATCCAGAAAGTAAGTTTTCCGTCGGCCGCCAGGGGTGCAGAGCCGGATACCGGTGCGTCGAGAAAGCGGACTTTTCGACGCGTGGCTTCAGCTGTCATTCTTTTTGAGAATGACGGGTTAACTGTGCTGCAATCGATCCATATTGAATTTGGCCGGAGACGATTCAAAAAGCCGTCCGCACCTAAAGCAGTTTGCTCGACTGCCTCGGGCTGAGACAGCATCGTGAATAGCACATCTACTTGTGAAGCCACTTGCGCCGCCGACTCGGCTACCGTTGCACCTTGCTCGCGCAATGGTTTGGCCTTGGCGCGTGTGCGATTGAAGACAATCAGGTCATAGCCGTGTTTTTGCAGATTGGCCGCCATCCGGCCGCCCATTATTCCTAAGCCAATAAATCCTATTTTCATTTCGTATTCAGGCTGCCGTTATTAGTGCGGGTTCATGCGCGTTAACGCCTTCGATCTCTTCCACATCTTCGTCCGTGAGTTGAAGCTCGACTGCGCCGACATTCTTTTCGACCTGCTCTGCGTTGCGGGCGCCAACGATTGCAGCGGTCACGGCAGGATTTCGCAGAATCCAGGCAATCGCCACCTGACCGGGCGGGCGCCCGTATTTCTCGCCCATTTCTCGCAAGCGTTCTACCAGCGCGAGATTTTTCGACAGCTTTGGTTCAACAAACTCCATGTCGCGGCTCCGCCAATCGCTTTCGGGGAGCTTCGCGGCACGCTCGCGCGTCATCGCGCCCGTGAGTAGACCAGATGCCATCGGCGAATAGACGATCACGCCAATTCCATTCGATCGACAATAAGGCAGAATCTCCGGTTCGATCTCGCGTCGGATCAAAGAGTACGGCGGCTGCAGCGAGGTAACTCGAGCAATCTTCTCAGCTCGGCGGAGTTGGTTAGCATCGAAGTTCGAAACTCCGATCCAGCGAACCTTGCCTTCCTTCTGCAGCCGAGCCATCTCACTCCAGCCTTCTTCTAGATCTTCATTTGGCCAATGGATCTGGTACAGATCGATTGTCTCCACCTTGAGCCGGCGCAGACTGGCCTCGCACTCCCGGCGAATTGAATCCGCTTGTAAACTGCGGTGAACATACCCCTGTTCATCCCAGCGAAGACCGCATTTGGTGAATACGTACGGACGAGGTCCGCGCCAGCTTTTCAATGCAGCAGCAACAACCTCCTCCGAGTGACCCATGCCATAAACGGCCGCGGTATCGATCCAGTTAATGCCAAGCTCCAGTGCGCGGTGTATTGCAGCGACGGAAGCCTTGTCGTCCTGATCCCCCCAGCCAAACTCCCAGCCTGCGCCGCCGATGGCCCACGCGCCGAAGCCCATGGGTGTAATAAACAAGTCAGAGTTTCCAAGCCGTTTTGTTTTCATGTCGATGTTTCGAACCAGTGGTGTAGTTTCTGCATGCCTAACACTTTTGTGTAACGGCGGCATGGCTGCCACTGCGCGTCCGCTATATTTACTTCTGACTCGAAAGGGAGAGCGAGCTGTAACACGTTAGAGTAACCAACCAATCTGCGGCCTGCAGATGGGCCGTGTCGCCGGGCATATCCGTGGATGCAGCAGGACGAAGTTGCGGCCGCGGTCGTGTTCCTCCGCACAAGCGGAGTGAACCGCGTTAGCGGCGCAACCTAAGATGCCAACGCCGGGAAAGCGTAAAATACACGGCGTAATCTCAGATTGTTCTCGACGTTAGGTTTTAGCGACAGCCGAGAGTTGCTTACCGGATGTAAACTTAGCGCGTTCGTTTCTCTCCCGAAAGAGGGAGTAGCCGCTGTGCATTAAGCGTGGTCACCAAATCTATCGCATGCGCAATGGCCGTTTCGGGAGTCAATAACGAATGTTTTGCATATGACAACCCCTCTTCTACCCAACCCGGTGACGCCCGCGAGTCAGGCCAACGAAACGAGCCCACTCATATCGCAAGGGCGTATGCTTGCCAATTCGCCAAGCGCATTAATTCGCCCTTCCACGCTACTAAAGCTGACGGCAGCGCCGGGAGAGGAAAAAATATGAACAAGGTCAACGGGCGAAGTGACCGGGTCATAACGGAGCCGATTACTGGCCTTCAACGCGGCGGCACAGGCGCGAATTTATCTAAGGTTGCGAGCCCGAATCGTAACCATCGCCGACGACTGATCGTGATCGCAGGTATTCTCATCGTCGGCGCGGTTGCTATTTATCTCCACCTCAACTCAGGGAAAAAGCGGCCCGCTGGCGGGGGCGGCATCCCTTCTTTGCCGATCAGCACAGTCACCGCGAGGACGGGTGACATTGGGGTATATGTCAGCGCGCTCGGTACAGTGACGCCGCTCAATACGGTTTCAGTTACGGCACGCGTTGCCGGACAAATCTCGAAAGTTGAATACACCGAAGGCGAACTCGTTCACGTTGGCGATCCGCTGGTTGAGATCGATCCAGCTCCTTTTCAAGCGGCGGTCACGCAGGCCGAAGGACAGTTGGCGCGCGACCAAGCGTCACTAGAACTGGCCAAGATCAACCTCGTCAGAGAGACCGATCTGCTAAACAAAGAGGTAGTTTCAAAACAGGAATACGACACGCAAGTTGCCACCGATCATCAGTCCGAAGGCGCAGTTAAGCTGGATCAGGGCAACCTGGATCAAGCAAAAGTAAACCTAGCCTACTGTTACATAACCTCGCCCATTAACGGTCGCGCGGGTCTGCGACTTGTCGATATTGGGAACATTGTCCAGGCCAACGGCACCAGCCCCCTCGTTGTCATCACCCAGTTACAACCGATCACGGTCGAGTTTAACGTCGCTGAGGATTCCGTTCCGGGAATTGTTCAGGCGGTGCACAGCGGAAGAAAGCTGACGGCCGATGCCTATGATCGCGCAGATCAGAAGAAGCTTGCCACTGGAACGCTGGAAGCAATTAACAGCGAAATAGATGCGACGACCGGCACACTTCGACTACGAGCTACCTTTGCGAATGACGATGATTCACTTTTCCCGAATCAGTTCGTGAACGTGCACTTGTTGGTCGATACGCACAAAGGTGTTACGCTTTTGCCAAATAATGCCGTTCAGCGCAATGACAACGGCGCATTTGTCTACGAGGTCCAGCCGAATCAAACCGTCGCGCTGAAGACGATTACAGTCGTAAGGACCGAAAGCAATGTTTCGGAGGTGCAGGGGGTGCAGCCGGGCGTAATCGTCGCCGCGGATAGTTTCAACCGGTTAACTGACGGCGCGAAAGTGGCGGTGCGAACGGCCGCGCAACCGGCGAGCTCGGCTCAGCCAAACAAGTAAGGTGAACCCATCGCGTCCATTCATTTTGCGGCCGGTCGCAACGTCGTTGCTGATGGCGGCGCTGTTGTTGTCGGGCGCGATTGCTTACAAACAGCTCGCGATCTCCGCGTTGCCGGAAGTGGATTATCCAACGATCCAGGTGCAGACCTTCTATCCCGGAGCAAGCCCTGATGTCAGCGCTTCTGCGATCACCGCGCCCCTGGAACGGCAGTTTGGCGAAATGCCCGGACTAAACCAGATGACATCCGTTAGTTCCGACGGCAGCTCGATCATCACTCTTCAGTTCGCCCTCAACTTGAACATCGACGTCGCCGAACAGGAAGTGCAGGCGGCCATTAATGCCGCGCAAACTTTTTTGCCACCCGATCTGCCGGCACCACCCATCTACAGCAAATCGAACCCAGCGGATGCGCCGGTAATGACATTGGCGGTAACCTCGAAAGCCTTCCCGCTCGCGCGAGTCGAAGACCTCGCCGATACACGACTCGCACAAAAAATTTCGCAGTTGTCCGGCGTGGGATTGGTGAGCATCAGCGGCGGACATAAGCCGGCCGTGCGTGTGCAGGCCAACCCGACCGCGCTGTTGTCCTACGGCATTAATCTCGATGACCTCCGGACGACGTTGATGGGATCCAGCATCAATCAGGCGAAAGGAAGTTTCGATGGACCGCATCAATCATATCAAATCAATGCCAACGATCAGTTGCTAACGAGCAATGATTACAAGTCGTTAGTCATCGCCTATAACAACGGCGCGCCGGTCATTTTGTCCGATGTCGCGCGAGTGGTCGATGATGTCGAGAACACAAGGCTGGCAGCGTGGATGAACAAGACGCCGGCGGTGATCGTCAACATTCAACGCCAGCCCGGCGCGAACACCATTCAGGTTGTCGATCGAATCAAGAAGCTATTGCCGCAACTAAGAGCGAATTTGCCGACCGGGATCGATGTGACGGTTCTCACCGACCGCACGACAACCATCCGTGCGTCGGTGGCTGATGTGCAATTCTCCCTTATGCTGACCATCGCGCTGGTGGTGATGGCGATCTTTTTGTTCCTGCGCAACCTGCGCGCGACGATCATTCCCAGCGTGGCCGTGCCGTTGTCACTCGTCGGCACATTTGGCGTGATGTACCTGCTTGGCTTCAGCCTCAACAATCTCACCTTGATGGCGCTCACCATATCGACCGGGTTCGTCGTCGATGACGCGATTGTGATGATCGAAAATATTTTTCGTTATCTCGAAGAAGGCGAAACCCCGCTGAACGCTGCCCTCAAAGGCGCAAAGCAAATCGGGTTCACTATCGTTTCGTTAACAGTATCGCTCATCGCGGTCCTGATTCCGTTGCTGTTCATGGGCGACATCGTCGGCCGGTTGTTCCGCGAGTTCGCAGTGACGCTAAGCGTGACCATTCTGCTCTCCGCGGTCATCTCGCTGACGCTTACGCCGATGATGTGCGCGCGATTGCTCAAACCCAAGTCCGAGGAGAACCGGGGTCGTTTTTACGAAGCGTCAGAGCGCGTGTTCAATCGCGTGATTGAATTCTACGGCCGGACGTTGCGATGGGTGTTAGGTCGACAAGGTGCAACGCTGCTTATCGCGCTTGCCACGCTCGTGCTCACGGTCGTGCTCTACGTGATTGTGCCGAAGGGCCTGTTTCCTGTGCAGGATACCGGAGTCATTCAAGGTATCTCCCAAGCCGCGCAAAACATCTCGTTCACTGCCATGGCCGAGAAGCAACAAGCTTTGGCCGATGTGATCTTGAAGGATCCGGCCGTCGAAAGTTTGTCGTCGTTTATCGGCATCGATGGAACCAACACGACACTCAACAGCGGGCGTATGCTGATTAATCTCAAGCCGCTGAATGTGCGAAAGGTCGGCGCGTCTGACGTGATTCGGCGTTTGCAGCCGCAGTTGGACAAGGTTGGCGACATCACACTTTACATGCAACCGGTGCAAGACCTCACGGTCGAAGACCGCGTTAGCCGAACGCAATTCCAATACACCCTCGAAGATGCGAACGCGGATGAATTGAACACGTGGACGAAAAAGCTGCTCGACAAACTGCGCACGCTTCCGCAGCTAACTGACGTAGCTACCGACCAACTAACGCTTGGCTCGCAAGCCAGGCTTGTTATCGATCGCGTGACTGCTTCGCGTCTCGGTATTACGCCGGTAGCGATCGACAATGCACTTTACGATGCATTCGGCCAGCGACAGGTCGCCACGCTGTTTACCCAACTCAATCAGTATCACCTCGTCTTGGAAACACTGCCGGACTTTCAAAAAGATCCGGCGATGCTGAACAATATCTATGTGAAGTCGACCAGCGGTGGCGCGGTGCCGCTTGGCACATTCACCCATTTTGAATCGGGGACCGCGCCGCTCGCGATCAATCGCCAGGGACAATTTCCGTCCGTGACCATCTCGTTCAATCTCGCTCCGGGCGCAGCGCTCGGCGAAGCGACAAAAGCGGTCGAAAAAGCGAAAGACGAGCTGGGGATGCCGCTGAGCGTGCAAGCTTCGTTTCAAGGCGCGGCCGCATCCTTTCAGGCATCATTGAAAAACGAGCCGTGGTTGATTCTCGCCGCGATCGTCACCGTCTATATCGTCCTCGGCGTGCTCTATGAGAGCTACATTCACCCGATTACAATTCTTGTCGACACTCCCGTCCGCCGGCGTCGGAGCAATTCTCGCCCTACTAATTTGTCGGACCGAGCTTGGCGTCGTCGGTCTCATCGGCATCATCCTCTTGATCGGCATCGTAAAGAAAAACGCCATCATGATGATCGACTTCGCGCTCGAAGCCGAGCGGCACGAACACAAAAAACCACTCGATGCGATCTATCAGGCGTGCTTGCTGCGCTTTCGGCCAATCATGATGACTACCTTCGCTGCCCTGTTCGGCGGATTGCCACTCGCACTCGGCAACGGCGTCGGCGCTGAGTTGCGTCGGCCGCTCGGTATCACAATTGTCGGCGGACTACTCGTTAGTCAGGTGCTGACTCTTTATACAACCCCAGTCATCTATCTATTTTTCGATCGACTCGCCGCGAAGTTTTCCCATTCGCGCGCTGCTGAGGAAGGCACGGGCGGCATCGCTCTGCCTGAACCAGCATGAACATCTCCGCGCCATTCGTCCGAAGACCTATCGCGACCGTCCTGCTGACTGCGGCAATCTTTCTTGCGGGAATTGTTGCTTTCCTGCAGTTGCCGACCGCTCCTTTGCCGCAGGTGGATTTTCCGACAATCAATGTGCAGGCAACCTTACCGGGCGCGAGTCCGGATATCATGGCGAGCGCTGTCGCAGCGCCATTGGAACGTCAATTCGCACACATTGCCGGATTAAATGAGATGACGTCGGCGAGTTATCTCGGTTCGACCAGCATTGCCTTGCAATTCGATTTGAGTCGCAACATCGACGGCGCAGCACGCGATGTGCAGGCGGCGATCAACGCCGCGCGTGCGAATTTGCCATCGAACCTGCCGCAAAACCCGACTTATCGGAAAGTTAATCCGGCTGACGCGCCGATTCTCATCCTCGCGCTTACTTCCAACATCTACAGCCGCGGCCAGGTGTATGACGCGGCCTCTACCATCATTCAGCAGCGATTGCTGCAAATCGAAGGGGTTGGTCAGGTGAATGTTGGTGGCGGCGCACTCCCGGCCGTGCGGGTGGAGATCAATCCGACACAACTGAACAACACCGGCCTTAGCCTGGAAGATGTGCGCACGATGTTGAGCCAGCAAAACGCAAATGTCGCGAAAGGGCAGCTCTCGAATGAACGAACAACGGCGGACATTCTGGCGAACGATCAGTTACTCAAAGCAAACGAATATGCGCCGCTCATCGTGGCGTATCGAAACGGCGCGCCCGTAAGATTATCGGACATCGGCAGCGTGGTCGATTCGGTCGAAAACATCCGCACCGCTGGCTTTCTCAATGGCACACCTGCGATACCATTGGTTATCTTCCGCCAGCCCGGCGCGAACATCATCGACACGGTCGATCGTGTGAAAGCGGCGCTGCCGTCTCTCAAAGCTTCCATCCCCTCCGCGATGAACATGCAGATCGTGCTCGATCGCACACAAACCATTCGCGCGTCCGTGCGCGAAGTGGAACGCACGCTCGTAATTGCGATCATGCTTGTCGTCCTCGTTGTCTTTCTCTTCTTGCGAAACGGGCGCGCGACCTTAATCCCCGCGGTCGTGGTTCCGGCATCACTCATTGGCACCTTCGGCGTGATGTATCTGTGCGGTTACAGTCTCGATAATCTTTCGTTGATGGCGCTGACCATCTCGACTGGGTTCGTGGTCGATGACGCAATCGTCGTGATCGAAAACGTTTCGCGTTATCTCGAACAAGGAATGACGCCGGTAGAAGCCACACTCAAAGGTGCGCGCGAGGTAGGATTCACTGTTCTATCCATTAGCCTTTCGCTAGTTGCGGTCTTTACGCCGATCTTGCTCATGGGTGGAATCGTCGGCCGGTTATTCCGTGAGTTCGCTGTGACACTTTCCACCGCAATTCTTGTTTCGTTAGTTATTTCGTTAACTACGACACCTATGATGTGTGCCCGATTACTCCGACAACATCAACAATCGGCGATTGGAAAATCGACAAGGCGTTCCCGGATTTCGCAGTTAAGTGAAAATCTTTTCGGGCAAGTCGTGGAGTTTTACAAACGCAGCCTGCAAGTTGTTCTCCAGCATCCGGCGACCACGCTCGCTGTGCTGGTCGCGACCATGGTGGCGACTGGTTATCTCTTCGTTGTCGTGCCCAAGGGCTTCTTTCCCCAACAGGACAACGGCACTGTGTTTGGTGGGATGCAAGGTTCGCAGGATACGTCGTTTCAGGCGATGCAAAAAGCGGCCTTGCGCGTGAACGACTCCATCAAAACGGATCCAGCAGTTTCCAGCGTAGTCACTTTCGTCGGCGGTAGCGGCGCGACCAACAGTGGCTTTGTTTACGTGGCGCTCAAGCCGTTGGAGGAACGGAATGTAAGCTCAAGCCAGCTGATCAATCGCATTCGGCCGAAGCTCGTCGGCGTTCCAGGAGCGATGACATTTTTACAGGCCGGACAGGATGTGCGCATCGGTGGACGGCAAAGCAACGCGCAATATCAATACACGATTCAAAGCGAGAACTTACAGGATCTCGTCAAATGGGGACCAATTGTGCTCGCTGAAATGCGCAAGCTACGCGGGTTTACTGACGTGAACAGCGATCAGCTAAACGCCGGTTTAGAAGCTTCGCTCAGCTACGATCGTCAAACGGCCGCGCGGTTAGGGATTTCGGCGCAACTTCTCGACGACACGCTTTACGACGCGTTCGGGCAGCGACAGGTCTCAACCATATTCACTGCGCTGAATCAATACCACGTAGTCATGGAAGTTGATCCAACCTTTTGGCAAGGCCCGGAAGGATTGAACGCAATTTACATTCGCCCAGCAAGTAGTCCGACACCGTCGCCGTCTGTCGCGTCCGCATCTGGCGGTGCTGCGTCCTCAGGCCTGGCCAGCTCTCAATCGGCGGCGGTCCCGATTCTTACTCCGACGCCAAGTCCTGGTACGCTGCCGGATCCAAATGCAGCTCTCCTGGCGAATCCCGCGCCCACCGGCACGCCTGGTCCGTCGAGCGTTGTGGTCAGTTCTCCCGCGCCAACACCGGTGCCTATTGCGACACCTTCCGCCACCGCCAGCTCCACAACCGCAGTTGCCACTACTGCGAGCACGCCTGCTACCATCCAGTTAATTCCGACACCAACGCCGTTGGCTACTCCGGCGTTTGCAACTGCCAATGCGACTCCTGCGGCCAACTCGTCGACTTCATCAAACAGCGCAGGCGCCAGTTCTTCACCGACTCCTTCGCCGACGCCGGTTGTGCCGTTGAGCGCCGTTGCCAGCTATCAACCAACGACTGCGCCAATCGCCGTGAATCACCAGGGCCAGTTCCCATCAGTAACTATTTCATTTAACCTCGCAGGTGGGATGGCTCTAAGTGATGCCGTCACCGCTATTCAGCAGATGCAGCAACGAATCGGAATGCCGGGAATGGTGCACGGAAGCTTTGCCGGAACCGCGCAGGCGTTCCAAGCTTCCTTAGCCAGCGAGCCGTTCCTTATCCTTGCCGCGCTCGCCGCAGTCTACATCGTTCTAGGCATTCTTTACGAAAGCTACATTCATCCCATCACAATCTTATCAACGCTGCCATCCGCCGGCGTAGGAGCGCTCCTCGCGTTGATGCTAACTGGCACTGACCTAAGCGTGATTGGAATCATTGGCATGCTGCTACTCATCGGCATCGTGAAGAAGAATGCGATTTTGATGGTCGACTTCGCGATCGAGGCGGAACGCGCGGGAAACCTGCGACCGCGCGATGCTATCTATAAAGCATGCCTGTTACGTTTCCGTCCGATAGTGATGACAACAACGGCGGCGTTATTCGGTGCATTGCCGTTGATTATATCCACGGGTATGGGCGCCGAACTGCGGCGTCCGCTCGGCATCACGATAGTCGGCGGTCTTATCTTCAGCCAGGCACTCACGCTCTACACCACGCCGGTGGTTTACCTCTACTTCGACCGCCTTCGCGAATGGTGGGCAAGCCGGAAACGGCAGACCTTTGCTCGGCCGAAAGCGACAGCAGCTCTTGGCTTTCCTGACGCAATCTGACCACGCATAACGCGAGCGCGTCAGACAAACTTGATCGGGCGCAGAACCTACTTCCGTAAACTATCTCGAAAGAGGCAACGAACATCACCTCGGCGGTGAGACAGCAAAGCCCTCCGCACGCGCCATCGCAATCGTGCTCATGAATCGCCAAGTTTACCTGTGCAAACTTCGCAAAAGGTGGCGCTATTCATTTGTACCTGGGTCGCAGCTATTGGATTAGTTGCGGCCGCGGCAACTGCGCAAGACCGATTACTTCCGGAACTGCCGGAAGCAAGGTCTCCCATCACGCTAATTGCAGCGACGCATCCAGTCACCGGCAAATCCGAATTTCGTTACGGAGATAACAACACGCCGCCAGTGATTCGTGTCGATCCCGGAACTGTTTTGAATGTGGAATACAAGAATGACCTCGCCCCTCAATCAAAAGAGGATTGCTTCGGTCATCCGTGTATGCAGATGACCAATCTTCACTTTCACGGACTGCACGTCTCGCCTAACGCACCACAAGACGATGTCCTCGACATGATGGCTTCGCCGGGCGAGACGTTGCATTACTCAGTGCCGGTCCCGCCGCAACAACCGCCGGGACTCTACTGGTATCATACTCACTCGCACGGCGAGAGTTACGTTCAAGATTTGGATGGAATGTCAGGGGCCATCGTCGTTGAAGGAATCGAGCGTTACGTGCCCGAGGTAGCGAAAATGCGTGAGCGAATCCTGGTGCTACGCGATTTGGTCCTGCCTGACGACCCCGCTGAGCGCAAAAAGGTAATGGCATCTATCGCGATGCAAACCGCGCGATGCGGCAGCGCCGAAGAAGGCCCGGAACGAGCCTTCACCATCAACGGAAGTATCCGTCCCCAGATCGATATTTCGCCCGGAGAACAGCAGCTTTGGCGAATCGTAAACGCCAGCCCGGATCTCTACGCCGATTTGGAATTAGATTCGGGATCATTCGAAGTAGTAGCTCTCGATGGAATGCCTTTGGCCTACCACGACCCTTCCATTCGCAAGCGATCAATGAGCCATATCCTGGTTCCACCGGCTGGGAGAGTGGAAGCTATAGTGACGGGACCATCAGCGGATTGGCACGCTGCTCTGCGCTCCCGCTGTTTTGATACCGGTCCGGATGGAGATTCCAATCCAGCAATGGTTTTGGCCGATATTGTTCCGGCGCGACAGCCGACTCTTCAAAGTCAATCTGCGACCACCGCCGCTCCAGTTTATAAAACCTTTTCACAGCCAGAGGTAAAACACGTCGAAAGCAGCGAGCCGGACTTCGTTGTTACCTTCACTGAAGACAAACAGGGGTTTTACATAAACGGCCAGAAATTCGAAATGACTTCCGACCCGATGCTGACAGTGGATATCGGTGCGCTACACCACTGGCGCGTCATGAATTCAACTCGAGAGGTCCATCCTTTTCATATCCACCAAGTCCACTTTCTGGTGTATCGCGTCGGCGAAAATCAGTTAAGAGATCCGGTGTGGGTCGATACCGTGAACGTCCCCTATGGCGGTTCCGTTGATCTGGTAATGGACTTCACCGACCCGATCATTCGCGGCATGTCGCTTTTCCACTGCCATCTGCTAAAGCATGAGGACAAGGGCATGATGGCCAAGATCTTGTTCCAATGACTCCGCGTCTGGCTCTCGACGGCAAATGAATAACTGGCTCACTTGGTCACTGCTCTCTGCGCTCTTCGCCGGCGCGACCGCAATCCTGGCGAAGATTGGTGTTACCGGTGTTGATTCAAATTTTGCGACGGCGATTCGCACCACCGTAATTCTTCTTTTTACCTGGGCGATTGCTTCATTCAGCAGATCACAGTGGTCCTTCGGGAACATCTCATCACGAACATGGCTGTTTCTCGTGTTGTCTGGTCTCGCGACCGGCCTTTCGTGGCTCTGCTATTTTCGCGCCCTGCAACTAGGCGAGGCGTCACGCGTCGCTCCGATGGATAAACTTAGTGTTCTCTTTGCAATTATTTTGGCTGCCGTTGTTCTTCGCGAAAACGTGACGTGGCATCAATGGCTCGGCGGCAGCCTTGTCCTGACGGGTGCCGTCGTGCTGGCACTCAAGTAGGGATCGCAGGGACGACAGACTGCGCGCGAATTTCGCGGCAAATCAGAGCTATTCGAGGCACTTTTCGAGCGAGAGATTTCCGCCTCCGGTTGTGACTATCACCAGATTCATCACGATGAGCATGGTGTCGTAGCTCCACCCATTTGTCCCTGATTTCCCCCAGAAGCCAGTGTGCCAAACGAAAATCTTCTTTTGGATCGCGCCGAGCATTACCAAGATTAGACCGGCGGCAGCGAGCTGGGCAAAAACGCCAAGGATTACCCCGAGACTTCCGGCGAGCTCGACTGCGCCCAGAAAAATCGTGAACCTTTTGCTCAGGCCAATGTCTTTGCTTCGGCCGGCCGGGTCCCTGAGGTGATTCCATCCGCTCGTCAAGAACACGAGTCCCACCATGACGCGCAATAGGACAAGCGCGACATCAGTAAAACGATTCAACTGTAGAAAGGTCACCCGCTTTTAATACAGCCGCCATCAACCGCGGTATCAACGGAAAAAGTTCCCGCAAACGAAGACGCAGGATGAATTCTCTACCTCCAACGAGGGAGTGAGAATTATCCCGCAAGGGGTACCAGAGAATCCGTCTGACGCGTCGTGGCCGCGAGCGGTCGATCACTCATATCATCGGACATGAAAAGGAACAGGCCTGCGAACAGCGCTGGCGAAGTTCGCTCTTACGTTCAGCTTCAGCACGAGATTCACGACGCCCTGCGCCAGCAGCATCCCGAATGGATTGAGCAAAACGGAGATTGCCCTACCTGCGATTCGTACGAGTCCCGCCTGGCAGAACTGCTCGACATTTTTCAATCGCACGAACGCAAGTCGGCTGCTTGATGACAGCACTGCGACCATGATCCCTCAGACGAATCGATCTGTCCTTGGCGCAGGTAGGCAAGCCCCTGAGTTTACGCTCCAGTGCACGCCAGACCAAACCGTGTCACTGAGCGAGTTCCGCGGACGACCAGTGGTCCTCGCATTTTATCCAGCCGACTTCTCTCCAGTATGTGGCGATCAGATGGCTCTCTACAATGAAATGCTGAACGAGTTTCAGGAGCTTGAAGCAGAACTCGTTGGCTTATCGGTTGATGGCGCGTGGTGCCACGCGGCCTTCGCCAAGCAGAACAAACTGCACTTCCCGCTTCTGGCTGATTTTGAGCCGAAAGGAGCGGTTGCGCGCTCTTACGGCGTTTACGACGAAAAAGAGGGCACCTGCGAACGCGCCCTATTTGTCGTTGATCGCGACGGATTCATCCGCTGGAGCTATGTCTCGCCGATTGGCGTCAACCCCGGCGCCAACGGAATCTTGTCGGCACTGGAAGATCTTCAGACGAAAAGCGAAACGACTGATGCAGCAAAATGACCAAATCGCTGACGCTACCTAACACCGAACGCGACCATGTTTCTGGGTCCGTTAAGGGAGCGATCAAATTGTTGGAGTATGGCGATTATGAATGCCCGTTCTGCGCTGACGCCCAACCGATCGTCAAGGAGATCCAGAGACGATTGGGTGATGATTTACTTTTCGCCTTTCGCCACTTTCCTCTAATAAATATTCATCCGCACTCCGAGCACGCGGCCGAGGCGGCAGAGGCAGCCGGCGCCCAGGAAAACTTTTGGGGCATGCACGATCTGCTTTTCGAAAATCAGGGCGCGCTTGAAGACGAGGATCTTGTGGCCTATGCGGGCGAACTCGGCCTCGATAAGACGCGATTAATTCGGGAAGTCACGTCGAGCGTTTACGCACTCCGGATCCGAGAGGATTTCAAGAGCGGCGTAAGAGGCGGCGTAAACGGGACGCCGACGTTCTTTATCAATGGCGAACGTTACGATAGGCCGCGTGATGTAAGCCATTTTTTGGAGGCCCTCTCCAAGCAGACCGTGGAGAAGTAATTGAAACCGAAGTCCGGACTTTAAGAACAAGCTTGCTTCGGACCGCAAGGATGGCTCAATTTCGGTGGAAAGGAGGTTTGGATGTCCGATCGAAGCGAGCGTGACGAAAAGCCTGAAGCGGCGAGCCGCAATGAATTTGGGACATCTACACGTCGCACTTTTCTGTCCCGCTTGGGCATGGCAAGCTTATTGGCATCCGTGGCGCCGATTGCGCGTGCGTTCGAAGAACATTCGGAAAAGGCGGAGGTGACTTCAACCGACTTGAAGGATGCGATTCCCGTTAGTTTGCGCGTGAACGGAAAGAAGTACGACGTCCGGATCGATCCGCGCACGAGTCTCCTCGATTGTCTCCGCGAACATCTGCATCTCACTGGTTCGAAGAAGGGATGCGATCACGGTCAGTGCGGCGCGTGCACGGTGCACGTTAATGGCAAGCGCCAGCTTTCGTGTCTCGCTTTCGCCGCTCTGCATGAGGGCGATGAGATCACGACCATCGAGGGCATTGGTCAGCCGGAAAAAATGCATCCGATGCAAGCGGCGTTTGTCGAAACGGATGCCTATCAATGCGGCTATTGCACATCGGGACAGATCATGTCGGCGGTGGCGCTTTTGAAAGAACCATGCGGCGCAGACGACGCCGAGGTGAAGGAATTCATGAGCGGCAATATTTGTCGCTGTGGCGCGTATCAAAATATCGTGGCTGCGATTCAAAAGGTGCGCCAAGGCGCGAAGCCGCAGAAGGTGGGATGAAAGCGTTTCAGCTCACCCGGCCGAAAGACAGCGCGCAAGCAATTGCGACGGCGGGAAAAACGAAAACGGCGCAACAGGGAGCGGACGTCCGCTTCATCGCAGGCGGGACAACGCTGATCGATTTGATGAAGCTGAACGTCGAACAGCCGCAAAACTTGGTCGATCTGAACCGGCTGCCGCTCGATAAAATCGAAGCGACTCCGGATGGCGGCCTAACGATCGGTGCCACGGTGCGCAATTCAGAGCTCGCCTGGCACCCGCTCGTGCGAAAGAACTACCGCGTCCTTTCCGAAGCGATCTTGAGCGGAGCAACCGTGCAGATTCGCAACATGGCGACGACTGCCGGCAACCTGTTGCAGCGGACGCGTTGCGTGTATTTCCGCGATACCGCGATGCCGTGTAATAAGCGCGAGCCTGGCTCCGGTTGCGGCGCGATCAATGGCTTCAATCGGAACCTCGCGATCCTCGGCACGAGCGAGCAATGCATCGCGACGAATCCATCCGACATGAACGTGGCCATGGCTGCGCTCGAGGCCACCGTTCATGTCCACGGCCCGAAGGGCGAGCGCGCAATTCCGATCGGCGACTTCCACGTCCTGCCCGGCGACACGCCGCAACGCGAGACCCTGCTCGAGCCGGGCGACTTGATCACGCACGTTACGCTTCCGCCGGCTGCGCCGGGAAATCGCTCACTCTATTTGAAACTGCGTGATCGCATGTCATACGAATTTGCGCTCGCTTCCGCGGCAGTCGTCATCACGGCGGCGAACGGAAAGATCACGCGCGCTCGAATTGCAATGGGTGGAGTTGGGACAAAGCCGTGGCGCTCGACCGAGGCCGAGGGCGAATTAACAAATCAACAAGCGACGCAAGCCGTTTTCCAGAAAGCGGCTGAGGCGGCGTTGCGCGGCGCGAAACCGCAAAGCCAAAATGGTTTTAAGGTCGAATTGGCCAAACGCTGTCTCGTCCACGCCCTGAAACTGGTGACGCAACCCGCCTAACGAGTAATCAGACGATGCCCACAACAAAGGAAGCTCCAACGACATCGCCGATCGGTCGCGACACTCCGCGCGTCGACGGGCCGTTGAAGGTGACCGGAACAGCGCATTACGCCTCCGACTTTCACTTTCCGGGATTGTTGTACGGTGTTCCGGTCGAGGCGACGATTGCCAATGGGAAGATCACGAAGCTCGACACCGCCGCCGCAGAGAAGATGCCCGGTGTCCGCGCGATTCTGCATCGTCAAAACATCGGAAAGATTTTCCGTTCGACTCCCGAAGGCGTGAACGGCATCTGCATCGAACGGCGTCCGCCGTTCGAGGATGATGTCGTTCGCTACTACGGTCAATACGTCGCGCTCGCGGTGGCGGACACTTTCGAGAGCGCCAAAGCTGCGGCGGACGCGGTTGTCGTTAGCTACGCGAAAGAGAAACCGAACGTCGAAGACAAGCTCACCGCCGATGATGATCCCGACGTGGTCATGACCGCCTACGGGCCGGCGAAGCGCCTGCAAAGCGAGCGCGGCGATGCGGCCGGGGCCTTTGCCAGCGCGCCGGTCAAACTCGACCAGACTTATGTCACACCGGCCGAGACGCACGTTCCCATCGAGCTGCAGGGAACAACCGCGATGTGGAACGGCGATAAGCTCACGATCTACGAGGAATCGCAAGCGGTCTTCAACATGCGCGGTGTCCTCGCGCAAATGTTTGGTTTGCCTAACGAGAACGTGCGCGTCATCACCAAGTTTGTCGGCTCAGGTTTCGGCAGCAAACTTTGGCCGTGGACACACTGCCCGCTGGCGGTGGCGGCGGCGCGACAGTTAGGCAAACCGGTTAAGCTCGTGCTTAGCCGGAAGATGACGTTCCAGAGTGCCGGTCATCGCGCCCGCACCCAGCAGCGCGTGCGGCTAGGCGCCACACCGGAAGGCAAGCTCGTCTCGCTCGATCACGACTACGTCTGTCACCGCTCGATGCTCGAGGAGTACCAGGAGAATTGCGGTGAAGCGACGGCGTTCCATTACAGCACGCCAAACCTGCGGGTGCATTTCGGATGGGCCCGACGCAACATTGGCACACCGTCGGATATGCGCGGCCCGGGTGCGGTGCCCGGACTTTACGCGACTGAGTCGGCGATGAACGAACTGGCCGATCAGCTCAAGATGGATCCCGTTCAGTTGCGTATCCTGAATGAGCCGAAGATCGATGAGGGCGAAGGCATTCCTTTTTCATCCCGGCATTATATCGAGGCCTTGCAGCTCGGCGCGGAGAAGTTCGGCTGGTCAAAGCGGAATCCTGACGTCGGTTCGATGAAACGCGACGGCCTTACGCTTGGCTGGGGAGTAGGTGGGGCGGCATGGATCGCGACGCGAGATTCCGCCGCGGCCAATGTGGAGTTGCGCGATGATGGCACCGCCCGCGTCGCTTGCGGCGCGCAGGACATCGGCACTGGCACCTACACAGTTCTTGCCCTGCTTACTTCGGAGAAAACCGGTTTGGCAGTCGAGAAAGTCGAAGTGGTGCTCGGCGATACAGAGCTTCCGCTTGGCCCAGTCTCAGGTGGTTCGTGGGCGACGGCATCTGTCGTTCCCGCTGTTTTTGCCGCGGCGGATAACGCGATCAATTCGTTATTGCAGGTCGCGACTGGAACGCCGGGATCGCCATTCCAAAACCGCAAGCCGGATGACTTGGCCTTCCAAGGCGGACGCGTCTTTGTGAAAGCGGATGGACCTGGCGGAGGCGTTCCATTCGCGGACCTATTGAAACGTGCCAACCTTCGTCTCATCAGCGGTAGCGGCAGATCGGAAGGGATTTTCGGGAGCAAAGAGAAGCCGAAGTTCTCCATGCACTCATTCGGATGTCACTTCGCCGAAGTCACCTGGCAGCCTGAAATCGCGCGACTGCGTGTCAATCGCGTCGTCACTGTGATCGACGCAGGCCGCATCATCAATCCGCTCGCGGGCCGCAACCAAATCGAAGGCGCGGTCGTAATGGGAATCGGTATGGCAATGCTGGAGCACACCGCTTACGACCCGCAAAACGGTGCGCCGATTAATTCGAATCTGGCCGATTACGTCGTAGCTGTGAACGCGGACATGCCGAAGCTCGATGTGCACTTCCTCGATTATCCCGACCTTGAGCTCAACGCACTCGGCGCGCGTGGCATCGGCGAAATCGGTCTCGCAGGCATCGCTGCTGCGATCACGGCCGCGACTTATCACGCCACTGGAGTTCGTGTGCGCGAATTGCCAATCAAGATTGAAGATCTGCTGACGTCTACCGTTTTGAGTTAACCGATGAAAGAATTGCAGCAGATCATCCAGCGGGTCGCCGACAATCCAACTCGTTCGTGGGCGCTTGCCACGCTCGTTCAAACCGAAGGATCGACATATCGAAAACCGGGCGCGCGGTTGCTAATCGATTCGGATGGTGCAACTCTCGGTGTTCTAAGCGGCGGCTGTTTGGAAGAGGAGGTCGGTCGGCTCGGACAA
The DNA here is from genome assembly GCA_963742315.1 of uncultured Verrucomicrobiae bacterium. Taxonomy (GTDB): domain Bacteria; phylum Verrucomicrobiota; class Verrucomicrobiia; order Chthoniobacterales; family UBA10450; genus AV69. Next base: position 46,385 of record CAVULE010000008.1, read on the forward strand.
AAGGTGATCACTAACGGTACGCCGATGTTGCTCTCGTTTGATACGAAACGACTCTACGGATGCGATGGCCAGTTGAAGATTCTGATCGAGCCGCTGCCGGCGGCAGAACCGTATGGCAATCTCATTACCAAAGTTGGGCGATTGCTGAAGGATCGAGAGGTCTGTCGCGTTCGAACATGCTTTGAAGGCGACATGCTCGGTTCCGAGTTACTGCCTCCTGATGCGCTTCTGGCCGAGCGGCGCGGTACCTTAATAGATACGGTGCCGCTTCCGATCCGCCTTTTACTCTTCGGCACCGGACCCGAGATCGAGCCGATCACGCAGCTCGCTGGAAATCTGGGCTGGGTTATCGAGTGTTTCGGTCACCCATCGGAACTGGCGGCAGATTTTCGTCCGGACGCGCAAACCGCGGCGTTAGTCATGAATCACAACTTCGGTCGCGATCTGCTGGCGCTCGATCGTCTCTTGCCCCTCTCACTTCGATATGTCGGATTGCTGGGACCACGAAAACGTTACGCTGAAATATTGGCGCGACTGAGCGAATATCGACCGCTTGATTTCGAAGCCGGGACCAGAAACCTGTACGCTCCCGCGGGACTCGATATCGGCAGCGAGGCCCCCGAAGAAATCGCGCTGGCAATCGCGTCCGAGGTCGCCGCGGTCCTTTCCAGTCGCCACGGCGGTTTCTTGCGCGCGCGCAAGAGTGATGTTCACGCAACCATCGCCGCGGCAGGCGGAGAAGCCGCTTAGTTCAACTCCGCGCCTTTGGCCGCGTCCGAGTCAGCCATCGCTTGCAGCCGTGCGAAATGGTCCGGTGTGTCCCTCTGACCGCCAAACTGAAGTATGCCCTTGTTCTGATCTTAGTCGCCCCGCCTCTATCTCCAAAGAGAGAGCCCATATTCCCCCATACGCGATACAAAAAAATCCGACAGCCACGCCATAGTAGGAAATACGCAACACGCTAGCTTACGGACAACATGCATGCTCAAAAATGTAGCGCGGCGGTGTGGCGGGGAACTTTTCAGTTCCTTTGCATTGCCTTACTGCTGCTGAACGGCCGAACACTCTCAGCGCAGACCCAACAGCCTAGCGTTCGAAATATTGTTCTGGTTCACGGTGCCTGGGCCGATGGTTCCGGCTGGAAAGGCGTTTACGACATTCTCGTTAAGGATGGTTACAATGTCAGCATCGTCCAAGAGCCGGAGACGTCTTTTAAAGAAGATGTCGCCGCGACCAAGCGGATTATTGCTCAACAAGATGGACCGTGCATTCTCGTCGCGCACAGCTACGGAGGAGCGGTAATTACTGAAGCCGGGACGGATCCGTCAGTTGCCGGGTTGGTCTATGTCGCGGCCCACATGCCGGATGCCGGGGAGAATGAGGCTGACGATGGAAAGCGATTCCCGAGTGATCTCAGCAAGTCGACTGCGATAAAGAAGACCGCAGACGGTTTCACTTACCTCGATCCCGCCCAGTTTCATGAGTACTTCGCAGCCGACCTTTCTGCTGAGCAGGCTGCTTTCATGGCGCGCTCGCAGGTGCTTAACCTGGCTGACAATTTCAAAGCAGTCATCACCACAGCGGCGTGGAGAAGCAAACCGAGCTGGATGTTGGTAGCGACAAAGGACAGGACCATCAATCCGGACCTCGAACGGTGGTACGCCGAACGAGCCAAAAGCCACAAGGTTGAAGTAGAAGGAGCGAGTCACTCGGTCTACGTCTCCAGGCCGAAGGAGGTCGCAGCTCTAATCGAAGAAGCTGCATCGCACGCCCGGTAGAAAATCCGAACCATTCCATAACCATAAATCGCAGGACATTCATCACGACAAGTACCGCCGCCGCTGTTCGTCTCGCAAGCAACCCGATTTCAGCTGCCGGCTCGTCATCTCTTTCTATGCAATTCGATCGCGTGTTGTTCGAGACAGCTTTACCGGACATTTCACCGGCAGCTTCAAAGATCTGAAAGACGACGGTCGCGAGATTAGCTTTCGCGCAGTTGACATCTATCGCGTGCAAGACGGACAAATCTCCGACAACTGGCATCTGGAGGACAACCTCTCTTTGATGCAACAATTGGGCGTAACACCCTGAAAGCGAACTAGGAATCCCTTCGTTCATGGTCGCCAGTAGTTGAAGATATTCGGCGATTAGCTCCGGACCCGTGAATTGTCAGGGCGGAGATCACGTCTTCCGGGGAACACTCATCTGTAGCTCACGCTACCTCGAAAGAGAGAACCCGCGTTCACTCATCAGTCTAACTTCTAAATCTGTCGGACGCGCAATAGCGATGCAGCGCCTAGGGGCGGACGTTCGAGCATGAGCAGTGTAACCGACGCCGACTTCCTTCGTCGCAATCCCGAAGCTGGTTCATCTTGGTTGAGTTTCATGGGTCGGCCGTCGTTCAACGGAGCGCGACGTATCCTCGTGGTTGATAACGACTTTGCCACAACTCGGCTGATTAAGATCCTTCTGGAAAAGAAAAGTAATTATTATGTGCTGACGGAAAACGATGCGGCCAAGGCGCATCAGACTGCGCGCGATTTTCGGCCCGACCTGATCTTGCTCGACATAGTTATGCCGGAGATCGACGGGGGCGAGGTAGCAGCACGACTCCGGAATGACCCTGAGTTGTGCCGGACGCCGATTATCTTTCTCACTGCCTTAGTGACCGAAGCGGAGGCAAAGAGTGGCCTCGAAATCGACGGCCACTCATTCCTGGCAAAGCCAATCAACATTTCCGAGCTGGTTGGCGCGATCGAGCAGCATTTACCGCACGCACGAAAGGGGCCTAACTAGAAATGAAGACGAGCATGCCTACTATCGTCTTTGTTGCCGCGCTGGTCGCCTGCGATCAATTGTCAGCAGCTACTTCGCAACGCGCCAGTTCGCACAGCACGACTTTAGTGCAGAGACGACATTCGGTGCAAAGTCATCGACCGGCCGCCGAAGCCGGGCCTCAAGTCACCGGTGTCATTGCGCGGGCGATTCGAAGCGGGAATCCGCTGCAGATGCTGAATCCATTGGCGCCGGCGAAATACGGCACTGCCGAAGAAAACGTTCTGCTGGATCCGGACAGGCCAGGAAAGTGGGACGGCATCAAGCTTCTGGGGATCTCATTCTAATTTCCCGCAACCGTGAGCAGATCCAGTTACAGATCCGACCGACCATCTCCCAGAAGAGGCATTGGTGACGAGTCCATAGGAGTCAGGGATAAATCCTTCGCATGCGCAGTGGCCGAGCTAGGCACTGGGATAGTAGGGTTCGCAAGTTAAACAAAAAAACTCATGCCATGTGGATAATTCGCCTAGCCCTTAAAAGACCTTACACATTCGTGGTCGCAGCGTTGCTGCTACTACTGATGTCGCCGCTCGTTGTGACTCGAACGCCAACCGACATTCTGCCAGCGATTAATATTCCGGTTGTCAGCGTTGTTTGGAGCTACACCGGCCTGACCGCTACCGATATCGAGCAACGAATGGTCTACACCGAGGAGCGTGCCCTTACCACGACCGTCAACAACATCGAGCATATCGAGTCAAATTCTTATGACGGTGTCGCCGTAATTAAAATTTTCTTTCAACCGGGCGTCACCATCTCACAGGCCGTCGCCCAGGTAACAGCTATCTCGCAGACAATCCTGAGACAGCTTCCACCGGGGACGACTCCACCTTTGATCCTGCAATACAACGCCTCGAGTGTTCCGGTTCTGCAATACGGCGTCGGTGGTGAAGGGCTTAATGAACAACAGGCTTTCGACATTGCCTTCACGCAGCTCCGTGTGGGATTAATCACCGTTCCGGGTGTCGGCATTCCATATCCTTTTGGCGGCAAGCAACGCCAGGTCCAGGTAGATCTCGATTTGCGGAAGCTCCAGGAGAAGAACCTCAGTCAAATGGATGTTCTGAACGCGTTTAACTCGCAGGCGCTGGTTTTTCCCAGCGGCACTGTGAAATTCGGGACGAAACAATATCCGATCGACATCAATACGTTTCCGCTTCGAATCGACGCGCTCAACGATCTTCCGATCAAGACCGAGAACGGCGCGTTGATCCGGCTGGCTGATGTGGGGCAAGTGCGGGACGGCTCCGATCCGCAACAGAACGTCGTCCGGCTGGACGGCGTGCGCAGCGTACTAATGAGCATACTTAAGACTGGAAACGCTTCCACGATTGCCATCGTCGATGGAGTCAAACAGATGATGCCTAACCTGTTACAGACAGTCAGCAGCAACGTGCGAGTAAAAGAGTTTGGCGACCAATCACTCTTCGTCCGGGCAGCTATCAGTGGGGTAGTCAGAGAAGGCGTAATCGCCGCTTGCTTGACCGCTTTGATGATCCTGTTGTTCCTGGGCTCATGGAGAAGCACGCTGATTGTTGCCGTATCGATTCCACTTTCGGTGCTTGCTTCCCTCGCCGCTTTAAGCGCGTTGGGAGAGACCATCAACCTCATGACACTTGGTGGCCTTGCGCTGGCTGTGGGTATTCTTGTGGATGATGCGACAGTGACAATCGAGAACATCGAGCGCCATAGCCAAGCGGGAGAAGAGTTGGAGCCCGCGATCATGATCGGCGCAGGCGAGATCGCACTGCCTGCGCTCGTGTCCAGTCTTTGCATCTGCATCGTTTTTATTCCGATGTTCTTTCTTTCGGGCGTCGCTCGCTTCCTTTTCGTACCGTTTGCCGAGGCAGTTGTGTTCGCGGTTCTGGCGTCGTACATCCTATCAAGAACCCTCGTGCCGACGCTGGTGATGTGGTTTGAGCGAAACCACGAAAGACTTCACAAGACTCAAGGCGCCGCAGTCTTGCTTCGACCATTCATAGCTCTACAGCGGGGATTCGAACGTATGTTTGACCGATTCCGCACGGCCTATCGCAACTTGTTAGGGACAGTCCTTAATCATCGCGGTAGTTTCGCGGTAGTTTTTCTTAGCTTTGCTGCCGGCTCATGGCTGCTCCTTCCGTTTCTCGGCCAGGACTTCTTCCCGTCCGTGGACGCCGGCATCTTTCGGCTCCACGTGCGCGCGGCTACGGGCACTCGCATTGAAGAAACGGCTAAACTCGTGGACGAAGTCGAAAAAGCAATCAGAAAACAGATCCCTGCCAATGAGCTTCAGGGCATCATCGATAACATCGGTCTTCCGATTTCGGGCATAAATCTCTCATACAACGACAGCGGCGTGAGTGGACCCGCCGATGGAGACATCACTGTCGCTCTGCAAACGAACCACAAGCCTACGGACGAGTATGTAAGGCAACTGCGACTTGGCCTTCACCGACAGTTTCCGGGCGCGACCTTCTACTTTCTTCCGGCGGATATTACAACCGAGACGATTAACTTCGGGTTACCTGCGCCGTTTGACATTCAAGTTTCAGGCCGAAATCTGGCGGCCGATCAAAAAGTCGCGCACGACCTGGCCAAGAAGATTGGTCAGGTCCACGGCGCGGTCGATATTCGGATTCAGCAACCGGATGACTATCAGCGGTTCATGTTCTCCGTAGACCGTACGAGAGCTTCAGGCATGGGTTTGACCGAACAACAGGTAGCTTCCTCAGTCCTGCTAAGCCTAAGTGGCAGCGAACAGGTGCAGCCGGTGTACTGGCTCGATAGGAGCAACGGCGTTGAGTACCTGGTTAATATTCGCACGCCGGAGTACCGACTGGAATCGCTGTCACAATTGCAGTCGCTGCCGATAACTGCCCCGACGACACCTGGCATGGCCAATGGCCAGGTGCTTACCAACATTGCCTCAGTTTCACGCACCAGCAGCCAGCCGATTTACTCGCACTACAATGTCATCCCGGTCGTCGATATTTATGGCGGCGTCGCCAATCGCGATCTCGGCGGCGTCTTGCGGGATATCAAGCCAATCATTGCAGACGCGCGCAAGAATTTGCCTCGCGGAGTTTTTATCACCACCCGCGGTCAAGCTTTAACCATGAGCTCCAGCTTTACCGGCTTGGCACTCGGTCTGGTCATGTCGATCGCACTGATATACTTGCTCCTTGTGGTTAATTTCCAGAGCTGGCTCGATCCGTTCATCATCTTAACAGCTCTCAGTGGGGCGCTCGCCGGAGTAATCTGGGGTCTGCACATAACAAGCACTACCTTAAGCGTGCCCGCATTAATGGGCGCGATCATGTGTATGGGTGTAGCAACGGCTAACTCAGTGCTTGTTGTCACCTTTGCCCGACAACGTCTCGCCGACGGCATGGACTCGGTCCGCGCGGCATGGGAGGCGGGCAGCACACGATTGCGGCCGGTTCTGATGACAGCGCTGGCGATGATCATCGGGATGCTGCCGATGTCTCTGGGCCTCGGGGAAGGTGGCGAGCAGAACGCTCCCCTGGGCCGTGGCGTAATTGGCGGCCTGGTGGTCGCGACATTTACCACACTGCTGTTTGTACCCGTAGTCTTCAGCTTTTTCCACCGCTCATCCGGCAAACCTTCTGAAGTGAAACCCCAAAGTCCGTCGCAAGGCTTGGCTGCCGCCGATTCTACAGCTTCGCCTCAAGCATGATTATGAATACAGGAACACACTCAACAAATGACCCTAAAGTAGCAGCCCGAACACCTCGCGCTGACGATCTCGTAAACACGGCTGGAGCTTACTCGTCAAGTGGAAGCCAATCCTTGCCTTCCCCCGATTCCGCCGCGCCAAGCGCAACCAATGCGACGAGCAGTGCACTGATGGATCAACAGCACCAAGTGGAAGCCTCCCCGAAAAAGTCATTATTTCGGAGGCGTCGCTACCTTTTTCCGGCCGGTGGCGCGCTGTTGGTCATCGCATTATTAGGGGGCTTTGCTCCTCGCCTGTCAAAGAGCAAAGTAGCGGCCGCCGACACACAGCAGCTCGCAGTACCAACAGTCAGTATCGTTTCACCGACTGTTGGATCGCCACCAGCGGGACTCATGTTGCCGGCTGAGGTTCGGCCATGGCAGGAAGCGAGTATCTTTTCGCGAGTTAACGGCTATCTCAAAACCTGGTATGTAGATATAGGAGCCTTTGTTAAACAAGGTCAGTTACTGGCAGAGATCGACACGCCAGATCTCGACCATCAAATGGAACAGGCCAGCAATCAGGCTGTGCAGGCGAAGTCGAGCGCCGCTATAGCCAAGATCACGAACGACAAATGGCAGAAGTTATGGAAGGAAGGTGTGGTGTCGGAGCTGGACGCTGACAACACAGCGGCGAATCAAAATACTACAGCGGCGAATCAGCATGCCTTTGAGGAGAATCTCAGCGTTTTGCAACAAGAAGTCGGCTTTAAGCGCATCACGGCGCCGTTCCCTGGCGTAATCACAAACCGGCACACTAACGTGGGCGACCTGATCGTCGCGAACAATGTTAACAACGAGATATTCCATATCCAACAGATCGATCCTCTGCGCATTTACTTCTCGCTCCCACAAGGGAACTCTGCTGACGTTAAAGTTGGTCAGTCTATTGACGTAGTCTTTCCAGCGCCAGTGAACAGAACCATGCAAGCCAAGGTAGCGACGACTTCCAACGCTATCGCAACCAACTCACGGACACTGCTCGTCGAGCTGCACATGGCCAATCGGAACAATGAAATTCAGGCCGGTAGCTACGCCGAAGTACGATTGCCGCCGTCCATACTAGGCACAATTCTCACGGTTCCCGATACAGCTTTGCTGTTCCGCGCCCAGGGTTTACAGGTCGGCGTTCTCAAGCCTGATAACACGGTCGAATTGCGCGACATCAAAGTCGGCCGCGATTTCGGGACCAGTATCGAGGCCACGAGCGGTGTCACTCCATCCGACAAGATAGTCAACAACCCGCCTGACTCGCTCGTTAGCGGCGAAATCGTTCGTGTCGCATCTCCAGCGCCCATCCCGGGATCGACACCTTCTCCGTCGGAGGTGGCGAAGAAATAGTAAACAAATCGGTTGTTATGATAACGACAATCTCCTTTCTCGGTCTCGGGACGATGGGTGGCGGCATGGCGTCGAACCTTCTTAAAGCTGGGTACAAACTTACTGTCTGGAATCGCAGCGCCGAAAAATGTAAGCCGTTCGCGAGAAAAGGGGCGCGCTTAGCCGAATCTCCGGCGGACGCCATCCGCGATGCCGATCTTGTCATCTATATGTTGAGTAACGACCAAGCCGTCGAGGAAGTCGTTTTTGGCGCAAACGGAATTCTAAGTGGAATCAAAGAAGGCCAGATCGCGATGGACATGAGCACGGTTCTGCCCGCGACCAGTTTGCGAGAAGAGCAAGCTTATTCAAAGCACGGGGTGGAGTTTCTCGATGCGCCCGTCTTTGGCAGCAAGAACGAATCCGCGAACGGCGAGCTTTGGATTATGGCCGCGGGGAAAAAGCACACTTTTGAAAAAGTTGAACCCGTCCTGCAGCATTTGGGGCAAACCGTTCACTACTTCGGCAAGAACGGAAATGCCACGGCCATGAAGCTGGTGGGAAACCTGATCGTTGCGTTGGAGCTGGAAGCGCTTTCCGAAGGACTTGTTCTCGCGCGAAAGGCAGGGCTTGATCTGAGTACTGTGATGGAAGTCGTAAAAGTTGCCGACTTCCGCTCACCGTTGCTGGTGAGCAATGGTCAGAACATTTTGAAACGCGATTTTTCTACTAGTTTTGCACTCAAACTCATGCTCAAGGACGCGGGCCTGATTGATAAATTTGCGGGAAGTCTGCAATCACCCATTCCGGGTCTGCGCGTTGTCGAAAATCATCTGAAGTCGGCCGTTGCGCTTGGCTTCGAAAAAGAAAACGCCTCCGCCGTAATCAAGGCGCTGGAAAAAGAGGCGGGCGTTGAAGTGAAAGCCCTTAGCGCAGCCGAAGCCGCCTAGCCGCTCGTCGCGTTAGCTCCACAGCTCCTTAAGTAGCGAAGAATAGGATCGCCCTTATCTGACTAGCCAAGTCAATTAGCGCGATGGCGATCCTGTGACCCGAATGGGCACGCACCTCATTGATGAACGCGCTCAGCCGCCCGCAGACGGCCGGAAGGTGACCCAAACTCACGCATCGGTTGCAAAACGCTTGTTTCGCGTAGGCGCGGTTAATACATTCGCACTCACCTTTCATGGGATCGATAGCCCCGCCAACCAGCAATCCAGGAGGAGTGATAGAGTACAGGCGCGACATCGTTGCAGCCTTGGGCCTGTTGATTCTTGGATTTGTGCTGGTCTCACTCACGAGCTGCATGGTCGGACCAGCTTACAAGACACCCCAAGCCAGCGTAGAAGCGCAATGGATGGGTGTTCCGTCCAGTGGCCGGCAGCGAACAAAGATCACGCAGGCGTATTGGTGGAAATGTTTTCGCGATCCTGTGCTGGACCGCCTGATCAAGACCGCTTACGCAAACAGTCTTTCGCTGCAGGCAACCGGTGTCCGAATTCTGCAAGCACGCGCGCAGCTCAATCAAGCGATCGGCAATCTCTTTCCGCAGCAGCAGGGACTATCGGGCGAGGTGAATTACACGAGATTAAGCACGCCAGAGCGCGCGTTCGTCCCAGCAGGATTGACTCCAAACTACGTCATCGACAAGGTGCTGTTTTCTTCTTCGTGGGAGATCGATTTTTGGGGCAAATATCGACGGACCATCGAATCGGATCGCGCAACATTTTTCGGCAACGTCGCCTCCTATGATGACGCTCTCGTCACCCTCATTGCTGATGTGGCGACCAGTTATGTGAACATTCGCACCCTCGAAGAGCGAATTCGGGTGGCGGCACGGAATGCGGAGACCCAAAAGCAAAGTTACCAGCTGGCTGAGGCGCAGTTCAAATCTGGCGAGACCGCTGAGCTTGATATGCGCCAAGCCGAAACTGTGCTGCGCCAGACCGAAGCCCAGATTCCGCATCTGCAAAATACATTGAACCAAACGAAGAACGGCCTCGCTGTTCAGCTCGGTGTAACACCTGATGAAGTAGACCGCCTGTTGGCCGGGCCGAGTCATATTCCGATTGCGAGCGGCGAAGTTGCGGCAGGGATTCCGCACGACCTGTTACGTCGCCGTCCAGATGTGCGGGAAGCCGGTTTAACGGCGGCCGCGCAGAGTGCCCTAATCGGTGTAGCAAGGGCGAACATGTTTCCGGCCTTATCGCTGTCGGGGGAATTCGGGTTTCACTCCAACGACGAGCTGAATCATTCCCTGTCCGGAATGTTCTCGTGGCAGAGCAAAGCAGCGCAAGCTGGAGCCTCTTTCATGTGGCCAGTCTTTAACTATGGCCGGCTAGTTAACCAGGTTCGAGTTCAGGACGCGCAGTTTCAACAGGCTATTCTGAATTACCAAAACACGGTCTTAACGGCGCAAGAAGAAGTAGAGAACGGCTTGTCCGCTTTTTACACCGAACTTCAGGCCTTATCGAAGCTTACGACAGCGGCAGCATCTGCACACCGTTCAACCGAACTATCTCTGATTCAGTATCGATCGGGTGAAACGAATTACACTACCGTGCTCAGCACCCAACAAGCACAGCTTAGTGTTGATGACTCGGTCGCAAGCTCCCGCGGATCTGTAGCTCTGGGTCTGATTTCAATTTATCGCGCGCTTGGCGGTGGCTGGGAATTGAGGCAAGGGGGCGACGTGATCTCCGATGAAGTCAAAACTGAAATGGGTCGGCGAACTAATTGGGGACGGATGCTTAAACCGGAGCACCATCTGCCAGCAACATCTCCGGAACAGACACCTGAATAGAATTTTCAAGATGAAGAAACGATCGCCCTGTTACACATTGCTCTGCATTCTTCTCGTGGTCTCGGGTGGTTGTCGGCGGCACTCGGAAACAAATAATTCTCTGCCGTCAGTTACGATCAGCCATCCCATTTTAAAGCCGGTGACTGAGAACCTCGACCTTACCGGAACAGTCGGTGCCTCATTGAGTGTTAATCTCGTGGCACGCGTCACTGGTTACCTGGAGTCAGTCAATTTCAAGGACGGTGATTATGTCGAGAAAGACCAGCTGCTTTTTGTGATCGAGCCAAAGCCGTACGAAGAGCAGGTCGCGCTGAACGAGGCCGCGTTGGTGCAGGCTCAAGCGGAGTACGATCGGCAACAGGGACTGAGTAAACAGAATGCCACCGCTGCATCTAGTTTGGAGAAGCAGCTAAGCTTGCGCGATCAAGCCAAATCGCAGGTGGAGCTGGCGAAGATCAATCTCGGCTACACACGCGTGACCGCGCCGTTCGCTGGCCGGATTGGGCGCCGGCAGGTCGATCCGGGCAATCTTGTTGGCGCAGGCGGCGCCACCACTGTAGCCAAGCTCGAGCAAATGAGTCCGATCTTCGTGAATTTCAACCTTAACGAGCGCGATGCTCTTCACCTCCGTAAAATGATGCAGAAAGCCGGGCTTGCGCCGAAGTCAGCGGTGGGAAAGGCGCTGGTATTTGTCGGGTTGAACAACGAAGAAGGCTACCCGCACGAGGGCGTGCTCGATTTCGCCGATAATGACATCAGCGCTTCTACCGGCACGATTGCGTTGCGGGCTGTTTTTGAAAACAAGGACAAAGCGTTGTTTCCGGGGTTGTTTGCGCGCGTGCGGATTCCGCTCGGTCCTCCGCAGCAGATGCTGGTGATTCCAAATAGTGCCATTGGCAATGATCAGCAAGGCGACTACGTCTTCGTAGTCGACCAGGATGATGTCGTCGCGCGACGCTCCGTGCTGAAAGGTCCGCTGACCGGTGAGGGCTGCGCTATTCGCGAGGGGTTATCAGCTACCGATCGCGTGGTGGTAAATGGAATCCTGAACGCGCGTCCCGGAGCGAAGGTACAGCCCATCGAAAGCAGCACGCCGGCTCCTTCGCCGCAATCCTGATCCACGCCGGCGACGCCCATGTTTGCGAAGTTCTTCATCGAGCACCCGGTGCTGGCGAACGTGATCGCTTTGGTGATCATGTTGCTCGGTGGAGTAGCAGTGTTTCTTCTTCCGGTATCGGAATATCCACCCATCACACCCCCGACGGTTCAGGTGACCACGAGCTACCCGGGCGCGAGTGCGAAAACACTCGTGGAAACCGTCGCGCTACCGATCGAGCAGCAGGTCAACGGCGTTGAAAAGATGCTCTACATGCAGTCGAACTGTACCGGCGACGGCCGTTACACATTGACGGTCACGTTCCAAGTCGGGACGGATCTGGATTTCGCGCAGGTCCTGGTGCAGAACCGTGTCTCGGCGGCGATCGCACAATTGCCAATGGCTGTGCAGCAGCAGGGTGTCGTCACGAAAAAGAAGGAAACCTCACCACTCCAGATCATCACGCTCTCATCCAAGGACGATCGTTACAGCGCGTTGTTCCTTAGCAATTTCGCGACACTACAGTTGCGCGACAAACTCGCGCGGCTGCCGGGGGTGGGCGACGTGGTGGTATTCGGAATCGGCGAATACAGCATGCGGGTCTGGCTTGATCCCAGCCAGCTTAATCAGCGCGGGCTCGTCCCGCAGGATGTCATCAACGCTATTCAACAGCAAAACGCTAATGTTGCCGCGGGCCAGCTTGGTATGCCGCCTTCGCCGGTCGGGCAGGATTTTCAGCTGACCGCGAACGTGCCGGCTGCTCTCTCCGATCCGGCGCACTTCGAGCAGATCATTCTAAAGACTGATAGCGGAGCAGGTGGACAGATTACGCGTCTGCGCGATGTCGGTCGTGTAGAACTTGGGGCGCGCAGTTACAGCCAGATTTTCAAGGTAGACGGCAAACCCGCAGGAGGTATTGCTATCTACCAGCTACCAGGAGCGAACGCGCTCGATACGGCCAAGGGAGTGCGGAAGGTTCTCGACAGCCTTGCTCCAACTTTTCCAGCAGGGTTGATTTATCAGATTCCGTTCGACACGACCACCTTCGTGCGTCAGTCGATCAGCGAGGTTTATCGCACACTTTTCGAGGCGGGCGCGCTCGTGCTCATCGTTATTATCGTTTTCCTGCAAAACTGGCGCGCCACGCTTGTGCCGGCCACGACTGTGCCGGTGACCATTATCGGTGCGTTCGCCGCAATGGCAGCGATGGGTTTCAGCATCAACCTTCTCACCCTTTTCGCCGTAGTCCTCGCAATCGGCATTGTGGTGGACGATGCGATTGTGGTGGTAGAGGGCGTGTCCCAACATGTGGAACGCGGGCAATCGCCAAAGCAGTCGAGCATCGATGCAATGCGGGAATTGTTTGGTCCGATCATCGGTATCACGCTGGTATTGATGTCAGTCTTTCTGCCGCCGGCTTTCATGCCGGGAATCACGGGGCAGATGTATCGGCAGTTCGCACTCGTCATTGCCGCTACCGCGTTGATCAGCGCGGTGAATGCGGTCACATTGAAACCGACACAATGCGCTCTTTGGTTGCGCCCGAGCAATCCGAATCGGCGCAAAAATATTTTTTTTCGAGGCTTTAACTCAATCTACGAACGCGTCGAACGAGTTTATGTCTGCCTTATCCGCGCGATGGTGCAGCGCAGTCGCGCAATGGTTTTGCTGGCACTCGGGCTTATCGCGCTTGCTGGGTGGGGATTGACGAAAATCCCGACGGGCTTCATCCCCGCCGAGGACCAGGGCTACCTCATGGTCGCGGTGCAGGCCCCCGATGCTGCTTCTCTGGCGCGGACTGAGAGCGTGATGGATGAAATCGCTCGGATTGGTTTGAAAACACCGGGCGTAGAACGAGCCATCGCCATCGGCACGGGCGGACCTTCTCCCCTCGATGGGGATGTTTCGCTGGCAAATGCCGGCATCGTTTATTTGATGCTGAACAGCTGGGACAAGCGCGGCAAAGACGAAGACCTCCAGCATATTTACGATAATCTTGCCGCCCAGCTCGCGACTTTGCAGGAGGCTCGCACGCGTCTGCTGATTCCACCGCCTATTCAGGGTCTTGGCGCAGCCAATGGTTTCCAGATGCAGGTCGAATTGACCGATGGCAGCTACGATTTCGCCCGGCTCCAGAAGATCACTGATGACATAATCCGTGAGGTAAACACCACGCCCGAAATTCAAGATGCTTTCACTGCTTTCCGCGCCAATGTTCCGCAGGTTTCACTGACGATTGACCGCGCGCAGGCGGCAACCTTGAACGTGGATGTTGGCGATGTTTACAACCTGTTGCAAAGTTCTCTCGGCTCGAGCTACGTAAACCTGTTCACGCGTTTCGGGCATAACTACACGGTCTACGTCCAAGCCGATCCCCTGCATCGTCTGAACATCGATGGAATCAAACAACTTTTCGTGCGGAGCCAGAGTGGAGATATGGTCCCTGTGGGCGCACTGGCCGAGATCAAACCATCTCAAGGCCCAAACGCTATCTCGCTCTACAACTTATTTCCTTCCGCAACCATCAACGGCGCGCCCGCTGCTCACTTCAACTCCGGACAGGCTCTAGAGGCCACGGAGTCGATCGCGCGGAAAATTCTACCGCCAGGAGCTAGCTTCGAGTGGACTGGACTCGCCTACCAGGAAAAGCTAGTCGGTAATTCAGCCTATTTCATCTTCGCATTGGCAATCCTGCTCGTGTACTTTGCTCTCGCCGGACAGTACGAAAGCTGGATTACACCGATCGCTGTTATTTTGGCGGTTCCGCTGGCGCTTTTGGGAACAGTAGCGGCATTGTTGAGTATTGGGCTCGCTAACAATATCTATGTGCAGATAGGCCTGGTTTTGCTGATCGCGCTTTCTGCCAAAAACGCGATCCTGATAGTGGAGATGGCGCGGGAAGGGCGGGGCGCCGGCAGGGACATTATCGATGCGGTGGTCAACGCATCGAAGGCGCGTTTCCGGCCTATCATAATGACCTCGTTTACGTTTATCCTGGGCGTGCTTCCGCTGGTGCTAGCGAGCGGCGCGGGAGCGAGCGCCCGCCGTTCTCTCGGTATCGCCGTTGCCAGTGGGATGCTCGCTTCCACCTGTCTCGCCGTATTGTTCGTGCCCAGCTTGTTCGTGGTGCTGCAATCCTGGTCCGAGCGCAAACTAACGAAGCGCGGATGATTGCCGGATAGGAATTCGGAAGCCGTGTTCGCGAGATTTTTCATCGAACGGCCCGTTCTCGCGAATGTTCTCGCTTTCGTGATCATGTTGCTCGGCGGAGTAGCGCTCTACAATCTGCCGGTAGCGCAATATCCGCCGATTACTCCGCCAACTATTCAGGTAACGGCCAACTACCCGGGTGCTAACGCAAAGACCCTGGTCGAGACAGTCGCTCTTCCGATCGAGCAGCAGGTCAACGGTGTCGAAAACATGCTTTACATGCAGTCCACCTGCACTGCCGATGGTCGCTATACCCTGACGATCACATTTAAAGTCGGGACCGATCTCAATTTTGCGCAAGTATTAGTGCAAAATCGCGTATCGGCCGCTCTCGCCCAATTACCCCAGGCAGTCCAGCAGCAGGGCGTCGTAACGAAAAAGAAATCCACTGCCATCCTGCAAATCATCACCCTCACTTCGCCGCAGGACAATTACGACGCTCTTTTCCTTAGTAACTACGCCACACTGCAATTGCGCGACAAACTTGCTCGGGTGGACGGCGTATCTGATGTCAATGTCTTCGGTATTGGTCAATACAGCATGCGCGTCTGGCTGGATCCGCAGCAAATGCTGCAGCGTTCCCTGATGCCGAGCGATGTTATCCAAGCGATTCAGAAACAAAACGCCTTCGTCAGTGCGGGTCAAATCAACATGCCGCCTGCGCCGTCCGGCGAGGAATTCCAGCTAACGATAGATGCAAACGGTGACTTATCTACGGTAACTGACTTCGAGAACATCATTGTTAAATTTTCGCCAGATAACGGCGGACAGATTACTCGTATCCGCGACATTGGCCGGGTTGAGCTGGGGGCACAGACCTACAGCCAGTTCTTTAAGATGGATGGCAAAGTAGCGGGAGGTATCGCCATCTATCAGCTTCCGGAAGCGAACGCGCTCGATACCGCGAAGCGAGTGCGCGCAAAGATGGCGGAACTGGCAGGGAATTTCCCGAAAGGTTTGGCTTATACCATCCCATTCGATACCACCATCTTTGTTAAGGCTTCAGTTAACGAAGTCTATCACACCCTTTTCGCGGCGGGCGCACTGGTTTTGATTGTGATCGTCATATTTCTCCAGGACTGGCGCGCCACCCTGGTGCCGGCTACGACCGTGCCGGTGACGATCGTGGGGGCGTTTGCCGCCATGGCGTTGATGGGCTTCACGGTAAATCTTCTCACCCTGTTTGCCGTCGTGCTCGCAATCGGAATCGTAGTGGACGATGCCATCGTCGTCGTCGAAGGCACGACGCAACACATCGAGCGCGGCAAGTCTCCGAAACAGGCGAGCATCGATG
This sequence comes from uncultured Verrucomicrobiae bacterium, assembly GCA_963742315.1. Classification (GTDB taxonomy): domain Bacteria; phylum Verrucomicrobiota; class Verrucomicrobiia; order Chthoniobacterales; family UBA10450; genus AV69. The sequence goes on from CAVULE010000008.1 coordinate 62,660, forward strand.
CGATGAGCGAGCTATTCGGCCCGATCCTCGGCGTTACCCTGGTGTTGATGTCGGTATTTGTACCGCCCGCCTTTATGCCGGGTATTACCGGCCAGATGTATCGGCAGTTTGCGCTGGTGATCGCCGCTACTGCTTTTATCAGCGCGATCAATGCCGCCACGCTCAAACCAACGCAGTGCGCTCTATGGTTGCGGCGGCACGACCCCAGCCGCCGGCCCAACCTGTTTTTTCGAGGCTTCAATGCCGTTTACGCCCGGCTCGAAAACTTCTACGTCCGCCAGATCCGCCGAATGGTGCGGCAAAGTGGGCGAATGACCGTGATCGGCCTTGTTCTCATCGGTCTGGCTGGCTGGGGTCTTACTCGAATTCCGACGAGCTTCATTCCTACGGAAGATCAGGGCTACGCAATGGTTATAGTACAGTTGCCCGATAGCGCTTCGTTACAGCGCACCGAAAGAGTGATGGACACGGTGGCAAAAGTCTGCAAGCAGAATTCTGCCGTAGAACGAACAATCGCGATTGGGGGTTTATCGCCGTTAGATGGCAACGCTTCGCTCGCCAATGCCGGCATCGTTTATCTGATGTTTAAGGACTGGAGTAAACGCGGCAAAGATCAAGATCTGCGTTCGATCTATAACTCGCTCTCTGCGCAATTGGCCAACTACCAGGAAGCGAAGACAATGGTCATCGTGCCTCCGCCCATTCAAGGGTTGGGATTATCCGGCGGATTTCAAATGCAGGTAGAGCTGACCGACGGCTCTTCTAATCTCAACCGCCTGCAGGCGGTGACAGAGGAGATGATTGCTCAAGCGAGGGCCAGTCCGGTAATCCGCACCGCTCTGACACCGCTGCGCGCTTCAGTTCCACAGATCACCATCGACGTAAACCAGACCCAGGCGCAATCGTTGGGAGTACTCACGGGCGATGTTTATCAGACCGTACAAACTTATCTTGGTTCGAGCTTCGTCAATCTATTCACCAGGTTCGGTCATAACTACATGGTTTATGCGCAAGCCGACGGGCCCTATCGTGTGCAGCCGGACAGCCTCAAGACCTATCACGTCCGCAGTCAGAGCGGCGAAATGATTCCGTTGGGCACCGTTGCCGCGATCACAGCGACACAAGGCGCGGCCGTTATCCCACTCTACAATCTGCTTCCTTCCGCTACGATCAACGGCAGCGCCAACGATGCCTTTAGTTCGGGCCAGGCGCTGGCAGCGATGGAAGCGATCGCGGCAAAAACGTTGCCTATCGGGATGAGTTATGAATGGACCGCAATGTCGTATCAGGAGAAACTGGCAGGCAACACTACCTGGTTCATCTTTGCCCTTGCCCTACTTCTGGTCTATTTCGTCCTCGCCGGACAATACGAAAGTTGGATAACTCCGGTTGCCGTCATTCTTGCCGTCCCGCTCGCCCTGCTTGGAACAGTAGGTGCGCTGACCGCCCTTGGTGTGGCCAATAATCTGTACGTGCAGATCGGCCTTGTTCTGCTAATCGCACTGTCCGCCAAGAACGCCATACTCATCATCGAGCTGGCGCGGCAGGGGCGTTCTGCCGGCAAAAGTATTCTGGAGGCAACGGTCGAAGCGTCGCAAACGCGTTTCCGTCCTATTCTCATGACGTCCTTCACGTTTATTCTCGGCGTGCTTCCTCTGGTATTTGCCAGCGGCGCTGGGGCGAGCGCGCGCAAGTCCCTTGGTCTGGCGGTGGCCAGCGGTATGCTGGCCTCGACTTGCCTCGCCGTTCTCTTCGTTCCCGCCTTCTATATGGTGCTGCAACGCTGGGCGGAACGTAAACAAGGCAGTGCAGCGGCACCGGCTTTGGTGCCAACGAAGCAGTTCAAGTAACCACTGTGTAGAACGGAGCAGTTGCTCCGAGAGCGCCGGTCTTACCGCGGGCCGGATTCCCCTAAAGTTGGCGCCGAGTTGGCTAGGGCAAGCAATTAGCCACCAGCCCGCTTTTTCGCCACAGCCTGCTTGATTTGCTGTTCCCGGATCGATTGCAGTTTCTGATATTGCTCAGGGGAAAGAATCTGCTGCAATTCAGGCGCCGTTTCACTATGGATCGCCCGCAGCTCTTTCATCTTCTGCATTCCGGTCATTGAAGTATTGTTTTTTATCTGCTGAATTTTGGGAGCCTCTTGCTTGAGGATTGGAATTACCTTCGCTTCCTGCTGCGGAGTAAGCTTTAACTCGTGCGCCACCGTTTCGGCCTTCTCTATTCCCTGGGCGGTCTGCGCCCGTAGAGCCGGCGTAATCGCGAGCAGGAAAAGTAAAACCACAAAGCTCGGAAGAATGCAACGTTTGTTCATGCGGCCGAGTGTTGCGCGGCGGTCTCTCGCCGTCAACGATAAATCCGCTCCGAATCGCGGTGCGTGATCATTGTAACCGAGCCATTGTCTTCCGAGCTGCTCCGGCTGCTAGCTGTCTGTGAGCAGCAGATTTCGCATCACTTGGCCTGTTTGCGAATTCATGCTTTCACATCTGACAAATCCTAGTACACAGACGCGGCCAGAGTTCGATACATTCGCTTCCAGCCCAACGACTCAAACGCTTAGTTGCAACTGGCCACCAGCTGTCCTGGCGTCTAGAGTTTCAAACCTGCGCACCGCGCAAGAGAAAGGTGGGGGAACGTGAAACGCGACAGCCTGAGCAACTCGATCTGAGCGGCCGCAAGGGCCACTCACGGATCTCGAGCGAAGCGAATTTTACCTGCGTGAAGGGGAACGATTGGCTCATATGGGGAGCTGGTCGCTGAGGTCGGATGGAATATTCGATTATTGGTCGCCGGAGACGTTCGTTCTCTTCGGTTTCGATCCATCGGAAGGCATTCCTACATTCCCGAAATGGCTGACCGTTCTGCATCCTGACGATCGCGATCTCTTAGCGAAAACGATCGAGAGAATATTTCGCGAGAACGTTCGCGTCGACGTGACGTATCGGGTTGACCATCCTAAACAGGGAAAACGGATTATGCACAGCACGGGGGAGCCAGTCGTCGAGGACGGCAAGGTCACGCGATTGATCGGCAACACGCTGGATATTACCGAGCAGGAGAATGCGGCGCAGGAACTGCAAAGAAGCGAATTTTATCTGCGAGAAGGAGAACGGCTAGCACACATGGGAAGCTGGTCGCTCCTGCCGGATGGAATATTTGATTATTGGTCGCCCGAGACGTTCGTTCTCTTCGGTTTCGATCCATCGGAAGACATTCCTACACTCCCGAAATGGCTGACCGTTCTGCATCCTGACGATCGCAATCTCTTAGCCAAAACGATCGAGAGAATATTTCGCGAGAGCGTGCGCATCGACGTCACGTATCGGGTTGACCATCCGAAACAGGGAAAACGGATTATGCACAGCACGGGAGAGCCGGTGTTAGAGAACGGCGAAGTCATCCGACTGATCGGCAATACGCTGGATATCACCGAGCAGGAAAACGCCTTGGAGGAAATAAGACGTCTGAAAGATGAGCTCTACAAAGAAAACATTGTCCTGCGCCACGAAATCGGAAGCACGTCGATGTTTGAAGAGGTGTTAGGCACTTCTTCGGCGTTGCAGACCGTGCTGGCGCTGGCCGCGAAAGTTGCGCCGACAGATTCCTCTGTTTTGATCGCGGGCGAGACGGGGACCGGAAAGGAGTTGATCGCGCGGGCGATTCACAAGAGATCGAAACGCAGCGAGCGTTCGTTCGTTGGAGTGAATTGCGCGGCGATCCCGTCCTCCCTGATCATGTCCGAATTATTTGGTCACGAAAAAGGAGCGTTTACGGGAGCAGTTCAGCGGCGGCTTGGCCGGTTTGAATTGGCCGAAGGCGGAACACTGTTTCTCGATGAAGTTGGCGACCTACCTCCGGAAACACAAATCGCGCTGCTGCGCGTTCTGCAGGAACGCGAATTTGAACGTGTTGGCGGAACCGAGATGCTGCACTGCGACGTGCGCGTGATTGCCGCGACCAATCGCGATCTTCATTCCGCGATCGCCGCTGGTTCGTTTCGCAGCGATCTTTTTTACCGGCTCAACGTTTTTCCAATTGAATTGCCGCCGCTGCGCGAACGCAAGGAGGACATTCCGATTCTAGTCAACTACTTCGTCAATCGTTACGCGCAGAGAGCCGGGAAGAAGATTGACACGATTCGAAAGAAATCTATCGAAGCTTTACAGGAATATTCCTGGCCCGGGAATGTTCGAGAACTGCAAAATGTCATCGAACGCTCACTGATCATTGTCGATACGAACGAATTTTCAGTCGATAAGAACTGGCTTTCACACGAGTTCCAATCGAGTCAGCGCGTAGGACGAGCCAGTAGTATTTCGACCGAGCAGGAACAGATTGAAGCCGCTCTTGCGCAAACAAAGGGCAAAGTTTCCGGCCGACAAGGCGCCGCGGCGATACTCGGCATACCATCATCTACCTTGGAATCGAAAATTCGGACACTAAGGATCAACAAACACGCCTACAAAGGGGCCTAACGATCACGAATTCGCGAAGCTCGGATAGACGATGGCGAACAATTTCAGTCATCGAAGAAGCCGTACAAGGAGCTTCGGCTCGGCGGAAGTGCTGACGCGTGCCGCGACCTTCGCGTTCAGCACCGGCAACTTGGCCTGACCGTGATGTGGGGTCACACGGTTCAACTCATCTCCACTTCGGCCGGGCACGCGGTGATGGGATGCGTGTTTCCTAAAGCGACACACCTGGCTCTTCGGAGATCGAACGCTCGTCTCCACGATGATGACGACCCTCAGAACATGCAAAAACAGGTTTCCTATGGTTCAAGCTTCTGCGCTGCTGCCTCTAACTTTGTGGGCGTTGCAGGGTTTACGCGTTCTCCATTGAGGAACCGCTCCGTCGCATGTTGCGACGCTGCCGATTCTGGCATCAGCTGCCGCAGACCATAGCGTCTAGCTTTCGCAATAAGGGCAGGGTCGCCCTCCGTCCAGAGCCGTACCGAAACCGGCCCACTGTTTTCAATATTCGCAGGGTCTTCTCCCTCTTGTACTCTTCGTTCGACTTCTTTCCCTGTGTATACAAATGGAAGCATGGCTGCAACCGGGCGACGCACCAGGAGTCCGCGCGTGTATTCGTGCCACGGCGCGTTGATCGGGTTGTGAATCGGATGCAGGAGCTTTAATATATGGACCACACAGAATGACGTTCTTGATTGAGGACGAGTATGTCTTGGCAACCGTTTTTCAGAATCGACGCCGGTTTCGCGACGACCGCGGGAACCTCAGTCGGTGCGATCGCGCGCTACCCTCATCACATGGACCTGTTTGTCACAGGTAGCGACAACGGAGTTCATTCGGCTTATTGGGACAGCGCAAGCGGTTGGTCATCGTTTTTCAGAATCGACGATGGTTTCGCGACAACGGCGGGAACCTCAGTCAGTGCGATCGCGCGCTACCCTCATCACATAGACCTGTTTGTCACAGGTAGCGATGACGGAGTTCATTCGGCTTATTGGGACAGCGCGAGCGGTTGGTCATCGTTTTTCAGAATCGACGATGGTTTCGCGACAACGGCGGGAGCCTCAGTCACCGCCATCGCGCGCAACCCAGAACACATAGACCTGTTTGTCACAGGTAGCGATGGCGGGGTTCATTCGGCTTATTGGGACAGCGCGAGCGGTTGGTCATCGTTTTTCAGAATCGACGATGGTTTCGCGACAGCGGCAGGAGCCTCAGTCACTGCGATCGCGCGCAACCCAGAACACATAGACCTGTTTGTCACAGGTAGCGACGGCGGAGTTCATTCGGCTTACTGGGACAGCACAAGTGGTTGGTCATCGTTTTTCAGAATCGACGCTGGTTTTGCGACAGCGGCAGGAGCCTCAGTCACTGCGATTACGCGCAACCCAGAACATATAGATCTGTTTGTCACGGGCAGCGATGGCGGAGTTCATTCGGCTTATTGGGACAGCATACGCGGTTGGTCATCGTTTTTGAGAATCGACGCTGGCCTCGCGACAACGGCGGGAGCATCAGACTACGCGATCGCGCGCAATCCTTATCACATAGACCTGTTTGTCACAGGTAACGATGGCGGAGTTCATTCGGCCTACTGGAGCAGCCCAAGGGGTTGGTCATGGTTTTTCAGAATCGACGCTGGTTTCGCGACGATAGTGGGAGCCTCAGTCACCGCCATTGCCCGAAACCCCTATCACATAGACCTGTTTGTCACAGGTAGCGATGGCGGAGTTCATTCGGCTTACTGGAACGTTGATGCCATTCCTTTATTTCCGCCGACCCTTGGACTACTGACTCCCCATTCGGACTGGCGAACTACCTGGACGCAAATTGTGGCGGGAAGATTTTCTCCTTTAAAGTATGAAGGATTATTGTTCTACGAACAGAGTAGTGGTTACGCCGAGTTTTACAACACGGATGGACTGGGCGGAATTTCTTTACTGAAGAGCCATTCCGGCTGGCGAACCACCTGGACACACATTGTTCGAGGGCGCTTTCACCGGCGGGACTTCACGGGATTGCTTTTCTATGATCAAGCCGCTGGATTCGCCGCGGTCTACGACACTGACGGGGCTGGTAATATCACAAAGCTTCATGAGTTCAATAACTGGCGAACCACGTGGACACACATCACGACGATTGGCATTCCCGGCTCCGACTTCTCCGGGATACTGCTGTACGATCAGGCGGCTGGGCACGGCGAGATTCTTGCTTGCGACGGATCGGGCGGGTTTAATCGTATCCTGTCATCCGACGAGTGGAGAACCACTTGGACCCATATTGTCGGAGATTTTTTCTCCAGCAACGCGGTGTTCTTTTACGAAGGTTCGACATCTCACGGCGAAGCTTACGCAGTCGCGGAAGACCTGAACGGCGTCTACTCCTTTGTCATGGGAGCTAGCCGGGACCAATTGCCACCAGCCACCGCAGTCATCGCAGGAAACTTCGCAAACGATCCCACAAGCTTGGGCATACTCTTTTATGACCGCCCCTCGGGAACAGGAACTTTTGTTTATTACGACGACTGGTTGACTGCCATCAACATCGGCCCCGAAACCTACAGTGGCTGGCGCAGCACCTGGGACATCATTGTTCCCGGAGATTTTTGGCGCTCCGATTCCGACGATTACAAATTTCAGGACGGATTTTCCGACTTGGTCTTTTATGACGGCCGACTGGGGTACGGCGAATTCTGTTTTCACGAGCCTGTTGAAGCGATCCCTGTTCAACCGCTGGAGGGCTACGTCTACCCCGCAAGCATGGTTCCCGGGGAAACAATCCAGTTTTACGTCAACAGCCGCGTCGGGCCCTACCTCATCCGGATATACCGCCAAGATATAGATTTGGTTTTGATGACTACCATCCAGAACGTCCAGCAGTTTCCACAACCGTTTCCAATCGGACGATTCGACTACCGGGATGGGCCGAGTTGGCCGCCGGTAGCGGAGCTCACGATTCCTTCGAACTGGCCTAGCGCCCTCTATCTGGCACGCATTGAGACGCCTTCCCTCGAAACAACACCGGTGGGCCCTCGAGAGATGGTCCGCACCTTGGGTAATTTCGGGTCGAGAAATACATTGGATATTCCGTTCGTGGTTCGCACGGCTAATCCTGGCAGCCAGGCAAAGATCCTCGTCTTCATCCCCGACACTACTTGGGCGGCGTACAACTGGTGGGGAGGTCGAAGCCTGTACGGTTTCTGGTCTCGCTTCGCCGTGTGGAACCTGGGTTCAACTTACGACTCGCCTGACGATATGCAGACGATCAGGGCGACCCGAGTTGCATTAGCAAGACCTTACATTGAGGCCTCTGGGTTCCTGAAATGGCAGAGATGGGAAGTGCCCCTACTCCGCTGGCTCGCGCAGCAGGGGATTGCTGTCGAGGTATGTACCCTAACTGATATTCACAAGGACCAGGTCAACAAGATTCAGATGAAACAGGCGGGGATATTGCAAAGCTATCGGCTCGTGGTCAGTGTCGGCCACGACGAGTATTGGTCCAAGGAAACGCGCGACAATGTGGAGAGCTTCGTGGCCGTCGGAGGGAATGCCGCGTTTTTTAGCGGGAACGTCTGCTGGTGGCAAATACGATTCGAATGGGACAGTGAAAACGTCGACGTTAGAAAGCAGCTCTGCTACAAGGATGCCAGATTCGACCCGCTCAATCCAGGCCAGCCGGATCTGGTAGCTGTGAATTGGTACGACTACCCAGTGTGTAGAGCGGAGACGACCCTGACAGGGGTTAGCTATTACAACCCTATTGGGCCGGCTGACCAATATCGCGTCTGCCAGCCGAACCACTGGGTCTTCGATGGCTTGGATTTTGATATTAACTCCTACTTTGGTCGTTACACAGGTGCCGACGGTGTTGCCGCAACCGTGGTGGGATACGAGACGGATAAGTATCAAGCGAATCAAAACGGCAATTGCTTGCCCATTTCACCCTCGAACTTTATCAGGCTTGCAGAAATTCCGGGAGTTGATGCCATGGGAATCGTCGACGAATCCACTCTCGCAGGCACGATGGGGATTTTTACCAATGGTAAAGGTACCGTGTTTACCGCCGGTACCATTGACTGGTCGTTCGGACTGGGCCAAAGCAATGAAATAGACCAGATCACCCGAAACGTCTTGACTAAACTTGGATGACATGTTCATCGTGATCAACGCGTCGGGTACGCTTAGTTTGCCCTTAGAAAGTGCGGCGCGACTTCTCCCGACAATTCCACTTCGTTGAGTTCGATGTGCTTAGTGAACCAGCCTTGCGCTCCGGTGAAGCCGATCATATCAATGTTGTTGTCAACGCTTCA
>CAVULE010000009.1:0-126406 GCA_963742315.1 uncultured Verrucomicrobiae bacterium
ATTGTCGCGGGAATCGAGTTGGAGAACGTTGAGATGCATAGCAATTTGAAGGCGCCACAGTCTGGAACAGTAAGCGCGTCGCAGGCTGCAAATTTCGTGCGGCTATTGTAAAACATGCTGCTCGCCGCATGCCGACGCCTCTCGTCAGCGTCGTGTCAGCCGCCAAAAGCGCTGCGCGTTACCGCCAAGCACGGCCTCTTGACACTCCTGTTTGTGCCGGAGGATGTAGCTCTTCACGACTTCGACCGCTCGCGCATACGGTGCCGCCGCCAGGCACACCGGCCAGTCGGAGCCAATCATCAGTCGATCCCATCCGAACGATTCAAAGGCGACGTCCAGAAAAGGGACGATATGCGCCGGTTCCCAATGCTGCCAGTCTGCTTCTGTCACCAACCCCGATAATTTGCAAAATACATTCGGAAACGCCGCCAGGCGCTCGATCCCATGCGCCCATGAGTCGATGTTCCCGCTCTTGATCGGCGGCTTGGCAATGTGATCGAGTACAAAGCGCTGGCGCGGAAAGCGCTCCACAAACTCGGCCGCTACGGGCAGATGTTTGCTGTAAATCAGGATGTCATACGTAAGGTCGAACTCCTCCAACAGGGAAACGCCGCGCAGGAAATTCGGTTGTAGCAGGAATCGATCGTCAGGTTCACTTTGCACGATGTGGCGGATCCCCACGAGTTTGGGGTTCGGAGCCAGGGCCTCAAGCTGCGAGCGAACGTCGGGCGATATCAGATCGACCCAGCCAACCACTCCAAGGATACAGGGAGAGTTCTCTGCCAGGGCGAGAAGCCAGCGCGTTTCTTCCAGTGTCCCGCGCGCTTGAACGGCAATCGATCCATGGAAATCGTTGCTGTGCAACTCGGGCTTGAGATCCTCCGGCAGAAAATCCCGGCGCAGTGCGGCCATTGAATCATCGATCCAGCCATATTCGGTCGGGTTGTAGATCCAAAGGTGCTGGTGGGCATCAATGTGCATAAGTCGCGGTGAGTATCTAATCGTAGTCGCGCTCGCTCCGTGTGCACAGCGATTTCTTGAGTTTGAGAATTGGGTTGTGCGCCTGAGCCCAGGATTCGTAACGGTTGTCCTGACTGAGGGTCTGTGAAATCATCTGGTTATCGTTCCATCCCGCAGTTGGGAAAGACAACAAACCTCAGTCTGCGAGATGAGGCCGCAAAGCGCCGCTCGTATTTTTCACTATATTTTGTCCGCAATGAGGGCTCCCCTATGAATCACCGCATCAAGGCACCTCACGCCGGCAAGAAATCCGGTTCCACGAAGTCCACCGCGACAGTTTGTCGCTCCCGCCTGGCCCAGTTATCAGGGAACATCTCAGTTGGTAGGAATTACTCCCGGAGCGGCCGGTGTCACGGTGTACGTCGATCCCACACTCGGCCAGATGGGCCTGCAGAATGCTCAGGATCTGTGAATGACTGCGATCGCGTCGTACCGCCAACGACGCAATCTTCGGCACGACGGGGGACCGGTCAGCGTGATCGTCTTTGCGCTCGGCGGTGCCACCGACGGCACCGGCGGTGCCGATCACATGGGCTGCGATGACACTACTGGAGCCGCCATCGAGGTGCTGCGCTTCGTTCGGCAAACTCGGCCCGCGTTTCTGCCCTGCTTTGAAGCTGAACTGAGCGAGTGCTCGATGAACGGAAACCGGTATGCGGTTTTAGCACGGGTGAGGCGCTCTCGCTGCTGGTGTGCCGCAGCCAGTCAGCAACAACGCTTTGGCGGACTTTGCGACCGCGCCCGCAGTGGGGCGCAGGACGGCGAGCCCGGAACTTAGTCGACCAGACTGACTAACACCGACCAGAACGCGGACAGCACGGGCTGCTGGGATGGCATGTCTTTCGTGGCTGATGAGCCAGGGCTATGGCAAGTCTTGAGCCGGATCGCCCCCGCGATGCCGTCCTTGGGGGACGCCGGAACCTGGCCCAACTTTACGCGAATCTCACGTCCGGTACTGCGGAATCGAACGCGTGGCCGAACTTCCAGAGCGGCGATCCAAGACCTGCCGAACGGCGTCACCAACGACGATCCATTTGGCGCGGTGCAACCTGCGCAACTTTCCTTGGTGCATTCCGCTAGCCTTGCAGCACGTGCGGCGACGGCGCCCGCTCCAACTTCGATTTGCCGAACCCAGGTCGAGACGGCTCTTGCCGCCAACTCGCAAGACGGCATAAGAAGCCGGCGCCGGGTTTGGACGACCGCACCGCTGAATCCTGCAGACCTGAATCTCAGAGACCTGGGAAGTTCTTCTTAGGGCAGTTTGTCCACCAGCCCGGGAATCGTCTTCATCAGATCGTTGTAGATCACCATCACGGCGAACAGACCAGGAACACGAACGCGGCCTGATAGACGCGCTCCTTGATGTTCATGCTGATGTCGCGGCGCATCAGACCTTCGATGGCGAGGAACGAGAATCACGCCACCGTCAAGGATCGGAATGGGCAACAAGTTGAAGATGCCGAGGTTCAGGCTGATCGCGGCGGTCAGGCCCATCAGCGGAGTCCAACCCTTGCGGCGGGCAGCTTCGCCTGCGGCCTGGCCGATGCGGATCGGACCTTCAATGGAGCGCATGGAAATCTTGCGCTGCGCCATCTTCTTCACGAGTTCCAGAATCAGGAGCGCGTTCTGACGGTTCTCATGCAGATGAGAGTTGCATGGCTTCCGCGAAGGGAAGTGTCTTGACCTTCATCTGCATGCTGCCGATGCCGATGCGATACCGCTTGTCGGAGAGCACCGGTTGTACGGTGACAAGTTTTCTGCTGGCCATCGCGCAGAACGGTGATGGCGATCGGCTTGTCTTTCGTGACTTCGAGACTTTCGACCATGGCGTGCGAGCGCCGGGCACCGGCTTGCCGTCGAGGGCGACGATCTGATCGCCCTCCTTCAGGCCGGCCTTCTCCGCGGGCATTTTCCGCGCGAGGTCCGTAGATCGTGACCGTGTCTTCTTTCGGCGCCCAACCGGCGTATCCGATCTGATCGACACCCATCGCTTCCGGCACGACAGTCTTTTCGAGCGTTTTGCCGTTGCGCTCGACTGTAACATCCAGCGGTTGACCGGGGCTCAGCGCTTCTTTCAGATCGACCTGCTCCCACGTTGGATTCTGCTTCGATGCGCGTGATGCGGTCGCCGACCTCGAGCCCAGCCTTCGCAGCTGGCGTGTCTTTCGGCACCCATCCGATCACCGGCGGCTCGTCGTAGACCGCCGGATACTCGTAATGCACCATGTAAACGGTGGTGAGCAGAACGATCGCCAGAAGAATGTTCATCGTCGGGCCGGCAATCGCGATCAGGAAGCGGTGCCAGCGCGGGTGACTGCGACGAACTCCCGCGGATCGCCCGTGCGCTCGTCCATCGGGTTCTCGCCGCTCATCTTGACGTAGCCGCCGAGTGGGATCGCGTTGATGCGATAGTCCGTCTCTGCCCCTGCGGAAGCCAATCAGGCGCTTGCCGAATCCGATGGCAAACTGCTCCACCCGCACGCCCAGCCACTTGGCCACGGCATAGTGGCCGAACTCGTGGATCAGGATCATGAAACCCAGGACGGCAACCACCGCAACAAGCGAGGTCAGAAAATCAGACATAATTGAGGTACGTACGCTCCCACTGGTTAGATTCCAAAATCAGGCGAAAGATGTTGCTCGCGGCCCTTGCTGTTTTCTTAATAGGATGTTCCTTACAACCGAGACCCGCTCGCGTGCCAACCGCCGTGCCTCGGCGTCCGCCTCGAGCACCTGTGCTATAGAGTTCCGATCGTCCCGGAATTGGTTTCGTTGAACACGTCTTCGATGACCTGGGGGATTTCATCAAAGCGGATGTTTCCATCCAGAAAAGCCGCAACTGCGATCTCGTCGGCGGCGTTCAGGGCCACGGTTTTTGCCCCGCCCGCCTCCGCCGCTTCATAAGCCAAGACCCAAGCAAGGAAATTTTTTCAGGTCAGGTGGGCTGAAGTCCAGATGACGCAGGTCACTGACCCTGAAGCGCATATCCGATTCGATGCGATCCGGATAAGTAGAGCGATACAAAATCGGCAGCCGCATGTCGGTCACTGAGAACTGAGCAAGTATGCTGCCATCCACAAACTCCACCATAGAATGGATTGTCGACTGGGGATGGACAATCACTTCCACTTTCGTGGGGGGCATGTGAAATAGTCTGCATGCCTCGATCACCTCAAACCCCTTGTTCATCAAAGTCGCCGAGTCGATGGTGATGCGCCGTCCCATCTTCCAGGTTGGATGATTCAGCGCCTGTTCCACCGTGATCGTCGCAAATTCCGACGGCCGGAGTGTTCAGGAACGGGCCGCCCGAAGCCGTCAGCCAGATGCGCTCGACTTCGTCCATGCGCCCGCCGCGCAGGCACTGGTGCACGGCGTTGTGCTCGCTGTCGATCGGCAGGAGAGGTCTGCCTTGTTTGCGAGCCTCGGCCGTAATCAGTTCGCCGGCGGCGACGAGGCATTCTTTATTAGCCAGGCCGAGAATCTTTCCCGCGCGTACCGCTTCGTAAGTTGCCTCTAATCCAGCCACGCCCACGATCGCGCTGACCACAAAATCCACCTCGGCATGGGTCGCGACGCGCACCGTGCCAGCCGCGCCGTGAACGACTTCGATCTCGCCTAGCCTGCTTTCTTGAGCCGCGCACGCAGGGTAGCCGCGTCCGCTTCCGCTGCCATCGAAATCACGCACGGCCGCCAGCGCTTCGCCTGCTCAAAGGCTGCGTCCAGATTGCTTCCAGCCGCAAGCGTCACAATCTGAAAGCGTTCAGGATACGACTCCGCCACACTGAGCGTGCTGCGCCCAATGGAGCCCGTCGATCCGAGGATGGCGATGTGTTTCATGTTCGGTGGGATTTCGCAAACACGGCTTCTTAGTTAGCGCTCCGTCGCGTTGCGGGTGTGGAAAAGTGGGCGAGCAGAGGCACTGATCTAGTTCACCGGTCCCATGTTTCCCCATTGCCAGCGAGACGGAAAGAGAATAACGAGGATAACGAAGATTACGCGCCGCCGCATATTGACTACGGCCGCAGCTTGGGAACGAGCGCCCCCGTTTGTCGCCTATATTCAGGACGTATTCTCTTCACCGAATGTTGTGACCATGAACTGCGCTTCCAATGCGGACTTGACGGTCGGGAACCCCAGTGCCGGAACCAGCGCGGTGGCAAGCGCTCCAGATACTCTTGCCCTTGAGCAGCGAGGTGCCAAATACTCGCCAGCCGAATTCCGGAATAGATCGGATGGCGAACCCAGGTATCGGGTCCAGTGCGTACCAGTTGGTGTACGCTCGTTAATACTAACTGCTCCGCTCCAGATGGTCGGCAGCGCCAAGATGAACCTGGCCCAGCTCGCAAGCCCGATGCCCACAGCGGTCAGCTAGAATCGGTCTAAAGCGACTTGGCCCGACGGGATGTCGGGAATCAACCGCCACCGGACCCAGCGCGGGAAGTTAATGCGTCGACCATCAAGTACGCGCCGAGGGCGACCGGAACGCTATACAGGCAGGCGAGCGGTCGAAAGGCGCTCGTTGCTTTGTCTCGTTTGCTCCACAGCCAGGCCGCTACCCACACCAGGGCGAACACCGTCCAGAAGCATCGATGCAAGCGACTTTCCAGCGTTCAGGGAACCATTGAATACGAGGACCCCAGCCAGAGTGTTCCGCTACCGCATGATGCGCCAAGCCGCGTAGTACCACAGCACCGGGGCCGCAAAGAGCAGCGCATCGATGCGGTCGAGCATGCCGCCGTGGCCCGGAAGAATTGCGCCGGAATCTTTCACGCCCGCCCCGCGCTTGATCAGCGACTCGACCAGATCGCCGAGCTGCGCCGCGATGTTGAGCACGATCGTCAGCGCAATGACCGGCCCCATTGCCGGTTGCTCCAGCCCGAACATGCCGTTGGCGCGTGTGATCAGTCCCGCGCAAAAGCAACGCAGAGCTGATCTCTTCCGCGGGCGTGCTGAACATCAGCCATCCCACGCCCACGCTGGCCACAACCGACGCCACCGCGCCCTCCCACGTTTTCTTCGGACTGATGCGCGGCGCCATCAGATGCCGCCCGATCGATTTGCCCACGAAGTACGCGAAGATGTCTCCCGCCCACACCACCAGCAGCAAATACAGAAGGTAAAACGCGCCCGCCCACTGCTGGCGAAGCTGCACCAGCATCCCCATCGGAATCGCAATGTAGGTGAACGCGAAGACCGAGGCCGCCGCCGCCGGATACCCGCTGCTCAAGTCGTCATGCCGCATAGCGCGCGTCAGGACAATAAATGGCGCGATGCCGCCGCAAATCCCAAGCGAACCAGGAATTCGCCCGTCGAAAGCAGAGGTGTGTCGCCGTTGGCGCTGAACGCGAGCACGCGAAGAAGAGTCCCGGCGAACAGATGCGTCTGCCATCCCATCGGCTTCACGCCGTAGGATTCGGTCAACTTGAGAAATTCGTGGATGGTGATCAGCGCGACAATGCCCGCAACGACAGCCAGCACCGGCACCGGCGCCCGCAAGATCAGCGCCAGCACAATCGGAATGAGAACCACCGCGGTCGCGATGCGTTTGAGCAAGGGAAATGGTTAGAGCTGAAGGCCAATTATAACCACAGGGGGCAGCGAGAGTCCACAGGAGGATTTTTCTTGTGTACCCCAGTGTCCTCTGTGGTTAAAGGTTTGAGGAGTGCCGCATCGCCGTGATTCGAGCCCGCCGTACCGACGCTCGCGCTTCTGATATTCCGCGATGCCTTCGAGCAGATTGCAGCCCGCGGAAATCCGGCCACAACGTCGGAGTCACATAGATTTCGGCATAGGCCAACTGCCATAGCAGAAAGTTACTCAGCCGCATCTCGCCCGAGGTCCGCACCACCAGGTCCGGATCCGGCAGGTGCTTCGTATAAAGATGTCGCGCCACCGTGTCTTCATCAATCCGCAGATGATCGAGGCCGCCGTTCTGCGACGCCGCGTTGACCATCGACCGGAACGCGTCGACCAGTTCGCTGCGCGCGCTGTAGTTGAGCGCCAGGGTGAGCATCATGCCGGAGTTTTTTGCCGTGGCCTCGTGCGCCCATCCATGCGCTCCTGCACGTCGTCGGGCAGTTCGAACTGGCCGGCCAATGTATTCCAGGCGGATATTGTTCTGGTTCAGCGTGGGGACTTCCGCCTTCAGATAGCGGCTGAGCAGACGCATCAAGAAAGTCGACTTCGCTCTTGGGACGCTTCTTCCAGTTCTCCTCCGAGAACGCATAAAGCGTGAGCGCGGAATATGGATGCGCGCCGCGGTCTCAACCGTCGAGCGCACCGCGCGACCCCGGCGCGATGTCCCGCGACGCGCGGCAGGTGCCGCCGCTTGGCCCAGCGCCCGTTGCCGTCCATGATGATCGCGATGTGCTTGGGGAGCCGTGTTGGATCCAGATGGCGGTAGACTTCCGTCTTCCTTGCGGTCGAGCCCCGCGGGTACTTTGTCTTGCAAAGTGGCCTTACGATATGAGGCTACACAGATAGCGCCAAGGGAGTAATGACGATTGGAAGTGGTTGGTAAGCCCACACCCTCGAATTGCCGCCAAAAAGAAGGTATCGGCAGGGATAGCAATGACAGGAAAGGTGCATCCGCTCTGGAGCATGCGAGCGGGGCGCCATGCCACGCTGACCTATTTCGTTTCTTCAGGAATAACTTTGATTTCAAGCTTGTCCGTATGCCGCACCACGGTCAGCGTGCAACTCACTCCCACGCGCACCTCCGTCAGCAGCCGATGCAAATCATCCACCCCAGCCACCGACTGCCCCTCCAGCGCCACGATGACGTCACCCTCGCGCAATCCTGCACGCTTCGCCGGGCTAGCGTCTTCCACCCCAGCACCAAAGCGCCCATCTCGTGCGGCGAGTCATAGAAGCGCACCACGCGCCGATGCACCGGCACCGTCTGCGCCGACACGCCAATATAGCTGCGCCGGATGCGTCCATCGCGCAGCAGCCGACTCGCCACAAACTTCGCGGTATTGATGCCGATGGCAAAGCAGATTCCCTGCGCCGGCAGAATCGTCGCCGTGTTCACCCCGACTACGCGCCCCGCAGAATCGACCAGTGGCCCGCCCGAGTTGCCCGGATTCAGCGCCGCATCCGTTTGAATCACATCATCAATCAGCCGCCCGGAGTACGACCGCAGCGAACGCCCCAGCGCGCTGACCACGCCCGCCGTCACCGTCGATTGAAATCCGTACGGCGCGCCGATCGCAATTACGATCTGCCCGACACCTTCAGCCGCTGCGAATCGCCCAGCGTCGCCGCCCCCAGCCCCGGCTCGTCGAAATGCGGTTCATCAATCCGAATCACCGCCAGGTCGCTCCCCGGATCATCTCCGATCAGCGAAGCGGGCATGCGTCGCCCGTCGGCCAGCGTCACCGCAATCCGCACCGCCTCGTGAACCACGTGGCTGTTGGTGAGAATGAGTCCGTCCGGAGTGACGCAAATCCCGATCCGCCGCCGCGGCGTTCTTTACGTTTGATTTTGCGGCTCCCCCGAGCGCGAACGCCCTGATCTTCCAGGCACGCCTGATGCTCACTTCAATATTCACCACCATCGGCTGATGCTCCAACCGCACTGGTCACGGCCGAAGAGTAGGCGTCAGAGCCAGGGAACCATCGTTAGGCGCGCCGCCATTCCTTGCCTCTGACGCGACGCGTCCAGCCGCCAATTCGCAGAAAAATTCTGCCCAACCTCGTTGTAGTTCCATGTCGATAGATGAGGGTCGATCCAGTTCGGGATTCACCCCCAACCGATGAGGCCATGTCATCCA
Source organism: uncultured Verrucomicrobiae bacterium (assembly GCA_963742315.1). GTDB lineage: Bacteria > Verrucomicrobiota > Verrucomicrobiia > Chthoniobacterales > UBA10450 > AV69. Next base: position 8,795 of record CAVULE010000009.1, read on the forward strand.
GGCGCGGAGCAGCCGTGCGCAAGGCGCAGGGCTGCGCAGTCGAGGATTCCTGCAATCTTATGGAAATGTGCAGTCGAACTCGACTCGGCTGAAAAAGCCGGGACCAGAGGATGGTCCCGGCAAGTGATTGGCTGGTTGCCGGATAAAACTTGATTGAAATAGTGAGGAGGTTTCAACGTTGCAAGTGCTTTCAAAATCTCTAGTCAACCGCGAGCCTCGCAACTTTGAAAGTCGAAACTTGTGCCACCTTGAAACTTTGCGCTAAGCGCTCCGTCTCGGCCGCACCGTCAAATCCCGCACCTGCGTCAGGATGCTCGACATCTGCATCCCGTTCAGCTGCGACACAAACGGCAGTATCTCGGCGATGAACTGATCCTTCAGCAACTCGCTGATTTCTTCCTGGCGGCTGCGTTCGCCGCCGCTGAGCAGTTCGGGCACAGTGACCTCCAGTGCGCGCGCCAGCCGTTCCAGGGAAGACAGCGTAGGCGTGGCTTTTTCGTTTTCGATCTTAGAGACGATACGTCCGTGGGACAGACATACGACCGGCCAGTTGCCGCTGGCTAAGCCCGTTACGCAGGCGCAGCGAGCGGATCGACGTGGCCAGATTCAGGTGGCCGCGGCCCGTACCCGGCACCGGCATCATGATCGGTGGTGCAACCATGATCGGTTCCGGCTCCGGTTCCTCGTCCAGAGACGCGTGGCAGCGTCGGCAGTTATTGTTGGTTGTACGGAATTGAACTAGCAGGCAATGATCGCAACGGACGACTTCCCTAGAATCTACTGGGGCAAGAGTCGTAGCCATCGGGTTGTGGGAGTGCCAGAGCGGGCTACTCTCAACAGCCAAGTTGCAGGAACCAATTGGGGAGCAGTCCACGTCGCTCGGTCAATCTGCGGCATTCACCCTGTGGAAGTCAAGGTTAAAATGCTAAAACCCCGCGAATTATGCGGACGAAAACCAGAACGGCACGACACAAACCCGGAGAAAACAGGCGAAAACCATGATCGATCGCGAAACTGCGTGGTGTTTACTAACTGTATTCGGGACGATATTGCAAACACAGTAAGTTACAGATTTCTAAGTGTTCAACATATCCGAGATGTCCACGAAGTCCAAGGTGATAGCACAAATCCAACACAATTTTCCCGAATCTCTCCCTGAGTCCTGACGCAATCGGAAGCCTGATATCATTCCGCTTGACAAGCGCATGTGGGAGAAATTCGTAGATAACCTTTCCGGCGGCGGCACAGAATCCCTTCTCCGTTCTCCTGTACGTTTGTTTGCTGGCAGCTTACGTGTTCGTGGTCGTCCGCACTCACCGTCTGCGTTACGGAAGATGCGCGACCCGAAAAAATAGAGGACGACTGGCTCGCCAATTTTTTCGAGAGATGCCGTCTGGTTTCGGATGCGCGCCACATGGATCCCTTAAAAGGCGAACGTTTGATGCCGGAATCCTCTTCACTGCAACTTCGCGTAGTCTGCTTTCGTCTGTTGCAGGACAGGAATGTCAAGATCCGCGTCCTTCCACAGCGTAAGGAAATCCTGATAGGCCGCCTTGGCCTTGGGGATGTCGCCCTGCAAAACATAAGCGCGACCGAGGCCAAAGACTGGCAAGCGCACCGATGGGTTGGTTCAGGACGAGGCCGCGATGGTCGAGGATCTTCCCGGATCCTCGACTGAGCCGGTGAACACTAGTGCCATCCCGTCGCCGGTAGGAAGAATGATCAATTGACCGGCCGCTTCCGCTTCGCATGCCGCTTCTGTGTTGCGCACAATCTGATTCAGCTCCTGCAACGCTTCCGATTGCTCATCGATCAGCAGCTTTGAGTAACCGACGATGTCTAGGAAGAGAACATGAGCGATCTCGAGGCGCAGCTGCGTCTTCTGCTCGTCAGCCATTAAGTGGTGAGTTTAGGCGCATCACGCAAGTGGCTCTACATCATTTTACACGGACGCGCGGAACTTTAGAGCGGAACAAACAGCGCGAGGATGGGGATGAAGCGGGAGATCATTTTTGCGGAAAGGGATTTCAATCGAATAAAAGTCCGTTTTGGCGAGACGCCAAAACCAACACGCGAGACGCGTGCGCTACCCGGAGCTAGGGCAACGGCGGTTGATTCTGTTTTACGGTCGGAACAGCGGCGAATACCGTTTGGTAATTGGAGACTGCGTGATTTGCCTCGGAGCCAAAATCGAGCTCAGCCGCGCGTGTGCGCTGGCAGTTGTCCTTTCCCTGACCGGCGCAACCTTGGCGCAGGACACGATCCCGATCTCGCGTACGAACCGCTCGATCCTGCAGCCGGAGGAGGAAGCGCAAATCGAGGAGCCGAGCGGGTTCGTCGCTGCTGATCATATGGTGGGTGACCGCGGCGGCTGGCGCGAACGGTTGTTCGCGGCGGGCGTCGAGGTTTTCGCGTTCGATAACAGCATCTTCAACGGCAACGTCAGCGGCGGAATTCATCCACGTCACGCGACCATCGTGAATGACGCTTTTGCGGGGTTGAAATTCGATCTCGAGAAGCTCGTCGGCTGGAAGGGCGGGCTCTTCGTGGTTAGCGGGATCGATCGCGCCGGCTCGGACCTAACCACAAAATACGTCGGCAGTATCTACTCGGTGCAGCAGATGGTCGGCGGACAGCGGCCATTCCTCTATCAGGTTTTTCTGCAGCAAAAGTTGGCGAACAAAAAAGTGACGCTGAAGCTCGGCCGGTTCAGCGCATCGGATGACTTTAACGCCTCGCCTTTCTACGGATACTCGTTGAACAACGGTATCGATGGCGACATCCGGAACGTACTCTTCGACACGCGCTTCTCCGCTTATCCGTTCCCGGTTTGGGCAGCGGCGGTCTTGCTCGATCCGTCGCCCGACTGGAACATGAAGTTCGGCATTTTTCAGACGTCGAAGGACATGTTCGACAACACCGAGCACGGATTGGACTGGAGCATTCGCGGCGAGGACGGCTACACCGCAATCGCACAATTCGGCTGGACGCCGCAGTTGTTCAAACAACCCGTATCCTCAGGCGCAACCGACGGGAAAGGGCCCCCGGCATTCGTGATGAAGGGAATGCCGGGGCATTACCAAGTTGGGGTTACTTTTTCGCAGTGGGATTTCTATCCGCGTTTCCTTGGCGGGTTCGAGGATCATTCCTATGGCTTTTATATTCATGGCGACCAAATGGTTTATCAGGAAGCGCCGGGCAGTGACCAGGGACTGTACGTGTTCGTCGCCTCAGGATATTATCCGCAGACGGAGATCTCGATCGTACCTTTCCAAGTGAACGTCGGGCTCCATTATAAAGGCCTGTTTCCCGGGCGCGATGATGACCGCACCGTGCTGCATTTCATTTACGGCCATATCAGTGATGACTACGCCCGCAGTGTTCATGTCGCCGGCCGTCATTTCGCCGATTCCGAGAAGGTGTTGGAATTCGGACATCGATTTCAAGTGACGAAGTGGAGTTACATTCAACCGGACCTGCAATATGTGATCGATCCCGGCGGCACAGGCGATATTCCTGATGCGGTCGTGATCGGCGCGCAGATGGGCGTCACGTTCTAAGGAAAGGAGATTAACTCATGGTTACACCGACAATGACGACAAAACCCCGTGCCACCGCGCCAGCCGCGCGCATGTCCCCGCACACCGCGCGTCGAGGTATGTTTGTGCTCGAAGACGGGCGCAACGTCGTCTTCACCTTCTTCCTCCTCGTCTTCCTGTTTGCGCTTTGGGGGTTCTGCAACGGCATGATCGACGTGATGGACAAACATTTTCAGGAAGAGCTGCATCTCAATCTGGCGCAATCGGCCTGGGTGCAGTTCGCGCATTATCTCGGCTACTTTCTGATGGCAATCCCGGCTGGCTGGCTCGCCATCAAACTCGGTTACAAAGGCGGCATCATCGCCGGCTTACTCATGGTCGCGGCGGGCGGGTTTTGGTTTATTCCTGCAACACACATCGCGCAGTTCTGGGCTTTCTTGTTGGGCGTCTGCGTCATTGCCGCGGGCCTCACCTTTCTCGAAACAATCGCGAACCCGTACACCACCGTGCTCGGTCCGCCGCAGTATGCCGCGACGCGGATCAATCTCGCGCAATCGATTAACGGCATCGGCCTGCTCCTCGGCCCGATAGCGGGCGGCGCGTTCTTCTATTCGAAAAATGCGGCCGGCATCAGCACCGGCAGTGAACAGCTCTGGATTCCGTACGCCTTCATCGGCGTGGTCGTGATCATTCTCGCGATTGTCTTTTTCTTCGCGCCCATGCCCAACATCGAGATGGAAGATGACTACCACATCGATGAATCCACGCCGGACACGCGACAATCGATCTGGTCGCGCCCGCATTTCTGGATGGCGGTGCTCGCGCAATTCCTTTATGTCGCCGCGCAGGCGGGAATCTTCAGCTTCTTCATCAACTACATGACGTCACAGGTGCCGCCGGTGCCGACTTCATGGCACCCGCCAGACGCCCCGGCCTCCGGATTCTTCGCCGGCTGGTTCGAGACGCACCGAAACGGCGCGCTTGGCTTCAGTAACAAAGCGGCTTCGAATCTCGCATCGTTAGGCTTCCTCTGCTTTCTGATCGGCCGCTTTACTGGCAGCGCAATCCTCAAAAAGTTCACCCCCTACAAAGTTCTCGGGTGGTACTCGGCCGCAGCGGTTGCGCTCTGCCTTCTGATCTTCGCCAAGCTCGGCTGGGTCTCAGTCGCCTGCGTGTTCCTGACCTACTTCTTCATGTCGATCATGTTCCCGACAATTTTCGCGCTCGGAATTTTTGGACTGGGTCAATCCGCGAAGAAGGCCTCATCGTTCATCGTCATGGCGATCATGGGCGGTGCGATTTTGCCGAAAGTGATGGGCGCGGTCGCCGATCGTTACGATCTCTCGCGCGGCTTCATCGTGCCGACGCTTTGCTTCGCCTTCGTCGCGTTTTACGGTTTCATGTGGCCGCGACTGAGCAAGGCCGAGGGCGCAGTCACCGTTTCAACTTCCGGCGGACACTGATGAAAACGAGCTTCGACCTCGATCACGCGAAGCTCGCCGCGGATCCACGCTTCGCTGGCGTCGCGCATGAGCTGAGCGCGCTTTCGCCGATCAATTCTCGCGAGTCGTTCAATCGCTACTGCCGCGAAGCATGCCGCCTTTGGAACGAAGCGTTTCCTAACGGGATTGGCGAAACGGAACAGTTCACGAAACTACTTAGTCGCATCGAGCGCGCCAACGATGGTGTGATTCGCACTGGCTGGGGCGGCGTTGTCATCACATTGCACGAACATCCACGGGTGGAGAAATATCTCGTCGTGCGCAAAGGCGGATATCTCGCGCTCGAGATGCACGAGCAGAAGGATGAGCGCCTCGACGTCCGCGAAGGCGCGGGTCTTATCCTATGGCGTCCAGCTAACGAGCAATCCCTTACGGTCGAAGTCCTCCAGCCCGGCGCTGAGTTTCACTTCCAGCCCGAAATGGAGCATTGCATCATTGGCGTGGAAGACCTGCTGGTGTTTGAGCGTTCGATCGATCCGAAAGGGATGGATCAGGATTTGATCTTCATTTACGAACCGGACGCGCTTGCTTCTCCGCTGCCAAATTATGCCCGCTGAGTTTTACGCCTTTGGCGAGATTTTGTGGGATTGCCTGCCTTCGGGTAAACACGCGGGCGGTGCGCCATTCAATGTGGCCGCGCATCTGGCGCAGATTGGTGTTTCTTCCGCACTCATTTCCTGCGTTGGGCGCGATCCGCTTGGGGACGAGATTCTGGAAGTGGCCGGTCACAAACGGGTGAATGTCGAATTCGTGACGCGCGCGCGCATCGGTTTGCCGACCGGCACCGTGCTCGTCACCTTGGATGAACATGGCAACGCCACCTACGAACTGGTGCAACCTGCAGCCTGGGACGAGATCCGTGTCCCGGCCAAAGCTCTGACCGCCGTTGCCAAGGCGCGCGCCTTCATCTACGGCTCGTTAGCCGGCCGTTCGCCTTACAATCTGGAACAGGTCGATCGTATCCTCGACGTCAAAGGCCCCATGAAATTTTTCGATGTCAATCTGCGTCCGCCCTTTGTCGATCCGCCTCTTGTCATTGATTTAGCCAAGCGTGCCGATGTTTTAAAACTGAACGATGGCGAAGTCGGCCAGCTCGCCCATTGGGTTCGCACCGGCGAATTGATCCCGGACACGCCGCGCGATGATGCGTCGATCGCACGCGACTGTGAAACACTCGCCGAAGCGACAAAGGTAACGCGTGTTTGCGTCACGCGCGCGGAACAAGGCGCCGCCCTTTGGGAACGCGGCAACCTAACAACTGCACCCGCGCCGCATGTCGAAGTGAAGGACACAGTCGGCGCGGGTGATGCGTTCATGGCAGGACTGATGGTTGGACTCACGCGCGGAATGGATCATCGGCGTGTCCTGGAAATCGCCTGTGGACTCGGTGCCTATGTCGCGTCGCACTATGGCGCAACGCCGTTGCTGCCGCCGGAATTGACGCAGCCGCTTCGCTAAGGCCGCCGAAGTTTGCGCCCGCTCGCGATAGGACGGAGCGTTCAAACTCTAATCATTCCATTTGTTTGGTCGGTTGGATCGCTCTGTTAGAAGGCGCCGGTAAAACGTACGAATTTGTAGGCGGCGACCGCGGCGATGGCGGCGCTCTGTTTACCCGGCGACGGGCGAGGAATCCGTAAGCTTTTGGCGGCTACGTAAGAAAGACCTAAATAGCATTAACGCCTCCACCGCCAGCCACACAGAGACAAAATCGGGCAGGAGCGTGTAGGCGAATTGGTATTGGCTGTAGCGGCCGACGTCGAGTGAATGGGCGATCGCCAGAGTCAGCACGGTGCCGAAGTTGTAGGTGTATAGGAGCAGGAGCACCGGTGCAGCGGTCCCGAACACGGCGCGTATGGCTTGGATCCTCCAAGCGCTCACCGCCAGCAAGCCGGCCCATACGCACCAGAAAAGGTGGGTTTTGGACAGGAATTGACTGATACGGCCGGTGAGTCTGTACGAGCCAATTTGCAGGGGGCTGTTGGTCAGCGCCGCGGTCCGCGCGAGCAGCAAGACACCTGGCGGATAGCGCGGCAGCTTCGGTAGAGATGCCAGACACTCGGCACTCAAACGGTATTCCTCCCCCAGATTGAACCTGGCATACGTCGTGTAAGCCGGGCAGCGCCCGATCCGATAGAAAACCGCGAACTGCCGCGCGATTTTCGCGGCCATACCCAACGGTTGCCCGCGCATCGCCCGCCAGTAGTAGTAGCGGCAAAACTCGACGCTTTGCTCATTGCCGCCCAGTCGGTCGGTGAGCTCGCGCAAGAACGCGTGGTTTCCGGCCTTATCCCCGTATCGTAGGTAGTCCGCCTTGAACCCGAGTGCATGCCAGTACTTACCTTCCTCTCCTCGGCTCTCGCGCAGCGCTTCGGTCAGGGCCGCGTGCGTAGCGGCCAGAAACTCCGGCGAGTATGGCGTCGGAGTGAAGCGGGCGAGGTCCTCAGCCATCTGGTCGTTAATTAGGTCGGCGTGGATGCTGAAAAGCGATTGCGCCAGGTACAGCGGACCCGTCGGGTCCCTTTGGCGCAGCATCCATTCGGGCCAGATCAATAATAATGCGGCCGCTAGAACGGGGACAGCCACCAAAAGCAGCTTGCCCCGGACGGGCTGCCCGGCACGGAACAGGGAGATTATTATCGGCAGATTACCCAGCACGACCACCCCCAGGAAGCTGGGCTTGAGCAGCCACGCCGCCACGGAGAGAAAAATCGCCCACCCGCCGCTGATCAGGGCGCGGCTTGGTTGACCATCAAGAAAGCGGGCGCGGATGAAGCGCAAGTTGCAGTAAATCTGGAGAACAACGACAAATGGAAACACCGCCTCCGGGCGCAGCGTGCGCTCGAACCGCACCGTGGCGGTGGAGAAGAGGTAAACGGCCGCCAGCCCTGCGCCGAGCAGTTTGAACGTGGACGCGGGCAGACGCGGCGCGGGCAGCAGACGGCGCAGTTCCATCCAACAGCAGAACATCAGGGCGCCCGTGCCGAGACCAAGGAAACCCTGCACCAGCGTGATCCACCGGAAGCTGCCACCGACACGCAGCAGGGCGTAGAGAAACCACGGGTAGAGGAAGCATTGCCCGAACCATTCTCGGAACGGCTCACCCAACAGCGCATCCAGGCCGGGACTCAAGTACGCCCACACGTCCCGGTCCGCACAGGGCGTCAGCGGCAACCGGAAGCGTTCCCAAGCGGCCCAGCCGAATACCAAGGCGAGCGTCAGCGCCGGGAGAGCATGCAGCCAGCGGGAGAGTGTCCGTTTCGGCATTGAAGCTTTTTCATACATACCGGCGGCTGCGAGACAAAGCAGATAGTCCGCGGGAATTGCTGTTAAAAGTAGCATGCCAGTGGACGCGAGACATTTGATTGAAAACTACCAAACAGGCCGCTGTTTTCCCGAAGTGGATGTGCTCGTCAATAATCTGGGGATTTTCAGGCTGAAGCCCCTTTGGGAAAGACGAAAGTAGAAAGGCTAAGGAGGAGACATCGACGATTCGTCGCAGATGACTTAGCGGAACGGCTTCTGAGTTTTTCCCGGGAATGGAATGAGCGCATCCCAGCGGCGGGAAGGAGAAGTCCAAATCGCCTGCGACAGTGACCGCATAGCTTCTTGGAAAGCAGCGGTTTACAACTTCTTCACAGCGCGGGCATAACGCATGCAAAGGGGAACGCATGCGTGTTGCGTTTATTTTACTTCTTGCGTCGGCGGTCATCTGTCGCGCGAACGAAAACGCCGCCGGGCGATGGGAAGGGACGGTGCAAATTCCGGGGCGACCGTTGGAGGTCATTGTCGATCTGGAGGCAAAAAGTGACAAGGACGGGTCGCAAGGTTCGATCACCATTCCTGGATTGGGAATTAAAGGTACGCCGCTGAGTGATATTGCATTAAACGGCGACAACGTCGCCTTCTCGATGAAGAGCGCGCTCACTGATCAACGGACCGGGCCGGCGAAGTTTAACGGGCACTTTGGCGATGGGAAATTGGCTGGCGATTTCGTGCAAGCGGGAAACACCGCGCCATTCGCGCTACAAAAAACGGGACCGCCGCAGGTGGAAATTCCACCGCGTAGCAGTGCGATCGCGAAGGAGATCGAGGGTGAATGGAAAGGCGGGTACGAGCTTCAGGGTTATCCGCGCAAGGTCACAATCAAACTGCAGAACCGCGGGCCCGAAGGAGCCACCGCGGAGTTCGTCATCGTGGGACGTAAGGAAAATAAATTGCCGGTCGATCGTGTCGTGCAGCAAGGAGAATTCGTCACCGTCGATTCGCATGAGACCGGGCTGAGTTTTGAAGGGCGGGCGCGCAAGGGCGAGATCCAGGGAACGATTTTTCAGGGTCCGCTCGAAATTCCTGTGACTCTTCGCCGCAGCAACAACTGAAGATTCGCCAATGCAGATTTCGGTCGCATGCGCTCATCCTAACCTTCTCCCACCTGGGAGAAGGAAAGACTCTCTCTTTATGAAAATATCACCTTTTCTTTTTCTGTTCCTCTCCCTGACAAGTGCGGCAGAAGCACAGTCGATGTTCCGCGGCGACGCAGCGCACACCGGCACATATCCCGGACCTGGGCCGCGCGAGTTTCATCGCGTGAAATGGAAATTCCCGACCGGAGCGCGTGTCGTCGGCTCGCCGGTGATAGAAGGCAAGGTCATCTATTTTGGAAGTGACGATGGGAATGTCTATGCGGTGGATGCGGAGAGCGGGCAGCAGATTTGGAAGACCACCACGCGTGGGCCGGTGCCTTGCACGCCGGCAGTCGATCACGGCACGGTTTACGTCGGCAGCTACGACGGAAAATTCTATGCGCTCGACGCGCAAAGCGGTGCGGTGAAATGGAAATTTGCCACGGAAGGGGAACGCCGTTTCGAAGCAAAAGGCCTGCATGGTTGGCAGCCGAAAAACCAAACCTTTGCCGACGCCTTCGACGTCTTTCTTTCCAGTCCCGCAGTGGTGGACGGCGCAGTTTATTTCGGCAGCGGCGACGGAAATCTCTATTCGCTGGACGCCAACTCGGGTGAGCTGCGCTGGAAATTCAGGACCGGCGATGTGGTGCATGCATCTCCAGCGGTCGCGAATGGCGTCGCCTATGTCGGGAGCTGGGACAGTTACTTCTACGCGGTTGATGTGGGCAACGGTAAGGAGAAGTGGCGCTTTCATGCCGGCGAGGATGCGCTCGTTCACAATCAGGTCGGCTTCCAATCGTCCCCCGCCGTAGTTGATGGCGTGGTCTATACTGGTTGTCGCGATGCGCAGCTTTACGCGCTCGACGCCACGACGGGCAAGGAAAAGTGGAAATTCGATAATGCGCTAAGCTGGGTCATCACTTCCCCAGCAGTGATGGATGGGAAGGTCTACTTCGCCACTTCCGATTCCAGTCTCTATCACGTGATGGAAGCGGCGACCGGCAAACCGATTCTGAAACAGGAGGACAAAGCCTTCATGTTCTCCTCGCCTGCGGTCACGAATGATGTCGTCTTTATCGGGGTCCTGAACGGCACGCTTGAAGCGCGCGATCGCAACTCCGGCGAGTTGCTTTGGGAATTTCAAACCGACACGTCCAAGCAAAACGCAAACTGGGTCCTGACCGCGGAGCGAAGATTCAACGTGCCGCTTTTGTTCTTCGATGCCTGGCGAGAAGCACCGCTGGTCTCGGCCGATCGACAATTTGCCATCGGCGCGATCTTTTCGTCGCCGCTGGTAGCAAACGGCGTCGTCTATTTTGGCAGCACGGATGGTTTCCTCTACGCGCTGGAGTGAGTCCGAGGTCCGATGCCGGACGGGCATTTTGAAGAGTTGAAGCGTTGAAGCGGGAAAAGCGAGCGGAAGTAGCACAACCATCTTAGCTGTCGGGCCTGTGGGCATCTTGCCCGCATGCAACGCCAGTCCGGCTCGGACTTAGTCTGGCGGGCGTGGCTCGTTCCCCGGATGTTTCGGGTGATGGTGAGTATAGCGGAAATAAAGATTTCGTAGGTAAACCGGCAGGGGAAACAATGCACTCAACACTCCGACCGAATCGTGGCGGTAAAACGCGAAGTAAATCAGCAGCAGGATCGAGCCGATTGCGCTGCATTCCCAAAAACCAACCGGAATAATGCTCTTGCGGGCCCGTTCCGATGCGATCCACTGAATGATGAAGCGGGCACCGAAAACAAGGTTGCCGCTCCAGCCAAGAATTTTCCAGCCATTGACTGTAACTCCAGCGATTGCTGCATCGGCAATCAAATGAAAACTGTGCATGGCGCGACGTTGGCGGAGAACGCTTGTCGTCGCGAGTCTTTTCCCGCGAACATTTTCGTTTAAGCTGCGCCGGTGGAATCAATCTGGAACCGGGCCAATCCGCAGCTGCGCGATCTCGCGGTTTATCAGCCGGGCAAACCAATCGAAGAAACCGCGCGCGAACTGGGGTGCGAGCCGTCCGAGATCATCAAGCTGGCCTCGAATGAAAATCCGCTTGGCCCTTCTCCGAAGGCAATCGAAGCCATGCGCGACGCAATCGAAAACGCACACCTTTATCCCGACGGCGGCGCCTTTTACTTGCGCAACGCCATTGCCCAAAAATTCAACGTCACGCCCGATCACATCCTACTCGGCAACGGCTCGAACGAAATCATCGAGTTGCTCGCGCATGCTTTCCTGGAACGCGGCGATGCCATCGTCACTTCCGAGCACGCCTTCGTTGCTTACAAGATCATCGCCCGCGTTTTCGGCGCGCAGACGATTGAAGCACCGAGCCGCGATTACGGTCACGATCTCGACTCCATCCTCAATGCCATCACCGATCGCAGTGAGCTGATTTTCATCGTCAATCCCAATAACCCAACCGGCACACTTTTATCGGCCGATGCGATCGAGCACTTCATGACGCGGGTGCCGCCGACGGTGGTGGTCGTTTTCGACGAAGCCTATTACGAGTTTGTCGATCGGATGCCTGACACGCTTCGCTACGTGCGCGACGGGCGAAACGTGGTCACGCTCCGCACCTTTTCGAAAATTCATGGACTGGCGAGTTTGCGCGTTGGCTATGGCGTCGCCCCACCGGAATTGATCGAGGTGATGCACAAAACCAGACAACCCTTCAATGTCAGCGGAGTCGGTCAGGTCGCCGCGCTTGCTGCGCTGGCCGACGAAGAGCATCAGCGCGAAACAAAAAGGTTGGTCGACGAAGGCCGCGCCTTTTTCGAGAAAGAATTTCGCGCGATGAAACTTTCGTTCGTTCCCAGCGCCGCAAATTTTGTTCTGGTGAAGGTTGGCGATGGTCTCGCGGTTTTCCGCGCACTGCTTCAGCGCAAAGTGATCGTGCGTGCGATGAAAGGCTACAACTTGCCGGAATGGATCCGCATCACCATCGGCACCATGGATCAAAACCGGAAATGCATCACCGCCCTTCGCCAAATACTCGGCTTGTAGCACAGGCATCTTGCCCGCCGACTGCGCCTCGCACGGCTACCTAGCTGTGCGTCGAATCACCAACTTCAGCCCGGACCACACTTCATCGACTGCACAAACCTTTACATCGACAAGGCCCATCGGCAGCGCCAGATCGCGAATCGTGTCCTCAGTAATATCACTCGTCACCCCGGAACTCTTCTTCGGCCAGGAGACCCAGATCACTCCGCCAGGAACGATCCTTTTCCGGACGGATTCCAGTTTGCTTTTCAGCTGGGAAGCAGACGTCGCGAACAGATGCACGAATTCCATATCCGATTTCGCCCGGGGAAGCCAGGTCACCACCACATCGGCGGGTAATGTCAGCAAGGAAATGTAATTGCTGGGTTCGCCCTCAACGTAGGCAGACACCCCTGCCTTGTAGCCGAGTTTCTTCCACAAAGGTGTGCCTGAATATCCAGCCATAGGCGAAACAACCTAACTGAAAGACCTCAAAGACCGAAGCCCAGACCTCACCATAAATTGTTGATAGAAACAACGACCGAAACGTAATGCGATTAAGGGATGCTTCGGGTGAAGAAGCAAACCTGCTGGATTGGAACAAATTGGGGAGAGATGCGGTTCGGTTGCCGCGTGTTGGGAGTATGATATCGATATTACATGCCGATGGTGAAGGCCAGCTGTTCCCTCGATGCCATTTCGGCTTGAGGCTGGCGTGAATCTTTCAATTGTCCCAGGAGAAACGATCGCGGCCATTTCTACTGCGGCAGGCGAAGCGGCGATCGCGCTGATTCGCATCTCCGGCAAAGACGCAATTGAAGTCGCCGATAAAGTTTTTCGCGGCAAACAACGGCCGTCGGGTTTGGCGTCGCAAACCCAACATTTGGGCGAAATCGTTGAAAACGGCGCCATCATTGATCAGGTAATGCTGTCGGTGCATCACGCGCCTGCAAGTTACACCGGTGAAGATCTGATCGAGATCAGTTGCCATGGCGGCGCTCTGGTGACGGCTAAAGTTTTGGAAACGTGTTTGCGAGCGGGCGCGCGCGGGGCCAGGCCTGGCGAATTTACCGAACGCGCTTATCTCAATGGAAAAATCGATCTTACCCAGGCGGAAGCAGTCATCGATTTGATTCGCGCGCAGACTGACCTCGCCTTGCGCTCGGCAACGGAACAATTGGCAGGACGGCTGGGCAACGAATTTCGTAACCTGCGTCAGCGATTAATCGATATTATCGCGCACGTCGAGGCGTCGATGGATTTCCCCGAGGAAGGAATTTCACCGGATGATGTCGCTACGATTTGTGACCGCCTCGAATCATTACGAAACGAGATCGATAAATTACTGGCGACGGCCGAGACCGGCCGCATTTTGCACGAAGGTCTGCGAGTAGTGATTTTCGGCGCGACCAACGCCGGCAAATCGAGTCTGCTCAATCGGATGCTCGGATTTGATCGCGCGATTGTGAGCGAGATGCATGGCACCACGCGCGATTCCATCGAAGAACGAATCAATCTTCGCGGCATCGCCCTCCGCTTGTTCGACACCGCCGGCTTACGCGCGCCGGAGAATCTGGTGGAACGCGAGGGGATGGAACGCACCCAACGCACGCTTGAAACAGCCGACCTGCGTTTACACATCGTTGATGCCAGCGCATCGCGTCCTGGCGATTTCGCGATGAACCCAGATGAGTTGCTCATCCTGAATAAGAGCGATCTGCCGGAACATGCTGATTGGTCGTCCACTGACGCGATCCGAATTTCATGTAAAACCGGCGCGGGTTTGCCGAAGTTGGCGGATGAAATCTATCGACGCATAGGCGGCGCGAAACTAAATGCGGAGAGTCCGCTCGCGATCAATGCACGCCATCGGGATCAATTGCGCCGGGCCTCGGATGCAATCGCACGCGCTTTGGCCGCGATCGGCGCTGGAGCAACGCCGGAGATGTTCGCGATCGATTTGCAGGAAGCGCAGCACGCCGTCGATGAACTTCTCGGTGGTGGAGACGAGGAAGCGGTGCGCGATGCTATTTTCAGCCAGTTTTGCATCGGCAAATGATTTACGAGCGCCTCTTACGCCCCATTCTTTTTGCGCTCGACCCCGAAACCGCACATCACTTCGCACTCGCGTTCTTGCGCGCCACCGGACCATTGCTTCCAAAATCGACTGGCACGACCTCGCCGGTGTCGGCGTTCGGATTGAATTTCCGGCATCGGATTGGGCTCGCCGCTGGACTGGATAAAAATGGCGTCGCGCTGCCCGCGTGGGAAGCGCTCGGATTTTCGTTTGTTGAAATTGGAACAGTGACTGCGCAGGCGCAGCCGGGCAATCCGCGCCCGCGCATCTTTCGTTATCCAAACGAGCGCGCGCTGATCAACCGGCTCGGTTTCAACAATGGTGGCGCGGAAGTAATTGCCAATCGGCTTGCCGAATTGCGCGACCGCGGCGGCTGGCCCGGCATTCCTGTTGGGATCAATATTGGAAAATCACGCGTTACGCCGATAGAACGTGCGGTAGAGGATTATCTATTTTCATTTCGTAAAGTGCGGACCCACGCCGATTACGTCGCGCTCAACGTCAGTTCACCGAATACACCGGGATTGCGCGAATTACAGGGAGGCCAGCGCTTGGATGAATTGTTGCGCGCGATCAATGCCGAGCGCGGCGACCTGCCGCTGCTGGTAAAAATCGCGCCCGATCTCGAGCCGGCTACGCTGGATGAGATTGTCAGCGTCTGCGAGGCCAACAACATTTCGGGAATTATCGCGACCAATACCACGCTCGATCATTCGGCCATCGCTCACGATGAAGACGGCGGCCTGAGCGGCGCCCCGTTGCAGAGAAAATCAACCGCCATTGTTCGGCAAATCGCGAATAAAACAAAAATTCCGATTATCGGATGCGGCGGAATTTTTGATGCCGGTTCGGGGCGGGAAAAAATCGCAGCGGGTGCGAATCTGTTACAAATTTATACCGGGTTTATCTATCGCGGACCGAAGTTAATTCGGGAACTCGCGACGTTGTAGCACGCGCCGCGGCCGGCGACCGCGGCTACAGCGGCTTGCGGGGAGCTCGCCCGCGACATGCATGCGCGCAAAATCGCGGTGATGGGCGAATCAGGATAAGGAGGAGGGATCATTATGTTGCGTTGGGCTGTTATTTTTCTGGTGATTGCGCTGGTAGCTGCGCTCTTTGGGTTTACCGGAATTGCCTCGGCGGCGGCGGGAATTGCGAAATTTCTGTTTTTCTTGTTCCTGGTTATTTGCCTGGTGCTCTTTATCGCCGGAATGAGCGTGGCGAAGAAGTTCTAGAACTTCTTAACGAGACTGGGCAGAAGCAAGGAACACAGCCCTTAGGTCTGTACGCCACACAGGTCTTTGACCTGTGTTCTGTCACTTCACGGGTTGGCCGGCGGACAAATTTTGATTCCGTTCAGCGGGTTGCAAACCCGCTGGGCGCACAGGCTGACAAGCCTGTGTTCCGTCAAAGCGGAATTTTGGGACGATGCCCGTCTTATGGGGTAAACGGGGCCCAAAATCCGTCGTCGGCCACATCGGCAAGCTGGGCGTAGGTTGCAGACGGGACGGTTGGGATTTGATCGACCGTCTGCGCACCGAAATCGTGCCCGAGCACATCCTTTCCCGTCGTGCAAAGTAGCGTTTCTTTTTTTAGATAGGCGGTCCAATCGGGGACGGACACCACCCAGCCGGGCTGTCTCTGAGTTTCGATTGCATATTGATCGACAGCCGCTTCGATCAGCCGCAGATCGTCCTTCACTCGCGTAGCTTGTGCGCGTTTCCGCGCCCGAAGCATCCCGGGCAGCGCGAGCGCAGCCAGCAACGCAATCACGCCGACTACAATCATGATTTCGACCAGGGTAAAACCTGCTCGATCTCTTAGCCGGACCTGCATTTTTTTTGACATCTCTAGTGATGGCCGCTGTTTGCGCGGCTCCTAAAATCTTAAAAGCAGGTTCAATGCTGAAAAAGGAAAGAATCAGGCGCAGCGTTATCACGTTTGTTTGCAACAACTTAAGAAATGAAAAGGCAATTCGGACGTTATGGTAATTAGAGGTATCCCGGTTTTGCCGAGCCTATGATTACGGGAAAGAAACAGGGTGGTTAGCTTTATGGCCACCAAGCCCGCACAACAATCTTCTTATGTAATCGGCGTCTCCTGGTCACCGTGAAACCAAGTCCGCCGTGCCACAATTTCGCGTCTCAAGCGAATCGATGCGCAGGCCAAGCTCATGCAGCAGCTTCACATCGGCGGTGGCGGCGGGATTTTCGGCGGTGAGCAGTTTGTCTCCGAAAAAGATTGAGTTTGCGCCTGCGAAAAAGCAGAGCGCCTGGCCTTCCCGCGTTATGCGCGTTCGACCGGCAGCAAGACGGACCCGAGCCCGAGGAATTGCGATGCGCGCGACGGCAACCAACCGGACCAGCTCGAAAATATCCACCGGCGGCACCTCGGCCAGGGGCGTTCCCGGCATCGCCATCAGGGAGTTAATCGGAACACTCTCGGGTTGCGGATCGAATTCGCTCAACACTTCGAGCATGCGTAACCGATCATCCGCGCTTTCGCCCATGCCGATAATTCCCCCGCTACACACCGACATGCCGCTGCGTTGCACTGCCCGGATGGTATCGACCCGGTCCTGGAAGGTGTGTGTGCTAACGATTCTTGGATAGAAATCGGGCGAGGTATCGATGTTGTGATTGTAAGCGGTCACGCCGGCGGCCTTGAGTTTTGTCGCTTCCTCATCGCCGATTTCGCCGAGGGTAACGCAGACTTCCATGCCGAGTTGGCTGACTTGGCGCACGGTTTCGAGAACGCGCTCGAATTTATCGCTGCCATCGCGCACACCGCGCCAGGCTGCGCCCATGCAAAAACGTGTCGCCCCCTGTGCCCGCGCTTGTTGCGCAGCCGATAGGATTCGTTCCAGCGGAAGCAAATCTTCGCGTTCGACGCCGGTCGCATAATGGGCGCTCTGGGCGCAATAAGCGCAATCCTCACTGCAACCGCCGGTCTTGATGCTGAGCAGCGAACAACGCTGCACCGATTCGCCACGCCAATGTTCCAGATGAACGGCACGCGATCGCGAAATCAAATCAAAGAGCGGCTGATGATACAGCGCGTGCAGTTTTTCGAAATTCATCGCGAGTTGTTATCCAGCACCCTGCATCAAGAATTTAGCATCGAACGGCGATGCTCAATCGGCAATCAGCAATCCGAATTCCTCAATTCAGTTCACCCATTTACCGCCTTCGGAAACGAGAATGGGCAATTCTTCGTCCATAAACTGGGTCTTGCCGATCGCGCCCCACATGCGCGTGCCGGTCGCAGCGTGCCAATAGCTGCTCATTTCCTCGCCGGTGTGACAGCCCCAACTCTTCACGAATGCGCCTTTGGCAAAAATGCGCCGGTCGATTTTCGAAAAGTCCTTTTCGTGCAACCACGCCTTGGCGGAACTGTCGATCACATTGCTATAATCGAACATGAAGCACGCCCTATTGGAATGACCGAAGTATTCGAAAGCTGCAACCTTCAGCGAAGTGCGCGGTTGACCGTTATTGAGGTAATCGATCACGTCTTCGCCCTTGTTGAAGTAAACAAGATGCAGATTGAACTTGTCTCGCACGGAATTGATGTCCGCGATCAAGTCGACGCCGTCCTGCTTCGCGCGCTCAAGGTAGGCAGGCTTGTAAACCAGCCATGTTATCATCAGGTCCGGTCCAAACTGCTCGCGCAATTGCTCGGTCCGAATGCGCGCGGCATGCACGAAATTCGCCCACCAATGATCATGTGGTTGGGTTTTGTATTTCTCCCACTGGTTAAGAGAGACGCCACCAACCAGAATAATCCATTCGCCTTGCGGCGCGCTCGGCTTCGCCGCAGGAACCGATTGTGCAAATGCGAGCGCGAGCAGCGTGATCAGTGGAAGGAACCGTTTGGTCATGAGGTAGCACTATTTATGCTGGCGCTGGCTGTGCAAGTCGGGTTGAGTGCCGGGGGGGAATTCACTAGTCGGTCTTGTTGAGACCTGCCAGAGATCGCTCATCTGATGGAGACGCTGCCTAGACCGGAACCGAACCGGCACCGTCGAGGAGTTGAACTGGCCGTTGCTCTGGTGCTCTCCTTTGTCGCGATATTCGCGCTTCATGGTCAGATGCAGCCCACAGTGCTCCGGGCCGAGACTGGCTACTATCAGGTCATCGCTCATACCCAACCCCGGCAGGAGCGCGCCTTGCTGCGGACGTTTTGGACAAAGAGCTACAGTGGACATTACACACCATTGGCATTTACAACAGAGTTTTGGTTTACCAAACACGCCGGACTCCGCCCGAATTGGTGGCGAAACCGGCAGCTTTTTCTAGGCGCATTGCTCACCTTCCTTTTCTTCGGTCTCATTCGCGCCGCGGCGGAGCAGACGCGCCCGCCCCCTTTCGCCGCTGCATTACTGGCGGCGGCCGCGACCTTAATTTTGGTGGCGCAGCCGCTGATGCGGGACCTTCTGCAATGGCCCTTTCATGGTTTGCAAATTGGCTGGATGATTTTTGCGACCGCCACCGGGTGGGCTTTAGTACGGCTACCGGGTTCAGCAAACAAGGGCCCTCTTCTCTGGCTGATCGCGCTAACGGCCTACGGCTCGATGCATGTGCTCGGTCTGGGCCTGGCAGTTGTTACCGGAACAGTGGCCGTTTTCTCTCTTATCCTGATCGGAGCGGTGACTGGCTCCTTCCCGGAATTCAAATTGCAAGTGCGCACGCTCGTTGCGACCCTGATATTTCTGGCAGTTGCTGGCTCCGCCCATGCGCTCGCCATGATCGTGTTGAACGACGCGCCAGCGAACACCGGACTGAATTCCGGTCGCCTTCCCGACTGGCACCAATTGGTCGGTTTGTACGTATTATTCCCTATCTCGATCATGGCCGGCCTTG
Source organism: uncultured Verrucomicrobiae bacterium (assembly GCA_963742315.1). Classification (GTDB taxonomy): domain Bacteria; phylum Verrucomicrobiota; class Verrucomicrobiia; order Chthoniobacterales; family UBA10450; genus AV69. Next base: position 28,158 of record CAVULE010000009.1, read on the forward strand.
TTGGCGCGAGGTTAGAGCAGGGACTAATCGACGGCATCCTGCACAGCGCGTGGGCGGTTGGCGCTGCGGGCCTGTCAGCTATCGGATTGTTTATCGCTGTGCTGGCTAAGACAAGGCGCCAAACGCGGCCGAGCCCGCGCTGTGCCGCGTTATTTCTCTCACTCTTTTCTGCGGTCATGCTCATCACAATTGTGGCCATGATTTCGACGCGGGAGATACAGGAACCGAATGGCGGCGGCCTTTTTTTATACCTGACTGCATCGCGTTACGTCCTGCCGATCACAGTCTCCTGGCTCGGGATCGGCCTCGCCGCCCTGATGCTCTTGTCTCCGCGCCGGCTTGTTTTCGTGGCCGTCGTTTCGAGCCTGTTCGCTCTGGGCGCAATTGTTGGCCATTACAGCTACCAGTCTCACGTTCTGGCGAAGGCCGCTCCGCTGCATGGCGCCTCGCACATCCAGGTGTGGCGGAATCTGGTGCAAATCGCGCGAGAAGCGCGTGCGGCCAATTTGCCAATCCCGAATATTCCCCTGCAGTCGCTCTCCTATTTTCCCTTCGTTGATTTTAAATTCCTTGAACCGCTCCTCCATGACGAACTCCGACTTCCGCCAAATGAACATGACTCATTTCTCGATTGGAAGGAGTGTCGCGAGCACCGGCTCGCCGAGTATTTGACTAAATGTCCGACCCTTTTGCCGACGGCCCAGCTGCTTGATCTTGACTTGCCGAAACCGAACCCTGAATAACCAACTCTACCAGGGGAGAAGCATGTCTCGGATGTCCCGAGGCGCGGAAGCGCGCACCCTCTTTTACGGATCGATTTCGCCGCGCACAAGATCCTCGATCGTCTGGCGTTTGCGAATGAGGGCAACTTCATCCCCTCGGACGAGCGCTTCCGCCGGCAAGGGCCGCGAATTGTAATTGGAGGCCATAACAAATCCATACGCCCCTGCGCTCATGACCGCGAGCAAATCTCCCGCGCGCAATTCTGGCATTTCCCGATCCTGCGCAAAAAAATCGCCGCTCTCGCACACCGGTCCAACAATATCGATCTTTGTTCTACCCTCACCGGTCGCTTCGCGGTCTCCTCTCCCCGTTGGAGAGGATTGAAGTGAGGGCTCGGTGATCTTCTCTACCGGCACGATCTCATGGTAGCTTCCGTAAAGCGCCGGACGAATAAGATCGTTCATTCCTGCGTCGATGATGGCGAATATCTTCTGCGCCGTCTCCTTGATGTAACGAACGCGGGTCAGCAAGATTCCCGCGTTCCCCACCAGCAATCGACCGGGCTCGAGTAAAATCCGTAGCCCAAGTCTCGTTAGCGGCGGTAAAATTGCATCGACGTATTGCTGGATCGTGAGCGGATGCGACCGTTGCGACGTCCACCAATCGCCGCTGCCACTGGCAAGGGAGGATTCATAGACGATCCCAAGCCCGCCGCCGACGCTGAAAAACTCAATTGCATATTTGCTTTTCAATTTGGAGACCAGTGGCGCAAGTTTTTCGATCGCAGCCACGAAGGGCGCCGCCTCGGTGATCTGCGATCCGATGTGCGTCTGCACGCCGCGAATGGTGATCGACGGCATTTTACTTGCCCGCTCGTAAACTTGCGCGGCTCGTTCCAGCGCGATGCCGAACTTGTTCTCGCTCTTCCCGGTGGAGATGTATTGATGCGTCTGCGCTTCGACATCGGGGTTCACTCGAAGTGCAATCGGGGCGCGCTGGTTTTTAGCCGATGCGATCTGGTTGATGTAATCGAGCTCGGCTTCGCTTTCGATGTTGAACGAATAAACCCCTTGTTCGAGTGCGTATTCGATCTCTTTGCGCGATTTTCCCACTCCGGCGAAGGTGCATTTGCGTGAGTCAGCGCCACCCTTGAGTGCGCGAAACAGTTCGCCACCCGAAACGATGTCGAAGCCCGCACCGGCATCGCGCAACAAACGCAGAATGGCGCGATTTGAATTCGCTTTGACGGCGTAGCAAATCAGATGGTCAAGTCCCGCCAGCGCTTCATTCAATCGACCGTAGTGATCGAGAATCGTGCCCGCGCTATACAAATAGAGCGGCGTGCCAAATCTCTCGGCCGCGACGGCGACATCGAATTCTTCGCAAAAAAGATGTCCATCGCGGTAATGGAAGGCGTGCACGATTGAAATCTAATCGTATTCCCATTCCTGCTCCTAATCTTATTCCGTCGGGTGAATACGGGACCGATTAAGAATAGGATTAGGAATATAAACAGGACTATGAATCCCGCGCCCGGGTAGCGCACGCGTCTCGCGTGTTGGTTTCGGCGTCACGCTGAAACAGGCTTTTTTGGCTCTTTAACAGCGAAACAAAAGTTCGCGATGGCGAGGACGCCCTCGCCAGACACGCGGGACGCGTGCGCTACCCGGAACAGATCGCCGTTACGCCCGAGCTTTTTTGAGCAACCCGACAGTTGACACGATCACCAAGAGGACGCCAAAGGTGCAAACAATAGCCGCACCCGACGGCAAGTCGCTGTAGAAGGACCAGTACAAACCGCCAATTCCTCCTAGCGTCGCAACGACCCAGCCAAGCAGCAGCCGCGCGCGCGTGCCGCGCGCCAAATTGATGCCGCAAACCGCCGGCACGATCAGATAACTGAATACAAGAAGTACGCCGGCGATTCGGACAAAGATAGTCACGACCAACCCAAAGCTGGCGTAAAACAAAAAGTCCCACCATCGCACCCGCAGTCCTTTCTGGTAGGCGCGATCGCGATCAAATGAGACGAGCAAAAAATTTCGGCGCAAAACGAAATGGAAAATGCCGACCGCAACAAAAAGCGCGAAACATTTCCAAACCTCCGCCGGCGTCACCAACAAAATATTGCCGACCAGCATTTGCTTGATCTCTTCGTCGCCCTCCGCGGCGCGACTGAGAAGCAACACCGCAGCGGCGGCGGCTACGACATAGGCAATGCCAATGATCGCTTCCTGCGGAATCTTGCTCGCGCGTTTTCCCGTTAAGGAAAAAATCGCGCCGCCCAGGAGGGTGAAACCAAGTGCAATAACGAATGTAGTCCAGCCATGAAGATCGAGACGAAAGAGCAACGCCACGCAAATCCCGAGGGAAGCCATTTGCGCCATCGCAATGTCGACGAAGATAATGCCGCGTTGGACGACATGAAGACCGAGATAGACAAGCAACCACGGCAAGAGGACGCAGGCCACGATTGGCCAGAACATTACCTCCCACATGTTAAGAAAAGTGAATCGTGATTAGTGGCACGTGGATTGATTCTCATCGGCGCACGTTCCATTCACCGATACCAGTCATCATCATTTGAGCGCCGCGGCCAAACGCGAAACAAGTGCGTCGATCAACTTGATATAGTTATCGGTGCCCGGGAGAGCCCCAGGATACTGCGCGAAATCGACCACCTTCGCACCGGTCGCACTGGCCACCCGCTCGGCAATTTTTCGGTCGTGGTACGGCTCGACAATGATGGCTTTGATCTTCTGCGCCTTCATCTGGGCAATCACTTCCGCCAGATGCGATGGCGAGGGGGGAATGCCGGGTTTCGGTTCCAGAAAAATGTCGATCTCCAGCCCGAAACGGTGGCCGAAGTAGGGCCAGGAATCGTGATAGGCGGCGATGTGCTGACCTTTAAACGGCAGCAGGGCCGCGCCCCATTGCTGGAGCCTGGCATTGATGGCGGCTTCGAATTTCTTGTAGTTCGCGTCGTAGGCAGCGGCGTTGGCTGGGTCGATCGCGGAAAATGATTGCGCGATGTGCTGCGCGATCGCTTTGGCGATGATTGGGTCGACTCCGAAATGTGGATTGCCCAGCGCGTGCACGTCACCAGCGGCACGCGTCACATTCGCCGGCACGTTCATTAAGCGAACTCCTTGCGACGCCTGCACCCGGCCCGGTTTGCCGATCTCGATCTTCGGGTTGCGCGCATTTTGTAAGAGCGGCGGCAACCATCCCAGCTCCAGCTCTGCGCCGCCATCAATCAGGACATCCGCGCTCCGAAGCGCAACCACGAAGCTCGGACGCGCGTCCACAAAGTGCGGATCCTCCGTTGGTTTCGCCAAGACCGTAACGCTGACGTTATCACCGCCAATTTCGCGCGCGAGCGAGCCAAAGTCGGGAAGAGTTGCGACGACGTTGATCTTCGCCTGCGCCGAAAATGCGGGAAGAACAATGGATAGGATTAACAGGATTTTTTTCATGAAAAGTTAGATCGTGAGCGTGCCAACGGTGCTCCACCCGTCATCCCGAGCGAACGCGAGGGACCTGACATTTGAGGTTACGTCATACACGTTTGAGTAACGCATCACTATCGGTGAGGTCCTTCGCCCCGAAAGTTTTCGGGTACTCAGGATGACAGCGTATTGTTCGCGAGCGCCGCATGTTTCAGAACTTGTGCGCCCCGTGCGCACCGAGGATGAACTCGAATTGAAGGAAAACAGAATCGACTTGGCGATCGGAGAGGAAGAAGTTCGACTCCAAAAAATCATGATTGTATTGCAATCGTAGCTTCGAGAATTCCGTTGGATACCAGGTTAAATTCGCGCTGATACGCCAGCGCGATTGCCGATCTGGATCATCAGTAAATCGCGAATCCTGCATTTGGAGATAGTCGCCGCGGACGCCTGCCACCCAGCCTTTGCGAAAACCCCACAGCACCTGCGAATACAACCCCCAATCGTGGAATGTTTCCGCGACCGGAAAACTCTCATCAACCCCGCGCCCGGCTTCGAACCGACGATACATCACCTCGGTCTGCCATTTCACGAACGGGAACCCACCTTCGGCATGTGCGCTTTTCCATTTGTAAAACAGGTCGCCACCGTAAATCTGGGTGCGCGCATTCGCGCCGGTTTCGTTCGAACCGAACGCGCCGGAAACTCCCGCCAGCACCACTTGGGTCGGGCTGAGATCAACCGAGTTCTCCCAGCGCGGAATCCAGACGAAATCTTGGAGACCTCGCACCTCTCGATCGGTTGTTTCGCGATCGAAGAAAATGCCGTTGTCGCCTGGATTGCGAAAAGAGAATCCGGTATTGCCGCGTCCGTTCTGCGAGGCGAAAATTAGTTGGGAGTACCACGGCGTTGGCAATGTCCAGGAAATCTGTGCGCCGACTCCACGCAATCCGTCGGGTCCGAGTAAACGACCGTGCACCAGCGGATCATCCGCAAAATCCCAGGTATGCGGATGCGTCGGGTTAATGCGGCCGAAGGCGGCGAAGAATTGGCCGCCTTTTAATTGCAAGCCGAACGGCAGGTTCGTTGTTTGCATAAACGCTTCCTCGACCTCGACCTCGGTTTCGTTGTCGTTGTCGAGTTTGAAAACGATGTTGGCGAAACCTTCGAAGTAAGGATCGACCGCACCATCGAAGGCGAGCTCGATATTACGGGCATTGAATCCGCGCTGCTGCGGATCGTGATCGCCCACTTCGATGTTTGACAGATCGCGTGCGGTCGATCCGGCGAGAGCAAACATGCCGTCGAAGGAAATGTTCATGTAGTTTTTGCCGCCACCCGCGATGGTGATCGGCTGCGTGAGGGAGCTGGTTGATGTCTCAGTCGGGGGCGCACCAGTTGCGGACGATATTGCTCCTGCCGGCGCAGCGACCACTGATTCGTCCGTGGTCGGGAACTGGCCGGTAGCGGTGCCGTTCGGGTTCACCGCTGGCGTGCCTGGCGCAGTCGGCGCGCTGGCAACGACCGAGCTATCCGTCGTTGGAAATGCTTGTGGAACACTCGCGCCAGGGAGAGGCGTAGGTACAGGTGCAGATGCTACCGAAGGCGTTCCTTCGCTTTGCGGCAATTGATTGCCGGTGATGTTCGCTTTCTCCAACGCTGCCTGCTGATCTTTCACCTGCTGTTGCAGCGCTTTCACCGTCTCGGTCAGGGCTTCGACTTGCTGGCGCAGCGCCGACACATCCGATGCGGTGGCGGAGGTGGTCGGTGCCGGAGTTTGCGCCAAGGATTGATGAGATGCGACCACTACCAACATTGCAATGTGAGTTTTGAACAGAAATTTGGTCATTAAAAAATCGATTGGTGTCGGCAAAAATCCCACCGATGAGGATGCGAGCGATTAGCGCGCGGGGAGATTTGCTGCGCAAAACATGAATGCGCAGCCCGTCGCGGACGCGCGAAGCGTCAGTGAGATGCCGGCGGGGCGTGTTCCTGGACCGAGGAAGGAACCGACGCGACAACAAATTGAAAACGTTTCGGGAGAAAAGCCGGCGAATTCGGCGCGTTCTCGAGTTTGGGAACAAGCTGAGGTGGCGCAGCGTTGTCGCAATTGCCGGACGCGATCATGGTCGCGGCGCATGCGTGTTGCGAATCGACCTTGTGCAGTCGCTCGTGCAACCGGGGTGAACTAGCAAGCGTCAACGCCACAAAAAAGGCGAACAAAACGCTAATCCCAACGCGAGCACACGCCTTCATCTGCCGCCGAGATTCCATCGGGGCGAATTAGCGCGCAAGAAATTTCTACCGGTAAGCTGAACTGGATCGATTACGCCTAGTAGAAAACTAAATCACTTTGTCGAGGGGTTGGTAACGGCTCAGAAATCGTACGCGACGGTGCCATAAAATCCGCGGCGCTGCCCAAACTGCGGCGCGCCAACGCCGATGCCGCTGCCGTCGCGCAACTCGTAAATTTTGTCGAATAGATTCACGACGTCGAACCGAACTTTGATCGCTTGCTTTCCACCGAGAGAAATTCTCCGTTCCACTCCGAGGTTTAAAGTTTCATAGGGATGATTCTTTTGCGTGTTAGCAAAGCCGCGGCGCAATCCATTTCCGTAGAGCGCATCGGCCGAAAAAGTCCAATCGTTCCACGCGTAAGCGATTCCACCTGATCCGGTGAAACGCTGATCGTGATCGAGAAAGACCCAGTGATCGCGAATGAAGTCAAATTCATCGGGATCGAACAGGAATTGGGCGGAACTGACGTGCATACCTCGCGCGTATTCGTAGCCAATATTGAGATAACTGGAGAACCCACCGCGCTGGTAGTTCGCAGTAAATTCCCCGCCGTAAATTTCACCTTCACGGTAGTTAAAGGACGAAAGAATGAGAGCCTGCCCAAACTGCCCCTCATCCAGAACATTCCGGGAGTGTTTGTAGAAGCCATCGATGCCAAGCTGCAAACCGTCTCCGATCTTCTGTGTCACGCCCGCATCGAAGTAATGGGCCCGCTCCGCTTTTACCGGCGAATCGAACGTGATGGCGGATTCGTTGGTTGTGCCGGTAAACTTCGCGATCGTGCTTTGGTCGACATTTTCCAGGGGCGGCGGAGTAAAATAGCGGGCGTAACCGGCATGGAAAGTCGTCGCCGCCCACGGCGTGTAAACAATGTTGATGCGCGGGCTGAATTGACTTTCCGTCTCGATCGTCTTGGCAATGTCGATCCGGCCACCAAAATTGATGGTCAGTTGCTCAAATGGCTTCCATTCATCCTGCAGGTAAAAACCAGCGAAGTATCCGTTTAAGGAGGAATTATCGACAATTCGGAACGGCACATCACTCGTCTGATTTCCCATCGCATCGACTGGGAAAACAAGTGTGGCCGTACCTACCGTTGCGTGCGAGGCGGTGAAGAGCAGACCGCCTCGAAGCGTGTTTTGATCGTTCAGCTTGTAGCTCATGTCGACCTCGAGGCCGTTGGTGTAGATCTGGCGGTCCACCCGCGAGGCGACTCCGTTGAAAAAGAGATCGCCGACCTCATCGGGGCGAAAAAGGACGCCGCTATAGCGAGTGAACACTGACGCCTGCATGTTGAAGAGGTCGGATTTCTTCTGATAAGTCAGAATCGCGTAAGCCGAGTTTTCGGCCTGGTTCTCGTCGAGTTTCGCGGAGTTGAAGTTGTCACGACCGTTCACCACAAATGCGGTCGGTTGCCCGGGATTATTCGGGATTTGAAAGTTGCTGTAATTGCCGCTCAGCATCAAAACGAATCGACTCGAATCGTCGATGATATAAGAGAGGTAATCGAAGGTCTTGAATTGATCGGTATCGTCGTGGATCGGATCGCTGCTGCGGGTCGGATTTTCAATCCCGATCCCGTTGTGAAGGTAGCTTCCGATGACGTAATAGGTCAGTTTTCCGGTGACGCCACCGTATTCGAAGCTCGGGAGAACGGTGTCGAAGCTGCCAACCTGGACTCGAGGCTTCGCCACCGGTGAAGTCCGCTCCCGTTTTGGTGTGAACATCGATTACTCCGGTAGTCCGGAATCCAAATTGCGCCGGCAATGCGCCGGTAATTAACGAGATGTTGTCAGCGAATCGCGTCGACAACTCCTGGCCGAAACCGGTGATGCCTTCCGGCAACAGCACGTCGTTAATGCGGTACTGCAAATTCGCGTGTTCGCCGCGCAAATGCAGTTGCCCGAATGAATCCTGAGCGACCCCTGGGAATCGCAGAATGGTTTGATTAAAGGGCGCGTCTTCGCCTTGCGCCTGTGAATCGAGACGATCCGGTCCGACGGTGTAACGCGTCGCTCCCAGGCTGGGCACGATTTGTTCCCGCGAAATATCGAGTTCCTGACTAGTAACGACGACGCTTTCGGCGGTCGCGGTTCCAGGCGATCCGGTTGGCGAGGCGGAAGGGCTGGGTGACGCTGCCGCGTCCTGCGCCATCGCCATGCTCGCCCCGCTCAGCATCGCGATTGTGATTGCTAGAATTTGCTTCATTAAAAGTTTTCATGACTGGAGTTCGATGGAGGCAACGGCGCCTCTGGCGCGGTTGCCGTGAATAAGGAACGCAGGCGCGAGTAAAGACCGCGATTGCTTCAGCGGGAGAAAATCAATTCCGCACGAAACGGCGGCGGCTTCGCGCTAAGGAGCGATAGGCGGCGCGTGTTCCTGGACTGAAGAAGGAACCGACGCGAGAACGAATTGAAAACGTTTCGGGAGAAAAGCCGGCGAATTCGGCGCATTCTCGAGTTTGGGAACAAGCTGAGGCGGCGCGGTGTGCTCGCAATTACCGGAAGCGATCATGGTCGCGGCGCATTCGTGCTGCGAGCCGACTTTGTGCAGTCGCTCGTGTAACTGCGGCGAACTGGCGATGGTCAGTGCCGCGAGAAAGGCAATGACAATGCTGATGCCAATACCGGCGCGCGCCTTCATGCCAGCAGGAGATTTAGTCGATGCGAGACATTGCGCAAGTGTGTTTAGAACCACGTGGGGCATCCCAAACAGCATCCTATTCCTATACCAAAGAGATACGAATAGGATTAGGAATACGATTATGAATCTCCCCGTCCGGGTAGCGCACGCGTCTCGCGTGTCTGGCGAGGGGCGTCCTCGCCATCGCGAACTTTTGCTGCGGTTTCAATGACACGAAAAGCCTGTTTCGGCGGGACGCCGAAACCAACACGCGAGACGCGTGCGCTACCCGGAGTAGATGGCGGCCGCAACGTTTCCATATCGTTAATTAAAATGCCTGGGAGCTGTCGTCGGCTGGACAGCGCAGCGGTGTTGCATTACCAATCGCCCTGATGATTGGCGGGGCGAAAATTTATTTCATTGTTTTTGGAATTCTGACGATTGCCGGCGGAGTCCTTGGCTACGTTAAGGCGGGAAGCATGGCTTCGATCATCGCCGGATCGATTTCGGGCGTGCTGCTTTTGCTGGCAGCGTGGTTGATACCGGAACATCAGGCCGCGGGATTGATTATCGCACTCATTGTTTCACTGCTGCTGGCGGGGCAATTTATTCCGAAATTTTTTCGCACCCTCAAAGTGATGCCGGCGGGGTTGATGTCGGTCCTGAGCGCTATCGGGATCATTGTCGCGATCGCGGCCTGGCTGAGGAAATAATCGCGTGCGGAAGTTGGGGCTTGGCACGCTGCGTCGGATCGTTCTCCTCATTTTTTTTGCGCTCTTTGTCGCAATCACGCTGCGTTGGATCTCATTGGAACGCTGGCGCTGGACGATGACGCGCGCGGAGGAAATTGAAGTGCCTTCGCCCACACCGACGGCGGCGCCTTCCGCGAGTGCGACCCGTCCACCAACACTCTCGGGCAAATTCGACATCTCCCGCCTTTTCAACGGCATTACGTTGCGGAGCGAAGTGGAAACAGCAGCGGGCGCGGCGGCGTCGGAGGAACGAGTCGACCCGATGAGTTATGCGATCGATTTGAAATTGCACGTCCGAGTGCCAACGCCAAATCGAAGCGCGGATGAGCTCGGGAAAGTGAGTCCCGATCTCGGCACCTTGCTGCCCGGTCTGGCTACGATGATAAAGCCGGAGGCAGTTTCGCCTCTATTTGCGCAGCTATATGAAACCAAGGTGCGCGAGCTGCGCGAAAATCTGAACCGGCTCGATCTGCTTCTCTCGCGCCACAATTTCTACGATTGCCAAACCGTGCTGGCGTTACGGCATCCGGAAAGCAAACGCCGCGCGCTGCTCTTTCAGGCGGACATGGACGTGGATGCAGATGGTTCCGACGGTGACCGTGTTCCGGCCGGCAGTGGCGTGTCGCCGACGTTCGAGCCGTTTACCAGCTTTCGTTGGGGAAAAAAATCGAATCGGCCAAATCCTTACTCATCCGGAACCGAAGATCGATTGCATCGCGCGGAACTGGAGCAAAAGACGGCAACACCGGAGCGCAAGCGCGACCTGAAGAATGCAGCCACGGAATTGCGTGATGAAATCGCCGCGATGAAAAAATATAGTTATCTCATCGGCACCTACGATCCCTTTATCGTCGTGCCAGCGAGTTTCACCAAGGGCAGCGATGCGGCGCATGTGGGCGATTACGCGGTCGTGATTGCCGGGAGCACGATTTATCCGGCAATCGTGGGCGACGTCGGGCCGAACGATCGAGTTGGGGAAGCGTCGTTGCGGATCGCAAAGGAGGTAAATGCGCTTTCGAATCCGAACAATCGAGCGATGAGCGAATTGAAAGCGACCTACATCGTTTTCAGTGGCACGGCCGATTCATCGTGGGGACCGCCCGATTTGGAAAAGTTGCAGGCACGTTGCGAAGCGCTGGTAAAGGAAATCGGCGGCGCCACTGCGGCGTTGCATCACTGGGTAAACACGGTGCCGCCGCTCCCCACACCGACACCGACTCCCACGCCGACGCCGACCCCCACTCCATCGATCTCGCCGACTCCTTCTGCGTCACCGACACCGACTCCGATGTTCAGCGAGACCCCCTCGCCCACGTCACCACCGCTGATCCATCCCACATTCGCGTTTCCGACGCCGACGCCAAGCGCATCGTTCTAACGGGAATTAAGAAATCGGATACAACGTCCGACAATTCGCCGTCTCTGAGTGCGTCGACTAACGGGAACAAGGCAAAACGAACGTCTCGCCGATTTCACGCAGCGCGATTCGTTCCGGGGTCTTGGAAAGTGAGTGGGTGAAGCGCTCGATTGGCTCGCGAAACGGTTCCACGCTCAGGCGAAATGTTTGATGATGCACTGGGATGATGAAACGTGCGCCGGCGGCATCGGCCATGGCGACGGCTTGTTCGGGAGTGGAATGCGCCCAAATCCACGGGTCGTATGCACCAATGCCCATGAGGGCAAGATCGTAGGGCGCGCCGTCATTTAATTTTGCAAACGCATTCGTCATGGCGGTGTCGCTTCCATAAATAATCCGCCGGTTCTCTCGTGAAATGACGTAGCTGTTGTAGCCGCGATGTACGTCGTATTGGAGGCGGGCGCCCCAATGTTTTGGCTTGAATGCGCTGATTTCTAGCGCGCGACCCCGCAGCGTCAGACGAACCGACTCGTTCCAGTCCAGTTCGATCACCTCGCAGAATTTCGTGCCCCGGAGCAAATCGCGGGTCCGGCGAGCAGTGATGACGCGGGTCGATTCGGGAAATAATTTCAGAGTGCGCCGATCGATGTGATCGAAGTGTGCGTGCGAGAGCAGCACGAGATCGATTGGCGGAAGCTCGGCAAAGGTCAGTGCTGGTTCGGTGAGCCGTTTCGGGCCAATAGTGAGAAATGGCAGGCGAATTCCGATGCGTGGAAACAAAACGGGGTCGGTTAAAATGGTGACTCCGAAAAAATTCATCAGCACAGTGGAATGACCGATCCACGCGGTGGTGAGATTCTCATCGCTCCAAGTATCCGGCGTTGGGTGGGCAAAGACGGGCGCAATGGGCCGGCGGCTTTCCACGATCCATTCCCGCCAGAGATGCGCCAGCCAGTTGCGTCGCTTAATCGCCCGGCGCGCCGCCTCGCGTTCCGATTCCATCAAGTTAGTTACACCGACTGCAGCTTCGGTCTATGACCGCCGGACCCTGTGGCGTAAAATCGTCGGCGGTCATGGACCACCGCTACAGCATAAATATCGCCCGCTTCGCGCGAAATAGGTAACGTCGGACACGGACGCCCTGAACTTGTGGATTGGCTGAAAAAAATCATCGCGGAGAAAATGGACGAGATTGTTTCTATCAAGTCCCGCTTGCCCGAATTTCGTGCTATCGGGGAGCGCCGCGGCGATTTTCGAGACTTTGGTTCGGCGATTCGGCGAACAGATAAAATCGTTCGCGTTATCGCGGAAACAAAAAAAGCGTCGCCGTCAGCTGGTCTGATCGCGGCGAAATATGATCCCGCGCAAGTTGCCCGGCGATATGCTGATGCCGGAGCCGATGCAATCTCCGTTCTGACTGAGCAAAACTATTTTGGCGGCCAACCTGAACATTTGATCGCGGTGCGCCAGGCCGTGGCGCTGCCGGTTTTGCGCAAGGATTTCATCATCGATGAAGCGCAGATTCTCGAATCGCTCGCAATCGGGGCCGACGCCCTTCTGTTGATCGTTGCTGCACTGAAGCCGAAGCAACTAAATGCGCTGCACCACTTCGCGACGACACATAAAATGAGCGTGCTGGTTGAGGTGCACACCCGCGACGAGATCGGGATGGCGGTTGATGCCGGCGCGAAAATTATCGGGATCAACAACCGCAATCTGACCACGCTGGAAGTTGATCTCGCAACCACGGAGAAATTGCTGCCGGAAATTCCTAAAGGGATCACAATCGTCGGCGAAAGCGGCATCCGAACGAGGGCGGATTTGACGCGGATGGCGGCTTGTCCAGTCGACGCGATACTAGTGGGGGAAGGGCTAATGCGCGGCGACCTCTCACTAGAGGAGATGTAGGGGTCTCGCCTTCTCAGAATGCTGTAGCGCCCCACTCTATCGGGACGCCTTTGTCATCGACCGGCAACCGAGCGCCGTGACTGCAGGCGCAAGCGATATTCCTTAGCGAAACAGCCTGGCCAGCGACTGCCATAAACCTTTGGTCGGCCCGGGCGGTTGAGAGCGAGCAACGAGCACGGAACATTCGGCAGAGTCGAGGATGCGTTGCGTGACATCGCCCATGATGTAGTGCTGCAATGGGCCACGCGCGCGCGAGGAACCGGAAACAATTAGATGGTAATTGCCTTCCCGCATTTCATCCAGAAGTTGATCGACGACGAAGCCGTGCCTGACGCGCACCTTGACGACGACGCCGAATTTTTCGAGGGCTTTCTTTTCCGCGACCAAATTGCGACCAAGTTCCGAGCCAGAAGCGAGCAAGGCAGTCACGTCTTCCTCTAGTTCCAGCAAATGGGCGTAAATGGCAGGCGGCTCGGCCATGACATGAAATAAGGTCACCTCGGCGTGGAGCGCGGCAGCGAGTGTGCCAGTGAGTCGGACGGTGTCATCGATAAAACGTTTGCCGCCGCTGCACAGAAGAATGCGCGACAAGCGCTCATAATTGCCAATTGCAACCAGGACTGGGGGCTCAACTGCCTTGATGATTTCGTAGGTGCGATGCGATTGCCAGGAACGACCGGACGCGGTGCTTCGCCGTGATCCGATGACAATGAGATCGTATTTTTTGGCGGACGTTTCAGCGAGGATTTGCCCAATGGGCTCCCCCGTTTGAACGACGGTTTGAAGCGCGACGGCGGGCTGTCGCAAAATGTCCGTTTGTCGATCGAGAGCTTGACGCAACGGTTGTTCATCTCCCGGATTTTCCGCAATGCCTAGGAGGGTCACCTGGGCCTTGGTCGCATGGCCTAATATGCCGCCAAGCCGCGCGGCGTCGTCAGAGGCCGAAGTGCCATCACTGCAAATCAGGATGTTCATAGCTTGTGACCGGTAAACATGGTGTAAATGACAATGGCCGCGCCGATGAGTGGAAGCGGGACGAAAGCAAGGCGAATCTTGGGGCCGGCGAAATATTGGGTCGAGATTGCGCCAAGCTGTGCCCCGACCGCAGCGCCGGTATTCATCACTAGCGCGATCAAAATATCGACATTTCCTTTGATGGCGTGGGTAAAAGTGCCGTAACTCGCCGAGATGATGATTTCGAAAAGATCGGTGCCGACGGCAAGATGGGTTGGAATTCCGAGGACATAGACCATCGAGGGCATACGGATGTAGCCGGCACCGCCGCCAAGAAATCCGCTGCATAATCCGCCGACAAAGGCGACCAGCAGAATGATCCAAAGTGAGATCGTGACCCCCGATGCCGGCAACGAAATCATCGGCGGGATGCGCCAGCGCTGAATGGCTTTGGTCACATGTTGGAATGCGGAATCGTCAGATTTGGCGGGAGGGATGGTGGATTTTCGCGTGGCAGCGGATCTTTTCGACCGGGCAACGGTTTTCCAGCTTTCCCAGAGCATGAAAGTCGAAATGCCAAGATAGATGACGATAGAGACGACACTGACAACGAAGTTGACGTTGCCGGCGCGCTTAAACACTTCAATCAATTGCGCTCCCACTTCCGCTCCGCCGATGGTGCCGAGCGCCATGATTAGTCCGAGACGCAGATCGACGTTGCCGAGCGCACGGTGACGTTTTGCCGCCACCACAGATTTGCCGACGATGTGGGCTAGATCAGTCCCGACGGCGAAGTTCCACTCAACCCCGACGAGGCGCAACGCCGGTCCGGCAATAAAACTCCCACCAACGCCGAAGAACCCGCCGAGGACGCCAATCAGAAATCCGACCACGACGAGATAAATTGGGCTGATGTGGACGTGCGAAATCGGGAAGAACATTACTCGGAGCGACCTCCGCGCAGGAGTCGCATCAGCCCGGTCGTAACAGCTTCGAGGACAACGGCTTGTCCGAGAATCAGAAGGATTGCGACCACGGCGTAAACCCGAATGTGCCGGGTCTCAAGTCGCACCAGCCAGCCACCGAGAAAGTGTAAAACAGCGAAAAAATAGCCCGTGACGAGCGCTGCGTAGATCACGAGTTCCAGCGCAAAAGCGCGTAGCGTCCGCCGAACTGCTGTTTTTGAGCGCGGACCCATGTTATACTCTCTTCGTGCTCAAGATTGGGTGCGGTTGCGCGTGGTAAAAAGCCATTGCGTCAATTTCCATTCATCCTACCTTCCCCGACGTTTTTACCAGCTTTAAAAAATGGCCGACGCCGCAAATAAATATCCCGAGAATATCGAAGGAAAGTTCTACGTCGACGACCAGTGCATAGACTGCGATCTTTGCCGTGAAACCGCGCCCGCGAACTTCCGTCGTAACGACGATGGTGGACATTCCTACGTATACAAGCAACCGGAATCGCCTGAGGAAGAAACGCTCTGCAAAGAGGCGATGGAAGGTTGCCCGGTCGAGGCCATTGGCAGCGACGGCGCGTAGGTTTCTGTAAGGGTCTATCCACCACCCGGAGCTCGCTAGCAAATCCCGCGGCGGTCACAGACTGTCGCTGTAGGGACGCGTCCGGCAATGGAGATGGTTTGCCCTGTCAAATTAGCAGCGCAGGGTATTGCTGCATTAAATCAAAAATCAAACGTCAAAAGCCAAATATCCCCGTCGCCCTCACCATTGCCGGCTCGGACAGCAGCGCCGGCGCCGGCGCGCAAGCGGACCTGAAAACGTTTACCGCGCTCGGCGTTTACGGACTTACCGCGATCACCTGCATCGTCGCGGAAACGCCGGGGAACGTTTCGCGGATCCAGCCGGCCGATCCAGAAATCGTGCGCGAACAGATCGAGCTTTTACTAAAGAATTTCCCGATCGCAGCGATCAAGACTGGTTTGCTTTGCAATGCAGAAATCGTTGCGCAGGTGGTGCGGAGTTTGGGCAAAGTAAAACAGCGCCGACTAGTGGTCGATCCAGTGATGATTGCAACCAGCGGTCGCGTCTTGCTTGAGCCCGAGGCAATCCAGATTTACCAGCGCGATCTTTTCCCGCTCGCGACCTTGATCACGCCCAACCTGGACGAGGCAACACGGTTGCTGGGCGATCCGATTCGAGATTTGGCCGCAATGCATCGAGCGGCGAGAACGCTGGCAACAAAATATGGCACCGCCGTCTTATTAAAGGGCGGTCATCTCCGCGGGCGACGAGCAATCGATGTCTTCTCTTCCGGCGATCGCACCACTGAATATTCGGCGGCATTTCTACCAGGGGTGAAAACGCACGGAACCGGCTGCACTTATTCGGCAGCGATTGCGGCGGAGTTGGCGAAGGGTGCGGAGCTGCCTCGTGCAATCGCGGTTGCGAAGAAAATTGTTTCCTCCGCCATTCGCTCTCATTTCGTTTGGAAATCTGGACGCGGGAAAATCTTCGCCCTCAACCCACAAGTGTAGCGGATCGCGCCCAGTGCTGCCGCGTAATCCCGAATCGCGCAGACAACGCAAGTCCGGCTCGGACTGAGGGAGCTCTCAACCGGGAGATACATTCTCGAGGAATGAGAGGTCCTTCGCCGTCTGCGCGGCTCAGGATGACAATACGAATGGCTTGAGGGACGCATTCGGAATGACGATTACTTCTTTTCCCAAAGCTTATTTTCGAGAGCATCGCGTGCTGCCTCGACCTCCGCCGCCTGTTTGCTCAAGCCGGTGCCGCGACCAAGGACAAGCCCTTCCCAGCGCGCTTCAACAACAAAGGTCTTGGCATGTTCAGGCCCCGTCGCCGAAAGCACTTCATAGGTCGGCCCGCTCATGGCGATGCTTTGCAAAATTTCCTGAAGCTGGCCTTTGGGATTGATGTCGATCGGTTCTTCTCGCACTTGCTCGAGGGCCCCGCGCGCCTCGCGTAAAACAAAGTCGCGCGCTGTAGGGAAATCGCTATCGAGATAAATCGCGCCGACAATCGCCTCGAAAGCGTCGCCCAGAGTCGAAGCCCGCACACGCCCGCCGCTTGCCTCCTCGCCACGCCCCATCAACAAATGCCGTCCAAGATCGAGCGATTGGGCGTGCGTCTTGAGCGCGTCCCGCGAAACCAGGCGCGCGCGCAATTTCGTGAGCGGTCCTTCCTGTTCCCGTGGAAAATGAGCGTAGAGATATTCCGTTATGACAAGCTGAAGGACAGCATCGCCCAGAAATTCCAAGCGTTGATTGTCCTGGTGATAGCGCTGTTTTTCGTGACCGAGACTGGGATGAGTCAGAGCCTCTTTGAGTAAGGCCGGATTGCGAAACTCGTAGCCGAGGCGTTGCTCGAGCGTTTCCACGTTAATGTTTTTGAAAAACCGCCAGCGAGGTAATCACGTCCACTGCACGCTGCAATACTGCGTCATGCAGATTTTCGTCTGGATTGCGCCGCTGCTGCCGGATATCGAGCTCGGGATTGGTGCCGGCGATGAGCGCAGCTTCGTTAAAATGCGGACGTTCGGGTTCGAATACAAAAGTCGTTAGACCGCGTTGCATGCTTAGGGTAAAGATTTGATGCTTTTGCGCGGACGACAATTCCACTGGCAAATCCGGTTTCACCCCACCGGGAAAAAGTGATTGCCCATTTGGGCCGATGACTTCACCGACTGCAATACGTAGTATTTTTCCACTCGAAAGTGGAAAGTCCGAATACTCCACTGCGCGCCCCGCGCTTGGCTCCCCGATCAACAAGGCTTGTCCGTGCGCTTTCAGCGCCGCCGCCATCGCTTCCGCCGGGCCCGATGTTTCGCCGTCGATCAACACCATAACGGTTCCCTGAAAGACCGGATCGCGTTCGTTCGTAAATGTGCGGTCCTGATGCGCCGCCGTCTTGCGCACCGTCCATAACGGCTTGCCCTTCGCCGCGAAACGTTTCGTCGTTTCCGCCGCGATATCGAAATCGTTAGAACTGGTGGCACGCAAATCAATCACCAGCGCGTCCACTTTTTTCGAGATGAAATCCGCCAGCGCTTTCTCCATCGCGTGCAGGTTGTCAGTGGTGAGCGATCCGATGCGAAGGTAGCCAATATGATTTCCGAGCACTTCGCCATAAAAAGGCGTGGGCGTTTCCGGGTTCGTGGTTTTGCCAGGCAAAAGCATTGCGCCGCCGCGCAAACGCGCCAGTAAACCTTCCAGCGTCGCTCGATCAATCTCCTGATCCTTGAGCGCATTCGGATCGACGAAATTGGATTTCAGTGCACGTATTGTTTCGTCGATTTCCGCCGGTGCGAGGGAATCGACCGTTGTTTTTGTGTCAGTCGACGCGCTCGGCTGCGCCGACGGACTCGGCGTTTGGGCAAAAACCGCAGACGCGATCCCGGCCAGAACCACGCCAGCCACGATTGTTTTTATCTTCATCCGACGGGCGCAAACTCTATGTGTGAGGGGGGCGCAGAGCAATATCGCGCCGGAAATGGCAGCCATCGAAATGAATTTGGTTGATGGCAGCGTAGGCACGCTCGCGTGCTTGTTCGACCGAGTCACCCAGCGCTGTGATTGCCAGTACCCGACCGCCGGATGTCACCGTCTTTCCATCCTGCCGTTTCGTCCCGGCGTGAAAAATCTGCACGTCCGCTAACTGCGCCGCATTTTCCAATCCTGCGATTGGTTTTCCGGTCTCGTATTTTCCCGGATAGCCGCCCGAGGCAAGGATCACTGTTACCGCAACTCGCGAATCGAATTCAATTGCCACATTTTCAAGCCCGCCTTCAATCGTCGCGATTAATAATGGAAGCAGATCCGATCTCATTCGTGGCAAGATGGCCTGCGTTTCCGGATCGCCAAATCGGCAGTTGAATTCCAGCACGCGCAACTCCTGCTGCGTGATCATCAATCCCGGAAAAAGAAGACCGCGAAACATCGTTCCATTTCTCGTTAGCCCCTCCAGCAACGGCTGCATGATCGAGCCGGCGAATTCGCGTTCGCGCGACGCGTTCCAATTGTCCGCCGGACTGACTGCACCCATGCCGCCGGTGTTCGGACCCAGGTCGTCATCGAGAGCGCGCTTGTGATCGCGCGCAGTTGCAAGCATGCGAAACGATTTTCCGCTAACGAGCGCGTGCACTGAGCACTCGCTTCCGCGCAAACATTCCTCGACGATGATGCGTCGGCCGGCCTCCCCAAAAGCGCGCTCTTCCATCATCGAGCGAACCGTCTGGCGCGCGTCCGCACGATCATGCGCGATAATTACACCTTTGCCAAGGGCTAGTCCGTCCGCCTTGATGACGACTGGGAGCGCGACCTCATCACAGTAATTCAGCGCCTCCGCACTGGATGAAAACGTGCGCGCGTGTGCGGTTGGAATTTTTTCCGCGCTCATCAATTCCTTGGCGAAAATCTTCGAAGCTTCCAATTGCGCCGCCTTTTTGTTTGGGCCGAAAACACGCAGCCCTTCCGCCTCGAACAAATCGACAATCCCGGCCGCGAGCTGGTCGTCCGGTCCGATAACGGTGAGATCGATCCGGTTTTCTTTGGCAAAACGCGCGAGCTTCGGCAGATCGTTTGCCGGAATGGGAACGTTTTCGCCAACTCCTTCGGTACCGGCATTCCCGGGCGCGCAGTAAATTCGATCGGCATCGGGCGATTGCGCCAGCTTCCACACCAGCGCATGCTCGCGGCCTCCGCTACCGACGACGAGAATCTTCACAGGGGCGAGCGTGCGTCAGCTACTAATGAAAAACAAGTTCGCCGGGGAGCGTCCAGAAGGACTTCGTGACTCCGCAGAGCGTCGCCCTACCAGTAAAATCTTCGCCAGCACGCATTGGTAGGGCGAGACTCCCTCGAGCCGCGATAGACCCCGCGCTTCAAATCGAAATCAGCGCGCCCGCAACGCCGGCATTTCCGCCGGCGTAACATAGATCGTTAGCTGTTCGGTGCCTCGGAGGACAGTCAGCTTGCAGGGCGTACCGATCCGGTCGCCGACAAGTTTCTTGTGCAAATCGTGCACGCTCGCGATCGGTTCGTCGTTGAAGGCGACAATCACGTCATCGGGCCGTATGCGGGATTGCTCCGCCGGACTCCCTTTTTCAACCGAGACCACCATTGCGCCGCTCTCGTTCGCCAGGTGATAAAAGCGCGCTACCCGGCGATGCAGCGGCGAAGTCTGGCCAGCCACGCCGATGTAACCGCGACGGATCCGCCCCTCCTTGATCAGCCAGCCGGCAATGAATTTGGCGGTGTTGCTCGCGATCGCGAAACAGATTCCCTGGGCCGGCCGAATCACCGCGGTGTTGACTCCGATCACTTCGCCCGCGGAATTCGCCAGCGGCCCACCGGAGTTTCCAGGATTCAACGCGGCGTCGGTTTGGATGATGTTGTCGATCAGTCGGCCTGATTGCGCGTGCATCGAGCGACCGAGCGCGCTAATCACTCCGGCGGTCACGCTCGCTTGAAAACCGAGCGGGTTACCAATGGCGATTGCGATCTGACCGACACGCAATGTTTCTGAATCGGCCAGCCGTACGTGGGAAAGTTGCGCCGCATCAATGCGAATCACGGCGAGATCGGTATCCGGATCGTCTCCGACAAGCTGGGCGCGAGATTCACGGCCGTCTGAAAGGTTGACTACAATTTCGCGCGCACCATGCACGACGTGGCTGTTGGTCAGAATAAAACCGTCCGGCGCGATGATGAAGCCCGA
This sequence comes from uncultured Verrucomicrobiae bacterium, assembly GCA_963742315.1. GTDB lineage: Bacteria > Verrucomicrobiota > Verrucomicrobiia > Chthoniobacterales > UBA10450 > AV69. Next base: position 48,916 of record CAVULE010000009.1, read on the forward strand.
GCCGCTGCCACCGCGCGAACCGTTGGCCCGCGATTCAATGTTCACCACTGAAGGCGTGACCCGGTCAACCGCACTGACGATGGTGCGCGAATAGTCGTCGAGCAAAGCGATATCATCCTTGGCGGGGGCTGACGGTACCGGCGCTTGTTTGTTTCGCGTCGTTTCAGCAGTCGCTAAAACATGAGGGCGACGGAATCGATTAACATGAATCATATAGTGAATTTAGGGTTCTCAACGCGCCGTCGCAACCAGCGCGGCCCGATGCCGTTGACTGGGGGTGCAGCTTCGCAGAGCGTCGCCCTACCAGTGAATTTCGCCGAGGACCCTTGGTAGGGCGAGACTCCGTCGAGCCGCGGTCCCCACCCGACGGGTTGACTGCCGGCTCGCACGCATCTTTTCTGCAGGTAACCCGCGTGGAACAGATTAAACCCAATCGCATCTTTTTGCTTTCGCCCGCCTATGCCGGTGGCGAGCGCGCCCGCATGATTTTGAGCGAGCGCGCACAGTTCGATCTGGCCCGGCGATTGCGCAGCCGCGAACGTGCGACTTTGGGTGAAGTCTTCGCCTTTCTCAGCGGACTCTATTTTCGCGGCAAGCTTGCCTACGCCAATACCTTCGCCCGCACGGCGGAGGGAATTTGCGGCGTGCTCGTTATCACGCCGACGCGCGGTTTGGTCGACGCTGCGACCAGAGTAAGTTTGCGCGATCTGCGCGAATTTGCCGAAGTCGACATTCATGAAAGCGATCCCCGTTACCGGGAACCTCTCGCGCGGGATGCGCAGCGGCTTGCCAAAAAATTAAGCGCCGAATGCGAAGTTGTTTTGCTCGGCAGCATCGCCACCGCCAAGTATGTCGACGTTTTACTGGAGAACTTTCAGCATCGTTTGCGTTTCCCAGCCGATTTTGTCGGACGCGGCGACATGAGTCGCGGTGGGCTGCTGTTACGCTGTGCGGTGGATAAGACAGAGCTGACTTACATTTCCGTGATGGGCGCTGTTCGCAGTGGCAAGCGGCCGCCGAAACTTACGCCGCGGCGCTATTCAAGGGCTTCGCCGAGATGATTGTCCTCCTGAGCTGCGAAGACGGCGAGGAATCTCGCCAATTCCAACCTCGTCACCCAATCTATCTTGTGTGTTCAGATACCTTCGGTGAGATCCTTTACTTCGTTCAGGACGACAGATCGTTTGTTGCCGGGGGCGCCTGATCGAAGACCACGATGCCAGTCGTGCTCACGCCTCCGCTGCCGCCAATGGAAGCGAAGTCTGTCGAAGAAATTCCAACGGCTGACGGTTGGCAATATGAACCGAAATGGGACGGTTTCCGCTGCCTCGCGTTTCGCCGAGGGAAGGACATTTATCTGCAATCGAAATCTGGCCAACCGCTCGTGCGCTACTTCCCGGACATCGTTGTCGCGCTGTCACGCCTGCCCGCGAAGAGATTTGTCCTCGACGGTGAACTTGTCATCGACGTTGGTGGCCGTTTTTCCTTCGACGAATTGCAACTTCGCCTCCATCCCGCCGCCAGCCGCGTGCAAAAATTGGCAGCAGCCCACCCTGCAACCTTCATTGTTTTTGATCTGCTCGAAAGCGATGCTGGCAAATCGCTACTCAAAGTTCCGCTGCGCGAACGGCGAATGGCGCTGGAGAAATTCGCGGCGAAAAATCTGAAATCGGCCGCCGCGGTTAGCCTTTCGCCGGCAACTACTTCATTGGCCCAGGCCAAAAAATGGTTCGACAAAGCCGGCGGTAATCTCGACGGCATCATTGCCAAACGTCTTGATGCCGTCTACGCCTCGGGAGAACGCACCGCGATGGTGAAAGTGAAAAACATTCGCACCGCCGATTGCGTGGTCGGCGGCTTCCGTTACGCCAGCGGATCAAAATTAATCGGGTCGCTTTTGCTCGGTCTGTACGACGACGCCGGCCTCTTACATCACGTCGGGTTCACTTCCGCTTTCAAGACGACTGACAAGCGTGCTTTGACAAAAAAATTCGAAGCGTTGCGCAAACCGCCGGGTTTTACCGGAAACGCTCCCGGCGGCCCAAGTCGTTGGAGTACCGAACGCAGCGGCGAATGGGAGCCAGTCGATCCGAAAGTAGTGGTAGAAGTAACCTACGATCATTTCACTGGCGACCGTTTTCGTCACGGCACAAGAATCGTTAGGTGGCGAAAAGACAAAGCGCCGCGGCAATGTACGCTGGACCAGGTCGCGCACCGTGAAGGTCGCGCGATTGCATTGCTGTAGGGTAGCGCGCGCATGCTGCGCGCTGTGTCGGAGATTCTCTCCGACATTTTCTTTCCATTGTTCATTGCCACTGAAGGAGTGCTCCGCAAATGCGGAGCACACCGCACAGAATGCGCGCGCTACCCTACTTCGAATTCAATGCAAAATTGATGTTCACATCGTAGTGCCCGCCACTGCCTATCCCGGCCGGAAGCGCATCCACCCGCATCACTTTTTTTCCAACGGCTTCGACCGACTCATCGACCACGACGTTCCCAGACGACCGCACAATCTTGAAATCGGAAATGCGGCCATCTTTTTCGATCCGGATTTTTGCCAATGCCGAAAGCTTTGCTCCGCTGGCGACCACGGTGGTTGGCTGCTCCCATTCGCGATAAAAGCGATCGTGCAACATGTTGCCGTACCAACTTGCGTTGGCCGGATTGGCAGTGGCCCCGGTTTTTCCGCCCAGGCTGCCTTTTCCAGTCGTCGCAGTTTTTTCGTTCGATTCCTTTTCGGATTTGGTAGAGGCGGTTTTGTCTTTCTTATCCGGTGTTTTTCTCGCTGTTTCTTTTTTCTTCGCTGGCGTCGTTTCAGCGTGTGATTTCTTTTTCTCGGGGGTAGCGCTCGGTTTTGGCGAGGCCTTTTTCCTGAGGCTGGGTTTGGGTGAAGGTTTTAGCGACGGTTTCGGGACCGTGCTTGGTGACGGCGTTGGATGAGGAGTAGCAGCAGGGATTTGGATCTCGCTTTTTGCCGGGGTCGACGCTGGTTGATTTTCTTCCGGCGGAGATGACTTGCTTTCCGGATCGGGCGTCGGCGTTTCCTCTGGCTTCGCAAGGTCAGCCGTCTCCGTCGGTTCGCCGGCAGTATTCAACCATGTGATCTCCTGCGCGGCGGCGATTTTCGAAGAGCCAGCCCACCGCAAGAGTGCAACCAATGCCCCGAGGTGGACGAGCGCAATCAAGATGACGTTTCGCCAGAAACGTGCGTTGCGTCGCATTCCTATTTCGATTCCGCTTTTGTCGCGATACCGACTTTCGTGATTTGCGCGCGTTGCAACGAATCCATCAGCGTTACTAATTTCTGCACCGGTAATTCACGGTCAGGCCGAATCACGATGGCGACATCGGGATTTGCACGCTTCAACTCCAGCAAACGAGTAGCCAGTGAATCAGCGTCAACAATTTCGTTGTTTATCCTGATCGTCTCGTCACGATCGATCGAAATCGTCTGGACTTGCGCCTTGCTAATGGGCGCGTTAGCCGCGCTGCTCGAAGGAATCACCAGATTCATACTATTTTCGAGCAACGGCGTAGTGATCATAAAAATAATCAGCAGCACAAACGCGAGATCGAGCAATGGGGTGACGTTGATTTCGCTTAGCGTGGAGAAATTGCTGCGATTGGAATAACGCTTCATCTTTTCTCCTCGTCATCCTGAGGGAAGTCGAAGGATCCCGTTGAAGTTACCTTTAAGATTTCGCTGCCGGATCGACCGATTTTGGCTCCGCTTCCCTGGGGATGCCTCATCGCGAAAACTCGCCAACGCGGGCATTGTGCTCGACGTATTTGTGCTCAAACTCGGACGCAAGTTCGGCGGCGAAGTTATCCATTTGCACGATCATTCCGCGAATGCTCGTGACCAAAAAATTGTAGCCGAACATCGCCGGGATGGCGACGCATAGCGCGGTCACGGTGGTGATGAGCGCGCCCGAAACGCCCGGCGCCATTGTTGCCAGGTTCGGCGAACCGGCGACGGCGACATCGGTGAACGTGTCCATCACCCCCCAAACCGTGCCGAGCAAACCGAGAAAAGGCGCACCACTGACGGCCGTCGCGAGCAGAATCATTTGCGATTCGAGCTCGAGTGCAGTTTCCCCCACGGCGCGCTCCATCGCGGCGCGGACCGCATTCATTTGCGCCGGGGTGATTTTGTCGGCGACACCGAGACGGGCGCGAAAAGTTTCATCCACTTCGGCCGAGCCAAGCAGATGAAATGCGAGTTCCTTACAACCAGCCCGGTAAACATTAAAGATGGGTGCGCCGACAAAGCGCGCATTTCGCTCGAACAGGCGCAAGGGCTGCCGGTCTTGGCGGAACGCTTCGAGAAAGCGCGCCGTCTGTTTTCGCGCGAATCGAATCACGCGCATTTTTGTGATCATGACCGACCAGCTAAAGATCGAACCGATGGCGAGAGTCAGGAGAACGATCTTTCCCGCGACGGTGGAATGTTCAAAAGCGAAAAGGAGCCCGCCGCTCGCGATGCATTTCGATAACAAAATCTGCGACAAGTTGAACTAATTAATAACGTGTTTCAAAAAAAGCGAAAGTGCGGCGCATGGAACACGGGTTTTTAGCTTGTGCACCCAGTGGACATTTTACCCACTGCGTTGGAAGGATTCAGCGGAGTGCAACTCCGCTGGGCGCACAGACTCAAAGTCTGTGTTCCGCGTGGTGTGTCATCCCGAGCGGAGTGCGGGACCTCGCAGTTGGTCACGCACCCTCGAACGCTTGGGAGGTCCTTCGTCCTCCGCGCGGCTCAGGATGACGGTGCGGTGTTTTTCGGAAATGTCGGGCGTAATTTTGCGACGACGACAAATACAATTCCGATCGCGATCAGGAAAAAGGAAAAGAATTGTCCACGGGTGAAAACGCCCACTAGGGGCGCATCCGGTTCCCGAAAATTTTCGCAGATGATGCGGAAGATCGCATAAAAAATAAAAAATAATCCGGTGAGGACGCCGTTGGGCTGTCGCATTCGCGTGCGCACGAACCACAGGATCGTGAAAAGGACAATCCCTTCGAAGAAGGCTTCGTAAAGCTGCGAGGGATGACGCGGCGTCAGAATTCCCCGAAGGCCATCATTCAATTGCGAATTATGGCGCGCTGCCTCGATAATTTGTTCCGGAGCGATCAATGACGGATCAAGGCTTTGCGCGACAGCAACTGCCCGGTCTCCCAGCGCTCTGTTTTCAATCAGCTCTTTGGGGAATTGCATTGCCCACGAAACGTTCGTGGCGCGTCCGTAGAGTTCGCCGTTAATGAAGTTCGCGCAGCGCCCGAAAAACAAACCGATCGGCGCAGCGACCACGAGTGCGTCCCCCAGATTTGTCCAGGTAAGTTTGTGCCGCCGCGCGTAATAAAAAGTGAGCGCAAGAATGCCAATCATTCCGCCGTGACTGGCCATGCCGCCTTCCCATACCCGCAGGATCGAGAGCGGCTCGCGCAACATTTCCGGTTTGTAAAAGAGGACGTAGCCGATCCGTCCGCCGAGCAACACGCCGAAGAGCGCCGTCCAGGTAATGAAATCGCTGACCCGCTCCGGTGGCAGGTCGCAGTAGCCGCGCTTTGAAAGCAGGCGAACGACGAAATAAGCGGAAATGAAAGCGAGGACATAAGCAAATCCGTACCAGCGCGGCCCGACGTTATCCCAGAGCCGGAAGATGAAGGGATCGAAATTATCGACGAAATACGCAAGCATGGCGGCGAATCTTCGTCGTCATCCCGAACGAAGTCGAGGGATCCCGTGGCCTCAGCGCTAAGCTATATTCGACGGTATCCCTCGACTTCGCTGCGCTTCGGTCGGGATGACTGCGCAGGTTGCAGGCGGGGACTGAGCCCGGCGCGGCGACATCGTGAGATTTCTCCATTCTGCCCGGCACCATCGTCGCAGGCCCTGGCCAATTTGTTTGCGCAAACGAAAATCGGGAACGAAGCCATCGTAGAGTTCGCGCCAGCCGGAATTCGTCTCACCGAGACGCCCCGCGGCAGCGCGATTTTTGGCGAGGGCGACAAGACGCCGCCGATAAAATCGTATCATCGACGCAGCGATACGCCCCGGCCTACCCTCAAACGGCAACCGCGCGAACGCCCATTCGGGGTCACGATAAACCGGGCGGACCAGCCCGATGTAATAACTGGCAACATCAAGAAGCAACGCAGCCGACATCAAGTCCGCTTCGCCCATGTAAAAATACTTATCCTGATAAAGCGACTCGAACCATCGGCGATACGTCACCGGGTATTGTGTATTGTAGTAGTCGAGTAAAGCGTTGATGTTTTCCCCCGCCAGACTGCGCGAAAGGAAGTTGGCGACGTAATAACTGGTAAAGGAACAAAAATCGAGACCCGGACTGTAGAGTGGATCGATGAAACCGGTCGCGTCACCGACCGCAGCCCAGCCATTGCCACAAACTTTTTCGCTCCAATACGGCAGCGCGGAAAAAGCGTGAACGTCACCTTCGATCGCCTGCGCCTCGCCGAAGATGGCGCGCCCGACTGGATGCGAAATCAGGTGATTGTGCAAACGCTGAGCGAGAGTTGCGCCGGCCGGCAGATCAAAAATCCGGCTATCGTAAACGATCCCGGCACTGACATCGCCACCGCGCAGCGGGATGATCCAACACCACCAGCCGTAACCCATGAGATGATTAGTGGCCCATTCCCGGCTGGTGCGACACGCGTTCGCCATTTCTGGGAATTTTTCGCGCCATTCGTAGCTGTCCCATTCCTTCACGCCAGTGAATCGCGCCCACACCGCATTAATCGGATGTTCGAGGTTCGGCCGAAAATGACCGAGCTTACGCGCAATCATGGCGGCCCGGCCGGTCGCGTCTACCATCCAACGTGCGCGAATTGTTCGCTGCTCATTCTGAAAATCGAGTGTGATAACTTGTTCGCCGCCGTCATGTAATTGGAGGGACGTCACTTTGGCCGGCCGGATCAATTCACAGCCAGCCTTGACCGCTTCCTCGAGCAGATGCGTGTCGAGCGTGGCGCGATCGACTTGAAAACCCGCGAGGCGCGCTCCGTAACGCGCGCCCAGTTCTACACAATCATCAAGCGATTGCTCGGGATGCTGCGAAAACCACAGACGCAGTCCCTGTTTCGGCAAGTGATGGTGTCCGAGGTGATGAGTCAATCCGAGGATCCGCGTCATGTAGCAACTGCTGACCTCGGTGGTCGATTCGCCCACTTTGCGATCGAACTCGGTCGTCTTCTCGATAATCAGAACTCTGGCGTTCGGACAGCGACGTTTGAGCATGAGCGCTGTCGCAGCGCCCGAAAACGCGCCGCCGATGATCGCCACATCGTAATCCATGGAGAGAAAATGATGCGCGCGCTCGCGGGGAAAGGCAACTTGCGCGATTCGACGCAAAATGAAGCCACCTTTAAGCTTGCGCCACAGGATTCCTCGGCTTCGCTCGGAATGACGGTATGATGATCTTCACTAACTGCCGCGTAATCCTGCCAGACGCGATCCGTGGCCACCTCGATGTTGTTGTGCGCGGTCGAAAGATTGTGGACATCCGCGCGCCAGCGTCGCACTCAGACGAGACGATTGACCTGCACGGAAATTTTCTCGCGCCGGGCTTAATCGACGTGCACGTGCACGGTGCCAATGGCCACGACGCAATGGACGCAAACGCGGAGGCATTTCGTGCTATCTGCGACTATCACGCGAGGGGTGGCACCACCTCCATCCTACTAACCACAGCAACTGCACCATTCGCGGAAATCCTACTTGCCCTCACACAGATCGGAAAACTTCGGGAAGAGATTCCTCAAATCGCGGGAGCGCATGTTGAAGGGCCGTTTATCTCTCGGGATCAGGCTGGCGCGCAGAATCCCGAATTTATCTGTGAGGCCTCTGCGGAATTGATTGGATGCCTGCTCGAACATCGCGACGTAATCAAGCGCATCACAATCGCGCCGGAAACAAAAGGGGCGCTGGCAGCGATCAAAGAATTTTCTGCCGCCGGAATTGTCGTCAGCGGTGGCCATTCCAATGCCTGGGAGGAAGATGCGCGTGCTGCTCTGGAGAACGGAATGCGAAGCGCTACCCATACCTTTAATTGCATGTCGTCGTCGCGACGACGGGGCACAAAAAGGGTCGCCGGTTTACTCGAATTCGCACTGAGCGAGCCTAAGATTTGCTGCGAACTGATTGCGGAGGAGCATCACGTTTCTCCTGCGCTGATGAAGCTGGTCTATTGCGCGAAAGGGGTGGGCAGGATTTCTCTGGTAAGCGATGCCACCGCCGGCGCTGGCCTGGCCGAGGACGCGACCTTCCAGCTCGCCGGGAAGAAATGTATCGTGAAAAACGGAGCCTGTTTTCTTGCCGACAACGGTAGCTTGGCCGGAAGCGCATCGCGTTTGATCGATCTCGTGCGAGCGATGATCCGCAACGCGGAAGTGCCTTTACCTCATGCGATCGCGATGGCGTCACGTAATCCAGCGCGCGAGACTGGCCTGTCCGACAAAGGTGAAATCGCAATTGGCAAGGATGCCGATTTGGTTGTGCTTTCGCCGGAATTGGAGGTGCTGCAGACGTATGTTAACGGCGTGGAAATTTTCGGAGGATGATAACAACTGCCCCCGCGTCATCCCGAGCAAACGCGAGGGACCTCTCAATTTGTTTCATGGTCACACAAATTTGATGATGTGTGACCAATTGTGAGGTCCCTCGCCGTCTTTCGCGGCTCGGGACGACCGAACGTTGTCGCAAATTTTGCAGTCAGGCCGCCTTGACGATTACAGCGACACTAAAAACTTCGCGATGTTGAGGGATGCGGCCGGGCGGCTGATTTTGGCGATGTTGCCCGACCATTCGTGCAGCAATTTACCGCCATCAGCGAAGGCGCGGGTGAGGGTCGCGATCACCTCATCATTGTTTAGTGCGACCGTGCCGGAATTGGTTTGGGTAACGAGTTGGGCGTTTCCCTCCTCCTGGCCGGGAACCACTTGATTGATGATCATCGGACACGCGGCCGCGATTGCTTCCTGGACCGTGGCGCCACCTGCCTTGCTAACGAGAACGTGATGCGAAGCGAGCAACTGCGGTAATTCCGTTGTCCAACCGATGATTGTAAATTTTTGAGCAGAGGCGTCACGAATCGATTCAACTGCGCGCCGCACCTTTTCATCCCGACCAACCGTCACCGTCAGGTAAGTATTCGGAATTCTTGCCAGCCAGCGGCTAACACCGGAGGCGGAACTTTGGCCGGCGTTTATCATCTGCAAAATCCGCCAGGGCGGACCGGGTGGCCGAATTTGCTGCCTGGCGACCTCGGCAAAACGCGGGCTGACGGGGAATCCGAAAACGCGCATCAACGCCCGATCGATCCCGGCGCGGGCGAGCACGTCACCGGTCTGGTCATTCGCGAGGAAGAAATAATCGGTCGAACAACGATACCAAATCGAATTGATCGTGATCGAATCGGTGACGCAAACGATGCGTCTTGGCTTGGAACCATTGGCCGGTCCGCAGAGCTCATCGAGTAAGTGCGGATATGGTGGATAAACCGAAACGATGACATCAGGCTGATCGCGCTCTATGATTTCCGATAAGCGTTGGCGGACGCGGGAGAACCAGCGCATTCCACTACGAAAATCCGGGCGTTGATCGATCCAGGAATAAATGGCCGACCAGACACGTGGCGCGCGATTGATCCCGACGAGATAAGCCCGCCGCACGATTTCGTTCAATCGTCCAAACGCTTCGGCAAACAAATCGCGAGATTCCACGGCTGAGTCCGGCGCTATTTGTCTGAGAGCATCCCGAATTCCGCGCGCGGCGCTGTTATGTCCTTCGCCAAAACCGGCAGTAAGAATGAGAATTTTTTTCACGACGGAAACGGCGCGGGGAGTTTAATGGATAATTGCTCAGGCCAAAGTACACTTGAGCGCGATGAAGATGTTGCGGCTGATTGGGCGCACCGTGCGGAGGATGGTGTGGGAGACGGCGATGGACAACACCACCGGTTTGGCTGCGCAGATGGCCTATCAACTTCTTTTTACTCTTGCCCCCGGCCTTCTTTTTCTCTGGCACTTGCTCGGGCTGTTCGGGACCGATCCAGCGAAATTGCATCGCATGTTTGTCATCCTGAAAGAATTTTTGCCGCCAGATCCGAAGGTGCAGGACATTCTCGATTCTGCTCTCGCCAGCGTGGTTGTGACCGGCTCGAGTGGATGGATTGCGAACGTGGGAATCATCGCCGGGATTTATCTCGGCACCATGTTTATCAGCACGGTTTCGCGCGCCCTCAGTCATACGCACGGCGTGGTCGAGGACCGGCACTGGTGGTCGAAATACATCATTTCTTTTTTCCTGCTCTTTTGGTTCGGCCTCACTATTCTCGTTTGCTTCAACGCCGTCGTTTTCGGTGAAACGCTGGCCGGCATCGCAGAAGTAAATTTGCAGCTGAAAATTCCGCTTCAGGAGTGGGTCGCAGCCCTGAATCTGCCGCTCACTGCCATCGCCCTCATTATTCTGGCCCTCGGCCTTTATCTGCTGACTCCGGAAAATTATCTTACCATGCGCCAGGCGTTGCCCGGCGCGATTTTATTCGCAGTTGGCTGGCTGGCAGTGACGAAACTGTTCCAGCTTTATGTCTCGAAATACGATCGCTACAACCCAACCTATCACGCTCTCGCGTCCATTATCATTCTCCTGACCTGGATGTATCTGACCTGTTTGCTGTTGTTACTCGGCGGAAAACTGAACGCGATTCTGCGCCGCGAACAAGAGCGCGAGTTGCAAAATGCCGCTCCTGCGCCTCAGCCTGCCTGAGATTTTTTTGTGACGTGCGCACCGGTGAGTCGTTTTTGTTTGTGTTTGTTGATGGCCTGCGCTTTCAACGGAGCACCCGCCTACGCGCAGGTTCCGTCTGAGGAAAATCCTCAAGACGTCGCGAAAGCTTCACCGAGCCCGGCCAAATCACCGACGCCGAAACCCAAGGCGTCGCCGAAGAAAAAAAACGCGGCCGCTAAAAAAACACCGTCGCCATCAAAGAAAAAGAAGAAAGCGAAGGCGTCGCCGAGTTCGTCGCCAAAAAAGAAAACGAAAGCGTCGGCCATTCCGTCACCGAAAAAATCGCCGTCGCTGACCCCGGTACCGCCGGCGGAGGAGCCGCTAGCGCCGCGCCCAACCCCAACACCTTCCCCCACGCCGGTGGCTACCGCTCGGCCAACGATTGCGAGCGGCACCATTCCACAGGTCGATGTTGAGAAGTCAGGATTTGTTGGAGATCAGGGTTACGAACCGCCGCCGCCGACCCCGACACCGCGTCGCGGCTGGTGGTTCTGGTCGCGACCCGAAGTTAATTATCATTACCTTTCGCGGTCAGTCCGGAGCGAAATCGATCGAGCGCCGGTGATGCGCCGTCGCTGGCAGTTCATTGTGGTGCACAACAGCGGCACACGACAGGGCAGCGCCCGGATTTTCGATTATTACCACCGGCACGTGCGCCGAATGCAAAACGGGCTCGCCTACCACTTCGTCATCGGGAACGGCACTTCAACCGGCGATGGCCAGATCGAAGTGGGCGATCGCTGGCGCCGTCAGATAAACGGCGGACACGTTCACAGCGATTACTTGAACAGCATCGCGCTCGGCATTTGTCTGGTGGGCGATTTCAATCGCGATCAACCGACCCGCCGGCAATTGGAGGCCTGCGAAGAACTGATTAATTACCTGCGAAAACGCTGCGGGAAAATTGATGCACATTACGCCGTCGTCCGCCCCCATCGCGAAGTGAATCCGCCGCAGTGGGCGACTGATTGCCCCGGCGACGCATTTCCCTATTCCTGGTTTCGGAGGTTTCAGGAATGACGAGCCTACACTCACTCTTGTAGGGCAACCGTTCCCGCTTGCCGTGCCAGGCAGATTGCCTGCCCTACAATAGCTCTTGGGACGAGCTAACAGTTTTGATTGTCAGCACGCTCGAGGAGCGGCACCTTGTGGAGATATGGGAGATCAAGCAACGATCAAGATCGAATCCGTCACACAATTGGCAGTGTTCCTCAGCAACCGGCCTGGCGCGCTCGCGCGCGTGTGTGAAGAATTAGCCGGCGCGGAAATTAATATCCATGCGCTTTCCATTTCTGATACCGCCGATCATTCGGTCGTGCGAATGGCGGTAAGCGATCCGACCAAAGCGCTCATGCTCCTGGGCGAACGTGGCGTGCTTGCGTTGGAGACAGAAGTGTTAATGATCGAGACGGAAAACCATCCTGGCGTGCTCGGGCAAATGGCGCACCGCCTCGCCGACGCGGAGGTAAATATCGAATACGCCTACATGGCCGCGACATTGAACTCGACCAAAGGCTTGATGATCTTGCGCCCGGATGATGTGGAGAAAGCGCAACAGGTACTACACGATCTGTGATCGGTGTTATCGGCGCACATAAATCGCGATCGCTTGCACGCGGCGATTAATTAGCGGACCACCGACACTCCCGCCGCCGCCGTAGAAATTGTGGTGGCCTCCCCCAAATCCGCCGACGCCCACCGAAAGGCCGCCAACCGGCTGATCGTAGACGGCCTGTAAGAGCACACCGTTGGCCCCGAGCGCGGCCGCCTGAGAGCGCAGTTCTGCAATCGTCTCATCGAGGGAGCCGCGATCGGGGAAAAGCCATGCTGTGCCGGCAGACGAATTGATGATGGCGATTTGCTGGTAATGCCGTGGCGGGGCCTCGTAGATTCGAACCGCGGCCGGGCTAATGGGCGGGAGCGCTGGACCAAGCATGGTGACGTGAGTGGCGCAACCCGAAATAGATGAAGCGAGCAAGATCGCGGCAGCTGGGTGTAAAAGATGTTTCATCGCAGTAGTTATTTCGAAACGCGAAGCCGGGTCGCGCGCCAAAGCTCGATCACCGATGTGTATTTCTACTTCACCCGTTGCGTATCTTCGTGGCGTAGTGAATAGGAACGCGGTTCTATGACGCCAATCAAAACCTGGCTCGGCTATCCTTATCCACTCGGCGCAACCTGGCTGGGCAACGGCGTCAACTTTGCGCTCTTCTCCGAACATGCCACTTCCGTCGATCTCTGTCTCTTCGACAGCATGGAAGCGCGCGAGGAAAACGTTCGCATTCCGGTAACGGAACATACCGACCAGGTCTGGCACATTTTCCTGCCCGAAGCGCAACCGGGACAAATTTACGGTTATCGGGTTTCAGGTCCCTACGAACCGGAAATCGGAATGCGCTTCAACAGTTCCAAGCTCCTTCTTGATCCCTACGCCAAGGCGATCGCCGGCCGGGTGGAATGGGGCGACGAAATGTTTGGCTACGTTGTCGGCGGCGAGAAGGAGGATTTAACCCGCGATTTTCGCGATGACGCCTGGGGAATGCCGAAAGCGGTGGTGATTGACAATGCATTCAACTGGGATGGCGATCGCAAACCGGGGCGGCCGCTGGCGGAATCCATCATCTACGAAGTGCATGTCAAAGGTTTCACCAAATTATGTCCGAGGGTTCCGCCGGAATTGCGCGGCACTTACGCCGGGCTCGGTAGCACCTGGGCAATTGATTACTTCAAACATCTGGGCGTGACCGCGGTCGAGTTGCTCCCGGTGCACGCGCACATTGACGACAAGGCGCTGGTCGATCGCGGCCTTACTAATTACTGGGGTTACAACACGATCGGTTTCTTCGCGCCGGAGGCGAAATACTCCGGCAGCGGCGATCGCGGCGGCCAGGTAAACGAATTCAAAACCATGGTGCGCAACCTGCACGCGGCTGGAATCGAAGTCATTCTCGACGTCGTTTACAATCACACCGCCGAAGGCAATCACCTTGGATCGACCCTGGCTTTTCGCGGCATCGACAACATTGCCTCCTACCGACTACGCACAGAAAATCCGCGTTTCTATCTCGACTTCACCGGTACTGGTAACACCTTCAATCTTCTGCATCCACGGACCCTTCAACTGGTGATGGACAGCTTGCGCTATTGGGTGCTTGAGATGCACGTGGACGGTTTCCGTTTCGATCTCGCCAGCACTCTGGCGCGCGATGCCAATGGCGTAAACAAGCTGCACGCTTTCTTCGAGATCATTCACCAGGACCCGGTGCTTTCGCAGGTAAAGTTAATCGCGGAACCGTGGGATGTCGGCGAAGGCGGTTATCAGGTCGGGAATTTTCCAGTCCTGTGGGCGGAATGGAACGGGAAATATCGCGATGCCATCCGCAGTTTTTGGAAGGGCGACGAGGGAAAGATCGGCGAAGTAGCGTATCGACTGACCGGTAGTCCGGATCTTTATCAGCACGATGGTAAACGGCCATACGCCAGCATCAATTTTGTCACTTCTCACGACGGATTCACTCTTACGGATCTCGTTAGCTACAATGAGAAACACAACGAAGCCAACGGGGAGAAAAACCACGATGGTGACAACAATAACTTATCGTGGAATCACGGCGTAGAAGGTCCAACCGAGGATCCAAAGATCAACGCATTGCGCGAAAGACAGCGCCGCAATTTCTTGACCACCCTTCTTATTTCACAAGGGGTGCCGATGCTGCTCGGTGGCGACGAATTCGGCCGGACCCAGAACGGCAATAACAACGCCTACTGCCAGGACAATGAGCTCAGCTGGTTTCATTGGGAGAAATGGGACGAAAAGCAAAAGGCGCTCTTCGAGTTTACCCGGAGGCTGATTCAGCTCCGGCACCAGCATCCGGTTTTTCGCCGCCCGAAATTTTTCCAAGGCCGGCGCATTCGCGGGAGCGAGATCAAGGACGTGATGTGGTTCAACCCCGGCGGTAACGAAATGAGCGAGAAAGATTGGAGTTTACCTCTCGCCCGTTGCCTCGGAATGATGCTGAGCGGCGACACCATTGATGTGCTCGGTTTTCAGGGCGAACCGATTCGCGACGATACCTTTTTGTTTTTGATGAACGCCCATTATGAAACGATTTCGTTTCTCCTCCCCGGCCAGGAAAACATTCAATGGCAACTGCTCCTCGACACGGCGACCGAGTCCGGTTTTTTGGCTGAGCCAAAAAGTTTTCCCTCGGGCGATGAGTTACCGGTGATCGACCGCGGCGTCTGCCTGCTCAAATTGAGCGCTGGGGCACAGGCGCAAGCACGCCAGGAATCGTTCCGGAAGCGCCCCTTCGATTTCCCGCATGGCGCTCCCCAGCCGGCACCGGAAAAAAAAGAATAGCCGTGATAAATGGCCGGGAAACGAACTAAGATTGCGGGGAAGTCGCGTCCGCGCATTGTGATGGCATGACACCGACCTCGCTCATTATCGTCGCCGACCGGGGAAGCTTGAAAGCTTACCGGGTGAACGAAACCCCGACGCGGGGGCCAAGTTTGAAGTTGGTGCAGGCCTTTGATGTCACCGATGCGCATGGCAAACTGATCGATAAAGTCACCGATTTGGCCGGGCGTTATGCGGCAAGCGATGGGGCCGGGATGCATCAGGCATCGATCGCGGAGACCAAATTGGAAACCGAGACCGAACGCCGGATCAACAAGCAGTTGGCCGATCAAATTACAAAAATCGCGAAGTCCAACGGGCTGGGAGGGTGGTCATTCGCCGCGCCCGCCTCCTGCCATAACGCGATCATCGAACTACTTGCGCCCGATGTTCGTAATCACATTGTCGAATTTGTGAAATCCGACCTCGTGAAGGTGGAGCCGGCAAAGTTAGCTTCCCATTTTCGCTCATTGCAGCCAATCTAAGAAATGAGGGGCAGCCCGACGCGCACGAGAACGCTTGGCGTTTTCGGCCCGGAGGCGTTAGAATAGAGACTGCTATGCAATTGCCCGTAAACATCACTTACCGCGGCCTGAAAAAATCCCAAGGAATCGAACAACTGGTGTTGGAGAAAGCGACCCGGCTAGACAAATTCTGCGATCACATCAGCCGGTGCGACGTTGCTATCGAGCAACCGAATCACACTCACAAAAAAGGAAACCAATTCCGGGTGCGGATTGATGTTACGGTCCCGCCCGGCCACGAGTTAGTCGCGGAAGAAAAACAGATCGATAACGGAACGCACGAGCCCTTGGCGAAGGTGATACACGACGCGTTCAAGATAATGGAGCGGGAGTTGCGCCGGGTCGTGGACAAGCAACGGCGCAACGTGAAAACGCACGCCGATTCGCGCTCGCCCAAGTAGTAATGATTGGAGGTAGGGGCGATTGACCTCAATCGCCCGCGAGCGATTCAGTGAACCGCCGCTACCCGGATCTCCACTTGTAAACCAGTACCCCTTTCCACTCGGCCGGTTCGCCTTTTTGCTTTCGGAAAATGAATGGACGCGCATCATTTTCGAAAGCGGTCCGATTCTTGGCCTGGCCTTTTTAATGTGGCGCACCCTGCTTGCCGTCTATCTCGGTGTCGTTAGTTTGCGGGCGCTTACTCGTGGCGAAATGCTGCCACTTTTACTTTTTAGTGCTACTTTTCTCATCATCCTTAGCGGCCAGCTCGGCCAGCCGACAAGTCTCGGTTTCGCCGTCGTTTTTAATGGCCTTTGTCTCGCTTCCACACGGCCCGGCAAAATTGCGCCAGCGCCGGTCACGCCGACGACGCCACGATTAATTCGCGGCCGATCGGCTTACGCTGACCGTCTTCACGGCGCCGATGCCTCTTACCGCAATGGTTCTGTTGATCGGTAATTTTCTGCCGGATCAACAACGAAATACCCATCGGGACAGGCCAGTTCTGCCACAATTCCAAGCGCGCGTTCGCATTGTCCCGGCGCAATTCGGCTTCCTCAGGAAATGGGCCGGATCTCCTCGCCGTGCGCGGCGCCCTCGGCGAAGAAACAGATTGCCCGGCTTCATGGACGTGCAAAATCTTGCAGCGGTGGATTCTGGCCGGGCTGCACCGGGTTTCCGCGGTTGCCTGTGTCTCACGCGCCACCGAGGCGGACGCAGTTCGCCTCTTGGGGACGAAAGAGAAGGCGCCATCTATAACCGTAATCGAAAACGGGTTAAATTACGATTACCGGCCGTTGCCGGAGGAAGAGGTAAGGGCGCGGCTGGCAAGATTATCCCAATTAAAGCTGGATCGCCCTTTTGTCCTTCATGTCGGCTCGCACTTACGACGAAAAAATCGCGCGGGTGTGGTGCGGATATTCGCCAGGACAAAAGATCATTGGAATGCACAGCTCGTTTTCGCCGGGGATCGGTTATCTAACGATTTATGGACACAGGCGCGCGCGCGGCATTGCCGATCGGATAATTGAGATTGGATCGGCGGAAAGCGAATTACTGGAAGCGCTTTATGACGGCGCGCACGCACTTCTCTTTCCCTCCCGCTTTGAGGGCTTCGGCTGGCCAATCGCCGAAGCTCAGGCCTGTGGCTGCCCTGTGCTTTGTCGTGGTGCGGCGCCAATGTCGGAAGTCGCCGGTGGCGTAGCCTTGCTCCGTGATATCGCGGATGAAGATGGATTCGCGAAAGATTTGCTGCGGTTGCGGGACCCGGCTACGCGCGAAAAATATCGTGAGCGCGGTTTGCAGAATGCCAGGCGCTTCAGCGCAAAAAAAATGGCGGAGGAGTATCTCGCGCTTGATCGCCAGTTGGGAATGGCCGCATGAAAAATTTTCTCCAGCTCATTTCGCTGCTGCTGCCGTGGAAAATGCGGCGTGCGTTTCTGGAACAGCAATTTCGCTTCCAGATTCATCCCACTGCTCGCATCGGTCTGGCCTGGATCTTGCCCTCGCGTTTGATCATGGAAGAGAACACCGGCATTGGTCATTTCACCGTGGCGAGGAATCTCAATCTGTTCATTTCTCACACCATCGACATCGCGCAGAATCGCCAGGTCTCGCGTCCGATCAGCGTGGGCGATTATTGTTTTGTCGGCAGCAACAGCGGGTTGCTGGGCGGTTCGAGCCTCCCCGATTATTGCGTGCTGGGCGCGAAATCGCTCCTGAACAAGGCGCACGCTCAGACGCATCGTCTCTACGGTGGCGTGCCCGCACGCGAACTCAGCGTTTTATCGCCCGATTGCGGTTATTTCAATCGCCGCCAGGGTTTCGTCATCTAAATTGAGAGTTCTGCAAACAGTGCAGACGCTGAATCCCGAAGCGGGCGGTGTGGCGCGTGCTGTTACTTCGTTGAGCAAAGGACTGCAACAGCATGGCGTAGAGATTGAGGTTGTCGCCTTGGATCAACCGGGATCGCCCTGGCTGCGTGACCAAAATCTTGCCGTGCACGCTCTCGGCCAAGGCCTCACAAATTATCGTTACTCACGCGCCCTGCCGCAGTGGCTCAAAGAACATGGCAACAAATTCGATCGCGTGATCGTCCATGGCATCTGGCAACACCACAGCTTCGCCGTCTGGCAACGCTTTCACAAAACCGCCATTCCTTACTTTGTTTTTCCGCATGGCATGCTCGATCCCTGGTTCAAGCGCACCTTTCCTCTCAAACATCTCAAAAAATGGCTCTATTGGCCGTGGGCCGATTACCGGGTCTTGCGCGACGCTGCGGCGGTAATCTTTACCTCGGAAGAAGAACGTTCCGAGGCGCGCCAATCCTTCTGGCTTTATCGCGCCAAGGAAAAAATTTCTCCACTTGGGATCGAGGAACCGCGCCCGGCCGGACCTGAGGCACGCCATCTTTTTCTCGCCAAATTTCCCGAAATTGAAAAATCGCGCATGCTTTTGTTTCTCGGCCGCATTCACCCGAAGAAGGGATGCGATCTGGCGATCGACGCACTTCCGCGTCGCGCTTTCGGCGAAGCGGTCTTGCTTGTTATTGCTGGTCCGGATCAAGTCGGTTGGACGCATCAGTTACGCGAGCGCGTCGCGCGCATGGACGTTTCGCCGCGCGTTACTTTCGCGGGTATGCTGGAAGGGCCGTTGAAGCACGGAGCATTAGAAAATGCTGACGCGTTCATTCTCCCTTCGCATCAGGAGAATTTCGGAATGTCGGTGATCGAGGCGCTTTCCTTCGGAGTGCCGGTGTTGATTTCAGATCGCGTGAATATCTGGCGCGAGATCGCCGCCGACCATGCCGGCTTCGTTGAACCGGATGACCTTGCCGGCACCACGCGATTAATTGAGCGCTGGTTGCACACCCCGCCGGAGGAACAAAATCTAATGCGAGTGAATGCACGCAATTGCTTCCTCCGTCGGTTCGAAATCAACCGGGCTGCCGCTTCGCTGCTTGCGATTTTGCAAGCGCAATGAAAATCACCATTCATGCTCGGCGCATTTCTGCCGGTTCCGCCGGTGATGGGCGGTGCGATTGAAAAAAGCTGGTTGGCTCTCGCGCAAGAGTTTGTTTCCCGTAACCATGATGTCACCATCATCTCCCGCGCACTTCCACAATTCGCCATCTTCGCCTGCGCGGCTTCGATACGCCGCGCTCATTGCTCTGGCTGAAAATTCTTGATCTGCTTTACTCGCTACGGGTCAGGCGAGCTCTGCCAGCGGCGGACATTTTGGTGACAAATACCTTCTGGATACCGCTACTCATCCGCGACCCGTCGCGGGGAAAGATTTACGTTCATGTCGGCCGTTATCCAAAAGGTCAGATGCCTCTGTATGGAAAAGCGGCGCGGTTGCAGACGCCGTCGAGCGACGTAGCCGACGCCATCAAAGGCGAAACGCCGTCGTCAGCGCAGAAAGTCATCGCCATTCCATATCCACGCCCGCAAACGATTTCGGCGGGAGCGCCCCGCCGTTGGAGGCGCGCGCAAAAATCGTCCTCTATGTCGGTCGCGTGCATCCGGAAAAGGGCGTGCACGTTTTGGTAGAAGCATTCGCGCGGTTGCGCCGCGGCGAATTTGTCGATTGGAAACTCATAATTGTTGGTTCGACGGATTCCAGAGAGGGCGAAGGAGGTGATGCTTATCTGCGCCAACTGCGACAAAGCGCGGCTGTCGCGCGCGAACGGGTCGTTTTCGCGGGCCAATCTTTGATGTAGCAGTCTTGGAAGAAGAGTTTCGGGCTGCGCGAATTTTTGCTTATCCCTCGCTGGCCATGCGCGGCGAAACTTTTGGTCTCGCGCCGCTCGAAGCCATGACGCACGGTTGCGCTGTGCTCGTTTCTGATCTGGGTTGCTTTCACGATTTTATTTTACCGAATGAGACCGGTTTTGTCTTCGAAGGAGGCGCGCCGAATCCCGCTGATTCTCTTGTGGTCGCGTTTTGCGACGCTTTGTCCGATCCAGTTCGACTTGAACGAGTCGCCCGGGCCGGGCAGCTGAAATCTGAGGAATTTTCCCGCGCGCGTGTTGCTGATAAATTCTTAATCGACTTCGAAAGACTTATTTCAGATGCCGAACGAACAAATCGTTAATTCGGATCAGACCAGCGCGTTCGAATCCCCGTGGAGCAGCGGACAACGCGCCTTGCGCGCACTTTGGAAATTTTGCTGGTTCGTGTTTTGTCAGTGGACCCCAAAGCCGTTCAATCCGTGGCGGCTTTTTTGGTTGCGGGTATTTGAGGCCAAGATCGAGGGGACACCGTTCGTGCATCGGCGCGCGCGGATTGCAATTCCGTCGAATCTCACTTTGCGCGATCGTGCCTGTCTTGGAGATCGCGCCAATGCGTATTCACTTGGCGAAATCGAAATCGGGGAGCGCGCTACCATTGCCCAGGAAGCTTATCTCAGCACCGGTAGCCACGATTTTTCCCAGTCGAGTATACCTCTTACTGCAGCAAAAATCACGATCGGCGCTGATGCTTTTATCGGAGCACGCGCATTCGTTTTGCCGGGCGTGACAATCGGAGAGTGCAGCGTCATCGGCGCATGTTCCGTCGTCACTGAAAATGTGCCGCCCGATGTCTTCGCCGCGGGAAATCCGTGTCGGGTTTTGCGGCCGCGATGAGCACCCGCGTTCCGGTTTCCGTCATCGTTCCAATCAAAAATGAAGCGGCGAATCTGCCGCGCTGCCTTGCCTCTGTGAAATGGGCGGACGAAATTTTGGTGGTCGATTCCGCGAGCACCGATAGTTCGATCGCGATCGCCGAACAGCACGGCGCCAAAGTGGTGCAGTTCGAATTCAATGGTACCTGGCCGAAGAAAAAGAATTGGGCACTCGAGAACCTGCAGTTTCGCAACGAATGGGTTTTTGTTCTCGATGCCGACGAAGTTCTGCCGCCGGAAGCCGAAACGGAGTTTGCCCAAGCAATCGCCGACGGGGGAGATATTGCCGGGTACTGGATCAATCGTCGTTTTATGTTCATGGGACGCTGGCTGCGGCATGCCTACTATCCCAATTGGAACCTGCGCCTTTTTCGGCACGCCCTCGGCCGTTATGAAAAACTAACCGATGCGCCAACCAACAGCGGTGACAACGAAGTTCATGAGCACGTCCTCCTGAATGGAGGCACCGCTAAGCTAAAAGTTGAGATCGATCATTATGCTTTTCCGTCGATCGATATTTTCGTCGAAAAACATAATCGCTATTCCAATTGGGAAGCGCGAGTCGCCGCCGATACATTTCTTGATTCCAGCTCAAGGAAAATCAGCAGCCGGACGGTCGACCGGCGCCGAAAACTGAAAACCCTTTCGCGGCATCTGCCATTTCGCCCATTGCTGCGATTTCTCTACGTTTACGTGTGGCAAAAGGGTTTTCTCGATGGCGCGGAAGGCTATTACTTTGCACGGCTGCATGGGTTCTATGAATTTCTCTCGGTGGCAAAAACGCGCGAACTGCTGAAGCAACAGCGCAACGATCGTGCCAATAGTCCCAAAAATTAGGGACGAGACAGCGCTCGTCCCTCCAAAGAAAAACCTCAGTACGCGGTCTGCGGCGGCAGGAACAGTTGCGCAACCGTCCTCAGGATAATTCCGATCTCCAGCGAAAGGTTCCAGTTCTCCAGGTACTCAAGATCGCACGCGACTCGATTTTGAATGTCGGAATTATCTCGCGCTTCGCCGCGAAAACCGCGCACCTGAGCCAGCCCGGTAATTCCCAGCTTAACGAAAGCGCGGACATGGTAGCCCGCCATTATTTTCGCAAATTCGGCGTTATGCTCGAGCAAGGGCGCGGACCGACGATACTCATCTCGCCGCGCAGCACATTCCAGAATTGCGGAATTTCATCGATACTGACCTTCCGGAAAATCGCCCGAGTGGATAAACGCGATCGTCGCAGCAAATCGGTTTGCAGCGGATAATCGCGCGAGCTGTCGCGCCCCAGATGTTCCAAGGTCAACCCCAGTACAAGCAACACGCAATAAATGCTGTAGCGGCGCCAGGTCAGTCCCCGGGTGGGGAATAAAACTTCACCATCACCCAAACCCCAAGCCAGAAGAGTCCGGCCGTAATCCAAATCTGGCAGATTAATAAAAGTCGCCGAAGACCCTCGGAACGCTGGGTGAGCATCACTTAAACCGCCTTCCGTTGCGTGAGACTACGCGATGGCCGTGCTGCTTCAACTCATGTACACTTCGCGCGATCGCCTGTTGACCTGAGAATCGGATGGAAGAAACGACTGCCAGTCACGCCACTCATCATCCCGTGCCGGCGCAATGGGCGCGCAGTGTTTTCCTCGCGTTGCTACCGGTTCTTGCGGTTTTTCTTGGTGGCGCGACCAGCAAATGGGCCGAAGGAATCATCGTCGCTTTCTTTGGCGCGTTCCTGATTTTTCAACCACCGCGCCGCTCCCTCGGCTGGAAAATTAACGCCACCTTTCTGGCCTTTGCTCTCTGCGCGCTGGTGAGTTATTTGCCGCAATCCTGGTTCTTTACCCCCGATTGGCGGACGGCTCTGACGAACGATTTCGGAATCGCTTTGCCCTCTAGTATAACCCCGCAGCCGTGGCTGACCGCTGGTTGTTTTGCCAGTCTCGTCGCCGGTCTGTGCTGGCTTTATCGCGTTTCGGCCCAGGAACTCGAGTTGCGCGTGGCTCGTTTTCAATTGCGCCTCTTCGCTGCAGGGATCGTCGTCATCGCCGCGTTCAGCATTCTGTTTTATCTGACCCAGCACTCGATTCCTTTCTGGAAAAACCCGCGCAATTTCGGCCCTTTCCCCAATCGCAACCAAACGGCCGATCTTTTCGGCGTGACTTCAGTGCTGATACTCGCCGCGGCCCAGGATGATATTCGGCATCGGCGCAAACGCTGGATCCTCTGGACGATCGCGCTGATTACTGTCATCGCGGCCATCTGTCTCAATTTTTCCCGGGCGGGCGTGATTATTCTCGTGGCTGCGAGCGCAATCTGGATCGGGACCGTCGCGCTTCGGCTCGATGCCCCTACCCGCGCGGGCGCCGCCGGTCGTATTTCCTTAGCGGTGTCCTTTCTCCTTCTTCTCGTTAGCTCCCTACTGGTCGCCGGTGGGCAAACCTTGGCCCGTTTTCATCTCCAAAAACTCGCCGGCAGCGATTTCACATCCGATTTTCGCTGGCTCATTTTCCGCGACACCTGGCAATTGATCCGCTCTTCGCCCTGGGTCGGTCTCGGCCTCGGTAATTTCGAAGCCCTTTTTGCAATCTTTCGCGATGCTTCTCACGGCACTACCCGGTCGCTCCATCCCGAAAGCGATTGGCTTTGGATTTGGTCCGAGCTGGGATGGGTTGCATTGCTGCTCATCGCTCTCGGCGCGGTATTGCTAATTCGGCGCGTCGCTCCACTACAAGTCGGAACTAACCAGCGTTTTCGCCTCGCCGCTTTGATTGGAGCGGTCATGTTTGCCTTACACGGCCTGATTGATGTCTCAGGCCATCGTGTGGGTACTGCTTATTCCGCGATGTTCTTGCTCGGCCTTTCGCTACATCGCCCCACGCAACTGCAGTTGTCGAAAACAATCCCGTGGACGTTTCGGCTCCTCGGAGTCGCGCTTGTCGTGATCGGTCTTTCCTGGACGATTGCCTGGCGCTCGATGGCGATGTTGCCTGGCGCGGTCGGGGTCGACAACGCCAAGCAGCTCGCCCTTGTCGCCAGTCGCGGGCTTAATTTTGCCGAGGCAATCAACCTGACTACCCGCGCATTGAATTGGGCGCCGCTCGATTGGGAACTTTATTATCTGCGCGCTACCGCCGAGGTCGGACAACATGAGCCGGCGCAGAAGGCGCTGGATGATTTTCGGCGTGCCCGCTTTCTCGAGCCGAATTCCGAGTCGGTACCCTTGCAGGAAGGTTTCGTCTGGCTGCCCGTGCGGCCGGATCTTGCTCTGGTTGCATGGCGCGAGGCTCTGCGCCGCGCCGGAGCAGAGCGCAAGGATATTTTTCGCACGATCATGCTTACCGCCAAGCTGCGCGACCCGGCGGCGCGCCAGATTATCAGGCAGCTTGCGTTCAGTGAACATGATCTGGCGCTCGTTTATTTTGCGCAGTTAAACGCCGAAGAATTCCGGCCCGCCTTCAGCAAGTTTTTCGATGCCGATCCGGACTTGGTCGCGATGAAGCCGGAAGAAAAACGCGAGTTTTTCCAACTTTGGGACAGCCGCGGCGACATCAACGCGCTTATCGCCGCGGTCAAAAAACATCCCGATTGGTTGCAATTCACCTGGCGCACCGTCGCCAAGTATCGCGGCATCTCCGGCGATTTCCGGGGCGCCTGCGAATTGATGGAAAAATTTGATAGCAACGTTGTTTTCCCGCCGGAAGAAAAAGGTCAGTCAATCGAACAGTTGCGGGAACGAGTTTTCCGCGACACGAATAATTTTTCTGCGGCCTATACCCTCTATCGCCATCAAATGAATCGGGGGTTGATCGACGACGCGCTCGCCACTATCCGACATTTTACCGTGACCAGAAAGCCGCCAGCTTATTTCCACTTATTGGAGGCTCAAGCCTGGGCGGCAAAAGGGAACTGGGAACGTTCCTGGAATGCCTGGCAGGCCTTTGAAAAAGCAAAAAGCAAGGTCTCCTAGCTCCGGCAATTTCTGTTATAGCGGGGAGTAAAATATTCGTTGTCACTAGTGTGCCGTGCTAGGAGAAATTGACATCGCATAGGTAATGAACCCGCAAATGAGGGTCATAACCACCATTGCGGTGATAAAAACAACGTCGGCCGCGCGTTCAATTCGATGCATCCGCCGAAAACTGCGAGCCCGCAGGGCGCCGTAGGAAAGGAGACATGACGTGAGAAACAACAGAGCGTCGCCTGCGAGGAGGTCGTCCGCCAGGGTATCGGCCTTGCCGAGTGTGATAACGACGCGGATCACACCTATGACCGTAAGGCAAACACCAACCATCGCCGCTGAGACGGTGAAAATGTGAATGCAAATGTCTGCTTCCAGCCTTGTTTTATCATTGCCGTTTGCGCCCATTCCACCTTCGACAGCTAAGTTCACTCCGCGTTGTTTGAAAATTGCCGCGTCGTATTTGAGAAAGCAGCGCGCTCGAAAATGGTAGGGACGCATCTCCGAGGCGTCCCATACTTGGTTTTTATTTGGGACGCCTCGGAGAGCCATCCCTGCCAAAGGGCGGCGGACCTTACGCGATTTACTTTGCCAGCGCGGCCTGGGCGGCCGCCAGACGCGCAATGGGGACGCGGAATGGACTGCAACTGACGTAGTCGAGCCCGAGCCGGTGACAGAATTTTACTGAATCGGGATCGCCACCGTGTTCGCCGCAAATGCCTAGTTTGATTTTCGGCCGTGTCTTGCGGCCCTTCTCGATCGCGATCTGCATCAACTGGCCGACGCCGTCTTGATCGATGGTGGCAAATGGATTGCGTTTCACGATCTCCAACTCGGCGTAATGCGGCAAAAATGATCCACTGTCATCGCGGCTCATCCCAAGCGCAGTTTGGGTAAGATCATTTGTGCCGAAACTGAAAAACTCTGCTGTCTCCGCGATCTCGTCTGCGGTCAAAGCACCGCGCGGCACTTCAATCATTGTCCCGACCAAATAACTGAATTTCACTTTTTTCGCCGCCTGCACGTCCTGCGCGACGCGACGCACGATCTCCACTTGCAATTCGAGTTCTCTCTTGAAACCGACCAACGGGATCATCACTTCCGGATGCACCTTGGTTCCGCTCTTTTGCACCTCCGCTGCCGCTTCGAAAATCGCGCGCGCCTGCATTTCAGTTACTTCCGGAAATGAAATTCCGAGACGGCAACCGCGATGGCCGAGCATCGGATTTTGTTCATGCAACTCGTGGACGCGCCGGGCGATCTCCTCCTGACTGACACCGATTTTCTCCGCCAGCGCGCTTTGGGCAGCGTGATCTTGTGGGAGAAATTCGTGCAGCGGCGGATCAAGCAAACGAATCGTTGCGGGTTTTCCTTTGAGCGCTTTGAAAATACCAACGAAATCGCTTTTTTGATACGGCAGCAATTTGGCGAGAGCTTTTTGCCGATCGTCCGCTTTACGCGCCAAAATCATTTCCCGCATGGCATCGATGCGGTCGCCCTCAAAAAACATGTGTTCGGTGCGGCAAAGCCCGATGCCGCTGGCGCCGAAGGCGACTGCGTTTTCCACCTGTTCCGGTGTATCCGCGTTGGTGCGAACGCTCATGCGCGTGACTTTCGCGCACCAATCCATCAGCTGATTGAAGTTTCGATAAGTCTCACTCCTCTGGGCGATTTTGTCGCCATGAAGCAAACCCTGAATGATTTCCGAGGGGGCATTGCGCAATTGATCCGCGTAAACAGTGCCGCTCGTCCCGTCGATGGAGAGATAATTTTCCCCTTCGCGAAAAATGGCGCCGTTCACAGACATCGTTTTCGCGCGATAATCGATGTTCAATGCAGATGCGCCGCAAATGCACACTTTGCCCATCTGCCGCGCGACCAGCGCTGCGTGGGAACTGACGCCGCCGCGCGCGGTCAGAATTCCTTCCGCTGCGATCATGCCACGCAAATCCTCGGGTGACGTCTCGACCCGCACGAGCAACACTTTCTCACCTTTGTGCGCGGCAGCTGCAGCACGATCGGCGTTAAAGTAAACTCTGCCTGTAGCCGCGCCCGGTCCTGCCGGAAGTCCGCTCGCAATCGCCTTCGCGCTCCTCAGCGCGGCGCGGTCGAATACCGGCGCCAGGACCTGATCGAGCTGATCGGCCGGCACCCGCGTGATCGCGGTTTTCCATTCGATTAGTTTTTCCCGAACCATGTCGCAGGCAAATTTCACTGCCGCCACCCCGGTGCGTTTTCCGTTGCGCGTTTGCAGCATGAAAACTTTGCCGTCTTGAATGGTGAATTCGAAGTCCTGCACGTCTTTGAAATGTGCCTCGAGGACGTGGCGGATCCGCTCCAGTTCGACCAGCGCTTTCGGCAAATGCTTCTTCAAATCTGCTACCGGCTCTGGCGTGCGGACACCGGCAACCACATCCTCGCCTTGAGCGTTGATGAGGAATTCGCCGTAAAAAACTTTCTCACCGGTGGCGGGATCGCGGGTGAAAGCCACGCCCGATCCGGAATTGACGCCGGTATTGCCGAAAACCATGGCCTGCACGTTCACGGCCGTGCCCCATTCCTGGGGAATGTTGTATTTCCGGCGGTAAACGATGGCGCGATCGTTCATCCATGAACCGAACACGGCCCCAATCGATCCCCGCAGCTGCGCCCACGGATCGTTCGGAAACTGCCTTCCGGTGCGTTCTTTCACCAATTTTTTGAAACGTGCGACCAGCTCTTTCAAATCGCTCACGCTCAGCTTGGTATCGTCAATGTCCGTGTGATGACGCTCGTGCTTGAGCTCGTGGATCACCGTCTCAAACGGCTCGTGATCTTCCTCCGGGCGCTTTTGCACACCCATCACGACATCGCCGTACATTTGGATAAAGCGGCGATAACAATCCCAGGCGAAGCGTTCGTTATTGGTGACCTTTGCCACCGCCAGCACTGTCTCGTCGTTCAATCCAAGATTGAGAATCGTGTCCATCATTCCCGGCATGGAGTCGCGCGCCCCGGATCGGACCGCCACCAGCAATGGCATCGCTTTGGTATCACCGAAAGTCGTGCCCATAATTCGTTCCATCCGGCGAATCCCCTCCTCCACTTCTGCCTGCATCGTCCGGGGGTAAGTGCGGGTATGCGCGTAAAAGTAAGTGCAGACTTCGGTCGAAATCGTGAAACCCGGTGGGACCGGCAGACCGATCCGTGTCATCTCGGCCAGGTTCGCGCCTTTGCCACCGAGCAGGGGTTTCATCTTTCCGTTCCCGTCGGCCTTACCCTCGCCGAAGTAATAAACAAACTTCGCCGGTTTGGTTTTAGAAGCCGCCTTTGCTTTAGTACGGCGTGAAGCGGAAGATTTTCGAGCCATGAATTCCGAGATGGGTGAACGAGCGCGGCAAAGTAATTCCCCCACTGGACGTGTCAACGCACACAGGCGCCCAGCGCGGTGCGCTAGTCCGAATCGTAAGGAATTTTATGCCGACGCGTGCTGAGTTGCGCCGAGCACATCCTCAATGGCGGCGGTGAACTCGCTCGTCCCGGTGCTCGGAACGATGATGGTGTTGCGCCGGCCATGCGCTTCCTCGGTAATGCGAAGAAATCTTCCCCGATCGTTCTCGCGGAATTCCACATAGAAGTGCTTCCGCTCGATCTGGACCTCCTTCGCTTCGATAATATTGTCCATTCCGGGGCGAAGTGTGGCAGGACGCGAGCGGTTGGGAAAGCAAAAATTTTGCCTAATTTTAACCCGCCAAAAGGCTGATATTTTGCCTCCGATTCAACTACTTGCGGCGTGAGCGAGGAGGGCGTTTCTGACTGGGATGTAAATCAGCAATCGCAAAATCAATTTGTCGCTTAAATTGGTCTACCCGTGCGACATGCGCGCGCAATTTGTCTCCTACCGCGAAGCTGCGGCGCCTCTGCCGGCCGACTAACCGGCGTTGGGCAGGCGAGAAAATGTAGAAATCGTCGGCTAATGTCGAGACATGGACTAACCCGGTCAGCAAAATCTCCGGCAGCTCAATCAAAAGTCCGAAATTGCGCACGTCAATTACTACTGCGTCGAAAACCTGCGGGTCGCGTGCCTCCAGTTGTGACTCGAAGAATTCCAGCTTCTTCATTTTGACCGCATCGATTTCTGCTTCGGCCGCATTGCGTTCGGTCGCGGAAATGTGATCGGCAATAGCCGACAGCTGAGGCACGGCTCGCGAAGTTCGGCGCGCAAGATCGCGCTCGGCCAGTGCGCGATGCACCTCAAGATCAGCATAGCGCCGGATCGGGCTGGTGAAGTGGGTATAATTCGGTTTCGCGAGGCCATAATGGCCTAGTGGCGTCGTGGCATAGCGCGCTCGCTTCAGACTCTTGAGCAGCGCGATTTTGAGCGGATGCTCTTCGGCCGTTCCTGCGATTGCAGCGAGTAACTTTTGCAACTCAGCGCGGTGCGTCAGATCGCCCACCCTAATTCCGTGTGCCAGAACGAACTCACGAAATTCGGCCAGTCGCTCCGGATCCGGATTTTCGTGCACGCGATAGATCGCTGGAATCCCGCGGTTTTTCAGCTCCCGCGCCACCGCTTCATTCGCGGCCAGCATGAATTCCTCGATCAATTGGTGCGATTCATCATTCTCAACTCGCTCAAATCGAATCGGTTTTCCTTTTTTATCGACGACGACCTTTACCTCCGGCATGTCGAGATCGAGCGAGCCGTGCTCGAAACGCTTCTTCCGCAGCAACGCCGCCAGTTTCCACGCGGTATGCAAACGCTCGCCCAGTTCATCGCGAGCCGGATTTTTTAGAATCGCGAACGCTTTCTTATACGTCAGGCGGTGGGCGCTGCGGATGACGGTTCGAGCAAAACGGCTCTGCCGCATTCGCCCGTTGCGATCAAATTGCAGGAAAACGGAATGCGTCAGCCGATCGACGTGGGGATTCAAGCTGCAAACGCCGTTGCTCAACCGCTCGGGCAACATTGGAATTACGCGGTCCGGCAAGTAAACACTGTTGCCGCGGCGTTGCGCCTCGCGATCGAGCGCGCTGCCGGGCCGCACATATGCGCTGACATCTGCGATATGAACGCCCAGTTGCCAACCACCTTTGATTTCTTCGACGTGAATGGCGTCGTCAAAATCGCGCGCGTCGTCTGGATCAATGGTCACGATATATTGGCTGCGTAAATCCTCACGACCGTCGATGGCGTCGGCGGTCACCGTTTCGGGAATTGCGGATGTTTCCTCAAGGACGGCGCGTGGAAACTCCACCGGCAAATGGTATTTCCGGATGATCGATAGGATGTCCACTCCGGGTGCAGTCCGCGGCCCGAGCAGCTCGATGATTTTTCCTTCCGGATTGACGTGACGCGATTCCCAGGCTTCGAGTCGAACCACCACCTTGTCGCCAACCCGCGGCTGACGGCCATTAATTGACGACGGCTGCACATAAATATTGTGAACGAGTCGCGGATCGTCCGTTACAACGTAGAAGAAATTTCGCGTCTGCTGCAGGGTTCCGACGATCGTCTCGTTCGCGCGCGTCAGAATCCGGATCACGCGGCCTTCCGCACGCGGTTTGGGTGCCCGCGAAAATTCCGCACCGCGAATGATACGTGCCACCACCCGATCGCCGTGCATGGCGGTGCCGGTGTTTTCCGCTGCAATAAAGAGATCGGATTGTCCCGCTTTCTCGTTGGTCAAAAAGGCGTAGCCGGCCTCATGCACGCTTAACGTTCCAGTGACGAGATCGGCCGCGTCGGGCAGGACGTATCGATTCTTCCTAATACGCGCAATTTCGCCGGCCTGTTCGAGATCGCGGAGGGCGCGGCGCACTTCGTTCCGTCGCGCCGCGCCGTAACCAAGCGCATCGGCGATTTCGATTTTATCCAGCGGTCGATATTTCGGCTCCTGAATCAGTCGCAGAATCTCTGCGCGCAGATCTTGATCAGCTGTTTTCGTTTTGCCTGCCATGGCGACGCAACGTTGCGTTGTTCCTCATTACTCTTCCAGCGCGATCTTCAATGGAGATTAGGCTTCCAGTCCGCCACGGGGCGGACTCGCTGTGGCGAGGCTGACTTGGCCGACATCCTTCCAGCTTGTCGAACGGGGTTGCCCGTGGAGGGACACGCTTCTGCGCGTCTGGAGATGCAGAAGCATGCCCCTTCGATAACGCCTGCTTGACCGGGAACTCCGATGGCCAAAAATTGCCTGAATGAAAGCGATGTGGTTCGCGCTCGCGATTTTTATCGGAATTTTTAATATGAATGGCGCTTCGTCGATCTCGATCACCAGCCCATCCTTTCAAGCTGGCGGCGATATTCCCATGAAATTCACCTGTAACGGAACGAACGTCAGTCCGGAATTGCAGATCAGTAGCGTCTCGAATGAAGCGAAATCGGTGGTCTTAATTGTCGATGATCCGGATGCGCCGCGCGGTTTGTTTACGCACTGGATCGTCTGGAACATCGATCCGAAAACAACGCGAGTCGCCGAGAACAGCGCGCCTACCGCCGGGGTCCAGGGCACAAATGATTTTGGTAAACGCAATTACGGCGGACCATGTCCGCCCTCCGGAATGCATCGCTATTTTTTCAAAATCTTCGCGCTCGACGCTAAACTGGAATTGAAATCCGGTGCGCGCCGCGCCGATCTCGACGCCGCCATGCGCGGTCATGTTTTGGCGCAGGGCGAATTGATGGCGCGCTATTCACACAAATAAACGAGCGTCGCTGCGATTACCAGCAAGTCTCGAATAATTCGCGGCGCGTGGTAGTCTCACCTGTATGGGTGTGACGCGATGGAAAATTGCGGGCGAGATTTTCGATCTCTCTACCCGCGGCTGGATCATGGGTGTCCTGAATGTGACCCCAGATTCATTTTCCGACGGCGGCAGATTTTTTCAGACAGCGCAGGCGCTGGCCCAGGCCCGAAAAATGATCGCCAACGGTGCTACCATCATCGATATCGGCGGAGAATCGACCCGCCCCGGCGCCGAACCAGTTGATGTGGCTGAAGAAAAACGTCGCGTTATTCCGATAATCGAAGAGCTCGCGGGCGAAGCCTTGCTTTCGATCGATACCTCGAAGGCGGAAGTTGCAGCCGCGGCTTTGGATGCGGGCGCGAAAATCGTGAATGATGTAACCGGCGGTCGGGGGGACGGCGCGATGTGGCGGCTGCTGGCCAAACGCGGCGCGTCCTTCATCATCGTGCACATGAAAGGAACTCCGGCGACCATGCAACGCGCGCCTTTTTATCACGATGTCGTTGCCGAAATAGGCGATTTTTTTCGACAACAGTATGCCTGCGCCATAAAATTCGGTCTTGATCCAATGACGCTCGCGTTCGATCCGGGAATCGGGTTCGGAAAGACGCTCGAGCATAATCTCGCGCTGCTGAAAAATTTGCCGCGCTTGCGTGTCAACGATCGCCCGATCGTCGTCGGCGTGTCGCGCAAATCCTTTCTTGGCAAAATTTCCGGGCACAACGGCTCGATCCACAATCGCCTTTTGCCAACGGTCGCCTTTACTTCGCTCCTGCGAATGAACGGCGCCGATGTTTTGCGCGTCCATGATGTGGAGGAGAATGTGGAGGCGCTTCGGGTTGCCGATGCGCTGCGGAGCACCCCATGATCAATCGCATCGTTCATCTTCTTGTGGTCGGTTGGCGCAGCGCCTTCGAGATCGTGCTGCTTACGGTGGTCGTTTATTACGGCTATCTCTACTTCCGCGGTACTCGCGGCGCGAAAGTGTTGACCGGTCTGGCTATCGTTTTTCTAGCCCTGACTTTGATTTCGACCCTGCTGAAACTGGCTGTCATCGGATGGATCATCCGCAGCTTCTCAGTCTTCCTCGCCATCGCCCTGGTTGTTATTTTCCAGCCCGAACTTCGGCGCGCTTTGGCGGAACTTGGCGGGCACCCCATTTTTTCGCTGACCAGCGAAAAGCGCGAGATGCTTCACGATCTTGCGGAAGCGGTCACTCAACTCGCGAGCAAACAATTCGGCGCATTAATCGCGATCGAACGTGACACGTCCATTCGCGTTTATGAAGAGACCGGCGTTCAACTCGAAGCTGATTTCTCCGTTGAGTTGTTGCTCACTATTTTTCATCCAAAAACCGCTCTGCATGATGGCGGCGTGATTGTGCGTAACGGGCGAGTCGCCGCAGCAGCATGCATCTTTCCGGTGAGCCAACGCGAAACCCTTGATCGCAGCCTCGGTTTGCGGCATCGCGCGGGCCTCGGATTAACCGAGGAATCCGACGCCGTCGCGATTGTTGTCTCGGAAGAGACGGGCGGAATTTCAATTTGTCACCGCCGGCGGATCGAGCGTGATTTCACTCCGGAAACATTTCGCAAACGCATCGGCGAGATTTTGCTGCAAAGCTCTTATGATGAAGAAACTGATTCTGAAAAACTGGCAGGCGAAGATCATCTCACTCCTCCTCGCGACCACGCTTTGGTATCTGATCAAAAAGAACGTGGCAACGACCCCATCGCCGTCTGAGGGAGCGGCAAGGCCAGCGGAGCAATCACGCTAGCTCCCAGGTCACTCACCATTCGATGGCGTACCTTCGCTCCGGAGAGACTCGCCGCGGCGAGTCCTGGACGCGCAGAAGCGCGTCCCTTCCCACGAATATCGCAAGACGAACACGCGCTCGACAGCGTTGGTAGGGTGAGAGGCCGTCGACCCGCGCCCCGCTTAGCGCAGAAAACGCGCGAGATTTTCCTCTTCCCAACGTCGGGCACGTTTGTAGAAGCGAAATTCGCGTTCGCGGCGATTGAATTCGTCGGTGTGCACACAGCGCCGCCCATTATCGCGCACCTTGTCCGGCACAATCGCATGCAACATTTCGTGATACAGGATGTACTCGAGGAACCAAAGCGGCACGAAGCGCTGATCGAGCCAGGGATTAATACGAATGACGCGATCTTCTTCCTGGATGGTCCCGAAAATAAAATATTCCTTCGGACGTTCTCGGCGTTTGCGGCCCCAAACCACTTTGTAACCGCGAAGACGGTTACCGAAATGACGCGCGTTTAGTTTGTTGAAGAGACCGCGCAGATCGAAATAACGGCCTTCGGTATCGAGCCCGAGCTGTTGCTGGAGCGGCAATCGTGATCGCGCGATTTTTCGCTTCGTTCGTATCGTTCGTCTCGCCATATCCCCTTAAAAGCTCCGATTAATTGTGTGGTCCGCGTCCATTGTACGCGAGTTGAAATAAGGAAACAACAAGGTCGATATTTATTTTTTCTATACACCCAAGCCACTTAATATAAATGACTTATGATTAGCATCTCAAAAACGCGAATCGATCAAAATTGCGAAAAAACCGTTCCGCAGATCTGTTATTTCGCGCAAGGTTCAGCGCCTCAAGACCTTTGCTGAAATCCCCGATTTTCAGGGAAAACCGACCGAGTTGCGCAGCGTAGCACAGCCATCTTGGCTGTGGGACCGTCGGGTACCTTGCCGGCTGATTACGTCGGTTTCCCACACTGCCAGGTTTACCTCCTGCTTCTCCTATATATATTCCGCAAACCGGCGGGTTCGAAATCACGTGACTCCGTTTCTCAGAAAAATTCTCGGGCTCAACTGGCTGCTGATGGCCGTCATGCTCGCGCTTGCAATCTTTGGCGTGATCGCCATCTATAGCGCGACTTACATGCGGGAAGATCCTGTGGCCGCCGAATTCTGGCGTAAGCAGGCGAACTGGGTCGTGGTCGGATTTTTTGCCTTTATCATCACCAGTTTGATCGATTACCGCTGGGTCCGCTGGGGCGCGCTGCCGATGTATCTCGCTGGTTTGGCATTTTTAGTTCTGACCAAATTCATTGGCCAAAAAGTTTACGGCGCGCGCAGCTGGCTCCATCTCGGTCCGGTGAACTTCCAGCCCGCGCAGCTCGCCGTCATTGCCGGGATCATGGTGCTGTCGCTTTTTCTCAGCCAGTTCAAGCAGATGCATCCGATGCTACGTCTGACGCTGTGTGGCGCAATCGTAGGCGCGCCCTGTTTGCTTATTCTGATGCAACCGGATTTGGGCGAGTGCATCATCTGGGGACCGGTCTTGATGGCGCTGCTTTTCGTCGGCGGAATTCCGGTGCGTTATCTCATTTGCATCACTTTGATCGTAGTCGCTTTTATTCCCATCGCGATCAATCTAGGACTTAAGCCTTACCAGCAGGAACGGATCACCGCATTCATCGATCCCGACATCGATCGCCAGGGTTCGGCCTGGGCAATCAATCAATCGCTTATCGCGATCGGCTCCGGCGGCTGGTCCGGCAAAGGGTTCAAAGCGCCCAATACGCAGATCGAGCTCGGTTTTCTTCCTGCGACCGCGGTGCACAACGATTACATTTTCGCCGCCATCGGGGAACAGTGGGGATTTGTCGGAGGGGTGTTTTTACTCGGCGGTTTCTCCTTGCTCTTGTTGACCTGCCTCTTCGTTGCTTTCTGTGCCGGTGATCAATTCGGACTTTTGCTCGTCGTTGGAATCAGTGCTCTTATTTTCACCCACATCTTTCAAAACATCGGGATGACGATTTCGATTTTGCCGATCACTGGCGTTCCACTTCCGCTCATCAGTTATAGCGGATCGTTTGTCCTCATGATCATGTTCGGGCTCGGCATTGTGAACAGCGTTTGGGTTCACCGCCGGGGCGACTTGCGCTAGCGGATTATTGAAGAGCGCTCATCCTAACCTTCTCCCCAGGGAGAAGGAACCGTTCTCTCCCGCAATTCCACAGAGATGACTCCCGCCCGTTCTCTCCCCCGGGGAGAGACGCACGCGGGAGCGGCAGTGAGGGCAAAGGAGTAGATTGGCGAGAGGATCGAGGTGAGGGCAGTTTTTCAAGACTCTGCTAGACTGAGCAGCGTTGCCTGCTCACCGATGACTACCGATTACAAGGTTAAGCTCGAGATTTTCGAAGGCCCACTCGATCTCCTGCTTTATTTGATCAAGCGCGATGAGCTCGACATCTACGACATTTCGATCGAGCGCATCACCCGGCAATACCTCGAGTACCTGCAAGCCTTCAAGGAGCTGAACATCGACGTGGCCGGCGAATTCATCGTCATGGCGGCCAACCTTCTTTACATTAAGAGCCGCAGCCTGCTTCCGGTCGATCAGCAGCCGCCCGAGGAGGAAGCGGAAGAGGACGATCCGCGCTGGGAACTGATCCGGCAATTGATTGAATACAAAAAGTTCAAGGAAGCCGCCGCGCAATTGCACGATCGCGCGCTCGAGCAGGAAAATATTTTCGTGCGGGGCGGGATCTCCACCCCGGAGGGCGTGCGTCCGCTCCTTTTAGGCGAGGTGGGAATTTTTCAGCTGATCAACGCCTTCCAAAACGTGATCAAACGGGTGGAAGCGAGGGAGGAATTGCAGCAAATTTTTGGCGAGAACTACACTGTCTCCGATAAAATCGAAACGATTCTGGCCCGCGTCAGCGAAGGAGGAGCGCTGAAATTTTCCGAGTTGTTCGCGGAGATGGCGTCGCGCGTTGAAATCGTGGTTACGTTTCTTGCGCTCCTCGAATTGATTCGTCTGAAGCAGGTGCGCGCGATCCAGCCAGGCCAATTTGGCGAGATTGAAATTGCCGCTGCCGCCTGAAAATGCCGCGCGTTCTGATTGCGGGCTGCGGTTACGTCGGGAACGCCGCGGCCAGGCGATTTGCAGAGGAAGGATGGGAGGTCATTGGCTGGACGAGAAGCGGACAATCGGCCGAATCACCGGGGGAAAGTGCCATCTCGCTGTCTGCGGTGGACATCACTGATCTGGAAACCGTCGGCCGCAATAGCTTCCCGGCCGATGTGGTCGTGCATTGCGCTAGTTCAGGCGCTGATTCTTATCGCCATGTCTATCGCGACGGCGCAGCCAATCTCGCTGCTTGTTTCCCAAGCGCGCGACTCATTTTTACCAGTAGCACAAGCGTTTATCCGCAGCGCAACGGAAGTTCCGTCACCGAAGACAGTTCAGCCGAACCCGCTTCTGAAAACGCACAGATGCTGCGCCAGGCCGAGAAAATCATCCTCGACCACGATGGCATTGTCCTGCGCGTGGCAGGCATTTACGGCCCGGGCCGATCGTTTTTACTACGCAGTGTGATGAATGGAACTTCCGTCATCAGCGATTACTTCGTCAATCATGTGCATCGTGACGATGTCGCGTCGGCGATTTCTTTTCTGGCGCGATCTCGCGCCGTCGATCTGCCACGTATCTTTAATGTCGTCGACGACACCCCCGCCCCGCGCAGCGAGATTTTGGATTGGTTATCTACGCGGGTCGGGATCCCCCTTTCAAGTTCGCCCGTGACTGCGGCGCCGAAACGCGGTCATTCCAATAAACGGGTTAGCAACGCTAAATTGCGCGCGCTCGGCTGGGTCCCAGCGTATCCCAGTTATCGCGAAGGGTTTGATCGTTCGGTCCTTCCTGCCCTTGAAGGCGACGAACCGCCTTTATAGGATTTATTTTTGAGTCGGATCGACCTCGCTTTTTCCAGAGGTAGATCGGCCGCTCCGCCAACGCCGGTCCGGCTCGGACCGATGCCGAAAGAGCGGCTTCTGCCGCTTAAAATCGAGCAAGGGACCCCTCGATCCACCTTGAAGCAGCTTCTGGCGTGCTTAAACAATCGGCATGCTTGCTGCTAAAAAACTTTCTATGCGGGAGATCAAGTTGTCAGGGCGCGAAGCTGCCGTGGTGCGCGCGATTGGGTTCGTCGAATCGATGCTAGGCGCGGAGATTTTGGATTCCACCCGCATGGAGCCGGAAGATGTAGGCGATACCCTCAACGGCCTGATCGCGGCCGGTTTCGTGGAGACAATTCCCTACGCGGAGCAGGTCGACCTGGCGGAAATGCCGTCGACCGCGTTCGAAGTAAATCCCGCCTACGTCCACGAGCTGCGGACAGCCATTTTAAGGCGCTAAATCGCGGCCGGCATCGCCTGTTGGCGCGTTCGACGTTCCCCAAAAAGCGAACGAATCACGTCTTCAATCGGCATTTCCTGCACGCTAATGTCGCTGATATCACAGGCCTCCAGTAAACGGCGTGCCGTTTCGGTGACATGCGCACGCGGCACCTTCAATTGTACTGACACCGGAGTCTGCGACACCACTTCGCCGAACTCGGTGAAATCGCGTTTCGATTCACTGGTAAAAGTCAGGCTAATCACCTTATCGCCGGAGAAGCGGTCGATGATGGTATCGAGCGGGCCATCGAAGAAAATCTTCCCGTGATCGATAATCATCACCCGATCGCACAGCTCTGCGATGTCCTGCATATAATGACTGGTCAGGAGCGTGACGATGCGGTGTTCGGAATTATAAATGCGCAGAAATTCGCGCACCCGTTTCTGACTAACGACATCTAGACCGATCGTTGGTTCATCCAAAAAAAGGACCTTCGGTTCGTGAATGAGCGCGCTGATCAATTCCATCTTCATTCGTTCGCCCAATGAAAGCTCGCGTACCATTACGTTCATTTTGTCGGTGACCTCGAGCAGCTCGCTCAATCCGCCGACCACTTTGTTGAAACGTTCGCGGTCGATTCCGTAGATCGCGCGATTGAGCTCGAGTGATTCCTGCGCCGGCAGATCCCACCACAGCGCATTCTTCTGTCCCATCAGCAAACTGAATTGCCGCTTCATTTCGTTGCGGCGTTCCCATGGCACGAAACCCAACACCCGTGCGTCGCCCGAGGTCGGATTCAGGAGCCCGGACAACATTTTCAGCACTGTCGTTTTCCCGGCGCCATTCGGCCCGAGAAAGCCGACAAATTCACCTTCCTCGATTTGAAAGCTCACGGCATCAGCTGCGCGGGTCTCGTCGTAACGCCGCCGCACCAGTCCCTTGATCGCCCCGCGCAGTCCGCTCTCCTTACGATAGGTGCGATAGACTTTGGTTAAGTCACGCGCTTCGATCGCACTCATTTGAATTTAGCGATTTCGATTACCATTCGACCAGGCGAAGGCGCGGGATCATTTTAAAATGATGATCTCGCGTCAGCAGTTCCGCGCCCGCCCGGAAGGCGCAGACTGCGATCATCAGATCGGTTAACGGTAGAATGTTACCGGTGCGATCCAACCGCCACGCCAGGTCTTCCGTTTCCTGCCAGGCCCGATAATCCATCGTCACGTGCACAAGAAGATCAAAAAACATTGCCAGATCGGCGCGCACTTTCGGCCGAATAACCCCGCGTAATACTTCGCACCGGACCACATCGCAGGCCATCAACTCGGTAACCTCGAAGCGCGCCGCCAATTGCGCGACCGGATCCGATCCCGCTCGCAACAGATGGACGTAGATCGACGAATCAACCAGCACCACGTTTGCCGGAATACCTTGGAGGTTTCTCCGCCACTCTCAACCGGTTGAGATCGTACGCCGGATCGATGCTTTCCTTCCATTCCGAAGCTGCGATTTTTCGCTCGCCTAAGAATTTGGTGAGCCTCGCTTTTCTCTCTGTCTCCCGGAGCGCAAATTCCACCGTTTGGGTCTTCGTCTTGAGGCCGGTCAGTTTCATTACTCGGGCCAAAAGCCCTTCATCAATAAACATTGTCATCTTCGTCACGGCTATCCACGATATGGCACAATAGCCATATCGGCAACTACCCTCTCTTCTCGGACTCGGTGCGCTAAGCCGCGCTCGATTTCGCCGCCGGTTTCTTGCGCAAAAGCGGCAGCACTTTTTCCACCAGCGCGTCGGCGGTAATGCCATGTTTCTGGCGCAGAATTGGAACGCTGCCGTGCTCGATGAATTCATCGGGCCAGCCGATCCGCACCATCGGCGTATGAATTCCCTGCGAATACAAATGCTCCATCACCGCGCAGCCAAAGCCGTTGTGCAAAACGTGGTCTTCGATCGTGCAAACGACTTCCACGCTGCGGGCAAAAAATTCCAGCGTCCCGGTGTCGAGCGGTTTGATCCAGCGCGGGTTAATGAGCGCAACCGAAATTCCCTTTTCCTCCAGTTTCTTGGCTGCTTCCTCCGCGACTTCGAACATGTTGCCGAGTCCGAAAATCGCAACCTCTCGCCCATGCTGCACCACTTCGGCTTTTCCGATCTCGAGCAGTTTCGGTTCAGGCTTCGGTTTCGCGCCCATGCCCGCTCCGCGCGGATAACGGATTGCAATCGGACCGGCGTTGTAGTTCGCCATCGTCCAAAGCATGTCCACGAATTCATCTTCGTCCTTCGGCTGCATGTGCACCCAATTTGGGATATGCCGGAGATAACCGATATCGAACAAACCGTGATGAGTTGGTCCGTCGTCCCCGCTCAATCCGGCGCGGTCCATGCAAAGCGCGACGTTTAGTTTCTGAATCGCCATGTCGTGAATCGCCATGTCGTAGGCGCGTTGGAAGAAAGTCGAATAAATCGCGAGGAACGGTTTCAATCCCTGCGTGGCCAGGCCACAGGCAAACAGCGCAGCATGTTCTTCCGCGATGCCGACATCGTAATAGCGGTCGGGATGCGCCGCTTGAAAAAATCCGAGCCCCGTGCCGCTCGGCATCGCCGCGGTGATGGCAACGATGTTCTTGTTGGAATCGGCGAATTTGGCCAAGGTTTTACCGATAATTTCCGAGTAGGTCGGCGTCGGCGTCGGCGCGGTTTCTCCGGTCTCGAGTTTGTATTTGCCCAGCCCGTGGAACTTGTCTGGCTTGGCAATGGCCGGCTCGTATCCTTTCCCTTTTTTCGTTAGGATGTGCAGCAGCACCGGTTCTTCCTGCGTTTTCAAAAACTCGAACGTTTTGATCAGCAACGGAATATCGTGCCCATCGATCGGCCCATAATAACGCAGGCCGAGTTCTTCGAAAATCACGCTCGGCACGAGCAAATTTTTGACCCCTTCCTCAAACTTGTGGGCGAGATGCACCGCGCCTCTGCCCGCGACCGCTTTGATAAAACGGTGCGCTTTTTCGTGAAGCCCCGCGTACATCGGATGAGTGGTAATGGCATTGAAATAGGAAGCGATAGCGCCGACATTTTTGGCGATCGACCATTCGTTGTCGTTCAGCACAACGATGAAACGCTTTGTCTGCGATTTGGCGTTGTTCAGCGCTTCGTAACTGATCCCGCAGGTGAAAGCGGCGTCGCCCGCCACTACCACCACGTGTTGATCGTCAGCGCCGCGCAAATCGCGTCCCACTGCCATCCCCAGCCCGGCCGATAAGGCCGTGCCGGCGTGTCCCGCTCCGTAGCAATCGTGTTCGCTTTCCGTGCGCAACAGAAATCCGTTTAACCCCTGGTATTGCCGCATCGTCCCGATGCGATCGAGACGGCCGGTAAACATTTTGTGGACGTAACCCTGGTGGCTGACATCGAAAACGAAGCGGTCCCTCGGAGTATCGAAAACGCGATGCAGCGCGATGGTCAATTCGACCACGCCGAGATTGGGCCCAAGATGGCCTCCGGTCTGCGAGAGGACTTTGATCAGCTCCTCGCGCACTTCCTGGGCAAGCTGCGGCAAATCTTGCTCGCGGATTGCTTTTACATCCGCCGGTCCGCGAACGCCGTCGAGCAGTCGCGTCCCGTTTTTAGAAGAGTCTGACGTCATCGTTATCCTTTTCCTCCATTGAATCTGTAATAGCCGCGGCAATTGGCGATTCCGCCGCGGCAAAATCTTTCACCGACGTTTTGCCGGCATGATCGCGGGTGATGATTTGGATCTTCTGCTCGGCGTGGGCGAGACGGTCCTGGCAAACCTTCACCAGTTTCATTCCCTCCTCATAACGCACCAACAAATCTTCCAGCAACATTTTCCCTGATTCCATCTCCTCCACGATTTTTTCCAGCCGCTCCATGGCCGTTTCGAAACTTGTTTCCGATTTCTTCGCAGAACTAGCCATGGCAAACCTTCAATTAAGCATAGTGGCGCGTAGAAAAAAGCCCTACTTCCGTCGACTCCGCCAGTTTCGTCTCCCTAAATTGGTAAAACTAGCGCGCAGGCGAACCAGTCCCGCGGTCGCTGGCGGCGGCAGAAATTTGCCGTAATAAATAGGGGTGAGGGCGCCGTGGTTGCTCATTCTTAGCCTGGCAGTTTTCGCGGGCAACGCGCATGGGCAAGGCATGGCCAAGCCTGGAGTGCTTAATCCCCCGATGAGGGCGCCAGATACGTCACGGCCGACAAGTCCCGCCAGTCCGGCTCGGACGTCAAGCGATCGCACCGGTACCAAGGGGGTCCCGATCGACGTGGACAGCAATCTCGGCCGCGGCATCTACGCTGAAGTGAGTCAGAGCTACAGGGAGGCGGTTAAATTGTTAACTCTCGCGATAGAAGACGAACGCGGGGAAGTTATTAAAGTTGCATTAGCCTACCGCTTTCGCGGGTTGGCTTACAAACATCTCGGCCGCCGCGATGAAGCTCTAAATGATTTTCTCGAGGTAATTCGGATCCAACCGACGCTTGATCTTGGCTACTACGACGCCGGCGTTATCTACAA
This sequence comes from uncultured Verrucomicrobiae bacterium, assembly GCA_963742315.1. Classification (GTDB taxonomy): domain Bacteria; phylum Verrucomicrobiota; class Verrucomicrobiia; order Chthoniobacterales; family UBA10450; genus AV69. The sequence goes on from CAVULE010000009.1 coordinate 91,110, forward strand.
TCTGACAAATCGCTACAAAGAAGCGATCGATGCCATGACACGTGCGATTGACCTACGACAGGATGATCGCGGTTTCGGGCGACGTAGAGCCGAGCGCGGGAATGCTTATTTTCATCTGGGTCAATTCAAACGAGCGCAAGACGACTTCGTCGCCGCAGTGCGAGTCGCTCCGCACGACGCCGACGTGCTGAATAACGCTGCCTGGTTTCGCGCGACCTGTCCCGATGCATCTTTTCGCAACGGGAAAGAAGCGGTCGAACTGGCTTCGCGGGCTTGCCAGTTAGATAAATGGAAGGATGCCGATCAAATCGACACCCTGGCGGCGGCGCACGCCGAGGCCGGTAACTTTGCTGAAGCCGAACGCTATCAGCTAAAAGCCCTCTCCCTCCTGTCCGCCGATGAGGCGCTCCGCCCCAAGTTTCAGGCGCGTCTCAAACAATTCCGGGCGAAGCAGCCTGTACGGCAGGAGATCGGGCAAGGTTAAAAACCAATGGCGCCTTTCGGAGATCGGAAACGCCCTCGCGCGCAACGCCAACAGAGCTCGCACTTCGGTGCCTCGACGAAATAGCTACTCTTTCTTTTTTTCGGTAAAAGATACGGTGGCAGTATCCAGGTTGTAATAAGCGCCTACCACGTTAATCGCTCCGGTCTCAACCTCCTTCTTCAGCACAGGTTCGGAGGAGCGCAACCCCTCTACCACATTATCTACGTTCGCTTTGACGGTCGCTTCCAAGTCCGCCCCACGAGTAGCCTCCACCGCGGGCTGGATGGCGGTGACGAGGGAGTTGAGGTGCGCGGGCGCTTCAGCGTTTGAATCGATAGTTTCCTTAGCCGCCTGCACCGCGCCGCAGCGCTGGTGGCCCAGAACCACGATGAGCTGAGCGCCCAGGTGCTCGACCGCATACTCGATGCTGGCAAGGGTGTGATCGTCGAGAACATTGCCCGCCACGCGAACCACAAATAAATCGCCCAGACCCTGGTCGAAAAGCACCTCCGGCGAAGTGCGGGAATCCGCGCAGCCGAGGACAATCGCGAACGGCCGCTGGCCCTTCGCCAGTTCCGCCCGGCGCTTGGAGTCCTGATGCGGATGCTGGAGCTTCCCAGCGACAAAGCGCTGGTTGCCAGCCTTCAGGCGCGCGAGCGCGTCAGCCGGCGATACTTTTGGAGCATCGGCGTGTTCCGGCTCTTTGGCGATCGTGCCCAACGGAAGGGATAGCAGGATGGCTGCGACGGCGGCAGTCAGAATGGAGAACTTGGATTTCATGGTTTTGGTTGGTAGCGATGTGTGCATTGCTGTTGTGAGATTGTTCAGCGGCCTAACAAGGCCAGCAGCGGCTGACAAACTCTGAATGTTCTATTAGTCAAAAAACGGGATGAAACAAGCGAGCTAACCGGTGTCGCTCCTCGGTAAGCTAGGGGCGTTGTCCTGTCGCAGGTCATGAGCCCTTATTGAATGGTGAAAACCACATCACAGGGTCCGTGAATGCCGTCACAACCGCTGAAGACATTGGGGCAAGTGGACCGGAGCGGCATCCATAATCTAAAGCTCTGTGCCCCCGATGGAGTATCGCTTTGGAAAATCGACGACGATAGCTCGGACGTCAGTGAGGGCGTTTACTGAGTGAACAGTGTCTGGAGGAACGACCACCGCGCATCCAGGACCAGCCACCTGAGTCTCAGCGGCGATTTTGATCTCAAGCTCGCCATCGATGACGTTCCAGACTTCGTCGTTTGGATGCGAATGCTCATGAATCCACGCACCCGCTGCGACAGCATAGTACGCGAACGTCATGTTTTGGGAATGAAAGAATCGGCCTTTCCACCCTGCTCGCGGCTCCTTTATGTTAAGATGGTTCGTGTCAATGAATGTCATGGCGGTCACTAACGAGACCAAGCTCACGCGCCTCGGCAAGCTGCCGCCTGCCGCAGGCCGTGAACCTGTCGAATGATCGAAACAGCAGCGTTTGGTTAGGTCTTTGGAGGCGCATGGTTTACTCGTCTTCGGCCTCACCAAATTGGAGATGCGCATGCTCGAACGACTCGCGAAGCATCTGGAGCATATTAACGAGAAACTGTTCTGCTCCGTCCTCCTGGATTGTGCGTGCGGCCGCGTGTACCCATGCTGCTTCGGGAACGAGCCCGGGATAAGGTCCTACCCCAGCGTAGCATGGATTGCAGATAATACCGCGCACGTGCTCAGGATTCCACGGGCCCTCATCGCCGCTAAGGCGACGAACTGCGTTGGGTTTTGGTAACGGCTTCTCGCTCTCGTCGGTGAAGATGTCGGTAAGATTCATAGTGAGACAACGCGCCGGCCAGCGGTTCGCTCCAGCGGTTGGTTAGGTCTTTTGGGGTTAATCACGACCGGCGTGGCTGAGTGAAATATACGTAGCATATCCGCACAGTGCCGCTCCGGCAGCGAGAAAAATGAAGACGAAAATACGCTTGTTCGCTCGCGACTCGCAAGTGAGACCAGCAGCTGCGAAAGCCAAACCGACGACCGGAACGCCGGCGGGATTCAGGAAGCCCAGCGACGTCGTTCCCAGCAGGACCGAAACGACGCCATCGAACAGCGGAATCCAAGAAGCGCTGACGACGCGGCGAGCAATCAGCTTCAGCACGATGAGCGCGATGACAATGTACGCAACGGCTGTGCCTGTGAGTGCTGCGAAGAACGGTTTCACGACACGCGCATAGACCTAACGAATCACAAGATCAGCAACCGCGCCCGAGCGCGCGCGTGGCTGCAAGCTGAAGGTTGTAGCTACTTCTCAGCGCGGAAACAGGCTGGGGCGCGGTTCGCTGCATCGCCTGGTTAGGGCTACTTCGAGAGTTCGGCCACATACTTCAGATATTCCTTATCGGTTGAGTTGACGAGTTCCCACGCTCGTTTGTAGTAGCCACCCGGAAGCGCACTATCTACTGCGATCACCTCTTTCAGTGTGTCGGCTTGATCAACCTTAAGAAGCACTGCTTTTTGCAGCGCCAGCAGGTGCAGATGATCGCGCACTCTTTCGTCCTCTGAAGCGTGCTCTTTCAGCAGAGCCGAGTTCGCGACGGGATATCGCTGAAGAAAGATGTGGAGAAGCTCGTGAAAAAGGGTGTTGACCTTGTAGCGTATCGACACCGGCTCCGGCGTGAAGCTCCTCAGCGCATATCGCATGTTAATCGTCACCCGGCCACTTTCCGGAAACGATTCGGAAGGAAGGTTGCAAAGCGTGAGCCGGGCAGTGATTTTCTGTGACGGAAAGTCCTTGCCTGAAATCGATTCCGTTGCCGCCACCAGGCGTGGGCCTTCCGATTCCCACAAGCTTACGAACTCCGGTTCTCGCGAGAGTAATTCTGCTTTCCATTCCGTTTTGACCGAACTGCCAGAACAACTGCTGTCCTCGGCGGCATCGTATTTCACCGTTACGGGCGGGAGGCTCGCTTGAGACGGGCATATCGAGGCCAGAAGCACCGTGAAGAAAATTATGTTCCGGATTGCGCGCATAGGCCTAACGAGAAACAGATAAGCCACGGCAGGGTGTCGTGGCAAACACGCCGATGTTGCATCGCAATGGGGCCGTTGGCTTCATTGACTGGTTAGATGCCTTACGCGGGATCGGTTTAATGAAGGTAAGGAATGAGGACAGCCACAGCACCGACCAGACCTAGGGCGGCAATGGCAGTCGTGGCGATACCCAACGAGCGTGACCGAATCCATCCCCCAAGACCAAAGGCCCCGAACAAAAGCGCAATCCCAACAAGAAAAGAAAAAGAAAGCGGCGTCTGTTGCGCAAGAACGGATGAAGGCATCGTGCCGTCGTTGGGCAGACTAGCAGCGATCGCTGCAGCGAAAGTCATTCCTAAGGTAACGAGCAAAAATGCAATAGAGGCCATGACCGCCAGAAGTGCTGCCAGGTTTGTAGCTCGATGTTGCGCCGACGCCGAAAGCAAGACTCCGTAGAAACTGAAGGCAAACCCCGCCAGAACTGAACTGACGAAAGCAAATTGGCGATAGTATTCGATTACGGAGCTGGCCGTCATCTAACGAGACAGAGATAAGCCACGGCAGGGTGTCGTGGCAAACACGCTGAGCTTACTTCGCAATGGGGCCGTTGGCTTCATCGATTGGTTAGATGCTTTCATTTGCCACTCATTCATCGAATGAATCCGGGAAGATCATCGTCCCGTCTTTATCGAATCCGAAGGTCACGCCCGATGAGCCCCCGTGTCCATCGGAAGCGAACCCGGCGTAAACGCGACCGGGAATGAGCTTCTGCGGTTGAATCATCGTGGTAAAACCAGGAGGCGTAACTCCGTACTCGATCGGCTGTGTCAGACCACGGCCGCCCAAGATGGACCACATCGCCTTCCACCGGTCGTCGGCGGTCCGCGTAGAAACGGTGAATGACTTGATGTCGGTCTTCGGACGTGTGGTCGAATCACGGTAAAACTCAAAGCGGATCGGCCGGCCCAGTCGCCCGCTCGCCTTAGAAACAAACGAGTATGACATCGCCTCAGCAGCGATGCCCGCGGACAGCAATAACATGACGGCAACGACGCGCATTAGCATCTAACGAGAACAAGATGAGCGACGGCGGGCGAGAGCGCGCTTCGCTCGGAGTGAGAGTGTGGAAATCATCTCAGAAGCGGAGCGGACGGGCAGTCCGCCGTTCGCTCCATCGCATGGTTAGGTAGTGCGGTTTGAAGCAACACTGGAGTGAGCTGCAATATAATGTTGAACCTCGCGAGTAAAATCAGAGCGTGCTTCGCCGGAAGGGAATGCGGTAGTAGGAATAATGATCGCGCTGAGACCACGTAGTAGCACGAACAGGTGTGTGTCCGACTGGGAAACCCTCTCAGCAGCATCCCAGCCAGTGGACAACTTGTGATGCGGACACGTCTCAGTGATCTTCGAGGGGGTAATCTCCAACGTGTGAGCGCCTAAGGCCGGAGTTGTGAGGTCTCCGGCTACAGCCCTCTTCGCGCGCTTGAGCATTTCCCCTCTAATTGCAGCGCCGACGAGGGCCCATACCACGAGGAAGATCAAGCCACCAACGATCGACGCCGCCGTAACGTCTTTGCTCAGGGCGAGCATTAGCACGAAGACAATCGCACCGCTGGACATCGCGCTCGCCAAGCTCTGGAGGCGGAGGCCAGGCGCGACTTCGGGCAACTTGAGGTAGTGGCGATACCACGCGTCGACATCTGCATGGTTGTTTCGTAACGAAGCGTCATGACGGCGAGGACTACCTAACGAGATATATACGAAATTTCGTATTTAATTGCGAACATTTTGTCGTCTGTTCCGGGCGCGATATCAGAGAGAAATAGGTGGTTCATCGACGTCCAAGGGACTATGGATGCCAAGACCTGGCCGGTTGAGGACGTGATCAGAGCGCGGAGCAGGGAGCAAGGGAGCGAGGGGTCAAGAAGAGGATTAGGAATAGGAATAGGAACAGGAGGGAGACAGGATAAAGGGCAGGCTGCCGCCCGTGGTCAGTTCGCTCTTTTCGACAAAGGCCGCGCACTGGCGGCGATGGTATCAGAGGCCCGGAGCTGGGAGCAAGGGGCAAGGAGCGGACGGCGCGGACGGCGCGACAGCGCCGCGTTGTCCGCGTAAAAGGCTGCGCCTCACGCGGCGAGGGAGCGAGCATGAGCACGAGCATGAAGAGGGAAATGAAGAGGAAAAGGGAACGTCGAACGCGAATACTGAACGGCGAAGCAAGCTTCGAGTTATTGGTTATCAGTTATCGGTGCAGGCGAGCCGCCTCCGCCCAAGGCTACGGACGCGCCAGGCACGCCTGCCTCTACAGGCACCCAGCTATCATCGATCGGTAGAATTCCAACAGGAAGGGGAATTGAATGGTTAGAGATCCTACGACTTCGCTCCCGCCTTCGCCTCAGCTACGGCGGGGCAAGCAGGATGACAAGAAAGGAGAATCGAGCCGCGTAAAAGGCTCCGCCTCACGCGGCGGGGCATGAGCGGACCCTGCGAAGCGCGGCGTTATCTGTTCTCTGTTATCTGTTAACTGTTATCTATTCTTAGTTTGTTGGAGGATGCAGGCGACACGCCTGCCTCTTCAGATTTCAGATCAAACCTCGAACTAAGGCGCTTGGACAAGCGCCTCTACAACTCTAATTTGTCCAGAATTCGCCGGACCCGGTTTCGTCGCCGCGGCGATCTACGGCGCGACAAGGAGGATTATTCTACTATTCGAATAGTCCAAAAATCTGCTGATAAATCAAGATCCGTCAGGTAGGCAAAAGGGATGGTGAAGTAGCCGCGCATACCCCAGCTTGTTCCCCAACTATTCCGGCAAACGAACCAGCGGCGCTTGAGATCGTAGCCGACAGCGCAGACGGCGTGACCACCGAGGACGTGCTCGCCTGAGGCAGGCATTGGAACATGGCCGGTGCGGGCTACCGTGTTAGTTTCGAAGCTTTCGTAAACAGTGAAGCCAAAGACGAAAGGATAACCCGAGGCCAGGCAGCCTTGCATTTGTGAGAGCGATTGAACCAATCGTTGATAGCTCACGGCGGTATGCTTCGCCCCTTCCGCGTAGCAGGCAGCGGAGGGTTTGGTTTTGAACCTGGCAATAAGATACGGCCACATTGGCTCGGGACAGACACCTTGTTTGGCCACGGTCTTGATCCCGTCGCGGAGCATGGCGCCGGCGTCGGTGTTGACGGTACCTTCGATGACGCGCTCGTTGTAATAGATGAAGAGACGCGATGGGATGAAGATCTGCGGGAGCTTCTCTTTCATCTGGTCGAACTCGATGGCGCCGCCAATGGCATTGGAGGTGCAACTTCCCAACTGGCCCTGATCGTAAACGGGCGGGCATTGTTTGCGCAGATCGATCCTGGCCGGTAAGGCGCGGAGAAAGGCCGGCGGCGCGGCGTAAAGATAATCGCGCTGGTCGGGGATATCGGGGATCCAGCCGTAGCGTTTGATTTTTCTGGTCCGAGCCGGACTGGCGGATGGGGAAGGGCGGCGTTTTTTCGGCATGAGGGGACGTTATGTAAAAGCTGAAACACTGAAAGGCTAACGTTGAGCAGGGAGGAGGGAGAAATCAGAGGACGGAGGTCAGAGGTCAGGGGCATGCGCTGATGTTTTTTCAAAATTTTAAGGCGAATTTTATTGCGGCTCGCGAAATTGTGATTGAGTTCGTTTTCTGATTGTGCGAGAACGGATTTGTTCCTGGGTCGGTTACGCGCCCCACCGGACGGATTCAATAATCCGCCTGACACGCGGCCGGCCCGGTGAACGTTTTTTTGTCCGATGCCGGACTGGCGATTGCGCGATTATTCAGTCGCAGGGTGGCGCCGGGTGGATCGAGCAGTCGTGCCAGTCCGGCTCGGACCTCGATGCCAACGCAAGGCGGCGAAAGCCGCATTATTATTAGCCTCCATTAACCGCCGATTGGCGGAAGTGCAGGCGACACGCCTGCCTCTACAGGAGCAAGGGTCGAAAGTATTGTTAGGTGGGCGACGTAGAACTTGCCTCGCGACCGCCGAGTAGCCGATGGATGGCATGCCGCAAGCGCTCCCAATCGACCGGCTTGGTGAAGTGCGCCGCGAAGCCCGCCGCTTTGGCCGCGGCGACGTCACTCTCCGATCCGAAACCGCTAAGAGCAATTCCACGCAACTGACCGGAATCACCCAGTTCCCCCATCAAATCCAGGCCACTGCCATCAGGTAAACCGAGATCGCTGATCACCAGTTGAAAATGGCGTTTCGCCGCCAGATCGCGCGCGCTGGCGAGAGTCGATGCGTACCCGACCTGATACCCCGCATTTTCCAGCATCCGGCGCAAGGCCCGCGCGGTATCCTCATGATCTTCCACCAGCAAGATTTCCGCGCGGTCCCTGGCGCTACCGTCGCCATCAAGCGGATAAGCCGGGCCTTCGAGTAACGACGTTTCCATCGCTTTCAGTTTGATGGTGAAAGTGGCGCCCGTGCCTTGGCCTCCGCTTTGCACCGAAATTTTGCCGCCATGTAAATCGATAACGCGCTTGGAAATGGCGAGGCCGAGACCGAGTCCGCCGTAGCGATTGGTCATGCCCTTTCCACCTTGTTCGAAGGCGTCGAAGATGCGCGGCTGCAATTCGGAATTAATCCCGATCCCGGTATCGGTGAAATCGATAATGATGTAGTGCTCGGCGTCGTTGCGCGTGCTGATGCTGACCTGGCCGCGAGCGGGAGTGAATTTGACCGCATTCTTAATGATGTTCCAAAAAACCTGCTGCAATCGGGCGGCATCGGCCCAGCAATGATGTTCCTTGGCCGCGAGATCTTGCTGAATATTTATCTGCTTCTCGTTTAAATCGCTGGCCGAAACGCCGAGCGCGTAACTAAGCGATGCGTGCACATCGATGGCATCGTTGCGCAGCTCGAGTTTGCCATGGGCGATGCGGGTGAGATCGAGGAGGTCGTCGATGAGGAGCGCTTCGAGCTCGATGTTGCGCCGGAGCACATCCAGATCCCGCCGCGCGCTATCTGGAATGTCATGATTACGCTGAAGCGAAGCAATGGTCATGAGGACGGGCGTAAGCGGGGTGCGCAATTCGTGGGAGAGCATGGCGAGGAACTGGTCCTTGGCGCGGTTCGCCTCCTCCGCATCTTGTTTCGCTTTTTTTAGTGCGTCCTCCGCGTGTTTGCGTTCTGTGATTTCGAGAATGGTGCCGAGGAATCGCGCCGGCCGGCCGGCGTCGTCGAGCAGAACACGTCCCTTTTCCGCCAGCCAACGTTCTCGTGAATTAACAACGTCGCGGGCACGATACTGGATTTCGTAGTGGCCACTACTGCCCGGACTTAAAACCTCGCGCATCGTCTCGTGAATGATATGGCGGTCATCCGGATGAATGGCGTTGAGGTAGGTGAGGTAATCTGGCTTGGTGCCGGCAGGCAGACCGAATAAATCATTGCAACGGTCGGACCAACGAATCACGCCGACGGCGGGGTAATAATCGAAGGTGCCAACGTCGGCCGCTTGCAAGGCGAGACGGATTCGTTCTTCCGCAACGTAAAGGCGCTGCTCATTTTCCCGCAACCGTCTTTGCTGCTCCATCATTTCGCTGATATCGGCGCGATAAATCGTGAGACCATCGCTACTGGGATAAATGCGCGTATCGACCCAGCGTCCCCACGGTTTGTAAAAGACTTCGAACTGATCAGATTGCTGCGTTTCCACGGCGCGATGACAGCGCTGATAGAATTCGGTACCGACCGCTTCGGGAAAAATTTCCCAAATCACATGGCCGATCAGTTCCTCTCTCTGCTTTCCCGTCAATTCGAGGACGCGCTTGTTCACGTAAGTGTAGCGCCAATCGCGATCGAGGACGGAAAAAGCATCGCTGATGCTGGCGAGGGCGGCTTCGCGTTGTTCGAGCAAATCGCGGATGGCGTGTAGCGCTGCGCGTTGGTGCCGGCGTCTTCGCGCCGCCGCTCGCAAGGTGGTCACCAGTGCGACTATTCGGAACGGAGGTGGAAGGACAAGCACGTTGGCATCGCCAAGGATTTCAAGCGCACACTGCCTCGCCTTCTTTGCGCCGCTCCCGGCCTTTGCCAAAAGAATGACCGGCACGTCCGACCAGGGCGATTGCGTGGCGAGAGCCTTGGCCAAGATTTTCGTTTTCGATGAGACCAGCGTTGCTTGCGCAAGAACAATGGCGTCGGTGGAGCGATCAAAGCGCTTGATCAGCTCAGCGAAATTCTTGCAGGCCCGCACGCGGAAGCCCTGCTTCGCCAGCGTCGACCTTAAACCCTTGCCGCTCGGCACAGCGACTAAAACTGTGCCCGCGGTTTCACCCGGCTTTTCCATTTGCGATCAACGCACAACTTACTTCACAGCGGATAATTAGCGAGCGGGACCTGTGATTTGGATTGGGGAGCGCACGCGCCCTCGCCATCGTGAACTTGGTTCTGCCGGAGAGCACGCGAGGCGCGTGCGCTCCCCAGATTGAATCGCACTTTTTGGCGGTGGACGCGCGGAAGCGCATCCCTCCAAAACAGAATGCGGCCGACACGGCTGCCGCTACAGATTAAAATTTTCGCGGGGCCGATTGCCTGTGCAACGTTTCGATGCTGTTATCGCGCATGAAGGAACGAACGCCGGCCGAGCTTGGCTACCGAATGCCAGCCGAATGGGAGCGGCACGAAGCCACATGGCTCTCCTGGCCGCGGCGGGAGGGAATTAGCTTCCCCGGATCATTCGATCGGGTGTTGCCGGCGTTGCGCGCGATGGTCGCAGCGCTGATCGAATCCGAACGCGTTTGCATTAACGTTTGTAACGGCGCGCACGAAGCGGAAGCGATAGAAGTGCTGCGCGATCTTGATCCTGCGCGCATCACTTTTCAGCGCATTCCCACTAACGAACCATGGTGCCGTGATCACGGCCCGATTTTTCTAACGAGAAATAAGCAACCTCGTCTTGCCATCGTGGATTGGGATTACAATGCCTGGGGCGGGAAATATCCGCCCTGCGACCTCGATGAAGTTGTTCCGACCCGTATCGGCGAAATTCTGGATGTTCCGGTTTTTTATCCGCGCATGATTTTGGAAGGCGGCTCGATTGAAGTAAACGGCGCGGGCGCACTGCTCACGAGTGAATCGTGCCTCCTCAACGAAAATCGTAATCCGAATTTGAAGCGCGATGAGATCGAACAACGACTGCGCAATTATCTGGGGGTGCGGGAGGTTCTCTGGCTGGGCCGAGGCATCGAAGGCGACGACACCGATGGTCACATCGATGATCTGGCGCGTTTTGTTCGCGAGCGCGTCGTCGTAACGGTGGTGGAGGAAAGGCACGATAATCCGAACTATCAGGCGTTGCAGGAAAACCTTGCGCGCTTGCGTTCGATGAAAATCGGGGGCGATCCGCTGGAAGTTTTCGAGCTGCCGATGCCGAGGAGAATTGTGCGCGAGGATTTGGTTCTTCCAGCGAGCTACGCCAATTTCTACATCGCTAACAATTGCGTTTTGCTGCCAATGTTCGCCGATCCGATGGACGAACCGGCGCGCGAAACGCTGCAAAAATTATTTCCGGATCGCAAAGTGGTCGGAATCGATTGCCGCGAATTAATCTGGGGCCTGGGTACGTTTCATTGCCTGACCCAGCAGCAGCCGGCAGTCATATAAAAGAAAACGCCCAACGCTCAACGGTCCAGCGCCCAACGTTGAACGAGATAAAGCGGCGCTGGGCGGTCAATATATCCTCAGACCGTGGATGCTAGGGCGAGTCGGTGTCTTAACTCGAGTGTGTGGTAGCAATTTTGTCATCCCGAGCGCAAGCGAGGGACCTCACTTTGGTTCGGAAATCACACAAGCCAGGAATGACCTCGGCCAATTGGGAGATTCTCACGCGAACCAGGCTCTGAACGGGCGAGGAATCTCATGAAAATCCGGAGGCCGCTACATCGGCGAGGTCCCGTGCTCCGCTCGGGATGACAAAAGCGGCAGAGGGCCTCCCGCACTCCAAAAGCTGGCGCCCCGAAATTCGCGAAGCGTCTTGGACGTGCGCCAGCCAGCTGGTGCTTTCAGTCATCCGCGATCGCCCCTGGTTTGTAACCGCTGGCCAAGATCGCGTCGTGCAGATCAGGCGGGTGGGTTTTTCGGGCATCAAAGGTTACGATCACTCGCTCACGCCTTGTATTTACCCGGACGTCGCACACTCCTGGGATGCGCATGAGCGGTTCTCGCAATTTGCGGACGCATTCATCGCAATCTTCGCCTTCTGTCGCGATCGCGATTCGCTCCAGCACCGGTTCATCTGGGCTGTGCGAATAATGCGGGTCGGCCGGATCGAGATGCTGCGGATTGAGTGGTTGGACCATCCGTCAATTTACGCGTCGGGAGGCGCCGCGCCAGTGTCCGTCTTAAAGTAGCTAGTGCGGCAAAGCCGCCGCCACAATGCAGATTTGTCTGGGCGAACACTCTCTTGTCATTCCGAGCGCAGTCGAGGAATCTCTAATTTTTTGCCGACGCACAGTAAGAGATGTCTCGACTTCGCTCGACATGACAAAAGAGGCGGATAGAGTGCGCGGAAGTGGTCGTCGCTTATTTGGACGCGGCCTCCCGCGCGATCGGTTCAAGCACGCGCCAGACATTTTCCACCAGAATTTTATGTCCGGGGGCATTCGGATGAATGCCATCGGGTAGGTTCAGTTTGGGATCGCCGACAACGCCTTCGAGCAAATTCGGCACCAGCGCAGCGTGATTTTTTGCGGCCAGTTCACCAAACATTTTTACAAACGCGGCCGCATATTCACTGTCTGGTGCTGCGATCGGAAACTGAATCCCCACAATTACGATCGACGTATTCGGATTGCGCGCCTTCACCTGATCGATAATCGACTGCAAATTTGCGCTGGTCTGATCGAGCGGAATGCCGTTGAAGGCATCGTTGATCCCAAGCTCGAGGATAAAAATATCGATGGGATGCTCGAGGTGCGGTGGAAGACGGCGCAGCCCGCCCTCCGTGGTGCCTCCGCTGGCACTGGCATTGATCACCCGAAAATTTGGACCGATCGGGCGCAATTCCTCGACTAGCAGCATTGGCCAGGCTTGCCGCGGAGTGATGGCAACGCCTTCTGATAAACTATCGCCAAAGACAACGATGGTTTTCATTTGCGACGGACCGGTCGCTCGCGCGCAGCCGGGTTGAGCGCAAAACAGTGAAAACAGCACCAGAACCAGGGCGCCACTTCGCCATTGCCTCGGTCGTTTCCGCATTCTATTTTCTGCGCTCACTCGATTCCGACATTCTCGGAAATCGTGAACCCTGAAAATACTTTATTATGGCAAACTACGGCATAAACGGCTTCGGGCGCATCGGACGCAACGTTCTTCGCGCCATGTCACAAAGCGACGTCAAACGCGTCCGTGCAATCAATGACCTGACCGACACCCACACGCTCGCGCATTTGCTGAAATGGGATTCGGTCCATGGGAAATTCGATGGCGAGATCAGTTACGATGAGCAGAACATTATCGTGCGCGGTCACAAGATTCGGATTCTCAAGGAACGCGACCCGGCGAATTTGCCCTGGAAAGAGTTGGGTGTTGAAGTCGTGCTGGAATCGACCGGATTTTTTACCAGCCGGGACAAGGCGGAATTGCATATCAAAGCAGGCGCCAAACGCGTGCTCATCAGCGCGCCGGCCAAAAATCCCGATGCTACCATCTGCATCGGGATCAACGACGACATTTACGACCCGGCGAAAGACACGATCGTTTCCAATGCCAGCTGCACGACGAACTGTCTTGCACCCCTGGCGAAGGTCCTGCACCAGAAATTCGGGGTGCAGCATGGGTTCATGAGCACGATCCACAGTTATACTAACGACCAGCGCATTCTCGATTTTCCACACGAAGATTTACGACGCGCCCGTGCCGCTGCCATTAACATTATTCCGTCGAGCACGGGCGCGGCGAAGGCGATCGGTGAAGTGATTCCAGAATTGAAAGGGAAACTAAACGGCGGCGCCTTTCGTATTCCGACGCCGGACGGTTCGGTGACTGATTTCACGGCCGTGCTGGAGAAGGATGCGACGGTGGATTCAATCAACGCGGCATTTAAAGAAGCGGCATCTGACAAGAGCTACAAAGGCGTGCTCGAATACAGCGATGAACCATTGGTCTCACAAGATATCGTGGGCAACCCGCATTCTTGCATCTTCGACAGCAAACTTACGCTGACGCTCGGCAACCGCTTCGTGAAGGTGGTCGGCTGGTACGACAACGAATGGGGTTACAGCAATCGTTGCGTGGAGTTGCTCCAGATGCTGGGGGGATAGCAACTCTTGCTCATGTTCCTGCTCATACTCATGATCGAGCTATGAAGACGTACTTCGATCATGAACGCCTTGATGTATATCAGGAGGCAATCGCCTTTTGCGGCTGGGCTGGGGATCTCCTGAGTGAGGTTTCCGTAAAGGCCTCAGCAAAGGACCAGCTCGACCGCGCGTCGACAAGCATCCCACTCAATATTGCGGAGGGTAACGGCAAATTTTTTAATGCCGATCGCGCAAGATTTTTAGAGATCGCGGGTGGTTCGGCGCTGGAGTACGCGCCATGTATTGACGTGCTGGCGGTGCGTAGGCTCATTGCCGCCGAGCGAATTATCCCGGCGAAAGAGCAACTTGTTCGCGTTGTTAAGATGCTCATTGGAATGCTCAAAAGGTTTTCCAGACGCGCAGATTTGTTGGGTGAGGAAATCGGAATCTATGGTTCCGATCATGAGCATGAGCACGAGGAAAACCCATGAAATTAACTCTGCGCGATCTTGAGGTTCGCGGAAAACGCGTTCTGGTACGCGTCGATTTCAACGTGCCGGTAGAGGAGCGCGACGGTAAAATTGCGATCACGGACGACACCCGCATTCGCGCATCGCTGCCCACGATCAATTGGCTGCGGGAGCATGGTGCGAAAACGATTTTGATGTCGCACCTTGGCCGGCCGAAAGGCAAACGAGTCGACAAGTACACCCTGCGACCGGTGGCTGATTATTTGCACACGTTGATTAATCAGCCGGTAATTTTCAGTCACGACACCATCGGCGAGGTGCCGGGAAAAATTGTGGCGCACATGCAGGAGGGCGACGTAGCGCTGCTGGAGAACCTGCGTTTTCATCCGGGGGAAGAAGCGAACGATCCAAAATTTTCCGAGGCGCTGGCAAGGCTCGGCGATCTTTATGTGAACGACGCCTTCGGCGCGGCGCATCGCGCGCACGCCAGTACCGCGGGGATCACCAAGTTTGTCTCGAAATCGGCGATGGGTTTGCTGATGGAAAAAGAGCTTCACTATTTACACGAGGAACTAGATCACCCGGGTAAACCATTCGTCGTCATCATGGGCGGGGCGAAAGTGTCGGATAAGATCGGAGTGCTGAAGGCGCTGATGGAAAAGGCCGACACGATTTTGATTTGCGGCGCGATGGCGAACACGTTTTTCAAGGCGCAGGGAATTCCAATTGGGGCAAGCCGGGTTGAGGCCGACAAAGTTGATCTGGCCAACGAACTACTTGCACTCGCAAAAAAGCGCGACGTAAAACTGGTGTTACCAGTCGACGCCGTTATTGCGCAAGAGGTTCGCGCGGGCGCACCCTGTCGGGAATCGGGCCGGCTTACACCCGATCACGGGATTCCCGATGGCTGGCAAAATCTCGATGCCGGGCCGGAAACGATCGCGCTTTTCGAAGGCGAGATCGCGATAGCAAAAACAATTTTATGGAATGGGCCGCTCGGCGTTTTTGAAATTCCCGACTTCGCCAAGGGCACTTTCGCGATCGCACGCGCGCTGGCGCGATCGAATGCAACAACGATTATCGGCGGTGGCGACTCGGTGACCGCGGTCAAGGAAGCGGGTGTGGCTGATAAAATGACATTCATTTCTACCGGCGGCGGCGCGACGCTCGAATTATTGGAAGGAAAGGAATTGCCTGGGGTGGCGGCGCTGACGGACAGATGAGTTCATTCCGAGGCGAAAGGCTAGGGATCCCGAGAAAGTTACCTTTAAGCTTGCGCAACGGGATCCCTCGGCTTCGCTCGGGATGACCATTATCTTGCTATGAGAAAAAAAATCGTCGCTGCGAACTGGAAGATGAACATGCTGCAGGCTGAGGCTGCTGAGTTCGTCAAAGATTTGCTGCTCGAAATTGGCGATATGTCGGCGGTCGAGGTGGTGATCTTGCCGCCGTTTACCGCGATCGCCAAGGTGGTGGAATCGCTGGACAAGGCGCAGAACATCAAAGTTGGCGCGCAAAACATGCATTGGGAGCATAGCGGCGCATTTACCGGCGAAATTTCCGCGGCGATGTTGCGCGATCTCTTTGTCCGTTACGTCGTGCTGGGTCACAGCGAGCGGCGGCAGATGTTTCACGAAACCGACGAAATTGTGAATCGAAAGGTACGGGCTGCGATAGAAGCGACGTTGCGCCCGATTGTTTGTGTGGGTGAAACGCTGGAGCAGCGCGAGCGAGGCAGTGTGGAAAAAATTCTGTCGTTGCAACTGCACGGCAGCCTCGCCGGAGTCAGCAGCAAAGATCTCCACGAAACTGTCATCGCCTACGAGCCGGTCTGGGCTATCGGCACCGGCCGTAATGCTACACCCGAGCAGGCGCAGGAAGCACACGCATTTATTCGCAAAACGCTTACGAGGTTGTCGGACGCGACGACGGCCGATCGCGTTCGGATCCAGTATGGCGGCAGCGTGAAACCGGAAAATGCGGGCGCGCTGATGTCGCAACCGGATATTGATGGGGCACTGGTCGGCGGCGCTAGCCTCGATCCCCGCAGCTTCGCCCAAATTGTGCAGGCTGCCGCCAAAGAGTAACCGACCTATTGCGGATAAGTCTCGAGTAGGGCGAGCCCGGTAGGCATTGCCCCAACTCCCCGGACAATGGCAGTGTAATTTCCCATTGGAAGGGTGACCAGGACGGCGGGTTCGGCTGAATCGACCGTGCCGATAAATCCGCCGCCTTGCACGACGTCGCGTCGGTCGCGAAATACCGCCCGAAATTTACGTAGTTCGGAAAATTGCCAACCGTGACTGGTTTGTACCGTCCGTCGGGCGCAATAGTGAAGATGCCCGTGCATCGGAAAACATCGTGGTGAGATCAATCGAGCGCGCCGGCGCGCAGCAAAAACCGTGAATGGCGCAATCGGGGTCGTAACCACCGGTGCAACGTTTTGTGCTGAGGCCGTTACGGAAATCGCCAAGCAATAGGAAATTGCCAGCGCCAGCTTTCTCGCAATAGGAAGGTTTGCTTAACCCAAGATTCCCTTCGGGCAAGCGATGCCGGCGCCTTATTATAAGCACTGGTCATCGCGAGCGAGGGTCGAGGATCCCGCTGCGAAACTTTAAGACTTCCACGGAATCCTTCGGTCTGAACCGGACTGGCTTTTTCGATCGGGATGAGGTTGTAGCTGCCGCCGTCACCGGCGCAGAGGTTTGATAATTCTGCTCCGAACGCGTTCGGGGCAGCTACAGAGTTACCTGTTAATTTCAAGATAAGTTCGCGCGGTGACACGGCCTGACTGCGGATCAATCCTCTCCACACGCATTTGTTTTAGATACCAGCGGTTTTCGATTTTTTGCGCGGAAACGACTTCGAAGCGTTTGATCATTTTTCCCGCGGAATCATAACCCTCCATCCGCATGAGGGCGCCGTTGTCCTTGTCGACCCACAACAGAATCGAGCCGTATTGCGAGTCGGTGCCAGGCGCCTGCAATTGTATTTTCCAGCAGTTGCGAGTGCGAATGAAATCGGCGCCGATGACGTGTGCGTTCGGCCAGTAAAGAAATTTCAGGGCCAGATCTTCGTAGGTGATGGCTGTGCCGCGCACCGGCTCGTTCAGCTGTGTAATCTTTTCCGAACCGCTGCGTTTGATTTCATCCAGGCGTGAATCATTAACTCCGATTCGCACCTGCAAGGTCTCATCGGGATTAGTAAAGATATAACGAACAACCGTCCCGTTTTGCACGAGATGAAAGGGCACAATCTTTGCGTCCTGCCGCAGTTGCCCGCGCAAATCGATCTCCTGCTGGGATTGACGCAGGCGCACATTGGCCAGTAATTCGGTGGCATCGGGAAAACGTTGCGCCGCCGCAATAGCCGGCAAAAGCAGGGCGACTAGGAGAGCCGCTTGTTTCATTCGTCTTGCGCTTTTATTCTCGGTCCTTGGCGGCGCGAGCGAATGGACGAAAAGATTTTTCATTTAATTAACGAGCAATGGACGAACCCTGCGTTCGATTTGTTCATGCCGCTCATTAGTTACGCCGAAATCTGGACGCCATTTTTTCTCATCGCAGCCGTCGCGCTCCTCATCTTCGGCGGTTTTCGCGGCCGTGCATTCGTCTTTTGTACCGCGCTCACGCTCGGTCTTTCCAATGCTGCGGTTGATCCGCTTAAACACGCCATCGGACGGCCGCGCCCGAAACAGGTGCAAACCGTGCGCATGATCGAGCTGGAAAAAACGCGGCCCATGATTCTGACCATTTTGAAGAAACCGCACGTCCGTGTTTCAACCGCAACCGAACGCGCCCGCTCCGGCGCTTCCTTTCCATCGGGCCATACCAATAACAACACGGTGATCGCGATTTGCTGCACGATTTTTTATCGACGCTGGGGAAAATTCTATTGGATCGTCGCTGCGGCCGTGACCTATTCGCGAATCTATCTCGGCGCGCATTGGCCGAGCGACGTCGTCGCTACTTTTTTTCTCGCCGCCGGGGAAACATTGCTCATTCTCGGCTTTTGTGAATTGATCTGGCAAAAAATCATCTCCCGCCGCCTTCCTGAAGTCGCTGCCCGCCATCCACGGCTAATCCCTCTTTCGGCACCGTGAAAATCGAGCGCGCGGTCTGGCTTTTTGTCCTCACCATTACCGGCCTGCGTCTGGCCTTGCTGGGAACGACCGATCTGCAATTCGACGAGGCGCATTACTGGATGTGGTCGGAGCGACTCGCGCCCGCTTATTTCAGCAAAGGCCCCGGAGTGGCTTTCGCCATCCGCGCCAGCACCATGATTTTTGGGTCGAACGAATTCGGTGTGCGCTTTTTCAGCCCATTGCTTGGCGCCGGAACCAGCCTGCTTTTGTTTTATTTGGGACGCCGAATGTTCAACGCGGCAGCCGCGCTTGGGGCGGTGATCGGATTAAACGCGACTCCGATTTTCAACCTTGGCGCGTTCCTCATGACGATCGATCCGCTTTCGCTCTTTTTCTGGGTCGCGGCCATGTTTTCGTTTTGGTGTGTGGTGGAGAAGAGTCCGAAATTTTCCTGGCACTGGCCTCTGACCGGCGTCCTTATCGGTCTCGGGTTCCTGTGCAAATACACCAATGTATTTGAGCTGCTCTCCATCATCGTCGTTCTCGCGCTCATCCCAAAGCTGCGGGTGGAATTTCGACGGCCCGGTTTTTACCTCATGCTGCTAATTTTCGCGGCGTTTTGTGTGCCGCCGGTGCGATGGAACCAGGAACGCGCCTGGGCGACGGTGGCGCATCTGAAATCGCGCGGCGGCGTCAACCAGGGTGTCGGTTTTCATCCGCTGGAATTTCTCTCGTTTATCGGGGAACATTTTCTTGTCTATTCGCCCCTGCTTTTTCTCGGCCTCGCCGTCGCGGTAATCGCATTGTGGAAACGTTCGCAACAGCAGCCGCGCCGGCTTTTTCTGATGTGGTTTGGCCTTCCGGTGTTCGCATTTTATGCCCTGCTCTCGCTCAATAAGGCCGCCGCGCCGAACTGGGACGCGCTTGCTTTCCCCAGTTTTGCACTGCTTGCGGTCGCTTTCTGGCAGCCACATTTGCAGACAAAACGAATCTGGCGATCTCTCGCCGGTTGCGCCCTCGGCCTGGGAGTAATCATGAGCATGCTGGCTTTGGATAGCGACATGCTGCGGAGCGTCGGGATTGAAATTACGCGGCGCGACCCGTCTGATGGCATGCGCGGCTGGAGAAGTGCGACCCTCGCGTTGGAAAACTTTCGCATCCAGTTCGAGCGAGAAACGCAGAAGAAATTTTTCCTGATCGCGGACGAACGTGATCGCGCCTCCGAGATCGCCTTCTATTTGCACGATAAACGCAGCGAAGGACCAGGGCACCCGCCTTGTTACATTGTCGAGTCCCAGGACGTGGTGAATCAATTTTCGTTCTGGCCGCGGTATGACGAATTTGTCGAGCGCCCGCCCGGCACGCCAAATCCGGAAGACCAGAGCTATACCGAAGAAGGCGGCGTCAATTTATTTACGGGACGAAGCGCTCTCTACATCCAGGACGGCGGGCACAAAAGAATTCCGCACAATCTGCAGGCCGGTTTTTCCGGGGTTGATCGTGTCGCTCGGATCGAAGTGCGCCGTTTCGGAAGACTTGTTCGCGCCTGGGACGTTTACCTTTGCCTGCGGTATCGGACGCTGCCGCTATGAGCGACGTCTCGGTAGTTGTTCCGCTTTACAACGAAGAGCAGAGCGTCGCGATGTTGCAGCGCGAATTGGCGGACGCGCTCACCGGGCTCGATTACGAAATCATTTTTGTGGACGATGGTTCGCAGGACGAAACTGGTGACCGGATCGCACCCAATCCGCGGACCCGGGTTCTGCACTTCGAAAAGAATGCCGGACAAAGCGCGGCTATTTTCGCTGGTTTGCAGGCGGTCCGCAGCGAGGTCGTGGTCTTAATCGATGGCGACTTGCAAAATGACCCGGCCGATATTCCGCGACTGCTGGCGGAAATTTCACGGGGCGCCGATCTGGTGTGCGGATATCGCGCGCAGCGCAAGGACACGTTGCTGAAGCGGATCACCAGTCGCGTCGCGAATTCTGTCCGTAGCCGTTTCACACGGGACGGTGTTCGCGATACTGGTTGCACCTTAAAGGCGATGCGACGGGATTGCATCGGGGCGCTGGTTCCATTCAAGGGCATGCACCGTTTCATCCCCGCATTGGTGAAAGGAGCGGGATATCGGCTGGTTGAGATTCCAGTGAATCATCGTCCGCGTCGTTTCGGCCAAAGCAAATACGGCCTCGGCAATCGCGCCCTCCGCGCCACCGTCGACATGTTTGGCGTACGCTGGCTCTTGTCGCGCCGGCTTAATTATCAGGTGCGGGACGATTCCGCCAGGTAATCAGAGATCAAAATTCGCTTTCTTGATCATTTGGCGGATCCCAGTTCTCGTGTTTTTGGGGTTCTTATTTCCAGACGCCGAGGTCGCGCAATTGCGTCGTGGCGATGCCGGCCCAGTTATTGTTTGAAGCGGGGCACGCCGGACTCGGATGCAAAATCTGGCCGATGCGCGGCGGCGGATTGGCGATTACTTCACGCGCGCGCTTTCCAGCGAAATCACCCACGCCGACGAGCCATTCGGGTTCCAGGATGCGAACAACTTCCCGCAAATGATCATCACAAGCGGCGAACAGTAGCGTCCGCTCGTTCGCGGGGAGTTTGTCCGGCGTTCGATTGCGCCCGCTCGCCTCACAAAACGCCAGTGGGCAATAATTCATCACCATGTGTTCCTGGAAAAATTTTGCAGCAGAGCCAAAGCGTTTCGCGAACAATCCCCACAAGCGTTGGCCGCTAATTTCACTGCGCAAGCAATCGAATCCCGTCACCGGTCGCTTCGGATGTTCGTCCCGTGCATGATCAATTCTTGCGTGAATACCCAGCCAATCGCGCACGGCGGCGATTTGACCGAACGGGACACCGGTTTGCGCCATACCAAACGGACCGGGATTCATTCCGAGGAATAACACGCGCTTAGGGCTATTTCCGTAGCGCCGCAGGTAGATCTCATGCGCGCGCCAGGCGTAGATGAGCGGGTTGTAAACGTGCGCGACCGGCACGGCGAAACGCATTTCGGCAACAGCGTCGCGGAGACGTTTCGCGGCGATGATTAACAAATCACTCGTTGCCATACTTGATGTTACGACAAGCAAACGGCGATTCGAGTGATCAGGCGCCGAGGAAATCGGACGATCAAGAGATCAGCTCCGGGAAGGGCGCGGGGCGACGCGGTGACGGAGTTGGAGAAAGGGGCGTTCCACTGCCAGGAACAGAACCGTGGCAACGGCGTAAACGCATAATTCGACGACGGAAAGAGCGGCCGCGGAAGCGAGCACGATATTGTGAGTTACGCAGAATTGCGCGACGAAGTGAATGACAAGTTTTTGAACGAGATAGGCGCTATAAGCGATACTGGCGATAAAAGCGGCGCCGGGAATTTTTACTCGCTGTAAGATTAGCCGCGGACTGACAGCGCAAACAAGTAACGCGGCCATTCCAAGAGCGATCAACGGGAATTGCCAGATGGCGGCGGCGACGGTGAGATAATCGCCTTCGCCCAGATATAATGCGTAAACGATGAGGGCTAGCCCGGGCAGCAAGAGCCAGGGGGCAAGATTCATTAGGCGGTGCCACCATCGCGAACGGAATTTTTCGATCCCAGCCAGGACAACACCGAAGACGAGAGGATCGAGCCGCGTCCAAGTCGGGTAATAGATCCAGGTTTGAAAGCCACGGAAGGAGACACCGGTTTCAGCCAAATTCTGCCGGGCAAGAAACGCGCGCAGTCCGATTCCGCCAAGAACGATGAGGCATGGCATGATAAATCGAGCACGAGACCATCGGCTAACGAGAATTAGTATCAGGGGCAGGAGGAAATAGAACTGGTCTTCGACTGCAAGCGACCAGGCGTGAGAAAAGGCGGTGCCACCATGCAGACCAATGTTTTGCACCGAGAGGACAAATTTCCAAAGGGGCGACATTTCCGGGTACTCCCGCCACGACGGCAAAAAGGCATAAACGCCAAGGATGACGAAGTAAGCCGGGATGATTCGCAAGGCCCGGCGGGCGAAGAAGCGCCACAGGTCGATTGGCCGACCGCGCGCGAGCGGCGCCAGCAATTGCCCGCCAATCAGGTAGCCACTGAGAACGAAGAATAGATCGACCCCGATCCAGCCGAATCGATCCACGCGACCGGGCAATTTGAAACCGAAAAGGGCGGCGTGGTAAATGACCACCACGATGATGGCGAGAGCACGGAGAAGATCGAGACCCGGCTGACGTTCGCGATCGGTAAAGCGCGGGTCGACTCCGAGCCGGAGTGGCGTTGTAGTTTCGCTCACGGAATTTCGGATGCACGACGCTAGCAGATCCCTAACCACCTTCGAGCCTTAGCAGTCCGCAACTCGACGGCTTTAAGCCGTCAAGATTTTATCGCAAGTCTTGAGGGTGTGGAGTAACTTGGGCGTCGAGCGGCGTATTTACTGCAACGCTGCAATGATTCGCGCGACAAGGAATTGCGGCGCGATTCCTAGGAAGAGCACGATGGCTGCGGCGAACACAATTGTCAGTTTGGAAAGTCCGTCCTGCGCCGGGGATGAGAGCGAACGAGCTTCAGCGCCCTCGGTTTGGAAAATTACCTTTAAAACGATGAGATAATAGTAAAGGGAGATCAGACTGCCAAAAAGCGCGATTGCCACGAGCCAGAGAAGACCATGGTTGGCACCGGCGCGAAACGCGACGCTGAAGAGATAGAACTTGCCGAAGAAGCCGGCGAGCGGCGGAAGGCCAGCCAAGGACAACATGAATATCGCCATGCACCCGGCGAGCAATGGTGAACGTGCGCGCAGCCCGGCGAAGTTTCGCAAATCGTCACCACCGGTTTCGCGGCGCACCAGCGCGACGACACCGAACGCGCCAATCAGAGTGAAGGCGTAGATGGTGGTGTAGAATAACGTCGCGCTAAATCCTTCGCGGCCGCCCGCAATTATTCCGAGCAAGGTATAACCGGCGTGAGCAACGGCGGAGTAGGCGAGCAACCGGCGCAGATTGGTCTGGACCAAGGCAACCAGATTGCCGATGAGAATCGAGAACGCAGCCAGCACCGCTAGCACCGGCGACCAACCGGCAACCATGGCGTGCCAGTTGGCGCTACCGTGCACCGGGCCAAATCCAATGAGCACGATTTTTCCCAGGACAACGAACGAGGCCACTTTTGATCCCGATGCAATAAAGGCGGCGCTCGAAACCGGCCCGCCTTGATAGGCATCGGGCGCCCAGAGATGAAAAGGCGCGGCTGCGATTTTGAAAGCGAAGCCGACCAGGGTCATGACGATCCCGGCGAACAAAAGGGGCGAGAGAGATTGCGCAGCAAGACCTTCAGCGATGGCGGTAAGACTGGTTGTGCCCGCCATGCCATAAATGAAACTCAGTCCAAAGAGAGTGAAAGCGCTGGCGGTACTGCCAAAGAGGAAATACTTCAGCCCGGCTTCGGCCGATCGGATGTCGGTTTTGTCGAATGCCGTCATAAGATAAAGCGACAGACCGGTAAGCTCCAGTCCAATAAATATCATGAGTAGTTCTTCACTACTAACGAGAAGTAGCAAACCGATGGTAGCGAGCAGGACGATGGCGAGATACTCGCTGTAATTTGGTATCTCACGGGACGCGAGGAGGACGGTAAAGAAAGCAAGAACCAAACAGACGATCTGGAAGAGCGAGTTGAGCGGCGAGATCACCAGCATGCCGTGGAACAAATTTGCGTGTGATGGAAGCAGCACTATGGCTTCGATCGCGATAATGAGTCCGAGCGCTCCGACCAGCATGCAGAACCGTGTAGCCGCGGCCGTGCCGGCCGCGGCAGGTTTCGGCATTGCAACCGACACGCCTGCTACGACAGTTCCGCGACTCGAGGTCAGACCAATCACGAGAACGACCAGCGCAGTCAAAGTAACGATGGCTTCGGGAGCGGCGAATTTGAGAAGATCGAGGTAGGACATTGCTCAGGCGTGATTCGTTAGATCGTTACACGGTGAATCGGAATCCCGATGTAACAGGTCACGGTTTAACGATTGACGCCTCATCTTGCCAGAAACCGCATTGCTTCAACTGCGGGTTGAATGCGATCGAGTAAGAACTTGGGATAGATTCCGATTGCCACAGTGGCAAACATCAGGAGGCCGGCGCCAAGTTTCTCGGGAATAGTAATTGGTTCGAGGTGGATCGGCCGCTCCGCGGGCGATGTCATTGATGACGGCAAAGCCGCAAACTCGTTAACATCGCCCGACGGAGCGGCCGATCCACCTTCGAAGAAGCTTTTCTTCAAGGCGCGCAAGGTGAATGCGGCTACCAAAACCATGCCAGCACCGGTAATCCAGACTGCGACCGGAAAGGTGTTCCAAACGCCGATGAGGATGGTGATCTCGGCGGCGAACCCGCTGAAACCGGGAATGCCCATCGACGCGGCCGAAGCGATGACAAAGACAAAGGCTGCGAACGGAAGCGCGCGATTCAGGTCCATCAGCGACAGTTGATCAAGATCGCGGGTGTGAGTACGGCGATAAATCATGCGTCCAGCAACGGCAAAGAGGAGTGCACCGATCACTCCGTGGGAAAACATTTGCAGCACCGCGCCGGAAACGCCGAGAACGTTTGCGGTGGCCAAGCCCAAAAGCACGAAACCCATGTGGCTCACGCTTGAATAGCCGATGACGAATTTCAGGTCGCGCTGTCGCAGGGCCACCGCCGCGGCATAAACAATTCCGATCACGGCCAGAATCGCGATCCAATTTCTCCACATTTGGAAACCTTGCGGGAAAAGATTCATCGCGACGCGCAGCCCGCCGTAGGCTCCGAGTTTCATCACAATTCCGGCGAGCAACATCGAACCCGCAGTCGGCGCGGCCACGTGGCCGGTGGGCGCCCAGGTATGCAATGGCCAAATGCCGGCAAGGACGGCAAAACCGAGGAACAAAACCGGGAAGGCCCACGATTGTAATTGCGGGGTAAATTGGAATCGGGCGAGCTCATTCAAGTCGAGTGAACCGGCGCTGACATAGGCGGCAATGATCCCGATGAAAACAAGCGCACCGCCAAAGAAGGAGTAAAGGGTCAGCTTCATTGCGCCGTACTCCTTGTTAGTCGATCCCCAGATCGCGATCAGGAAGTACTTGGGCACAATGACCAATTCGTAAAAGACAAAGAGCAGGAACAAATCGGCACTTAGAAAAACGCCGAAAGAGCCACCTACCACAAGCAAGAGCCAGAAAAAGAATTCGTTTACTCGTTGATCGATATCCCAGGAAAAAAGGACTGAACTGACTGCCGTTATCGATGTAACCAGAACGAGCGTCAGGCTGATTCCGTCCACCGCGAGATAATAATTCATGCCCAAGGCCGGGACCCAGGGTACACGCACAATGGTGGTGAAGTGCGCCAGATCGAGATCGTGACAGAAGAACGTTGCCAGACTAATCGCGAAGGTCGCGGTAGTTGTTAGTAATGCGATCCAGCGCGAAAAGGCGCGCGGGAACAGAAGCACCAGTACTGCGCCCGCGACCGTAATGTAAATCGTCCAGGCGATCACTTGGCGATTACGACATCTCCGCTTTGAATTGGTCGGGACACGTCATCCCACTGCATAGAGATGTTGCTGCTACAAAACCAATGAGTATGTATTTCATAACTATTTCCGTGTTCGGTATCGCGGAGCTTGCTCGCGAACGTGAAAGCCGATCTCGCGTTTCGGTTTCTCCGGCGGGGCCATCAATTGTCGGATTGCTTCGATGATCGCATTGATTTCCTTATCGTGCTTGCCGACGCGACCTTCGAGGTCCGCAAATTTTTGTGCGAGCTCACGATTTGTCTCAAGAGTCTGACGCAATTTTACGAACGCGCGCATGATGGCGCTGTTCACTTTCACCGCCCGCGGGCTGTTAAGCACACTCGACATGGCCACGCCCTGCTCAGTGAAGGCGTAGGGACGATGACGGCGACCGCCACGACCTTTTGCTCTTCCAAATTGGAATATCAAAGACTCGGCTTCCGCGGCCGTAAGTTGAAACATGAAATCTGATGGAAATCGCTCACGATTGCGTCGCGTCGCCTTATTCAGATTTCCGGTGGTAACGCCGTACAAAGGCGCTAAGTCGAAGTCGAGCAGCACTTTCTCGCCACGGATAACGCGAATGACTTTGGCAACTTGCCGAATCACAATGAGCTCTTTACTCATCGCATCTTCCTCGCGAAAGCGTGGTCACACCTTGTTCGGTAAATACACGCACCTGCTTCGAAAATCTTAGGGTCGAAGAGGGTGTCACAAACTGTGTGATATCCTTTCGAATTCGGCACGCGAGAGCACGAAGGCGAAATCCGAGGGAAGCGGCCAGAATTACGCTTTACCGCCTGATTCAGAACCCGTGTCTGGACGCCGTAGAGCCTCGCTAAATCGTGATCGAGAATAATTTTTTGCTCGCGCAGATAGAGTATCTTTTCGGCGATCGGGTAGATCGAAATAACGTCTTTGCCCATGGTCAAGCAAACAACCGCGCCATCTGTACCACGGTGGAGTTGAAAATGTTGAAGAGGAACTGGGGCGCGATGCCGATGGCGAACATGAGAAGGGTGACCGGAATTATTACCCACTTCTCGTTAGGCCTGAGCTCGGCAAAAGCGACACCGGTTTCGACAAGCGGGCCGCTGAAAAGCGATTGCATCACGCGCATAAACACAATGGCGGTGAAGAGGAGACCGATCACCGCCACCGCGGTAAACGAGGCAGCAATAGCGAAGGAACCTTTGAAGATGAGAAATTCGCCGATAAATCCGTTTAGTCCGGGCAGTCCGAGCGAGGAAAACATCGCGACGCTCATCCAGCCGCAAAAAAGCGGCGCGCGTTGCATCAGTCCTCCGAAATCATCGATACCGCGCAGGCCGCGTCGTTGCTCAAGTAGCCCGACGAAATAGAACAGCGCGGCCGCGGTAATGCCGTGATTGAAGATTTGCATGAAGACGCCGCTTAAAGCCGCCTGCATTTCGACCAAGGGCCGCGTCGCCGACGCGGTGACGGCGAAAAGACCGAGCATGCAGTAGCCGAGATGATTGATCGACAGGTAGGCGACCATTCGTTTCAGGTCCGATTGCGCCCAGGCGGCCAAAGGGGCGATTACGATTGAACAAACCGCCAGGGTCAACAGCCACGGCCCGAGTGCCGCAATCTCGTTAGGAAAGAGGGGCAGAAGCAGGCGGACAAAACCGTAAACTCCCATTTTGGAAAGCGCACCGGTCAGCACCATCGAGACACCGGTGGGCGCAGTCTCATAGGCGTCCGGCAACCAGGTGTGAAAAGGAAAGAGCGGAACCTTGACCGCGAGTCCAAGAAAGATTCCGGCGAAGGCGAGCCATTTAAGATTGCCGGCAAGCAAGTCGCCGGCTTTTGCAAAAGTGGCGAGACCGGCGAAATCGAACGTGCCCCTGACAAAATAGATCCCGAGGAAAGAGAGCAGCATCGCCACGCTACCGAGAAAGGTATAAAGGAAGAATTTTGTGGCGGCGCGGTCGCGTTTTTCGCCTCCCCAGATTTTAATAAGGAGGAAGGCAGGGATGAGGCTCATCTCGTAGAAGAGAAACCAGAGAACGAAATTCTGGGCGGTGAACGTGCCGTAGAGCGCGGCCTGCATAATCAACATCAGCGCGCAGAAACCGCGATCTCTCGCTGAACGGGATTGTGCCAGTAAAGCGAATGGAAATACCAGCGAAGTAAGGATGACAAGAAGCAGACTCAGGCCATCGATCCCGACCAAATACTCGGCGCCGATTGCCGGGATCCAGCTATGGCGTTCGACTAGCTGAAGACCTGGCAAGGTAGAATCGAAGCTTCGCCATAATAGAAAAGCACCTATCGCAGTAACTAGATTAAATGCGAGTGCGACGCCGCGAGCGTAGTTGCGCGTAGCCCCAACCAAAAGCGCGCCGACAATCGGAACGACTATGAGTGTAGTAATCAGCCAAGCCATGCGTAAAGGACAAGCAGAAGGAGCATTCCGATAGCGATTGCGCCCAGATAAGCTTGGATCTGACCCGAATGCGCTGCGGCAATCAGTCGGCCAAAACCACGTGTTCCAGCGGTGGTTTCGTCAACACCGGCGTTGATGCCGTGGTCGTCAAAACCTTTGCTCAAAACCCCGAAAGCCTGAGCAAGTCCAGCAAATAGCCTGACCAGGCCATCCCAGAAATAGCGGTCCAGCCAATCGGCCAGACGCGACAGCATTCGGCTAAGAGCGATAATGGTTTGTTGATAGATTTCATCGAACCACATTTTGTTTTCGAGAAATCGGAATAGCCCTGGCTGTGCCCGCGCCAATGGATCCACTTCGCTGGCGTTGCGATAGATCAACCAACCAACCCCAATTCCTCCGGCGACCAGCGCAAGTGAGAGAAAAAGTATTGGCTGAATAAGCAAGCTTAGGTCAGCGGGTGCTGGTTCGCCGTTGAGATAGGCGTGGAGCCAAGGCCAGGCAGGCGTGAGCACGAGGACGAAAAGAATCGAGCACAACGCAAGGACAATGAGCGGCATCGTCATTACCCGCGGACTTTCGTGCGCATGGAACACAGGCCGCTGCCCTGTGCGCCCAACCGAGATGTCCTTCGTTGTTCTCGCTCCTTCAGCGGAGTGGAATTCCGCAGGGCGCACAGACTGGAAGTCCGTGTTCCGAGCGGAACCAAAAAAAACGTAGATCATTTGCCGAGTCATGTACAGCGCGGTGAGAACCACTCCGGCAAGCATCAGGTAATGTGGCAAGGGCGAGACGGACCAATGCGCCGTGCTGTGCAGGATTTCTTCCTTCGTCCAGCCGCCAGAAAAGAAAAAAGGAACGCCGCTCAAATTCATCATGCCGATGGCGTAAGTGAGGAACGTCACCGGCATGATCCAGCGGAGGCCGCCCATTTTGCGAATGTCCTGTTCATGATCAAGTCCGTGAATGACGGAGCCAGCACCGAGAAAGAGCAGCGCTTTGAAAAAGCCATGCGCGATCAGATGCATGATCCCGGCCGCGACACCACCGACACCGAGCGAGACCATCATCAGGCCAAGCTGCGAGACGGTTGAGTAAGCCAGAATGCGTTTAATATCGAACTGCGCCAGGGCAATGAGCGCCGCCATAAGCGCAGTGACGACACCGACCGTTACCACCACAGTGAGAGACGGTGTTACGCCATTGACTGCGCCTAACGAGAATAAGGGATAGACGCGAGCGACAAGGAAGACGCCCGCTGCGACCATGGTCGCAGCGTGAATCAACGCACTAACCGGTGTCGGTCCTTCCATCGCATCCGGCAGCCAGACGTGAAGAGGGAATTGCCCGGATTTGCCGACGGCACCGCAGAAAATCAGCAGCGCGATAAAAGTGGCGCTCGCGCCAATGGCCAGAAGTCCCCCGTCTTCGAGGCAACCGCGTCCCTGGTCGTAAAACAAAAGGGTGCCGCTGCCGTGGTAGAGCCAAAGCATCCCGAGAAAGAACCCGAGATCGCCGATGCGCGTGGTGATGAAAGCCTTCTTCGCCGCAGCGGCAGCGCTCGGCCTCTCGATCCAGAAGCCAATCAGCAAATAGGACGCAAGCCCAACCAGTTCCCAGCTAACGAAAAGTAGGAGGAGGCTGTTTGCGATGACCACTCCGAGCATTGCGCCGGAGAAGAACGAGAGATAAGCAAAGAAGCGGGTGAAGTTTTTGTCGCCGGCCATGTAGCCAACGCTGAAGACAAAAATGCAAAGACCGACCAGCGTGATCATGACCATCATGGCGGCGGCGAGCGGGTCGAGTATCCAGCCGATACGAAGGGCCTGGTCGCCGAACGTGAACCAGGTGAAATTCTGGACGGCGCGGAAGCCGGGCGTTTGCAGCGTTGGAAAGAAGGCCATGATCGCGAGGATGAACGCAACGATCTGGCCGAAGATCGCGAGCAACGCTGCGATGCTACGCTGCGGATTCGCAAGACTTAGAACTATGAGCGAAACGGCCAGCGGCACGGCCGGGATCAACCAAAGATTGGTGACGATCCAGCTACTCATTTGTCGAGCATGAGTGTGAACAGGATTGGGGGTTCATCCTTTGAGCTGGTCGAGTTGATCGACGTTCGTCGTGCGGTAATGGCGGTAAATGGCGATGACGAGGGCGAGACCAACGGCGGCTTCGGCGGCGGCGATAGCAATGGAAAAGATCGCGACCAATACGCCAGTTGGTGATTGCGGCTGCGGGCCGAAGCGCCAGAAAGCGATGAAATTCAAGTTGGCGGCTGCGAGCATTAGCTCAATGCCGATCAAAATGAAAATGGCGTGACGTCGGCTGAGGGCGGCGAGCAGGCCGATGGAGAATAGCGCGGTCGAGATGATGAGGAAAAGTTGGAGGGTTGGAGTCATCGGGCAGCGACTTGGATTGGGTAGCGCAGACGTCTCGCGTGGAAACGCCAGGCCGGCTCGGATCGATCGCGTCCCCGCGATGGCAGACTTTTTAAAAGACTGTTTCGGCGCGACGCCGAAACCAGCACGCGAGACGCGTGCGCTACCCCGCCGAAGAATCCTCCCATCAGCGCTTCTCCTCCATTACCAGCACAAGGGCGCCAATGAGCGCGGCGGTGAGGACGAGTCCGACGCATTGTAGCGGCCAGACAAAATCGGTCATCAAAACTTCGCCGATCCGTTTTACGGTGAGCGGTTCGATTTGCGGTGCCGGAATTGCGAGCGATTTCGTTTTCAAAATTGTCCAGAGCAATCCGCCGAACACAGCTAGTGCCACAACGGCGCCGCCCCAGTTAATGCCGCGGGTGCCATTCACCTCGCGCCGCGTCAGCAGGATGGTGAAAACAATTAAGACAGCGACAGCTCCGACATAAACAAAGACCTGCACCAATCCCACGAATTCGGCGCCTAACAAGAAGAAGGACGCAGCCAAACCAACAAACGCGATTACCAAACAAAGAGCTGCATGAATAAGCTTCCGCAGAGTAGCGGCGGCGAACGCGCCCGAAAGCGTGATGATGGCGATAACCAGAAAAGCGACGTTATTCATTCGGCGAAACGATAAGTGCGCGGCGCGAATTTTTTGCTCGTATCAAGAAGGCGCGAAAGCGTGAGATAAACGATTCCGATTACTGCCAGCGACCAAAGCCAGCCTGCCAGACCGCGGCCCCGGTAATGCCAAACGGCGGCAGCGACGATACAAGTGAACGCCATCGGAAGCATAAATTTCCAGGCGAAGTTCATGATTTGATCGACGCGAGTGCGCGGAAGCGTACCGCGCACCCAGATGTAAACGAAAAGGAGCACGCTCAACTTCAGGAAAAACCAAAGATAGGATGGAATAAAGTTGAGGGCAGCGATCGGCGAATGCCAGCCGCCGAGGAACAGTGTCACGGCGAGTCCGCTAATGGCGAACATCCCAAAATACTCCGCCATGAAAAAGGTGGCGTATTTGAAGCCGGAATATTCGGTCATGTGGCCAGCGACAATTTCCGATTCACCTTCCGGGACGTCGAAGGGAGTGCGGTTGGATTCAACGAGACCGGAGACAAAAAACAAAATGAAGGCGGCCGCGCCCCATGGGGTGGTGACGAACCAATGTGGGAGGATGCCAAAAGAATAACCGTCCTGGGCCGCGACAATCGCATCCGGCGAGAGCGAACCCACGATCATCACCACCGGGAGGGTGGTGATGAGAAGCGGCAGTTCGTAGCTGACCATTTGCGCGATCGCGCGCATTGCGCCCAGCATTGAAAACTTGTTGTTGCTACCCCAGCCGGCCATGAAGACGGCAAGCTCGGTGGTTGATCCGACGGCGAAGAAAAACAAGATGCCGCCGTCGATGGCGAAGGGCGTCATGTTTCGGCCATAAGGAATGACACCGAGCGTGAGAATGGCGGTGGCCGCGACCAGGATCGGTGCGAAAAAATGCACGACCTTATCCGCTCGCGCCGGCACGACATCTTCCTTGATCAACATCTTGATGCCATCGGCCACCGGCTGAAAAAGCCCGAATGGCCCGACGCGATTTGGGCCATAACGATTTTGCATGCGGCCGAGAATTTTTCGTTCCAATACCGAGATGAGCGCGAAGAGGGTGAGAAACACACCGAGAACGCCGCAGATATTGATCAGGCTCGAGATGATTTGAATGAGCCAGTCGGGCGCCCCAGCTAGCGGCAAGAGCAGCCATTCTTTTGCGCGGAGAAAAATTTGGTCAAGAAAACCGCCGCTCATCCGACGAAGAAAAGCGGTGCTAATTGTTTAATCAAGGAAGAACGAGATCAGAGCGCCTCGGCGGATTGATCCAGCGAAGAAGAGCGAGTCCGAGGACGATGCAAATAATTGCAATCAGCGCTTCGGAATGCAGCATCCAAGCGGTGCCGAAACGATCGTGCACCCATCCGTCGGACGCGGTCATGTAAACAATGGGAAGGTTGCCCAGGGAAGAGAGCGTTGCGTATTTGGTGGAAGCGGCGCCGCGGCCAATGGCG
Organism: uncultured Verrucomicrobiae bacterium; assembly: GCA_963742315.1. Classification (GTDB taxonomy): domain Bacteria; phylum Verrucomicrobiota; class Verrucomicrobiia; order Chthoniobacterales; family UBA10450; genus AV69. The sequence goes on from CAVULE010000009.1 coordinate 123,878, forward strand.
AGCAGGACGATCGCGGAAAAGGCGGCATAAGCCATTCCACAGGTCAGGGCGTAGGCCAGAACGCCGACGGTGAACGCATTGGGCGTGCGCGGCGCCACCGCCATGATAATCGCGACCATCGCAATAAGAATTCCTGATCCAAAATATGCCCACCACCGGCCAACGCGATCCGCGACCCAACCGCCGATGACGCAACCGATGGCGCTGAGCACGCCATTCAAGACGCCGCTGACTAACGCGACCTGATTTGGTGTCGCCTTCCAATCAGGCGCCACCGCCGACCACAAATTGTTCATGGCGCCGGCGCCGACGGGCGAGCAAACGAGCACGATGGTGAAAAGGGGAATGGCGGAGCGCACCATCGATAAAATATCGCGCCACAAAATCCGCATTCGTTCGCCGAGGGTCTCCGTCGAAACAATCCGCACGTCGGATGCAAAATAAATCGCGGCGGCCGAGGCGAGCATCGCAATCGCTAGGGCGCCGCCGGCGATCTCCTTCGAGAAATGACTCGCGAGCCAGACGCCCGCGCCACCGCCGATGCCGTTGCCGCCGAGGTTTCCGGCCTGATACCAGCCAGCGGCGCGACCTTTTGCGCTTTCGGCGACGGTATGCGCCATCAACCCGCCGACCGGAAGCACAATCAATGTTCCCGCAACTTGGGAAATAAAAACAACTGTCATCAAAACGGGGACGGCGTTTTCATGGAGCGGAAGAAGCGCAAGAATCACCAACGTTGCGGCAGACGTGCCGAGTCCTAACAAATACCAGCGGCGCGCGGTCAAAGTTAGGTCCGCCACCGGTCCCCAGAGAAATCGCCACAGATTTGCCGACACGCCGATGGCCACGATCGATGCTGCCAGCGCCACCGAAAATCCGACCCGTGTCAGAACAAATGGCAAGGTGATGGAAACGAACCCGCTGCTGATGCCATAAGGCAGAACGAGAAAAAAGAAAACGAATGGATGGGTGGATTCGCGATCGCGCATTGGGAAATCGTGGCCACGGATTTACACAGATGAAACGTGGATGAAAAGATTGTAAGCTTGCCCTGCCACCAGCAGTGGAAATTTGTTTTGTCTGTAACTGACTTGCCGATTTTACGCGAATGACACCGCACTCGTATTTATTCATCGTCATTTTCCTCGGAGTCGCACTCCTATTTCCAATTATGCCGCTGATTTTGGCGTGGATGTGGCGGCGATTTTTCCAGCCACCGAGGCCTGGCGCGGAAAAGAACGCGACTTATGAATGCGGCGTTGAATCCATCGGCGAAGCGCAGATCCAATTCCGGTCGCAGTATTATCTTTATGCCATCATTTTTTTGATCTTCGATGTGGAAGCGGTTTTCCTGGTGCCGTTTGCCGTCGCCTTCACCGGCCTGCCAATCGGTGCGTTCGTCGCGATCCTGGTTTTCCTGCTGCTGCTTTTAGAAGGACTGCTATGGGCGTGGGGCAAAGGTTGTTTAAATTGGGCGCGCTAAGGCGGTAGTTAAAAACGCTAAAGGGGTTACATTCTTAAGACGGAAAGAGATAGCGGATTTGACCGTTTAACTTTTTAACTTTTCACGGCAGATGAGCGACATCGACGAGGGACTGCGCAGCGAATTGCAACGCCAGGGGATCTGGGTCACGTCGATGCAGGAGCTTTACAATTGGGGACGGAAGAACTCGATCTGGCCGCTGCAATTTGGGCTGGCCTGTTGCGCGATTGAAATGATCGCGACGGCGGCGTCGCGCTATGACATCGCGAGGTTCGGCGGCGAAGTTTTCCGCCCATCGCCGCGTCAGGCCGACCTGATGATCGTGGCCGGAACGGTCACGAAAAAAATGGCGCCACAAATTGTCAGGCTCTACAACCAGATGCCTGATCCGAAATATGTAATTTCAATGGGCGCGTGCGCGATTTCCGGCGGGCCATTCAAACAAGGCTACAACGTTCTCAAGGGAATCGACCGCTATATCCCGGTCGATGTTTATATCCCAGGCTGCCCTCCTCGACCGGAAGCATTGCTGCATGCGTTCATGGAATTGCAGCGCAAAATTGACGAACAAAAACTAACCGGCCCTCGGAAAGCTGAACATCTCGATCCGGATCAGCCAAGTGAGTTTCCGGTGCCAGCTTTCGGGGCGCATGATTTGGAGCCGGCAGCGAATGCCGATGTCTTTCGGCCTCCGACGATGGAGCGCAGATGAAGCTTTGGAACATAGACTTTCAGGCTGTGTGCCCAGCAGAGTTGCACTCCGCTGATAACGAACGCAGCAGACAGAATGTCTGCTGGGCGCACAGGCCGCAGGCCTATGTTCCGGCTCAATGATGGAATCGCTCGAGCAAATAAAATCACGGATCGAATCAGCGGTAGCGGGAGCGAAGATCGACATCGTCCCTAACGCCAGTCCATCGCAGCAATCGTCGCTTTTAATTGACAATGAGCATGCGCGCGAGATTGCGAAATTTCTGCGCGATGATCCGGCATTGCGTTTCGATTTCTGCTCCAACGCAACCGGTGTCGATTGGCTTGATCGCGTG
>CAVULE010000010.1:0-311837 GCA_963742315.1 uncultured Verrucomicrobiae bacterium
CTCCGAGACCCTGCATACCTCAAGATCCGCGATGTGATTTACCAGATCTCAGGCATCTACCAGCCGGAAGAAAAACTTTATCTTCTGGCTTCTCGCTGCGCACGGCGCATGAGCGCGGTCAACGCCAAAACCCCGGCGAATATCTGGAGTATCTCACGGTCCGCGGAAACCGCGACGCGGAGTTGCGGCTGCTTCTCAACGAAATCACCATTGGCGAAACTTACATGTTTCGCAGCCCGCCAACTCGAGGCCTTGCGCAACGTCATTCTTCCCCAGATTCTGGAGGCCAAGAGCGCGATGGGTTTCAAACGCCTGCGCCTGTGGAGTGCTGGTTGTTCCACGGAGAAGAGCCCTACACCTTGGCCATGTTTCTGCTGAAGAGAGCGAGAAGCTGCTGGCAGGTTGGACCTTCGACATCCTGGCCACGGACTTGAACGACAATTCGTTGGCGCGGCTAAGGCCGGAATCTACGGAGAATACGCCCTGCGCAGCACGACGGAGTGCTGAGAAGAAAATACTTCAAGCCCTACGATGACAAGCACCTGCAGGCCACCGACCAGCTCAAGTCGATCATCCGTTTCGACCGGGTCAATCTTAGCGACGACAGCAAGATGACATTCCTCAAAGGCATGGACCTGATCTTCTGCTGCAATGTGCTCATCTACTTCGATCTGAACTCGAAACGGAAAGTGATGCAGCACTTCTATTCCAACTTGCTGCCCGGCGGTTATCTCTTTCTGGGCCACGCCGAATCTCTGTACCAGGTGGACGACAGATTTCATCTGGTGCATTTCCCGGGAGCGATCGGGTATTGGAAGCCGCCCGTCGGCTACGGCGGCGGAGGCAAGCCGTGAATGATACTCGACGAAATCCGCCCGAAAATCAGGCTCTGGAAGCCATGCCCACAATTCCGGCCATCGTCCAGCCGCTGCCTCCATGCTCCAGCTCCCGCCGGATCAAGTCGACCTGGAGAAGGTCGTCGAACTCGTGTCCTATGATCGACCATTGCTGCTCAGTGCCTGCGGATGGCAAACTCGCCGCTGTTTGGGCGGCGTAACACGGAAACGGTGCGCAGCGCGGTGGTGGCGCTTGGCCTAAAGCGAATCGAAGCCATCCTTCTGGGTTGCTGCCTGAACCGGATCGTGGCACCCGACAAGTGGGCATTCGACGCGGTGACCTTCTGGCGCCATTCTCTGGGCTGTGCGCTGGTCAGCCGCAAGATGGCAAGGCTGATCGGCTATCCCGATCCCGAAAAAGCTTATCTCGCTGGCCTTCTGCATGACCTTGGTATGCTGGTCAACATCGTCGCCTGCGCGGAAGATTATCGCAAATGCCTGCAGGCCGCCCGAGAGCGGCGCTGGCGCTTCACCGAAGCGAAGGAGCATCTCGGATTTACTCACTGCCAGAGTGGAAAGATCCTGGCCGAACATTGGCATTTCTCTGCCGATGTGGCCGACGTGATCGAATTTCACCATGACCTTGTGGCGCCGAGGCTCCGCCCCCTGGCCTCGCTGGTCCATCTCAGTGACTTGTTGTGCCGGCTGCGCGATCTGGGATACGGATACTACGAAGCTATGGGCATGGACTTAACTGGGGAAGCGCATGGGCGAAGCTGGTGGAACATTACCCTGCGCTGGCGAACATGGACTTGGCGCGTCTCACGATGGACATCGACGGAGCGATGGAAGAGATCGTCGCAATCGTGGATGCGGTGTTCAAGCCGTAGGATCACCACGCAATTTAGCCAGCGCTGTATGTGATCTGGAGTGTTCCCGACCGGTTTCTCGACTCCAACTTCTGACATGTTATTGCAGACGGCAGCATGCCTTCCACGATCGAGCTGTCAGAAAAATGCACAAAGTATCGAAGAGGGCAGGTTTCGTGGCCCATGGAGGAGACGGTAAAGACGTTTTGAGATAGAGAACCAGGTCAGGAAGTGTGGAATTACTTTTTCTCTTGCGCTTCGTGCACGAGCGGCCGGAGGGCGTCGACAGAAACTCCGAGGGTTCCACCGGTGAACCCATCCATGTAGGCGGAATTGACGCCGATCACTTCCCCTTTGGAGTTGAATACGGGGCCGCCGCTGCCGCCGTGAGCGGTAGGGGCATCGTAGATAAGCTTGTCGCCCACAACGTCGCCTAGATGTCCGCATGTTGTCGAAGGACGAATCAGTGACAAGGCGGCCAACTCGCTCGCTGCACTGATGTCATTGTGTCGGTAGGCCAGGCGCTCGTAGATGCCGGTAGGAGATTTGGCGACCATACCGGCGATGCCCATGGGGTAGCCAATCACCGTAACCAATTGTCCGGGCGCTCCGGGTGACTTCGCCAGTGGAAGTACCGCGAGTCGACTGGCTTCCGTCGAGTCGGCGATACGCACGACTGCGAGATCGGAAGTCTTTGAGACGGAACCGGTCGATAGCGTCACCGGAGTGGCCGAGCCGGGAAAAAGACCGCGAGATTTTCCAGCATGGCAGTTGCGCCCTGGTCGATGAGCTTCTGTGCCTCGGGGTCTCCATACCATGGTTCGGCCACATGGCGGTTAGTCGCCATCAGGCCTTCGGCCACAAGGAATCCCGTGCCGGAGACACGCGCGCGGATTGCCGGATGCTGATTTGGAAAGCCGACCTGATAGACCCCGTAAATGTATCCGATGGAGTTGCGATAGCGGTTGAGGACCATCGCGGGCATGGTTTGCTCTTGCTGGAGTTGCTCGACTTCCGCAGTCAGCTCATGTACTTGCTTCTGCAGATCGTCGGGAGGCAATCCCTGCACCGCGCTCGGGGCATAGTAATGGACCATCGCCAAAGCGCCGAGAAGGAGAACCGCTCCTAGAACGCCCTGGATCACCTGCTGCCAGCTCTCGCAGACGTTGCATTCCGGCGAGGTAGGAGCAAGGCTCAACGGAGCGGGGTCGGGATCTGATTGCGGAGTTGGTAACTTGGGTTTCGGCCATGAGTATCGGAGTAGCGGTCTCGGAACTCAAACCCAAGTCTTTCTTTTTCAACCATTTTGGCGAGTAAGGCCACGCAGGTTGAGAACTTGGAATCCTTATCTTCGCCCGTCTGGCGCGGTTTGGCCACGGTACCTAAGATGATGTACGTGCGATTCGGTAACGGAAGTCTCGTCGAATTGCATAACTTGCAACGTGGGATTAGACTCCTGGCGCATGTCGACCTTCGTCCTTGTACACGGCGCCTGGCAGTCCACGGGGACTTGGGACCTGGTCGCTCCTTACTGGAAGAACAAGGCCACACGGTTATCATGCCGGTTCTCACTGGGCTCGGCACCGATCAGGGTCATCTTTCTCCTGAGATTACGCTGCGGCAACATATAGAAGATGTTTCTCATACGTTGTCGGCGCTGCCCCCGGTGATCCTTGTAGGTCACAGTTATGCGGGCATGATCATCAGCGGCGTCGCCGAGGCCAGCCCCACCAAAGTAGAGCGACTTGTTTTTATCGATGCCTTCGTGCCCGAACATGGGCAAAGCGTATTGGACTTGCTTCCGCTTGAGGTCGCCACTCATTTTCGTGACATCGCACGAAAGCATGGAGATGGTTGGCGCCTGCCGGGCGGCGAAGGTCAACTCGATCTTTGGGGACTGGAGCCGGGCGAAGCGCGTGATTTCGTGCGTGCGAGGCTGTGCGATTTTACTCTGCGGTGCTTTGAGGAGCCACTTCCTCTTCCCGCGAATCGCAAAGCCACTATTCCTGCCGCGTTCATTAGCTGCGTCGCCGAACGATACCCGGCGAGGCCGTTTTTCAAGCCGTTTGCCGAGAAAGCCCGGGCGTCTGGCTGGGACGTCGCCGAATTGAAGACGGGGCACGACTGCCACGTGGAACGTCCGGATGACGTCGCCAACATTTTGCTGGCGGCCGCTCAGTCCCACCGAAAGTGAGGCGTTCCAACTGACCGACAAGATGCGGCACGGATCGCTTCGACGACTTAAAGCGGCAATGCACTCGGGAAGCGCGTCTGGAAATCCAGAAGGCCAACCCACTCCGGTGTGATCGCGATCCGCACCATATCCTGAACCATGGAACCAAGCTGCACTACCCACGCTTTTCCCTGCTGGCTTCCAAAATAGCGTTCCGCAGCCTCCGCATATTCAGGAACGACCCCATGGACGGGCTGCAGTCTCGCAATCCCGCGCACCAGCAGCACCTTATGGGGAAAGCTATTGTCGTCAATCGTGAGAGCCACTCTGGGATTCTTGGCCAGAGCCTTAAGCTTTGGTGCTTTCGATGGAGTTCCCAGCACGAACTCATGACCGTTCCAATGAAACCAGATGGGAACAACTCTGGGGCTGCCATCCATCCAGACATAAGCTAGACGGGCGGGAATTGTCGATTGTAGGAGTTGTTGGGATGAGGGATGCTGCAACAGCTCAAGGCTACCCTGCTTGACAGGCATGAATCACTCCTGCGGGTAAATGAGATTTGTGACAAGATCGTGCGCAATTATAGTCTCGAATTCGCGGGGAGATACCGGACTTGTCAGGCCAGTTCTCCCGCTTTTATCGCCTTACTTGTGGCGCCCTTCCTCCGTCCGCATCGTTGCCTCTTGACATGGAGAATAATTTGAAGGCAGCATTTCACCCCGGACAAAACCGGAATTTTAAGTTTGTTCTCCGCTGCAAACTTCTCCACTGGAGTGCCCCATGGGTCCGAATGCAAAGCAAGATGTAGAGCCAATCACTGGTTCGGTCGGCGGAGTTACGCCTCTTACCGCCGCCCGGCTGTGCAATTTCTCTACTGGCGGCAAACGCGTTCAGCGCCGCCACGGTCAGGGAGCCGTCTTCAAGGAGGGCACCAAAATGTCGGACGCATTAAACGAAAAGCCAAATGCTGAACCACTTCTTCGGCTGTAATTGGTAACAGCTCAGCAATATTCGCATTCGTCAAGAATCTTCCGGGAAACCATTTCGCATAACACCCATCCCCGATGCACGAGGGGTTATTTCCAGGTGAAAAATACGCCGATGCAAGCACCCAACATTACGCCCGTGGCAACCCACCCCATGGCTTTCAAGTACGGCGGGATGACAAACTTGCCCATCACCTTAGGACTTGACGCCATGACCATAATCACAGCCATAAGGGGGGCGGCCACGACTCCGTTAAGAACGGCGGCCCAGAAGAGAGCCTTGACGGGATCGATATGCAGGAAATTGAGTGACAATCCAATCAATGTTGCCACCGCGATGGCGGAGTAAAATCGCACCGCATCTCCCGGTTTGCGTTCAAGACTTGTTTTCCATCGGCACGCCTCACCGATTCCATAGCATGCGGATGCTGCAAGCACTGGAACTGCAAGCAGACCGGTTCCCACAATGCCACACACAAAAAGCAGGAAAGCAAATCGGCCCGCAAGAGGCTCAAGCGCCTTCGCCGCCTGCGCAGATGTGGAAATTTCTGTGATGCCATGCGCGTGCAGTGTCGCGGCAGCGGTCAGGATAATGAAGAAAGCGACCACGTTGGAGAACGCCATTCCAAGATAGGTATCGATTCGGATACGTGCCAGTTGTTCCGTCGCTTGGGAAGGCGCACGCTTGAGCGGCTTGTCCCCTTGCGTGTTTCGTGACCTCTTCCACTTCCTGCGAAGCCTGCCAGAAAAATAAATAGGGGCTGATGGTCGTGCCGAAAACAGCCACAAGGGCGGTGAGATAGTCTCTCGTTAACTCAATGTGCGGCAGCAGCGTCGCGCGGAGTACGGCCCCCCAGGAGACATGGACAAAAAAGACGACACCGACATAAGCAAAGAGAGAAATCGTAAGCCATTTGAGGTATTTCGCATAAGTCGAATAGGGGACGAGCAGAATGCCGGCCAGCGATCCGATTCCGAAGAACACAATGAAAACGCCGACGTTTCCCGGGTACCACTAGTTGCAGTGCTGCGCCCATCGCCCCGATGTCTGCTCCCAGGTTGAAGATGTTGGCAGCCGACACCACAAAGAGCACGCTGTAAAGAAGAGGTTTCGGGTAATTCTTCCGAAGATTGCCCGAAATCCCGATACCCGTCACGCGCCCAATCCGAGCGCTGATTTCCTGTATCGCTGTCATCAACGGGATAGGACAGCACCATGGTCCAAAGCAAGCCATAGCCGAATTGCGCACCTACTTGCGAGTAAGTTCCGATTCCGCTGGGATCGTCGTCCGAGGCACCTGTGACGAGCCCCGGCACCCAATTTCCGTAGGAACCCAAAAGCCCGCCCGGACGAGTTTTGCTTTGGCGGCCGAGATTCGCAGTCCCTTCGCTTCGGTTTTCAGCTTGTCAGCTTGAGTTTCCATGGGCGAGTGCCTGGCATATTCTCAAGCGGTCTTGATCTCGACGGCTTGTCGGATTGACAAATGGCTTAGTTGCATGCCGTGCGACTTGGGTTGGATAGTGCGGGGTGGCCTTTCCTCCGTTGCCTTCTTCATGTTGGTGTCGTCCAAATTACTAATCGTCTCTGGCCAAAGCTAAGCTTGCTCCTCTAACTTCTTTGTCTGGCGTGCGGTGAGCATCGATCGCGCACTGTCGAGAGGTCTTGCTCTCTTCAAAAAGTACGTCAGCGAAGATAGTACGGTTGGCCTCAAAGCCTGAGTGCTGACTTCTTTATTCGAAGAGTTGAGGGTCAACGGCGAATACGGGAGGCCGCGAGGAATTCATGATTTCGGTGCCGTCGCTTTGCCACGCGACGTAGCCGCCCTCAAGGACAGTGCCGTCGGAAGTTCCATTTCCGCAGAGCCTGCGCCCTCGGAGGAGCCGCAACCGTTCCTCGATGATAGTGGGGACCGCCCCAGAAGCTGATTATTTTGTCGTCCTAGAACGAGATACGGCCCGAGACCTGAATGTTCCTCGGCGACGTGACGACTCCATTCCAATTGCCAAAGTCAGGACTCGCTACATCGGTGTTGAATGCGCTGCCGCCGTTCCGCCAGACAATAGGAATGTTCCTACGTTGTTGAAATGGTGCTGCATTGAAAATGTTAAATGCGTCTCCGCGCAGTTGGAAGGTGAAACGCTCGGTGATGTGAACCGATTTCTCCAGTCCGATGTCGAAGTCGCTATAACCGGGCTGCCGGAAGTTCTGAACGCGTGGTCCCTTGCCCGTGTAGAAAGTTAAAGCTGCTGGCCGGTTCGAATGAGTTCACATTCAGCACCGGCTGGCTTGGATCGAAATGTGTTGGAGATTGCACGAATGGGGACGCACCCGCCAGCAATGCGGGCGAGCAGAAGTTGTTGAGCTGGGCCGGTACGTTGCAGAACGAAGAGGAAATCTGAAATGGAATTCCGGATTGCCTCCGGAATACTCCGTTTAACGTCCAGCCGCCGAGGATGACACCTGCAGGACCATGGTTCAGCCACGGTTTTGCCCGTCCGAACGGTAGTTCGTAGCTGGTGGCAATGTTCAAGGCCTGCGGAACGTCTTCAATCGCCAGCGACCGATTTCGCCCTATCTCAAACGGAGAAAAGTAAGTGGGGTTAAAAATGTTTTCGGTGTTATCGGCATTCGTGAGCAGCTTCGAGTTGGTATAACTCAGTAAAGCCCACAAGCCCTTGCTGAATCGGTGCTCTGCTTTCAGTTGAAACGCATGGTAGGTCGAACTTCCCTGGTTCTCGTCGAGGCCTGTGATGTTGTTGCAATACTGAGGGAACGGCAACAACGCCTGCGCCACCGTCGGGGTACACGCGGTCATGGTCTCGGCGAAGTTTGGAAATGGCGCCGGCACGCCGTCGACGGGGGCGTCGCCCGGCTGAAATTCGTCGTACAATTGCCCGCCCATGGACAGAAAACTGGGGTTGACGACGTTGATCGGATGGATGTGCGACAACAGGCGCGTGCCCTTGGTCCCAACATACGAGGCGGAGACATAGTTGCGATTCGTGAATTGCTGCTCGACCGTCAGGTTCCATTGTTGGGTATAGGGAAGCCGGTTGGCGGTACGAGGACGATAAATCGGAGTATTCGCTCCGTTGTCGAAAGTGGGAACCAGGTTGGGGGGAACAGGATGATTTGATGGGAAGCCGTCGCTCAAAATGAACGCTGCTTGTGTGCCGCCCTGCGAACTCGAGAATGATGCATTGGCGTTGTAGCCATCCTGTGAGATGCCGCCAGCCCAGCCGGGCATGTTGGCGTTGTCGTAAAAAATTCCGTACCCGGAACGGATCACGGTCTTGGCGGTAAGAGCGTATGCCACGCCGAGGCGAGGTGCGACCCCGCCGTACCATGTGTCCTCCGGGGCTCGTCTGCCGGAACGCCCCGGACCGCTTCCCGGCAAAGGCTACTGCGCCGGGCAGATTGCCCGCGCCGGGGTTGGGAAGGTTCGGATCAAAGTAGGAAAAATGGTTCTGAGCCTCGTATGGGGATGGGTCGATCTCCTAGTGAAGGCCCGGCGAAATCGTCAGTTTGGGTGTGATGCGCCACGTGTCTCCCACAAACAGCATGAACCCGTTTGTGCGGGCGTCAATCTTGGTAGTGGTATAGAACGTTGTTTGGGCGTTATCCACTTGCTCCAGCAGGAAGCTGGCGATAGGGCTGCCTCCCGTTAGATTACCTCCCACACTAATACCGGTTTCTCCGCGTGCAAAATCAAAGCTTCCCGACTGGCCGCCGAGAAAGATGGCGGAGTTATGGGCAAATCGTATTTCGCCGCCGAAGGAAATAGTGTGCTTGCCGCGCGTCATCGATACGGCGTCATTCACGATGTAGGCCGGCGCGAGCCATGGCTGAATATTGGGATCACCCGCTCCCGTACCAAATCCCTCAAACTCGTCGTTGAAGCGTATGGCCGGAGGGTATTCGTGGCTCGCTACTCCGGAGATCTGAGGCAGCTTGTTGGCAGACTTTCCGTCGATCCCGCCACCATAGGACTTGTCATCCTGAAAGCCGAAAGCCAGGTGATTTACCAGGTTGGGGTTGAAGGTGTGGTCCCAGTTCACTCGCAATACCGATGTACGTTTAAAGGTGGTGCCGCTATCGCTGATCGTTACCGGAAGAGTTGTGAACGTGGTCGGCGGCAGGTACTTGTAGTAAAACATTTCGGAGATGTGGTCCTTGGAGCCAATGTATTCATCCACTTTCTCCGTGACGCTGTACGCATCCGTGCCTAGGAAAGCTGGCTGGGCGGGGGCAAGATAGTTGTTCTGGGCACCGGGAGAAGTCGGGATTTGGAAGAAACTGGAACCATTGTTTGGCAAGCGAATTTTGCAGGCGAGGATCGGTGGGGCAAATCACGTTGGGAGTGTGGCCATCGCATCCCATGAACTGCAGGTGGGTGGCGGGATCGTAGATCGGAATCAACGCGCCGCTCTGTGGGTCAATCCAGTCGCGAAAATCACCCTGCCGTTCTGCGAGAGACGGAATAGAGAGTGTGGGCCGGGTGAGGGCGCCACTGATTCTGAAAGCTTCAAAATTAGCAAAGAAGAACGTGCGGTGATTCTGGTCTTTCCAGAACGGCAGTTTCAACGGGCCGCCGAAATTTCCGCCAAAATCGTTTTCGATGTCCTGAGCCTTGTCAGAGGCAGCGATGCCCCATTGGGTCGCATTGAACGAAGAATTTCGATTGAATTCAAATACGCTGCCATGATAACTGCTCGTTCCGGACTTCACGTTTTCGATGGTCACCCCGCCCGCGCTGCCGTACTGTGCGTCATAATTCGAGGTGAGGACCTGAAATTCGCTGATCAGGTCCGGTGACTGCGGGAAATCGATAACCGCGCCTGTCAGGCCCTGCGTGCCAGAGGAGTTGAACAGAGCGATCCCGTCGAGCACGACGATGCCGGTCTGCGACTGACCGCCATTGACGTGCGCGCCGGAAACGTCTCCGCTACCACGCACCACTCCCGGAAGAATGGAAGCGAAGTTGGCTGCCGAACGCATGGAGCCGCCAACCAGCAGCGGAACATCCTGGATCACTTGCGGATCAATGCTGCCGCGAAGTTCCGCGTTGTCGTAGTTCAGCGCGGAAACATCGGCTGAGACGTCCACGCGCTGGGCGGTGGCTTGGAGCTTCAGCTGCACGTTCTGGCGAATCGGATAGCCGACTCGCACGAGAATGCCCTCCTGCAGGTATTCACCGAAACCCGCCGAGGTGATGGTCAGTTGATACGTGCCGGGCACGACGTTTCGAAAGGAATAGAGTCCGTTGGTGTCGGACACAAAGTTGGACGTTTGCTTCGTATCCTTGGAGGTCAGGGCGACCTGCGCGCCCTGAACCACCGCGCCGTTTGGATCAGTGATCTCGCCGTCGATCGAGGCGTTGTTGCTCTGCGCCCGAAGGGCTGTAATCGTAGACTGCAAACACAGAAAAGGCAGGCCGCAAATGTCCAGCTATGTTTCGCATACAGACTCCTGTTTTTGCTACGGTTGGATCCCCGTCCCCAGCATAATCATCGCCACACCCGATGTCTCATGCGCGCTTGTGAACGCCCCTTTTGAAATTGTCCAGCATGTGATCACAGGTACGCATGGTGAACGCGACGATCGGCATCGTGGTGGTCTTGTCGGTGCAACTCGGAAAAATGCTTGCGTCGCAAATGTAGAGATTGGGAACATCGTGGGTCTGCGCCCATTTGTTCGTAACGAACTTCTTGGGATCGTTTCCAAATCTGCAGACGCCGGTTTCGTGCAGGCTGGTTCCGGGACGATTGGGCTCATCGTCGGCGCCCCACAGTTCTCCCCCCATCGCCTTGAAAAGATCGATCATCACTTGCTTCGAGTGTTCCCACATCAACAGTTCGTTCTCTCCCCACTGAAAATGAAAGCGAAGCTGGGGAATGCCGAAGATGTCTTTCTTTTCCGGATCGATGTCGACGTAGTTGGTGGGGCTGGGCAGAGTCGGCGCCTGAATGAGGGCGCCGATGGTCGCCGGGTAGTAGCGCTTGATATCGCGCTTGAACTTCGAGCCAAAACCTTCAATCTGCCCGTAGTATCCTGGGAACCCTCCACAACCGCCGCCCATGTACACGGAATAGCCGCGAATGAACTTCTCTTCGCGTGGATTCTTTAAGTTCTGCCAGCGCGGCATCCAGGCGACGGTGGAATCGGCGATGTTGTCAGGCCGCGGCGGCTGACCTAGCAGCTGCGGCAGGTACCCGTAGCCCGGGTTGCCGTAAAGATGCTCGCACAGATTGCGTCCCAGCTGTCCGCTGGAATTCGCGATGCCGGTGGGCCAATGCCGGGATTTCGAGTTCAGCATGATGTGCGCGGTTTCGACACAGGACGCGGCCAGAACCACCACCTTGGCATAGACTTCCACTTCCCTCCCGCTGGTCCGGTCGACGTACGCGACGCCCTTCGCCGTGCCGTTCTCGTCAACCAAGACGGTGCGCACCAGGGCATTGGTAAGTAGCGTGAGATTCTTGGTGGCTTCGGCATCCGGGATGGTGAACCAGGTCGGAGAAAAAAAGATCCGACGTCGCAACCGCGGCTGCAATTGCCGCAGTAGTGGCAGGCAGGATGTCCGTTGTGCGGAACCGTCAGTTGCGCGCAGCGGTCGGGCAGGTAGGGCACGCCGATTTTTTCAGCGCCCTTCTGGATGATGTAGTCGATACAGCGAAATGGGAACGGCGGCAGATACTCGCCGTCGGGATTGCTCGGCCGGTTCTGAACCGTGCTGGCCACGCCCATGTAGCGCTCGGCCTTCGAAAACCACGGCGAGATTTCGGCGTAGTCGACCGGCCAGTTCTCGCCGAAGCCGTCGAGATCCGCGGCCTTGAAATCAATGTCTCCGAAGCGGGCCGAAGAACGCCCCCAGAAATTGGCCTTGCCCCCGGTGGCCTTGCATCGCTTCCAGTACCAGTCCGTGCCCGGAGCATTGGAATAGGCAACGTCGTGCTCGAACAGATCCCGGCCTTCGCTGTATTCGGACTCTTCGACGGAATAGGGCTCCTGGTGGGCTTTGCCCTTAAGACGCAGAGGATCGCCGTAGCCGCGATACTTAAGGTCGTATACCTGCCGATGCTGGCGATAGTCCTCTCGGGGTCGTACGCGGGCCCGAGTTCAAGGCGCAGACCTTAAGCCGGCTTCGCACAGGATCTTCATGGCGGTGCTGCCACCGGCGCCGGTTCCCACCACGATCGCGTCGAATTCTTTGCGGCCAAAACCAGTCCTCGCTAGCTCTTGTTGGAAACGCAGCGACTCACCGGTTCCCGAAGGTTTATGTGTTCCGGATCGTCAGGATGCGGACAACCCGGCATCTTCGGCCATGCTGACCTGAAGGCCGGGATCGCCCGAGGCTTTCTAGACCAATTTTCGTCGTGTAGTAACCGACCACGGTGTAATCTCGCATCAGCTGAAAAAACGCGCGGCCGCTTCGGTCGTTGGTTTGAATTTCGCCTTGTAGGCAAGTTCCTCCAGCAGAGTTCTGGTCTTCTGCGTGCAGTCCATGAAGTCCCGCTTGAATTCCGAGTGGCTGCGTGCATTGATCCAGTCGAGCCCGGCGACGAATTGGATCTGGGCTTCGTTCCCCGCGGCAATAGCCTCTTCGGTCGAACGAATGTCCCGGGAAGTGCTCACCGGAACGCGATTTGCAACCATGAAGTCAATGAACTCCGCCACTCCCGCCTGTTTGGCTCCAGGGGTGTCGTCTTCGGGAATGATCAGCTCGGCGAGGTGCTCGACCATGCGGCGCCATCGCCGCGACCACAAAATCGCCGCGATATCACGCCTTCTTCGCTGTCTTCTATCTTATCTACAATCTGGCAATGGTTGGAAGCAATCTGCTGCGATTGATGTAGGGGTGCAGAGGACAGAGGCAGAGTCAGAGGTCAGAATAAGACAACGAGACTACTGACAACCGGACGACAAGGACGACCGCGTGTTAAAACAAGCGCGGGATAACGTTGGAAATGAAATCAACGAGGAAGTGGCCGATCATGTTTGCGACGAGGTCGCGTCGCCAGAGATAAAAGAACGTGAGTGCTGCGCCGAGCACGAGCGCGATGACGATGTTTGCCCAGCCGCCGGTCCAGTGGCCAACAGAAAAGATCACCAGCGGGATTGTTCCCGCCCAATAGCGGTTGAGGCCGAGCGCTTGCAGACGTTCAATCGCGTAACCGCGATAGAACAGTTCTTCGAGCACACCGGCGCGCACAACAATCAGCGTGACAAGCCAGACCGGCAGTTTGGCCAGCGCCGCACCCGATGAGCCGCCGGTATAATGTGTCAGGGCAATGACAATGGCCCCCAAAAGCATGCAAATGACTGTGAGCACCACGCCCCAGCCAAGCGATTGCAGGAGCGTGGCCCGGCCGAACCCGACGGAACGAAAAGGCAGGCGTTCGCCGAACCGGATAATGAGTAGAAGCGCGATCATGCAGAGCCAGTTCAATGATTCTCTCCATATTGCGGCGGGAAAGGAGTAGGGCGGATAAAACGCATAGACCGCCGCGCGCACGATTAAGATCCCGAAGAGCGCGACGAAGAGGCCCAGGTATGTCCAGCTCCGTCGAACTGGGGCTTCCGATGGCGAATCATTCATCGTGCCCGCGACAATGCGAAGGAAACGGATCGCCGTTCAAGAAATTTCGAGCGGAATTTCCGCGGCCGACGACCGCGGCTACAACGAAAAGTGGGAATCCGTGAGTTCACCGTAGACGAGGCGAACGATCTGCCAGAATATTGACACGTGCACATCGAGCTGGACGATCTGAGCCGGCCGGAGATTGCGGAACTGTTGAAGGAACATCTTACCGCCAGTTTTGTGCATTCGCCGCCGGAAAGTGTGCATACGCTGCCGATCGAAGGTTTACGCAGCCTGGACATTACGTTCTGGAGTGTTTGGGAAAACGGCGAGCTCCTCGGTTGTGGAGCATTGAAGGAGTTGGATCCGCAGCATGGCGAGATCAAGTCGATGCGAACCGCTTCCGCGCACCTGCGCAAGGGCGTCGCGCGCGCGGTGGTGCGTCACATCATCGCGGAAGCGAAACAGCGCGGGTATCGGCGCTTGAGTTTGGAGACGGGCTCAATGGCTGCTTATGAGCCTGCTCGCCAGCTCTACGCCGCCTGTGGCTTCGGCTATTGCGAACCGTTCGGCGATTACGTGAACGATCCGAATAGCGTCTTCATGACGCTGGAGCTTTGATCGTGCTGCGAAAAGCACGATTCCTCCGATTGTTTTCGTGCCGTTGCGGACGATTCGTCCGTTTTCCGCTGGGTCGCGTGAGGCTTCGTCCGTCCTGACAAGCGTGCCACGCCAACTATTTTCAAATTTCTTGTAACGAACTGCGCATTGCAGAGGTCTCTTTGGAACGCCGCTGTTGCCGCCAAGGAGATGCACATGAACCGATTTTCATCCGCTGTTCTAATCGGGATCGTGTTATGCATGAGCGGAAATGACCGGTCTTTCGCGGCCGGAAATGGCGACGCCAACGCGAACGTCGCATCAAACGCAACGCCCGAAGAAGCGGCGATCCAGGCCGCTGCCTACAAAGCCAGACTTGCGGCGCGCGCAGCTGCCGATGAAGGCTATTTCCTTGGAAGAAAAGGAGATTTTCCCGCGGCCAGGAAAAAGTTCAGTCAGGCGATCGAGTTCGATCCGAAATTTTCTCCCGCGTATCGGCTTCGCGCCGATGCATGTTTGAAGATGTCAGATTGGGTGGGTGCGATTGCCGATCTCAACACCTTGATCAGGCTCGACCCAAACTACGCGGAGATTTTCAATGAGCGCGGTTTCGCGCGTCGACAGCTCGGCGATTTGCAAGGCGCCCGGGAGGACTTCGACCATTGCATTGCACTCGGAGCAGATCTCCCGCTCGCCTATGGGAATCGGGCCGAAGTTGAGCTTATGCTCGGCGATAACAGCGCCGCGGCAGCGGATATCGCCCAGGCGAAATCGCTCGCTGCCATGATGCCGGTTTTGCCTCCAACAAGTTCGACTCCGAGCGCACCCGAAAACCAAACTCGCCATAAGACCCCCAGGACTGGAACAAGCAACAATGCGAAAGGAACAACGCCATGAACGAGATAGGTCTCTTCGACGTCAACTTCGATACGGGCAAGTGTTATTGGTCCTTCGAGCTGAAGCGGATGTTAGGAGTTCGCCACGATGTGGATGCGGAGTTTCATTTGCTCTTGCAGTGCATACATCCCGACGACCGCCGCGCCTTCGGCAGGAGTGCGATGCAGCCTTTTCGAACCGATTGCCCGAGGCACTCATCGATCGACTTCCGCGTCGTCCACGACGATGGCCGCGTGCGCTGGTTGCACATGGAACGGCGAGCGATCGTGCGTGAGGATGATTCGAAAGACGTCGTGCGGATCGTCGGCTTCGCGCTGGAAATCGGCGCGCCAGCACGTCTGTCGCGCGCGGCGTGATTGACGGCCGTGCGGTGAGCGTTCGGCCACGCGGGTGACCAATGCGGAATGACAGTGCTGCCGGCGAAAGGCCGACTCCGCATTACTCTGGAGTGTCGCCGAAGATGGCCAGGCGAAATATGGTGCCAGGGCCGACGCCAACGCCCTTGAGGTCGCGCATTCGAGGCATGTTCCTGGGATAGGCTCCTTCTGGATGCGCCTTCGCCCACAAACGGCCTTTTGCCGCCCAATACTCAAAGTTCTCGTACAAGCCGTCACCGCGCGTAACGCGCATCCGCTCAATTGCAGGCGCGAGCTGATTCCGTAACCGAAACGTTTCACGCGTTGCAACCACGTTGCGCCGGTAACATCGAAGTTTAAGCTCGTTCAAGTGAGGAGAGCGGCGGATGTCTGGAAAACGTGCTCTCATTACCGGCAGTTCACGCGGGGATCGGACGCGGTATCGCTCTGAAGTTAGCGGAAGCTGGCGCAACAATCGGCGGGGTGATGATACAATTTGCCAGCGACTGATCGACAGCGGATCAATCGCTAGTGAAACGAACTCTCGTCCTTTTCTCCATCGCCGGCTGTGGATTCTTTGGACCACAAGAGCAGGTCCGACAGGAACCCGGCCGGACGACTTATCGCGTCCCCGGACAATTCGCTAGAGCGTCCTGAAATCACACCCGTTCAAGAAAAAGTTCCGGGTGAATCCCGTTAAGTCCGAGCTCACCACGGCGAGTCTTCGACCGGACTGGCATTGAGCACGCCGGCATGCCCATCGAAATTTGAATTCACGGCCCATTCGCAAATGTACCAACTCCAAAGGGACTCGCGAGCGAACCGTCGAGCTATAGGCAATCTATCTGACTATAGTAGCTTTAAGAGACACGCCTGCTTGCCGCTCGCGAGTTGGGGACTTACCTTCATAAAAACAGTTGTATGAAGCTCAAGTTTTACGGCACGCGCGGATCCATCCCCGTTTGCGATGCCGGTTTTCAGAAATTCGGCGGCAACACCACCTGCCTGCAAATCACGTTCACCGATACAAACCGCATTGTCATCATTGACGCGGGCACGGGACTGCGAAATCTGGGCAGAGACCTTCTCGCCATCGGCCACAAGCAGGAACAAATCCGTATCGCGTTCACCCACTTTCACTGGGACCACATCCAGGGCTTTCCCTTCTTTGCCCCGGCTTATGATCCCAGCCAGAAAATCACGCTCCTGACGCTCGGCCGGGACCAGACGATTGGCAATTTGCGGGAGATTTTCGAAGTCCAAATGCAGGCGCAATATTTCCCGGTGCAATTGGATCACATGGGGGCCAATTTCGAGTTCCTGCAAATCGCTGATGCCAGCAAACATTTCACCGACATCAACAATGTGGAGACCATAGTTACCGCTCAAAGGCACAACCATCCTGGCGGAGCGTATAGTTTCCGGTTGGAGCGAAATGGAAAGGTGCTCGTCGTCTGCATGGATGTCGAGCATGGCGAGCAGATCGATCCGAAGCTGGTGGAGTTGGCGCGCGGCGCGGACTTGTTGGTGCATGACGCGCAGTACACGGCCGAGGAACTACAGAAGCGGCGCGGATGGGGACACAGCAGCTTCGATCAAGCCATGCAACTTGCGGAAATGGCCGGGGTAAAGCGCCTGGCCCTGACGCATCACGACCCCGAACACGACGACGAGTTTCTTGAGCGCATCGAAAAATTATGTCGAGAACGGTTCTCCAACACGGTCCTTGCCCGCGAGGGAATGGAAATCCCAATCTCGGAGGCGCCTCGCACCACGGCGCGTTCCCCAGGCAGGCTGTCCCGGCGAACGCGATTGACTTCATCTCCGCGAAAGTAAAGTCGCGATCCTGGCGCGGCGCTTTAGTCATGGCGTCGTTTTTCGTGGCGCGCGATTCGAATACGTACTCCGATTGCGTAAACCAAATAGTAGCCGATCAAGCCGGCTGCGACTGCGACAGAAAGTTGGGTTCCGGAAGCCGACCAAAGCCAATGTTGTTCATCGGACGCGCCGCGGTGCATGGTGTGCCACCAGCCGTAGAAAAGACGTGCTGCGATTGCCAGCATGATGAGAAGGGCGAGCCACCGGCTCGGAGTGTAGAAGAATCCTTCCGGATGGCTTTCCCAACGGGTCACCATCAAACCGAGCAAGCCAAGAACGCCTCCAATGGCCATACCAGCCAGGGCAAATCGCAAAGTCGGGCCAAGCCAGAAGGAGATCAGGAAGGTAAAGCAAAGAAAGAAAGCGGCGGAGAAACTGGTCGCCCACACATTCATGGTAGCGACCCAACGCCGGCCTTGCCGGCGTGCCGTGCCAGCGCGGTAGCGCAAAGCAAGGGAAAGCAAAATCACTCCGGCAAAGGCGAGGAGAACAAATAGCAGCAGCGCGAAGAGGATTATCGGCACGTGCGGATGTTAGCACGAGTCCGAGCCGGACTGGCATTGAACAGAGATCAGAGGTCAGCGGTCGGCGCCCGAGACTACGGGTTGCAATTAACTTCGGTGTTGCTAAACCGGTTTCATGGATCGCGCCGCCGAAGATCATCCCAAAATTGTGGCGTTTCCGCCGTTGCTGTGGCTGATCGGTGCGGTGGTGAGCGTGCTGGTCCATTATTTTGTTTTTTCGATTCGGATTTTGCCGGAACCACTCGCGATGATTCTTGGGATTGTTTGTCTTCTGGTTGGCCCTTTTCTGGCGTTGCCCGCGTTATTCACCATGCGCGCGGCTGGGACCCATGCCAATCCCGCCAAGCCGGCGCTGCTGATTGTCCGGAGTGGGCCTTATCGGTTCACTCGCAACCCGATGTATCTGGCGCTTTGTCTGGTGCAGGCGGGGATCGGGTTTCTAGTGAATGATTGGATCACGCTGTTGTTTGTCGTGCCACTTGCATTGGTCCTGCATTTCGGCGTGATCCTGCCCGAGGAACGGTATCTCGAAGCGAAATTCGGTGACCAATATCTTGCCTTAAAGCGCAAGGTGCGTCGCTGGATTTAGGAACCTGCAAGAGAGCAGTATGAAAATACTTGGGATGATCGGTGGGACGGGGCCGGAATCGACGGTGGAATATTACCGTCGGTTGATCGCAGCTTATCAGGCGCGCGTTTCAGAGAGTGGGGCTCCGCCGATCATCATCAACAGTGTCGATAATAAAAACCTGGTGAAATGGTTTACGGCGGGCGAGCTGGGGCGTGTTGTCGATTTTCTCGCGGCCGAGATCGAACGATTGGCGCGTGCGGGCGCCGATTTCGCGCTGATCGCGGCGGTCACGCCGCATCTTGTCTTCGACAAGCTGCAGCAGCGGGCCAGCATTCCGCTGCTCAGCATCGTGGAAGCGACGGCCGATGCCGCGACGAAGTCCCGATTGCGTCGCCTGGCGCTCTTCGGGACGCGATTCACCATGCAGGCAGCGCTTTTTCCGGAGGCGTTTGAGCGCCGCGGAATGATCATCGTGGTGCCGAATGAGAAAGAACAGGAATTCATCCATGAGAAATACATGGGAGAGCTTTTCGTTGGGGCAATTCTCGATGAGACGCGCGCAGCCTTAATCGACCTCGTGGAGACAATGAAGCAGCGCGACAATGTCGATGGCCTCATTCTCGGCGGCACCGAGCTGTCGTTAATTCTGCGCGAACCGACAGCGGCGGGCCTGCCGGTTCTCGATACGACGCAGATCCACGTCGAGACCGCGCTCGAGCGGATGCTGCGGGAATGAAGCGTTCGGTGAAGAGCGCCGTTATTGTTTCGCGATCGGAGTGCCCTGATCAATCGCGATCTGCCATTTCCCATCGCGCTTAACGAAGACATCGAGCCATCGATACTGGCCGGTGATGTCCTTACCCTTATAAGTGCCCTTATCGTCACTGCGATAGACCACCACAGCCATACCGGCCTCGGCCACCTGGACCTTCATATCGGACAAGTTCGAGGATTCGAGCTTCAAGGTCCCGGATTTAATGTCGGCCAAGAGCTCCGATTTACTCTGTGTGACTCCGTCCGGGCCGATGCCCAGATAGTCGCTGGCCAGATATTTCTCGAACGCAGAGGTGTCAGACTTGACGATAGTGTCTGTTAGTTCTTGCTCGATTTTCTTAATCGTAGCTTCAACGTCGGCGGTCGCGCCTGTCCCTTTCTCCTTCGCCAACGTAATTGTGGGAAGGGCGAGGACGACTGTCAGAGTGAGAATGAGGTGGTAGTATTTCATGCCGGCGAGGCTATGGCCGGCGTAAACTTCGAACAAGCTGAAAGTCGGAGTCGTTGCTGCGTACTGAAATCGTTACCTTTAAGGTTTCACATCGGGATCCCTCGACTGACGCTCGGGACGAGGTTCCATTTTGTTGATGTTTGCTCGATTTTTTTCCGCCTGATCGTTATCGTGTCCGCGTGGTCGAGCCGGCGAGAAAGTTGAAACTTTCGACGATCTTTATCGTGGCAATCGCTGGTCTGGTCGGTTTGGGCGTGTTTTTTTTCATCGGCGCGTTGATTGCCAGCTTTGCGGCGGGGCCGCTTCACATCTCAACCATGGAAGGCGCGCGCGGGTATTTCGCTGCGCTCGTCGGGATGATTGCAGGTGTGTTCGGATTTATCGGCGCGGCCTGGCTGGTTCTGCGTCGAGCGTGGGGTGCGCGGTGTGAGAGGTCGCCGTTGGCGGCATCGCAGCGTTCGCTCTGATTATTGTCTCCGCGGCATCCGGGGTTGGCATTTGGTATTCGATGCAACCACATGTCCTCAATCGAAATGGCCCGGAGCCGCTGCTGCGCCTTGAGATACGCGCACCACAAAATATCGCGATCTTTGCCGATGCTACGGCCGAGCTAACGACTGATAGGAACACGGCCGACGTAGTTCTGGAGAAAGCAGATGAAACCGCGACTCGCCGCGGATATGTGCCACTGTATTACCGTACCTCACATCGTTTGTTGGCAGTTAAGTTTCCGAATGGAGGAGCGCGTCTTTACAATTTGCGTTTGCCGGCGAATCCGATGCCAAAGAAGTATCATGCCTGGTCGGCGTGGCAGAAGCCGGATTTTGTCGATGAACCGGGGTCAACCGGACCGAAACGGGCTGGTGACGGTCCGGACATCGACGTTCGCTACCACGTCGAGACCGCCGACGATTAGTCCGAGCCGGACTGGCGGTCCGAGCCAGAGGACAAAGGTGGGAGGACGGCGGTGCCAGACGAGGCGAGCCAAGAAAGTCGGAGATCAGAGGCCGACTCCGGTCACCGTACGATGTCGAACGTCCAGCATAAACAAAGGAAGAATCAGGCCGCAGCAGCCGCCTTGGCCCGAAGCCTCGCGTTCCATTCGGCACGCAAGAGTTTCATTTCCGCGCTGACCTTGACCATTCGCGGCCCGACGCCCTTATATTTTTTGATGACGCCCGTAACGGTTCTTGTGACCGCACCCTGGCTCACGAGGCTCTGCAGCTTTTCGTAGGTACGCAGGCGCAGCATCTCTTCGCCGCCGCTGGCAGCATTCCGTTCCCGGAGATTGAGAAAAATGACATCGAACAAGCCCTTGAATTCAAAGGAAGCCTTGGAAGAAAGTACGGCTACAAGCTCTTCCGTGATGTTGTCGGGGGCGCGACGCGAGAAGATTAGTTTAGACATCAATGATTATAGGCGAAATCCCGGAAATAGCCAGCCGGGAGAGACTATGGATGAGAAATCAGAGAGGAGAAAACAGATCAGAGTGAAGTTTTCAGAATGCGGATGACTTCAGCTATCGCTTCGGGATTGAAAAGCGATTCCAAACTCGGCGAATTAGACGATCAATGCGTAATGCTCTTCTGACGGGCACCCAAACCAATGAAAGCAGTCGTCATCACATCTTATGGCGGGGTTGAGGGAATTGGTGTGCAGAAGGTAGACACGCCACCGGCGCCGGCGGCAGATCGGGTGCGCGTTCGGGTACATGCTGCGGGACTGAATCGCGCCGATATTTTGCAACGGCGCGGACATTATCCTGCGCCTCCAGGTTATCCCACAAACATCCCGGGTTTGGAATTCGCAGGCGAGGTGGACTCAATCGGCCAGGAGGTTCGCATTTGGAAAATCGGCGATCGCGTTTTTGGAATAACCGGCGGCGGCGCGCAGGCTGAGTTTGTCGTCGTGCCGGAGAGTAATCTCGCTCGTATTCCGGCGGAGCTGGACTGGGTGCAAGCGGGCGCGATGCCGGAAGTTTTTATCACCGCACACGATGCGCTGTTTACGCGCGGCAGCCTGCACCTCGGTGATCGCGTTCTCATTCACGCAGCCGCGTCCGGAGTTGGCACAGCCGCAATCCAAGTGGCTCACGCCGCCGGCGCGACGGTTTATGGCACCTCACGCACAGCGGACAAACTCCAGCGGCTCCATGAATTAAAGCTCGGACTCGATCAGAGCGTGGCAGTGGGTAGTGAGCCGGGGAATTTTGTGGAAGCGGTGAAAAAATGGACGAATGGCGCCGGGGTCGATGTCATTCTCGATCTTGTGGGCGGCAACTACCTCGCGCCAAATCTCGAAGCGCTCACGTCGCGCGGCCGATTAATTTGTGTCGGCACGACGGCCGGCGCGAAATCGGAGATCGACCTCGGACTGCTCATGCGAAAACGGGCGACGATCATCGGCACGATGCTTCGCGGGCGCTCGATCGAGGAAAAAGCCGAGGCCACGCGGCGCTTTGCCTCTTCCGTTCTCCCGTTGGTGTCACGCGGTGCGATTCGTCCGATCATCGATCGCGTTTATCCAGCAAACGAAATCCGCGATGCGCATGAACGGATGGAATCGAACGCCAGCTTCGGCAAAATCGTGCTGACATTCGCCTGACAAACTAGATTGGAAGGCAAAAGAGTATGGAAACGAACGAATCACCCCAGCTGGACGCCCTCTTACTTGGCGAAATCCAGGTTCTCCTCTCCGAGAAACGAACTGCGCTCTCTTCCATGCGCACTGGTATCGCCGTCTTCGCTTTGCCTCTGTCTGTCCTAAGCGTGCTAATCGCGACCTCGCGCTATTACAGCATCGGGAAGGTGATGCCGCTGCTCACGCCGCTGCTGCTTTTGAACCTTGGGCTGGTCGTGCTCGGCACCTGGCTCGTCTTCCATTCGATCGGCCGTCTTCACCATTACGAACGCCGCATCCGAGAGCTGACCCAGAAATATCGGTCGCTCGCGGAGGTTGTCGAGTAGCGTCAACGAAGCGAACGGCATCTCGTCACGTTCGCCGGCATGTCGACCTACGTTCGGGAGGTAGGAATCAAAAATTAAGAAGGGGATGTCCCAAAAACGGCAGAAAACGTCCAGACACGTGGAGATGCGTTTCTGTAGTGTGAACAGATGGTGAAAGCCCACACGAGTCTCAGGGATGGCGACACGATCGGCCGTTTGCGCCGGGGATTCAGTTCGACGCAGAATTCGCATCCCGTCGATGCAATACGCTGCCACGATCAATACGCGTTGCACTTTCCATCGCACAGCAGACACCAGCGCCACAGCCGAAGGCTGGCGTTTACTTTTTCAGGACGGCTTCAAGTCCTGGATCGAGCGAATAAAGTAAGCTGCTGCGCCAAGATTGTGGCGAGCCAGGGAGGTAGGAATTAAGAAGTCGCGCGCTGCAGCCTTCATCGCGGTGAAAAGCGATACTTAGGTACCAGCTCATATTTCAGAGCGCGCTCGAACGCTAAGCATAAAGGCCATGAGAATTCCGTGGAACATCGTTACCAAAAACCTGTCGCCGAGCGACGCGCGCATTCCGTTGGAGAAAAAGCTGCAACAGAAGATCGCCAAGTTTGACCGGTTTCTCGCTCATTTCCCGGCGGACGCGGTCCATTTGCAGATAGTGCTGGAGAAGCATCCGCGAAAAGATCGTTATCTTGCGTCACTCACCCTGCGTGTGCCCTCTGACATTCTGCACAGCGAAGAAGCCGGGCGCGACCTCATCGGAGCGTTCGATGAGGCGGTGAAAAGTCTGCTCCGCAAATTGAAATCGTACAAGTCCAGTCTGCGCGGTGAAAAATTTTGGAAACGCAAAGAGCGTCGCGAGAAACTGCATGCGCTCAAAGCGACGGGATTCGCGTTTGAGCCGCAGGTCGAAGGTGAAGGTCCACAAGCGAACAAGGACGTTGTGCGCGAACTTTTTCAGCAACACTACAAGGAATTTTTGCGTCATGTCCGCCGCCATATTCTTCAGGATGAGGCGGCAGGCGATCTGCCGAAGGATGTAGTCAATCCACGCGATGTTTTGAGTGAAGTGGCATGGCGTGCAGAAAGCAAAGCCGACGAAGGACCGAAACGCGGCAGCTGGCTGGGCTGGTTTTATCAGCTCATTCACGAGGAACTGAAACGTCAACGCCGATTGTGGAAACAAAAGAAGCCTGCGCGGGTAAAAACGTCGCCCGAAGACAGGAAGATGGCCGGCAGTGAGGCATCGTTTGCTGACGCTGCGGAAGTTCCGCCGGTTGAAATCGCGGCACGTAAGGATGTGGTGGCACAACTGGAGCAAGACATGCGAAATTGGCCACGACCGGAGCGCGAGGTTTTTGAGCTGTATTACGTCGAAGGGCTCGATCCGGAAGAAATCGCGATGGTCACAAGCCAGCCGTTAAAAACGGTGCGAGAAAATCTCGAGTCGATCCAGCATCGGTTGCGCGACGAGATGCTCGCGCAGAAAGCAGCCGCCTAAGCGTCAGATCGGCTTGGGTCGCGTCGCCAACGCAAGGTTTCGAATGCAGTCCAGCAGATAACCAGCCAGAGGAGACCGGCCGCGAGCGCGCCCAGAACATCGGTCAAGTAATGGGCTCCCAGATAAATTCGGGTGAGCCCGATGAGTAGGATCCAGAGGCAGGCCCCCGATACACAAGCGAAACGCGCGGCGCGGTTCCGGACGTTTTTCCAGGCGAGCAAGGCGAGTAAACCGTAGAGCAGGGTCGCTCCCATGGTGTGCCCGCTGGGAAAACCGTAACTGGAAAGCGTTACCAGCGGGTTCTCTAACACGGGACGTTCGCGATGAAAGAAATGCTTCAAAACCAGGTTGAGCGTGCTGCCGCCGAGCATGACCAGCGCGACCAGAGAAGCGTTGAGCCAATCTCGGCGCGAGACCAGGAACAACGCCAGGCCAATGGAAACGGCCGTCAGCCACCCAACCGAGCCGAAGAATGAAATCGTTCTCGCAACTTGAGTGACTGTCGGAGAGGCGTGCTGGTGGAACCAGACTGCGACCTGTCGATCAACCTGCACAATCGGATCCCCATGAGATACGTCCTCGGCGATTTCACCGAAACACCAGCCGCAAATCAGAACAACAAGAACACCGACGGTCAGATGCAAGCCGGCATAGCCCTGCGGCGAAAGTCGGTTCTGTAAAAACCGAATCTGTTTGTGGAAACGGCTGCATGTCATGCCGGGGTCCAGCCATTCGCGGTCCGGACAAACTCTTCCGTTGAGAAAAGATCGAACGCACCGCGCTCCGCTCGCCAGCGGTATTGGGAGATTTTGACACGCGGCCCTTCAATCTGAATCACGTTTAACGAGTTGGGCTGACCGCGTCCACGCGTAGAGGTGGTAGTGCCCGAGGCGACGATGAGCGCCGAGTAATTGTTGATTTTGTAGCGCGTGATGGTGCGGCTCGTCCCAGCGACATGAAAATGCCCGGCTAACGACATATCGATCGGAACTTGAGCGAGGATTTTCATGGCCGGTCGGGCGCGAAACACTACCCGATCGCCCTCGACGCCGGGCGGCAGATCGAACGGATGATGGGTGACGACAATTTTGATGTGTGCCGGCGACAGGGTTGCAAATCGGGCGCGCAGTTTTGCGAGCTGTTGACGGTTGATCCGGCCGTTCTTGCCCGTAAGCGCGCGAGCTGTGTTGACGCCGGCGACGGCAATCTCATCATCGACATAGAGCGGCTCGAGGTCCTCGGAGATGAAACGCCGGAAACGATCCAGCTTGCGAAACAGTCGCTCGAAGATGTTGTGCAGTGGCACGTCGTGATTTCCCGGGACGACAATTTTCGGGAACGGGATCGCACCCAAAAATTTGCGCGCTTCCAGGAACTCTGCCGTGCGCGCTCGCTGGGTCAGGTCGCCCGAGATTGTGACCAAATCCGGTTTAGTCACGCGGATGAAGTCGAGCAGCACGGGGATGATAGCAGGATCCACCGTCCCAAAGTGCAGATCGGAAAGATGAATCAACGTCCGCATCAGCCAACAGAATTATCCCGGACGATGACGCGCAGGTCTCTGGGTCGCGACCGATAATGCAATGGCGATTTCATCCATTTCACTTCGCCGTCAGTGGCAACGAGAATGAGATGGCGAGGCGCTTCGACAAAAGCTTCGTCGACCAGATATGCCTCAAAATCTTTCTCCTGGCTCAAATGTCCAAGTAACGCCCGGAAAGCTACGCGGATCAGTCCCCAGCGTCCGACTCGATGAGTCAGATAAAGGCCAAGTTTCCCGGCGTCGAGGCGACGGCGGGCGCCGATCCGAAAACCGGTCAGTTCGTATTCATTATTGCCGACGAAGAGAAACGGAGTCTCGCGTTTTAACGTTTTACCTTCCACCTCGATGCGGAGATCGAGAAAAGGAAATCGGCGAAAGGCATGCATCGTAGCCCAAATGTATGCCGGGCGCTTTCCAATACGCAGCCGCATCTGTTCGACGACGCGCCGATGGACGATATGGGGATAAATCCCGAGGCTGGAGTTATTGACGAAGACGCGCCCGTTCACTTCTCCCACATCGACGCTAGCAATGTTACCTTCGGCGATCGTCCGCACCGCACCCTCGAGATCAAGCGACAAGTGCAGGTCCTTGGCAAAGTGATTGAGCGTCCCGAGCGGCAATACGCCCAACGTTTTTTCCGTACCTGCCACCTCGGCTGCAACAGTGTTGACGGTTCCGTCGCCTCCAGCGGCCACGATCGTTTCATGATTCTCAGCTACAGCCCGTTTGGCTGCGGCACTCATATCCTTTCCGGCGACCGAAATAATTTCAATATTCAAGCCGGCCGCGCCGAACAAATCCGCGATCTTCGATTGCGGATTGGCAGACCTGGCGACAGTGCCGGCATGCGCATTTAGAATGACGATCATCCCTATCAAATCGCATCGACCAACCCTGGCAAGCGGGAGCGCTTGCCCTACAGGGCTAGATCCGAGCTCGCCTCCGGACGAGACAAGGAGGCGCGAAAATCAGGCTAGTGCGGCCTTGGCCAAACTCCGCTTCTTCCAGTCAACACGCAAAACCTTCATTTCCGCTTTGAGCACGAGCAATCGCGCAGCAACTCCTCTATATTTCTTAATGACCCCGGTCGCCGTTCTTGTGACCGCCCCCTGACTCACGAGACTCTGAAGCTTTTCATAGACGCGAAGGCGTAGCATATCTTCGCCTCCACTGGCAGCGTTTCGTTCCCGGAGATTGCGGAAGATGATCTCGAACAAGGCTTTGAACTCATACGAGGCCCTGGAAGAGAGCACAGCCACGAGCTCTTCGGTTACGTTATCGGGCGCACGACGCACAAAAGTCAGACCGCGTTTCTTAGACATCGAATAAGTTACCATAAATTCCAGAAATAGCGAGCCCAGTCCGAACCCGACGGGCCGTTCGTGCGCTACCCAATCCGCTCGAGCTGAGCCGGCTGTTTCTTCCTCGTATAGTTCGCCCCGGATTGATCCCGAACCGGGAGTGTGAACCAGAAGGTGCTCCCCTTTCCCGGTTCGCTCTCAAGCCCGATCTTCCCGTGGTGCGCTTCCACGGCAAGCCGGCAAAAGGCGAGTCCGAGCCCGGTGGAATGCCGATGTTTGCCGCCACTGTCTGTTTGTCCAAATTTTTCAAAGACGTGTTTATGCTGGTCGCGCGGTATCCCTTCGCCGTCGTCACTCACTGAGATGGTCGCAGCGGCCGCGTTGGACTGAACCCGCACCCGGATCGTCCCTGTTGATTTTGTGAACTTCAACGCATTGCTGATGAGGTTTTCGAGAATCCGACGGATGACATCGCCGTCACAAGAGATTGAGACCGGCTCGGCTGGAACGTCGCAGCGGAGGGTGCGACCCCGCAGGACCGGGGTAAATCGATTGGCGGCTTCGCGCGCGATTCCTGCGAGATTGTGATGTTGCAGGCGAAGTGGCATTTCACCCCCCTCCAAGCGACTGACGTCGAGCAGGGTCGTGATCATGTCGCGCATGTCGACGGCGCCCCGTTTTGCTTCGGCGACGCACTTTGCTTCGTCCGGGTTCAGTTTATCGGAAGCCATTTCTTCCAATGCATCGACGTAGCCGGTCACCGTAGTTAAAGGGGAACGTAGATCGTGAACGATCATGTTGGTGAGATCGTCCCGCGTTTGCAAGGTTGATCGAAGTTTGGCTCGCTCGACGCGAACGAATGTGAAGTCTGCGACCAGGCAAAAGAGAACGTTCGAGTTAAGTGCCAGAAGCGGGGCAAGACACGGAAGATAAAGATTTTGATGATTGTAAAACCAAAGCGCGCAAAATGGCGCAGCCCCGTCCACCACCCCCAGAGCGAGCAATCGCAGCCAAGGCGACCGAATTCTCGCCCAAAGACCAAATCCAACCAAGGCCGCCAAAATTGTGACAACTCCTCTGCGAAGCGGCACAAGGTCTTTGAGGAATTCGCCGTGGAGCAAAGCATTTAGTGCGTTGAGATGGACTTCAGCCCCCGGCATAGTGCCAAATGGCGTGTTCAACTCGTCCTTCTGCCACCTTCCTTCCGCCCCGACGATGACGATCTTGTCCCGGATCAGTTCGCCGGAACCGTAATTGTGCTCCCAGTATTCCGGAACAAAGATTTCGAAAAGAGGCCGCGGCCGGAAACCCTTTCGAGGCGCGCCCGTGAAGCGGATGAAGTGCTCCGCGAGATCGTTTGGAATCAGTTCCGGGTACCCGCTTTTTGAAGCGACACGTGCCGAGAGGGACAGATAAGTTGCCATCGATTCCCCGGGCGCACGAAACTCGACTTTATATTGAGCGCCGCGTACAATTTTGTTTTCGTCGGCGAAAAAATTTGTGAATCCGACGCGTTCATCCGGCATCGGGGTCTTAGGGGTCAGCGTTTCGGTAGGCCGGTCGTAGCTGGAAGGAATTTTGGAAGATCGACCGACGTTTTCGGGAGAAACGAAATTACCTCCGATAACCGCTTGAGGCCGGAATCGTTCCAGGGCAGCGCGGAAGGCATCGTCGCCCGGCGCGGGCTGGGGAAAGAGACAATCGAAAGCGACAACCTTTGCGCCAGCGCCGACGAGACGCTCTAGAATGAGGGCGTAAATTTCGCGGTTCCAAGGCCAACCTTTGCTCATGATCTGAAGGGCGCGACGCGACTCGGGATTGCCGGAGCTGGACGAGAACAACCCTTCGAGGTCAAGCGTTTCATCCAAACTCACCGAGTCGGCATCGATTGCGAGGAAGAGAAGATTGGGATTAGCCGGAGTCGTGCGGCCTGAACGGGCGATGGCATCGCGGAGCCGAGATTCGGTCTGCAGGTAATAGCTCGGAGGGGAGAGGTCGAGCAAACTCGCTGCACCGGCACAAAGGGCTACCAGAAGGATGGCTACAACGATGCGGCGGAGGGGCATAGGATTGGGACGCAGCGGAAAACATGCCGATGGAGGGATAGTCTTCGCCGAGGGGCCTGGGGTTCATCGGTTTAGGGCGAGAAAATCAGTTTGACTGCCTATTGTAATTATGGTAATTATGACAAAGGGAGTTCCAATATCTATGCTGAGGATCAAGTTTGCTCTAGCTGTTGTCGGATTCTGTTCCGTCGTTTCCACTCACCAATCCATCGCCGGCCCGCTTACTTCGGCCGAAGTCACCAAGGTTATCAACCGGGTCAGCGTGATCGACCCTGCAAAGGGCACTCACCAAGCCGTGCTGCGCGATGTCATCAAAGATAATCTCGCTCTCCAAACAGGCGCGAGATCCAGGTCGGAGTTGCTTTTTCAAGACAACACCCTGACCCGCATCGGTGCGGAGACATTCTTCAGTTTCAAAACCGGAACGCGGGATATGACGCTGGAGAAAGGATCGATGCTTCTGCAAGTGCCGAAGGGACTGGGCGGAGCGACGATTCACACCGCAGCGGTCACTGCGGCCATCACCGGCACGACGATCATGATGGAGTATAGCCCCGGACAGTACCTGAAGGTTCTCGTGCTCGAAGGCAGCTTGCGCTTATCGCGGAACGGGTCCTTCGGTAATTCATTGGTTTTGCATGCAGGAAAAATGGTGATCATGCGACCGGATGCGAAAAAGATTCCCGACCCGATTGACATCGATCTGGCCGAGATCGTTAGGACATCGATCCTGGTAAACTTTCCCGGCAGCAAAGTTTTGCCCAGCATGCCGCTCATCCAGGCGGCGATTACCGACCAGGCCAAAGCGGTGGCAAAAGGAACCCTGGTTCCGACAAACCTGGTCATGGGTCATGGGACCAAAGTAGTTTTGGCTTCAAACGATCAGCTGGCCAAAACGGTCGGTCAGGTGGGACTCTTGGGCGCGAGTCTTGACGGCGGTCCCGTCGCCGCGCTTTCGACGGTGGGTTCTGTCGCGGCAAACGTTTCCAGCAGCGCGACGACTGTCGTAAATAATCTTCTCGGCTCGGGACCTGCGGTCTCCGTCTCGAGCAGCACCCAAGTTCTATCGCTTCTGAGCAACGCTACACCGAATTCCGGCGGAACAATAACGATCACTCCGGCTGGCATTAACGCCGGTGCGAGCGTGGCGGTGGCCCCGTCCGGTGGAGTCAACGTCAGCGCCGCGGCTGGCAGCGCGCGCGCCGCCGTCAATGTCCCGCTACCTGGCAATCTTTTGCCAGCGACGTCGACTGGCGTCGTCCCCACCAATCCGCTTCCCGTCGTCGGTTCACTTCCGCTCGTCGGCACCGGAACTCTTCTCGCCCCCGGTTTGATCGGTCCGCCGCCAGGGCATTAGACCGAAGTCAGACGAGGGCAGCAAAAGCGAGACCCGTCGGGCGAACCCCGCCAAAACGTCAATTTTTCGTCACGCGAGCGTGAACCGCTCCCGTGGACAATGTGGAGCCCGAGCAACCGTGCGGCGAGCACGGTGAGATAAAGCTGTCCATTGCGGCCTCGAGCGCAGCCATCAATCCTTTGGCTCGTTCGCAATCCGAAGCACAAGCTTCCCGCGTGTGTGGTGCGTCTCGGCCTGTCGTTGCGCTGCGATCGCTTCGCTTAGCGGCAGAACTTCTGTCACGACCGGCTTGATTTTCCCGGCGTCGATCAGGCGCGCGATCCCGGCGAGGTCTTCGGCATCCGGGTGAACGGAGATGGCTGCTCCACGAATCCCGCGTTTCTCGAGCTCGACCGGGTCGGGTCGCGCAACCAGCGACATAACGATGCCGCCCTTCTTCACGACGCCGTAAGACCGCGCGAGCGTTTCTTTGCCGACCGGATCGAGCACGGCGTCCACATCTTTGGCAACGTCTTCAAATCTTGTCTTCGTGTAATCAATCGCGACGTCGGCGCCGAGTTGCTTGAGCAGGTCCTGGTTTGCCGTCGATGCGGTGGCGATGACGCGGGCGCCCCGCTCTTTGGCGATTTGCACGGCGAAACTACCGACACCGCCTGAACCGCCGTGAACGAGAATGGTTTGTCCCGGATGCAATTGGGCGGTGTCCACCAACGCTTGCCATGCGGTCAATGCGCACATTGGCACCGCTGCGGCTTCGGCAAAGTCGAGCGTTTTTGGTTTCGCGGCTACTTCCCATTGCTTGACCGTGACGTAATCCGCCCAGCCACCTCCGAAGGTTGGGTAACCGTAAACTGCATCACCCGCTTTAAGGTTGGTTACTTTCGCGCCCGTTTTCTCCACGATCCCAGCGATGTCGTAACCCGGAATCAGCGGCAGATGCGTCCCGAATTCCCGGGCGTACTTGCCGCTGAGGGTGAGCGGGTCGGCTGGATTGACCCCGCTTGCAATTACGCGCACGAGAGCTTCATCTTCCTTGGGCTCTGGGCGCGGCACTTCTTCGAACTTCAACACCTCGGGCGCGCCATACTCATGCGCGACTACTGCTTTCATCATCGGCTTTTCGTCCGCGTGGACGAAGTGAACAGCGAACGCCAATCCAACTTGGACCAGAAACGCAAGTAACCGATGGTCAGGAACAAATTTCATTCTGCAGCTGACACAGCCGCCTCTACAGCATACACAAACCAAATCTGAAATCTAAAATCCGACTTTCTACGGCTCTCATCGCACAGGCGAGCTTGTTGTTGATCTTCGCGTTTAGCGATTGTTCGAAACAACAAGGTTCCGGTGGATTGGCCAGGCTCAAACCATGCCGGTTGCCGGGAATCGATGAAAAATTGCTCTGCGGCCAGCTAACTGTTTTTGAAAATCGACTGACTCGGGCCGGACGGACGATCGACCTGAACGTGGTGGTCCTGCCGGCGTTCGATCAAAAAACGAAGGCAGAGCCGTTATTCGATCTCGCGGGCGGGCCTGGCGCTGCCTCAACGGAAGCAGCGATATTTTATGCAGGGGAAGGAAGAGAAGCTCGTCGCCGCCGCGACGTAGTGTTGGTCGATCAAAGGGGCACTGGGAAATCAAATCCACTTTCGATGCCGGGAAAGAAAATTCCCCAGGATTATGTCAGCGAGATGTATCCGGTGGATTACGTGAAGAGATTACGGCAAACCTTAGAACGGCGCGCCGATCTCACGCAATACACCACCTCAATCGCGATGGATGATCTCGACGATGTGCGAGCCTGGCTCGGCTACGATCGGATCAATCTCATCGGGTTATCCTACGGAACGCGGGCGGCTCTTGTTTACATGCGGCAACACCCGGAGCGAGTGCGCACGGTTACGCTCATCGGCGTGGCGCCGACTTATCTGAAGATGCCGATGTATCACGCGCAAGCGGCTGCTCGGGCAATGGAACTGTTGTTGCAGCAATGCGAGCAGGACGCGCAGTGTCATGAGACGTTTCCCCAAATTCGCGACGATTGGACCAGCGTGCTTTCGCAACTAGGACGCGAACCAGCGCGAGCGAAATATTCGCCACCAGAGGAAAGCGCTCCCGTCGAGGTTGAAATCCAACGAGACATTTTTGCCGAGAAAATTCGAACGTGGATGTATGGGCGGGACCAGGCGAGCCGCATCCCGCTAATTGTCCATCACGCCGCACAAGGCGATTTCGGGCCGTTTCTGCGCGAGGCAATTCGGCCGGGCATACCGGATTTCATCGCCGACGGGATGTACCTTTCCGTGACTTGTGCTGAAGACGTTCCGTTTATTAATCAGAAGGAAGCCGCCAAGCTGAACGCGGGCAATCCATTCGGGAACTATCGCGTGTTTCAGCAAACGCGGGCCTGCAGCATGTGGCCACAAGGCAAAATACCGCCTGACTTTCGTGAGCCGGTTTCGTCGAAACTTCCTGTCCTCATTTTTTCCGGCAACATGGATCCGGTGACGCCGCCTCAGCGCGGCGAAGAGGTCGCGCGTTACTTACCCAACAGCAGACACGTCATAATTCCGCAGGCCGGCCACGGCTTTGACGGCCTGGCAGAGCCGGAGTGCGCAGATCGGATTATCATGGAGTTCATGGAGAAAGGTGAGGCAAAGGATCTCGATGTTGGCTGTATCGAGCGAATGGTTCGGCCGCCCTTTGAAAAAGATCCCACTGATGATCGCGCTGTAAACGGCGGCGCAGGGGACGACAGGGGACGAAATGGATCACGGGCAGAGCACTTTGATTTTGCGAGGTCACCAAATCGACCTTGTCATCCTAAAGCGACACGATAAGCTTCCCGCTCCACTGGAGTCTGCATGTCGCTGGCTGAGCTTCTTTCCGCTGATCAAATCATCCCCGAAATGAAGGCGACCGAACGCTGGGACGCCATCGTTGAGCTGATGGATTTGTTGGTCGCGCGTGGCCAAATCAAACCAGAAGATCGTGAGGGAATTCTGGCTTCGCTCAAACAACGCGAAGAAACGATGAGCACCGGGATCGGCTTCGGGATTGCCATTCCGCATTGCTCATCGGACCGGCTGGACAAGGTGGTGGCGGCGTTTGGCCGATCCAGTACCGGAATCGAGTTTGACGCGCTCGACAACGCCCCGGTGAAGTTTGTGGTCCTTTTCATCGTTCCCAAAAATCAATTTCAAACGCACCTTCGTACTCTCGCCTCCATCGCAAAATTTTTGAACGACCGGAGCGTCCGCGATCAACTCGCCAACGCCGGCTCGGCGAACGAGATCCTCTCAATTTTCCGCGCGCGCGCCCAGGCGACGTCGTAGCTGTTATAGGGCGAAGAAAAACTTAACCGCGGATAACCGGGTAAGAAGACTTTAGCTGCGAAGGGCTCTGTGGCTCGACGGAGTCTCACCCTATCAAATGTTTGCACGCGAACATTGCACTGGTAGGGCGACGCTCTGCGGAGCCGCGAGCAAGCTCAATGAGAGGGCGCCCTCCGCGTGCGAAGAACGGGGCGACACGCCTGCCACCACAGCGCCTCGCTTCGCCCACTGAAGCGGCTACAATCAGAACGCGATGGAAACATTTCAGTCGCAACTCACGCGCAAACTTTCCGAGGCGTTATCTTCGGCTGGCTTCCCGCTCGGCGGCGAAGTGAGCCCCGCGACCGATCCCCGCTTTGGGGATTATCAAAGCAACGTTGCGCTCGTGCTCGGGAAACAGCGCCGTGAAAATCCGCGCAAAATAGCGGAGGCGATCATCGCTAACCTCGCCGTCACCGAAATCTCCGAGCAGCCCAGCGTTGCTGGCGCGGGCTTCATTAACTTCACACTCAACCGCGAGGCGGTTGAGACAAAAATCGCGGCGCTCCTCGGTGACGAGCGGCTTGGGGTTGAAAAGGTTTCCTCACCGCGAAAAATCGTGATCGATTTCGGATCGCCGAATGTGGCCAAGCCGATGCATGTCGGTCACATCCGCAGCACTTTTTTGGGCGATGCCCTCGCACGCATCGCGGAATTCCTCGGGCACGATGTTATTCGCGACAATCACATCGGCGATTGGGGAACGCAGTTTGGCATGGTGATCTGGGGTTGGAAGAATTTGCTCAACCTTGAATCGCTGAAACGCGATCCCATCGCCGAGCTGGTTCGCATTTACAAAGAGACCAACGAGCGCGCGGCCAAAGATGAAGCTGTGCGCGAAGCCGCCCGCGCCGAACTGGTGAAATTGCAGGCCGGCGATCGGGAGAATTACTCGATCTGGAAGCAGTGCGTTGATCTTTCGATGCAGGAATTTTCGAAGGCCTACGAATTACTCGACATTCATTACGACATCGTCCGCGGCGAAAGTTTTTATAACGACCGGCTGCCGGCGGTGGTTGATCGTTTGCTCAAAAGTGGGTTGGCTGAAATCAGCGAGGGCGCGGTTTGCGTTTTCTTCCGCGATATTCCTGAGCTGGCGGATAAGCCTTGCATCATTCGCAAAAGCGATGGCGGCTACAATTACGCCACCACCGATCTGGCAACGGTTGATTACCGGATCAAGGATTTGAAGGCCAATGCCGTTTGGTACGTGGTGGGCGCGCCCCAGATTTTGCACTTCAAACAAATTTTCGCGATCGCTCGGCGAGAAGGTTACGCCGCCGATTTTCATCACGTCACTTTCGGAAGCATCCTCGGCGCCGACCGCAAATTGATGAAAACGCGCTCGGGAGAAAACGTACCGCTTCACGACTTGCTCGAGGAAGGAATAACGCGCGCCCGCGCGATCATTGCGCAAAAGAATCCGGAGCTGGCCGAATTGGAGCGAAATGAAATCGCCAGGATCATCGGACTTGGCGCGATTAAGTATGCCGATCTCTCGCAGTACCGGATGACCGATTACATTTTTTCCTGGGACAAAATGTTATCGTTGCACGGAAACACCGCGCCCTATTTGCAAAACGCCTATGTCCGCATTCGCTCGATTTTCCGCAAAGCTGAAGGCGCGTCTCTGTCACCGGCGCCGGTGTTGGGTGAGCCGGCCGAGCTCAATCTGGCGAAACGCCTCTGCCAGTTCGCCGAGATCGTTCCACAAGTCCTGAACGACTTTCGTCCGAACATTTTGGCCAATTATTTGTTCGAGCTGGCGAACAGCTTTCACACCTTTTACGAAGCCTGCCCGGTTTTGAAAGCGGACGAACCGGTGCGTTCGTCGCGGCTGGCGCTGTGCGATCTGACCGGGCGCGTCCTGCAACGTGGCTTGAAATTGCTCGGCATCGACGTGCCGGAAAGAATGTGATCGATAGGGTGGCGCCGATGCGTTGTAGGGCAACCGCTCCCGGTTGCCTCTCTTAAAGTCGGCAGGCGGCGCGCCTGCCCTACAAATCTCGACATGATAGAAAGGCAAAGTCTACCGCGGGATTGCAAAGCGTGTCATGTTGAGCGAGCGAAACATCTCTCGATTCTCTGATCGGCCAGCGAGAGATCCTTCGCTGTCGCTCGGGATGACAGCTCGGTCATTCCGAGCGAAGTCGAGGAATCCCGTTGCGTTAACGTAAAGGTTGCGCAACGGGATGTCTCGGCTTTCGCTCGACATGACGACCGTACGCATACCGACCGCGACCTACCGGCTGCAGTTCAACAAGAACTTTACCTTTCGGCAGGCGCGCGAAATCGTGACTTATCTGCACGATCTCGGGATCAGCGATGCTTACGCCTCACCCTATTTCCAGGCTGGTGCCGAAAGTTTGCATGGCTACGACATCACCGATCACAACAAGTTCAACGCCGCAATCGGGTCGCGCGAAGACTACGAAGCATGGGTCGCCGAGCTGCACGCGCACGGCATGGGACAAATCGCCGATTTCGTCCCCAACCATATGGGGATTAACGATCCACAAAACGTCTGGTGGCAGGATGTGCTCGAAAATGGCGCGAGCTCTCTTTACGCGCCCTACTTCGATATCGATTGGCGCCCGCTCAAGACCGATTTGCACGATAAGGTGTTGCTCCCGATTCTCGGGGATCAATATGGCCGTGTGCTCGAGCGAGGCGAGCTCCGGGTGCGTTTCGATGGCGGCTCGTTTTCGCTCACGTATTTCGATCACGTTTTCCCAATCGCCCCCGGGACCTACCGCTACATCCTGGAGTTAGCGCTGGAAAATCTGGCCGAGTTTCGCGAAGAAGATTTTTATGCGGAATTTCAGAGCATTCTGACCGCGCTCGAATATCTGCCCCGGCGGACCGAGACCGACCCCGAGCGAATCAAGGAGCGCGCCCGTGAAAAGGAGATCATCAAGAAACGCCTGGAACGGCGTTGTGCTGAAGCGCCGCAGGTGCAGCGGGCGATTGAGAAAGCGCTCGAGACCATCAACGGGCATATCGGCGATCCGCGCAGTTTCGATCGGCTTGACGAATTGCTAAATGCGCAATCCTACCGCCTCGCTTTCTGGCGGGTGGCGGCAGAGGAAATCAATTACCGGCGATTTTTTGACGTCAACGATCTGGCCGCTATCCGGGTGGAATTGCCGGAAGTTTTCGACGCTGCTCACAAACTACTTTTCGAGCTCGTCGCCAGTGGCGCTGTCACCGGCTTGCGCATCGATCACCCCGACGGCCTGTATCGGCCGCTGGAATATTTTGAGAAGCTGCAAATGCGCTGCGCCAAGGCTTTACGCGTTCCATTACCAAAGGATGGGCGTGCGATTTATCTGATCGTCGAAAAAATCCTGACCGGCGAGGAACAATTGCCGCAAAACTGGCCAGTCCACGGCACCACCGGGTACGATTTCGCTAATCAAGTGGCCGGGGTGCTGGTCGATCACAACGCAGAAGGCGCTATCAGCAAAATCTTCAAGCGATTCATCGGTCACTCCCTCCATTTCGGTCATCTTCTTTATGCGAAGAAGCGATTGGTTATGCGCATTTCGCTGGCCAACGAAGTCAATGTTCTCGGGACCATGGTTGATCGGTTGTCGGAACAGAACCGTTGGTTTCGTGATTATACTTTGGAAGCACTGGCGCGCGCGGTGCGCGAAACTATTGCCTGTTTTCCCGTCTATCGCACTTATCTCGAACCGGGGAAACCAGTGAGCGAGGAAGATCGCGCCGTGATCGAACGCGCGGTGGCGGCGGCGAAACGGCGCAATCCCGCGATCGAGGAATCGGTCTTTAATTTTTTGCGCGATCTTTTGCTCTTTTGTTTTCCGGAAAACCTCGACGAAGAACAACGCGCCGCGCACGCAGAGTTCGTTCTCAAGTTTCAACAATTCACCGGGCCGATCATGGCGAAGGGACTGGAGGACACGGTCTCTTATATCTACAACCGTCTGGCAGCGCTGAACGAAGTCGGCGGGGACCCGCAGGTCTTCGGTCTCAGAGTGGAGGCGTTTCATCAGCTCAACGTTCGGCGGCAGCGCGACTGGCCGGCCAGCCTGCTTGCCACGTCCACGCACGACAGTAAGCGCAGCGAAGATGTGCGCGCGCGCATGCTCGCGATCTCAGAAATTCCACCATTGTGGGGGCGCTCGCTGCAAAAATGGCGAACTACCAACCGCCGATTCAAGAGACAGATCGATGACGCTGAGGCGCCCGATGCGGGCGAAGAATATTTGCTATATCAAACACTGCTCGGGACCTGGCCGGTCGATCTCGATGGTGCGCCAGTTTCCTCGGTCGGGCCGAAATTCATTGCCCGAATCCAGCGTTACATGGCCAAGGCCTTAAAAGAAGCAAAGTTGAACACAAGCTGGATTCAACCTAACGAGAATTGGGATGACGCCATGCAGGAATTCGTGGCCAGGATTTTAGAGGCCGGTCCGCGCAATAAATTTTTACCGGCCTTTCTGCCAGTGGCGGCGGAAATCGCGCGACTCGGCGCCATCAATTCGCTCGCCCAAACCGTGATTAAACTGACCGCGCCGGGCGTGCCGGACATTTATCAAGGCACGGAAATTTGGGACGACAGCCTGGTCGATCCTGATAATCGGCGGCCAATCGATTATTCCCGGCGCCGCGAAATGCTGACGCAGATCGAAAAGCTGCCCGCGAACGAATTGATGCAATGCTGGCCGGACGGGCGGATCAAAATGCGCCTAACCCAGCGATTACTGCATTTGCGTCGCGAAAATCCGGAGTTATTTCGAGAAGGAATCTACGAGCCGATCAATTTCGGAGGCGCCTTTGCCGATTGCGCGATCGGTTTTGTTCGGCGCGACAGAGACCGGGCGATCATTGTGATCGTGCCGCGCTTGTCGTCGCGCGTCGGTTTTCCGCCGATTGGCGATCGGTGGCAGGACACCCATGTGGTCCGGCCAGCCGGTATGTCTAATTTGCGGGATGTCTTCAGCGATCGCAAGGTTCGCGTCGAGAATTCGCAGTTAAGATTGGCGGTGGCAATGTCGCAGCTTCCGTTTGCGGTGCTTCAGAATTGATTGCGGCGGTCGGTCCGAACCAAGGATGCGTCGCCAGATCTGAGCTCTGGGTAGTGCACGCGTCTCGCGTGCTGGCGATGACGTCCCGTCATCGCGGACTTTTCGAAAGATCGTTTCGGCGAGACGCCTAAACCAACACGCGAGACGCGTGCGCTACCCAGAATCAGAATTCGTCGGCAAGCTGCCGACGATTGCAGGCTGACAGCCTGCGCTCCCCAGAGTCGGATAGGCGTGCGCTACCCTATCGGTTCGGCAAATTCAACGGCCACGCCATGGCCGGCCGTAAACTGATTCATCAATTCGCCGACCCACTCGGAGAAACTTCGCAGGTTCGCCACCAGATCGGCCGCGAAACTGGCAAAAGTAATTTGCGGCGATGCGATCACGAGCAAGGCGCTCAAAAGCAGCAGGTTCATTAGATAAATAAAAACGAGGGAAAAAAATGTTCCGTGATCGCTCAGATCGGTCTGGTTTTTCGAAATCATCCAACAGGTGAAGGTGAGGTGAAAGGCCCAGGTAATCCCCAGAATCGCGTAGAGGAGTTGGCCGT
Organism: uncultured Verrucomicrobiae bacterium; assembly: GCA_963742315.1. Taxonomy (GTDB): domain Bacteria; phylum Verrucomicrobiota; class Verrucomicrobiia; order Chthoniobacterales; family UBA10450; genus AV69. The sequence continues at coordinate 39,204 of CAVULE010000010.1, forward strand.
AGGGGGCGACGTTGAAGAATAAACTCGCGATCCCGTAAACTGCGATCGCGAGCACGCTGTAAAGCGGAAAAAAATAAGGGGCGAGCGCGATCAAGAAATTTGTCCGATTGGTCACGATATGGCCGCCGTCGCTGCTAACCCGAAACTTGCTCACTCGTCCGCCCATTAACCAAACCCAGAGCACGTGCGTCAGCTCGTGACCAAAAACGTAGATGATGACTGGTCGAGGCAACCCGAAGAACGCGATCAGCCAAAGCACCGCCCCGAGGGTGAAGAACCAAAATTCCGCGCCGGCCCAGAGTTGCTGGTCAATCGTCGCGCGGGTGAAAGCGGTGAAGAATGTCTGGGTCAGAATCGCGCACCACGGCAGCAAAAAAAATGCGATGATATTTTTCACCCAGCGTGTCGGCACTGTCAGCGGCATCGGACGACCAGGCGCGCGTCGCGTCGTCGGTACGACGTAGGGCACGACTTTCACGCGCGTCCGTTTTCGACGACGAGGTTGGGCGGATGACCTGCGGGGCGGCATGAATTATTTTGTCATGTCGAGTGAAGTCGGGGAATCTCTAAATATTTCCTGAGGAATAGCGAGAGATTCCTCGGTCCGAGCCGGACTGGCGTATTTGCTCGGAATGACAAAAAAGAATTAGGCGCGGCCCATGTAGGCACCGGTGCGGGTATCGATCTTGATGGTTTCTCCTTCTTTGATGAAGAGCGGGACGTTAATGGTTTTACCGGTCTCGAGTTTCGCCGGCTTTGTCACGTTGCTAGCGGTATCGCCGCGGACGCCTTCGGCTGACTCGATCACTTTCAGACTCACTGACGCCGGCAATTCCACCTGCACCGCTTTGCCTTCGGCGTAGAGAACTTGGACCGGTAAATTCTCCACCAGGAAATCCTTGGCATCGCCAAGCAGATTATCGTGCAAGGTCACGGTTTCGTACGTTTCCGGGTCCATGAAATGAAACCCATTGTGGTCCTTGTAGCTGAATTCCAAGGTGGCGCGATTGATATCGACGAGCTCCACTTTGTCGGTGGACCCAAAACGCACGTCTGCGCTTTTGCCGGTGTTGATATACCGAATGATCGCCTGAACGAACGCCCGCAAATTTCCCGGAGTGCGATGATGCACTTCGAGCACAATAGCAGTGTTGCCATTGTATTTAATCGCCATTCCTTTTCGGAGATCGTTTGCCGCGGCCATTTGGGACAGAAGTTAATCGTGAATCGTGATCCGTGAATCGTGAAAAGAGGCGGATTGTGCCATGGGGAATCCGCTCGTGCAACCACCTCGATCATCCCGGGCGACAGTCGAGGGATCCCGACATGTTACCTTAAAGGTTCCGCCACGGGATTCCTCGACTCTGCTCGGGATGACGGGCGTTATAACAGCTTCAATCGCGTCAGGTCTTGTGAATCCACAATGCCGACCGGCGCGTTGTTATCGTCAACAACGACGAGATCATCGATGCGATGGCTTTCCAAAAGATTGAGCACTTCGACCGCCAGTTTGTCCTTATGTACACTCACCGGATTCAATGTCATCAGATCGGCCACCAAACGCTCGCCTACTTTCGGATCGTTTTGAAAATGCCGGGCGAAATCGCCATGGGTAAAAATACCGAGCAATTTCCCGTCGGTATCCGCGATCACGGCGGCGCCAGCGCGCACTGCCGTCATCGATTTCAGCACGTCGCGAATCCTAGTATCCGACGCGACCAGCGCCAGCGCCTCGCGCGGCCGCATCACCTGATGGACCCGCATGAGCAAACTGCGCCCAACCATGCCGGCCGGGTGAAATTTGGCGAAATCTTCCTTCTGAAATCCGCGCGCTTCCAGCAGCACCATCGCCAGCGCGTCACCGAGCGCCAGCATCACCGTCGTGCTGGAGGTGGGCGCCAGGTTCAGGGGACACGCTTCCTGTTCAATGTTCACATCGAGAAAGACGTGCGCGTTCTTTGCCAGAGTGGAATCGGCGTCACCGCAAATCGCGATGATTTTCACCTGAAAGCGCGCGATCGCCGGCAAAATCCGCAACAATTCCTCGGTCTCACCGCTCGCGCTCAGCGCCAAAACGGCGTCACCGTCCGCCACCATTCCGAGATCGCCGTGCAAGGCATTAAGCGAATCGAGTACGACCGCGGGCGAACCGGTGCTGGTGAGGGTCGCGGCGATTTTGCTACCGATGTGTCCCGATTTTCCCACGCCGAGAACGACAATTTTTCCGCGCGCATCAACCGTCGCTTTCAGCAATTCGATTGCGTCGCCGAAACTTTTGCCGAGACGCTGCCGCAATCTTTGCAGCTCAAAAATTTCGATTTCGAGGACGCGTCCGGCCTTTTCAAGGTAATCCATCGATATATAATTGAGCCGGAGGATGAAACCGGGCAAGACTGTTCGGTGTTCAATAAGAGGAGGTAGTATTATGAAAAAAGTATTTGCCGTAGTGGTACTGACTTTGATGGCCAATTTGGCGTTCGCCGAGACGTTCACCGCTCCGATGGTTCCGCGGAAGGCGCCTCCGTCCCAAAAGCCTCCGCCTCTTCCTCCGCGCCAAACCGGCGGAGTGATTCCGCGTGCGATTCGCGGTGGTAATCCGCTGCAAATGTTAAATCCACTGGCGCCCGCGCGTTATGGCACCGCCCAGCAGAGCGTCACCCTGAAACCCGACGGGTCGGGAAAATGGAACGGCATTAAGCTGTTCGAATTTACTTTTTGAACCGAGGAGCCCGGCCTTCGGACCTCCCGGTGGTCGCGTCGTACTGCGCGACTTTTCTAAAACCGGAGATGCTGCACATCTACCGGCAGATTACCTCGCTCAGACGAGTGCGGCCGGTGGTGATCGCCCAGAAACGCGAAAACGCTGATTGTTTTCCATTCCAGAATATTCGGGTCGTAAAAAAACCGGCGCTGCATTTCTTGCGACGAACCTGGTTCAAACAAATTGCGGACCGGCCATGGCAAATCTCTCCCGCTGAAGTTCGCGCGGCCGAGCGCGCGCTCACGGAAAGCAATGCGGAGTTATTACATATTTATTTTGGCCACATCGCTATGCTGCTGCGGCCGCTGATTCGGCACTGGCAAAAACCGTCGCTGGTTTCGTTTCACGGCGCGGATGTTTTGGTCGATATGCAAAAGCCGGCCTATCGGCACGCGACGGAGGAAATGTTATCCCTGGTCAGACGCGTTCTGGTTCGTTCCGCATCACTCAAACGCGCAGTGATCGATCTCGGTTGCGCTCCGGAGAAGATCGAAATTCAACGGGCCGGAATTCCGCTGGCGGATTTTCCGTTTCGCGAACGCACTGTTCCGGGCGACGGCCGATGGCGGTTGCTGCAAGCGGGTCGGCTGATTGAAAAGAAAGGATTAAAAACGACCCTGCGCGCGTTCGCCAGATTCCGGAAAGAATTTCCAGCCGCGAGACTCACCATTGCCGGCGAAGGACCGCAACTTGAGGAATTGCAATCGCTCGCCCGCGAGCTTCAGATCGACAACGCTGTCGATTTCGCGGGCTTCGTCTCGCAGGAAGAGCTACGCGAGCTTCTTTATTCTTCGCACATTTTTCTGCATCCGAGCGAAATGGGTCGCGACGGAAATCAGGAAGGCGTTCCCAATTCCATGTTGGAAGCAATGGCGAGCGGGCTACCGGTCTTCGCGACTCGCCATGGCGGAATTCCCGAAGCCGTCGAAAACCATGCTAGCGGTATTCTGGTGAATGAACGCGATCATCGCGCGTTAGCTGATGCGCTAATCGATTGCGCAAAGGATTCCGCTCGCCTCTTAGCAAACGGTCGCGCCGCATCAGAAAGCGTCGCCAAGAAGTTTGGCCAGGCGGAGCAAACTCGCTTGCTCGAAGAAATTTATCTGCGCGAGATTGGCCCTTAACCGTCCACCTTGTCATTCCGAGCGAAGTCGAGGAATCTCTAAATAGATGGTTAGAGATCCTTCGACTTCGCTCAGGATGACAAAGAAGCTGAGCATTTAGGTAGCTCGGACGGGATCCCTCGACTGCGCTCGCGATGACGAGTTATAGCGTCGCGAAGAAGCGGGCAAGCGTTTCTCGGCCCGCGAGAAAGGAAAGTTTTTCCTTTGCGATCTTGGTCGCGCGCTCGGCCACGGCTCGTCGCTCGTTCTCGTTCGTCAGCAAACGCTGCGCGATTTCGATTAACTCGGCGTCGCTACGTTTTCCCCCACACGTTTCCGGAAACGTGATCCGTTCAATCGCGCCATCGCCGCCCACACAAACGGAGCGGCAGAGGAGGGCATCACCTGCCACTTGCCCCGGAACACGACTGCGGTCGAGCTGGAAGATAATTTTGTGACGCGTCACTTCGCCCAAATAGGCGCGATATTCCATTCGTTTTTCGTGCACCTGAATTTTTCGAAAGCCGATTTCGCTGATGAGCTTCGCCCCGCGACGCCGGTCGAAATTGAAGACTGTCACCGGCTCCTTTGTAGCGTCACTCAGCTTTTTTACAGCGAGAAGGGCAGAGAGATGATTCCGCGTAGGTACCGCGAACTCACGCGTGCCCACGAAAATTCCGGAACGATTTTCCATTGCCCAATTCCAGTTCTCGTCCTCGATAGGATAAGGCGTGGGAAGATACTCGATCCCGTCATCGCGAAAGAAGCGAAAGAAGTCGGCAACCTCCGGCGTGCTCGCGACGCAGCCATTCGCTGCACGCACGATCCTGACAAAGCGAGCGAATCGTGTTGGATCGCTTAACTGTTGTGCAACCTGATGCGCTCCCGTTTCTTTCAATGCCACCACGGTTTTGCGCTTTGTCCTTTTCAATTCCGCCAGGGCGCGCTCGCTTGGGCGAAAATCGCCGCGCAAGAGGAGCAATACCGGCCATCCGCTCACGATCGCGCGCTTGAGGTCGCGAAAAACCGCACCGTGCGTGCAAGCCGCATACGCATGAAAATTCACCGGCGCATGCTCGTTAGCCGGCGCGCTCCGGTTTTCAGCAAAATGTTGCTCGTGATCGCGCCCGGCTGGATTCAGCACCGCCAGCCGAAAATTTTCCGCGTCCGCTGACGCCATTCTAATTGCTTTCGTCTTCGTCCGCTGGCGTTGCCCGGCGGACTTCTGGCTCGGAAGCTTGGGGGGTTGGTCGCACTACCGGAATCGCGCGACGGACCTCAACGGGCGAACCGGACGGCCTCACCACCGTTGTTACCGTGTCGGTTGGGACGGGTGCAGGACTCGGCGCGTTCGCTTCATTTTCTCCTGGTTGCACCGGTATTGCTTTCAAGATCGGCTTTGTCGGGTCAGGCATTTCGTCAGATGTCGGCGCGTTTTCGGCTTCGGGCGACGGCGAAGGCTTTGGATAGACCATCGCGTGCACTGAATTATATGGGTCGCGCGTGGCCAGGAGTGTCGGCCCGTTCGGCGTAACCGGCGTCACCGCGGTCGTGTCAACCGCCAGGGCCGCTCGCGGAAATTCCGACGGCGGCAGATCGCGTGTGAGCGAGGCGTGCAGTTCTCCATGAATATTGCACGGCTCGCTCGGTTTCTGGTCGGATGTCGCGAGCTCGAGATAAGTTGTCTTTTCTTCCGCCCCGCCCTCACTCGTTTTGATTTTCTCAACGCATTTATCGGTCGCAAGCAATCCAGATTTCGCGCAGATGTTTACTCGCTCCAGATTACGCGGCTGCGAAATGTCCTTCGGCGGATAATGTTCGGCTGCGGCGTTCATCACATCCACCCATACCGGCAGCGCAATGTCGTGCCCGAACGCGCCACGAAAAATTCGCTGCGGCTTATCGAACCCAGCCCAGACCGCGCAGGTAATCGCACTGTCGTATCCTGCGAAAAGCACGTCGGTAAAATCGTAGGCGGTCCCGGTTTTTCCGGCCGCTTCCATTTTCTTCAAACCGAAGTTCGTGCGCGCGGCCTTACCGGTGCCTTTGTCGAGCGCGTCAACCAGACATGAGTGCACTTCGTAGGCGATCTCAGGTTTAATTACGTTCTGCTTGCCGTAATCGTGTTGCGCGTGCCAAACCGTCCCATCCTTCTCTTCGATCCGTTCCAAAATGTGCGGCAACTTGGGTCGCCAACCGCCGTTCGGGAAAATCGTATAGGCCAGTGCCAATTCGGCCAAGGTAACTTCACTGCTCCCAAGAAATGTTGCGGGATAGGGCCGCAGCGGCGATTTTATTCCGGCGTTGTGACAGAGCTCGACTACGTTATCCACTCCGGGATTCATCCCCAGGCGCACCGTCGCGCCATTTTTCGATTTCGAGAGTGCCTCGCGCGCTGTGATTGGCCCTTCGTAGCGGTTCTCCGCGCTCTCAGGTCCCCATTCACCGAGAATGCCTGTTGTGCCGCCGATCATGACGGCGCGGTTGTCGAGGGCCGAATCCTCCACCACTGATCCGGGGAACATTCCCTTCTCGAACGCCGCGGCGAAAACAAAAGGAGTCATCGCTGTTCCTGCCGGACGCCGGGCCTGCAACGCGCGATCGTATTGGTTATGCTCGAAATCGCGGCCGCCCACCAGCGCAAGCATACCGCCGGTGGCGTTATCCAGAACGATGACCGCGCCCTGCAAATAGTCGGGCACCGGCGGCGGGCTGCTTCCCGGTCGCGCCTTCCGGAACGTCGCGGTGTATTCCGCGTAGGTCGGGTGTTCATAGTCCGGATGCTTTTCCGCGCGATCAAGGTTTGATCGCAAGGAGTCCTCGGCCGCTTTTTGCAAATCGGAATCGATCGTGGTGTGAATGCGGAAGCCTTCGTTCATCGCGCGGTTCCATCCCACTGCCTCGATCACCTTCTGCCGGATGTAATCGACCGCGTAAGTCTGCCCTTGTGCACTCTGCCGGTTGCCGATGAGGAGATCTTCGGATTGCGCCGTGGTGCAACGCTGGCGGTCGATGAAACCGAGGGCGCGCATTCGGCTTAGCGCGACATTGCGCGATTCGCGCGCGGCCGCCCGGTCCGACCAGGGCGAAAGCCGATTCGGACTTTTGATGATGCCAGCCAGAGTGGCGCACTCCGCCAGCGACATCTCCCGCGCCGGTTTATCGAAGTAACCGCGCGCGGCCGCTTCCGCGCCATAGAAGCCGCCGCCGAAATAAATTCGGTTCAAATACAGCTCCATAATTTTTTGCTTCCCGAAATGTTGTTCGATCCTTTCGGCGACATAGATTTCGAGAAGTTTTCGGCGATAGGTCCTTTCCTTCAGGGCAAAACTGTTGCGGGCGAGTTGTTGAGTAATCGTGCTGGCGCCCTGCCGGACGTGGCCGGAGACAAAGTTGACCAAGGCTGCGCGCACAATGCCAAAGAGATCGTAGCCGCTATGCTGGTAAAATTTGTTGTCTTCCATCGCGACAACAGCGTTAACCAGATCGGGCGGCAATTGATCGTAGGGAATGGTCTCGCGGTTCTCGACGTAGATCTGGCCAAAAATTTTTCCGTTCCGGTCCAGAATCACGCTGGCCGATTCCATCTGTTCGAGCTTGCTCAGATCGTAGGTCGCGGCTTCCGCCTTCAATTCCGTCGAGACGATTCCGAAATAGATGGCGACGAAAATTATTGCGAGCAGCACAATCAACGTGGGCAGGTAAAATTGGGGCCGCGCGTACCACGGTCGCCGGTAGCGGTGCGGAAGGGTTGGCGTCAAAAACGAAACAGGCATGCGGGCGCTTAAAAAAAGAGGAATAGACTTAGAGGGAAAACTTAGGCGCAATTCTCCCGAAAATCCAAACGCCAAAGAGCCGTGGCAAATTCCGAACTAGTCGAGATTATCCGTAATGAGATTGGCGCGAATGGCCCGATCTCCTTCGCTCGCTTCATGGAGCTGGCGCTTTATCACCCCGACCGAGGGTATTACGCGAGCGGGCGGGCCAACATTGGCCGGCGTGGCGATTTTTTTACCAACGTCAGTGTTGGATCGCTCTTCGGAAGATTGCTCGCGTCCCAGTTTGCCGAAATCTGGGAGAAGCTCGGGCGGCCGCGCGATTTCAAAATCATGGAGCAAGGTGCGCATGATGGCGTTTTTGCAGCTGATGCGCTGAGTGCGCTGCGGCAATCGGCCGCCGATTGTTTTGCCGCAATTTCCTACTGCATGATCGAGCCGTTTCCGATTTGGCGGGAGCGACAGCAAAAAAATCTGCGCGAGTTCGCCGGAAAAACTTCCTGGGTCGCCTCGGTTGACGAAATCGCGCCCTTCGTCGGAATTCATTTTTCCAACGAACTATTCGATTCGTTGCCGGTGCATCTCATCGTTTCCGGTGGAGTCGCGAACGGTGCCACCGTTTGGAGCGAAAAATTCGTTGCCCTGGAACACGGGCTTTCAGCCTGTGCGCCCAGCGGAGTTGAACTCCGCTGTCCAGACGCTCGTTTCATATTTACCAACGCGAACGTTAGCCGTTCCAACTTGCAGCTTGATCATCTCGGATTTTTCCCGGCTGGCTTCGAAACGGAAGTGAATTTCGCTGCGCCCAAACTAATGAGCGAGATCGCCGCCAAACTTTCGCGTGGCATCATTCTTACAATCGATTACGGCTTTTCGCGCACGGAGTTCTACTCGCTACATCGCAGCCAGGGTTCACTCCGGGTCCGGGCGAACCAGCAAAAGCTATCCTCGCCTTTTCAGCAGATTGGGCTGGCCGATATCTCCGCGCACGTCGAGTGGACTACTCTTGCCGAAGTAGCCCAATCGTCGGGTGCCACTCCAATCGGTTTTACCGACCAGCACCATTTTCTTACCGGAATCATTTCTAAATCCTTTCCAGAGGCCGACTTTGACGCTTCTGAAAAACGCGCCCTGCAAACTTTGCTGCATCCGGAAATGCTTGGCCGAAATTTTCAAGCGCTTGCGCTGGGCAAAGATTTTCGCGAAACGCTAAGCGGATTCCATTTTGCGCGTGACCCTACCGCCGCGCTCGGGTTTTGAACCGCAACGGAACACAGGCTTGAAGGGCTGTGTGCCGCACAGGTCTCTAGACCTGTGTTCCTTACACCCGCCCTCCCGCCAGGCCGACCTCTAGCTGAAAGGGGCGACTTCCGAGTCGCCCACTACATTGGTTTGGCAAGCGACGCGCTTGCCCTACAAGAGCAAGGGAGACGAAGAGGAAGAAGAAGTGGAAAGCGCATGGAATCCGCAAAGTTACTTCGCCACTGCAACGGCATCGATTTGAAGGGGCGACTCGCCGGGAATTTTCGCAGTGCCCGTGATTCGAGCTCGAGTCTGTTCGTCTGGTTCCTCGGCTTTGGCTTCGGCCGTTTTCTTTTGCGCGGCCGATGACGAAGCGATGTAGTTGCCTTCGAAGACAACGCGCTTCTTCAAACTGTTGTTATACCCGGTGGCACGGAAATAGAACTCGGCATTGGCCGCCTGCGCTTTGTCATCAAAGCTGGCGGGTGCGCGCGATGACGGCGCTGCATAATTTCGCTTCTGGTTGAAGATGCTGCGCGCATCGTTCTTGGCCAACGGTTCGAGCCTGCCCGAATAAGTGGAGCCATCTCCATCAACCACCCGAATTTCGTGATCGGTTTGCTCCACCTGAAACTCGTTCAAAATGTTGAGTGTCTGTTTGGGTTTACTGCGAAAGGCTTGATCGGAAGCATTCTTCGAAAATTGCTGGCGGAAGTTGGTCGTCTGCTGGTTTTGTGCCAGTGACGCCGCTGCTGGCGTCGACTGGTTAGTTTCCTTAGCGGCTAACGATCTGCCGGCCAGCAATGGTTGGTCAGCTTTGGCGCCGGCAGCCATCAGGTCTTCGGTCACCGGCGCTGTCGGAGAAGGGGTGGTCGTTGTCCCGGCTGACTTCGTCAGTGCGTCAGCATCCTTGGCCTCTTCGGTGGGTCGCGAGGCGGCAGCGTTGCCATCTGCGAAGGCCGGCACAGTAGGGGCCGCCGCACCTTGTTCGAATACTTTTTGTGGCGCGGCGGCTTTGTCTGCCGGAGGCATCGGCTCTTGCATTGCCAGCTTCCTGGTTTCGCCTCCAGCCGATTGGTGTTCCCGCCGCCACCAGATGGCCGACGCGCTAACGAGAAGTAGAGCCAAAGCTGTGGCTGTCACGAGCCGCGGCCAAGAAAGCCCAAATGCGCGCCAGCGCGACTCGCATTCGTCCTTTCGGGCCAAACGTGAAATCTCATGATGAAGCTGCGTCCGCATCGGATTCGGCATTTTCGGGTCGGCCCCGAACGCGGCGCGGCGGGCCTTGGCGGAGGTTTCCAGCAGCTCTTCAATGGGCTTTTTCGGTTCCAGCGGCATGACTTCTCAAGTTAGACGGTAAATAAATGTTCTGATGGAAAGATTTTTTTTGCGATGACGCAGAGGCGATCAAGACACTTGCTTAAGCGCGAGCTGACCGTTTTCGGATTCAACCGCAACTCGGTCGCGATTTCGCCGTAACTCAGTTCGCCATAGTAACGCAACTCGATGATTTCCCGGCAAGGATCCTCCAGCTGATCGAGGCTTTGCCGAATGAGACGAGAAGTTTCGGCATTTATCACCACCGTATCCGGCCCGGGACATCCCGATGGCGGATCGATTTGGCCGCTCGCGCGCGCGCCATCGAGCGAGAACTGGACAACGTTGCCGCCCCGTTTCTCGGCGCGACTTTTTCCGCGAAAATCCAGCGCCTTGTTCGCGGCCACGCGCAATAACCACGTTTGAAAAGAACTCTTGCCTTGAAATGATGCCAGGTTTCGCACGACGGCGAGGAAGGTCTCCTGGCAGATCTCTTCCGTGTCTTCGTGATTGAAGTCGGCGGACAACTGGAAAACGAAGCGCGCCGCCACCGGATAATACTTGTCGAACAACGCATCCCACGCGTCCGCGTCACCGTCGCGGCAGCGTTCGATCAATTCGGAATCGGCCTTTCCGGAATTAGAGACCGCAACTCGAGGCTTGCTCATTAGATCACGTTGATCATCTCACGCACCTCTGACCTGTCCAGCTTCTCTCCAATTCAGAAAAAAAGACGGGAGCATTTTCGCGGGGATGCCGACTAACAGGGCAATGAAAAGATCGCTCCTGATTCTCGCAGCCGGTTTGTTCGGCATGCTTTCCGATGCGCGCGCGGATGGCTTCATCGTGGTGGAACGGCCGTTTCTGGTGCGGCCCGGGCATTTCCCCTTTGCGCCGCTGGAGGTGACCAGCCACCACGTCGAGGTCAAAATCGATAGCCAGGTAGCAGTTACTTCGATCGATCAGGAGTTCTACAACCCGAACGATCAGCGACTGGAAGGCACCTACATGTTTCCAGTGCCGAAAGGCGCGCACATCGACAAGTTCAGCATGGAGATCGGCGGGAAAATGGTGGACGCCGAATTGTTGCCCGCGGAAAAGGCGCGCCAAATTTACGAGGAGATCGTGCGCAAAATGCGCGATCCCGCACTGCTGGAATATGCCGGACGTGATCTCTTTAAGGTTCGCATTTTCCCGATCGAACCGCGGAGCCGCAAGCCGATCAAGATTTCCTATAGCGAATTACTGCGTTCGGACGCCGGCACCGTCACCTACAGTTACCCGTTGAGCACGGAGAAATTTTCCGCGCAGCCGATCAAGAGCTTGAGCGTAAAGGTAGAAGTGAAATCGGAGCAACCGCTCGCTTCGATTTATTCGCCCAGTCACAAGGTCGAAATCAAACGGGACGGCGCTAATCGCGCCGTGATTGGTTATGAATCGAAGGATGAAAAACCCGAGACGGATTTCCAGCTCGTTTATAACTGGGAAGCGCGTGATGTCGGCCTGAGTTTGATCACGCATAAGCCCGTTGGGGAAGATGGTTATTTCCTGATCCTCGCGGCGCCGACGGTGGCGAAAGAAACCAAGCCCGCTCCGAAGGATGTGGTCTTTGTGGTCGATACCTCGGGCTCGATGGCGGGCGCGAAATTGCAACAAGCGAAGAAGGCGCTCGAATTCTGCGTCGAGAATTTAAACGGCGAAGATCGTTTCGAGATCGTGCGGTTTTCCACCGAAGCGGAACCGCTTTTCGGCAAACTGGTTGATGCCGATTCGGAACATCGCAAGCGCGCATCGAATTTCATTGCCGACCTAAAACCGATTGGCGGCACCGCTATTGCGGACGCGTTGCAAAGCGCACTCAAAGCGCGCACGGAAAAAACCGACCGGCCATTCGTCATTATTTTTCTAACGGATGGATTGCCGACCGTGGGAACGCGGAATCCGGACGAGATCGTGGCTGAGGTCAAAAAAGCCGGTGACGCGCGCATCTTTTCGTTTGGCATTGGATCGGACGTAAACACGCAGCTACTCGATCAAATCGCCGAGGGAACGCGTGCCTTCAGTCAATACGTGCTGGCGAACGAAGATCTCGAAGTAAAAGTTTCGAGTTTCTATACCCGGATCAAAGAACCGGTCCTGACGAATGTGCGTTTGGAATTCGGTGGCGGCATTCGCACCAGTAAATTGTATCCGGCGCAATTACCGGACTTGTTCAAAGGCGATCAACTCGTCGTAACCGGCCGCTACACCGGCTCCGGCGAAGTAGAAGCAAAACTTACCGGCATGGCCAACGGCCGCGAACAAACATTCAACTACAAGGTAAAATTCAATGATTCTTCCAACGATTATGTGGCGCGGCTTTGGGCGACGCGGCGTGTTGGATTTTTGCTCGATGAAATTCGAATTCATGGAGAAACCAGCGAGCTGCGCGATGAAGCCACCGATTTGGCGCGGCGATTTGGGATAGTGACCCCTTACACGGCCTACTTAATCGTCGAAGACGAAGATCGGCGGCGAGTGCCAATGACGGAGCGTTCGATGCAAAGCATGAGCGCGGATGGCGCGGCGCGAGCTGGGGTCGCGAAAGCGTGGGACGGATTCAAGGAGAAAAAAGATGGCGACGACGCGGTGGCAAACGCCCGTAGTCAGAATGCATTTAAGTTCGCCGATCAATCGGCGGCCTCGATCTATGCCGGGGCGGAGGAATCGCTGCGCGGATTTGCGCTCAGCGCTCCGGCTGCGCGAGCGGAGTCGGATCGCCTCACCCAATACACTCAGCAATCAAAATTCGTGAATGGCCGCGCCTTTTTCCAAAACGGCAAGCAATGGGTTGATGCGAAGGCGCAAAACGCGACCAGGCGGGAACGCATTCAGTTCAACTCCGAGGCCTATTTCGATCTTCTCAAAAAACATCCCGAGGCCGCGCCATGGATGGCGCTTGGCCAAAACGTCCTGCTCTCGCTCGACGACACCGTCTATGAAATCACCGACTAGCCCAATTATGAACTCAACCACTCATTCAGTTATCTCGCCAAACATTGCGCGCATCGCACCCGCAGTAGCCGCCCCGCTCTGTCGAGGCGCCGGCAATCTCGACGCGGCGACAGAGCGCCGCGGCTACAAGATAATGCGGATCGGTCTGAACTTGGTCGCCTCTATAGCATTCGTTGCTGCAAGTTCACATTCGTGTCTGGCGAAAACCGCAGTGGCTAACGAAACCAAGCCACGCATCGAAGTCTGTTTTGTCCTTGATACCACCGCCTCGATGGGTGGCTTGATCGAGGGCGCGAAGCAAAAGATCTGGTCAATCGCCAATGAAATGATCAGCACAAAACCAACGCCGGAATTAAAACTCGGGCTGATTGGCTACCGCGACCGCGGCGATGAATATGTTGTTAAATCATTTCAGCTCACGGACGACATCGATTCGATCTATGGTCATCTACGCGACTTCAAAGCAGAAGGCGGCGGGGACGAACCGGAAAGCGTGAACGAAGCGCTCGCTGAAGCAATCGAGAAGATGACATGGAGTCAGGACCGCAAAGTTCTGAAGATTATTTTTTTGGTGGGCGATGCGCCGCCCCACCTGGATTATGCTGATGGCCCTAAATATCCTGAGCTTTGCCGGATCGCGGCAAAAAAGGATTTAATCATCAACACCGTGCAATGCGGGAACATTGCTGAGACCACGCCGATCTGGAAGGAGATTGCGAAGTTGTCTGAAGGAAGCTATGCCGCCATTGCGCAATCGGGCGGCGTGGCGGTAATCGCGACGCCGATGGACGACGAGCTGGGGCGGTTAAATGAGAAGATCGGCGCTACGCTGATTCCATATGGCGATGCCACGTTGCAGCGCGAAGTAGCTGCGAAACAGGCTTTCGCCGAAAGCGCGCCGGCCAGTACCGCCGCCGATCGTCTGAGCTATAACGCCAGGACCGGTAAAGCAGTTCAAGGTCGCGGTGAACTTCTCGATGCGTTGGCAAAGAACGAAGTCAAACTAGATGCCATCGACAAGAAAGATCTGCCAAAGGAATTTCAGAAACTAACGAAACAGGAGATGGAAGCTCGCATCGCCAAAACGCGTGCCGAACGAGATAGTCTGCAAAAAGAAGTCCAGGCCCTCGCAAAGAAGCGCGAGGTGTATATCCAGGCGGAAAACAAGCGGCTAGCGGAAGCTGGAAAGGGCGATGGATTCGACGAGAAAGTGGCGGAAACGATCCACCAGCAAGCTGAACGAAAAGGGATTAACTACGCTCCGTAATTTCTCCCGATGGCTCGGACAAATGTGAGAAACAACGCTTGCGACGTTAAACGCGTTAGGGACGCCTTTCCAAGGCGTCCCTAACTTTGCTTCATTTTTGGGACGGCTCGGAGACCATCCCTAACGACGTCGGCGATATGCGACTGCAAAAAACCTAGTTGCGTGACTTGGCGTGTTCGATCCCACGCCTGGTCGTGAGATAAACGGCAAAACTTCCCAGCCAGTGTCCACCTTCATAGTGCTCGCCCGTGACTGCCGCCAGTCCGGCGCGACGATGAGCATCCGCCGTGGCCTGCAGGGCTGGACGGCGTGGATCGTCTGAGGGTAGCGCGGAAAGAATTCCTTCCAGCATCCAGGCGCGGCTTAAATTCAAACCATCAAGGTGCGCAAGTTTCGGATCGCTCGGATCGGGGGAGATCGCGACCGGCAACCAATCGGCATTGGGGGTAGTCGGAATCTGCGGCATGAATTCCTTAAGCCAGTTCGCAAATTCGTTTTGTGGAAGGACACGGCGCATTACGTCCGCTTCGCCCAGAGAGGGGGAGAGAAAATCTTCACCGGAAGGTTCGTAAGCGAGCGGACAATTTTTATCCGCCATAAAAAACTTCCTGGCCGAATCGCTAACTAGTTTGGCGAATTCCTCATTTCCAGCGGTACGCGCATAGTCCAGCATCAGGCCGAGACCAAAAGCGGTTTGATCATGTTCCCCAATCCGGACCGGATGGGATAATTTCGGCAACCAGGTTTTCAATCGTTCCACCGCCACTTCTTCGAGCGGACGCAAGTTCGCCGACATTTCGCGGGCTTGTGGATCGTCCCATTCCCGCAATTCCGCGCACAATTGCAGCAACCATGACAAGCCGTAGGGACGCTCGAAGCTGGCCCGACCTTTTCCGCGAAGGTAGTTGGCTTCCGTTTTCAGGTTGTCGGCGGTGAGGCTTTTCTTTAAGGCGTCACGGGCCGCGACCGCAAACGGCGCATCTGGAAAGGTGCGGACCAGCCGGACAAGCAGCCAATGTCCGTGCACGGATGAATGCCAGTCGTAGCAACCACAGAAGGCGGGCGTGAGTTTGCGCGGCGGCGCGACATCGGCATCACTGTTCAGGACGTGACTGATCTTGTTCGGATATTCTTTGTGGACGCAGGCGAGGGCGAGTTTGGCAAATCGTTCCGCTGCGGCCGCATCAAAACCATCGACCGATGGTGGCGTAGAATTTTCAGCGGCAACTGCGGCAAACGGGACAAGCAGCAGAACAGATAAGGCAATTTTCACGTGCCCTTTATTTTACCTGGGGGGATGCGCTCCGTCGCGTCCCATTTATTTTTGGGACGACCCGGAGTTCGTCCCTTCAGAAAAACTGCAGGAATTGCGTAAAACTCATTTTCCTGGCAGCACCTACAGCCTACGTTACACGCCCGATTATGCGATACCCTTACTGTTTTGTCGTTTGCGCTCTGTCTCTTAGCGCGCACATCACGGCTATCTCTCTGCTTGCCCAAAATTCACCCGCTGAGAATTCCTCACCAATGCCCGCTGACAATCCATTACTGGTCGAAAGCGTCCTGCCTTATCACCTTCCGCCCTTTGATAAAATCAAGGACGAGCACTTTGTGCCTGCGACCGAAGCCGGGATGCAGGAACAGCTCAAAGAAGTCGATGCTATCGCCGCAAATGCGGAGAAGCCGACTTTCGATAACACCGTCGTTGGGCTGGAGCGAACGGGACGACTGCTCGATCGGGCGCAGCGAACTTTTTCGAACCTAAACGCGGCCGACACCAATCCGACCCGTCAGAAAATCGAGACTGAACTAGCTCCGAAATTATCGGCGCACCACGACGCCATTCTTTTGAACAGCAAACTTTTCGCGCGCATTCAGGAGCTTTATTCCAATCGCGAAAAGCTTGGGCTCGACCCGGAATCGAGTTATTTGCTGGAGCGCTACTATAAGGATTTCGTGCGAGCGGGGGCGAAGCTATCGGATCCTGACAAGGAGAAGCTAAAGAAGATCAACGCCGAACTTGCGACGCTGCAAACCCAGTTTGAGCAGAACGTTCTCAAGGAAAAGAACGCCTCGTCGATTGTGGTTGATCGCCGGGAAGATCTGGCTGGTCTATCCGATCGCCAAATCGCGGCGGCGAGCGTTGCTGGCAAAGACGAGCACAAGGAAGGGAAGTTTGTTTTGCGGTTACAAAATACGACAGGCCAGCCAGTGCTCGGTTCGTTGCAAAACCGTGCCTTGCGCGAGCGCATCATGCAGGCCTCGCTCTCGCGTAATAGTAAGGGCGGACCGTTTGATACTCGCGAGATTGTTATCCGCACCGCACAACTGCGAGCGGAGCGCGCCAAGCTACTCGGTTACGAAAACCATGCCGCTTATCAGCTGGAAGACCAGACAGCCAAAGATATTTCAACCGTAAACAAGCTTCTAGCCGATCTGACGGTGCCGGCAGTGGCCAACGCCGGCCGCGAGGCAGCCGACATGCAGAAGATTGTCGATCAGGAAAAAGGTGGATTCCAAATCGCTCCCTGGGACTGGGATTTTTATTCCGAGAAAGTGCGCAAAGCGCGCTATCAATTCGATGAGTCGGACGTGCGACCATACTATGAGTTAAATCATGTCCTGACCGATGGCGTATTTTTTGCTGCGGGGAAACTTTACGGCCTGACTTTCAAGGAGCGGCACGATCTTCCCGTATATCAACCCGATGTGCGGGTATGGGAAGTGTATGACGCCGATGGTCGACCACTCGCTCTTTTTCTCGGTGATTACTACGCGCGTCCTTCCAAGCGGGGCGGGGCGTGGATGAACGCTTACGTGCAACAAAGCGGACTATTCGGAACCAAACCGGTGGTGGCCAATCATCTGAACATCCCGAAACCGCCGCCAGGCGAGCCGACCCTGCTTACTCACGATGAAGTACGGACGGCGTTTCATGAGTTCGGGCATGCTTTACATGGAATGTTTTCCAAGGTGAAGTATCCACGATTTAGTGGAACTAGTGTGCCGCGCGATTTTGTCGAGTATCCATCACAAGTTAACGAGATGTGGGCAAGTTGGCCGGAGGTGCTGAAGAACTTCGCCAAACATTACAAGACGGGAGAGCCTATACCAGAGTCACTCTTCGACAAGGTAATTGCGGCAGAAAAATTCAACCAAGGGTATAAGACGACTGAATACCTTGCCGCATCGCTGCTTGATCAAGCCTGGCATCAGATCAATCCATCGGAAATACCCAAGGATGCGATGGCTTTTGAAGCGGCGGCACTGCGCAAAGCCGGCGTCGATTTTTCTCCGGTGCCACCGCGATATCGCAGCCCATACTTCTCGCACGCCTTTTCTGGAGGATATTCCGCAGGGTATTACTCGTACATCTGGAGCGAAGTGCTTGATGCCGACACGGTGGAATGGATCAAAGAACATGGCGGATTAAAGCGCGAGAATGGCGATCGTTTCCGGAAAACGCTACTCAGTCGCGGTGGTTCGGCTGATGCACTGAGTTTGTTCAAGAATTTCGTGGGACGCGACCCCTACATCGAGCCGTTGCTGAAACGGCGTGGACTGGAAGGGAAGCCGGCGGCGGATGATTCCAAGTCTGCCGCTGAGTAGGCAAAGCCGTAGCATGAGCCGCGGCCAGCGACTCCAGTCAGAGCGACTTCACCGCTTGGGTTTAGCATCGGTCCGCAAACCTCCACGCGCTAACTTGTTCCGTTCGGTTTGTAGCCGCGTCTCTGTGAGACGCGACACGGCTCGCAGAGCCGTGGCTACAGCATACGAGCCGAGCCGTCGACGCATTTGCCGACATTTGCTCTGGCAAAACGGGAATCTTGCCTGAGATTGACGATCGAGTTTTAGCCATGGCCGATCCTATCAGTCCATCTCCTGTTGCCCCCGAAGCGGGCCCTGCCCCCAACACGCCGCCGGCACCGGATCGCGCGGATCTTCGCCCGGAGAACATTCAAGATGCTGTTATTCGCCTGGCTGGTAATTCGCAGGACGGAATTCAAACGGCCGGCGCATTTTTGGCCCGTCTTGCCGGACGGAGCGACCAGGACGTGATGACTTACATGACTATCCCGGCCACGATTTCGGGCGGGCCATCGATCTTTCAAGTGCGCATCGGTTCGGGCGAAGTCTTGTCGGCTGGTGATGAAGCCGATTTTCTTGTCGCCTTCTATCAGCATAGTTACCAGGACCACATCGATTTTGTGCGCGAAGGCGGCGTCGTGCTTTACGATTCGGATAACGTTGAACCGAATCTCGACGACAAGCGTTTCGTTTATGTTGGCGTGCCGATTACCGGATTAACGGTTGAGGCCCTTGGCGGGACGGCCAAGGACAAAGGCAAAAACATTTTCGTTCTCGGCCTTATCACCAAAATCTTCAGTCTCGATGTGGAGAAGCTAAAGAAAATCATCACCGAAAAATTCGCTGGCAAAGATGAAAGCATCGTCAACACCGCCTTGATGGCGTTTCAGGCCGGCTACGCTTATCCGGTCGGCAAGGTGCTCACGCATCAGTATCAATTCGAGCAAATTCCCAAACAAGTCGGCGCTCGTGCCCAAATTACGATGGATGGAAACCAGGCGCTCGCCTACGGATTGATCGCCGCAGGGGTGCGTTACGGTGCGGGTTATCCGATTACGCCGTGGTCTTCGGTCATGGAAACATTACGACGCGAGCTGCCGAAGTACGGAGGAATTTTCGTGCAAGCGGAAGACGAACTTGGCGCCGTTTCCATCGCGCTCGGTTTTTCTTATTCTGGATATCTGGCCGTCACGGGCAGCGCTGGGCCGGGAATTTCGCTTAAAACAGAAGCAATCGGTTGGGCGTCGATGGCGGAGATTCCGCTCATTATTTGCAATATCCAACGCGGCGGACCCAGCACTGGATTGCCGACCAACGTTGAGCAGAGCGATCTGCATCAGGCCATTTACGGCGGACACGGCGACAGCCCGCGTGTCGTCCTCGCGGCTGCGACGGTGGAAGATTGTTTTTACATCGCGATCGAAGCGGCCCGGATCGCGCGCAAGTACAGCACCCCGGTCTTTATTTTGAGCGATACTTCGCTGGCGACTCGGATCGAAGCGTTCGATGAACCGGATCTGTCGAAATTGATGGTCGATCCAAAACCCGACCTCTCGCCCCGTCAGACTTTTAAGCCATACCCAGTCGACGCCATTACCCAGCATATCCCCCCCGGCACGCGGATTCTCGACGGCAAATATCCGCTTTTGTCGGGCCTCGAGCACGACGAAATGGGTCACCCCACGGGCAGTCCGAAATTGCACATGGTGATGACGGCGAAGCGTCGCAATAAGTTGCGCAAACTCGCTGAGGAAATTCCGGTTCCGGAAATTTATGGCGACAAAGAAGGCGACGTTCTCCTGATCGGCTGGGGATCGACTTATGGCCCGGTCCACGACGCGGTGAAACAAGCGCGCGATCACGGAGAAAAAGTCGGTGCGATTCATTTGCGCCACATTCATCCGTTACCCAACGGCATTGAAAACATTTTCGCGAAGTTCAAACGGATCGTGGTTGTGGAAATGAACGACCAGGGAGTTTACGGCTTCGGCCAGCTCGCCATCATTTTGCGGGCGCGCTACTGCGAACCGAAGGTCGAAAGCTTTACCAAAACCGACGGCCTTACTTTTCGCGTCAAAGAAATTCTGGACGGCGTTTTCAAAGGCCGCTCCTTTGCGGCCAGAAAAATTCCGCGCGACGGCACGGCCACCATTCATGCCGACACTGCACCCGAGAATGTGAAATCGGTCAGAGAAGTCGTGCCGCAGGGAGTGGGATAAGCGTCCGCCATTCGGTTAGCAGCCGAATTGGACAGGCTAGCGGCCTGCGCTCCCCGGCTAGAACTGAGCCCGATTACCGCCTGTCATTCCGGGCAGAGGCGAAGAATTTAGCTTTATTCTTTTGAACCTTCGAGTTCCTCGAGCGGGACGCAGGAGCAGAACAAATTGCGATCGCCGTAAACGTTGTCGATTCGCGCGACGCTCGGCCAGAATTTGTAATCGCGCAGCCATGGTGCGGGAAAGGCGGCTTGCTCGCGTGAATAGGGTCGGTCCCATTTATCGGCGGCGATCTGCCCGGCGGTGTGCGGGGCATTTTTCAAAACGTTATTTTGTTTATCAGCGGCGCCGTTCGCGATTGCGGTCATTTCCGCATGAATCGAAATCATGGCATCGCAAAACCGATCCAGCTCGTCCTTCGGTTCGCTTTCAGTCGGCTCGACCATCATTGTTCCTGCGACCGGCCAGGAGATCGTTGGCGCATGGAATCCGTAATCCATTAATCGCTTGGCTACATCTTCCACTTCGATGCCAGCGCGCTTCCAATCGCGCAGATCGAGAATGCATTCGTGGGCGACGAGACCGCGTTTACCTTTGAACAGGACCGGAAAATAACGATCCAGTCGTTTTGCGATGTAATTTGCATTCAGGATCGCCACTTCCGTGGCGCGTTTCAGCCCTTCCGGACCCATCATGCGAATGTACATCCAGGAGATGGTGAGAATGCTGGCGCTGCCGTAGGGCGCAGCGGCGACGGGACCGACGGAATACTTGTTGTTTGATGTTTGATGTTTGAGGTCGGCAGCCGAAGGCAGAAACGGAGCGAGATGTTTTGCCACGCCGATGGGACCGACGCCGGGCCCGCCGCCGCCATGTGGGATGCAGAACGTTTTGTGCAAGTTTAAATGGCAGACGTCGGCACCGAAGTCGCCTGGTCGGCAAAGACCGACTTGCGCGTTCATATTCGCGCCGTCCATGTAAACCTGGCCGCCGCGACCGTGCACGATCTCGCAGATCTCGCGAATCGTTGTCTCAAAAACACCGTGTGTGCTCGGGTAAGTGACCATCAGTGCGGCCAGATCGCGGGCATGCGCGTCAGCCTTTGCCCGCAAATCGGCCAGATCAATGTCGCCATCTTTTAACGTAGCGATGGCCACGACCTTGAAGCCGGCCATGACCGCGCTGGCAGGGTTTGTTCCGTGAGCTGATTGCGGAATGAGACAGACATTTCGATGCGCTTCCCCGCGCGAGGCGTGGTATTCCCGAATCGCAAGCAGGCCCGCAAATTCGCCTTGGGAACCGGCATTAGGTTGTAAAGAGACGGCGGCGAATCCGGTAATTTCCGCTAGCCAGCGCTCGAGCTGATCGCACATTTCGCGATAGCCGGAAGTTTGCGAATCCGGCGCGAACGGATGCAGCTTCGCGAATTCCGGCCACGAAATCGGAAACATTTCCGCAGTGGCGTTTAATTTCATGGTACAGGAACCGAGCGGAATCATGGAGTGACAGAGCGAGAGATCGCGCGATTCAAGTCGTCGGAGATACCGCAGCATTTCGGTTTCGCTGTGATAGGTATTGAAAACCGGATGAGTGAGAAAATCGGAGTTGCGAATTGCGAATTGCGGAACGCGGAATGAAGAGGGCCCAATATCCGCGTCGGCAAAATCGCGGACAGACGTTCCGCGAAAGATCGACATCAAGGTTTCGATGTCGAAATCAGTGGTGGTTTCGTCGAGTGAGATGCTGATCGCATGATCGCCTGCTGCACGCAGGTTGCACCCGGCACGCTCGGCGCGTTCGATCAAATCGCTGCTCGAGGCCTGGCCGAGTTCAACCCGGATAGTGTCGAAGAAATTTTCGGATGTGATCCTAAAACCAAACTGGCGCAAACCTTCCGCGAGTTTAGAAGTGAAATTGTGGACGCGTTGGGCAATAGCGCGCAATCCCTTTGGTCCGTGATAAACCGCAAACATCGCGGCGACCACAGCTAACAAGACCTGGGCGGTGCAGATGTTACTGGTGGCTTTGTCGCGCCGGATGTGTTGCTCGCGTGTTTGCAACGCCAATCGATAGCCCGGACGTCCTTCAGCGTCGCGGGAAACGCCAACGAGCCGGCCGGGAAGGTAACGTTTGAATTGATCGCGTGTCGCGATATAAGCCGCGTGCGGCCCGCCAAAGCCAAGCGGAACGCCGAACCGCTGGGTCGAACCAACCGCCACATCGGCCCCGAATTCTCCGGGTGGTTTCAATAAAGTGAGTGCAAGAATGTCAGCCGCGATGACGAGCAACGCGCCGACCTCGTGCGCCGCCTTCGCAAATTTTTCGTAGTCATAAATCACGCCGTCTGTTGCCGGATACTGGACCAGTGCGCCAAAAATCGTGTGATCGAATTCGAAATCGGAAAAATCGCCGGTGACGATTTCGATCCCGAGCGGCTTCGCGCGGGTCCGCACAACGGCGATGGTTTGCGGATGACAATTGTCCGCCACGAAAAATCGATTCCTCGAGTCACGTCCGGTGGCCGCGTGATAGCATAGTGCCATTGCTTCGGCAGCTGCGGTTGCTTCATCGAGTAATGAAGCATTGGCGATGTCGAGCGCGGTCAGGTCGGTCACCATGGTTTGGAAATTCAGGAGTGCTTCGAGCCGGCCCTGGGCAAGCTCGGCCTGATAGGGTGTGTAAGCGGTATACCAGCCGGGATTTTCGAGAATGTTTCGCTGAATTACCGGCGGCGTGATGGTGTCGGAATAGCCCGCGCCGGTAAAATTTCGCGCAACCCTATTTTTCGACGACAGAGCACGCAGTTCCGTCAGTGCTTCGTTCTCACTTTTCGCCTTCGGCAAATCGAGGGTCTGATCGAGCCGGATGTTTTTCGGAACGGTGGCATCGACCAGGGCCTCCAGATTTTCGAAGCCCAGCTCACGCAGCATTTGCACAGTCTCTTCGGCACTTGGGGCGATGTGACGATCGGCGAAAGTGGCGATCACAGTTGGGGTCGCGGCGAACTTTTCCGGTCCCGATTTTCTTGTCGTTTCTGCGATTGGCTTTTCTGCCGTCTCTGTCCCGCCCGAATGCATTGCGAAAGATTACGGAGCGTGATGGGTGCTTCAAGTGAGGCGCGTTGTAGCTGCCGCCGTCTCCGGCGGCAGAATTTCGCTTCGTCTGCGGTTGAGGACAGCGGCAGCTACGCCGTTTCGCGACGGGATCCCTCGACTGACGCTCGGGATGACGAGCAAGTGAGCTCAGGCTGGCCGCTAACGCGAGTCGTATGTTTCCACACCATGCTCGCGCAATTTTTTGCGCAGCATGGCCAAATGCTCGCGGTTTCGTGTTTCCACCGTGCAAAGGACATGCACCGCCGAGACGTCCGAGCCGGCAAAGGCGCGATCGTGCATTACCTGTTTGATGCTCGCGCCGCTCGCGGCAATTTGCGTGGTCAAATCCGCCAATCCGCCGGGCCGATCGCTGATGACAGCTACGAAACGCGA
This sequence comes from uncultured Verrucomicrobiae bacterium, assembly GCA_963742315.1. Lineage (GTDB taxonomy): Bacteria > Verrucomicrobiota > Verrucomicrobiia > Chthoniobacterales > UBA10450 > AV69. Next base: position 62,956 of record CAVULE010000010.1, read on the forward strand.
GAGCCTTCCATCGGCAACAAGGCCGCGTTCGATGACCCGGCTCAAGACATTGGGATCAATATTTCCGCCACAAAGGAGAAGGACGACGCGTTTACGGGCGAGACTACGAAGATTGCCGGACAGGCATGCGGCCAGAGGAGTGGCCGCAGCCCCTTCAACTACGCCCTTTTGCAACTCTACGATGCGCAAAATGGAAAGCGCGATTTGTTCCTCGCTGACGATGACAGCTCGATCAACACGCGACTTAGCGATCTCGAATGCATTTTTCCCGACTTGCGGAATAGCCAAACCATCCGCCAGCGTCGGTTGCACTTCGATCCGCGTAGGTTTGCCCGCTTTCAATGCGGCTGAGAAACTTGCGACGTTTTCCGCTTCGACCGCGATAATTTTCACTTTCGGTCGCTTGGTTTTCACTGCCAGCGAAACGCCCGCGATTAACCCGGCTCCGCCTACCGGCACAATCACCGCATCGACGTTTGGAACCTGCTCAAGAATTTCCAGGCCCATCGTGCCCTGGCCGGCAATGATCGCCGGATCATCGTAGCCATCGATGTAAGCCAGGGTATCCTTCGCCGCGATTTCGTGCGCGTGTGTTTTCGCTTCCGCAAAATCTTTGCCATGCAGAACCACTCGAGCGCCGAGTTTCTGGCAATTGCTCACTTTGATCAGCGGCGCATGCTTTGGCATCACGACCGTCGCGGGCACACCCAGCAATTTGCCCTGGTAGGCGAGAGCCTGGCCGTGATTTCCAGCGGAGGCTGCGATGACTCCCCGTTTTTTCTGCTCGGCGGGTAATTGTGAAAGAACGTTGCGCGCGCCGCGTTCCTTGAAACTTCCCGTGCGCTGCAAGTTGTCGAGCTTGCAGAAAATTTCCATTCCAGTGAGCTCGCTCAATGGAATCGAAGGCAGGCAGGGTGAATAATACACCGCACCTTTGCTTCGCTCACGTGCTGCTTCGATGTCGGCGAAACTGACCACGCGGTTTGCATACACCGCGCCGAAAGATGCGGCAACGATTTCGCCGCGAGCTATTGAAGGAACACAGACTTCCAAGTCTGTGCGCCCGGCGGAGTTCTACTCCGCCGACACTTGGTTGAACGAACAGCGGGGAGAATCCCCGCTGGGCGCACAGGCCACAGGTCCGTGTTCTGTTCGATCAGGTCAAAATAACCGCATCAAGCGACGCACGTACTGTTTCAGCCAACTGCTGTGGATCGAACGGCTTCGATAGAAAGGGCAGGTCACTTGATGGAGTGCCGATGGTCGTCATTTCGGGTAAATAGCCGGAGGTCAGCAGAATTTGCGTCGAAGGGCTGTTGATCCGCATCCAATCAGCAAAGTCGCACCCGCTCATGTCAGGGAGCACGATGTCACTGACGACAAGATTGATCGCGGTGTTCTCAATCAGCCGCTTGGCTTCGTCGGCGCGAAACGCTTCGAGGACATTGTAGCCGAGCAGGCGCAATGTCCGCACCGCGACATGCCGCACGCTGATGTCGTCTTCCACGACCAGAATGGTTTCGGTGCCGTTTGGCAATTTCGGCCGTTTTCTGTAGGCCGCCGTGGGAGGCGCGGCAACCTCAGGGAGGTAGATGCGCACGGCGGTGCCTTTGGCGAGCTCACTCTCAACGATGATGTGACCGCCGCTCTGACCAACAATTCCATAGCAAGTAGCGAGGCCAAGCCCGCTGCCGTGACGATCATCTTTCGTGGTAAAGAACGGTTCGAAAAGATGCTCCTTCACTTCCTGGCTCATCCCCATGCCGTTATCGATCACGCTGATGCGGACATATTTGCCCGCTGGCAGTTCCGGCGGTGATTTCCCATTTGTCGAAATCGTCTCTGTTTTCAATACCAGTGTGCCTCCAGCCGGCATCGCATCGCGTGCGTTAACTGCGAGGTTGATGATAATCTGGGTGAATTGATCCGGATCGACTTTGATGTGTCTTTTTTCCGGCATTAGCTCGCAAAGAACGGAGATGTTTTCGCCGAGCAGCCGCAGGATTGAGCGCTCGAGATTATGGATGAGCGTGTTTACTTCCAGAACGCGCGGTTCCAGCGATTGGCGACGGCTGAACGTGAGAAGCTGCCTGGTCAGTGAGGCAGCTCGCCCGGCGGCACTGCGAATTTCGCTGAGATATTTTGCACCGGTCCCGCGGCCAGGAATTTCCGCCACCAGCAGGTCGCTGTAACCGAGAATTGCGGTCAAGAAATTATTGAAGTCGTGGGCGACGCCGCCTGCCAGTTGACCGAACGCTTCCATTTTCTGGGAATGTGAGAGCTGGTCTCGTAGCTGTTTGCGCGCCGTCACATCCATGAGCACGCCAACGAACCGCACGGCGCGTCCATTTTTGTCGCGCACAAGCAGGGCGCGCTCCAATAACTGAAGGTAATGGCCTTTAGCGTGTCGAAACCGATATTCGCCCGACCAAAACTCGGTTTTGGATTTGATAGCCTCGCGAATGGAGGCGGCTATTCGGGAGCGATCGTCACGATGAATCTGGTGTTGCCAGAAGGCGATCGTCTGACGTGATGCGGTGAGGGAATAACCGAGGAGGGAATGGAGGCCCTGCGGCCAGGTGAGCGCGCCGTTGGCTAAATCCCAATCCCGAATTGCATCCTTTGTAGCCCGGGCAACCAACTGATAATAATCCGGACTTTTCGTCGCAGCGGTCTTCCGCGAAGTCTGCCGTTGGTTCTCATTGCTATTACTCAGATGCGAATTTTTTCTGGCCGCCTTTCGTTGCCGCCGCCTCTGGATGTGAGTTGCCGTGGTTGCTCGCATTCGCCGCGGGGTGAACGTTCGTCCCCAGAAAAAGCTAATTCTGTGCCGCTAATTCAAGCGAACGTGATTTGGGAAACGGCCCATACGGTCGAAGGTGGAAAATGCGGTTATAACGAAATTTATGGAAAACATGAGGGCGGCCTGCGTTTCTGCTCTCAAATCAGAATGCACGTTTTATCAAAGCGAAATCTTCAGCGAGCAGAGATACCGAGAAGCTTTGCACACCGCGATCGGCGATCGGATGACCTAAATCGCGCAATCGATAACTTTCTAATCAACGACTGACTGTGCGGAGGCCCTGCCGTCCGAGAGCAGCCATGTCGTTCTCGTGCTCAACGTGAAATGTGAGTCGAATATATTTCGCTTCCACCCCGAGCATCGAGACATTGAAGAGACGTTTGCGTTTGAATGAAACGGCGCCGTCTACCGGCGTCCATTTGTCGCTGTCGGCCGAAAGTTTCTCATTCGAAATTGCAATTCTGAGCTCGCCCCGAGCTGCCAGGTTTTCGTTTATCACGGTAAAGCGATCGAGCGGGGAACTCCGCACCAGCGAGATGATAAAGGTGGTGTCGCCTTCCGGCAGCGAACAACTAACGGTGTCGTTGTCCAAAGTAAGAATGTTCTTTTCCGCTTGGCTCTTCAATGCCGCCGACGCATCGTGACCGTCAGACAGGACGCGCTCGACCGCGCTCGTCTGAGGAACATCTGGGGTTTCGTCAGACGTTGCCCTGACTGTCGGCGCCCCGCACATTACTGAACTTGTGGCGGCCAGAATCAGAACGATTACGCGCCGAGACTTCAACATACGTCATTGTTCGAAGCTTAGACTGCGCCACGCTTTTTCTTTTTTTGGCGAGCTTTCCCACCAATATCCCCAGCTGCATCCGACCGGCTCTTACTTGCTGGCGAGCAGTTGGCGCAAGACGAACTGCAGAATTCCGCCGTGCCGATAGTAATCGATTTCGATCGGGGTATCGATTCGCAATCTAACGGGAACTGAATCGCGCCCTCCGTTTTTCCGTTCGATCTCCAGCGTCACCGTTTTTCCAGGCTCAATTGAGTCCGACAAGCCAGTGATCGAAAATACTTCCGAGCCATCCAGATTCAGCGTCTGCGCATTCGTGCCTTCGGGAAATTGCAACGGCAGCACGCCCATTCCGACAAGATTCGATCGATGAATGCGTTCGAAGCTCGACGCAATTACTGCTTTCACCCCGAGCAATCGTGTTCCTTTCGCCGCCCAGTCGCGCGATGAACCGGTCCCATATTCGTGCCCGGCCAGAATGACCAGCGGCACATTGTCTTTTTGATACTTCATCGCCGCGTCATAAATCGACATCTGCTCGCCCGATGTAGATGCCGCTGGCCCTGTCGCAGGACCATAATATTTCGTTACGCCGCCTTCCGTTCCCGGCACCATCAGGTTTTTGATGCGCACGTTGGCAAACGTGCCGCGGGTCATCACCAGATCATTGCCGCGGCGACTGCCATAACTGTTGAAATCCTCCGGCTTGATTCCGCGCGACATTAAATACTGACCCGCCGGCGAACTCGCCTTGATCGCGCCCGCCGGGGAAATGTGGTCGGTCGTAACGGAGTCGCCGAAAATTCCGAGGGCGCGCGCGCCCACAATGTTTTCGATCTTCCCGACCTCCATCGAGAAATCTTTGAAGAATGGCGGCTCATGAATGTAGTCGCTCTTCTCGTCCCATTGATAAATGTCGCCGGTGCTGGATGGAATTTCGTTCCACTTCGGATTTTGATTGGCAAAATCGCGATAAAGCCTGCGGAAAACTTCCGGAGTAAGCGCGGACTGCATGGCGTCGCGCACCTCCTTCAGGCTCGGCCAGAGATCACGCAGGAAAGTTTCTTTCCCGTCTTTGTCCTTACCGATTGGCTCTTTGGTCAGATCGAGGTCGACCCGGCCCGCGAGCGCGAAAGCGACGACCAGCGGAGGCGACATCAAGAAATTCGCCTTGATGTTCTGATGGACACGCGCTTCGAAATTGCGGTTTCCGGAAAGGACCGATGCTGCGACCAGATCATAATCATGAATCGCTTTCTCGATCTTGGGATGAAGCGGGCCGGAATTACCGATGCAGGTGGTACAACCATATCCGACGAGATTGAATCCCAGCTGATCCAGATATGGTTGTAGTCCAGTTTTCGTTAGGTAATCCGAAACCACGCGCGATCCCGGCGCGAGCGAAGTCTTCACCGCCGGATCGACCCGCATTCCGCGTTCAACGGCCTTCTTGGCGAGCAAACCCGCAGCCAGCATCACGCTTGGATTGCTGGTGTTGGTGCAACTGGTGATGGCCGCGATTAACACACTTCCATGGCCGATTTCACTCCGACCATGTCGAAATGGATCCGCGGTCGAAGCTTTGAATTCGCGAGCTGTGTCGGGTGTCGGGCGATTAGCGATCATCTCGACTTTGTTTCGTTCGTCCCCGGGTTCGATTCCCTGGTTGCGGTTGTCGGTCGAAGCCATCACGTCGTCCTGCGGTGCGCTGCCGTTCAATTGCACCGGATGTTTCGCGCCGAGATCGACATTTTCAATCCCATAGCCGCCGTCCTTGACCGGTTTTTGCAAGAGCGAGCGAAAAGTTTGGCCGAGCTCGGGGAGATTGATTCGATCCTGTGGTCGCTTGGGCCCGGCTACACCGGGCTGGACCTGGCCAAGATCCAGTTCCAGATCGACGCTGTAATCGATTTCGCCCCTGCGCGGCATGCCGAACATTTTTTGCGCCCGAAAATAATTTTGGAATGCGGCGCATTGCTCGTCGCTTCGACCAGTGGCGCGCAAATAGTTCACCGATTCCTGATCGACCGGGAAATAACCGATGGTTGCGCCGTACTCCGGCGACATGTTGCCAATGGTAGCGCGATCCGGCACGGGCAAGGAGGCGGCGCCTTCGCCGTAGAACTCAACGAATTTCCCGACTACCTTTTGTGCCCTCAGCATCTGGGTGATGTGCAGGACGAGATCGGTGGCGGTGACGCCTTCCTTTAAGCGCCCGCTCAGATGCACACCCACGACTTCCGGTGTCAGAAAATAAACTGGCTGCCCGAGCATGCCAGCTTCCGCTTCGATTCCGCCCACGCCCCAGCCGACAACGCCGAGGCCATTGATCATGGTGGTGTGTGAATCCGTCCCGACGAGCGTGTCCGGATAAAAGATTTCTGACCTCTGACCTCTGATCTCTGACTTCTGGCTTAGAACGCCCTTCGCAAGATATTCGAGGTTTACCTGATGCACGATGCCGATGCCCGGCGGGATCAGTTGAAACGTTTTAAAGGCTTGCTGGCCCCATTTCAAAAATTGGTAGCGCTCGCGGTTGCGCTTGAACTCCATCTCCAGGTTCAATCGTAACGCTTGGGCTGAACCAAAAAAATCAACCTGGACGCTGTGATCGACCACCAGATCGACTGGCACCAGCGGTTCGATGATTTTGGGATCGCCACCAAGACGTTTCACCGCACTGCGCATCGCGGCCAGATCGACCACCAGCGGCACGCCGGTGAAATCCTGTAGAACGATCCGCGCGACGACGAACGGGATTTCTTCATTGGCAGGCTTTTTCGCGTCCCACCTCGCCAAGGTCTCCACGTCTTTGCCTCGCACCTTTTTGCCATCGCAATTCCGCAAGACTGACTCCAGCACGATGCGAATGCTGATGGGGAGACGCGAAATTTTGCCAACGCCCTGCGTTTCTAATTCTGGCAGCGAATGGAGAAATCCTTCACGCCCATTGCCGGCATCGAACTTTTGCAGGGTCTTGAATTCGTCGTTCATTTTTGGTCGTCATTCCGAGCGGAGCGAAACGGAGTCGAGGAATCCCACTGCGTTAGCTTAAAGTTTCCGCCGCGGGATCCCTCGACTCTCGCTCGGGATGACAATGTTCCGGTCGTCATCCCAGTTCCGCTAATTTTGCTTTCACTTTGTTGAAATCGGGCACCACGCGCGCGTCGTCGTTGCAATCGACGTATTGGATCACGCCAGCACGATCAATCACAAAAGTTGCGCGCTTTGGCACACCGCTCATGCCCAATCCGAGCTGCGGAAGAAAAGACTCGTAAATGGCGTCGTAGATGCGGGCGACCTGGTGCTCATAGTCGCTCAAAAGCGGCACCGTGATTCCTTCTTTCCGGGCCCAGGCTTCCTGTGCGAACGGATTATCTCCGCTGATTCCGTAGACCGCCGCGTTCATCTCGGCGTAGGCGGAGAGGTCGGAGCTGATACCACACATTTCCGTCGTGCAGGTGCTGGTAAACGCCATTGGGAAAAATGCGAGCAAAGTGTTTCGTTTGCCGAAATTTTCGCTGAGGGTGATCTGCGTCGGTCCATCTGATGTTTTAGTGGGCAGAGTGAAATCCGGAGCTTTGGCTCCAACAGCGAGTGGCATGACAGAATTTAGTATAAGATCGACACTTCACCGGTCAAAACGATTGAGTAACCGGTGCGCTTTGAATCGCTAATTGCCGATTCACCATTGACGGATCACGATTCACCAATCCATGGAAGCGTTTTGGTGGCTGTTTGCGATTGTGCTGATGGCTCTCGGGCTGATCGGAACAGTAATCCCGATCGTGCCAGGAACGACGATCATCCTGGCCGCGGCAGTGGTTCACCGTGTGGCGCTCGGCGCGGATCGAAGCCTTGGCATGAGTGCGCTCATTGCCATGCTCGTGCTTACCCTGGTCACCTATGCGATTGACGCTGCCGCCGGCTATCTCGGTGCCAAACGCTTCGGCGCGACAAAATGGGGTCTGATTGGCGGTGCAGCCGGCGCGCTCCTCGGACTGTTTTTTGGCTTGTTAGGGCTCTTTGTCGGCCCGGTGATCGGTGCGATCGCGGGCGAACTTATTGGCGGGAAGGAAGTCATGAAAGCTGGTCGCGCGGGGTGGGGCACATTTCTGGGCGGTCTGGCCGGTGTTGTCGCGAAACTTTTCATCGGACTCATAATGATTGTGATCTTTCTGATGAACGTGCCGTCGCCGTTATAAGGCGAGTTCCCCTCGTCCGTCATCCCGAGCGCAAGCGAGGGATCCCGTTGTGAAGGCTTTAAGATTCCGCCACTGGATCCCCCGACTTTCGCTCGGGATGACCAAAATTTTTCGTTGCCAGCTTCCAAGCTTTGTATTACAAAGTTATTTTGATGCACCAAAGCGAGCGCGCTGAAGAAGACCTCCGGGTGATTCGGACCTTGATGGAGCGCGCCACGATTTATCGCGCTATTTCCGCGCCGACCGCCCTCGCCGGCGGCGTCGTTGCCATTGCCCTGGCCGCATTCATCTGGGTGCGTGAGCATCATTGGGCGGAGACCGCGCCGGAAGTGATGCGCCATATTTCTACTCGTGGCTTTGCTTCGCTCTGGCTGGTTGCACTGGCCATTGTGCTCGCGCTAAACACATTTTTTGTCTGGCGAAAAGCGCAGCGCGACGGCCGCCCGTTCATCTCGCCGTCGATGAAACTCGCGCTTCGCTCCATCCTGCCCTGCCTGGTCCTTCCGGCCGCGACCACCATCTGGTTTTTTTACGACGGCTATGAATTCGATAATGAACTTCTTCTGGTGCGCGTCTGGATCGGATTTTATGGCTTGGCTTTAATTGCCACCCAGCATTTCGCACCTCGGTCGCTCGTGTTCCTGGGGTGGGCTTTTTTGATCACGGCCGCGGCAATGATTGTCGCATCGCGGCAGCTGGAATACTACGCCACGCCGCTGGTTCCCAATCTCGCGATGGGTGTCACCTTTGGACTCTACCATTTGATTTATGCAGCGTGCGTCTGGAAGCCGCCGGCACCGGCTGAGAGCGAATGAAAAATGCCCGACTTCGACAAACTCGACAAAGCGATTCACGAGAAAAGTCGGCTTTCCATCATGACCTTACTGGCGACGCGGATGGCCTGGTCGTTTCAGGACCTCAAAGCCGAGCTCAACATGAGCGATGGCAATCTCATCACGCATTTGCGGACGTTGCACAAACTCGGATTGGTGGCGGTGACGAAGGAAATTCGGGATCGTCCGCAAACGAGCTACGCCCTGACGGCGAAGGGGCGCTCAGCCTTTCAGGAGTATCTGCGGGTGTTGGAGCAAATTGTGAAAGCCGGGAGAAAATGACTACTTTTGTCATGTCGAGCGCAGTCGAGACATCTCTCATTATTTTCTCGGATAAAGTAAGAGATTCCTCGGTCCGGGCCGGACTGGCGTTTTCGCTCGGAATGACAAGGCGCGGGAAGAAAATGAAAAATTTTGTTCCAGAGCTTTGTGACACAAAGTAAATGAAGGTCATCGTTGCAGAACATTTTGGAATCTGTTTCGGCGTCCGCGATGCCATCGCCCAGGCGCAGGTCCTCGCCCGAGAAGCTCCGCTTACCATTCTGGGCCAGCTGGTGCACAACCCGATCGTCCGCGAACAGCTTCGCGCCCAGGGCGTTCGCGAAAAGGCGTCCGACGACGCCCCGCCAACATCCCGCGTCATGATTACCGCGCATGGCACGTCGGACAAACGTCGCGAAGCTCTACGCAAAAACGCCCTGGTCGTGGTGGATGGCACGTGCCCGCTCGTTCGTTACGCGCACGAACAACTCAAGCGACTGGTGCAGGCCGGTTACTTTCCGGTGGTGATCGGCCTGGCCAATCACGTCGAAGTGCGCGGTTTGGTCGGGGATTTTGCCGATGCCTTTGTCATCAATGAATCCGCCGACATACGGAATCTTCCGGTGCGACCGCGTTACGGGATTATTTCCCAAACGACTCAACCAATCGATCGCGTTCGCGCACTCGTCGGGGAAATCGCGCGCGCGCATCCAAGCGCTGAGATTCGATTCGCAGACACGGTTTGCAAGCCGACAAAAGATCGACAGCTCGCGCTGAAAAAATTGATTAAGGTGGCGGAGGTAATCGTCGTCGTTGGCGGCCGGCAGAGCAACAACACGCGCCAATTAGTCGAAACTTGTCGCGCCGCGGGCAAGCGAGCATTGCACGTCGAACGCCCTGAAGAATTGCAGCCCGAGTGGTTCCGCGGTGTGCGCCTCGTCGGGCTCACTGGAGGAACTTCCACCCTGCCAGAAACGGTCGAGGCCGTCCGCCAGCGCCTCGAAGAATTTCATGATTAAACATTTCAAGATGTTGTTGCGCGGTGAGGTGGACGCGCTGTCACTGGAAAAGCCGGGATGGCGTTGGTTTGCCACCTATTGCCTGGCGATTGCCGTCGGCTCGTCTGTCTACGGCGCGACCATCGGGCTTTGGCGAGCACCGCTGCAATCGGTTTTCACTGCGATCAAGTTTCCGTTGTTAGTTTTTCTGACTTGCATCGGCAACGGCGCGATAAATGGAATGCTTGCCCAGCTTTTCGGTTCCGGCCTTTCCTTCAAGCAAACTGCGCTTGCAATTTTGATGAGTTTCGCGATCGCGGCCGTGATTCTCGGCGCGCTCAGCCCAGTCACGCTCTTCGTTCTCTACAACGCGCCGCCGCTTGGATCGGCAAACGCGATCGTCGGCCACAGTATGATGTTGCTCACGCACGTCTTCGCCATTGCTTTCGCCGGGATCATGGCAAATCGGCGGTTGCTCGACTTGCTGCGAAGAATGACCGGGCGCGACACCACCGCCCGTGCCGTTCTATTTAGTTGGCTCGGCGGCAATCTTTTTCTCGGGGCGCAGCTCGCGTGGAATTTGCGGCCCTTCATCGGCTCGCCCGGCCTGACCATTCAATTCCTCCGCGCTGATCCGCTGCGCGGAAATTTCTACGAAGCAATTTGGCGCGCGTTTCAACATCTCTTTCTCTGACGAAAACCAAAACCGAAAACCAAAACCGAAAACCATATGAACTCACCACCAATTCCATCAAAACAACCACCAGTGTTCGCCAACAATTTCGTCTTCGAGCCAATGCCGAACGCAGAAAACCCAATCAGCCTTTTGGAAAACTTGTTGAAGCATCCGGGACGCGTCGTTCACGAGCTGCATCAAAAGCAGGCGCCAATTCTGGCGGGTTGGTTGCTCATTTTCGGCATCATCGGCGTGGCGATTTATGGAACAGTTGTCGGCGCGCAATCCGGCGGCGCGCAAATGTGGATCGCACCCGCAAAGCTCGGACTGGGTACTTTACTGGCGGTGCTGATTTGCCTGCCGAGCCTTTACATTTTCACCTGCCTCGGCGGGATTGATGCGGAACTACGCAGTGTTTGCGGCGCGCTTTTCGCAGCCGTTTGTTTGAGCTCAATCTTGTTGATCGGTTTTGCACCGGTGGCGTGGATTTTTTCGCAATCAACCGACTCAATCCCTTTCATGGGCGCGCTGCACCTGCTCTTTTGGGTGATCGGCGTCCGTTTCGGCTTGCGTCTGATCGACGCGACGGCCCGTTTTCTTGGCGCGCGGGGCAGAGGTCATCTCAGAATTTGGAGCCTCATCTTTATCCTGGTCTGTTTTCAAATGACGACAACCTTGCGCCCGATCATTGCTCCCTCGAAAGCGTTTTTGCCGACAGAGAAAAAGTTCTTTCTCGCGCATTGGTTTGATTCGATTAACGGAAAATAGAAACGGCAAATGCCACGAATAAACCCCGGATTGTGGCTTTCAGTAGAGGACCTGGGATCCGGAAAAATTGTAGGGCAGGCGCATCGCCTGCCGAAGGAATTGCACGGCAACCGGAACGGTTGCCCAACAGGAAACGGCCATAGCTATGTTCCACGGTTTAGTTCCCATTTTCACGGATTACCGCGTTGTGCTAAAGTGTGAGTGATGGCAGACGATCGCTGGTGAGTCGCGAGACTCGCTAGAGGAAAGTCCGAACACCATACGGCAGCATGCCGCGTAAAAAACGCGGGCGCCGCATTTGTAAGATTGCGGCGACGGAAAGTGTCACAGAAATGATACCGCCGGTTCTTTGAGAAAAGTGCAGGCAAGGGTGAAAAGGCGAGGTAAGAGCTCACCGCGCGCGAAGTAATTCACGCGGCAGGAAAAACCCCATGCGGTGCAAGACAAAACAGGAGGAGGACAGCCGGTCCGTTGATCTCCGGGTATCGTCGCACGCGGCCGAGACGAAAGTAGAGGCCCGTCCAGCTTCAGTTTAAGAAGTAGAGCTGGAAGATAAATGATCGTCGGCTCGAAGAAATTCGGGAGACAGAATTCGGCTTACCGCCATCAAATCATGAAGGGCGCTTCGGAAACGGAGCGCCCTTCGCCCTTTTTTGCAAAGCACGCACAAAAACGTTCCAGTCGGAACCACCTAATCCACTCAGTTCCGCCCGCGACGTTGCCACGTTTTGTGCAGCCAGTCCTCAAACTCAAGCAGCCGCCAGAGGGGATTCGCGCGGAAGCGGCGACTCCAGGCGGCTATCTTCCTCGGCGGCGCTTTGGTATGCGCACGCATCCAACTCGCCACCTCAACATCGTCGGCGCCGGTGGAAATAAAGTCACGCAACGCCGCCTGCTCGAGACCGGTGGCAGCGAAAAATCGGCGATCCATCGGACAGTTGTAATGATAGGAGCCCGCTCGGCCGAGTAATTCAGCACGGCATTTGTCGACCAGCCGAGCCGCAACGGCAGGGAACGAGGCTCCGAGCGGTGCATACGGGCTGCGTGGAGCGGTCTGATTCAAATCAAGCGCAAGGCTACGCAATTTATCGGGAGGCATCATCGCGCACGAGCATTCGCGCCGACTCCGAGTTGTCAACGTCTTCAGCGACTCCGGCGGCACATCGGCCGGCTCGGTCAGGCCTCTGTCGATTCTTTCACCTTATCGACGTTCTCGTCGATCTTCTGCACCGTCGGATGCAATTCTTTAAGAATTTCGCGCTCTTCTCTGGAGAGTTCTTCGATGCTGCGTGCCTGTTCTTGCAGCTCTTCCAACACGATGTTTTGCCGTTGTGAAATGCGATGCATCCACCAAAAACAAATCCCCCAACAGCCGATGTCGAGGAGGGTAACGAAATTCACCAAAGTAGGGCTCATCGCATTCGAATCGTGTCTCGCAGTGCGATTGGCGGGCATTAATATCAGCGTGCTTTACGAGTCAGCTGAGCGCCGCGAATGTCGCCCAATGTTTGCCGGAGATTCGGAAACGACAAAGCAGATGGACTGGCGCATTCCGGCAGCGTGGCTCACACTCTGCATTGTCTGGAGCTCTACCTGGCTCGCGATCAAAGTCGGTTTGCGCGATTTGCCGCCGATCTCATACGTCGCCATCCGTTTTCTGGTAGCGATCATTGCTCTGGTTTTGGTGTCGGTTGGCCGCGTCCGGTTGCTGCCCAAGCGCCGCTCGGATTATGTCGTGCTCGCGTTCACCGGCGTGCTCATGTTTGCGATCAACTACGCGCTCTTGTTTTGGGGCGAATTGTACGTGTCTTCGGGGCTGGCGGCGATTTTGCAGGCATCGATTCCGATTTTCGGAATGGTATTCGCGCACTGGCTCTTGCCGGAGGAACCGTTGCGCTGGCAGCGTCTGCTCGGCGCGTTCGTGTCAATTGGCGGGGTCGCACTAATCTGCGCCCGACTGCTTAGTTTCAACGGCTGGCTCGCATTCCTGGGCGGCCTCGGAATATACCATCGGTGCGGCCAGCGCGGCCTTTTCAAATGTGTTGCTGAAATCGCGGCGGATGGATCTTGCCCCTGCGATGATGGCGGCGTGGCAAATGATTTTCGGCACCGCGCCGCTGCTGGTGATCGGATTTATCGTCGATGGCAATCCGGCGCGTTTTCATTGGACCGGGATGGCAATTTTCTGTCTTCTCTATCTGGCGATCATCGGATCATCACTCACTTTTTTGCTTCTGTATTGGCTGATGCCGCTGATGTCGGTGACGAAATTGCAAACCATCTCGCTGATCACCCCGCCCGGCGCGATCGCACTCGGCTGGGCGCTCGGTGGCGAACGCTTGTCCGCCTGGTCACTCGTCGGTGCCTGTTTCGTTCTTGCTGGTGTCTGGATGATTTTCCGACCGCTTCCAGATGAGAAGAGAGCCGCGGAGCGCGCTTTGGAATCGCAAGTTGCCGCTCCGCGCGCCTGAGGCACTGATTTTCCGAAGGACGCTTCGCCGGCTATTACGCCGGTCATCCCGAGTGGAGTCGAAGGATTCCGTGGCGCAATCTTAAAGGTAACACATCGGGATCCCTCGACTGTCGCTCAGGATGACCCTAGACGCGTGCTATCCGAGGCAATTATCAAGGCAAGCAAGCAGATGCGCGACGGTTTCCTCGGTTTCATCGCCCATGTTGGAGAGGCGGAAGGTCTTGCCTTTGATTTTGCCGTAACCGCCGTCGATGACGAGATGATGTTCTTCGCGCAGGTCGCGAACGAGTCTCGCCACGTCGATTCCCAGATTATTTTTCACGCAGGTGAGAGTGGGGGAACGAAAATTTTCTTCGGCAAAAAATTCGAAACCTCGCCCGGCCACCCAGTCGTGAACGAGCGCATTGGTGTGAGCGTGACGAGCAAAACGCGCCGGCAAAGTTTCGTTGAAAATATCTTCAAGCTTTGATTGGAGCGCGAAAATGTGGCCGATGCTGGGCGTGCTGGGAGTCATGAATTCGCTTTGCTGTTTTTTAAATTCGAGAAAATCAAAGTAATAGCCGCGATCTTTTTGTTTTTCGGCGCGTGCGAACGCTTTTTCGGAAACACTAAAAAGCGAAAAACCTGGCGGAAGGGCGAGCGCTTTTTGTGCCCCGGTGAGCATGACGTCAATGCCGAGCGCGTCCATCGCGATCGGGAGTGCGGAGAAGGACGAGACGGTGTCAAGGACGAGGGCGATGTCGGGATACTTGGCGAGGGTGCAGCAAATCTCGGGCAACGGATTCATCACGCCGGTCGAGGTCTCGTTATGAATCAGAGTGACGGCGTCGAATCTCCCGCTCGCCAACTCGTGATCGATTGCTTTTTGATCGATGTGTTTACCCCATTCGACCTGCAACGCTTCCGCTTCCTTTCCGCAACGTCTGGCGACATCGAGCCACTTGTCGGAGAACGCGCCGCACATGCAGCAGAGCACGCGCTCGCGCACGACATTGCGGATGGCTGCTTCCATCACGCCCCAAGCCGATGAGGTGGAAAGAAAAACGGGCTGCTTTGTTCCGAACAGTTCCTGTAAGCGCGGATGAATTTCGCGGTAAAGATTTTTAAAGGCTTCGCCGCGATGCCCGATCATCGGACGGGCGAAGGCGGCCCGCGTTTTTTCCGAAACTTCGACCGGCCCGGGAATGAAAAGCTTGTCGTGCGGCGTCACAGCTGAAGTTTAATTGCGAATACGCGAAATTGTAGGCCGTTTGTTGGGGGACGCGCAGTCGCCTTGCAAATTTCCGGGACGCCCTGCGGGCGCGATGCTGGATTTTATTCCTTCTTAATAAAACTGATGTCGCCGCTGCGCTCGACCCGCGCGACTTTTACTTTTGAACTGTCTTCCATCTGGGCGTCGAGCCGCAAATCTTCTTCGAGATCGTGCACGGAAATATGATTGCGTCGCATCGTGTTCCAAATCAGGTTTCCGTTCTCGACAATTAGCTCCGGCCGCCCTTTCAGAAGACAACCGAACCAGTGCGAATGATAGGCGATCAAGGCGAACAAGCGGTGCACCAGGACGATTACGACGCTACCACCAATGGTAGCAAAAAAAGCTGAGCTGCCATTAATGGCGCGAGACAGAACCGACGCCAGGATGACAATGAGCACTGCATCAAATGCCGTCTTGCGGGCGAGCGAGCGCTTGTGTCCTATCCGGATCATGGCCAGGGTCGCCAGAAAAACGATGATGCCGCGGAGCGAGATTTGCAGAAAGGTCAAATCCCTCGGTTGCGCTCCGAGGCCGAGCCACGGATCGATTAAATTATAGAACGCGTTCATTTGTAAAAGGTTCGCTCCGTTCGCGGTCATTGCGCGTATGGCGGAAAATGCGGGATAAATCCACAAACGTGTCGCGCCCCGAATTGCTCAGAAAGGGGAGGAATTATGGCACGTGGGAGCAAATCGAAATATACCGGCAAACAAAAACGAAAAGCAGAGCATATCGAAGAGGGCTACGAAAAGCGCGGCACATCGAAGAAAGAAGCAGAACGCCGCGCTTGGGCTACTGTGAACAAGGAGAGTGGCGGCGGCAAAAAGAGCGGAAGTGGCCGCGGCAAGAAAGAGAACAAGGCGAGCTCTCGCAAAGGCGGGAAAAAGGGTGGCCGGAAAAAGAAACGCTAAGCGGGTTGTAGGTGTGCTGAGGATTTCGGGGCACGCTCCGAATTCTGCCGCTGAGGACAGGTGCGGCTATAGTTTGTGCCCGTTCTCGGTCCTTGGGCAAATGATATAATTCAACGAGAATTATACGGAGCCTTGAGCCGGCGATACATTATATAAACATCAACAAACCCGCGCCGGCTATGGCGGAAAGCGCCCGGCAATTTTCCGACGATTTTAAATCCAAGATTTTTCCAAAGGCGTAGCGCAGCTCTGTTGGTCGCGACAACAAAGTTGAATTGCATCGCCCGAAAACCGAGGCGGTGAGCTTCGAGCAGACAATGTTCGGCCATTGCTCGCCCGATTCCGCGAGCTCGGGCAGATGGCGAAACCATGAAGCCAGCGTTAGCGACATGCGATCCAAGCCCCGGCTGGTTGGCTTTGAGAATGTAACTACCAACTATTCCTTGATCGGATAGAGCGACGTAACAGCGCATTTTCGGATCCAGCCAGTAAGCCAGCCCTTTCCGGCGTGGGATGTTCGGGTCAAAAACGTAGGTGTCACCTCCGGCAACGACGGCGCGAAAAATTTGCCAGATGGCCTCGCGATCGTCCTTTCTCGCTCGGCGAATTTGGAGCGGTCGCAGCCGTTGGTGTCTGGTTTGGGGATCAGACCGCGTCATTCAATTGCCATCCGTTTCAATATGTGACGATCACTCCCCTTTTCCCGAAAATAACACGTTACCTTTTCGGTTGCGCGGCGAACCGCGGCGGACACCGGATGCGAATCAAAAGTGTGGAGCAGATATATGAACATTAGTGCGAAACGCATCACTTTGACGCTGCCGGAGATTGGGTTGATTGCGATGACGCGTGGCGCGCTTGGCGTTGGTATCGGTCTCCTGCTAAGCAATGCTCTAGAAAAGGAGGAGCGGCGCAGCGCTGGACTAGCCCTTCTCGCCGTGGGCGTGCTGACGACCGTTCCCATCTTGATGCGATTGCGTAATGAGTTGAAGTAGCGATCTTGCACGCCGCGCGGGTGCATGGCATAAACTCGCCCCGCTATAATCGCATGCCAGTCGCCAAAGAACTCAGAACCGACCCCGCTCTAGAAGCGCAGCTTTTCTGGTATAAATACCGCAAAGAAATCGCGATCCTGCTTGTCCTTGCCATTGTGGCCATCATCGCCATCGCAGGTTATCGCCTCTATCGGGATCGGCGCGAAGCTACCGCGGCGACGTTGTTTAGCGGGGCCAAAACGCCGGCGGCGTACGAGGAAGTGATCAATCGCTATGGCGACACCGCTGCTGCTGCCTCCGCCTATCTGTTGCTGGCGGATTCCGAGCGAAAACAGGCGAAGTATTCGGAAGCGAATGCAACGCTGCTAAAGTTTCTCGAGAAGTTTCCGCAGCGCGAACTGGCAAGCACAGCGCGAATGGCGATGGCGGCGAACCTGGAGGCGATGGGCCAACAGGACGAAGCTCTCGCAACTTACCAACAAATTGCATCGGCTAATGCTGGAAGTTTCAATGCCCCGATGGCGTTGATTGAGCAGGTGCACATCTTGCAGGAAAAAAACCGGATCGATGATGCCAGGCGCATCTGCGAGACGATCATGACGCAGTATCGGGACAGCTACGCGGCAATGGAAGCCAGCCAATTGCTCCGAACGTTCTTGAAATCGGCGAAGGCACAAACGCCATCAGTCGTTACGCCATCTAAATTGGAGTCGCCGGGAAGCGCTACCGTTCCGCCTACGATCAAGGTTTTGCCCACTGCCCCGCCTGCTCCGAATTCCCCATCGCTTCCGCCCGCGAAACCGCCGCCCGCGCCAAGCGCCAAGCCGTAGTTAAAGCCGCGTGCTAATCAAAAGCAAGACGCTAAGCGGAACACAGGTCTCTGGCCTGTGTGCCCAGCGGATTGAGGAAAGTCTGCAGCTGTTGCCGATTCTCGCCAGCGAAGCCCGGCTGGAGCTTTAACGCTTCGAGAATTGGAAGCGTTTGCGCGCCCCAGGTTGACCGGATTTCTTGCGTTCTTTCATGCGCGGATCGCGTCGCAGCAAACCATCGGCTTTAAGCCTGGCGCGCAGATTGATATCTACTTGCAACAGGGCGCGCGAGATCGCGAGGCGCACGGCACCGGCCTGGCCACTGGCTCCGCCACCGGTGGCGTTGATCGAGATGTCATAGGCGTTTGCCAGCTTCACCGTTTGCAATGGTTGCAACACCGTGTTCTGCAACGGCCCGGTCGGAAAATATTCTTCAAAGCTGCGGCCGTTGATGTCGATTTTGCCGCTGCCCGCAGTCATTCGCACACGCGCGACCGAAGTCTTGCGACGACCGGTGGCGACGATTTCCTGAGTTGATGCCATGATAATTTTTCCTAGCGCAATTTCACCGGTGCCGGCTGCTGCGCTGCGTGCGGGTGAGTATCGCCTCGATAGACTTTAAGTTTTCGGTAGACCGACCGGCCGAGTCGATTGTGCGGAATCATTCCGCGCACCGCTCGCTCAATCAGCAATTCCGGATGCCGAACGCGTCGTGCGCCGACATTTTCCGATTTATGGCCACCGACGTAACCGGAAAAGCTCATGAAAGTTTTCTGCTCTTCCTTTTTGCCGGTGATGCGAACTTTTTCGGCATTCACCACGATCACGAAATCGCCGGTATCGACGTGCGGGGTGAAGACACTTTTTTCTTTCCCCCGCAAAAGGTTTGCGGCCTTGACCGCGACACGGCCAAGGACCTGATCTTTCGCGTCGATGATCCACCATTTGCGTGGGACGTCGGTTGCTCTAGCTGAAAAGGTTTTCATCAGGGGCGGGAAAAGGCACGGAAACTACGGGTGAGGGCGAGAGGTGTCAACTTTGCTGACGGCCGAATCGACGTCGCGGCCGCGGCAGCGACAAAGGAGGATGGCACCTGGGATGCTTTCTAGAAATTATAATGCGTCTCGCCGTCCTTTTACCCATCCTTTATTCGCTCTTTGCCACGTTTTCGTTAGCTGCCGACCCAAGCTCGTCAGCCGCAATTCCCGATCATGTCACAGCCGCGGCAATCATCCACGAAATGAACCTGGCCCGACAAAATCCGGCGCTTTATGCGACGCTTCTCCAACAAAGGCGCCAGAATTATTCCGGTGGGGTTTGTTTGTTGCCGGGCAATGTTCGCTTGCACACGCACGAAGGCGTTCGCGCGCTCGATGACGCGATACGATTTTTGCATCGCGCGAAGCCGCAACCACCACTCGCGCTTTCGCCCGGTCTTTGTCTGGCTGCGGCTGATCATTGTCGCGAGCAGGCTGCCGGTGCAACGGGACATTACGGCAACCATGGCAGCGATCCCGGGAATCGAATGAGTCGCTATGGCGTGGTAAGCCAGGGCTGGGCGGAGAACATTGCGTATGGTCGCCATACTGCGCGTGAAATTGTGCTGGCGTTGATTGTCGACGACGGCGTGCGTGGTCGCGGCCATCGCAAAAACATTTTCAACCCAACTTACAATGTGGCTGGAGCAGCCTACGGTTCGCACGGCAGATTCGGCAGCGTTTGCAGTATCGATTTCGCCAGTAGCTACGCGGAAAACAGATTAGTGCGCGCGGGAAGCGACGCACAGAATTCCTTTTAATTACCGATCTTTTTGTTGCTGACGGCGGACTTTTTCTATGATCGGTTGCACCGAAGGATCAGCCTTGAGCAGTGCGTCGCGCAATTTGTCGCGAAACTCCTTACGCGCTTGCTCATACCGCTGCCGCGTGGCCGCCAACGCCGGATCACGCATTGCCGTGTCATGCGCCGTGCGCAATCTCGCCTGCTCATCCCTTGACAGCCCAGCAAAGCGTTCACGCCTGAAGTCAACCGTTCGTTGTCCTTGGGCAAACCCGACCGTTGGTAGCAAAACGGCGAGCAAAGCCGTGACCAAAACCAGACGTTTCATAACCGAGAAGTAAACCCCAAAAGCCCTGGCAAAGTTGCGGGCCAGATGATATTTGCTCTCCTCTAATTCCGGGGCAAATCGAAGAATCATTTTTCGTCCTTCGACCTTAGTTAATACCATTCGAAATTATGACAAAAGCTCAAAAAACCGCCATCTCGCCTACCCGGGAGCAGGATTTCCCGGAGTGGTATCAACAGGCAATTCGAGCGGCGGAGCTGGCCGAGCCTTCCGATGTACGCGGCTGCATGGTTATCCGCCCATGGGGTTTCGGTATTTGGGAAAACATGCAGCGGCAACTAGACGCCATGTTTCGCGCGACCGGACATCGAAATGCTTATTTTCCGC
Organism: uncultured Verrucomicrobiae bacterium; assembly: GCA_963742315.1. Taxonomy (GTDB): domain Bacteria; phylum Verrucomicrobiota; class Verrucomicrobiia; order Chthoniobacterales; family UBA10450; genus AV69. The sequence continues at coordinate 83,182 of CAVULE010000010.1, forward strand.
TCTTTATTCCCCTGAGCTATTTCGCGAAGGAAGCTGAACACGTCGAGGGCTTCGCCAAGGAATGCGCGATCGTGACTCACTCACGGCTTGAGGTCGATGCCGAAGGGAAAATGAAACCGGCCAGTCCCTTGAACGAACCGCTGGTGGTTAGGCCAACAAGCGAGACGATTATCGGCGCGAGTTACGCCAAGTGGGTCCAGTCGTATCGCGACCTGCCAATTCTCCTCAACCAATGGTGCAACGTGGTGCGATGGGAGATGCGGCCGCGGCTGTTTTTGCGCACAACGGAGTTCCTCTGGCAGGAAGGCCATACCGTGCACGAAACCGAAGCCGAAGCGCGCGAAGAAACTCAGCGCATGCTCGGTGTTTACGAAACGTTTGCGCGCGATCATTGTGCCATCCCGGTTTTTGCCGGCGAAAAATCGGAGAGCGAAAAATTTCCCGGCGCCGTGCAAACGATGACAATCGAAGCAATGGTGCAGGACCGAAAGGCGATCCAGGCCGGCACTTCACATTTTCTCGGGCAAAATTTTGCGCGTGCGAGCGGGATTCAATTTCAGAGTCGCGAAGGCAAACAGGAATTTGGGTGGACGACGAGCTGGGGCATGACCACGCGCATGGTCGGCACAGTGGTGATGGCGCATGGCGACGACGATGGAATCATTTTGCCGCCGCGAATCGCACCAACCCAGATTGTGATCTTACCGATCACGCCGAAGGAAGAAACGCGGAGCCAGGTATTGGAAGCTTGCGACAAACTCGCGGCCCAGCTTCGCGCAAATAAATACGCCGATCTCGCGCTTGAGGTGGAAATAGATCGACGCCAATTCGGTGGCGGAGTGAGAAATTGGGAATGGATCAAGAAGGGTGTTCCAATACGAATTGAGCTTGGCCCGCGCGACTTGGAAAAAAATTCGGTGACGGTAAGCCGACGCGATCAGTCAGTGAAAGAGAAGCAAGCCATGGCAACGAACGAATTCGTTTCCCGCGCCTCGGAAATTCTCGGATCGATCCAAGAAAATCTTTATCAGCGGGCGCTGAAATTTCGCGATGCCAATACCCGCACCATCGACAGCAAGGAAGAGTTTTACGCCTTCTTCACGCCGAAGAATCCTGCGAAACCGGAAATTCATGGTGGCTTTGCTTTGGCACATTGGAACGGCTCGCGCGAAATCGAGGAAAAAATCAAAAACGACCTCAAAGTCACCATCCGGTGCATTCCATCATCCGATTCTGAACCCGGGCGCTGCATTTTCACAGGCCAGGCGAGTAAAAAAAGAGTAGTATGGTCCAAAGCTTATTAGCTGGTTTGTTGACGCCGGTACAGGTGTTGTTTTACCGTTGTTTATGAGCAATGACCTCACACTCTACAGTCGCGCTATGTGCTCGTGGTGCATCGACGCAAAGGATTTTCTGCAAACGCGCGGCTACAAATTCGTTGAGGTCGATGTTGGACGGAATCGTGCCGCCTACAAAGAGATGAAGGAACTTTCCGATCAAAGTTATGTCCCGACGCTGATAGCCGGCGAAGAAGTGCTGGCAAATTTCGATGTCGATCAGCTCGAGAAATTCTTAGACAAGCACCAGATCGAACCGTAATGCTGTTCGGGCTTCTTCTCACCCTCGGCGTTGCTGTTCTCAGTGTCGCCTTGCGCAGTTATCAAACCACATTCGCGCAAAAACTTGGTGCGCTTGGAGTCCTGATCGCGTCATTTCTGGCCGTCTATTTTATCACCGGAAATGCCGCCTGGGGGGTGGCGGGGGCGGCGAGCTGGCTTTTTCTGCCGTGGCTGGAGATCCTCACCCGCATTCGCACTTTGAGGCTGCCCAAAGAAAAACGTTTGCGACCTAAAATCCCGCCCTCCAACAGCCTGTTTCCCGCCCTCGACGAGATCAGCCGGGAAATCGAAAATGAAGGCTTTGCCCACGTCAACGACACCGGCTGGGACTGGGAAGACTACCGGCAATTTTTCAGATTATTCTATAAGGCCGACGATCGCGCCCAGGCCACGATTTGCCTGAACGAACAGCATGATCTTTCCTTTTATTACCTGCGTGTGTCCTCCCGCGCGAAGGACGGCATCGTCTGGACGACGTGGAATTACCCTTTGTCTTACGGGTTGAAGTTAACGCCGCAATTTCGAATCAATCGCCAACGGCCGGACCAGACATTTTGGCAACTTTATCAAAGCCACCGCGAATTTCTGCGAAGCCATTCCGTTGAAACGACTTCGCTCGACCCTCTCGACGAAGAACGAATGCAAACCGACATTGAAAATGATTTGCGCGACCAGATTGCGCACAATGTCCGGGCGGGGGTACTCAAGTCGGCAGCGGATGACGAAGTGAAATACTCCTGGCGCGGCATGATCTATCTCTGGTGCCAGTTTCTGCTCGATTTGGTGCGGTTGTAACTCTTCCTCTTAATCTTCGTTCCAGAGAGAGAGAGGGCTCACACTTTCATGATCTCAGCTTCCTTGCGTGCGAGGTGATCATCGATCGATTTTACAAATCGATCCGTCAATTTTTGCACCTCGCTTTCCGTGTCGCGCATCCCATCTTCGGTCAGGCCACCCGAGGCTTTCAGCTTTTTCCCTTCATCCAGCGCAGCGCGCCGGTTCGCGCGCACGCGCACTCGCGCTTCCTCCGCCATCTTGCCCAGTGAACGGACCAGATCCTTGCGGCGTTCCTCTGACAACTCCGGAACAGGCAGACGAATGATTTTCCCATCCACCGATGGGGTTATGCCGATGCGCGATTCGTTGAGTGCTTTTTCGATGTCGCGGACGGTTCCGGCGTCGAATGGTTGCACCACGAGTAAGCGCGGTTCGGGCGTGGTGATGAGAGCAAGCTGTTTGAGTTTCATGGCCGAGCCGTAAGCCTGCACATCCACATTCTCGACCAGGGCCGGCGATGCTTTCCCAGTCCGCACCGCTGCGAATTCGTGCACCATGAAATCGACACTTTTTTCCATTGCCATTTCGGCTTCGAGAAGAATGTCGTCGGCGCTCATGAAAAGATTTTGACGCGGCCGTATTCTAATCGCAAACCAGGGTGCCGATTTTTCGCCCCAGCACTGCGTCGCGAATATTGTCTGGCTCGTTCATGTTAAAAATGACGATGGGAATTTTATTGTCCATGCACAAACTAAAAGCGGTCGAGTCCATCACCTGCAACCGCTTGCTCAGCGCCTCGGTGTAGCTGACTTGTTCGTAGCGCTTCGCATTCGGATTTTTGTTCGGATCGGAATCATAAACGCCATCGACCTTCGTTGCCTTCAGAAGTACTTCCGCCCCAATCTCGCTCGCGCGCAGCGCCGCGGTGGTATCAGTGGAAAAATAGGGATTGCCGGTGCCGGCGACAAAAATGACGACCCTTCCGAGTTCGAGGTGACGAATGGCGCGTCCGCGAATGAAAGGCTCCGCCACGTTTTTCATTTCAATCGCGGTTTGCACTCGTGTCTCCACGCCGATTTGGGCGCAGGCACTTTGCAAGGCCAGGCCATTGATCACGGTTGCGAGCATTCCCATGTAATCAGCGGTGGTGCGGTCCATTCCGCGATGTGCCGCGGAAGTTCCGCGCCAGATGTTACCTCCACCGATCACGACACCGACCTGCACGTCGAGATCGCGCACTTCCTTAATTCGCTCCGCGATGGCGAGGACGATCTGCGGCGAAATATTTTCCCGCGCACCGGGGACCTGAAGCGCTTCGCCGCTTAATTTAAGAACGATGCGTTGATAAGCGGCGGCTTCCGTCTGCATGGGGCGTCAAGATGCCGCAACGTGCGGGTAATGAAAACAAAAATGCGATCCTATAGCCGCGGTCGTTGGCCGCGGCCTGGAAGCGGCGGCTGAACGGGAGAGGGAGCTGCGGCCCGGGACGACGGCTACAACCGAGCGATCCGGGAATGCCCACGCAAAAATTCCGCCGCGCTCATTCGCCTTTTTCCCTCAAGCTGAACTTCGCCTAATGACAACGCGCCTTCTGCGGCAGCGACAATTAATTCGTTTTCCTTTTGCCAAATTTCGCCGGGCTTGCCCTTACGATCGGCAGTCGTCGCGCTAAAAATTTTCAAATGGCGATGATCAATTTCCATGAACGCGCCCGGCCACGGATCGAATGCACGGATTTTTCGTTCGATTGTTTCGGCGGATTCGCTCCAATCGATCCGGCCATGTTTGCGCTCGAGCTTGGACGCGTAAGTGACGAACTCGTTTTCTTGTGAAAGGCGAGGCGCTTTTTCTTGGTCGAGCAACAAGATCGCCTCAGCCAACGCTTCGGGTGCAATTTGGGCCAGCTTATCGTGCAAGGAGCCGCCGGTCTCATTGGACGCAATCGCAATTTTTCTCTGAAGCAGGATGTCACCGGTATCGAGCCCTTCATCCATATACATGACCGTGATTCCGGTTTCGCGATCGCCCGCCGCGATCGCGGCCTGGATTGGCGCCGCACCACGCCAACGCGGCAAGAGCGAGGCGTGCAAATTCAGGCAAGCAACCCGCGGAGTTTCGAGCACGCCGCGCGGAAGAATTTGTCCGTAGGCCATCACCACAATCACATCCGGTTTCAGCGCGCGAATTGCGTCAACCGATTCCAGACTTTTGATCCGATCCGGCTGCAATACCGGCAGGTCAAGACCGAGATCTTGCACCGCTTGTTTGGGCCAGGGCGACGTGAGCTTTTGGTCACGTCCGGCTGGCTTATCAGGTTGAGTGACTACGCCGACCAATTTGGGCTCACGCCAATGGGAGAGCATCCGGAGTGTCGGCAGGCCGATTTCGCCAGTGCCGATAAAGAGGATCCGCATTCTTGTTAGGAATGCAGGGAGCTTGAAACTCGCCTTCCTCGGCGCGCCTGTTGCGCCGCAATAGCTTGCGTCATCATTTTTTCACCGGCCGTGACTTCGCGCGATCCGACCGAAGAAGCGCAACCGGTGCAGAGATAATCGAAAAGTTCTTTGTCAGGCAAAACTAGCAGGAGCCGTTCGCGCACCGGCATGGTCGCTTTGCATTTGTCGCAATAAAGACTGGAAGCGGTAAAGTTTTCAAACTGACTCATTTCGATGCCCATCGACGCCATTTACGCTGGCGAGGATGTCGAACAAAACCTTCGCGGGTGGCTGCATTGCGTCAACCACGGTAATGCAATTTTTCGGATAGTAGGTTAATACCGGACGCGATTCTTTTTCGTAAATGTCGAGCCGTTTTTGGATCACCTGCTCGTTAGCGTCATCGAGCCGGTTATCTTTCAGCGCGCGTTTCTTCAATCGCACAAACAAGGTTTCGCGGTTTGGACAGGCGAGATGGAAGACCTTCTCGACGTCGATCATTTGGTCCATGATTTTTGCCTGGCTCACATTTCGTGGAATCCCATCGAGCACGAGAGTGTCGATGTCCGGCTTGAATTTGTGGGCGTCGACGGCGGCATCGATCGCTTCTTTCCAAAGCTCGACCGTGATTTCGTCGGGCACGAGCTGGCCTTTGCTGGAATATTCGAGAAAAGCCTTGCCGACATCGGTCCGGGTGTCGATTGAGCGGAAAACATCGCCACAGGGACAATGGAAAAAACGGGGGATACTGCCGAGCGTTTTACCCTGTGTGCCTTTGCCGCTGCCTGGTGCGCCAAAGAGAATGAACGTCTTGTATTTCATGAGCGGAACTTTCTTTTATAAAACAAACAGCACAATTTGGGCAACAATTGTCCCGTACTCCTTGGTCGTCCCGAGCTAGGTCGAGGGATCTCGTTGCGCTACCTTAAAGCTTACTTCGCCGCCGGATCCACGTTCACTCGCCGGCCCGCCCGATCGAAGCGCACATTCCCATCGACCAATGCAAAAATGGTGTAGTCGCGACCAAGTCCGACATTCTTCCCCGGCAAAAATTTTGTTCCTCGTTGCCGGACGATAATGTTCCCGGCGACAACCAGTTCGCTTCCAAATTTCTTCACGCCCAGTCGTTTGCTAACGCTATCGCGCCCGTTCTTTACGCTGCCTTGTCCTTTTTTGTGAGCCATTCTTAATCCTATTCCGCTTCCTTTTTCGCGCTTTTCTTTCCGCCGACGCTGATGGATTTAATTTTCAGCCTGGTCAGCTTGCGCCGATGCCCCACCGTGCGGTGATAACCTTTTCGTCGTCGAAATTTGTAGGCAACGACCTTTTTATCTTTGCGTTGCTCCACCACTTCCGCGGTGACTTTTGCGCCGTCGATCGGTGCGCCGTGAGTGACCTTCTCGTCATCGGCGTGCATCAAGACGTCGGCGAGCACGACCTGCTTACCTGCCTCGGCCTCCAGCAAATCGACATCGATCGTGTCGCCTTCCGCGACGCGATACTGCCGGCCACCGGTCTTGATGATTGCAAAAGCCATACGGGTTGAGTTCTTTCTGGGGAAAAAGCCGCGCAACGTGGCACAGAAGCGCCAAGATCGCAAGTCCAAGCCGATGTAGCCGCCACCGTCTTTGTCGGCAGAGTTTTTCAGGTCTGCCGCTGAGGACAGGGGTCGCTACAAAAAAATAATCAAGCCGCCCCTCCTTGAATCACCAACACAATCTCACCTTTTGGCGGATGCGCCTGGTAATGCGCGAGAAGCTCCGCTGCGCTCCCGCGCCGGAATTCCTCAAACTTTTTGGTCAACTCGCGAGCGACACAGAGTTGCCGGTCTTGCAAAATGTCGATGGCGGCACTGAGCGTTTTCATTAATCGATAGGGCGATTCGAAGAAAACCGTGGTCTCATCGCGCGAGGCGGCGCCGCGCAACTCGCGCTCGCGCCCGCCGCTTTTTACCGGCAAAAAGCCGGCGAAGAAAAATTTCTCAGTCGAGAAGCCCGACCCGACGATTGCCGTCAGAATCGAAGACGGGCCGGGAACGATGGTGAAGGGGAGATCACGTCGGATGCATTCACGAATTAACCGCCCCCCCGGATCGGACAATCCTGGCATCCCGGCGTCTGTGACCAGCGCGATATTTTCCCCGGCGGCGAGACGCTCGATCAATTGCGCCGTGCGCATCGCCTCATTGTGCTCATGAAAACTGACGAACGGTTTCTTAATTCCAAAATGTTTCAGCAACACTCCGGAATATCGGGTGTCCTCCGCCGCCACTGCGTCGGCAGATTTCAAAACTTCAATCGCGCGCAAAGTAATGTCGCCGAGGTTTCCGATCGGCGTGGCAACGATGTAGAGCATTGCGCGAGCATCGGATGAGATTTGGTTTTGTGCCATCGGATCTACTCCGCAGTTGCGCTTTCTTCATTGCTTTTTCTTTCCGCTGTCCCGTGAGCCGAGGAACACAGACTTTCCAGTTTGTGCGCCCAGCGGAGTTTTTACTCCGCTGAGACCGGTCCGAAGCAGCAGCGGGAAGAATTCCCGCTGGGCTCACAGGCCATCGGCCTGTGTTCCGCTCCACGGTGCCGAAGGCGCTGAGTCGAGGAACACAAACTTTCCATTTGTGCGGCCAATTCGGCAAAAATCGGCGAATCGCTCATATATCTGCTCCGAGTCTTCGCTTCTAAGAACAGAGCCGGATTGCTCGGGCAAAACGAACCTAGGGAGGAGGAATGATATGAGAATGCCTTTTTGTTTGCTGGCGCTGTTGGGATTGGCTGGCTGCGTCGCGGAAACCCCTGTCACGACTACGACAACTGAAGTCACACGGACGGTGACAACTGGCCCCGTTGCGACGCAACCCGTTACACGAGAGGTTTTGGTTACTCAAGCGCCCCCACCAGTTCGGGTAGAGACGAGAACGGTTGCCCCAGGGCCGAGCTACGTTTGGACGAATGGCTACTGGCAATGGACTGGCGCGAGCTACGCGTGGGTGCCCGGGCATTGGATTGTGCGCCCACGCCCGGCCGCCGTTTGGGTTGAAGGTCACTGGGTGCGACGACCAGGCGGGTGGATCTGGGTGGCGGGTCACTGGCAGTAAAAGAATTCCAAGCGATCGATAAAATCGATTTTATCGCAAAAGGAATCGATTTGCTCGACGTTGCCGTGAAGGCCTTCTTGCCTTCAGGTGCATCGATCCTTCACGCCCCGCAACAAGCTGAAGCGAATTGTCATTCGCGGATTCGTTACGGTCTCGCTGAGTCTTTCCCTTTTTATCGCGCTGATTTATTTCAAGCAGCACTCGATGGTTTATCATCCGCGGCCGTACGGCGCGGGATACGCACAAGCCTTGCCGACAAATGGCGAGGAAATTTTTTACACTCTGCCGTTCGGCAAACAAACGGCGTTTTACATTCCGGCCCGCAATAACGAGCAATTGCCCAGCCGGCTTTGGGTCGCGTTTTGTGGCAATGGCTCACTGGCACTCGATTGGACGACAATCCTTGCCGGCTATCCAAATCCTAATGATGCGTTCCTGCTCCTGGATTATCCCGGCTACGGAAAATGCCAGGGTTACGCCAGCATCGCGAGTACGCGAGCTAGCACTGACACCGCGCTAAACACGTTGGCGAAACGACTCGCTCTTTCCGCGGATGAAATGGAGCCCCGACTCTGCGCCATTGGTCATTCCCTCGGCTCCGCCGTTGCGATCGATTTCGCAAGGCGTCATCGCGTCCAGCGAGTTGTCGCAATCGCGCCGTTCACCACTCTGCGCGAGGAGGCCGCCCGCGTTATCACTGGTCCGCTATCATATTTGCTGATCGAGAACTACGACAACCGCGCTGGCATTGTTGAAATTCGCCAACGGAATCCGGAAGCGAAAATCGCAATTTTCCACGGGACAAAGGACGAGGTTATCCCTATGCGGATGGGCCGCGAGCTAGCCCAAAACTTTCCTTTCATCGACTTCTTTCCGGTTGAGGGCGCGAACCATGTGAGCGTCTTGTCCGAAGCCCACGACAAAATCATTCGCTGGATGAACAACTGAACTTTACCGCGCGCCGCGCTTTTGATCGTCTCGCTACCCCCCGCTTCCCTTCGCGCAACTTTAAAGCTTCGCGTGATGTGATATTTTGGAATAATTTAAGCTGAGGATCGCAGGCGATGAGACCGAAAAGTCTGTGCGAAAGGAGAAAGCGCAGGTTTCCGCAAACGGATTATTTCTTTCGCTCGGACATGGGCGACTGGCGTGGCTACTGGTCCGCTCCGGGCGACGAGGGAGAATCCGCCCAGCGCAGATTTTACGATTTCACGCGCGAGTTTTTGCTCGAATCTGAGCGTGAACGAGCCAAGGAGATGTTTGTTTTCGCCCTCGTTGTTCTCGCCGCCGCTTGGCCGGTCGGTTACATGGTGGTGACTGTTGTGAAACTGCTGCTCAAAGGTCACCCGCTCGACTAACGGGGATTGTCGCGCTACCCGGAATCACTGCGCGCCAATTTGGAGGCGATGGCGCCCCTCACCGTCGGGGCAGGAATTCGGCGCGGTATTCGGGCGTGGCTTCGGGGGCGAAGCCGTGCCGCATGATGTTTTCGGTGACAACGCGGGGAACGAGGAAGTTCAGCAAATAATCGCTGCCGCCGGCCTTGGTGCCACCGCCGCTCATTTTGAATCCACCGAAAGGATGGCGGCCGACTACCGCGCCAGTGCAGGAGCGATTGACATAAACATTCCCGGCGACGAGCTCGGCCTTCACCCGTTCGATGTTAGCCGGACTGCGCGAGAAGAATCCGGCGGTGAGCGCGTAATCGGTGTCGTTAGCAATTCTGATTGCGTCATCGAGATCGCGCGCTTTCAACACACTCAACACCGGCCCGAAAATTTCACACTGACTTAACGTCATTTCCGGTTTTACACCGGTGAAAATGGTTGGGGGAATGAAATAACCTTTCTCCGGTATTTTGGTTGCCTGAAAAGCGAGAGTCGCTTCGCTTTTGCCGCTCTCGATAATTTCCTGGATCCGGCGATAGGCGGTTTCGTCGATGACGGGCCCAACGGTGATCCCCGGCTCCTCTGGATTGCCAACGCGCAAACTCGCAGCGGCTGCGAGCAACCGCTGCATCACGCGATCGTAATTCTTTTCAAGCACAATCAGACGTGAACAAGCGGAACATTTTTGTCCCTGGTAACCAAAGGCAGAATAAATGGTATCCACGATCGTTTCGTCGAGATCGGCATCGGAATCGACAATGATTGCATTCTTGCCGCCCATCTCGCAGACGACGCGCTTAAGTTCGCGTTGGCCCGGTCGGGTTTTGCCCGCCGACTCCCATATCCGCAAACCAACTTCACGCGAGCCGGTGAAAGCGATCATTTCCACATCGGGATGATCGACGAGGTAGGCGCCAATGACCGACCCGCGTCCGTGTAGGCAATTCAAGACACCCGGCGGAACTCCCGCCTCCTCGAAAATCTCCATCAACAGCGCGCCGAGGATCGCTGAAGGCTCGGCCGGTTTCATGATCACGGTGTTGCCAGTGACGAGCGCGGCGGTGACCATTCCGCAGAGAATGGCGAGCGGAAAATTCCAGGGCGCGATGACGAGAGCGACGCCACGCGGCCAGTAATGCTGGTAGCTTTCCTCGCCAAGAACATGTTGGGTCAGACGTGGATTTCCACGCAGCCGCATTTGGTGGGCGTAGAAGAGACAAAAATCCATCGCTTCACGGATGTCGCCGTCGGCTTCGGCCCAGGCTTTGCCGACTTCAAAAACTTCGACTGCGGAAAGCTCGAACCGGCGGCGATCGAGAATCGCGGCGACACGCTCAAGCAACTGGCAGCGCTGTTCGAAAGGCGTGCGGCTCCAAGATTCAAACGCGCGCCGCGCTGCTTTTACGGCGTTCTCCGCTTCTGGAATCCCGGCCTCGGCGACGAACCCAATGATTTGATCCGGCGCGCTCGGATTGAGCGACCGTAGCAATTTGTCCGTCCAAATCTCTTTGCCATCGATCACGAGCGGGTATTTCTGTCCGAAACGCGCGCGCACGTCGCGCAAGGCGACGCGCATTCTTCGCTGCGACTCCGGATAAACAAAGTTTGTCAGCGAAGCATTTCTGTAGGTGTCGCCGGGTAGCGTCTCGCGCGTTGCGCCGTTTCGACCTGTTCCATCATCCCGAGCGAAAATGGCAGTCCAGCTCAGCCCGATGGATTCCTCGGAAGGTACCTCAAAGGTTCTGCTACGGGATCCCTCGACTTCGCTCGGGATGACGGAAGTGGCGACAACGCCATCTACCAAATCACGTGGATCGCGCAGCAATTGGGCTCCTGAAACGTGCTCGGAGAACTTCGCGCGCAAGAATCCTTCATTAGAGGTATTTTCAAGGAGGCGACGCACCAAATACGACATCCCCGGCAACAATTCGCCCACTGGCGAATATTCCCGGACGCGATAACCCATCTCGACCAGCGCGCGCTTGATCGGACCCGCCATTCCGTAGAGCAACTGGAATTCAAAACGGCTGCGATCGATTCCGAGTTCTTCCGCCAATGCCTGCGCGTGCGCGATGCTACGGACGTTGTGTGACCCGAACGCGGACGTCACAATCGCTTCGTTCTCGAGCAAAATGCGAGTGAGCCTTTCGAAATTGGCATCACTCTCCGGTTTTTGCAGCCATACCGGAATGACCCAGCCGTTTTGAGTGGACTTGATTTTTTCGTAATCCCAATACGCGCCCTTGACCAGACGAACGGTAAAACGCGTCCCGCGCGCTCGTCCCCACGCAATCAGATCAACCAAATCCTCTTCCGCGTCGCGCAAGTAAGCTTGAATGACGATGCCGGCGTGTGGCCAATCGCGAAACTCCGGCTCGGTGAAAAGCGTTCGAAACAGCTCGAGGGTCGCGTTTTTGTGCGCGTAGCTTTCCATGTCAAAATTGATGAAAGCGCCGAGCTCCTTGGCGCGGCGTAAAATCGGGCGGAGCTTCGGCGCCAGATGCGCAATTGCGTCGGCCGGATCGGCCGGGTTCATCTGCGAATAGAGGGCGGAAATTTTTACCGACACATTTACGACTGGGAAGAGCTCGGCGTTTTTGCCGAGCGGATCGGTCCAGCGGCGCGTTTCCCGGGCAAGATGTTCGAGTAATTCCTGACAGCGCGTCGCATACTCGTTAGCTTCCTCTTCGCTGACTACTGCTTCGCCCAGCAGATCGACGGTAAATCCAATTTTTTGCCGGCGTTTTTTGCGCAGCGTTTTCATTACGTCATCCGGATTGCGCCCGGCGATGAACTGCCGCGCCATTCCCGAGACGTTCCAGCGCAGGAGTTTTCCACTGATGAATGGTGCGATACGCGCGAGCGACACCCCGGTGCGGATGAATGGAGCGAAGCCATTGCGCATGTCGGCGAAGTATTCGTCGAGATGTTGGACGATGTCGGAGCCGCGGCGGAGCGATGCGAGCACATCGACGAAACGGAACATTTGCACTTTGAAATGTTCGTCGCGCATCGAAAACTCCATCATCCGTTGATAGAATCCGGCCTTGCTGAAAATCGATTCCGGATGGCGATCGACCAGATCAAAGATTTGGATGCCGCGTCGCTCGACCTCGGCCTGCAAGAGACTCATGTCCGAATTGTAAACCGCGCCTCGCCGTTAGGAAAGTCGCGGCTGCTGACTCATTCGCCCCGGCAATGAAAGACTATCCAGCACGGTATCTTGACCAGCTCTATTGACGGCGGAAGCTAGCGCGATGGCCGACAAGAACGCTCCGCTTATTCCCGAACAAGGATGGCATTGTCTCCACCTTTTCTACCGCATCGATTTCGCACAATGGCAGCTGCTCACTAGCGATGAACAGCGCACGGCCAAGATCGCGCTCTCCGAGATCGTGCAGGAAATCCGGGCTACCGAAAAGACGCAGTTGCTTACGGTAAGCGTGGTCACGCCGAAAGCGGATATCGCCTTCATGCTGATCACGCCCGATCTGCACGCGGCAAATTCTTTTGAAAAACGCCTCAATCTTTCTCTCGGCGCCGGGGTGCTTGAGCCGGTTTACAGTTATCTCTCGTTGACCGAAGAAAGCGAATACACAACCACGGCGGAGCAATACGCCGAGACGCTCCCACGGGAGCAAAATCTAAAACCCGGGACGCCGGAGTTCGATACCGCGATGAAAACTTTCGCCGAGCGGATGGCGCATTATCGGGAGGAACGCGTTTATCCGGCACTACCCGATTGGCCGGTGGTCTGCTTTTATAACATGAGCAAACGGCGCGGCGACCAACGGAACTGGTATGCCTTGCCGTTTGATCAACGCCGCAAATTGATGGGCGGTCACGCCAAAGTTGGTCGCGAATTTTCCGGCAAAATAAAACAGCTCATTACCGGCTCAACTGGATTGGACGATGCCGAATGGGGCGTGACGCTTTTCGCGCGCGATACTTTTCAAATTAAGAAAATCGTTTACGAAATGCGTTTTGATCCAGTGAGTGCGGAGTACGCGGATTTTGGTGAATTTTTTGTCGGCATTCAGTTGCCGCTCGATGAATTGTTCCGCCGGCTGCAGTTGTAACTCGTGCTCGTGCTCATAATCGATCGATCGAATACGATTACGATTCGAAAGGATGGGTGACAGAGCGGTCGATTGTGCACGCCTGGAAAGCGTGTGTGCCGCAAGGCACCAGGGGTTCGAATCCCCTCCCATCCGTTTCCTCTTTTTATTTACTCCCGCGCGTGCTCGTAATCGTAATCGCGGCATCAGCGCAGATCGCGCCTGCTCATTGTCTGTAAATCCTGCCGCAACTTTACGATGTGGGCGCGGGGCACCACGCCGCGAATGTTTGCCCCGGGATAAATGATGCAATCTCGGCCGATGACCGTACCGGGATTAAGCACGGCATTGCAACCGATCTCGGTCCGGTCGCCAATAATGGCGCCGAATTTGGTCAGTCCGGTCGGGATGGTATAGTCGGCGGCAACGACAGAAATTTCGCGATGGTCGAGTTTTACATTCGATAAAATCACGCCCGCCCCCAAATGCGCGCGAAATCCTAAAATGGAATCGCCCACATAATTAAAGTGAGGTACCTGCGCTTCATCGCACAGGATGCAATTCTTGAACTCGCACGAGTTTCCCATCACCACGCCGTCGCCCACGATGACGTTTTCGCGTACGTAACAACCGCTGCGCACATGGCACTTCTCCCCGATCCAAGCCGGCCCCTTTATGACGGCCCCTTGTTCGACGATGGTGCCGCTGCCAATAAAGACGGTATTGCTGATGAACGGTTTTCCCATCAACTGTCCCAACACCGCCGGTTTCAAACGAAATTGCAGATAGCTCGCGATTTGTTTGAGCGCGTCCCAAATGTAGCGCTGATTCTCGAAAAGTTTAGCGTGAGTGGTGTGCTCGAGCGCAATGAACTCGGCGGGCGCGAATGCTTCTTCAGGGCTTAATGCCGACACGAAGGGTAATTTTTTGTCCGTCTTTAGTATCCCGCACTTCCCAACCGCGGGCGTTTAACTCCCGCCGCAATTCATCGCTTTTTTGCCAGTCGTTGGCAAGTCTGGCGAGACGACGGGCTTCGGCCAGCGTTTCAATCTCCGGTGGCGATGCCATCGATTCCCTGGCTTCGAGCGCCAACACCTGATTGATCTCCTCCCACCATTGCAACCATGCTTTGGCGCGGTCGGCCCCGAGTTCATTCGCGTCCATCGCCCGATTGGTTTCGCGAATGGACTTCGAACAAAATGCCGAGCGCGCCGGAAATATTAAGATCGTCATCGAGCGCGGATTGAAAATCGTCGGTCGGGACGGGTCCTGCATCCTTTCCTGGCAAAGCGCTCGCGCTCGTTTCGCGCAAACGCTGCAGCCATTCATCAACCCGCATCAGCGCCTGCCGTGACTCTTCCATTCCTTCGAACGTGAAATTCAATTGCGCGCGGTAATGCACCCGCAATAAGGCGTAGCGGACTTCGCGTCCGCTGTATCCTTTGGCGGTGACATCGCGCAGGGTATAAAAGTTGCCGAGCGATTTCGACATTTTTTGGTTGTCGACCAGCAGGTGCGCGCAATGCATCCAGTAGCGCACGAATTTTTTTCCCGTCACGCCTTCGCTTTGCGCAATTTCCGCCTCGTGATGTGGGAAAATATTATCGACCCCGCCGCAGTGAATATCGATCTGATCGCCCAGCAACGAAGTTGCCATTGCGCTGCACTCGATGTGCCAGCCGGGGCGACCACGACCCCAGGGCGAATCCCAACCCACCTCGCCATCGGCTTCGTCCCACGCTTTCCAAAGCGCAAAATCGCCAATATTTTCCTTCTCGTACTCATCGTTGCGAACGCGTCCGGTTGGCCGCAATTCTTCCAAATTCAAATGCGCCAGCTTTCCGTAATCGGGAAATTTGTTGATCCGAAAATACACTGACTTGTCTTCGGCCTGGTAGGCGAGATCGCGGTTGATCAATTCGGAAATCATCTCAATCATGCGCGCCAGGTAACGCGGTTCGGTTGCGCCGGGATATTCGTCGGCGCGTTTGATGCGCAAAGTTTCGAGATCTTCAAAAAATCCGCGCTTGAACGGGTCGGTGAAATCGTTCAGCGAAACGTTCGCTGCCCGCGCGCCCCGAATGGTTTTGTCGTCGACGTCCGTAATGTTCATAACTCGACAGACGCTGAAGCCGCGCGCTTCGAGATGCCGCTGCAATAAATCCTCGAAAATGTAGGCCCGAAAATTTCCGATGTGGGCGTGGCTGTAAACAGTCGGCCCGCAAGTGTAGATCGAGACATTGGGCGGATCGCGCGGCGCGAACTCCTCCAGAGCGCGGGAGTAGGTATTGAAGAAACGGATCATTCTCGCAAGATCGTCAATCCGAGCGAAGTCGATGGATCTCGTCGCGAAGCGTACAGGTAACGCACCGGGATTCCTCGACTCCGCCTCGCTTCGCTCGGAATGACGATCATGGTACCTCCACACTCGCCACCGCGATTGCCGCCATCCCTTCGCTGCGCCCGATGGCCCCGAGTCCTTCGTTCGTCGTCGCCTTGATGCTGATCGCGTTCGCTTTCACCCCGAGCGCGTCCGCGATTTTCTCCTGCATCGCGGCAATATGCGGAGAAATTTTTGGCGCTTCCGCCAACACCGTGGCATCGACATTCACCACTCGCGCATTTTTCTGCGCGGCGATTGTCGCAGCGTGACGCAAAATTTCGATACTGCTAATTCCGCGAATCGATTCTTCCGTGTTCGGAAAATGTTTGCCGATGTCGCCCGCTCCGAGCGCGCCAAGAACGGCGTCGGCGACGGCGTGGGAAAGAACATCGGCATCGGAATGTCCTTCCAGTCCGCGGGGATGCGGAATTTTGACGCCGCCGAGAATTAATTTCCGTCCGCTGACCAGGCGATGCGCGTCATAACCAATGCCGCAACGAAAGGCGCTCACAGTTTCAAATCGACCACGCCGTTGGATGCGATGATGCTGTAGCGATCGGGCATATCTCGGCGCGGTTTCATTTCCACTGAACCGCCGGCCGTTTCCACCAGAATCCAACCGGCGGCTACATCCCAGAGACTAATCCCCTGTTCGATGTAGGCGTCGAATCGGCCGCACGCGACATAAGCCATGTCGAGCGCGGCGCTGCCCAGGAGGCGGCATTTGCGTGCCCGATGCACCATCGTTTGTAGCAACGGAATCCCGGCTTCGATCGTGATCCCTGTTTTGGAAAGACCAACTGAAACGATCGCCTCCGCCAGATCCGCGCGCTCGCTCACGCGAAATTCGCGGTCGTTTAATTTCGGGGTCGCGCCCTTTTGCGCGGTCCAAAGTTCGTTGCGGATCGGATCAAAAATGACGCCGACGATGATCTCGGCCTGACAGCGCAGCGCGATTGAGACGCAAAAATGCGGAATGCCGTAATAATAATTCACCGTACCATCGAGCGGATCGACTACCCATTGAAATTCGCTCGCTTGATCGCCGACGATTCCTTCTTCGCCGTAGAGTGCGTGCTGCGGAAATTCTTTGAGCAACGATTGCGCGATCAATTCCTGCGCGCGGACGTCGATTTCGAGTTTGATGTCGTGCTTGGTGGATTGATTCACCTGCATTGGTTTCTCGAAGTTGTGCCGCAGCATTTCGCCGGCGGCGCAAGCCGCTTTAACCGCGGCGTCGAGATAATGGGTCATGAGAGATTAGCTCGCACAAAGAACACAAAGTGCACCACGAAAACGAATCGACGAGCCAATCGCCCTCACCTCAATCCTCTCCCCGGGAGAGGAGGACACAAGTCGCGGGTGGCTGGGGAATCAGGGCGGGAGACGGTAGGCGAAGCGCCTGGTGAGGGCTCTCTTTCCCGATTGCCATATATAGCCCGAGTCCCATAAAAAAACGGGAGGAGAAAACGAATTCTCCCCCCGGGTTGAAGTTTGGGTTTTGGCTCCGAAAACTTTTCGGGGCCGTGAAGAGCACTAATGCGTTAGTGCTTCTTTTTCTTCGCTGATTTTTTCTTGGCCGCTTTCTTTCTTTTTGCTGGCATCGACTATTCCCCCCTTTCAATCCGCAATCGCGGTGGGTCTGTGAAGGGTTTGAGAAACTTCACTTAGAGTTCATTCATCCTCAGAATTTTTTTGTCAAAACTTTTTTCGCGTTTGCGCAAATTTTTTTCACAAGTGCGCGCGCGACAATTTTCTTGGAAGCGCGCGAGATTTCTTCGCTTTCGCCGCCGGGCGAAAAAATCGTGACCGCATTTTCATCGCTTTCCATCCCGATCTTTGGATCGCTCAAATCATTTGCCACCATCATGTCGCAATTCTTTGTAGCAAGTTTCGCGCGAGCATGTTCTTCCACGTCATTTGTTTCTCCGGCGAAACCAACCACGAAGAAATTTCGAGATAGTGGAAGCGATTTCAAAATGTCGCGTGCCGGAATGAGTTCGAGCGAAAATCTTTCGTCACGCTTTTTGATTTTCTGCTCGGCCACGCGCGCCGGTTTGTAATCGGAGACCGCGGCGCACATCACCAGCACGTCGCATTCGAGCACCGCCTCGTGCACCGCAGCGCACATTTCATCACTCGTGATCACGCTCACCAATCTGGCACCGGCCGGCGCCGCAAGATTTACCGGGCCGGAAATGAGAAGGACCTCGTGATTCGCTTCAATCGCAGCCGCCGCGATGGCATATCCCATTTTTCCGGAAGAACGATTGCTCAGGAAACGAACGGGATCGATTGGCTCGCGCGTCGGTCCGGCCGTGATGACGAACTTCACGCGATCAATCGATCGTGCCGGTGCAGGAGAAATTCGGCGCGGAAAGCAATGTCCTCCACTTTCCAAAGACGGCCGAGGCCTTCGTAGCCGCAGGCCAGCATGCCTGCCTCCGGGCCGATGAATTCCACCCCGCGTGATTTCAATTTCTCCACGTTCTCCTGCGTCGCGGCGTTCTCCCACATTTTTCCGTTCATCGCCGGCGCGATCAGAATCGGCGCGCGCGTGGCTAGCGCGATGGCGGTCAGCGGATGATTTGCCAAACCGTGGGCGAGTTCGGCAATGACGTTTGCGGTCGCGGGTGCGATCAAAAGCAAATCGGCGTTATCCGCAAGCTCGATATGACCGGGTCGCCAATTTTCTTTTTCCTCAAAGAAATTCGTCATTACCGGATTCTTCGAAAGCGTTTGTAAGGTCAACGGGGTGATGAATTCGGTTGCGTCATTTGTCATCACCAGAAAAACATTGTGATTCTGTTTCACCAGCAAACTGGCCAGCTCGGCCGATTTGTAGGCGGCGATCGACCCGGTCACGCCGAGCACAATCGATTTTTGATTTCTCGTTTTCGATTTTGGAGCCATGGTCGAGAGGGAATATCCCGTCATCCCGAGCGAAGTCGAGGGATCCCGCAGAAGTTACCTTAAGGATTTCGCGACGGGATCCCTCGACTTTCGCTCGGGATGACCGAAAAAACATTCACTGCAAAATCAACCGCCGGCTCAGAATTCTTTCCGCGCCCATAATTTGACGAAATTTCAGCAAATCTTCTTCCATCGATTTGCTGATGATGGTGTAGCGGTAATCGCGCCAGTGCTTCATCTCGCGCGCAGCCGTTTTCAAGCGGGCCTCGATTTGCTGCGCCGTTTCGGTACGGCGTTTGGTTAGACGGCGGCGCAATTCTTCCAGATTAGGCGGCATGATAAAAACGTCAGCCAATGCGTCCTGGACAAAGGGATCGCCGCAGTTGCGAATGGCGGCCGCCCCCTGGGTATCGATGTCGATCAAAACATCCACGCCTTTTTTCAAATTATCGATCAAAGGCATTCGCGGCGTCCCGTAGTAATGCTCGTGCACTTTAGCGTGTTCGAGAAACTCGCTCGCCTTTATGCGCGCGAGAAAATCATCTTCGGAAAGGAAGCGGTAATCTTCGCCGTCGATTTCGCCGGCGCGCGGTGGACGGGTGGTGCAGGAAACGGAATAAACGAAATCGGGCGTTTGCCGAAGTGCGTCGCAGAGCGTGGTTTTACCTGCGCCCGATGGGGCGGAGACGACAAATAAGATTCCGTAGCGCGAAAATTTGTTGGAATTCATTTATGTGAAGCGGCAGACCGTGGCAGAGGCCTCGGCTCCGTTCCTTCACCGGCAAGATGCCGGTGCCGCAGCGAAAATTTGTTACTCAAGGTTTTGTACTTGCTCGCGAATTTTCTCCAACTCGGTCTTGCACGCCACCACCCGTTGCGCGATGTCGGCGTCATTCGCTTTTGCCCCTAACGTGTTGAACTCGCGAAAAATTTCCTGGACGATAAATTCGAGCGTACGTCCAACCGGCTCTTCTTTGCGCAAATGATGGGCGAACTGGGCGAGGTGACTTTCCACTCGCGTCAGTTCTTCCGAAATGTCGGAACGGTCGGCGAAAAGGAAAATTTCCTTGGCCAGCCGCTCGTCATCCCTGCTGATCGGCAAACCGGTCCTTTCAATTCGTTCAGTCAAGGCCGCCCGGAATTTTTTAACAACGGCGGGATGAAGTCCGCGAATTTCTTTCAGCAATTGTCGAATGGCCTTTAAGCGGCGAATCAAATCCTTCGCCAGATGCCGGCCTTCGCGATCGCGCATTTTAATCAGATGGTTGAGAGCGGATTCGAGGGCGCGTTCGACCGCGGGCCAGGCGCGTTCGGCCTCAATTGCTTCCTCCGGCGGTCGCATCACCCCAGGCGCCTGCAAAATCGTGTCGATAGTGATTTGACCGGGTGCGCCCAGTTTTTTTTGCAATGCCCGCATGGCATCATGATAAGAGCGTGCCAGCCCAACATCGAGAGCAAGACGCCGCGTTCCGTCCGCGCTGGCATGATGCGCGATCAGGACATTGGTGCGACCGCGGGAAATGCGCGCGTTAATCGCCTGACGAATTCGGGCTTCAAGCTCGGTGAGATCGCGGGGCAGGTTAATCGCAATCTCGCTTTGTTTACGATTCACTGTGCTGAGCTCCACGCTCAGTTTTATCCCTTGGCAATCGGCTTCACCGCGGCCGTAGCCGGTCATGCTGCGCACAGTCATTTAGCCTTCACAAAGAGCCGTGAAATGACAAATAGAAACAATCGAGCGAACTCTCTAATTTTCCGATTCATGCAAGCGGAGCTGAAACCTGACGAGTCCAGTCGTTGGAGGTTGGTGGCGGCGGACGCGATAATCGTTGGGGCGGTGTTGCTTGTCTATTTGCCGGCGTTGCGTGCTGGTTTCGTGTGGGATGACGAACAACTCATTACTTCCAATCCGTTGCTTCGAACGTTTTCAGGTTTGATCGAGATTTGGTCGGGCGGGCGAACGGCAGATTACTTTCCAATCACGAACACGGCGTTCTGGATCGAGCACCATCTGTTCGGGGACAACCCGCTCGGTTATCACGCGCTCAATATTTTGCTTCAAGCGGCCGATGCGGTGCTGGTCTGGCTGGTTTTGCGTCGCTTGCAAATTCCGGGCGCGTGGTTGGCCGGACTGATTTTCGGCATTCATCCGGTCCACGTGGAATCCGTCGCGTGGATTTCCGAACTGAAAAATGTTCTCGCGATGTTTTTCACGTTGTTGTCGATCTTGTGTTTAGTTGAAATCGACGAGAAACCGTGCAGCCGCACTTGCTATATTTTGTCACTGATCTTTTTCGCGCTGGCGCTGCTATCGAAAACGCAAGTCGTATTCATGCCGGTGGTGTTAGTGCTGTGCCTGTGGTGGCGGGCTCGCGATTTCGCGACCCTGCGCCGCGAGGCGATTCGTACGTGGCCATTCTTCGTTATGGCTGCGGTGTTCGGCTTGATCACGATCTGGTTTCAAAATCGCGGGATTGGCGAAGAAGAAATCATAATCGGTTCGGTTGCGCGCCGTTTCGTAAACGCGGGAATGGCGGTTTGGTGGTACGCGGGCAAAGTTTTTCTGCCAGCGCGTCTGATGGCGATCTATCCACGTTGGCGCTTCGATTCGCCAGATCTGTCGGAGTGGCTGCCGTTGATTGCGCTGGTTTCGCTGATTGGCCTGCTTTGGTTTTTCCGAAACCGCGGTCTGCGCGGCGGTTTTGTTGCCGCCGGATATTTTGTGGTCGCGCTCTTGCCAGTGATTGGGCTCGTTCGAATGGCTTACCTGCGCAGTGGGACGCCGGTCGCGGACCATCTTCAATATTTTGCCGACGTTTCGCTCATCGCGCTTGTTTGCGCAGGCGTGACGATGCTTGCCAATCGCGGGCGCCGCGAACTTAAGACTGCGATCGCCGTGATTTGCATTCTGTCGATCGGAGTGATGGGAGTTTGCGCATGGCGGCGGACGCAGGTCCTTCACGACGAAGAATCGCTTTGGCGAGACAATCTCGCGAAAAATTCGGACGCCTGGCAAGCGCATGCGCGGCTCGGCCAACATTTGTTTCGGCAGGAAAAATATTCCGACGCGATCGAACATTTGCGCCGCGCGGTCGAATTGAAACCGGAATTACCGGAGGATCACAACCTGCTTGGTTTGGCTTATTGTCGCGCGGAGCAATTCGACCAAGGAATCGGGGAGTACCGTGAAGCGTTGCGATTAAAAGAGGCGAAACGTTCCGCTGGACAAACTGCGTCGGTTGCCACGATCCGCACGAATCTCGCAAATACGTTAACGATCGTTGGCAATAACCTCAGCAATGACGCGCGCGAAATTCCGGCCGAGGCAATGCGACGTTATGAGGAAGCGATTGCCCAGTATGAAAAAGCGTTGGAGTTAGAGCCAAATCAGCCAGGGATTCATCGCAATCTCGGAATCCTTCTCGCAAGGCTTGGAAGATATGACGAAGCCAAAGCGCATTTACGCGCCACGTTACAAATTGTGCCTAACGAACCGGCGGCTCGCGAAACACTAGAGGAAATCGAAGCGCAGCACCACTAACCCAACAACAAATGTTTGGCCGCTTGATCGACATCTTTGTCGCCGCGACCAGAACAATTCATTACGATGATTTTGTCGGCGGCCATTTTGGGCGCGACTTTCGCAATGTGTGCGACAGCATGCGCAGTTTCGAGCGCGGGAATGATGCCTTCTGTTTCCGACAACAATTTGAACCCAGCGAGTGCTTCCTCGTCGGTCGCAAAATCGTATTCTATGCGACCGATCTCGCGCAGATAACTGTGTTCGGGACCAACCGCGGCATAATCGAGCCCTGCGGAAACAGAATGCGTCAGCTCGATCTGGCCATCCTCGTTCGCGAGCAAAAATGTTTTTGTTCCTTGAAGAACACCCAGTCGTCCTCCTTGAAATCGCGCCGCGTGTTTCCCGGATCGAATTCCCTCGCCACCCGCTTCGACTCCGACCATCCGGACGCTCTCGTCATTCAAAAATGGATGGAACAAGCCAATGGCGTTGCTGCCGCCACCAACGCAAGCGACGAGCAAATCGGGCAAGCGTTGCTCGCGGTCGAGGATTTGCTGTCGCGTTTCCTCGCCGATGACGCGTTGAAAATCACGCACCATCATCGGATAAGGATGGGAACCGAGGGCGCTGCCTAATATATAATGAGTGGTGCGCACATTCGTCACCCAATCGCGCATCGCTTCGCTGATCGCTTCCTTGAGAGTGGCCTGTCCCGCGGTGACGGTAACGACTTCCGCACCGAGAAATTTCATGCGCGCGACGTTGAGGGCCTGGCGTTCCATATCCACCGCGCCCATATAAATGACGCACTCGCAACCGAAGCGCGCAGCCACTGTCGCGGTGGCGACGCCGTGCTGGCCCGCGCCGGTCTCAGCGATGATACGTTTTTTTCCCATTCCTTGCGCGAGCAAGATCTGGCCAAGGGCATTGTTGATTTTGTGCGCGCCGGTGTGGAGCAAATCTTCGCGCTTTAAATAAATTTTCGCGGCGCCGAGTTTCTTGGTTAGTCGCTCTGCGAAATAAAGAGGGGTGGGCCGGCCGGCGAAATCGCGGAGCAACTGAGCAAGCTGATTTTGGAACTGCGGATCATTTTTGGCGCGCTCATATTCGGCAGCGAGTTCGTGCAACGCCGTCATTAGCGTTTCTGGCACGAACATCCCGCCGTAAACGCCGAAGTGGCCGTGCGCGTCAGGCAGCGTGTCAATCGCTCGCATGAGAATGGTTTGGCAGAAAAAGGGGCAATCGTCCAATCAAGCAAGAAGGGCGTTGATGGCGCGACGATGGGGCGAGGGAATGGGGATCGCGCCGAGCGCATCTGTCCGAAACCAGCGCTGACTACCGGTGTAGATCTCGCGTGCAGGCTGTCGAAAGATGCGGAGGTTCACCCGATGGTGGGTGAACGGAAATGCCGAGACGTAAACCGGTCGCCCTAAACTCGACGGCTTTAAGCCGTCAAGTTTGAGTTGTGGTAACATCCACATCCCGCGCCAACGGTGATGGCATCGCTCAAGCAGCACCGCGCCCTCTTTCGTAGACAAACTGTGTGATTCAGTGAGCCGAACAATTGCGGTGCGCTCTCGTTTTCGCGGAAGCGACGCAGGATCGCGGGCGCAACAAAACTTTTTCACTGGACAAATTTGGCAACGCGGATTGTGCGCGGTGCAAATCACGGCGCCGAGATCCATCATAGCGTTTTGAAAATCGCGCGCCGTGTTTTGGGGAACGAGCTTTGCCGAAACTTTCCACAATTCTTGCCGACCATGGGTAGAATCAATTGGCGCGCGGATATTGAAAAGGCGGGTGAGAACGCGAGCGGTGTTGGCTTCGACGATGGGAAGGGATCTGTTGAACGCGAAAACTGCGATTGCGTTTGCGGTGTAACGGCCAATTCCGGGTAACGACCGCAACGCGTCGGGACCATTCGGAAATTTCCCGCCCAATTCTCCGAAGATGGTGTTGGCGCAACGGTGAAGATTTCGCGCTCGCGCATAATAACCGAGGCCTTCCCAGGCGCGCAGAACCTCCGATTCAGTCGCGGCGGCAAGCGAGCGGATGGTGGGAAACCGCTGCAGCCACCTATTATAGTAAGGGATGACGGCAGCAGCCTGGGTTTGCTGGAGCATGATTTCGGAAACCAGGATGGCGTAGGGATCGGAGGTCTGGCGCCAGGGGAGATCGCGTTTGCTTTGGTGGAACCAGGTTGAGAGCGCGCGTCGAAATGAGATGGTTTTTTTTGAGTTCAAACGGGTGGTTGCACGACGGGATCCCTCGACTTCGCCCGGGATGACGGTCTATTCAACGCCAGACACTTTGTGAATTCATACACGCATCCGTTAACCAGCGAGCAAGCGGAGAAGCTGCGCGGGCTTTTGCGGGAACGCGGATTCACCTTTGCGCCGAAGCCGTACACGATTTTTTTTGCGCAAAAGGAAAAGCTGAGCGTAGCCGTTTATGAGAAAGGTCCAAAGATTTTGGTGCAAGGGCGCGGGGTGGAGGATTTCGTAAAGTTCGTTCTCGAACCGGAGGTTTTCGGCGAAGCTCGGCTCGGCTACGAAGAGGTGCATTCCCCGGAAATGTTTGAGCCGCATTTTGGCGTGGACGAAAGCGGGAAGGGCGATTTTTTCGGACCGCTGGTGATCGCGGGTGTCTTCGTCGACGGTAAGAGCGCGCGCCAACTCCTCGATCTCGGGGTGCAGGACAGTAAGCGGATCGGATCGGACGTTAGGATTCATGCGTTGGCCAAAGAAATTCGGCGGATTGCGCGCCAGGGAACCGACGTGGTTGCGATCGGGCCGGCACGTTACAACGAGCTCTATAAGAAGTTCGGCAATCTCAACAGTCTCCTCGGTTGGGGACATGCCCGAGTCATCGAAAATCTTCTGTCGCGAAAACCGGATTGTCCGCGATCGCTCTCTGACAAATTTGCCGATGCGCGTGTCATCGAAAATGCACTCTTACGCCATGGCCGGAAGATTCTGATCGAACAGCGACCGCGCGCGGAATCGGACATCGCGGTGGCGGCAGCATCAATCCTGGCGCGGGAGGCGTTTATTGATTGGTTGGAGCGCAAGGGGAAGGAACTTGGGGTGAAGCTTGGCCGAGGAGTTTCAGGTGAAATAAAAAGCACTGCAGCCGCGATCGTCGAGAAGCACGGGCCGCAAGCGCTTTCCCAAGTCGGGAAAATTCATTTCCGTACTGCGCACGAGGTGGCGCCGGACGCGTTTCCTGCACCGCCGCCGAAGCGGGCCTGGGTGCGTTAACTGCCGCTGCCAACGCTAGAAGGGCAGGATTCCTGCTTTCCAACGAGCAATTTCTGTCTTTTCTGTGGAAACTCGAGTCCTGATTTTGAATCCAGATCCAGTCTTCAAGGACCGGTTGCTATCGATTCTCGATCTGACGGATTGGACCGAGACGCGTGTTGTCCGGAGTCTTTCCGAAGCGGTCGCGATATTAATTGCGGAGAGTTGTGATGGCTTCATCATTGAAGGAGAACCGGAATCCGCGGTCGAGACTGCGACCGTGGCTCGACAACATTTTCCATCATTGAAGCTTTTATGCGTCCCCTGGGAGCGTCCATCAGCAGATTCAATCCTCAATGCACAACGACAGCACATCCCGCTGGCGAACGGCGCTGCCTCCACCAGGCGGCTGCGCGCCGAGGTGCGGAGTTTTCTAAATGGTCTTGATAGCCATTCGGGTGCATCGGCGGAAGGGATCGACCCGTGCCATTCTCTAATTGGAAATTTGAACCAATTTTCGGCGGCCGATGTTTTGCAAATGACCTGCATGGTTCAACGCAGCGGCCGCTTTACCTTTAAATCGGGACGCGGTAACAGCGAGATCTACGTTCATCAGGGGGAGGTTCGGCACGCCGTCTACGGAACGCTGGAAGGCGAAGGAGCTTTGGCGGAAATTTTTCGATGGCGGCAGGGCCGCTTTTATTTTGAAGAGGGGATCATCAGCCAGGAGCAATCGGTCGATCGGCCATTGGCCCATTTGCTGCTCGATAATCTGCAAAAGTTCGATGAAACCCTCGAGGTAGCCGCAGTTACGCCGATGCAATGAAAGACGTGCAAACCGAAACGAAACTGCGTCTGATTTCGCTTCAGCTTGAGAGCTGGAAGAAATTGCATGACCTCGTCACCTACGGCCTAGACAAGGCTAAGCCGATCATTTCGGCGGAACAGGAACGGCAATTTACCGAAGTGCGAGGGAATTTGTTGCAGGAAACCGAGCACGTTTTTCGCGAATTGAATTTACTAAACGACCTGTCGGGCCGGGCGATGAATGTCTTAAAACGCGGTTCTTCTCTGCGCACTGTGCGCGAACTTTCAAATGACGATGCCGGCCGCCTGGAAGTGGAGTGGAACACGGTCTTCACCAAGCTCGGCGTGGCGCAGGGACAGCTCAAATCGCTTCGGAAAGCCTTTTCCGAGGTGACCCCATTTGAATATTTCAAGAGTCGTTTACTGGGCCGACCGTTACCGCCATAAGTTTTTCAGGACGAATAGGCTATGTCTCCAAGGGAGCTCTCGAGCAGAATGGTGACAAATTTTCGGCTTCGCGCACGCAAATTCAAGCGCCAGCGCGATTTATTTGTGGTATATTAAATTATGGCGAAGTTAACCAAAAGGGACATTGTCGTGGCGATCAGCAACCAGACCGGCATGGTTCAGCACCAGGTTTTTGACGTCGTTCAGCGCACGCTCGATCACATTACGAACAGCCTTGCCAATAATGTGGCGGTGGAGTTGCGAAATTTCGGGGTCTTTCAACCACGCTTGACGAAACCTCGCGTTGGGCGAAATCCGAACGAGCCGGGGAGCAGCTTTGTTATTCCGGCACGAGCGACGGTAAAATTCAAGCCGGGAAAAATCATGCGTCAGCGGGTGGAAAAGCTGTCGCGCGAATTAAAGGATGCTTCCGAGCGTAAAGCCGCGACCAACGCTCCATCAACTCCTGCTTGATCGGACTATTGTTTTTCGACGCTGTTGCTGAGCAGTTGCTGAATCACTTCCTCCAGCCTTTCGAAGTTGATCGGCTTGGTTAGGTGTTCGGAGAATCCGGCAGCACGGGCGCGGTTGACGTCGTGTTCCATCCCAAAGCCGCTCAGCGCAATACCGGGTACGCCCCGGCCACGCATTTCCTTCATTAGTTCGTAGCCGCTGCGATCGGGCAAACCGATGTCGCTGATCACGAGGTCGAAATTTTCCCGCCGCGCTTTTTCAGTAGCCTGATCGGCGGTGTAGGCGACGGTGATATCGTAACCGCGCCGTTCCAGGATCATCTTTAGACCAGTGCAGGTATCCTCATGATCGTCCACCACGAGTAGACGGGGCGGGCGGGCTGCCGGCATTGGCCGCGATACCGGTTGTGCCCCGTTCGGGGGTGACTCGCCATCCTTCGCTGCAGGCTCGGCGATTGTGCCGAGGCGGACGCTGAAAGTAGCACCGCAGTTCGGGCCGGGACTGGAGGCAGAAATGATTCCGCCATGAGCGAGGACCATAGCCTTCGAAATGGCAAGGCCCAGTCCCAAACCGCCGAATTTCCGCGTGATGGAGCTTTGGCCCTGCTCAAAGGCGGTGAAAATTTTCGAGACCTTGTCCGGCTCAATACCAATGCCGCTATCGCTAACATCGATTTCGATTTGTCCAGGCTGTGGGTTTGAGGTGGCAAGGGATATTCGTCCGCCCTCGTCGGTAAACTTCACACTGTTCTTGATCAGGTTCCAGAAAACCTGCTGCAAGCGCGCCGGATCGCCCTGAACGAAATGATCATGAGCGTTTAAATTCAACTCGATCTTGAGCGCTTTTTGCGAAATTTCCTCGTGGCAAATTTCAAGTGCACGCTGCAAGACGTTGTGCACGCTAACCGGTTCGAGACTGAGCTTGAGTTTTCCTTTGGCGATGCGGGTGATGTCGAGCAGGTCATCGATTAAGCGCGCTTCCAGTTCCACATTTCGCCGAATCACGTCGAGCGCCTGACGCACCTCGGCTGAATCAGCCAAGTGTGCTTCCAATTCCGCAACCATCGCGATCACAGGCGAAAGGGGATTGCGCAGTTCGTGGGAAAGGAGCGCGAGAAATTGATCTTTGGCGGCGTTCGCGCTCAGCAGTTCGTTGCGCAGCGTCATATCGCGCGTTTTTTCTTCCACGAGGTAGAGCACGCCCTGAATGTCCTGGTGCGAATCGAGCAGGCGCAGAAGGTTGACATTGCAAAAACGGGTTGCGCCAGTGCGATCCCGGAATGGTTCTTCGATCAATTGATAGGGCCGGCCGGTCGCGAGCACATTCTCGATTTCTGTTGGCGGTACGATTTTGATCTGATCGTAGGTCGCCGTTCCAATATCAGTCCCGCCTGGAAGCTGGCCAATCTGCAACGCCATTTGCGCAAAGGCATCGTTTACATGCAAGAAACGGCGCGTTTCCGGATCAACTAATGCGATACCGATCGGCATGTTGGCCAAAATCTTTTGGTTAAAGCTTACTTCGCGCTCGATCCGACGCGCTGATTCCGCCTGTCGTCGGTAAAATTTTCCTGCGAGAATGGCGGCGACCAACGTGCCGGCAATCAGCCAGCCCGCCGGCACCGTGATTTTACGCAGCAAATCATGCACCGGTGCATAAGCGGTTTCTTCCGGTTGGCGGATGATCGCCAGCCATTGCGCCGCCTCCAGCGGCTCGAACGAATAAATATTGCCGTCTCGACTAAGATGGCCACTCTGTGCCCTTTGAATATCGGAAATCAATTTCGCCTCCGTGGGGGATCTTGGTTCGGTCTCCGGTTTGAAGTCGGGCGTAAACAGCGGGGAACCTTGCTGATCGATAATTTGGCAGACCGTCATGTCTGTGAACGAAATGGACGAGAGACGTCGGCCGATCCGTTCGATCAAGATCGACGCGCCGATATATCCGATAGTTTTTCCGTCGCGTGTTCGTACGGCGCCCACGACGTCAGTCACCATGCGACCGTCAACTGGCCGCCGGTGAACGGGCGAAACGTAAGTGCTGGTTTGAGCGTCGGCGCCTTCTTTCCACACGTGGGGATGAAACGGCTGGCCCGCCAGATCCGGTGCGGAAGGCAGAGTACCGAGAAGTTTGCCGTCGGCCGTAGCGATGAACATTCCGTCAATCCGCGGATAAGAGAAAAACTTCGCTCCGATCCATTGCTGGGCCGCGTCCTGCGGATTGGGCGCGGTAAAAAGACGCTCCATATCAGGAAGGGTTTGATAATAGGAGACGATGCTGGCAGTACTGGCCAAGTCGTCATCGACCAAGTGACCGATGAGTTGGACAAAGGTCTGGCGGTCGCGCAAAATTTTTGATTCCAGGGTCTTTTTGAGTGTGGTGTAAGAAACCAGCAACATCAGGATCGACGGCACCCAGCCGGCGAGGAGAACCGTCAAGACAATGTCGAAGCGTTCGAGATTTCGTCTCGTTTTTGTGGTCGTGACTGGTCTTTGTCCCATCGCCGGCAGCGACTACTTTAACACAAGATTGCTCCCCCACCGAGAAGCGAAGCCCATGCCGCGGCCCCCCGAGAGGAACGAGCCATTTCGCCTTCCTGACACGATAAATGGTTGTCGGCTTTCAACTTCAACTCGGTCGGCGCGAGGGAGCCCGCCTTTTTTGATTTGACGACACCCCCAGAAGCGGCATCATGTCGCGCTTGCAGAGTAATCAGCAAGGCAGTCTGGATTCCTAACGCAAGGAGGCATGGTTTCATTCATCTGGACAATCTGTTATCTCAGCGTGCTCGTCGGCCTTTCGGCTTACGGCATCCACCGCTATTTTATTATTTACCTTTTTCTCAAGTATCGGAAACGGGAGTCCGTGCCGGCCGGCCGATTTGAAAAATTGCCGGTCGTGACCGTGCAGTTGCCCATTTTCAACGAAGTTTATGTGGTCGAGAGATTGCTGCGCTCGGTCAGCAGATTGGATTATCCGCGCGATCGTTTGCAAATCCAGGTGCTGGACGATTCGACCGACGACACGCGCGAGATTACGGCGGATTGCGCGGCGGAATTGCGTAAGCGCGGGTTTGATGTCGAACTGATTCATCGGGCCGATCGCATCGGCTTCAAAGCCGGGGCGCTGGAACGAGGGTTGGCTACCGCCCGCGGTGAATTCGTCTGTATTCTCGATGCCGATTTCGTTCCGCCGCCTCATTTGCTGCGCAAGACGGTCGATTTCTTTACCGATCCAAAAGTGGGGATGATTCAAACGCGCTGGGGCCATTTGAATCGCGGCTATTCCTTGCTCACCCGGGTGCAGGCGATGTTTCTTGACGGCCATCTCGTCCTCGAACAAACCGCGCGCTCTCGCAGTGGTCGCTTTTTCAACTTCAACGGAACGGCCGGACTCTGGCGAAAGTCGTGCATTAAAGAGGCTGGTGGCTGGCAGCACGACACGCTGACGGAGGATCTGGATCTGAGTTATCGCGCGCAGCTGGCGGGCTGGAAATTTATCTTCCTCCCCGACGTTGTGACCCCGGCGGAACTGCCGGTCGATATGAATGGCTTTAAGTCGCAGCAGCATCGTTGGACGAAAGGCTCCATTCAGACCTGCAAAAAACTGCTGCCGGAAATTTGGCGGAGCAAGCTGCCGATGCCGATCAAGCTGGAGGCGACCGGCCATCTTGTTTCCAATTTCGCATATTTGCTTCTCGCTTGTCTTGTTGTCCTGCTCCATCCCTCGACCGGCGGCCCGCAATCCGGCTGGGTCCGAACGTTGCTTATTGATGTGCCGATCTTTCTGACCGCTTCCGTCTCGGTCGCAGTCTTTTATATTTGCGCACAGCGCGAACTGCATCCGCGGACCTGGATGAAGGAAATCATGCTTTTGCCCTGCCTGCTCGCGCTGGGAGTCGGCCTGTCGCTAAATAACGCCCGCGCCGTCCTCGAAGCGGTGTTCAATCATAAATCAGATTTCACCCGCACCCCAAAATATGGGATAGAACGCAAAGCCCAGCCCTGGCGCAATTGCCGCTATATGCCTCTCAAATCGGTACTGCCTGCGGCTGAGATGTTTTTTGCCGTTTACTTTAGCTACTTTGTCTGGTACGCGATTGAGCACCGGCAATTTCTTTCGGTCCCATTCTTGCTTATGTTTCAATTTGGGTTTCTTTACGTCTCATTTTGCTCGGTCATACAATGGCTACCGAAATTCATTTGGAACAACGGCAGGACGCCTGACGCCCTTCCGGCCTAAACACACCTATCACACCTATGTCTCGCCTTCGTTGGTTCTTGCTCGTTACCGTTGTCGCGCCGGCAGCAGTGCCATTACGCGCGCAGTTGGTCCAGCCAAACGTGATCGTCAGTGTGCGCGATCAAAAATTGATGCTCCTCGACAACGGCGGCAGTGCCGCAGTTTATCCAATCTCTACCTCCAAATTCGGACTCGGCGATAGATGGGGTTCGATGGCGACGCCGCTCGGCACCCTTCAGGTTGCTCAGAAAATCGGTGACCACGCGCCGGTCGGTGCCGTATTTCACAACCGCCGGTTCACCGGCGAAATTTTGCAGCCGAATACGCCAGGCCGCGATCCTATCATTACCCGCATCATCTGGCTGCGCGGTCTGGAAGCTGAAAATGCGCATGCTTATGACCGGGCCATTTACATCCACGGAACGCCGGAGGAAAAAACAATCGGCCGGCCCGCCAGCTACGGTTGTATTCGAATGAAATCGTCCGATGTCTCCTCGCTTTACGCGCAGTTATCTATCGGCGCAATCGTGCAAATCACGGCCGACCATTTGCCGAAGGTGAGTCGCGCGGCCAAGGGGACGCTCGTTTCTACGCCGGCTTCCGCTCGCACTCCGACTCACGCCGTTTTCACGGTCGATTCGTCAAAGCCAGGCGCGGAGAAGGCAAGCGTTACGCCGCTTGCTCCCAAGACATCGGTCACGCCGGCAAAGAAGTCGGATTCTACTGCCTGGTTGCGGAACGCGCGCGCCTGAGTACGCACTTGCGGTTGACAAATGGGAGCGCATCCATGACGCTCCCGCCCGCAATTTTTTGATCGCATGGCCAACACAAAATCCGCTGCCAAACGCGCGCGCCAGACCGAGCGCCGAGCACTTCGCAATCGCCGCGTTTTGAGCCGTATTCGGACGTTAAGTAAGCGCGCGGCCGGCGCCGACGCACCGCCGAGCGATATCAGCGCCCTCATTTCGGCGATAGATAAAGCGGCCAAACGCGGGATTATTCATCGCAACGCTGCCATCCGACGCAAAGCCAGACTGGTGCGCCCTCGAGCTGGCGCCAGCAAGTAAACGAAGTCCTGCGCGTTTAGCGTTGCATCTGGCGCAGGACAGATAAACTTGCTGTCCGATGATTCCGGCTTTGTTTCTTGTCATTTGTGTTGTCGCTTTTCGGGCGATGACGGGTCTCCTCATTCATTCCGGCGCCGCGACCTGGCTCTCGAACTTCGCGCCTCTCGCGGCCATTGCGCTTTGTTGTGCTGCCTATCTGCCGTCGCGTTACAAATTCACGCTCCCGCTGGTCACTCTCTTTGTTTCCGATTTAATCCTGAATGCGACTTACCACGCCCCGCTGTTCGACCCGCAAATTCTTTGCCGCTATCTCGCTTTAGCTGTCGTGGGTTTGATCGGCTTCGCCCTGCGCAGGCGTGCTACCTGGAAAACGATGTTGCCCGCGTCTCTCGCCACCTCGGTGATTTTTTACGGAATCACCAATGCCTTTTCCTGGCTGACTGATCCCGGTTACGCGAAGAATTTTGCAGGATTGGTTCAGGCATTGACCGTCGGCCTGCCACAATACGGTGCCACGCCCAGCTGGATGTTTTTCCGTAACTCACTCCTGAGCGACTTCGCCTTCACCGCCGTCTTCGTTCTGTTGATGCGCGTTCAATCGCCACGCGCCAGCGCTGGAGTCGCGGTTGCTCGCGCTGCCTGATCTCCATGCAGCCAGGGGAGCAGCGCGACGAAGTCGAGATGCTCTGGTTGATGTTGCTCATCCGGCGTTTTGAAGAGCGCGCCAGCCAGCAATATCAAGCCCAGAAAATCGGCGGCTTTTGTCATCTTTACATCGGGCAGGAGGCGGTCGTGACCGGCGCGGTCGCGGCTATTCGGTTCGACGATTATTTTATCACCGCCTATCGCGATCACGCCCACGCGCTGGTCCGCGGAACCAGCGCCAATGCCTGTATGGCCGAACTTTTCGGCAAAGATACGGGCTGTTCCCGTGGACTGGGTGGTTCGATGCATTTTTTCGACAAGGAACATCATATGTATGGTGGACACGCCATCGTGGGCGCCCACGTCCCGCTAGCCTGCGGGCTTGCTTTCGCCTGCAAATATCGAAATGAAGATCGCGTTACCCTTTGCTTTTTCGGCGACGGCGCGATCAATCAGGGCTCATTTCACGAAGCGCTGAACCTCGCCGCTCTTTTCAAGTTACCAGTGATTTTTATTTGCGAGAACAATCTCTTTGCCATGGGAACCTCGGTCGAGCGTTCCACTTCGCTCAAACAAATCATCGACCGCGCGGAAGGTTATGACATCCCGAGCTGCGTAGTGGACGGCATGAATTTTCGTCAAGTCCGCGACACTTTGAGCGAAGTGGTCGCATCAATTCGCCAGGATCCACATCCGGCGTTTGTCGAGGCGCGCACTTATCGCTATCGCGGCCATTCCATGTCTGACCCAGCGAGCTATCGAACGAAGGAACAACTTGAGAAATATCGTTTGGACGATCCGATTACGCGGTTGCGCGCGCAACTGACGCGCGAAGGAAAACTGACGAACGAAAAATTTGATGAGCTGGACAAGGAAGCGAAACGGATCGCGCTCGACAGTGTAAAGTTTGCCGAGCAAAGCCCCGAACCGCCGCTCGACAAACTTCACGATTACACTTACGCCCTATGAGCGACAGCATGCGCGAGATCACCTATCGCCAGGCGTTGAATGAGGCGCTGGCGGAAGAATTGGAGCGCGATCCGAACGTCTTTCTAATGGGTGAAGAAGTGGCGGAATACAACGGCGCCTACAAGGTTTCACAGGGCTTGCTCGAACGCTTCGGCCCCAAGCGAATTATCGACACGCCTATTTCCGAAAATGGATTTGCCGGCCTCGGTGTCGGTGCCGCCATGGTCGGATTGCGCCCGATCATCGAATTCATGACCTTCAGTTTTTCGTTCGTCGCGTTTGATCAGGTGGTGAACAACGCTCCCAACATGCTGACGATGAGCGGCGGCCAGTTCAACATCCCGATCACTTTCCGTGGACCGAACGGTCCGG
Organism: uncultured Verrucomicrobiae bacterium; assembly: GCA_963742315.1. Taxonomy (GTDB): domain Bacteria; phylum Verrucomicrobiota; class Verrucomicrobiia; order Chthoniobacterales; family UBA10450; genus AV69. The sequence continues at coordinate 117,634 of CAVULE010000010.1, forward strand.
CGCATCAGCTCGGTGCGACCCATTCGCATGCCACCGAATGTTTGTATGCCAACGTCCCGGGGCTCAAGGTTTGCACGCCGGCAACCCCGCGCGACGCTAAAGGCCTTTTGAAGACCGCGGTCCGCGATAACAATCCGGTGCTGGTTCTTGAAGCCGAATTGCTCTACAGCTCGAAAGGGATGATCGAGCCGGCGGAAACGGAATTGCTCATCCCGCTGGGCGAAGCGGAGGTCAAACGCGAAGGCTCCGACGTGACGGTGGTTTGCTATGCGCAAACGGTGCCGCTCGCTCTCGCGGTGGCGGAGAAATTTGAGGACGAGGACATCAGCGTGGAAGTGCTCGACTTGCGTTCGATAAAACCGCTCGATGAACGCGCGATTTACGATTCAGTCGCGAAAACGCATCGGGTGGTGATTGTGGAACAGGACCGGCCATTCTGCGGCGTGGGCGCGGAAGTTTGTTATCGGATTCAAAAGAACATTTTCGACGAGCTCGACGCACCGATTGTGCGCGTCTCGCAGGAAGATGTGCCCATGCCATACAACGAACGACTGGAGAAAGCAGTTTTGCCGAACAAGGAGAAGCTCGTCGCCGCGGTAAAAAAAGTTTGTTATGCGTGATGCGTTGAAGCGATGAAGAGTTGAAGCGAGGCTAATTACGCGTTTCAGCCCTTCAATGCTCTAACTCTTCAACAAGCCACGATGCCTGAAATTCAGATGACGAAACTAAGCGCGGAACACAGGCTTCTGGCCTGTGCGCCCAGCGGACATTCTGTCCGCTGTTGCCCTTTCAGCGGAGTGCAACTCCGCTGGGCGCACAGACTAAAAGTCTGTGTTCCGACCCGGTGATTAGCCATGCCTGAAATCCAGATGCCCAAATTGAGCGACACGATGACGGAGGGGACGCTCGTCGCGTGGAAAAAGAAGAAGGGCGATAAAGTCTCGGCCGGCGACGTCATTGCTGAAATCGAAACCGACAAGGCGACGATGGAATGGGAATCGCCCGAGGATGGAACGCTCACCGAAATTTACGTGGAAGAGGGCGGCAAGGTTGACGTCGGCCAACGGATTGCCTTCATCGGCGAGGAAGGCGAAGCCGCGCCCAAGGAAGAGAAGAAAGCGCCTGAGAAAAAAGAAAAAAAAGAAGAGCCGCCAAAGAAACCCGAAGAACCAAAAAAGGAACAAGCGGAAACGGAAAAGCCTGCATCGGCTAAAGCAGAAGAAACAGAGAGTGCGCCGCCGCAAAAAGATGTCGAGGCGGGCGTGTCGCCCGCATCAGAGTCTCGCGAGAAGAAAGCCGAGCCAGAGCGGCCGGCACGGCCGCCGCTACAAGAATCGGAAGCGCGGGTGAAAGCATCTCCAGTGGCGCGACGGATCGCGGCTGAGCTCGGCGTCGACCTTGGCAGCGTGAAAGGAACCGGCCCGGAAGGCCGCGTAACCGAGGGCGATGTGCGCGCTGCTGCCAAAAAGAAACCTGTAGAGGCAGGCGTGTCGCCTGCGCCGAAGCAGCCGGCACCGCTGCCACTCCAGGGCGGGTCGCGCATTCACCTTTCCGGAATGCGCAAAGGTATTGCCGAACGTCTGGTGCAAAGCAAAGCGCCGGTCCCCCATTTCTATCTTAACATCGATATTGACGCCGGCCCGCTAATGGAAGCGCGCGCAGAATTAAAATCGGGCGGGGAAGATTCGGACACATCGAAGATCACGGTGAACGATTTCGTTTTAAAAGCGGCGGTGATGGCGGCGGTCAAGGTTCCCAAAGTCAATGCATCTTTCGATAACGACGCGATCGTTCAATATGCCGACGTCGATCTTGGTATCGCAGTAGCGATTGAAGACGGATTGCTCACGCCGGTGATTCGCGCCGCGCAGGACAAATCGCTGCGGGAAATCAGCGAGCTGGCCAAGGATCTGGCCAATCGTGCCCGCAACAAACGCATGAAACCGGAAGAATTTCAGGGCGGAAGTTTTACGGTCTCAAATCTCGGTGGCATGGGGATCGACAGTTTTTCCGCCATCATTAATCCACCACAAGGCTTCATTCTCGCTGTCGGCAAAATCAACAAAATGCCGGTTATCGATAATTGCGATCAGGTCATTATCGGTCATCGCATGTCGATCTGGATGAGCTGCGACCATCGGGTTATCGACGGCGCGCTCGGGGCGGGCTATCTCAAAGAGCTCCGCCACCTGCTCGAAAATCCGGCGCTGCTCCTGGTTTAAGGTTTCGCCGCGTTCCCCCGGATTGGGAAACGCGCCACATCGGTACAGTGTTGTAGGTCCGAATTTGATTCTGGGTAGCGCACGCTTCTCGCGTGCTGGTTTCGGCGTCTCGCCGAAACAATCTTTCCAGAAAGTCCGCGATCGCGAGACGCGATCGCCAGCACGCGAGACGCGCGCGCTACCCGGCAGCCTGCGCTCCGCGGGAATTGTGACTGACGCTGACCGCAGTCACAGCGCGGTCGTCTCCCAGGTCATGAAATCGTCGAGCGACTCGCGTGTTCGCGCGACGGCGAAAGCGACGACGGTGGCGTCATCGAGAAAACCAAGGAAGGGAACTTCGTCGGGAATGAGATCGAAGGGATCGACCAGATAGCTGACTGCGGCGACGATAAGGACGAGAGCGTCCTGCGAAACGTTCCGGTATTCGCCGCGAAAATAGGCCCGGATCAGCCGCAGCATCGCTTGTAAATAAGGCCATGAATCTTTGAATGGCTCTTTCGGAATCGAAGCCACTTTTTGGGCGGCTTCTTCAAAAAGCGCGCGCAGCCGCTCCGGTTCGCCCCCGATCGAGCCTGCATTAAGGAGGGCCCGGGTGAAAGCACTGCTGCGGATCGCCGCCTTCTGATACGGGACGCGGCGTTCGACGTTGCCTCGCACCGGGCCTTTCTTGCGCTTTGTCTTTGCCTTCTTCACGTTTGAATCAAAGCAGCCTTCTCACTCAGTGAGAAGCCGATTCCGTCCCGCGTCGATCATTACGGTTTCGTCGCCAGCACCAGCGGGGATGGCCCGGGCGCTTCGAGCGTGCGCGCATTTTTAAACCCAGCTTCTTCGAGCCAGCGCTCGATCTCGTTGAAGGAGAAAGTGTCGCCGCTCTCGGTGTTGACCAGCATGTTGACGGCGAACATCAAGCCATTCAGCGGCTCGGTCCGTTCATCGTTGACCAGCCATTCGCCGATGGCAATGGTCCCGCCGGATTTGAGCGCGTTAGCTGTCTTCTTCAGCAGCTTTAGGCTGCGATCTCCGCCTTCGCTGTGCAGAATGTGACCGAGAGTGGCGATGTCGTAGCCGTCGCCGAAATCAGCGTTCAGTAAGTCACCTCCAATAAATTTGAAACGGTCGCCTACGCCAAATTTTTGCGTGATGCGTTTGGTTGTCGGAATCATGCCAGCCCAATCTACCGCGGTGACTTGCACTCGCGGCGATTTTTGCGCCAGGGCGATTCCCCAAATTCCCGAGCCCGAGGCGAGGTCGAGAACGCGCACTTGGTTTGTCGCATCGGCTAGTTTCAAATGCTCGGCCAGTGCCTGTGCGGAACCGTAACTCATGGGAATGATGTTCTCGACCAGTTCGCTGAAAAACTCCGTCCCGGGTCCCTCCTGATTTCGCGCTTCCGCCGGCCGGCCGGTGCGCACGATTTCATCCAACTTCATCCACTGCTGCATCATCCGCACCCGATTCATGCTGAAAAATCCGGCGAGAGTGCCGGGCTTGCTGCTAACGAGAAAGGCTTCGCTCTCCGGTGTGAGCGCATATTTATCGCCGCTTTTCTTCAGCAATTCGAGGCCCACGAGCGCGTTCATGATTGCGCGCAAACCTCGAATGGAGGCTCCAGTTTTTCGGCTCACTTCTTCGACATTTTTTGCGCCGCTCGCCAGGGTGTCGAAGACCTTGTTCGCCGTCGCCGCACCGATGACCAACGGTGGCGCATAGGCAAAACCAAACTGCATTAAACGCTCGGGGGTGACCTTGGGTTCCTCGATTTTCGCCATAGAAATTTCTGATGGTAGGTTGAAACACCGATTGCGCACTTCGAAGCAAAAGGCAAAATGCAATCGATGGCGGACGAACCGGCCCGGTTAAGAATCGTTTCCTTCGCCATTCACTCGGCGCGCGGAGTGATTCGCGATCAATCGACGCGACGTTGGGTGATGTTCATCACACTTCTCGTTGCAATGCTGATGCTCTTTTGCGGCACCACTTTCCTTCGACCATTGCTCTCACCACGCGAACACCCGGGCTGGTTCCTCCTCTTTTGGGTGGCCTGCGCTTGGTTGACCCTGACCGCATTTCTTCTTGCGCTTTTCGACCTACTGATGGTGCGGGCGCAAAACCGCTCCGCGCGTAGAATTTTGCGTGAAAAACTCGATCGCGATTGAACGGATATAAAACGCGCCAGGAAATGGAGGCAGACGAAGGTCGTCTGCTCGCTCCTTTTGCCCAAAAGTCGGGCGAATCGCGGGGCCGGCAATTTCCCGAGCCGCGTCACGCCTATCGCACCGAATTTCAACGTGATCGCGCCCGCATCATTCATTCTCGCGCTTTTCGCCGCCTGGAATACAAGACGCAGGTTTTTCTCAACGGCACCGGCGACCATTTGCGCACCCGATTGACTCACACCATCGAGGTCGCCTCGATTAGTCGCACCATCGCGCGGGCCTTGCGCCTGAACGAGGATCTCGCCGAGGCCATCGCTCTGGCGCATGATCTCGGCCACTCGCCTTTCGGACATTCCGGCGAAGAAATGCTGGCGGAATGCATGCGCGAACACGGTGGCTTCGAGCACAACCGCCAAAGTTTGCGCGTTGTTGAATTGCTCGAGAACCCTTATCCGAAATTTCCCGGATTAAATCTGACTCTCGAAGTGCGGGAAGGCTTGCAAAAAAACCAGGTGAGCTCGCTCGAGGCGCAGATCGCGGACTTGGCAGATGAGATCACTTATTACAGTCACGACCTCGACGATGCGATCGACTTCGACATTCTTAATTTTGCGCAGCTTGAAGAAGTCGATGTCTGGAAAGTGGCGGCCGATTCGGTGCGTGCACGTTATCCCCACTTGGGTGAGCCGGATCTGCACAAGCTCATCATTCGCGACGTCATTGATCGTCAGGTGCAGGACGTGATTGTGACCAGCGCAGAGCAAATCACCTCATTGAAGGTTCAATCACGAGACGACGTCCGAAATCAGCCTGTGCTCATTCGATATGGTGACGAACTGGCAGAGGCCAATCGCGCGCTCCGGAAATTTTTGTATCAAAATGTCTACTACCATCCCCGGGTGGCGGAGGTAAACCAACGCGCCTGTGAGATGTTGCGAAAAGTTTTCGAAAGTTACCTTCTCGATCCGAGCCGGCTCGGGGATGCGGCAGCCCGACGGATCGAGAGCGAAGGGTTGCATCGAACGGTGTGCGATTACATCGCCGGTATGACTGACCGGTATTTAATGGAGGAATATGCCAGACTGGGGAATTAGCAGGCCAACCAAGAGCAAACCGGCTCCGCAGAGCGTCGCCCTACCAATAGATTTCGCGAGGACGCATTGGTAGGGCGAGACTCTGTTGAGCCGCGAAGCATTTCGTAGCTAAAGCCCTTCCCATCCGCGCCATCCGCGTCATCTGCGGTTGGGTCGATTCCACTTTTTTAGCTTTGATGGCTTCTAGATTCAGCCTGGCGGATGAAATCCGAACTGGGCCTGTAGTTCGCCCCAAAGCCAATCAACAAACCAATCTCTTTGGATCGAACCCGCTTCGGCGGAGGCAAGCGCTTCCGCTTTTTCGACACTTCCATTTAAACAGTAGAGATAAGTCAGCAGGAAGAAGTCATTGATATTGGAAAAGCCGCGATCCTTCTCCGTCTCGAGTAGCTGAATGGCCGCGGGAAAATCGCGTCGAGCCAGCGCTCCGGCGATCAGATCAGGGGACGCTTCTGCCGGCACGGAATGCGACCGCTCAGAGAATTTCTCAGCGAGAGCGAGACGAAACTCGTCGCTATTCTGAACAGCCAGAACCGGCGCGCGCAGCCGGCTGTGACGTAAATAAAGATCGAGATCGGCCAACCAATTACTCCCCGACATCTCCGAGATAAACCGCATTTCTCGAACGAGAAAAAAAAGATCGAGAGACGTTCGCCATTCCTCAGGCCAGATTTCTTTGATAAAAGGGGAGGAAAGAAAACGACGAAGTGCGGCGGAGGTGTCGAAGTAATTGCGGCCGAACTGATATGCGGCTTTGAGGTCGGGATGCGCGTCGGTCAAACGTTTCGGATAAAAATCGCTCAACGGTTCGACGCCCTGTGTGATCCGTTCGATTTCCTCACTATCCATCACAAATAAGCCGGACATTTGTTCGGGCGACTCGATACCGATTCGACCCAAATCTGAGCGCGTTTTCGCTTCGCTCCAGAATGAGCGAGCCAACTCCTGATCCGGCTGTTGAAGCGGGCCTTTGCTTCCCATCATGATCCATTCCAAATCGCACGTCGCCCAAACGGACGCGTTTGAGAAGGCATTGTGGAAGGCGCGCAGGATTGCCTTCGTCTCGTCGGTTGTGAGTTGAGAGATGGGCAACCAAAAGGTGACAATGCCGCCGTCCTTAAGGCGGTCGTGCATCAGAACGAAAAACTGTTGCGTGTAAAGATTGACTGTCCCAGCCACCTTCAGGGGTGGCGGCTCACCGGTGATAATGTCGTAGCGATCCGGGCTGACTTGAAGAAAGAAGCGGCCGTCCTGGACAAATGTCGTGACGCGTGGATCGCGCAGCGGATTTGAGTATTCACTGCCGGAATAAGAATCGGCGAGATCGAAAACTTCCTTCGAAATATCGACGACATCGAGATGCTTGAGACGCGGATCGCGAGTAAACGCGTCGGCGGTAATGCCAACGCCGTAGCACAATAAAAGCGCATTTTCGGTTTCTGGACGAAGCGCCAGCGGGAGATAAGCGAACAGGCGCATGTAGCGCTGACTGCGGGGATGCGTCCCCGACATCGAGTAAGCATTCGTTACCAGCCGATAATAATAGGGCTCGCCGAAAAGATCGCGACGCAGCAACTGAAGAGTGTCAGCGGTCCCTTCGATTTTCTTTTGCAAGACCGATTGATCGGCTTCAAACGGACGACGAGCATTTTCGAAATGCGTTTCGTTGCGACGATACGGAAAAATTGCCAGGGTTAATACGAACGCGGCGCCAAGTGCAATCAGCGCGATTCCAACTGGTTTCCGTAAAGACCAGCTTTGTTTTTCGCAGGTGAGGAGAGCGAGGGCAGCGTAACCTGCGGCGGACAAGACCAAACTCGATTGGAATCCGAGCCAGGGCAGCAGGACGAAACCCGCGAGTATCGGACCAATCGCGGCGCCAACGGTATTAAACAGGATCGTTAGGCCGGTGCTATTCATCCGGTTTTTTAGTTCTTCCTGAACGCAGCTCACTATTATCGGAAGCAAGATTCCGGAGAGAAATGCCACCGGAAACATCAAGGCGAATGATAGTCGCGCGATCTCCGGCCAGGACTCGATGTGGAAGGCTTTGCTATCGCCTTGAAGAACCGGCACCGGAAAAAAAACGTAAGATAGAAGCGTCCCCATTGCGACTAAGAGCAAGAGAAGCGGCATTATTTTTCGCGGCGTTGCTGTGGGGATTACGCTGGCAGCGAGACCGCCGAGTCCAATTCCGGCCAGCACGACAGCAAGCATGGTGCAAAAAGCGGTCGAGCTGGCTGCGACATACAAACGCATGAAGCGGAACCAGATTACCTCGAGGCCAAGAAACAGGGCACCCGTGCCCAGACTAACAAGAAGTAGCTTCCAAGGGGGTTGTTTACCTAACGAGAATTGGAGTCGGGTTGCTTGGGTTCCGGCGGGCTCTGTTCCGGCGCAGAGCCAGGCAATTCCAGCCGCGGCGAGACTCAAACAAGCGGCGGTTAATCCCGTGCCAGGAAGTCCAAATCTTCGCATTAGGTAACCTTCTCCCAGGAGTGCACCGGCAACGCCCCCCAGGGTGTTGAAACCGTAGAAGGCGGCGATGACGCGAGCGAATTGGCGGCGGTATAGAAGTGGATCCTCCAACAGCACAGGCAGGGTCAACCCCATAGCCGTGGTCGGCAAAAGCAGAACCAGGAACGAAGTCGAGAAGCGTAGGATGTTTAGCAACTCCTGGTGATGCCAAAGGGCCTGAAAAATGGGGCGCAACCATTCTCCGAGGAGTGGAAGTCCAAATACCAGCGTGCAACCGAAAACGGCGACGATTGATTCCAATCCCGCGTAAACCCGCAGCGGTCGAACCCGCCGCAGGCTTAACCGCGCGGCGCTCGCACTTCCGAGAGCAAGGCCTGCCATAAAGCTCGACAGAATCAAAGCGGTGGACCAGACCGAATTGCCAAAGGCTAACCCGCTGAGTCGGAGCCAAAGAGTTTGAAAAAGAAGGGCGCTGCATCCGGAGAGAAAAAGAATGAGCGAGACAAGGGCGACGCGCACGAGTTCGAAACGTGCAGTGCCGCCTTGGTCACCGCAACCGCGGCCACAATTTCCGCCGCTACCATCCGCTCGTCATCCCCAGCGTAGTCGAGGGATCCTGGGGAAGTTACCTTCAAGCTGGCGCTTCGGGATCCCTCGACTGGCGCTCGGGATGACCGTGCTAGGCCGCGGCGTTGCCGGTTTCATCGCGCAGATATTGAATGACGAGACGCAGTCGTGTATTCAAGTCCAGCTCCTCGAGCACTTGCTGACGGCGCATCGGATCCTCGATGAAAGTCGAAGCCATCAAGTCGGCCAGCATCGCCAGATCAGTCATGTCGGTGACGTATCGATCGATTTTTGTCGGTAATTGCCGGCCGAGGGTCTTAAAGCGAGCGTAAAGCTCCAGGACCTTGGCGCCGAGCGCGTCTGTTTCCACTGTCGTTTCGTTATCGGATCGAAGTGTTTCGAACTCGGCGATTGGAAACGGATGCAATTGCACAAAATCCGCGAAGCACACCCGCTGCAAACCTTGTAAAATCAAATTGGACGTGCCATCGCCACGACCGACACAGGCGCGGATCAGTCCGATCGTCCCGACATCGAAAAAGTCGTCTTCGCTTTTCCATTGCGCGCTCCCGGGCCGGAGGAGTGCGACGCAGAACATTCGCTCGTGCGCCAGGGCGTGGGCGAGCATTTCGCGATAGCGCGGCTCGAAAATGTAAAGCGGGAGCAAGGCGTGCGGAAAAAGGACTGCGCCCGGCAGCGGCATCACCGGCACCTGATCGGGTAAAATGGCCACCTCTTTCATGCAGTCGAATCAAAAGAGGCAAAATTCGCGCCAAATTTGACTCCGCAACGAATTCGCGCGCCGACTATTTTTTTTGTTTAGAAATCGCGTTGGCCGCGGAGTTCTTGAAAGGTGAGTTGCCCGTGATGGAGCGGATGGCGAAGCGGAGCGTAAATTAACGACGAACCGGCGTCGCGAAAAAACAGGCGCGAGAGTGGCCCGAATTTGCCTGATGCCATAACGCATAAGCGCATCGACGCAAGCTCGCTCCACAACAACTCAAATAAAGTGAGCAAATCACGAAAGTCTTCAGCGCGAGTGACAACTTTGAACACATCGGCGCCGGCTTTGCGGGCACGGAGCAATTTTTTATGCAGAACAGCAGATTCAGGGGTGCGCTTGAAATCATGAAACGAACAAATTCGGCCAACACGCAGGCGGCGCGCTTCGTCCCACACCGGGCCCAACTCATGCAATGAGCGCAATTCAACATCGACGAATTTCGCCCGAGGCAGAAATTTCAGCAGCAGATCTCGACGGGCAGACCGCACCTTCTTGCCGCCTTCGGCCGGATGCCGTGCCGTGATAATAAGAGGCTGGCGAAGTTTCAACAATTGCGATTCGCGCAGATGCGGAAGATGATCGAGCCGCAGTTCAAACAAGTCCGGCGGCGCGCGCATTCCGGTTGCAAGCCGCAGTTCATCGGCGGAGGCGATCACACCGACGAGAGCGCAGGTCGGAATTTTGATTCTGCGGGGCGCGCTCATAATTTATAATTCTTCGTTGCTTCCGCGTAAACAGAAACTGAACAGGTAATTAATCGCACTCGATCTAAAGATTCTACTGCGCACTATTCTCGCCATTCTCAGCGGACTCGGAGCGAAGTGACGCTCGCGCCTCGCGCGTCCAGCATTCGCTCGACATATTTGGCCAGAATATCGAACTCGACGTTTACCAAGTCGCCTGCCTGAGCATTTATTAAGTTGGTGTGACGACGTGTATGCGGAATGATCCAGGTGACAAAGCTCGCCGGCTTCATTTCTGCAACGGTTAAGCTGATCCCGTTGACTGCGATTGATCCCTTTTCTGCCACATAGCGCGCGCGATCTTCGGGCAAGGCGATCTCGAGGCGAGAATCTGATTCTGCAAAATCGATAATGCTGGCGGTGCAATCGATGTGACCCTGAACGAAATGTCCTCCGAGGCGTGCATCGGCGACAAGAGCGCGCTCGAGATTGACGACGCTGTCGGCCTTGAGCGCGCCGAGGTTGGTGCGCGCCACCGTTTCCTCCAAAAGATCGAACGTGATTAGTTCATGCCGATGCGATTCCACCGTCAGGCAACAGCCGTTTACCGAAATGCTCTCGCCGGTTTGGACATCGCCGGCGATCCGCGGAGCGGACAGCTGCAACTGCGTCCCGCGATCGGTCGCTCGAATCCACAGGACGCTCCCAGTTTCCTCGATCAACCCGGTAAACATTGGAGCGTCATAGTCAGGCGACACGCTTCGGCGCGCAAATAATCAGCCGCGGAAGAATATGAGGCCGACCAGTCCCAGGACCGGAATCAGAATGGGCAGAGCGTACCTAAAAGTATAAGCGAGAAATCCCGGCGTCGGCACGTAGCGCGATTCCGCGATCGCGCGAATCAGCAGATTCGGACTGTTCCCGATGTAGGTGAGGCCGCCGAAAAAAGTTGCCGCCACCGAAATGGCGGCGAGGCGGCTTCCGTGACCCGACGCAAATTCTGCGACATCGGGAAGACGATTGACGTCGAAATGATCGAGACTGAGGGCGGCGGTAAGAAAGGTAAGATAGGTGGGCGCATTATCGAGCACGCCGGAGAGCAGACCGGTGCTCCAGTAAAAACGCGCATCACTGACGAGGTGGAAATCACTCGCGTGCAATTCCGCGTAATCGAGCACTGGAATCATGGTGCCAAAGATGCCGAGGAAAATCCAGGCCACTTCGATGAGGGGCCGCCAACTAAACGCATTCGCTTCAAAGACGCGCTGCGGAGTGAAAAAATATGAAATCACCGCGACCATGAGCATCAACGGTTCACGGAGGCCGTTTGGAACAAAAACGAGAATGAGCAGAAGTGCGAGAAGCGCGCCGAAATTCCATTTTCCGTAGCAATGAAAACGAGTCGAGGGCACTTCCACGGAGGGCCCTCTTGAGTAGGCAATCGTATCAGCGACAAAAAAAATGCCGAGCAGCGCACCGGTGGCGGTAAGCCATTGTGGCCAGCAATGGAGAGCCGTCCATAAAAACGGCACACCCTTAATATAACCGAGAAAAAGTGGGGGACCGACCGGCAGGAGTGCACCGCCGAGATTCCCGATGGTGAAGATGAAAAACGCGACGTGCATGGCGCTACCCCGGCCGCGGTTCATGTGCAGAAACGGGCGGAGCAAAAGCATCGACGCGCCAATCGTGCCGATAAAATTTGCCAGGATGCTGCCCCCGAACAGGAACGTGACGTTTGCGAGCGGCGAGGCGGGTCGCGGGATGTGTAAATGGATTGCGCCGGCCACGACAAAGAATGTGCCGACCACAACAATGAAAGTCGCGTATTCGCCGGCGGCATGCTGCACGCGGGCCGCGCCGTTTAGGACAAAGACGTAGTAGCCGCACGTTGTCCCGGCCAGGAGCGCACATAGTTTTTGGTAATGCCGTTCCCAATGCTGCCGCGAAATCAGCGGAAAGATTGCAATAGAGAGGAGAAGAATTGCGAACGGCCCAAGCAATGCGGGATGCGGTTCGATTACGGCGACGTGCATGGTGTTGCTTCAGGCCTAACTGCCGAGTGATTTGATTGCGGGTCAAGCAAAAGCGAGCACCCGCTAATGTCGGCCGGGCGCAATCGACCAGATCATTCCTTACCCAGTGTGTTAGGGAATGCCTCCCGGAAAAATGGTGACTGGGGAGCCAGGGCGGCCAAGTTCGGCTTTTACCTTGAACCAGCGCACATGAGCCTGTTTTTCGACCAGACCAGCGCTCTCCGAGATGGGCTTCTCCCGATGACTCTGGGAGAGAACAGCGGATCGAATCCTTTGTGACAGAGCGGCCCGAAGCTTGCTATCAAATCTGCACAATCCAACCAAATCTAGACAAATCGCCCTTTCGGGCCGTTCAAAAAAAATTTCAAAAAAGTGAAAAAAAAACTTGCCAGCCCTTGAAACGTTGGATAATGCCTAACCCTAAACCTAGCCTAAACCTAGCCAAAACCATGGAGAAACTACCTAAAACAAATCGAAGAATTAAAATCGAATTCGTTCGTCTTGCCTCTGTTGCAAGCGTCGGATTTTCACTTCTCTTCGCCGCAAATACATTTGGTCAAGCCCCTCCGCTCGGCGGCGGACCGCCCCCTTCGGGAGCCCCGGCAGCCGCCGCTGAAGCCACGGCCGAGCGCGTCATTGTCACCGGCTCGAATATTCCGACGTCGGAGGAGACCGGCCCAAATCCGGTGGACACCTACCGCACGGAAGACATTCAGAAGTTGGGCGTCATGAACCAAACCGATTTGCTCAACAAACTGCCGATTGAGGCGGGCGGAACGGTCAACCAAAACATCGCCAATGGCGGTGACGGTTCGGTCATCCCCAACCTTCGCGGCCTTCTGCCCAAGGAAACCTTGGTCCTGGTGGATGGAAAACGCGTCGCGCCGAATGCAAATGGTGTTGGCGTGGACATCAACCTGATTCCATTCCCGATGATCGACCGCATCGAAATTCTGAAGGATGGCGCTTCGGCTATTTATGGAGCCGACGCGATTGCGGGTGTGTTCAACATCATCTTGCTACACAAATTCCGCGGCCTCGAGATCGGAGGCACGTATGGCAACACCAACCTGGGAGCTTCCAATGATGCGCGCGAAACAGAGGCATGGATAAAGGCAGGCACGGGAGATGACAAAACCGACATCCTGATCGTTGCCGATGCTTACGATCGGCAGGCCATTTACAGCCGTGACCGTAATATTACTTCCAATGGAAATTCGATACCGTTTGGCGGCGGTGATATCCGCAGCGCCAATAAGCCCGGTGGCGGTTTTTCAGACGGCGGCGGCACTCAGTTTTTTTTGAATCCGCAATTCGCTGCTCCCACACCACACGCGTTTCCGAACGCTAATACCGATCCGCAGTACACTAAGATCGATGAAGGAAGCGGTGTCGGTATTCCCTTTCCTGGCCATAACACCCCTCTTTACAATTCAAACTTTATCGCATTTAATTTCGCGGCTCTCACACCATCGATTCCCGCTGCGGATCGTCAAAGCTTCTATGGTTCGTTCACGCGCGATCTGTGCGACAAATACCTGACCGTCTTTGCGGACTTTAAGTATGCTCGCTCATACTTTCAGGCGGCCCTGGCGCCCACTCCCTTTACGCCCGATCCGTTTCACACTGCGTTAGGAACTGGGTTTAGCCCAATCGGCATCAGCGTGCCACTTACAAACCCATTTAACCCGTTCACCGTTGCTGACGCGACCACGCCTGTCGGCTCACCTAATCCCGGAATTCCGGTGACGACGGGCATTACCTATCGTTCCTTGGAAGAGGGTAACCGATTCTCGCCCACCACCAAACACGATATGCTGTTTGACGCCGGCCTTAAGGGCGAGATGGGAGAATATGGTGATTACTTTAAAACTTGGAACTGGGAATTGGGTTTCCGTTATTCCCGGGACGAAGCAACAAATCTCTCGCAAGGTGTGGTCAGTGCGCCCGGCTTGCGGGACGCGCTTCTGGATACGGACCCGGCTACGGCCTTTAATCCCTTCTTAAACTTCACTGGGACGAACCAACAGACCGCCATCGCGCGCTCCAGAGTCTATGTTACTTTGCATGATACCGCCATATTTGAAACGCCTATGGCCTATTTCAATATGAACGGAGATCTGTTCAATCTTCCAGCCGGACCAGTCTCGTTCGCGGTCGGTGCTGAATACCGAGGGGAGCGCTACGAGGACACGCCCGACTCGCTAAACACCACCTTTAATTCGATTGGCGCCACGGACCTGGAGGCCTCACGAGTAAACCGAGATGTTTGGGGCTTCTACCAGGAAGTGCGTATTCCGGTGACCAGCCCAACCTGGAATTTCCCGGGCGCCTACAGCCTGGAGTTCGACCTGGCCGAGCGCGAGGAATGGTACTCGCAGAATACGGCTGCGACCTCAGTCGTACCTTCGGGGCACTCACAGTTCGATACCCAGAGACCGAAGTTCTCGGTTCGCTGGCAACCGTTTGATCAGGAACTGACGGTGCGTGGGAGCTACAGCGAAGGGTTCCATGCTCCGCAGTTGTTTGAGATTTCGCCTGCCTCAACCCAGAGCTTTCCTAGGATTACCGATCCATTCTCCAACTTCACCCAAAATCAGGTGGAGGAGCGCCAAATCGGCAATCCGAACCTGCAACCTGAAGTTGCTTACGAATGGTCCTACGGATTGGTTTACAGCCCGAAATGGCTCAAGGGCCTGACCGTAAGCGCCGATTGGTGGCATATCGACATGCGCTCGATTGCCTCGATTCTCGGAGGGCAATTCATTATCGAGCATAATCTCCCGGGTCTGGTCACGCGATCCGCGCCTCCGGCGGGAGCTGGACCCGCTCCCAATGGTGGACCGGATCTTGGCGCGGCCACGCTGATTATCGATCCAAACGCCAACCTTGCTGGGGCGGTCTTGGAAGGTCTCGACTACGAGCTAATCTATATCCTGGATACGTCGATCTTCGGACACGGCGATTGGGGTCAGTTCACCTACACTGTGAACGGGACCTGGTTGTCCCGGTTTGAATTGCAGGTTAATCCGGATCAGAAACCGTTTGGCATTGCGGGTGAGTTTGTGCCGAGCGGGTTTGCCTTGACTAGTTCGCTGCCGCGTAACCGGGCCTTCGCCAGTTTGTTCTATCATGGTCCGCATGACAGTTGGATGAACGGCTTGGATGTCGGTGCCACGGTCCACTGGACTGGCCAATATAATGATGACCAGTTGGAGGGCTTTGATCGCAAAGTGCGGGAGTGGACGACTCTTGATCTGCTCGCCTCCTACACGTTTAACATGCCGACACCAGTCGTTGAGCCAGTGCCTGGTTACTCCAAGGACGGCGGTAAAAACGTGAAGATGAAGGACGGAAAAGAAAAGAACGTGATGCCTGTCAGCACCGCTACATATAGCGAGTGCGGATGGCGCGCATGGTTGAATGGCACAACCGTCACGCTCGGAATGCAGAACGTGTTCGATGCGGATCCGCCGTTTGTCGCCGGAGCGTTCGAGAACAATTACGACGAATCGCTGGCTGATGTCAGAGGCCGGTTCTGGTACGTCGGACTGAAGAAACGCTTCTAAGACAGAACGAAACACTCAAACAGCGGCCGGACTTCTCACGGGGTCCGGCCGTTTTGTTTCTGCTCTGTTTGCGGGAGAGCCTTTAGGCCCAGGTAGAGTTGCGAGCACCAGGGGAACTTGCCCCTCGATTGACGCGGTGGCTAATCTAGCGGAACTAGGAACCACCCTAACCAGGCTTCCAAAAAGTTTGCCTCATTTCAGACTGATGCGGGATTCCAGTCAGATCTGGAGATCGGGTTAAGCGATGCCTTAGCAACATCCAGCCCTTCGCCTATTCCCGTTATTTAAGGCTGGTTCCCAACAGAACTCACCTTTCTCGCCGGTTACGAAGTGGAGATCGCGTTTGAGTTCCCGAAGCCTGTTTGTCCGGGAGAATCTGTCGGGCCGTGCCTATAAGTTACTGTAGGACAGCGCTTTACGCCAAAAAAAATAAAAAAAAAAGCTTGCCACCCCTTGAAATGTTGATAATGCGTGACCCTAAACCTAGCCAAAACCATGGAGAAACTAACTGAAAGAAATCGGAGAATTAAAATCGAATTCGTTCGTCTTGCCTCTGTTGCAAGCGCCGGATTTTCACTTTTCTTCGTAGCAAATACATTTGCTCAAACCCCGGAGGCCCCGGGAGCACCGGCAGCGGCCGCTGAAGCCACGGCCGAGCGCGTCATTGTCACCGGCTCAAATATTCCGACGTCGGAGGAGACCGGCCCAGTTCCGGTGGATACCTACCGCACGGAAGATATTCAGAAGTTGGGCGTCATGAACCAAACCGATTTGCTCAACAAACTGCCGATCGAGGCGGGCGGAACGATCAACCAAAACATCGCCAATGGCGGTGACGGTGCCGTCATCCCCAACCTTCGCGGCCTTCTGCCCAAGGAAACCTTGGTCTTGGTGGATGGAAAACGCGTCGCGCCGGATCCAAATGGAGTTGGCGTGGACATCAACCTGTATCCTTTCCCGATGATCGATCGCATCGAAATTCTGAAGGATGGCGCTTCGGCTATTTACGGATCCGACGCGATTGCGGGTGTGTTCAACATCATCTTAATACACAAATTCCGCGGTCTCGAGATCGGAGGCACGTATGGCAACACCAACGCGGGAGCTTCCAATGATGCGCGCGAAGTGGAGGCATGGTTGAAGGCAGGCACGGGAGATGACAAAACCGACATCCTTATCGTCGCCGATGCCTACGATCGAGGCGCCATTTACAGCCGTGACCGCAACCTTACCTCCAATGGGAACGCGATACCATTTGGCGGCGGTGATGGGCGCAGCAGCAATAAACCCGGTCAAGTTAATACTGATGCCGGAAATTTCTTTTTGAATCCGAATATCGCCGCTCCAACCCCGCACTCCGCTGCAAATGCCCAGACCGATCCGCAGTATCTTCCGCTTCCCGGACAAAACCCGCTCGCACCTCTCCCTGGTGGCCATAATAGCCCGTTTTACAATTCGGACTTTTTTGCATTCAATTTCGCGGCTCTGACACCGGCGATTCCCGCCGCGGACCGTCAAAGCTTCTATGGTTCGTTCACCCGCGATCTCTGCGACAAGTACCTGACGGTGTTTGCGGACTTTATGTATACCCGGTCATTCTTTGATGCGGCCCTGGCGCCAACTCCCTTTACGCCTGATCCGTTTCACACTGCGATAGGAACTGGGTTTAGTCCGACCGGCATCAGCGTGCCGCTCCAAAACGCCTTTAATCCGTTCACTGTTGCCGACGCGACCTTGCCGCCCGGCTCACCTAATGCCGGGGTTCCGGTGACGACGGGCGTTAAATATCGTTCCTTGGAAGAGGGTAACCGAACATCTCCCACCACCAAACAGAATATGCTGTTTGACGCCGGCCTTAAAGGCGAAATGGGAGAATTTGGTGATTACTTTAAAACATGGAACTGGGAAGTGGGTTTCCGTTATTCTCGGCAGGAGGCGACAGATCTTTCGGAAGGTGTTGTGAGCCAGCCCGGCTTGCGGGAAGCGCTCTTGGATACTAACCCGGCTACGGCGTTTAATCCCTTCTTAAACTTCAGTGGGGTGCAACAACAGACTGCCGCGGCGCGTGCAGCCGTCTATGTTACTTTGCACGATACGGCTACCTTTGAAACGCCTCAGGCCTATTTCAATGTGAACGGAGATCTGTTCAATCTTCCGGCGGGACCGGTCTCGATGGCTCTCGGTGGCGAATATCGGGCAGAGCGCTACGAGAATACACCCGACTCGCTAAACACCACCTTTAACACGATTGGATCCACCGACTTGGAAGCCTCAAGAGTTAATCGAGATGTTTGGGGCTTCTACCAGGAAGTGCGTATTCCAGTGACCAGCCCAACGTGGAACTTCCCCGGCGCATACAGCCTGGAGTTCGATCTTGCCGAGCGCGAGGAATGGTACTCGCAGAACACGGCTGCGACCTCAGTCGTAGGTGCGGGGCACTCACAGTTCGATACCCAGAGACCGAAGTTCTCGGTTCGCTGGCAACCGCTTGACCAGGAGCTGACCGTGCGTGCGAGCTACAGCGAAGGGTTTCATGCTCCGAGCCTGTTCGAGATTTCGCCGGCGTCAACCCAAAGCTTCCCGGCGGTTACCGATCCACACAATCCCAAGCCCCTCGGCGGCGGACTCCTGCCGTCCACCCCACCCAACAATCCAACTGATGTGCAGGTGGAGGAGGTCCAAATCGGAAATCCCAACCTGCAACCGGAAGTTGCCTACGAATGGTCCTACGGATTGGTTTACAGCCCGAAATGGCTCAAGGGCCTGACGATGAGCGCCGATTGGTGGCATATCGACATGCGCTCGATTGCGGCGCTTCTCGGATCGCAATTCATTCTCGATCATGAAAGCTCGTTTCCTGGGCTGGTAACCCGTGCGCCTGCCCCGCCGGGCTTTGTTGGGCCCGTCACGCTCATTATCGATCCAAACTCAAACCTTGGTGGCGCGGTCTTGGAAGGTCTCGACTACGAGTTGATCTATATCCTGGATACGTCGATCTTCGGACACGGCGATTGGGGTCAGTTCACCTACACTGTGAACGGGACCTGGGTGTCGCGATTCGAGTTGCAAGTTAATCCAGAGTCGAAGCCGTTTGGCATTAATGGTGAGTTTGTGCCGACGGGCTTTACTCTGACCAGTTCGCTCCCGCGTAGCCGAGCCTTCGGCAGTTTGTTCTATCATGGCCCGCATGACAGTTGGATGAATGGCCTGGATGTCGGTGCCACGGTCCACTGGACTAGCCAATATAATGACGACATCATCGAGGGCTTTGATCGTAAAGTGCGGGAGTGGACGACGCTTGATCTGCTCGCCTCCTACACGTTTAACATGCCGGCTCCAGTCGTTCAGGAAGTGCCTGGTTACTCCAAGGACGGCGGTAAGAACGTGAAGATGAAGGACGGAAAGGATAAGAACGTGATGCCTGTCAGCACGGCTACATATAACGAGTGCGGATGGCGCGCGTGGTTGAACGGTACAACTGTCACGCTCGGCATGCAGAACGTGTTCGATGCCGATCCGCCGTTTGTCGCCGGAGCGTTCGAGAACAATTACGACGAATCGCTGGCTGATGTCAGAGGCCGGTTCTGGTACGTCGGACTGAAGAAACGCTTCTAAGACAGACCGAAACACTCAAACAGCGGCCGGACCTCTGACGGGGTCCGGCCGTTTTGTTTCTGCTCTGTTTGCGGGAGGGCCTTTTAGGCCCAGGTAGAGTTGCGCAGCACGAGGGGAACTTGCCCCTCGATTGAGGCGATGGCTAATCTAGCGGAACTAGGAACCCTTCGGCCTATTCCCGTTAATTAAGGCTCGCCCCGACAGAACTCACCTTTTCTCGCCGGTTACGAAGTGGAGACCGCGTTTGAGTTTCCAAAGCCTGTTTGTCAGCTAAAGTCTGTCAAGCGTCGCCTATAAATTGTTGTAATACAATATCTTACGGCGAATAAATGTTCAAAAAAAGTAAAAAAAAAACTTGTCACCCCTTGAAATGTTGATAATGCCTAACCCTAAACCTAGCCTAAACCTAGCAAAAACCATGGAGAAACTACCTAAAACAAATCGGAGAATTAAAATCGAATTCGTTCGTCTTGCCTCTGTTGCAAGCGCCGGATTTTCACTTTTCTTCGTAGCAAATACATTTGCTCAAACCCCGGAGGCCCCGGGAGCACCGGCACCGGCCGCTGAAGCCACGGCCGAGCGCGTCATTGTCACCGGCTCGAATATTCCGACGTCGGAAGAGACGGGCCCGACTGCGGTGGACACCTACCGCACGGAAGATATTCAGAAGTTGGGCGTCATGAACCAAACCGATTTGCTCAACAAACTGCCGATCGAGGCGGGCGGAACGGTCAACCAAAACATCGCCAATGGCGGTGATGGTGCCGTCATCCCCAACCTCCGCGGCCTTCTGCCCAAGGAAACCTTGGTGCTGGTGGACGGGAAACGCGTCGCGCCGGATCCAAATGGCGTTGGCGTGGACATCAACCTGATTCCATTCCCGATGATCGACCGCATCGAAATTCTGAAGGATGGCGCTTCGGCTATCTATGGATCCGACGCGATTGCGGGTGTGTTCAACATCATCTTGATACACAAATTCCGCGGTCTCGAGATCGGAGGCACGTTTGGGAATACCAATCTGGGAGCTTCCAATGATGCGCGCGAAACAGAAGCATGGTTGAAGGCAGGCACGGGAGATGACAAAACCGACATCCTGATCGTTGCCGATGCCTATGATCGGCAGGCCATTTACAGCCGTGACCGTAATATTACTAGTAACGGAAATTCGATACCGTTTGGCGGCGGTGATATCCGCAGCGTCAACAAGCCCGGTGGCGGTTTTTCAGACGGCGCGGGCACTCAGTTTTTTTTGAATCCGCAATTCGCTGCTCCCACACCACACGCGTTTCCAAACGCTGATACCGATCCGCAGTACACTAAGATCGATGAAGGAAGCGGTGTCGGTATTCCCTTTCCTGGCCATAACACGCCTCTTTACAATTCAAACTTTATTGCATTTAATTTCGCGGCTCTCACCCCAGCGATTCCAGCTTCGGATCGTCAAAGCTTCTATGGTTCGTTCACACGCGATCTGTGCGACAAATACCTGACCGTATTTGCGGACTTTAAGTATACTCGATCATACTTTGAATCTGCCGCGGCGCCCACTCCCTTTACGCCCGATCCGTTTCACACTGCGTTAGGAACTGGGTTTAGCCCAGTCGGCATCAGCGTGCCACTTACAAACCCATTTAACCCGTTCACCGTTGCCGACGCGACCTTGCCTGCCGGCTCACCTAATGCCGGAATTCCGGTGACGACGGGCATTACATATCGTTCGTTGGAAGAGGGCAATCGGACAACTCCCACCACCAAACAAGATATGCTGTTTGACGCCGGCCTTAAGGGCGAGATGGGAGAATTTGGTGATTACTTTAAAACATGGAACTGGGAATTGGGCTTCCGTTATTCCCGGGAGGAAGCAACAAATCTCTCGCAAGGTGTTGTCAGTCAGCCCGGCTTGCGGGACGCGCTCCTGGATACCGACCCGGCTACGGCGTTCAATCCGTTCTTAAACTTCCAAGGGACGAACCAACAGACCGCCATCGCGCGCTCCAGAGTCTATGTTACTTTGCATGATACCGCGATATTTGAAACGCCCATGGCCTATTTCAATATGAACGGCGATTTGTTCAATCTTCCGGCCGGACCGGTCTCGTTTGCTCTCGGTGCCGAATATCGAGGAGAGCGATACGAGGATACACCCGACTCGCTAAACACCACCTTTAACACGATTGGCTCCACCGACGTGGAGGCCTCAAGAGTAAATCGAGATGTCTGGGGCTTCTACCAGGAAGTGCGTATTCCGGTGACCAGCCCAACGTGGAACTTCCCCGGCGCCTATAGCCTGGAGTTCGACCTTGCCGAGCGCGAGGAATGGTACTCGCAGAACACGGCTGCGACCTCAGTCATAGGTGCGGGGCACTCGCAGTTCGATACCCAGAGACCGAAGTTCTCGGTTCGCTGGCAACCGATTGATCAGGAACTCACCCTGCGTGGGAGCTACAGCGAAGGGTTCCATGCTCCGCAGTTGTTCGAGATTTCGCCTGCCTCAACCCAGAGCTTCCCTAGGATTACCGATCCATTCTCCAACTTCACCCAAAATCAGGTGGAGGAGCGCCAACTCGGCAATCCGAACCTGCAACCTGAAGTTGCTTACGAATGGTCCTACGGATTGGTTTACAGCCCGAAATGGCTCAAGGGCCTGACCGTAAGCGCCGATTGGTGGCATATCGACATGCGCTCGATTGCCTCGATTCTCGGAGGGCAATTCATTATCGAGCACAATCTCCCGGGTCTGGTCACGCGATCCGCGCCTCCGGCGGGAGCTGGACCGGCCCCCAATGGTGGACCGGATCTTGGCGCGGCCACGCTCATTATCGATCCAAACGCCAACCTTGCTGGGGCGGTCTTGGAAGGTCTCGATTACGAGGTAATTTATATCCTGGATACGTCGATCTTTGGACACGGCGATTGGGGTCAGTTCACCTACACTGTGAACGGGACCTGGTTGTCCCGGTTTGAATTGCAGGTTAATCCCCAGCAGAAACCGTTTGGCATTGCTGGTGAGTTTGTGCCGAGCGGGTTTGCCTTGACCAGTTCGCTGCCGCGTAACCGAGCCTTCGCCAGTCTATTCTATCATGGTCCGCATGACAGTTGGATGAACGGCTTGGATGTCGGTGCCACGGTCCACTGGACTGGCCAATATAATGACGACCAGCTGGAGGGCTTTGACCGCAAGATACGGGAGTGGACGACTCTTGATCTGCTCGCCTCCTACACGTTTAACATGCCGACACCAGTCGTTGAGCCAGTGCCTGGTTACTCCAAGGACGGCGGTAAAAACGTGAAGATGAAGGACGGAAAGGATAAGAACGTGATGCCCGTCAGCACCGCTACATATAGCGAGTGCGGATGGCGCGCATGGTTGAATGGCACAACCGTCACGCTCGGAATGCAGAACGTGTTCGATGCCGATCCGCCGTTTGTCGCCGGAGCGTTCGAGAACAATTACGACGAATCGCTGGCTGATGTCAGAGGCCGGTTCTGGTACGTCGGCCTGAAGAAACGCTTCTAAGACAGACCGAAACACTCAAACAGCGGCCGGACCTCTCACGGGGGTCCGGCCGTTTTGTTTCTCCTATCTGTTGCGGGGAAGGCCCTACAGTGAAGGTCCGGTTACCCAGCACCGAGGGAACTTGGTCGCGATGAGGCGATGCTGTTCTAATGGAGCGCCGGCTGGCGAAGCGGGATATCTGCTCGATAAAGGGCAATGTCTTTCTCAAGCGTTCTCGCCAGATCGGAATCACCACGCGAGATCGCTATCTTCTGGCCTTTTTCGGCCGCGGCGATCGCGTCGGCAAATTTGCCGCACTCGCTGTAAGACGCAGCCAGCGTCCGAACAAAAATCGCATCCTTGCCGCCGGAAATCTCTACCGCCTCTGCGGCGAGACTGACTGCCTTCGCTCCATTCCGAATCGAAGGATCGGAAGACGTGGCCAGCACCCACGCCAGGTTATTACGAGCATTGACTTCCCTCGGATCAACCTGCAGCGCGGTTTGATAATGAACGATCGCCTGTTCCGGCAAGCCCTTTTGTAGCAAGGCGTTCCCAAGACTCGTATGGGCCGCGGCATCATTAGGCTGTATAGCCAAGGCTTTTTGCCATTGCGCGATCGCATCGTCGATCCGGCCTTGTTGAAAGAGCACACTGCCAAAGTTGTAATAGGCGTCGCCATAATCAGGTCGTAGCTTTACCGCTTGCTCGTAGTGGACGATCGCCTCCTCTGGTCTTCCTTCGCGAGCGAGAGCGTTGGCCAAATTCACATGAACGAGAGCCGTCCCCAGGTTGTAACGCGTCTGACTCTTGCCCGATCTAATTTTTAGCGCCGTCTCGAAATGTGAAATGGCTTTGTCCAGTTCACCGCGCCGCAGATGAAAAAATCCAAGGTTATTATGGGCGAAGTCGTTATTCGAGGTCACGGAAAGAGTATGATCCCAAAGCCGTTCGCTATTCTTCCAGAACGACGTCTGAACAGCTGCGCCGTAGCTTAAAACTGCGATGGTTAGCGTTGCCGCAAGCCAGAGATACTCCCTTCGAAGATGCCACGTTTTTGCAAGGTCTGCTGCTCCCCAGACGATCAGTAGAAAGAGACCGATGTGAGGCAGGTAGGTATAACGGTCAGCGTGTCCTTGTTCGCCAATCTGAACGATCCCGATGACCGGCACCAGCATACCGACATACCAGAACCATCCGGTAAGGACATAAGGACGTTTCTTTCGCAAGAAAATCGCCATTGCAGAAACAGTGAGGAGAAACGCGCTCGCCAGGGTAACCTTCCAGATCGAGACTGGATTGTTCGGATAGGGGTAGAAAACGGCCAGTCGCGCCGGCCAGAATGTCTGCCGCAAATACTCGATGTAACTAACTAGTGCGTTGCTCAGCCGCCAGGTAAAGGGCAGCTGCTCCAATGATCCGGTAGCCTGATTCTGCGCCCATATTGTAACCAGACAAGACAGCCCGGAAAGGACCAACAACGGTGTCTTCTCCAAAAACAGGAAGCCCAGTCCTTGATTCAGCGAGCTGGTAATGCCGCGTCCAGGCTTGAACCGCTCGACCTTGTCAAATCGCCGCAGGGGCCAGTAATCAAGTAACAAGAAAACGAACGGAACTGTTACCAGCATTGGCTTGGACATCAGGCCAAGCGCGAAAATCATTAAGACAATAAAATAGCGCCAAAGGGAAGGTGCTCGTGCATAACGAACATATGCGGCCAGCGTGAGCATGAAAAGGACGGCGCTAAGCACATCTTTTCGCTCACTCACCCATGCCACGGATTCAACGTGCAAGGGGTGAATTGCAAACAATGCCGCCACTAAAGCGCTTGGCCAGAGTGCTCCCGTGATCCCACGCAGCACTCGAAATAACAACAGCACCGCGATGGTGTGTAATGCGACGCTGGTGAAATGATGGCCCCCGGCATTTAGACCATACAGCTGGCAATCCAGCATGTGTGAAATTGTCGTTAGGGGATGCCAGTTCCGCGCGTGTGGGTGGGTAAAGGCACTGACTATTCCACTAGTAGTCAGACCCCCTGTGACCAATGGGTTATCGTAAATGTAGACG
The DNA here is from genome assembly GCA_963742315.1 of uncultured Verrucomicrobiae bacterium. Lineage (GTDB taxonomy): Bacteria > Verrucomicrobiota > Verrucomicrobiia > Chthoniobacterales > UBA10450 > AV69. Next base: position 142,407 of record CAVULE010000010.1, read on the forward strand.
TGGTCATCGAAGTTGACAAAATCATGCCTAACTGTCTGACCAAAGATCAACCACGTGATTGCGCCCAAAAAGAGGTAAACCAAAACGACTTGCGAGCGAGACGGTGTCTGCCCGCGACCCTTTAAAGAAAAACCGCGCCGCTGGCGAACGGCTCTGGATTTGCTCGACTGACCGACAGTTCTACGATGACGGGTAGCCATTTCTCGGGTTGAGATCGCGCAGCGGGCTTCCAGCGTGACAGGGCGCGATGTTATTCTGAAATCCAGTTATCAGGGGTTTCGTCGGTAAATCAAGATAAACTCTCCCAACTGCGGCACCTGTTGCGGGATAGCGTCGAAATAATATTCAACTCGATTCGGGGCCATCATGTTGACGAAACCGACTGGAACATAATTGTCGGCGATGTACCGCTGAGCCCATTCAAAGATTCGGTTTTCAGATCGAGGCGAATGCAACCAGGAGGTATCGACGGTAACGGAAATCAGATATTTCGGTTTTGCCGATTCGATCTCATGAATCATCGCGCTTTGCATCTGGCGCGCATATGTCTGTGGCTCCATTAGCGGATAAGTATAAATGTAGCCGGTCGCGGAATGACGGTGGGAGTAAAAGTAAATCTGAGGCTCCGATCCTAACACCGCGATGGTGTCGGAAGGGTCCGTATGATCGCGGACGTATTCCGCAACTTTGATTGTCTCGGGAAAAAGATTTCCAGCGTAGATGGTGTGTGAGATTTCTACTGGAGAAAATCGAAAAAAAAGATCGCGCTGACCATAGACAAGAAAAGCTATGCACGATGCAAGTAAAAGAATGGGGAAAAACCGAACCGCAGTGATCTGGCGGCGCAATACGCTTGAGATGTTGTTGACTGCTACGCCGGCGAATAAGGCGACGGCAGGCAGAAGTAGAATAAAGTAATGTGATCGAAAATAGAAGCCCGGGCAGACTGCCAATATTGAGGAAATGAGCAATCCAAGGAGGAAACCGGTGCTCTTTCCGGTTGATCTGTTCAAGAAGCAGGTGAATAAACCGATTCCAGCCAATATCCAGAGTGGCCAGTTTGGTCCAATCGCGTCCCTGACGCTGTGAATAAGGATCTGGCGCACATCTGACATCGAAACAAGGGTTCCGTACTCGTGCGCATAGTGGATTGTCCAAAACCAAAACTTGGCAAACACGCCGGCGTAGCAGAGAGCAAGAAAGGTAATCACCAGTGGGATTACCGCCCCTCCAGCGAATACCAGGTTTCGTAGAATGGTTTGTGGTAAGACTAAACCGGCGCGAGCATCGGCAAGAAAAAGATAAATCGCTCCAAAGAGGATGAAAAATAATGCGGGTTGCTTCATGAGAAGCCCAAGCCCCATCAGCAAACCGCTGAGGAAGAGCCGGCCCCGGCCTGATTGATTCTGCTGGTTTAGTAACAAGAATGCGCCGCCGAGCACCGGTAGCACGACAAAATGAGTTGCATGCCCCGCCAGCCCGAGCACTGATGGGCTGAGAGAAAGAAGTGCATAACTGACCGCGGCGGCAATCCCAACAGTAGAATTAAGCAGTCGTTTTCCGATGAAAAAGATGAGCGCGCTGGTTGCGCTGTTAACGAACAATAGCCCCAGATGGATTGCGGTGATTGTTTGTCCGAAAAGAAACATCGTAATCGCGTAGGCGACGTAAGTTCCCGGAAACTTCATGCTATAAGCCAGCTTGTAAGGCGGAATACCCTGTAAGAGAAGTTGACCGGCGTAACCGTATTCTCCTTCGTCGCGTTCGAGCGGAATTCCAAGCAGTCGAATTCTTACTGCAGTAGTCAGACTGAAAACAGCCACCGCAAGCACCCACCAGGTGATGCGAAGAATCTTGTCCTGATCGTTCTTCACACGCGGATGATTTGCGATAAAACTCCCACTCCACTGCGGGTTCTTTTATCTCGGGATCTCATGAATTAAGCATCAATTACTAGAGTAACTTTACTACTTTCTAGAGGTCTAAATTGTCCGTAAACACCCGCAACAGGAAAGCGTTGAGACTGGTAAGCAGCGAGGATGCATACTTGAAGATCGGGAACTGGATAGCATTTTAGGCAGACCCATTACGAAGTATCCAATAACAAATGCAGAATGCGCTCTTTAGATATCTAGCCCGTCCCAAGCGAGACTATCTCCTCTTGGCGCTGCTTTTGGCTGTCACCACGATTTTGGCTTACCAGCCGGCGTGGCACGGCGGTTTCATTTGGGACGACGATGCTTACATAACTAACAACGAGTTGCTGACCGCTCCGGACGGTTTGCGCCGGATTTGGTTCTCGTTGGATTCTCCCTCTCAGTACTTCCCACTCGTTTACACCATGTTTCGCTTTGAACGCGCCTGGTGGGGACTTAACCCGACCGGTTATCATTTGGTCAATATTTTGCTTCATATCGCGAATGCGCTGATTCTGTGGAGTTTACTGGCCCGTTTGCGCGTGCCCGGCGCCTGGCTGGCTAGCGCAATTTTCGCACTTCATCCGGTACAAGTCGAATCGGTCGCATGGATCACCGAACGGAAAAATGTGTTAATGGGACTTTTCTTTCTGCTCACGATTCGTGCCTGGGTTGAATTTGTCGATAAACAAACGAAGCATCGCTGGTTTTTTTACGTTCTGGCACTGCTGCTTTATGCCTTGGCCCTTTTCAGTAAAACGACCGCCTGTACGCTTCCAGCCGCGCTGCTCTTAATCTTGTGGTTGCAGGGACGGCGAATCAACCAACGCCAGCTGGTGCAACTTGTTCCCTTTGTAGTTCTCGCGCTTGGCATGGGTTTATTGACAGTTTGGTGGGAGCGTTACCATCAAGGCACGCACGGGCCCCTTTTCGCCATAAGTCCACCCGAGCGTCTTCTGATTGCCAGCCGAGCTATCTGGTTCTACCTGGGCAAACTATTTTGGCCATCGAACCTTACTTTCATTTATCCGCGATGGATAGTCTCACCGACGCACCTGTTGGAGTATGCATGGTTGGCCGCTCTAGGCGGATTATGCGCTGCGATATCCTTCGCAAGAAGGTATGTGGGACGCAGCCTCGAAGTCGCAGCGTTATTTTTTGTAGCGACACTTAGCCCGGTACTCGGCTTCATCATGCTCTATACCTTTCGCTACACCTTTGTGGCAGATCATTACCAATACCTGGCCAGCATCGGTCCAATCGCGCTTGCGTCCGCCGGTATCACAACTTTGGCCGCTTCGTTCAAAGAGAGCCGTCATTTCATCTTCGGCGCAGCGGTTTGTATTGTTGCAGCGCTCGCCGTGTCCACCTGGCGCCAAAGCGGGATGTACTCTGACATCGAAGCGCTCTGGCGGACCACGATTGCCAGAAATCCTGGTTGCTGGATGGCTCATAATAATTTGGGCATCGTTCTTTCACAGGAAGGCGAGATTGACGAAGCGATTGCTCATTACCGGAAAACGCTGGAAATGAGCCCCGATTTTGCAGAGGCCGATTATAATCTTGGCAACGCTCTTCTCCAAAAAGGGGAAATCGATGCCGCAATCTTCCATTGCCAGAGGGCAGTAACGATTCAACCTAACGACCCAGAGGCCCAGGTTGCTCTCGGCAACGCTCTTTTCAAAAAGGGATTAATCGACGAATCGATTGTTCATTACCAAAAAGCGTTGGCGATACGGCCTTATTACGTTACCGCTCACTATAATCTTAGCAGCGCCTTTCTGAAGAAAGGTGAAATCGACAAAGCAATCTTTCATTGCCAGGCTGTCCTATCGACACAGCCTGAGCACGCAGACGCTCACACTATCCTTGCCAATGCTTTTCTTCAAAAGGGTGAAATTGGGAACGCGATTGAGCAGTACAAAAAAACACTGGAGATCGCGCCGCGATCTGTTCCCGCCCTGAATAACCTGGCCTGGATATTAGCAACCTATTCGGATCCGGCATTTCGAGATGGCACAAAGGCGCTCGAGCTTGCTCAGAGAGCAAATGAATTTTCGGGTCGCAACAACCCGATCATTCTTCGAACGCTGGCGGCGGCCCATGCGAATGTAGGGCAATTCGGCACGGCGGTTGAAGTGGGGCAACTCGCTTTATCGCTCACCGACCGGCAAAGCCCGCTTGCCAGCGCATTGCAACGAGAGCTTGCCGGTTACAAAGCAAGTGAGCCGTATCGGGAAAGTGTTAAGCGTTAACGGGTTAGGAGAGCGCAAAAGGGCGGAAGCGCCGGCTGATAAGGAGATATAGTGGCATAGACAGTGCTCATATGAACCATAAGTACCATGGTCTTGGTAAGCATTGTTCCGTTCCGCCCAAGGCGCATTCTTTTTCTGGTCGCCGCCTTTTCCGCTCTCTCCATTGCTACTTGCTTTGCCGATTCACTTCTCGTCACCGCCAAAAAGACGCCTTACGATCATCAGATGGCGCGAATTCAGCCAGTCTTGAACGCGCCAACTTCTCTTCATCATTCCGTTCTGCCCCTGTCCCTTGTTAATCAGTGGATAGGCGAGCTGCGTGCAATTCCCTACAGCTATTCGATGGAGTGGAAAACGCCGAATGAGATTGCCCACGCGCCAACTGCGGATTGCAAGGGAAAAGCAGTCGCACTTTATCAAAGAATGCGAGAAAATGGTGCGCGTAATCTGCGTCTGGTAATCGGCAAACGCACTCCGGTGAGCCGCTGCACCCACACCTGGGTTGAATGGACGAGCGCATCCGTGACCTTTGTCCTCGATCCAACGATCAATTGGGTTGCCCAGGCGATCAATGAGATACCGGAAAACTCATACGTGCCCTATTACGCCTACGCCGGCAGCCGAAAGTATCGGGCGGCTGCAGCAACGTCATTGTACGCGCGTCTGTAATTCAAAAGTTTTCTACTTCCGTCAGATTGCGGTAGCTGGTCTGGTATTATTAAGGCCAGATGTCAACCGGCCGGCAATTTTCGCTTGTCAGATCGGGAGAGGATTGGATAACGTGCTATTGAATGGGGGGTATGGCGGCGAAGCGGCACTATTTTTTACGCGCTTCAACCTTTTTTCTTGGCTTCGGAATTGCCATCTCAATCAGCGGCGCTGACCTGGTGTTGCAAAAAGTTCCGCTCCTGACAGTGGCGCAGGCTCCTAACTACCCGCAAAATCTGGCCCGGTTCGATCTTGGCGCCCAAATCGAGAGCGACGTGCCAGACGATGCCTCCTCTTCGGTTCCATTCCTTTCCGGTGATCCGGCATCGGTTTACGGGCTTAGAACCGGCACAACTAGACTTCTGATCTCGCTCGCTCAAATCGAGAATATCGACAGCATTGCATTCCTTAACAGCGAGGCGAAGGGGACGGTTACTATCGCCATGTCTAGCGCAAAACTCTCACCTGAAAGCCCGCAATGGCACGACGCCGGGCAAGAGGAACTTTCCAGTGGATTAATCTCCGCCAGGATCGGCCCCGCTGAGGCAAAGTATGTTCGACTGACCTTTAATGTACGCAGCCCCGGCCGCATCATTAGCCTCGGAATTTATTCCGCAGCGCCGGTTTCTGGTTTCACTATGCCGCGCGCGCGAAAGATTGCGGCCGCCAGTTCCGCTGACGCCAGGTCGAAGGCTAATTACAATCTTGCTGATTTGCACGCAAGAGCGCGCACAATTTTTGTTAGTTCAGGCGATGATTTAAAACTCGCCTACAACATGATCGATGGTCAGCCTGGCACGGCGTACGGGTTTGCCGCCAGCGACGCAGCTCCGGCCGCGATAATTGATCTGGGCCGTTCCGTGTCTGTTAACCGTATTTCAACTTTCTCGACTCCCAGCTCGGCCACGGTGACATTTTATCTGCTCGGTGCCTTGCCGGGCAATAACACCGGAAATCTGGAATCGAGCTTGCGGATCGATCCACAGACGCTCGCCGCATTTCGGACGGTCGGCACCGGCAATGATGATGGAAGTGGTCGGGTCGCGGTCGATTTCGAGGAGACCACCGGTCGCTATGTCATGCTGGTATGGACACCGTCCACGCGGAATGCAAATTTCTCTGTCGCTGAAGTTGCTGTCTTCGGCCCAGCCAGCAACGCGAGGCTGCTGGCGGCAAATACTATTGGAAACAACCCTTCCGATACTTCGGACGGCAAGACTGTTCGCGATTCGAAGGATGCAAAAGACTTCAGCAAGGAGATTCCGCGGGAAGGACCCGCGGAAGAGCAGGCCCCCGGCGAAGGGCCGGCGCCTGAATTGCCTCGACCTCCACCATTTGTCTTTATCCCAAGAGTTGTGCCAACAAGCCCGTAAGGACTTGGAGGAGGACTCCCTTGTGCGAGCCCAGTTGCGGCGTCGCAGCGCTCCGCCTTCACCGGACTAGCGGACCTTCCGTGCGCCCGATTTACGCACCTAATTAAAGCGCATCGCGAATGGTCGCGAACACCTCCGTATTATCAATTGTGCCGCGAAGTTTTTCCATTCCCAGGCCAGTGGAGTTGGCAATCGGATCTTCGACCGAATTGAGTGCAGATGGAGCTTGAATGGCGGCTGGTTCAAGCGCGGAAAGATCTCGGGTGCCAGGCGACTCCACGTTTCCGCCGCTCTTCCCACCATTAGGTCCGGTTGCCCACGTAACCCAGGGCTGACCGGCCGAGTTTAGACCGAGGATGGCGACGCCGCTGTCGTAGCGAAACGGATACCCGTTAACGCTCATTCCGCCAATTGCCGCATCACCGCACACGATGATTGCGGCATCTTTGCCAGCATACTGCCGTCCAATCTTGACAGCGCGATCGAGCTCCGCCGTTTCGCGCAGCGTCCGTTCGCCCAAATTTTGCCACGCCGCCGAGGCCATCAAATGGGCGTCCACAACCAAAATATAACCGTGACGGTTGACCTGAAGAAGTTCGATGGCCCGTCGCACCATATCTGCCAGGGACGGTTGCTCAGTCCGCGCCGCGACTTCGTCGGTAAACGGCAGATCATTGGCCGCAAAGAGTCCGAGAAGGCGTGGCTGTTGCCATTCCGTGATTTGTTCCAGCTCAGGCAAATTGTGAACGACGCGAATCCGGGCCTGGTCCAGCTTTTCTTTCTTAAACTCCGTTGCTCCACCACCCAGGGCAATGTCGACTGCATCCCGCTCGATCAGCGCGTTGGCAAATTCTTGCGGCTGTTTCGCGTTGTTAGCGTGGGCATAGAAGGCTGCCGCGGTTGGGTTGGTGAGCGCCCCGTCAGTCACAATTCCAGTAGCACGACCTTCCTCATGCGCGAGCTCTAGAATCGTTCTCAGCGCCTCGCTCGATTCCGATAGAGAAATCGTTCCGTTCTTTACTTTTGTTCCCGTTGCCAGGGTGGAGGCGGCTGCAGCTGAATCTGGCGCTGCGAAATCGGCTGAGTGATTGCGCAGTCGCGCTGAAAATTCCAAACGATCCATCGCCAGCGGATTGTCTGCACCCCCGATATAGACCCGCGTCGCCGCTGTTCGTTGCGCGGTCAATCCTTCCCCAATGAACAGAATGATCCCGAAAGGTTTTTGCACGACCCAATTTTTAAAATAGAGAACGCCCAGGGCGGCAAAGGCGAGAAGGCAGATTAGAGCGAGTATCTGGTTCCTCCACTTCATGGCGCGATGTGAATGAGCCGATAGCGCATTGTCAATCCCGCCGCCATCGGAAATCGCTTGTCTGGTCTTGCCCGGTCGGCAGATTGCGCGCGATGAGCGGGCCGGTAATGCTGATTATTCGTGATGGCTGGGGAATCAATCCCGGTGGCCGCGATCGGGCGAAGGAAAATGGCGATGCTACTTTGCTCGCGAACACGCCCTGCCACGATCAGCTCTACGCCAGTTACCCGAGGGGGAAATTAAGCGCGAGCGGCGAAGATGTCGGATTGCCGGAAGGGCAGATGGGAAACTCCGAAGTCGGGCACCTGAATCTTGGAGCGGGCCGGATCGTTTACCAGGATTTAACGCGAATTAACAAAGCGCTCGCCGCCGGCGAGCTGGCACACAATGCCGTGCTCCAGGATAGCTTCCAAAAAGCGCGCAACCATCGTTTGCATTTGCTCGGTCTGGTTTCTGATGGAGGCGTGCACAGTCATTATCTCCATCTCCTGGCGCTGGCCCAAGCCGCCCATGAGGCAGGAGCGAAAGAAATTTTTGTGCACGCCTTTACCGACGGAAGAGATGCCTCCCCTACCGGTGGGGCAGAGATTTTGCGCAAATGCGAAAAGGCTTTGTCTAAAAGCGGTGCGCAAATTGTAACCGTCGTCGGTCGTTACTTTGCGATGGACCGCGACCGGCGCTGGGACCGCACCAAAAAGGCGTGGGACGCGATCGTCCTTGGCCAGGGCGAGCAGGTGAAGACATCACCAGCCGAGGCGGTGGCGGCAAAATATAAGGAAGGTAAAACCGACGAATTCATGCCGCCGCTAATTTTTGCATACGCTGGTGAACAACGCGTGCGCGATAACGATGTCGTCTTGTTTTTCAATTTCCGTGCTGATCGGGCCCGTCAACTTTCGCAGGCCTTTCTCTTCGAAAAATTTGATGGCTTCAATCGTGGGGTTTGGCCGCGCGTCCATTTCGTGACGTTGACGCAGTACGACGTGACCTACCCGTCACCCTACATTTTCGCGCCCGAAAATTTGGAGCATATCCTCGGCGAGGTCGCCAGTGCCGCCGGCAAGACACAGTTACGTATTGCGGAAACGGAAAAGTATCCACACGTCACTTATTTTTTTAATGGAGGAGTTGAGCGCGCATTCCCGGGCGAAGAGCGCAAAATAGTGCCTTCGCCCAAAGTCGCGACCTACGATTTGCAGCCGGAAATGAGCGCGCTGCAGGTCACTGATGAAGTTTGCGCGCGAATGGCGAATTACGATCTAATCATTCTAAACTTCGCTAATCCGGACATGGTCGGTCATACCGGGGTGGTTGAAGCCGGGATAAAGGCGGTTGAAACAGTAGATGCCTGCGTCGCTCGGATCGTTCCGAAATTGCTGGAGCTTGATGGAAAAGGTCTGATTACGGCGGACCACGGCAATTGTGAATTGATGCGGAATCCCGACGGCTCACCCAACACCGCGCACACCACCAACCTTGTGCATGTCATTTACGTTGCGAAAGACGCGGCAAATTTTGTTTGCCATGATGGAATCTTGGCCGATGTCGCGCCTACGCTGTTGTTCCTGCTCGGCCTGCCCCAGCCAAAAGAAATGACAGGACATAATTTACTTGTCCGCAAGTAGACGCAATAGCAACCATAGCACGCGCGTCATCCCGAGCGAAGCGAGGGACCTCACCTAAATGGAAGCGTCACGCAAGCGACGTTTGTGTGGTCAATTACTTGATGTGAGGTCCCTCATCGTCTGCGCGATTCGGGATGACCGATGTCGTGCCGTCGCACCGTTCCTACGGGCAAGCTCGATTTCGGGCTGCGCACACGTCGTCGAATGTAATTTCCGACCGTTTGTTTAAAAGCCGGGTACCGGCGGCGGCGATTCGCTCCAGTAACTTAAGTCGGTTGGCCGAGGTAACCTCGTGCCATAGCGGTTTGCGCACCAGAAGCAGTTCGCCCTCAGACTCGATGAGGGCGCCCCAGCCAAATGGAATCTCTGGTTCGCGGAACAATCGGTTTGAAACGACCAGAAAAAAAAGATTGGCGCAGCGATAGCGAATCAGGCGCTCAAATTTGGTGCAATCGAAAAGGCGATTTTGCAACGCGCTCAACTCCCGCAGGACTCGGGCATAGCCGCGATGCTCAATCGCAGCAAAGTTATGTGAATCGAAGTCGGAGAAAAGCGAATCGGGGATGCGCAAGGCGGGATAATGAATGCGCAAATTTTTTTCCAGGACCTGGCGACGTTGGAAAACCTTTTCCAGTCGCTTCGCCGTCACTGCACTGCAACCGTTATCCCGGCGCAGGTCGGGGAAAGCCTGCTTACATTCAAAGATTGCAGTCGTCCCAATCTCTTTCCCGGTAGGCCGGTAGGCCGCCAGGTCCGCGCGAAATCGACAACGCGGCAATTGCACCTCGAAGCCGCAGACGGAATAACCGCGGGATTGCGCCCAGAGCAGAGCCAGGCGTTTTAAAGCGACATGAGCGGCGGTCTCACCTCGTTTGCGAGTTAGGCACCGAGCCGGTTCGGTGTAGCTGCCGCTGTCCTCAGCGGCAGTTGGCAAATTCGCCCTTGGATGACTGCCGCCGGAGACGGTGGCAGCTACAATGCTCTTTAGCTCTTCAGCCATTCCATCAAGTCCAATGCCCAATAGTTAACGATGAAATCTGCGCCCGCGCGCTTGAGTGAGGTCATGATTTCGAGCACGGCCGCGCGTTCCTCAATCAAGCCCTTTGCCGCGGCCGCTTTCACCATCGCAAATTCTCCGCTGACATGGTAGACCGCGGTTGGCCGGCCAAAGCGCTCGCGCACCCGCCATAAAATATCGAGGTAGGGCAAAGCGGGCTTCACCAGCACAATGTCGGCGCCTTCGGAAAGGTCGAGTTCCACCTCACGCAGCGCTTCGTCTGCATTGGCCGGATCCATTTGATAGGATCGCCGATCACCGAACTGCGGAGGACTTTCCGCCGCATCGCGAAACGGTCCGTAAAAAACGGAGGCAAACTTGGCCGCATAACTCAGAATCCCGGTCTGATCGAAACCTGCCTGGTCGAGCGCTGCTCGGACTGCGCCGATCCGGCCATCCATCATGTCGCTTGGCGCAACCAAATCGGCACCGGCCGCAGCGTGTGAGACCGCCGTCTTGGCGATCAAACCCACGCTTTCGTCATTCAAGACATGAAAATGCTCGCCATCGAGGCGAACCACGCCGCAATGGCCGTGGCTGGTATATTCGCACAAACAAACATCAGTAATTACCGTCAGGTCCGGCGCGCGCTCTTTGATTTGGCGAACCGCATTTTGGACCACGCCATTCTCGCCATAGGCGCCAGTGGCCTGCTCGTCCTTCGACTTCGGAATTCCGAAGAGAAGCACGGCTTGCACTCCCGATTCGTGGGCGCGCTGCGCGACAGAGGCGATTTCATTCTCGCCGTGTTGGTGAACGCCGGGCATGCTCGGGATCTCTTTCGCGCGTTCGATTTTCTCACTAACGAAAAGTGGCAGGACAAAATCGTGCCGGCTAAGATTTGTTTCGCGAATGAGATTGCGAATCGCGGCGGTGCGGCGTAAACGGCGGGGACGATGAACGAGCACAGCGCGAGGCTACGCGCGGCATTTCGCGGTCGCAAGCAAGTGAAAGAGCCAGCCCCCGATTTTTTGCTGATCGATGTCAGCAATTCATTCACCAAACTGGCTTTTGCCTCACGCTCTCGAATTGGACGCGCCTCAAAGGTTGCGACGTCCATCTTAACGGCGGAGCGGGTCACAAAAATTTTGCAGGGATACGATTCCGCTATCCTGGTTGTCTCATCTGTCGTGCCCAAAAAGAACCGCGGGATCAAACGTGCCGCTGGCAATCGCAAGGTGATTTGGCTGACGTCGCGGAGTCGATTGAATATCCGCATCGATTACCCCAATCCGAAATCGATCGGCGCCGATCGATTGGCCAATGCGGTGGCGGTGGCCAAGCTTTATGGAACGCCCGCGATCGTGATCGATTTTGGTACCGCGGTGACATTCGACATCGTCGCGCCAGACAACGCCTACATTGGTGGCGTTATTGCTCCGGGATTGGAAGCGATGACGAATTTTCTTTATGATCGGACCGCATTGTTGCCGCGGATTTCTCTGCGGGAACCGCGAAGTGCGATCGGCAAATCGACGAATCAGGCAATGGTAGCCGGCGCCATCTTTGGTTATCGCGGACTTGTCCGCGAGATTTTGCAACGGATTACGGCGGAGAAATCGTGGAAGGACAAGGTCCGGATAGTAGCGACAGGCGGCTATGCAAAATTAATCGCGCACAAGCTGCCCGAGGTGGACGCGGTGCACGAAAATCTCACTCTGGAAGGGTTGCGATTGGTGGGCTGTATGAATTCCCCTGGCGCGGATCCTTCTAAGGTCTAACCGCGAGGCGAAAAACGGCAGAAGACTGCCGCAGTCCAAAAGCTGGCGCCCAGCCGCAGTTGTTCCGAAATTCGCGAAGCGTCTTGGAGTGCGGCAGTCTTCTGCCGCTTTGGAAACGCGGTGTTAGAGCGGTCTTTTTGATCGGCAGCATCGCCGCGGTCGCCGATTCTCCATCCGAGAATTTGTTTCCCTGACCGTAGAAATAACTTGTCAGGGTCACCCAGCGATAGTTCTATTCTGTCCCAGCATGAAGATTCTAAAATTTGCTGCGGTTTCATTGCTGGTTTTTGGGACCATTGCCGCGAACGACGTCGCGCCATCGAATTCGGAACTCGAAGCGATGTACGACAAAGCGTATCGCGCGTTTGACGCCGCCAAATATACGGAGGCGCTGAAACAACTGGATGCGATAGACGCGCGTAAACCCGATCTGGCGGCGTCGCAAAATTTGCGCGGCGTCGTCTATATGCGCCAGGGGCTCTACGACAAGGCGGAAGCCGCCTTATCCGAAGCCAGAGGGCTCGATCCGAAATTTTGGAATGCCCGTTTCAATCTGGCGGAGGTTCCGTTTTTGAAAAAAGACTGGGCGGAAGCGCGGAAACGTTTCCAGGAATTGCTCAAGGGCAATGCCGCCGAGCTGCAGGGAGAAGCCGCCCAGCTGATTCAATACAAGATTTTGCTGACCTATTTGCTGGAGGGGAACGACACGATGGTCGATTCTATTCTGGCGAAATTTGAGTTGTCGCCTGACACGCCGGCGGTGCATTACGCGAACGCGGCCATTTCGCTTCAGGGCCAAAATATCCCCGATGCCAAGAACTGGATGTCGGCAGCAGAAAAGAATTTCTCCCCTCAATTAAACAAGCTTTTTGCTGAGTCGCTCTATGAAATTGGCTGGCTGCAAAAGCAACCGGGGCAGCAGCGGCCGGCGGTGCAATTGCTCTCGCCGGAAGAGCGAGCGAGCAAGACGAAAGTAGTGGCTAAGACGGCGTTCGAACAGGCCCTGCAAGCTTACGAGCAGCGTGATTTCGATTCCGCTGCGAGATTAGCCGAGCAGGCGGATACAGCCGAACCAAACCAGCCACAGGTCCTTAATTTGCGCGGGGCGATACTGCTGGAACAGCAAAAGTACGACGCGGCCGAACGGTTCTTTAAACAGGCTCTCAAGGCCGATCCGAAATTTCGCGAGGCGCAGTTCAATCTGGCAGACGTTCCATTCCGAAATAAAGATTACGCCGAGGCGCGCGATCGATTTCAGGCGTTGTTGAAGCAAACGCCGGGCGAAGACAAGAATCAGGCAGCGCAACTGATCAACTTCAGGATATTCCTCACTTATCTGCTCGAAGGCAAGGATAGCCGGGCGCAGAAACTGATGGAGCAGTTCCAGTTTAGTGGAGATACCCCGGCACTCTATTACGCGGAGGCGGCCTGGGAGTTCAAACACGACAATGCTGACAAAGCCAACGATTGGATAACGTCTGCAAGAAAAATTTATCCGTCAGCCTCGAACGCCCAGTATGCAGCTGGTTTTTACGATCTTGGTTGGCTAAAGAACGCGATGGTCGTTTCGTCGCCGACCCCGACCGCCTCGGTTGGTGCCGCCGCAGTCGCTTCCACTCAAACCGAATCATCGGTCCCCGCGATTGAGCCCAGCCCGATCCCTGGCGTGGAGGTGAAAACGGAGGAAGGAACGCAATTGGCGCTCGCACAAACCCCTTCGCCAGGCCCGAAAGCGAGCGAAGCAGTGGTGAATCCAACGATGTCAGAAGTCATCGTCTCGAATGCGAAGGCGACGGGAACCCCGGCGCGCCCCGAGGATGTTCCAGTTGTGCCAGCGGCGACTGGCATTTCGGTCGAGTCACCATCGGCCAGCGCGACACCGGCTCCGGCAATTGCTTTGGCGACGCCTGCCCCGGCCTCTACTCCCGCGATTGCGGCAAACCCAGACGTCTCTGTAGTGACTGCCCCTGTCGTTGCTTCAACACCCGAAGCTTCCACGCCAACGCCTGCCCTGGCAATTGCGGCGCCCACGGCCGCACCTGAGCTCGCCGCAGCAACAACTACTGCGGAGCCCGTAATTGAGTCGACCGCATCCGCCACGCCTGTCTCTGCCGCACCTGTGGCAACCGCAACCACGAATGCGACGAATGCAACGCCAGCGACTGTCCTGGCTCCGGAAGAAGTCGGGAAGCTCGCGCCTATGCCGACGGTGGGTGAAAGAATTAGTTCTTTCACCGGACAGCGGCCATTCCTCGTTTGGATTCTGGGCCTGAGTGGATTCGGTCTGCTGGTGTCAGTGGTGGTAATGGAGATTCGGCGACGAATCGGAATAACGCAGCTTGGTCATCGGCCGGCAACGGTCACGGGGCCATTACTACACGATGACGAGGTGGCTGAAGAAGCGCCCGAATTGCAAGCGCCAAAGCGTTTTGTTGGTGGGCCGCGCCAGGTTTCAGTGCAGCTGAAGGCTTCCGAACCAGCGTTCCGACGCGCGGTGATTCCAGTGGCGAAACGTGTGCCAGAACCAGTAATTGTTCCACCCGCCGAACCGGAAGCGGCAGCCATTAATGGTCGCACCAGTGAACCGGCCTACGTCGATTTCGCGGAGTCCTCCATCGGACCGGTAATCGAGCAGATGGCGATGAACGGCGAGACGGAAGTTACGCCCGAGGCGGCAGCATTTGCTTCGGCCGTATATGATGAGCCAGCCGCGTCTCATGAACCAGCGGTGCCTTATGAACCGATCGTATCTGGTGAACCGGCGGTGTCTTATGAACCGCCCGTGTCTGATGAGCCGATCGTCTCATATGCGCCGGTCGTCCAGCAGACAAGGCCGGAGCCGGTAGCCGCATTTGCTGAAGATGCTTTCCCAACTGAACCGGTACGCGAAGTGGACGTCTTCGAATCCGGGGCAGCGCCAGCGAGCGTTTTAGAAACGCAAGTCTGTGAGCCAGCGACCGCTGAGATCGGCGCGCCTTCCGAAGCCGAGGAACAAATTTCCATTCAGGCATGGTCACCTGAGCCCGAGCCGGTCGAACAAGGCCAACCGGTGCCTTATCAGACTGTGGTGACCGCCGAGGAACCGATCCAGGTTGACCCCGCGGAAGAACCAGAAATCTCCGAGATTGCCGGCGTTGGCCCTGCCATTGCCGGCATCAGCGCTTTGCGCGAGATGTCGGAAATCCCACCGGCCAGCGAAGAAGAACATTTTACCCCACAACCAACACCAATCGAAACCATGCCTGAAACACTCCAGACCCCAACCGCTCCCGTCATCCGAACCTCGGGAGGTCCCACGCAGCCCGCACACACCGCATCCGTACCGCAAGCAGCCGCTGGTGGCATGCCCACGGCTGTTCAAATTACCCTCTCTTGCGAAGTCGCTTCGATGCAATTAACGCCAACTTTCAAGATGGGCACGCTGCAATTGCGGCCGATTTCGAAAGTAGTCACGATGCGCCTGGCCTCATCGCCGCAGCAGCAACAGGCAGCGATGAATTTGCAGGTCAATTTCGAGATCGCCAAAATTCAGGCAGCAGCCGGCAGCCTCGGCCAACTGCGGGTGAATCCATCGCAGCAACAAAAGCCCGCCACTCTCGCGACGCCGTCATTTAATGTTTCCGGCCTGCAACTGGTATCGGGATTTGATTCAGCGCCGTTGCAGTTGACGCCTTCGCATCAGACGAAGGCCTCGGTCCACCTCACAGCGGCCTTCCAGATCACGAGTGTGGAATTTTCTCCCACCTTCGAAATTGCCGGCTTCATTCTCAATTCGACCTCGAAGGCCGTTGCCGTGCAGTTACCGGGCGCGGGCGCTTCATCTGTTGAAAACGCACCGATGTTCGAAATAACGAACGTGCAGATGGACGAAAATGGCGACATTGCGATGCTGCAACTGAATCCGGCAGCGAAACGCGGCTAACGTTTCCGACACAAATCTTGGGGGCCGCGCGGGCAATTCCGCGCGGTTTCTTATTTTCGCTTGAGCAACCTTGCCCGATTTAACGATTGCAGGGCCGGGACAACAAATTCGCCGTTCTTGCGAATGAGTTTGCCATCAAAATAGATCTCGCCGCCGCCATATTCCCGGCGTTGAATATTGACCATATCCCAGTGCACCTGGCTGCGGTTTCCGTTGTCGGCCGTCTCATAAGCTTGACCGGGAGTAAAATGAAACGAACCGGCAATTTTTTCGTCGAACAAAATGTCGCGCATCGGATGCAAAATGTGCGGATTAAAGCCGAGCGAGAATTCGCCGATGTAACGGGCGCCGGCGTCGGCATCGAGAACATCGTTCAGCTTCTTGGTTTGATTGCTCGTCGCTTTGACAATTTTTCCGTTTTCGAATTCCAGCCGGATATGATCAAAGCTCGTGCCCTGATAAATGGTTGGTGCGTTAAAGGTGACAAAGCCGTTGACCGAGTCGCGCACCGGTGCGGTAAAAACTTCCCCATCCGGAATATTCCGATCGCCACCGCAAATGACGGCCGGAATTTTCTTAATACTGAAACGCAAGTCCGTTCCGGGGCCCGCGATCTCGACCCGGTCGGTTCTCTCCATTAGTTTTTTTAGCGCGTTCATTCCCGGTTGGAGCTTGCGGTAATCGAGGGTGCAAACTTCGAAGAAAAAATCTTCGAAAGCCTCGGTGCTCATGCTGGCGAGCTGGGCCATGGCCGGGGTCGGCCATCGCAACACCACCCATTTCGTTTTCTGAACGCGGTGGTCCTGGATTGGCCGCATTTTTTTTGCAATCAGTTTCATCTGGTCGGTCGGCACGTCGGCCTGCTCGGTGATATTGTGGCTGCCTCGTACGGCAATGTAAGCGTCCATTTGTTTCATCCGGGCCAGTTCGTGCCGGGCCAGGAGACGCAACTGCGGTTCGCTCGCATCAAGGGCAAGCTCGCGGCTAACCCGCGCTCTCTGCAACTGCACGAAAGGGATCGCTCCTCGCTTCCGCACCGCCCGCACGAGCGCGATCGTCATTTCATCGGGCGCGTCAAACGCCTCGATCAGCACCTTCTCATTGCGTTTTAACTCTGTGGAATAACCCGCCAGGATCTCGGCGAGTCTATCGAAGCGCGGATCACGCATAGATCGCTATGATTCCACCGCCCGCGCCGCATGCAACTCACAGAATTTACTTCTCCAATCAAGGGCCGAAGGAGGAGCCTGATTAGGCGGCAAATGCCGCCCTCAGTTAGGATCGCCCGACGGAGCGGCCGATCCACCTTCCGCCATGCAGGGTGGATCGAGCAGTCCCTTGCTCGATGACATCAGTCAGGCGTAACCGGGGTGCGTCCGACCGAATGATAGCGGAACCCCATTTTTGCCATCGTCGAGGGATCAAACAAATTGCGGCCATCGAAAACAATTGGCGTGGTCATTCTTTCTTTCACCACCTTCAGGTCCACATTGCCGAATTCCGCCCACTCCGTCGCGATCACAAGCGCTTCTGCACCGTCAGCTGCAGCAAGCGCGTTTTCACAAAATCGCGCGCTGTTGATTTCCGGGATTTCGCGGGCCCGCTCCATCCCTTTGGGATCGTAGACCGAAACCTGCGCGCCCTCGCGTAACATGTCGGCGACCAAATCAATCGCGACGGAAGAACGAATATCATCTGTATCCGGTTTGAAGGTCAGTCCCCAAACCGCGATCTTTTTTTCGCGCAGGACCCAAAGGGTATCGCGAATCGATTTTAGAAACCGCTCTTTTTGCTCCGCGTTAATGCGCTGGACTTCTTTTAAGAGGGAAAAGGGGACACCCAGTTTTTCGCTTATGGTGATGAATGCGGCAATGTCCTTCGGGAAACACGATCCGCCATAACCGATCCCGGCGTTAAGAAAATTCCGGCCAATCCGCTGATCCATTCCGATTCCGTCCGCCACTTTTTCGATGTCAGCGCCGCTGGCCTCGCAAATGGCGGAGACGGCATTGATATAAGAAATTTTCAGTGCCAGAAATGAGTTGGCCGCATGTTTAATCAACTCCGCGCTATTGATATCGGTAACAAGAATCGGCGCCATGAATGGCTCATAAACCTTTTTCATTAAATCGGCGGCGTGTTCACTTTGCGCACCGATGACGATCCGATCGGGATGCATCAAATCGTGGACAGCACAGCCTTCGCGCAAGAATTCCGGATTACTAACAACATCAAATTTCGCGCCATGACGATTATAGCGTTTAATCGATTCGGCCACTTTTTCGCCAGTTTTTACCGGCACCGTGCTCTTATCGACGATGACTCGGTAATCGGTGAGAACGCCGGCGATCTCGCGCGCGACTTTTTCGATGAAACTAAGGTCGACGCTGCCGTCGCTCTGAGGTGGAGTCGGCACCGCAATGAAAACGATCTGCGAGTTATCGACGCCTTCTTTAATACTACCGCTGAAGCGCAGCCGATGGGCGGCGACGTTGCGATGAATCAGTTCTTCCAAACCGGGTTCGTAGATCGGCACTCGGCCGGTGCGTAATACTTCAATTTTGCGCGCATCGTTGTCGACGCAGGTCACGTTGTGGCCAACATCAGCAAAGCAGGCCCCGGTGACGAGACCGACGTATCCTGAGCCGATAATCGATAGATCCATATGAGGTTATCCAAACGAAGTGGCGGGAATGCTACCCGAATTCGACCTTTGCGCGATCAATTATTGTCCCGCGCCGCCCGGATCGAAATTGAAGTCGAACCCGAGTTTCGGAAACGCTTTCAACGTAAAAGTTAAGAGAACACCATACTCATTTTTCCCGTTATTGTCGCGCACGACCGCGCCGAAAGAAGCGACCCAACTGGAGAGGTCGCGATAGACGGCATAACGCTGTTGTTCAAGCAACCCGGTCTGCGCCTCGTATTGCTCCGACACTGCTACTCCCCAGTTGTCGTTAATCCGGTAATATCCGCCGACGGTAAACAGGCTGCTGTTAACGAAAAATGGATTGTTGTTTAGGTAGCGGTGGCCAAGGTTGAGCTGCAGCTTCGCCATCGGCTGGAACGATATGGTCGTATCGACTTCGGTAAATCCTTTATCAAACGCGGGCACTTGGGAATCAATGGAGAGCGAGGCCCATGGTACCGGAGTAAAGCGAATGTTGTTGAAAAGATTCGAATAAGGAGTGCGATCATAAGGATTATCGAAGTTGACGTCGAAATAGGTATCGAGTTCGAACCAGGTAACGTTGGCGTCGTCGCGTCGGGTCTCCAGACGGTTGCGGACGCCGAGCCGCCAGATCGTCCAGTTATCGATCGAATCGATGGAGGTGAACTCCGGAAAATCGATTGGGAGTAATTTCGTGGTTGGTTCGACACGATCGAATTGTAAAATGGCCTCGGGATTAACGCCGGAAGCGGAAACCCATGAGAAATTGGTGAACGGTTGGATGACGTGTCGCAAGCCGTCGAGCCCAAGCGCGCTGTCCTGCACTCCCTCCCAGGCACGGGAAATTTTGAACGATGCTTCCACTCCAGCGTTGAAAACAGTGCGTGTTGTGGCGCCATCGAGGTGAAGCGGTGTATTATCCGGCACAATAAAGTTTGGGATCAGCGGATCGGTACTCGGAGTGAAAAGCGTTTTCCCGACATCGCGCGTCTCACTGTAGTAGGTCGCGCGAAACCCGGCACGCGGGACGATGCTGAGCCAGCCAAAATAAGTGTTTGGGTAAAGTAATTGGTGAAAAGTATCGACCCGCCAGCTTTCGTAGTCGTCGAAGCCCGAACCGCTCGCGAAATTGCGATGAAGGTCCGCAATCCCGCTTTCGCCCTGGTAAAAGATTGGACTTCCAAAAATGGGAGTACGGACGACGTCCAGCACTACCTCGGGGAGGCGCTCGGTTTGCTCGAAGAACTCGTTAGCTTGAAAGCGTGCGATCGTGGTCAGGGTATAGATGGGATCGGTTTTCGTTATGGCGACGACGTTGTCCGGCACGGGATTGATGCGGAATTCGGACTGGTAGAAATCCTGCATGACGTAAGCATCGCTTAGCTTCGTGATGTCAACGATGCCATAGATGTCGCTCGTGAAATTCGTCCGGTCTTGCACACTTACGCGGTAACGGGCGCTTCCAGTGGGCGTGCGCGGCACCGAAGTTGGATTCAAGTTCGGGTCTTGATCGTTGATGAAATAGGTCTTGAGCCGAAGGTAACTACTGTTGTCCTTCCCGTAGTTTGTCTCGGAGTCGAAGCCGATGGCCTCTCCACGCCGCGCCCGATAATCCAGGTGGACTGTCCCGTGAGTTTTCTCGCCGATCGGAAATGTCACTGCACCCAACAATGACGGTCCCCAAGAGCTGAGATAAGCGGGCGAGATGCTAAAGCTAAAGGCGTCGTTCAATGATTGATAAAGATATGGCCACCAAAAAATAGGAACTTTCCCAACATAAAAAGTCACATTCTGGAAAACGACGCGATCATTTTCGTAAATCCGAACTTTGTGAGCGTGAAAATGAAAATCTGGATTGATCGAATCATCAGTCGTGAAATCGCCGTTCTCGACGATGGAGCGTCCGTCGGAAAAATTCACAAGTTTTTGGGCGTTCACAAAATAGGGCTCCGAAGAACTGTGAAGGGTGTCAGCGTGAATCTCCTTGGTATCGAGATTGTAGGTTCCGTGCTCGGCGAGAAAGAGCTTGTCTTCGCGATAGATTCGCACATGACCGTCAGCTGTAACTACATGCCGCTGCGAGTCATAACGCGCTGAGTCAGCGTAAATGTCGGCATCGCCACAGTGAATCGCGACGTTATCCTGGGCGATCGCGATACCATTCTCGTAGCGGGTTTCGCCGCTGGAAGTAATCTCGATCGGTTGGTTATTCGGCGTCTCGAAATTAGCGGCGGTGCTGTTATGAGCAGCCGCAAAAAGAAGAAAAAAAAAGACCGCTGCCCGCGTTCGCATGGCGCGCTCGAAAGGTATCGCAGGGCGAAAGTGTTGCAAAGGCGAAAAGGTCCGAGCCGGACTGGCGTTTACGATCTCCCCGGAAAAGCAGAGCGATCACGTCCGCGCAGAGTCAGCCCGCCAGTCTGTTGGTTGAGACCACAAGCGAGCACCAATGCGTGCGAATTGACCGGTGGCTTCGACGACCCTGGCAGCGTTCCAGTTTCCAAGGCTTTCGCGGCCGTGATGAGTTGCCAAAAGACGGAAGCACCCACGCTTTCACCGAGCGCGATTTTTGGTGAATAAAGTGGGATTTCGTCGCCCACGGCCGCGCGTTCCGCTCGATCGATAAATGTGCCGTTCGCACTGCCGATGCAGAATCCGATTTCGTTCTCGAGACGCGCGACCACGCTACCTAGTCGCGCCGAAGCTTCGGAACGCCGGAAGAAATTTGCGCCGGGAACAATCTGGTCGATCTCACTTCCACCATTGGACCGCTTCAGCAAGACGGCTCCCGCGCCTTCGCTCATGATCATGCCGCGCCCGATATCCGGTTTCCTGGAGTCCCGCAGCAAACGCCATTGCCGATAAGCTTCGCAGACCAGCGGATCGATTTCCTCGGCGGCAACGACCAGGCAGGCATCCAGATCACTCGACGCGATCAGGTCTTCCGCCAGCTTGAGTGCAAGAATGCCGACGGCGCCATCCCCGACAACGGTATAAGAGGCACCGCTGATTCCAAGGATCGCGGCTAGATGACTGGCCGGCGCATTAAAGACTGTTTCGGGAAATAGCAGCGGACTGGCGGATTGCGCCCCGGATTTCACGATATCCGCATAAAACCGTCGCGTATAGATGACGCCGCCGTTGGAGATGGCGAAGACAAGTGCAATGCGATCGAGGGATGGCGACGTCTTCGCTTCAGCCAGCGCGGCCAGCCCGGCCGCGGCCGCGAATCGCGAGATCGCGCTGGCCCGGCGCAATCGGGGATGCGCGGGAAGATGGGCCGTTAGGGTGGCTGGAACGCGCCGGACGAGATAGCGGGCACCGTTTTGCTCATTCTCCAAGGTTTCAACCGGCGCGGCTTCGCCCGCGACCAATCGTTTCCAAACATCAGCCACGCCACTTCCGAGCGGGGTGATCCAACTCCTGCCGGCGATGCTCAAACTCATCGCGCGAGCTTGCGAAGAACAATCGTTGCGTTGGTGCCGCCGAAACCAAATGAATTGGAAACTGCGCAATCAAATTGCGCGTCGCGCGGTTGGTTCGCCACAATGTTCAGAGATAGCTCGGCTTGCCGGAAATTGATATTTGGCGGTAAAAATTGATGTTGCAGCGCCAGCAGACTGACAACGGCTTCGATCGCTCCCGCCGCGCCGAGCGAATGGCCCATCATACTTTTCGTTGAGCTCACCGGTACCTCGCCGAACAATTCCATGATCGCTTTCCCTTCAGCGGTGTCGTTGAGAACGGTGGCCGTGCCGTGTGCATTAATGTAACCGACCTGTTTTGGCTTAAGCTCCGCCTGGGCCAGCGCTTGTTCCATGGCGCGACGCGGTCCGCTCCCGTCGGGATTCGGCTGCGTCAGATGATGGTTATCGGTAGAAATTCCGTAGCCAATTATCTCGCCAAGAATTTCCGCGCCACGCCTGCGCGCGGACTCGAATTCTTCAAGTGCGAACAAAGCCGCGCCTTCGCCTAATACCATGCCGGATCGATTCGAGTCGAAGGGTCGACATTTTTCCGGCGTCGCCGCCTGTAAGGAATCGAAGCCAACGAACACGAGCTCGGACAGTGCGTCATAACCGCCCGCCAGAATTCGTTGGTAGCGGCCGGTTCGAATCGCGTTAAAAGCATGGCCGATTGCGTTTGTGCCAGAGGCGCAGGCGTTCGCGATCACTTGGGCGGGCGCGTTGATCCCAGATTTTTCCATGGCATCGACGATCTGTTTTTGCGGCGGATAATTTGCGATCAAGGCCGCGGAACAAGCGCCACTATTTCCCAGCGTGCGATAAAAATTTTCCCCGAAGCTCATACCCCCGCTGGTGGTACCGACGATGGCGATTTCAGGCTCGAAGTCCGGCGCGTGTTCGAGAAGTTCAGCCAATGCCGTCATGACCATGTAAGAAGCGCGATGTAAACGGCGCTCTCGCCGGCGCCGATTTGCGTTGCTCAACAATCGTCCATCATCAATCTGGGCGGCAGTCTTGCACCGTGTTTTTTCCACCGAAAAAGTGGTGACCGGCGTGACACAGTCCCGTCCCTGCTGAAGGGACTGAAGCGTCTCTGTTAACCCGAATCCGAGGGGGCTGACGATGCCGCCAGCAACGATGGCGACGCGCCGGGTATTCTGCTCTTCGGGTTTCATTATGGTATTTAGAACTGTAAACCTTTGTCTTTGTTGTTGCGTTTAAGCGGAAAAGCTCCTACTAAGGCGACAAAGAAAACAGCGCTCGGGCAGTTGGTGAATTGTCAGTTGAGTTTATTCAGTGGCAGTTTGAAATCCGATAACCGGGAACAGTGACCTGGCGGCGTTTTCCAGAATAAACTCAAATGGGTACCAAGTTATACGTTGGAAATCTTTCGTTCAATACGACGGAAACCGACCTTCAGGATCTCTTCGCACAGGCTGGTGCTGTGCAGGATGTCATGCTTATGCAGGATAAATTCACAGGCAAGTCGCGTGGCTTCGCTTTTGTGACCATGGCGACGGAACAGGAAGCACAAAATGCCATTACCCAATTTAATGGCAAAACCGTGGAAGGTCGCGCTTTGACCGTGAACGAAGCGCGTCCGCGCGAAGCTCGCCCGCAAGGCGGCGGCGGTGGCGGCGGTTACGGTGGCCGCGGTGGTGGCGGTGGCTACGGTCGTGGCGGCGGCGGCGGTGGTGGCGGCGGTTATGGCCGCGGCGATCGCGGATCCCGCTGACCCAAATTTGTATTCCATTGAGAAGCGCCCGCTTTCACAGGCCGGGCGCTTTTTGTTAATTCCTTTTCGTGAAGCGGCTGTAAGGTGTCGATAATGCGATCTTAGTTTAAACATCAACCCAGGAGAGCTTATGGCGGAGGAGTCCACTGAGAATTCAACATCGAGCGAACAACAACAATCGGACAAGAACATTACCATCCCGCCGATTTCCAAACCCGCCGCTGGGGCGGCCGCGGGCGCGGTGCTTGGCAGCGTTGGCGGTCCTGTGGGTGCGCTCGTGGGCGGCATGATCGGCGCAATTGCCGGTAAAGCAGCGGCGACGGGTCAGCCTATTGGCGCTACCGCAAAAAAAGCGATCGGTTTGCGCAATGCGCGCCGTTCGCGTTCGAAACCGAAACGCCCCGCCAGTGGGCGCAAAAAAGCATCCACATCTCGCAAGAAGACCAAGAC
Source organism: uncultured Verrucomicrobiae bacterium (assembly GCA_963742315.1). Taxonomy (GTDB): domain Bacteria; phylum Verrucomicrobiota; class Verrucomicrobiia; order Chthoniobacterales; family UBA10450; genus AV69. The sequence continues at coordinate 166,616 of CAVULE010000010.1, forward strand.
TTCGCGGAGTCCTTCAGTGAAGACCCGCGGTAAGAGCAAAAGCGGTAAATCGAGCAGTCCGCGCCGTGCACGATCGGCGAAATCGCGTCGCGGTGGCAAGGCCAAAGTCCGTCGCACATCGGCGCGAAAGGCAAGGGGAAGCGGTGCGAAATCGGCCGCACGTTCTCGACGTGCCACGAAAAAGCGGCGCTAGAAAACTAAACGTCGCCCTCACCTCCGTCCTCTCCTCCGGGGAGACGAGGCCACAGATCGGGGGTATCTTGGGAAGGGACGCATCGCGGGCGCGGCCATCGGAAGCGCGGCGGGCGGGAGCATTGGCGGCACTAACGCAGGACCCGACATTGCAGCTGCAGGCATCGGAGCTGGACGCGGCTACGGCGCGCACCGATTGATTCAGAGCAAGGGTGGGTATCGCGCCGTTGAGAAGCGGCGGCGAACAGTCAGGCGGTCAAAGATGCGGGCGGACGGATGCTCGCGGCATTGCGGCGGGCGCTCGCGAAAACTGCGGCAGGCGCGGTCTAACGCGGAAAGCTAATTGTCGTCACGATGTAGACTGCGATACGCGGCGAGCCAATCGCGATCATTCGTTAGATCGTCTGCGGGAAGATCGGCCTCAGCTCCATTGAGCTCTACGTGCACAGATCCGTCAGCGTTTTTCCTTACTACGTTCAGCGTTGATTCGGCAGAAGCGATTACCGTTTGTTTGCCGAAAGCAAGCTTCACGGGTTTGAGATTATAAACGGTGCCTTCAGGCGCAAAACGGCGTTTGCGCTCGACTTCCGCTTGTTCCGCTTGTTTCGCCATTTCCTCATTGGACGTGCGGGTCCGCTCATCGTTCTCGCGCTTCCACTCAGCATCGGACTCCTCCTGAGCGCGTTTGCGGTCGGCCAATACTTTCTCGCGTGCCTTACTCTTTTTCTCCCATTGATTCTCAAATATCTTGTCTGCTTCAACAGCGTTCTTAAGTAGTTGTGCTCGGTCAGCCGCAGTCTTGGCGTTGACGTAGGACTCCGCGAGCTTCGTTAGATCATACGCCCGCACGATATATAGCGCCTCCATCGACTTGTAGTAGTCAGCGTCTTGGTTGTTTTGCGCGTAGAAGTTGGGGTGTTTGGTAGCCTTTTCCTCGAAATCAATTCTTAACTCCCAATTTTCGCGGACCTTGGCGTATGCAGCGACCGCGCGTGTCGCGATGTTGCGAAACTCCGCGTCTGAGACGTGCGTCATGCCTGAGTTGATGTTCACCTGCGCATTCCCAACGCGGCCTGAAAAATCCGCGGCGGTGGCGCGGGCTTGGTAAGCGGAACGCAACCGAATCAATTCATAGGTTGCGGATTGTTCCGCTTCCTGAAGAGCCTTCGATTCTTTCGCTTGTTCGCCTGCGGGCAGAGCGGTTCCCCAGCCACCGGATGCAGACGGGTGACGCGAACAGCTCACGGAGAATGCCGCACTGAAAAGCATCGCTGCAATTAGTCGGGAGGCACGCACCCATAACGCCCAAAACACGTTGGTATTCTGCATCGGAATTATTCTCATGCAGAATGTCGCGGTATGCGGCGGTTGCAAGTGGACTCATATATGGCGCACACCGCGCCATTCAGGCGGTTGCTGGTTATTCCAAAGTGGCGAGTATGGCAGGAAACGCTGGCGCGGTTCTCAAAGGCAGGAGGGAGATCATCGCGGATCGGTTACACGCAGAGGGCTGGTCTTACGGTATCGCCGAGCATCTTACCACGGACGGGTTACTCTTTGCGTCGATGCACACCGCGATGGAAAACGATTCATTGTTAAGGCGGATGATTTGTTGACCGCATTTCTTTCGCTGGAGAGAGAGGCGATCGCGCCAAAAGGCGCTAACGGGAACGTGGCTGATCGCAGCGAACAAACATCGCCAGGGTTATGGCACGTCTTAGGATTATTAAATTTGGCTTGACCCCGCCTTGTCTGTCGAATGCAATCGGCGCAACAATTCCACCACTATGATCGCTCTATTTTTCGCAAGGCGACGATCTGCCGTTCGGGCGGGTTGAAGTTAGCCGCTGCCCCGCCGACGTCCGGCCAAGCTGGGTAGACAAAGCTGACACATCGCGCGTGAGCGCGCGTTGGTTTTACACGTTCCCGTTCGGGGGTTTTCTTTGGCTTCCCCGCTTCGGGCGAGCGCGCGCCGGAGGTCAAAACGGCAACTCGAAAGGCAATAAAGCTTCGCAACCTGGCAAAGCAGCGGATTTCTACTGCGAGGGCGCGCGTTCGAGTCATCCTGTGCGCGGAGCACCTTCTCGCGGGGGGTCCTGGTCCGCCTGCTTGGGGCCATAGCAGTTCTGGCTCTCATGGGTCTTTGGGAACAGTGCCAGTAAGTGCCAATAAAATGGGGATGATTGGCACTTTTTGAGTTCGAATGGGGAAGATTGGAACATGGTCCCGCAAGGAAATTCTCCTATGAAATTGAAATGGGCAGGGCTGGATTCGAACCAGCGAAGGCGTAAAGCCAGCAGATTTACAGTCTGCCCCGTTTGGCCACTCCGGAACCTACCCTTTCGCGAGCGTTGATATAGGCTCGCGCCGAAACCACCGCAAGTGCGCAGCCATTCGTCATCCCGAGCGGAAGTCGAGGGATCCTGTCGCGCGAGCTTTAAGATTTCATGGCGAGGTCCCTCGACTGCGCTCGGGATGACCAGTTTGGCTAGTCGTAAAACTCCGCGATCTTGTCGACCACAAATCGCTGCGCTTCGCGACTCAGTTCTGGATAAATTGGCAAAGCCAGTGTTTCCGCGGTCGCGCGTTCTGCTTCCGGAAAGTCGCCCTCCTTGTGTTCCAAATAGAAAAAACATTCCTGCAAATGGAGCGGAACCGGGTAGTAAATCTCGCTTCCAATTTCGTTGCCGGCGAGATGCGCCTTCAACTCATCCCGTGCTACGGCGCGAATGACAAACTGGTGATAGATGTGATGATTACCAGCGCGCTCCCGATATGGCTCGGCTGGAAGAATGATGGAATTTCCCAAATTGCGCCGGGAAAACTCAGCACGGTAAAAATCAGCGGCTGCGCGACGAGCTGCCGACCAATTGGCCAGATGCGGCAGTTTCACCTGAAGAATCGCCGCCTGCATTTCGTCGAGGCGAAAATTCCCGCCAATAAACTGATGATGATAGCGCGGTTCCATGCCGTGTTGGCGGCAAGTCCGTAAGCGAGTTGCGAGATTTTCCACCAGACAAACGACGGCGCCGGCGTCACCTGCCGCCCCAAGATTTTTCGAAGGGTAAAAGCTGAAACAACCCACATCGCCGATTGTGCCGGCCGATGCTACTCCACCGCTTCGAGGGTATTCGGCGCCGATTGCCTGGGCGGCGTCTTCAATCACCAGCAATTTATGTTCGCGTGCGATGTCCATGATCGAGTCCATTTCGCAGCACAGCCCGAAAAGATGCACCGGAATAATCAAGCGAACGGCTTGTCGGTCACGTGTCATCAGGACGCCGTCCACCTGGCGACAATTTTTTTCAATGAACGATCGGATCGCTTGGGGTGAGATATTAAGAGTTTCCGCCTCGATATCGGCAAAGAGCGGTGTCGCGCCGACCCGTGCGATACAGGCAGCGGTCGCGAAAAACGAATAGGGCGTCGTGATCACGGCATCACCCGGTCCGATTTCCAGTGCCATCAAGACTGCGAGTAACGCATCCGTTCCGGAGGAAACGCCGATAGCGAATTTTGCGCCGGTGTAATCGCAAAGTGCGCGTTCGAACTGCTCCACTTTCGGGCCGAGGATGAAACGTTGGCTTTGCAGCACTTCATCGATTTGCTGTCGAATCGGTGTGGCCAGGGCGCGATATTGTTCGCTTAGGTCGAGCAATGGCACCCGCATCGCGAGCAGAATCGCAGCTTCGCCTGCCTGTTCAACTACGAAGGGTTGCCTTGGTTACGGCGTCATTGACCAGGCCGCCTCACTGCCTTAAGATCGCGCGATGTCTCTCATTCGCGGGCTGTTCTGGCTCGTCCTATTCGTTTTTTTCACCTTCTCATTCGTCGTGCTTTTTGAGTACGGCACCCATGATTTCACTAACGGTTTCAAACAAGAGGCCGAGCGGGTGAAGAATTTCGTCGTGGAAGCGGTAAGCAAGCCGAAAGCTTCGCCGTCTCCGGGCGCGAAGAAAAAATAGCGGCGACCGATATCTACCTTACGAACTCGATCGAGATTTCGCGATCGATATAACCGTGTTCGCGCGCTTCGCCAAGAAACCGGCGGATGGCCTCGCGTCCAACTTCGCCATAGTCGCGGGTGAACTCGTTTACATACATTCCGATAAACTTTGATGCCAGGTCCCTTCCCATGTCGCGCGCGTATGGCATGGAGTGTTGCACCGCTTCGGCACGATGGTTCAGGCCGAATTGGATACTCTCTCGCAAAATCGCGGCCAGATCATGCTGAATTTCGCGCGGAATGTCCCTACGCAGAACGTTGCCACCCAGCGGCAATGGCAGGCCGGTCCGTTCTTTCCACCATTCGCCCAGATCGATTATTTTTGTAAAACCAGACTGCGCATAGGTGAGCTGTCCCTCGTGAATGATTAGGCCGGCCTCCGCCCGACCGTTCCGTACCGTCTCAAAGATTTGGTCGAAAGGCACGACAATGTATTTGAATTCACCGAGGTAAAGCTGCAGCGCCAAGAAAGCGCTCGTCATTGTACCCGGCACCGCGATTACTCGGCCGCGCAAGCTTTCCCGAAAATCTTCATTCGATGTTGAAGGTTCGCTGTTCGTTGTTCGATGTTTCTCAATCACCAGCGGGCCGTAGCCGTCGCCCATGCTCGCGCCGCATGGCAACAGTAAATATTTGTCCCCGAAGTAGGCGTAGGCATGAATCGAGACCGCAGAAATATGCAGCTCGCCGCGCATTGCCCGTTCGTTCAACGTCTGAATATCTTCGAGCCGGTGTTCGAAACGATAACCGCGCAAATCGATTTTGTTCGTTGCCATCGCATAAAACATGAAAGCGTCGTCGGGATCCGGTGAATGCCCGAGAGTGAAGGTCTCGCTGAGGGTTGCGGCCATTCACGATGCTATGCGTGCTGCAGATTGTCGCAACGAGCTGTTTGCGTTGCGGAGTGGCTTCCGATAATCTCTGCGCGATGGCAAAAATGGCGCTTGGCAAAGGTCTCAGCGCACTCATCGCTGCCCAGCCGGCGCCGGCTCCAGGGATTGCGGCAGTCGATGATGCGGAAAAAATTCAGCGCGTCAGTCTCGATAGCATCACCCCAAGCCCATTGCAGCCGCGTAAGGATTTTGGCGCGGATGCGCTCTCGGAGTTGGTCGAATCGATTCGCCAACACGGAATCATTCAACCTCTGATTGTGCGGACGATTAATGGACGTCACGAATTGATCGCCGGGGAACGGCGCTGGCGCGCCGCCCGGGAAGCCGGGCTGGGTGAAGTGCCCGTCATTATTCGGAGCGCGAGCGATCGCGATGTGCTCGAACTTTCGCTCATCGAAAATTTACAACGCGCCGATCTGAATCCGATCGAAGAAGCACAGGGTTACGCTCGTTTGGGAGGTGAATTTGGAATGCGGCAGGAAGAGATCGCGCAGAAGGTCGGCCGGAGCCGCGCGGCCGTGGCGAACGCGATGCGACTGCTCGATTTGCACGCGCAAGTGCAAACGTGGTTGACCCAGGATTTGATCTCGGTCGGACACGCCAAAGTCTTGCTTGCGCTGAAAGCGCCGGAAGAACAATTGGCTGTCGCGGAAACGGTCCTAAGACGGAGTGCGACAGTGCGGGCGACGGAGCGGCTGGTTGCCCGTCAGTTGGGCCAAGCGAAACCGCGCCATCGTCGCCCCTCATCGGTGTCGGTGAACGCGAATGCGATTGAACATTTGCAATCGCGTTTGCAGGAGCATCTCGGGACACGCGTGGTTTTGCATCACGGCGAGAAACAAGGGCGAATCGAAATTGAATATTACGGTGCCGACGACTTGCAGCGCATTATGCAACTGATCGGACTTCCGCCAGAAAATTGAGTCGGCGGCATGCGCTCTACCCTCTCGCGAGCGCTCTTTCTCGCCACCTTCGCGATCCTATCGGGCCAGGGTTGCAGTCTGCGAAGCGCCCCGCTTTGGGAAAATTTTTCGGGCGAGAAAGCCTTTGCCCACGTCCAGCATCTGGTTGATCTCGGTCCCCGGCCCGCCGGTTCGGAAGCGTTGGAGAAATCGCGACTTTATATCATCGAACAGTTGAAGTCTGCCGGTTGGACCGTAGCACGCTCTGAATTTTCCGACCAGACTCCGCGCGGGAAAATGACATTTGTAAATCTGATTGCACGCTTTGGAACCAGCGAAAAAAAAGAGGCAGCACCGTTCCTTCTTTGCTCTCACTACGACACCAAGACCTTTGACACGATTCGCTTTGTTGGAGCAAATGACGGCGGATCGAGCACTGGGTTGCTCATTGAAATGGCCCGGGTCCTGGCGCTGAGCCCGGCCCTTGCTGCAAAGATCGAGCTTTTGTTCTTCGATGGCGAAGAGGCATTCGAAGACTTTACCGCCACCGATGGGCTCTACGGTAGCCGCCATTTTGCGCAAGAGCTGCGCGATTCGGGAAAAGCAAAATCTGTTCGCGGCGGAATCCTCTTCGATATGATCGGGGACAAATCGCTCGACGTAACGCTACCGTCTGATTCACCCGCTGACCTGACTCGCAACATTTTTGCCGCCGCCGATGCGCTCGGCCAACGTGCTCATTTTACCTATCTCGATCGCGGAATGACCGACGATCACACTCCGCTTAACGAGATCGGGATTCCGGTGATCGACCTGATCGATTTCGATTTTCCACCCTGGCATACTGCAGGAGACACGCTGGACAAAATCAGCGCCGAAAGTCTGGAAATCGTTGGCCGGGTCGCGCTCTACGATCTGGTGCAATTTGAACTGAAATGAAAAACGTGGCTCGAATCGTGTCCGCCTTATTCGCAATTGCCGCGGGCGCGGTGACCGGGTGCTGGCTGGTTAGGTTGCCTGCAGTGCATCAACTGGCGGGCCGGATTTTTCAGCGCGGCGAATTGATTGCGCTGGTCCGGCAAAGTGGAGTCTTCGAGGCGGATCTTGGAGCACGTCTCCGAGAGAAACAATTTTGCACAGGAAGAGAAGATTCCGATGAAGCTGAGAGAGTCGCGCTCCGCGAGGAGTTGATTGCAGGCGAAGCATTGCCAACGAATGCGGTTACAACCAACGAGTCCGAGCGGGCTTTGGTCGCTTGGCGGAATCAATTTGCGGACGATCGTCAGTTTCGCATAGCCCTGCAGCACAGCGGGGTTTCACAACGAACTCTCAGACGAACGTTAGCCGAAGCGATCCGCGGCGAAGCCTGGATTGAGAATCAAATTGCTGCGCAAGTTGCCGTTTCGGATGCGGAAATTCAGAATTATTTCGAGCAGCACCAAGCCGAATTCATGCAACCAATACGAATTCGCGCCCGACACATTTTTCTGGCCGCGCCTGAGGGCTCAACCCCCGAGCTCATGCAAACGAAGCAACGCACGATCCTTGATGTCGCCGTGCGTTTGGGCCGGGGAGAGGATTTTGGCGAACTCGCTGCCGCAGTTTCCGAAGATGAAGCGAGCAAAACGCACGGTGGCGATCTCGGTTTTTTCGCGGCCAGTCGGATGCCGGCAGAATTCTTCGAGGCCGCGGAACAACTGCTGCCCAATGCTCCTCCACGATTTTTGCAATCGCATTTGGGCTTTCACGCGCTGCAAGTGACCGATGTCCATCCCGCACGACTGCTGACCCTTGCAGAAGCAACGCCTGAAATTTCGGCCCTCATTGCGGCAGAGAAGCGGCGCAGAGTCGTTGCCGCCTTGGAGTCGGAATTGGCACAGCGCACCCGGTTTGTGGTCAAATGAATAGAATTGCACGGCGATAGGTTTAATCGCAGTTTCCAGAGGGCACGGACATGACGCGTACTATTAGAAAGAGCGTTGGGATTATTGGCCTTGGCATTATTGGCCGTCGCATTGCCGACCATTTGCGCCATCAGGGGCTGTCGGTCTTCGTTTGGAACCGCACCCCGCGACCAGTGCCCAACTTTGTCGGTTCCCCGGCCGAACTGGCGCAGACGTGCAATTACCTCCAGATCTTCGTCTCGGACGACGATGCGCTGATGCGGATGATCCAGACCATCTCGATGTCGCTTACGCCTCGCCATATTGTGATTGCGCATCCGACGGTCTCACCTGACACCATGCGCGAAGCGGCTGCATTAGTGGAACGGCGCGGCGCCCGTTTAGTGGAAGCGCCATTTACCGGCAGCAAACTGGGGGCGGAGAAGGGTCAGCTGGTGTATTACGTTAGCGGCGACGAAGCCGCTGTTAATGAAGTGCGGCCGCTGCTGCAAGCGAGCAGCAAAGCGATCGTGGACATCGGCGCAATCGGCGACGCCAGCATCATTAAGATCGCAACCAACATGGTAACGGCGGCGAGCGTGCAAGGGGCCGCAGAAGCGATGGCGATTGTGCATCATTCGGGCATTCCGTTGGAAAAATTTGCCGATGCCCTCAAGCAAAACTCCAGCAATTCAGGCACGCTCGATTTGAAAGTGCCTCAAATTATTTCGGCAGATTTCGAACCGCATTTTTCCGTCAAGCACATGCTTAAAGATATGCAGATTGCAAATCGGATGGGCCGCCACTTCGACCTTGATCTGACGGTAGCGGGTGCGACGCGTGATCGCTTGCTCGATGAAGCGCGGCAGGGCCGGGGCGACGATGATTATTCCTCAATCGCCCGGCGTTTTCTGCCATTTGTGCAAACGCCGGAAATGGCGGAGCGACAGCCCGATTTGTTCTCACCGCGTCCGGCGGAGGTGCCGCACGAATCGCCCGAGTTCGTCGAGGAGCAGTTGGCGAAACTGGAAGCGACGCAGATTGGACCACCGCTTTATGAGCCAGCTCTGCCAGAAGAACAGCCGGTTGCCGAAGAACGGCCAAAGCCAGCCGATCTTGAGACGCCACGTCAAACGGAGCCAGCGGAGCCGGAGCCGGAGGAAACGACGACTCCACCCGAGACTCCTTCGAACGGTGATTCCGAACCAGAAGAGGCGAAGCGCGGATTCTTCAGTCGCTTATTGCGACGGACCGATTATTGATCGGTCAAATGGCCCCGGCGTTCTTCGATCTTTCCGCCCGCGCGAAGTTGCGCCTGACTGGAGCCGACCGAGTTCGGTTTCTGAACGGACAAACCACCAACGACGTCCGCAGAGCCAGGGCAGAGGCGACACAGGAGTCATGCGTGCTCAATGCCAAAGGTCATCTCGATGCGCATCTCTTTTTGTTTGCCACACCTAACGATATTTGGATCGACGCCGACGAGGAATTGCGCGAGCAATTACAACTTCGGTTCGAGCGCTACGTCATTGCCGACGACGTTGTCATTGAAGACGTGACGGATCAGTTTGCGCTCTTTCACGTGCTGGCGGAGTCAGAGCCGAAAACAGCGGGAGCAAAGTTTTGCCCTCGCTCGCGGCGGCTGGGAAGCCGAGGGCTGGGACCTTTGGGTTGAATCGGCTGGAGCAGAGAAAACGAGGAACGTTCTGGCTGCCGATTATCGAGCGATGGATGAAAGCGAGTGGGAAGTTTTGCGGATCGAGAACGGAATTCCACGCTGGGGGCGCGAACTCACTCCCGAAATCATTCCGCCGGAAGCCAATCTCCAAGCGCGCGCCATTGATTACGAAAAAGGCTGCTACATCGGGCAGGAAGTGATCTCGCGAATGAAAATGAGCGGCCAAAGCCGGCAGCGTCTGTGCGGTCTGACTTCGGAAACCGCACTAGTTCCGGGAATGGAGGTGCGCGCCGGAACAAAGGTGGTTGGCCGCGTAACGAGCGCGGTCTTTTCCCAGCGGATGAACTCTTACATCGCTCTGGCGATGATAAAGCGCGGTTATACCGCACCCGGCACGTCGTTAGTCACGTTGGCGGACGGCGCGGAAGCAACTGTCGAAGTCGTTGCGCTGCCGTTCAGCAGCCCGTCCTCTCATTGACACCGGCCTTCAGGCCGGTGCAGACGCAGCCCCGACGCGACAAAAGCCGTTTCAACGGCTTTCTCATTCTGCCAGTGCGATCGGCGAAGCTCGCTCGAACAGGGGCCAAGCCATAAAAGCAGCTCACTTGTGTATCTCGATCGGAGAATCACCGGCCCGAAGGTGTTAATTAGAGTTAAGATTTTGTTGCCTGGCGCATTGCTGTAAATCAAGAAGGTTTGACCGGGCTGGAACGTTCCCGCTAATTTGGCTGGCCGGCCCCTTTCTGGCGACCGAGCAAAGCAATGGCCAAGGTCACCCTCAATCACGTTTACAAGATTTATCCCGGAGAAAAAGGGAGCCACGTAACCGCGGTCGAAGATGTGAATCTCGAAATTGCCGATCGCGAGTTCGTCGTGTTGGTTGGCCCGTCCGGTTGCGGCAAGTCGACTACTCTTCGCATGATTGCCGGCTTGGAAGAAATTTCGCGGGGCGATATCTACATTGGAGAGCGGCGGGTTAACGACGTCGCACCGAAGGACCGCGATATCGCGATGGTATTCCAGAATTATGCGCTCTATCCGCACATGAGCGTCTTCGATAATATGGCCTTTGGCCTGAAGCTGCGGAAATACGGCAAAGCCGAAATCAAGAAGCGCGTGGGGGATGCGGCGAGCATTCTTGGAATTGAAGGATTGCTCGATCGCAAACCGAAAGCGCTCTCCGGCGGACAGCGACAGCGCGTCGCGGTAGGGCGCGCCATCGTGCGACAGCCGAAGGTTTTTTTATTCGATGAGCCGTTATCAAATCTGGATGCGAAAATGCGGGTCCAAATGCGCACCGAAATCACCAAACTGCACCAGCGTTTGCAGGCAACAATGATTTACGTCACCCACGATCAAATTGAAGCGATGACAATGGGCGATCGGATCGTGGTGATGAACAACGGCAAGGTACAACAGATCGATACGCCATTGAAACTTTACAATGAGCCGGACAATCTTTTCGTCGCCGGATTTCTTGGCAGCCCGCCGATGAATTTCATCAACGGCGAATTAAAACAGGAGCGCGACGCCATCGTGTTCAAGGAAATGCAGGGTGGAACAATCCAAGTGCGATTCGCCAATCGACCGCAAGCGCGTGAATTTCTGGGCAAACCAATGCTGCTTGGGATTCGGCCGGAAGACGTCGAAGTGGCTCAGCTTTCGAAAACGGGGAACACGACAGCGAGTTTTCCGGCGATCGTGGACATCGTGGAACCAATGGGAGCGGAGACGAATTTGTACTTGCAGACCGGCGCGCACACTGTCGTTTGCCGGAGCCAGCGCGCGCTCGATCATCGCGAGACCGGTCATCGCTTGCAGTTCGAGCTCAATGTCAATAAAACGCATTTGTTCGATCCGACGACCACAAGTCGTGTCGTCTAAGTGGTTTACAAGGGCGCGTTTTTACGCGAATTTAGTTGCATGGACGGACTCATTATCAGTAAACTATTGGCCGCCCAACGGCCATGAATCAAAGATTGCTGGCAGAGATCGGCCGGACGCAACGGCTCGAAATTGTAAATGCGCTCAAACGCAGCCGCGGATTATCGGTCAACGAATTGGTCGATCGCATGCGGATGAGTTACATGGGCATCAAACAGCATTGCCTCACCCTGCAGCGCGACGGTTATCTCGATACCTGGCGCCGTCCGCAAAAAATGGGACGCCCGGAAATGGTTTATCGTTTGACCCGCCGCACGCAGGATCTTTTTCAGGCGGACAGTAATCGTTTCACGTTGGAATTGCTCGATTCGGTTCAGGGGATTTATGGGCCGAACGCGCCGGAAAAATTGCTCTACAATTTGTTTGAAAGGAAGTGCGCTAGCCTGAAAGAGAAGGTCAAAGGCGCGACGGTGGCGGAGCGGGCTAAATCGCTGGCGAAAATTCGCGATACAGAAGGTTATATGTCACAATTTACGATCGACGATGGCGGCCCGCAGATTCTGGAATGCCACACGCCGCTCCAGAATGTTCTCGATAAATATCCAATTATTGGCCGACTCGAGCAGGAAATGTTCGAACAGCTTCTCGGAACACGAGTGCGGCGGCAGGAAACGCGCAATTCCGGACTGTACGAGTGCGCGTTTTACTTTGACGCGTAAAGAAGTCACCCGTCGCAAGGACGAGTCGTTCGAGGATGCGTCCAGATCCCGCCGCGTTGTCATCCTGAACGAAGGGAAGGATCCCGCCGACATGCTACGGGTCACACATACTTTATCGCGTGATCATTAGATCTTTTGTGAGGTCCCTCGCTTGCGCTCGGGATGACGGAGCTTGCTAGTTCGGGCGGCACAAACTAAGCCGACTTGCCTTTCGCTGAAATTCGTTTGATGGAACGCCCATGGTTCGGGCATTTCCGAGCGCGGTCATTGAAAATCTAGAGCCGCTGATCGATGGCGGTCGCTATCCGATCAAGCGGGTGACCGGTGAAGATCTGATGGTCGAAGCCGATATTTTCAAAGAGGGACACGACGTTGTCGCGGCCGCGCTGAAATGGCGAATGGTTGGCGGGAGCAGCTGGCACGAGACGCCGATGAAATTGATCGATAACGATCGCTGGCGTGGGACCTGCACTTTTTATGAAAATGCGATTTACGAGTATACGGTGGAGGCTTGGATTGACGCTTTTACCGGCTGGCAGCACGAATTTTCCACCAAGTTTAAAGCCGGCGTAACTCCCTTGCGCAGTGAAGCGCTCGAAGGTGCGGCGTTGATCGAGGAAGCAGCAGGACGCGCACACGATCCGCGTGACGCAAGCCGGCTCTGCGAAATCGCGGAGGCAGTACGAACGAAGGTGCCGGCAGAGGTCGATCAGCTGGTCCATTCTGGCGAGCTCGAGGTTTTGATGGCGACCTATCCGGATCGGAACGGTGCCACGCAATGGGCTCCGCCGCCGCGCGTGGTTGTTGACCGTCTGGAAGCGCGGACTGCGGCCTGGTACGAATTCTTTCCGCGTTCCGCCGAGGGTAGCGGCGAGCGCGGTTCCAAGCTGCGCGATTGTTTGCCCCGGATCGAGTACGCCAAAACAATGGGATTTAATGTCATCTATTTCCCGCCAATCCATCCCATCGGTACCACTAACCGCAAAGGACGAAACAATTCTGTTATCTCTCAACCTGATGATCCCGGCGTGCCTTATGCCATTGGCAACCGATATCTTGGTTTGCCGAACGGTGGCGGGCATAAGGACATTGATCCCGCCCTCGGGACCCTGGAGGATTTCGCCTGGCTGGAAGAGGAAGTTCGAAAACGTGGACTGGAAATTGCGCTCGATTTCGCAATCAACTGCTCTCCGGATCACCCTTACGTGGTGGAACATCCGGAATGGTTTTATGAGCGACCTGACGGCACCATCAAGTTCGCCGAAAATCCGCCGAAGAAATACGAGGACATTTATCCGCTGAATTTTCGCTGCCAGAACTGGCCGGAGCTATGGGCGGAAATGAAGAGCATCATTTTGTTTTGGGTCGACCGCGGCGTCCGCATTTTCCGGGTGGACAATCCACACACCAAGCCGGTGCCGTTCTGGGAGTATTTGATTTCAGGGGTCCGCGAGGAATTTCCCGACACGATTTTCCTATCGGAAGCCTTTACTCGACCAAAGATAATGAAGGTGCTGGCCAAGGCCGGCTTTAACCAGAGTTATACCTATTTCACCTGGCGTAATCAGAAACAGGAACTGATCGATTACTTCTCCGAACTTACCCAGACGCAGATGCGCGAGTATTTCCGAGGCAATCTTTGGCCGAACACGCCCGACATCTTGCCGCCGACTTTGCAAAGTGGCGGTCGTCCGGCGTTTATGATTCGTGCGGTCTTAGCTGCCACGTTGTCCAGCGTCTACGGGATTTACAGCGGATTCGAGCTCTGCGAAAACGCCGCTTTGCCCGGGCGCGAAGAATACCTCGATTCGGAAAAGTATCAGTTTAAGGAGCGCGATTGGGACGCGCCCGGCAATATCAAAGAGTTTATCGCGCGCTTGAACACCATCCGGCGCCAGAATCGGGCGCTGCAATTCTACGATAATCTGCGTTTCTACAACGCAGACAACGGAGCGATCCTGTTTTATGGCAAAACGACACCGGCGCGAGAGAACGTCGTTTTCGTGGTGGTGAATCTCGATCCTTATCGCCGGCAAAACTCGATGATCGATGTGCCAATCGAATTATTCGGTCAAAACGAAGGGGAGCCATACCAAGTGCACGATTTGCTCGATGATTCGCGTTATACCTGGTACGGGCGGCGCAATTACGTCGAGCTCGATCCAGCAACCCGTCCAGCCCATATCTTCCGTTTGCGCCGTTTTGACGGGGCGCTGGTTGCGCGCTAGCGCTCGTCGCTTATCGTAGCGGCTGTCTGGGCATGAAAAAACTCTTGTGGCTGTTTCTCGCGCCGGCCAGCGCCTCGTCACTTCTAGCACAAACTCCCGCGCCGCTCGCTCCTGTGGTGCCCCGCGCAACAACCACCATGTTACACGCGATGTCACAGGCCGGGCCGGTAATGGTGGTGCTCCTGATCCTGTCGATCATTTCGGTCATGCTGGTCATCGTTTACTTCCTGAGCATTCGACGCGGCGCGGTTGTTTCGCATGGATTTATGGCCACCGCCGATGCGCTGCTGCGGAAACGCGATTATCTCGGCCTGCTCGCTGTTTCCAATCGTCACGGCGAAGCCATCGCCCGCGTCGTCCAGCAAGTTCTCGATTTCACCACCAAAAATCCGAATGCCGACTTCGAGCAAATCCGTGAAATTGCCCAGACGGAAGGGACCCGCGTCGCTTCCAATTTGAATAACCGCGTAACTTATCTCGCCGATATCGGAATGATTGCGCCATTGCTTGGCCTGCTTGGGACGGTGATCGGAATTATTCGCTCTTTCGGCGCGCTCGGCGCGGATGTTGGCAGTCAGCGTTACATGCAGCTTTCCCATGGCATCAGCGAAGCGCTTTTTAATACTGCGGCCGGATTGGCCATCGGTATTCCGGCGATGATTTTTTACGCCTTCTTCCGCGGGCGCTCGCAACGTTTAATTTCGGAATTGGAATCCGCAGTTACCCACATCCTCGCCCTTCTCTCCTTGCAATTTGCTCGACGCTCCGAGCGTACCCCGGCGCTGCTCGAGTCCGAGTTTTAATTGCTCTTGGTCCGATGAATCTCCGCAGCCGCGCGCCGTTGCAGCATCCGGGAATCCAGCTCGCTCCGTTGGTCGACGTCTTAATGCTGCTGCTGATTTTCTTTTTGCTGACCTGGAGCGCCGCGCGCAACGAAAACGAGCTGGATGTCAAAGTCCCGAAAGCATCGGCCGCAAAGGAGAAACTGGCGCCACCGGGCGATGTAGTCGTGAATGTGAAGACCGATGGAAGCGTGATCGTCAATCGACGGACGATGACGGGCTCGGAGTTGGGCGATCTGTTGCAAAACCTGGCGAAATTATATCCGGACCAGGCAGTTGTTATTCGCGGTGATGAAGGCGGCGCTTATAAGAATGTGGTTAATGTGCTCAACATTTGCAGCGAAGCCGGAATCACCAACGTCGCCTTCGCCACTGCGAAATGAAATTGTTCCGGCGCGCGGCCGGTTTCGTCTTGGCGGGGCTATTAATTAGTGGCGCCGCCCTGGCGCAAGAAGTTCGTCGCGCTCAGCCTTTTAACGAACCGCCGGTTCCGCGTGCCCTGCCGGTCGATGAAGGGCCCCCGCCGCTCGAAGACAGACCATCGACGCCTGAGCAACCGAATGACAAACGGCAGCTCGAGTACGCCAACGCGCTTTTCGCCCGTAAGATGTACGACCTGGCGATTCCTGAGTACGAAAAGTATTTGAATGATTACGGCGGAGCCTCCGGCCGCGGCAATGCCTATTTTGGATTAGGCGAAAGCTATCGCTTACTCGGGAAGAATGGTTCCGCTCGCACCAACTTTCAAAAAGTGCTCGACGATTTTGGGGACAGCGAATTTGCCGGTCCAGCAGCTTATGCCCTCGCCGTTCTTGCTTTCTCGCAAAAGGATTTCACTGCCGCACAACCGCTCTTTCACAAAGCAGCCGCAAAATCGAAGGACGCCTCGGTTGCGTTATCGGCCAAATATTTTGAAGCGCGATGCCTCGAAAGCACCAAACGCGCGGATGACGCCCTTACTCTTTACCTGCAGGTGGCCGAGGCGAAAAGTCAATACCGCGAAGATGCCCGCACCACTGCCGGCGCGATGTTACTCGCGCGGGGTCGGCGAACTGATGCCCTCAAGCAATACGAAGCGCTGGCCAGCGAAGCAGAAAAGCCGGCTGCGAGAGCCGAATCAGCCGTTCGTGCAGGTTTGATTGCGCTCGACCTTTCCGTCGCCGATCGGGCCAAGATCGACAGTGCCATGGCGGAAAAAGCGCGCTCTCTCTTGCAAAAGGGACGCGTTGCCTCTGATTCCGGAAAGTGGAAAGGTGTTGCCCAAGCAGGTCTGCTTCGTCTCGAATATCAAACCGGACAATTCGCCCAAGTAGTTTCAGATTACAAAAAATCGGCCGAGCAATTGCCGGACGAAGCGAAACCGGAAGCAATGCTTCTTGTCGGCAACGCCCAAAGACAACTTGGCCACACCCAGGAAGCGGAAGGAATTTATCGCGAGATCATCGAGAAATTTCCCAGCCGGGAAGAAGCGAAGGACGCGCGCTATCAACGCCTGATCAATATTTATAATTCGGACCCGAACGCGGTCATCGCGGAAGTCGATGAATTTCTCAAAACCAGTCCGTCGGGCGAGCGGGCCGACCAGGCGAAATTGTTAAAAGCGGAAGCGCTTTATAAGCAGCAGCGCTTTGCTGATGCCGCGCCGGTCTACGAAGAACTTCGTGCCTCCGAGTTAACGCCGAAGTTGCGAGCGGAAGCGGCCTATAAACTAGGCTGGTGCCATATTCAGCTTAAAGATGTGGCCCGGAGCATTGAGGCGTTAAGCTATTTTCTTAAGACGTTTCCCGATCATCCGCAAGCGCCCAGCGTTCTCAGCCAGCGCGCACTCGCCTTTCAACAAAGCCAGAATGCCGATGCCGCCATCGGCGATTTGAATTTTCTGGTCAAGAATTACCCGGCAGCAAAGGAGCGCGAGGCCGCGATTCAGCAAAAGGCGCTGCTGCTGGGCGAGCTAAATCGTGAGCCGGAAATGGCGCAGACTTTCCAGCAATTACTCAAGGAGTATCCGAAAAGTAGCGCGGTAGCGCAGGCGAACTATTACATCGGAAAGGCTGCATTCGATGGCAAAGATTACAAACGCGCAATTACTTCTCTCGACGCGGCGCGCCGGTTAGATAGGGAGCAATACTACAATCTTGCCACTCTACGCATTATTTTAGCTCACTACTATTTGCGCGATCGCAAAGCGACAATAACGGAAGTAGATGGGTTTCTCGCCGCTAGCGGCAACGCCAATGTTCCTGCTGAAGTCTTAGAGTGGCTCGGGATCGAATATTACAACGATAAGAATTACTTGATGGCGGAAAAGTACCTTGGCGTGCTTGCTCGGACCGAAAATCCTGCGGGCATCAAACCCGATTTCTGGTTTTATCTCGGCGACGTCGCCGGGAAATTGAAGCATTACGACGAAGCAGAAAATGCTTACTCACATTATTTGCAAAACTCGACCGACGCTGCCGGGAAGGCAAAAGTGTTGCTGGCGCTCGGCGCGACGAAAATCGCCGCTCATAAACCCGATGATGCCGAAAAAATCGCGTCTGAGATCATGACTTTGCAGCCGGAAGGCAAGGTCAATGCCGAAGCACGGCTGCTGGAGGGCGATGTTCAGTTCGAACGGCAGCGATTTGAAGACGCGGGCAAAGCTTATGCCGGGGTCGCGCTGCTTTATGATGACCCTGCCATCACTCCTCGCGCACTCAACAAAGCGGCGGATGCCTATCGTCGTGCCGGAAAAACAGAAGAAGCAGATCACGTCGCCAAACAATTGCGCGACCGCTACCCCAACTATGCCGGTGGCTGAACTACGGGGCAACAGGGTCGTGGCCGCCTTGTACCTACATTTTCACTTACACGACAGACACTGCCTACTGATTCCCAAAAGCGCCAGAGGGCTGGCGCACTCCAAGACGCTTCCCGAATTGAAAAAGGTCTCGAACATGCGTTAGCTTTTGGAGTGCGGCAGTCTTCTGCCGCTTTTCACAGCGGCCCCTGTGATTAGTCGAGCGCCAACGACGAACTACTAAGACTAAAGTGCTTCCACGGCCACCGTTTCGATTGGGAGCGGCGCAAGAAATTTCTTCGCTTCTTTAATTTCGAGCACCGGCTCGGCACGATGGGCCGCGAGAAAACTTGCGTCCGGGTTTTGGGCGATTCCAGCGCGGGCTACCAGATCACAGTGCGCAAGCAAATCGATCACGTTTTGCAGTTTTTCACTGAGACGAATTGGTTGCATGAATTGGACGGTACAGACGCCGGGAGCAGTCGCTTCCACGAAAGGCGAGAGCATGAAGGCGTGATGCAGTAAAATGTCACTGAGTTGTCGTTCGCAATCGCGCGCACGTGCTTTGATGACCAAGTGAAGGCAGCGGGCCAGGGCCTGGCTCGGGGTCATCCCGGCGCGAACGCCTTCGTTTTCGGCGGCTTCGTTTAATTGCAGGATCGCCGCCTTTGTCGCAGTGGCATCGAGGACAGCTAGCGGTTGCTCACGCAATTTCGGTTGATGACGCGCAATTGCTTGCAGATAAAAATTCGGGAGCAAAATAGTGGCGAACATTTTATCCCAACGCTGAGGCGATTGTTTTTGCCCGCCGGACCTTGAAATGCAATTGCGCGCCCGGATTGTCTCGCGATAAATCGGGAAGCGTCCATCGGTTTTCCAGCACGATTTTAGTGCGAGCGCTCGCCACCATGTTGTGGCGACTCAATACCACAAATGCGGTCGGCGCTGGCTCGACCAATCGTTGCAAGCGGTACCAGCTCGTCGCTGGAATGCGGCGCAATTCTTCCACCGTATTCAACACCAGATCGAGGACGACAAGGGGGAAATTTCCGTCGCGCAAAAGAAAATCGGCGGCCTTGATCGCTTCGGTCGCTTTTTCGCAACGGACCCAAAGCAAGTGTTGCAAGGTGGCGGCATCGACGGATTGGACATCGAACGAATCGCGTCCATCAATGAGCGCAAGAAAAAATCGATCGCGTTGTGCGATTTGCAGTAAATTGTGAATGAGCAGAGCCGAGCCAGCGCTCGTATTAGGGCTGATGATTTCGGTGATGGCGCCTTTCCCGAGACCGCCATCGCTCGCTCGACCGAGAAGGGGAATACTAATTTGTCCGCCGGCATGAGCGGGTGGATGCTGAAAGCGTTCCGCCAAAAGATTGCGCAGATCGATAATTTGCCGGCTCGCTGCCATTCCCAACGATGGCATAACAGAAGAATATGTTCAAGTGAACATAATAATGAAGAAACACAGACGTTCCAGTCTGTGCGCCCAACGGAGTTTTACTCGGCTGCAATACCGAAGTCAGCGGGTTTGGAAACCCGCTGGGCGCACAGGCCAGAGGCCCGTGTTCCTAGTGTCCTTTGGCGTGTTTAGCGGATGATGCCTGCTGTCTGGTTCCGCCGTTGGGCTGTCGTCGGATCAGCGACACCATTACGCCTTGAATTCGCAGATCATGGGCTGGGCGCTGGTCGGGATAGCGCGGGTTTTCCGCCCGCAAATAAGGCCGTCCGTGTTCGATGACAAAGCGTTTCAGCGTCGTCTCGCCATCGATCAGGGCCGCCACGATGTCGCCATTTCGTGCTTCCTTGCGATCGTCCAGAATTACGACGTCGTCGTCGAGAATGTGGGCATTCACCATTGAATCGCCCCGCACTTTCAGTGCAAACATCCGCGCATTCCTGGAGGCATTAGCCGAACGAGCATCGAGCGAAACGTGGCCCAACACAGTTTGCTCGGTCAATGTTGCCATGCCGGCCGGGATCTGTCCGTAAATCGGTATATCGGTGATCCGGACTTTTTGCACCGGGGTGACGAGAGCACGCGCTTTGCGGGCGTGACGATCGAGAAAACCTTTGCGCTCGAGGGTGGAAAGGTATTGCATGACCGACGTCTGGCTGGCGAAGCCAAAATGATTTTGGATTTCGCGTGTACTGGGGGTGATGCCTTTCTCGCGTTGCTCACTCTGAATAAAATCAAGCACACTTCGTTGGCGGTCGGTCAGCATTCTCAACGAATGATGCAACGCATTGAATCGGGCGCAAGTTCAAATGAACATTAATGCCATTGGCGAGACCATCTTCTGCAGAGCAAGCGTTCCCCCTTGCCGCGGCAGGCGGAATGCCTGCCCTACCAGCCGACCACCATCATCGATGCCGGAGCCAGGTCAATCAGGCGGCGAAGCTTTCGCCGCAGGAGCAATGCGCGACCGCATTCGGGTTGGTAACTTTAAAACCGCCCTTCTGCAGGTCGTCACTGAAATCGAGGACTGATCCGCTGACAAATAGCGCGCTCTTGGGATCGACCACGATCCGAACATTGTATGACTGAACCATGATGTCACGCGGGGCCGGGCCTTCGACTAGATCCATCTTGTATTGCAGACCGGAGCAGCCGCCACCGATCACAGCCAGGCGCAAAGCGCCTTGCGGCCGGCCTTGTTTTTCGAGTAGCGAACTCAGACGACGAGCGGCATTTTCCGTTACTTTGATCAGCTTCTCGTTGCCGATCTTAATCCCGTTAGCTGGTTGGTTGTCGTTCACAGATTAGGCGGTGGCAGGCACGAATGCCTGCCCTACAAAGTTGCTCATCATTGCGGTTGTTGCCAAGTGCTGCTCGGCGATTTGTTCGACATCGGTTAACGTGGCGACACGCTGAAATTTCTCACGCAATACTTTCGCTGCCGGGAAATTTTTCGAATACGCCATCAATCGGGTACGCATTGACCGGATGGCTTGTTCTTCATCGCCCCAATTTTTGGCGTGAGTTCGGCAATGCCCGATAATCACATTCCATCTCTCCGATAACTCGGGGGGCGGTAACAATTCGTCCGTGGCGAGATAATGTTTTATCTGCCCGAAAATCCACGGCGCACTCATCGCCGCGCGACCGATCATGACGCCAGCAATTTTCGTTTCCGCGCGCCGGCGCGCGACTTCCTGGGGAGAAAACAAATCGCCATTGCCAATAACCGGGATCGCGACCGTCTGGGCTACTTCGCCGATGACGCGCCAGTCTGCTTCGCCGGAATAACCTTGAGCGCGGGTGCGTCCATGCACAGCCAGGGCTGCAATGCCGCACTCCTCCAGAATTCCAGCGACGCGCACGGCATTGACCGAATCGGCATCCCAACCAATCCGAATTTTTGCCGTGACTGGCAAGGGAGCGACAGCCTGCACAACTGCTTTGGCCACGCTAGTAAGAGTGGGACAATCCTTTAGAAGGGCCGAGCCACCATTTTTCGCGACCACCTTGTTGACCGGACACCCAAAATTCAGGTCGACAAAATCGGGCGCAACCCAATCGACTACGTGTTTAGCCGCCTCCGCCATGTGGGCGGCGTCAGCGCCGAAGAGCTGCACGCCGAGGGGCCGCTCGCATGGATCAAAATCGAGGTATTCGCGAGTACGCTGGTTGCGGCGAAAGACGCCTTCAGCGGAAACGAATTCGGTGACGAGAACGTCTGCGCCATAGCCCTTGCAGATTTGCCGGAAAACCTTGTCCGTCACACCCGCCATCGGGGCGAGGTAAAGAGGGAAGTTGTCACTGAACCAGGGAAGCGTTGTAACCACGGGAGAATGTCTCACAAAATGTGCTGCAGCGCAGGTCGATCGAGCGGTCTGTGCTCGATGTTAATCAAGCGGCGGACGGCTGTTGATCGGAATCGCCCCCAGACCGGCCGATCCACCTATTCCTACTTCGAATCGGAAGCGTGAAGAAGGTTCGCCACTTCGTCCTGCACGCGTTCGAGTTCGCTCAAACGCAGTTGCGGGTCACGCACGATAAAAACATCGCCGTTGTCGCGATGTTCGTAGATGAGCAAGCGATCACCGCTGGCATTTTCCGTGCGCACTTGCTTCAGCACACGTTTGCGCTCGAGCATAACGGCAAGGACGAAACAGGCGTTCGCGGGCGGATCAGCTTGCACGATCAGGCGCCGGAAAAGTTGCTCCGCGTTTTCTTTCGCGAGCGGTTCAGGCGGCGCTGGCGGTGCGGGTTCGAATTTTGTTTTCCAGAATGAAAAAGGCTGAATGTTCTCGTTGCGATCGCGCCAGGCTTCTTCGCTCAAGTCTTCCCGGCGGAATCCGTCACCTTCGCGATAAAGCAGAGTGTAGAATGCTTCGCCAGGCACGAATGGTCGTTGGGTTGCGATGCAAATCTCCGAACGCTGTTTGATTGGCCAGTCGGTCGCCAGGGGATTTATCATCGCGCAAATATACGCCGCGGCAGGAGACCGCGAAAGTCGGAAGGATCCCGATTGGAAGAACGCAATTGCAATAAATAGAGACCAATCGTTCCAAAAACGATCGTGGGCGCCCAGCCGGCCATCCAGGGTGGGACACGGTCACCCTCGCCGAGGGCGAGAAAAAGATGCGTGGAAAAATTTAATGCAAAAATCAGCAGAATGGCGGTGGCCACACTGGCAAGGACGCCCCGCCGAGAAAACCCGACGCCAAGGGGCGCGGCGATGAGCGTGACAACGAAGCAGGTCCAGGGCAGTGCCATTCGATAATGATAATGAGTGCGAAACGGCGCGAGCAACGTTTGCGGGAAATCGGAATTAAAACTCAAATAATCGCGCAACTCCGGGAGGCTCATGAATTCGGCGCGCATGTTGGCACTACGCAACCGGTAGGGTGTTTCGCTCCAATGCCGCACGACTAGGCTCGGCGCGATTTGTTCGGAACTAATGTTACCCGCCGGATCGTAGTTCACGACTTTCGCCTGCGAGAGTGTCCAGGTATTTTCACCGGGTTGAAATTCCGCGTGCGCCGCCAGAAAGGCCATGCTGATGTGATCGGAGGAATCCTGTTGTAATACTTCGACATTATCGAAGACATTGGACTTGGGCCGGAGACGTTGAATAAACCAGGTGCGTGAATCGCGGCGGTTCCGGAAAATTTGCCCTTCGGCGCCGGTCGCACTTCTGTCGGCAAAGAAAAGTTTTCGCGCCATCTCGGCATGTGGCGCCAAGGAATAATTGAGCGCGAAACAAACCGCGGTCGTGAGAACGGCGAGGAGAAAAAGGGGCGTGAGCACGCGGATGAGGCCGATGCCTGCGGTCAGCATCGAGACAATTTCGTTCGCCCGCGACATTCGCCCGAGAACAAAAAGCAGGGCCAGCAGGAGGGAGACTGGCAGGAGAATCACCAGAATCTGCGGGATTTGCGTGCCGTAATATTCCAGCACTCGGCCAAAACCGACCTGCTGATCTAGAAAGGTCGAGATGCTGTCACTGATATCGAAAATGAACCAGATCGAGATGAACCCGATGATGCAGTACAGATAAGCCTGCAGGAAATTTCTGGTGATATATCGATCAAATAGATTCATGGAGGACGCCGCTAGTTACGGTTGAACGGGAGCCTCGCAACTCGACGGCAGTAATGAGTATGAAATTGAAACGAGTGTCTTGCGATTGGCAAGTGCCGGAACATAGGCCGCCGGCCTGTGGGCCAAGTGGACATTCTGTCCGCTTTTTCTGCCCGTGTACAGCGGAGTGCAACTCCGCTTGGGCGCACAGACCTGGAGGTCTGTGTTCCTTCTTGCTTTCAAGCGGAACGGAGGGTTGCACTTCTGTGCCAGGGGACATTCTGCCCTCTTATCGCCTTTCCGAATGGGCTGAATCCAGAGTAAGCTCTGGTTAACGCGATGATTGCATTACGCGACTCCATTGGCTCGGATTTTGTGGAAACAACCGAATCGTTTTTTTCGGCGAACGGACTTTTGGCCAAGGCGAAAAATTTCGAGCGACGTCCCCAACAACAGCAAATGGCGGTGGCAGTGGCGCGGGCGCTGGAAGAGGAGCGACATCTGGTGGTGGAAGCCGGCACTGGCGTAGGCAAATCGCTGGCCTATCTGGTTCCCGCGGTCCTGTTCGCACTCGGACATAAGAAAAAGGCAATCATCTCAACACACACCATCAATCTTCAGGAGCAACTTCTCTACAAAGACATTCCGATTCTACAAAAAGTTCTGCCCGAGA
Organism: uncultured Verrucomicrobiae bacterium; assembly: GCA_963742315.1. Taxonomy (GTDB): domain Bacteria; phylum Verrucomicrobiota; class Verrucomicrobiia; order Chthoniobacterales; family UBA10450; genus AV69. Next base: position 190,825 of record CAVULE010000010.1, read on the forward strand.
CTTTCGATGCGGCGTTGATCAAAGGCCGGCAGAATTATGTTTGTCCGCGCCGGCTACTGCGCGCGCGCGAGCAGCAAAACGATCTCTTCACCGGGCCGGAGCAGAACGAGCTCGAAGAAATTTCCCTCTGGGCGGCGCGAACGCGCGACGGGACGCTGAGCGATTTGTCCTTCGAGCCAAATGTGAAGGTTTGGGGGCAAGTTTGCAGCGAGGCCCACATTTGCACCAAGAAATTTTGTGGGCAAAGCGATCGCTGCTTTTACCAGCGCGCCCGGCGAAAATTTGAGAGCGCGCCGATCGTAGTTATCAATCACACGCTGCTTTTCATGCTCCTGGGCGGGGTGGAGGAGCAGATGGAACGGGAGAGCGGATTTCTGTTCCCCAACGATTTCCTGATTTTGGACGAGGCGCATACGGTTGAGCAAACCGCTTCTCGCCAGATCGGGACGGTGATTTCGCAATATCTTTTGCGTGCAACGGTGCAGCGTCTTTACAACGCCCGCTCGAAAAAAGGATTGTTTACCGTGACGCGCGACGCCGATGGCGTTCGCTTGGCCGCGGAAATTGTCGATGAGATCGACAAATTTTTTGAGACACTGGGAGCACGCTGCGATTTCCGCAAAGGCCGCGAGTTTCGCGTACGCCAGCCGGAGATCATCGCCGATACCATTACGGGCCGCCTGATCGGGTTGCACGCGCGCGTGGCGGAGGTGGTCAAACGCCAGGATGACGAAATGTTGAAATCCGAGTTGCTTGAACTTGGCCGGCGAATCGATGAGGCGCGTTGCGGGATAAAAATTTTTCTCGAACAATCGGCGCGCAATCGCGTTTATTGGGTCGAGAGGACTGGCAAAGTTGGACAATTGCTAACGCTCAATGCCGCGCCGATCGATATCGCCCCGGCATTGCGGCAAATGCTTTTCCGCGAGGGGCGCACCTGTGTCATGACCAGCGCAACGCTGGGGGTGGGCCGAAAAGATCTCGCCTATTTTCGCAATCGCTTGGGCGCGGAAGAAGCCGAGCCGCTGCAGCTCGGGAGTCCATTCAATTTCAATCAGCAGATGAAGCTGTTTGTCGTTCGCAAAATGCCCGATCCGCGGGACACAGGTTATGAAGAAGCGCTGGCGCATTGGATCGAACATTTCGTCGGGCAAACCGACGGCCACGCCTTTGTCCTGTTTACGAATTATCGGGCGATGCAGGAACTGGCGCCGCGGATGGAAAATTTTTGTGCGGAACACGATTTAAATTTGCTGGTGCAAGGTAGTGGTCTGCCGCGAACGAAATTGCTCGACCAATTTAAAAGTACGCCGCGCAGTGTCCTCTTTGGCACGGACAGCTTCTGGGGCGGCGTCGATGTTCCTGGTGACGCTTTGCGGAATGTCATCATCACGCGTTTACCTTTCGCCGTTCCCGATCATCCCTTAGTCGAGGCGAAACTCGAAAATATCGAAGCGTGCGGTGGCGACGCCTTCACGGAATACTCGCTGCCGGAAGCAATCTTGAAATTGCGTCAGGGAGTCGGCCGCCTCATTCGCACCAAAAGTGATTGCGGCATTATCGTGATTCTCGACAATCGAATCGTGACGAAACCCTACGGACGGGCCTTCATGAGTGCGCTGCCGAAGTGTCCGGTGGAGATTGTGTGAGCGGTACTTAGAACCGGTCATCCTGAGCGGAGCGAAGACGAGGGATCCCGATGAAGATACCTTTAAGCTTGCGCCGCGGGATCCCTCGACTTTCGCTTGGAAGGCCTATTATGTTCACTTGAACATATCCTCAAGGCATCTTAGTTTGGCGGGTGAGAGCGGCTGCGTCGTCCATTGCGCCTGCGGTTTTACCGGCAGGCACGATCAAACAAATCGAACGCGCCAAAGAAACAGAACGCATTCTTTCGATACTGCATCAATGGGGGATTCACACCCTTGGGCAACTCGCGGCCTTGCCACGCGATGATCTGGCCGCGCGCCTCGGAGCGCGCGCGGTTGAACTGTGGGAACGCGCCAATGGCCGGGCGGAGCGAATTTTGAAACTGGTTTCTCCGCCAGAATCGTTCATCGAAAGTTTTGAGTTCGAAAACGAAATTGAGACCATCGAACCACTGCTCTTTATCTTGCGACGATTTTTGCAGCAGCTGGCGACGCGATTAAAGACTATCTATCTCGTCGCCAAAGAACTGCGCCTCCGCATTACTTTCGCTGACAAATCGCAGTACGAGCGCATTTTCAAAATTCCGCAGCCGACCAACAATGAAGACATCCTTTTTCGGATGCTGCACACGCATCTGGAAAACTTTACTTCCAAGCATCCGATTGTTGCCATTGAACTGGAAGCGCAGCCGTCACGTTCGGTGCGACAGCAGTTTGGACTTTTCGAAACGGCATTGCGCGATCCCATGCAATTGCATGAGACACTGGCGCGTCTGGTCGGATTGCTCGGAGCGGATCGTATCGGTACGCCGGTGCTGGAGGAAACACATCGGCCGGACGCGTTTCGGATGGAGCCGTTCGCGTGGGAATTCGGTCACCCTGAGCCAGAAATTGGTCATCCCGAGCCGAGTCGAGGGATCCCGATGCGGAATCTGAAAGGTAATATCGCGGGATCCCTCGACTGCGCTCGGGATGACGGGGTGAATGGAGTGGTGAGGGGATGCGTTCCATTGCGGCGTTTTCGGAAACGCAAAAAGGCGACGGTGTTATTGGAAAATAATCGGCCCGCTCATGTGCGCGCCGCGGAAGTCCGAGCCGAACTGGCAGTGGAGGGCACGACGATGAGGCAGGAAGGGCCATTTCCGCTTTCGGGAAACTGGTGGGACGAGCGCGCCTGGGCGCGGGTGGAATGGGATGTGGAAATCGAGAATGGCGTCATTGCGCGCTGTCATTGCGATCAGAAGGGGTGGGCGATCGATGGGATTTATGATTAGCAACAATCCACCGTCATCCTGAGCGAGCGTAGCGAAGTCGAAGGATCCCGTTGCGAAACCTTGAAGGTAACATGGCGGGATCCCTCGACTGCGCTCGGGATGACTACAATTGGAGTATGTCGTACGTCGAACTTCATGCTAACAGCGCCTTTAGTTTTTTACGGGGCGCGTCGTTTCCGGAACAGCTGGCCCAAGTCGCGGCTGAGTTGGAAATACCTGCGCTGGGGTTGCTTGATCGCCACGGGGTTTATGGTTCGCAGCGATTTTCCGTGGCGGCGCGTGAGCAAAAAGTTCGCCCAATCATCGGAGCGGAATTAACAATGGAAGATGGCAGCGTGCTGCCGGTGTTGGTGGCAAGCCGTCTTGGCTACGCCAATCTTTGTTCTCTACTCACCCAGGCGCATCTGCGTAGCGCAGTAAAAGGGGAGTGCGCAGTGAAGTGGGAGGAACTGCCGGAATTTGCGCAGGGGATGGTGGCGTTCTTCGGTGAGAGCGTTTTCAGCACGACTCCGGGTAGCGCACGCGTCTCGCGTGTTGGCGAATGCGTCCCGCTTTCGCGGACTTTGAAAAGATCGTTTCGGCGAGACGCCGAAACCAACACGCGAGACGCGTGCGCTACCCGGAGTTCAGAAGACCGCGCGCAGCTTTTGATCGAGGCTTTCGGCCGCGAGAATGTGTATGTCGAAATTCAGCGGCATTTTTTGCGGGGCGAAGATCGGATTAATCGGGCGCTGGTTGATCTCGCCTCGAAATTTCGATTGGCGTTGATCGCGACCAATGGGGTGCAGTATGCCAAACCGTCCGGACGGCAGGTGCTGGATGTTTTCACCTGCATTCGCGAGCACACCCATCTTGATCTCGCCGGAAAATTGCTCACCCAAAACGCCGAACGTCATTTGAAAAGCGATGCGGAGATGTGCGCGATCTTTCGTGATTTACCCGACGCGATCACGAACACGGAGCGATTGGCGGAACGGCTCGAATTTTCCCTCGAAAACATCGGTTACGAATTTCCCGAATATGCAGTTCCGGACGGGCACACGATGAATTCGTTCCTGCGCACGATGGTGTTATTCGGCGCGCAACAGCGCTACGAATCGATCACCAAGAAAGTAAAACGCCAGCTGGAAGAAGAACTCTCGCTCATCACCCGGCTCGGGTTCGCCGGCTATTTTTTGATTGTCTGGGACATCATCAATTTTTGCCGGGAAAACAACATCATGGTGCAAGGCCGCGGCAGCGCAGCCAACAGCGCAGTCTGTTTTTGTCTCGGCATCACGCCGGTTGATCCGGTGAGTAATCATCTCGTCTTCGAACGTTTTTTAAACGAGAGCCGTAAAGGCTGGCCGGACATTGATCTTGATTTGCCGAGTGGCGATCGGCGCGAGCGCGTCATTCAAGAAGTTTACCGGCGTTACGGGAAACATGGCGCGGCCATGACCGCGAACGTAATTACCTATCGCGGGCGAAGCGCGGCACGCGAGATTGGAAAGGCGCTGAATTTTTCACCGAGCACTCTCGATCGCTTTTCGCATTTGTTTGCGAACGGCGATTTTCCGCACACTCTCGAGCTCGAAGCGCAGATTGAGCAGGCTGGTTTGCCGAAAGCCCACCCACGAATGCCGGCATTCGTGGGTTTGTATCACGCAATTTACGGATTGCCGCGCCATCTCGGGCAGCACTCCGGCGGGATGATTATTTGTCAGAATAAACTGAGCTCGTTTGTGCCATTGGAAAATGCGTCGATGCCGGGGCGGGTGGTGGCGCAATGGGACAAGGATGATTGCGAAGACCTCGGCATTGTGAAAGTCGATCTGCTTGGGCTCGGCATGATGTCGGTCATGCAGGATGCGTTTGAGCTTTGTCGTGAACGTGGCCGCCCACTCGATCTGGCTCACATTCCGAAGGACGACGCCAAAACTTTTGAGATGATGCAAACAGCCGACACCATCGGAGTTTTCCAAATTGAAAGTCGGGCTCAAATGGCGACGCTGCCGCGATTGAAGCCGAAATGTTTTTACGATGTGGTGATTGAAGTCGCGATCATCCGCCCCGGCCCAATCCAGGGAGACATGGTGCATCCCTATCTGGCACGGCGGGCCGAGAAAGAAGCGGTCACTTATTTCGACGAACGACTAAAGCCAGTGCTGGAGCGCACCCTGGGGGTGCCGTTGTTTCAGGAACAAATGCTCAAGATCGCGATGATCATGGCGAATTTTTCCGGGGACGAAGCAGAGGAACTGCGGCGTGCTCTTAGCTTTCATCGTTCGGAAGAGCGAATGAACAAGGTAAGCGTGAAACTGCGTGAGGCGATGGCGCGCAATCAAGTCGCGCCGGAGGTGATGGAGAAAGTTTTGCATTCGATCACCTCCTTTGCGCTCTACGGATTTCCGGAATCGCATGCCATTAGTTTCGCGATTCTGGCTTATGGCAGTGCCTATTTGAAAGCGCATCGTCCGGCAGAGTTTTACGCGAGTCTGATTAACAATCAGCCGATGGGCTTCTACACTCCGGCGACAATTGTGAAAGACGCGCGTCGCCATGGCGTGAAAGTGAAACCAGTGTGCGTAGCGCAATCGGAATGGAATTGCACGGTGATTGCAGACGACACGATTCGATTGGGATTTTGCGTGGTGAGCGGATTGCAACGCGAACGCAGCGATGATTTTTTGCGGGAACGAAAGGAGCGCTCGTTTTCTTCGTTGGAAGATTTTCGGAAGCGCGCAGTGCTGCTAACGAAAGATGAACTGCGGCGCCTGGCGAATTTGGGCGCGCTCAACTGTTTTGCCGAACATCGGCGCGCCGCCATGTGGAAAATGGAAGAAACGCCGCACGATGATTTGCTCACAGAGGCCGGTCATCCCGAGCGTAAGTCGAGGGATCCCGATGAAGTTACCTTAAAGCTTTCGCGACGAGATCCCTCGACTTTCGCTCGGGATGACGAGAGTGAGAGCTCACCACTTCCCCGAATGACTTTGCCAGAGCGGGTGCGGGCGGATTACGAGGTGATGGATCTGACGACCGGGCCGCATCCGATGAAATTGGTGCGTGCCCAATTACCCGATATTTGGCAGGCGATTGATCTGGCGCAGGCAAAACATGGATCGATCGTGCGGATTGCGGGGAATGTTATTTGTCGTCAGCGACCGGGGACGGCGAAAGGATTCGTGTTTATCAGCCTCGAAGATGAAACCGGGGTATCGAACGCAATTGTGACACCGGATTTATTCGAAGAAACCCGATTGCTCGTTACAGAAGAGCCATTTCTGGTGATCGAAGGCGAAGTGCAAAACACCGATAACGTGGTGTTAATCAAAGCGCAGAAAATTTTTCCACTTGTCAGCGACGGTTTAGTTGGCTCGGCGTCGCACGATTTTCACTAGCGGTCATCCCGAGCGAAAGTCGCGGGATCCCGTTGCGGAAGCGCTAAGGTAACATCAGGGGATCCCTCGACTCCGCTTGGGAAGACGGGTTAATTTGTGCCTCGCCTTACTCGCCGGCGTGGCGCTTCGATGTCGGTTTCGGTTCGCTGATTTCCTGGGCCGGCTGATCACCCATCCACTCGGTGTGGAAAATTCCCGGCTTGTCGATGCGCTCATAGGTATGCGCGCCGAAGAAGTCGCGCTGCGCTTGCAGCAAATTCGCCGGCAGACGCGCGGAACGATAGCTGTCGAAGTAGGCCAGGGAAGCGCTGAAGGCCGGCGCGGCCACGCCGTGATTAATGGCGGTTGAGACCGCGACGCGCCAATTGTGCTGTGTTTTTGCGATGATGTCGGTGAAATATTGGTCGAGCAGGAGATTGTGCAGCTTCGCATCGCGCGCATAAGCCTCGGTGATGCGGTTAAGAAATTTCGCGCGAATGATGCACCCTCCCCGCCAAATCGTCGCGATGTCTCCAAAATTCAAATTCCAGTTGTAGGCTGTGCTGGCGGCACCGAGTAACTCCATCCCCTGGGCGTAGGAAACAATTTTCGAAGCGTAAAGCGCGTCGTGCACGGCCTGGACAAGCTCGTCCCGATTGCCGCTGAATGTCGGCACTTGCGGCCGCGGCAAGATTTTCGATGCAGCCACACGTTCTTCTTTACGCGAGGAAATGACACGCGCTTCCACTGCGGCGTTGATGGTTGAGATGACGACCGATTGACTCAGGGCGGATTGCAAAGTCCAAAGTCCGGTCCCTTTTTGGCCGGCCTTATCGAGAATGACATCGACCAGCGCTTTGCCGGTATCGGGATCTCGTTTGCGAAAAATTTCCGCGGTAATCTCAATGAGATAACTTTCGAGCGCGCCGCGATTCCACTGTGCGAAGATATCGGCAAGATCTTTGGCGTCGAGCCCGAGGACATTTTTTAAAATGGCATAGGCTTCGCAGATCAACTGCATGTCGCCGTATTCGATGCCGTTGTGGACCATCTTGACGTAGTGTCCGGCCCCGTCCGGCCCCATATAGCGACAGCAGGGCTCGCCATCGACCTGGGCTGCCATCTTGCGGAAAATGGGCGCAATCATTTCGTAACCCTCGCGGGAGCCGCCCGGCATGAGCGACGGGCCTTTCAGTGCGCCTTCTTCACCGCCCGAGACGCCGCAACCGATATAATGAATTCCCTTTCCTTCGAGGTCGTGAAAGCGCCGCTGGGTATCGGTGAAAAGCGAGTTTCCGCCGTCGATGAGGACGTCGCCTTTTTCCAGCAGCGGGACGACTTCGCTGATCACTTGATCAACCGGTTTGCCCGCTTTGATCATCATCATCGCTTTGCGCGGACGTTTCAGCGCGCCGATGAATTCCTCGATTGTCGAGGTCGGCGTGATTTTCTTTCCTTTGCCGCGGGTGGTGGCAAATTTTTCGGTGACGGCGGTAGTGCGATTAAAAACGGCGACGGAAAATCCTTTTGATTCCATGTTGAGCGCGAGATTCTCGCCCATTACCGCCAAGCCGATCAGGCCAATATCCGATTGCATCGTCATGATTTTGAGGAACTGGTTTTAGGGTACATTATTCTCAGGCAATGCAGTAAACGAGTAACCCAGACGAATGGCAAATTGCGATTGTGAAGTGGCATTAGTGAGCGGCCCGCTCGGCCTCACTTCACCGGAGACCACGTTGGGTGCAGGCGCGATGGTTGAGTTTCTTGGAAACGTCCGTCCGCTGGAAAACGGGAAATCTATTGAAGGGATCGAATACGAGGCGCATCGCGAAATGGCTGAGCATCAGTTGCGAAAAATTGCGCAGGAAGCAGCGGCGCGCTTCGATCTTTTGATGATCAAGCTGCATCATTGTGTTGGTTTTGTCGCCGTAGGTGAAACCTCATTACTATTGCGGGTCGCGGCCGCTCATCGGGGTGCCGCGTTGGAAGCGTGCCAGTGGGCCGTCGATGAATTAAAAAAACGCGTTCCGATTTGGAAATCGGTCAGATTCCAGGCTGGATCGGCGAGGGAAAAGGAAAGGTCTGTTCCGGCGTTGGCATGAATTGGGCGAACCGTCTTACTCTTAGCCGGCTCGCTCTAACGATGTTGTTTGTAGCGGCGCTGAGCTCGCCCTGGCGTTACGCACACACTACCGCGCTGATCACTTTTCTTGTCGCCGGTATCACTGATTTTTTTGACGGCGAGATCGCTCGCCGTTACCAAACCGTGACAAACTTCGGAAAGTTGATGGATCCGCTGGTGGACAAGATCATGATCGCGGCGGCCTTCATCTCGCTTGTGCCATTACGCGCGATCCCAGCCTGGGCGGCGACGGTGGTCGTCGGTCGAGATTTCCTAATCACGGGACTGCGCTTAATGGCAATCTCAAAGGGGCAGGTGTTAACCGCGGAGCGTTTGGGTAAGCACAAGACTTCCTGGCAAATAATCACGGTCATTTTCTTTCTCACCTTGCTGGCGATTGCGGAATGGAGCCGGAACATCATGGCGAGCGATTGGTGGCAGCGCGCCTGGAACCAAGCGGGGGCGGCCTTGGTATGGTTAACTGTTGCGCTGACCCTTTACTCCGGCCTTGGCTACGCCTGGCGGCACCGCACTGTCATCGAGGCGGATCTTTAGTCGAAACCAGAAGTGATGGGGATCAGATTTTTGATCTGCGAGTGCCCTTTAGAAAGAATAGGTTATTCCGGCAAAGTAACGGTTGCGGGTATAGGAACCCACAGTTTGAAACTGGTCTAATGCGAGTGCACCCGATCCGCGGCTCACGTCGGTGTAATTGTAACCGACATTAACTGCGCAACGTTGCGTGATGGCGTAGCGCACGGAAGGTGTGATATTAAACGCAGTTTCGGTCGATGATCCTCCGAGAGCTCTGTTCGATATCTGATTGCTAGTTCCATTGTCGCCGTGAAGGTAACTTAGGCCGAGGCTGGCGGAGATCCGCGCGGTAATGGCATAATTCAATAGCAGATTGGTTCGAAAAGTCTCGCGGCCCGCGCTGGTTTGCACGTCGGACTCTTCGATTGAGTAACTATTTGTCCAGACGATATACGTGGTGTTAGCCGATTGCCGACCTAGTGTCCTCCCTAGTCCTCCCAGCCCATACCCCCCTTGTGCTGCCAGCTCATATCCCCCTATTGGTGCCACCTCATACCTAAGTGATGTCTCCACGTAAGGCGAAGTCTGCCCTCCATTATTTCCCGAGCGAAATTGGACGCCACTGTTCAAACCCGCTTGAAAACGTGGGCTGAAGGATTGTTCCAGCCCTGCGACCAGGGATTGAGTGGTCGATTCCCCCCCACCGCCGTGAGCTTCATTGGCACTGATCCGATACCCTCCGGAAACTCTTGTAGTTGGCTGCCAAAGGTATTGCAGCTGCTGCGAAAACGCGGGTTCCAGACGATCGCTCCCCGAGGCCGCCGAGCTTTCATACTCAAGTGCGCCAAGGAGAAAGCTGGTAACGCTCGTTAACCTCGGTGACAATTTGTAGTGAGCGGACAGTCGATTTTCCGAACGAATGTAATTTCCCAGCCGGCGAGTTGAGCTGAACGCGGTACTAAAGTCTGGCTGGGCTCCGTAGAAGAAGAACGTCGAAAAGTCGAGCGTCAAGCGCAGCGTAACTCTATACGCCAGGGAAAAGTCCAGGGAAACGATCGGATCATAATTCAGGCCGCCCGGATGATCAAAATAATAGATGATTCCGCCGCTTGCTAATAGATCCATGGCGAGCCGGGCGCTGCCGAATTGATAACTAAGGGTGGCATTGGGATTCGCAAACCAGGATGGTGAACCGTTTGGAGTCAGAAGTACGTTGTCGTCGTAGCCGCCGTTGATGGAAGCTGAAAGTTGCAGACGCCGACCAATATCGAATGGGGCGTTGATTTCGGCGCCAGCAATCGGGCTCCCCTCGTCTGGGCGAATTTGCACAGGTCCTCCCGGGAGTTCAGGGGAAGGCGTTGCCTCCGTTTGGTCCTCAGTCCCCGACTCAGGCGCGGCCAAATCAAGTTGTGCTTCCAATTGCCCGGCAATCGCTAGGGCCGTGAGGATAAGGGCAAGCCGGGAAAAATTGCCAATTGTCACGATATCTATAATGGACCGTCTCTTCGGGATGGAGATTGAAACAAATTAGTCGCGGCACGGTAGAAACTCATTCGTTGCAAATCAACCTTTTTCCCCGTTTAAGCTCGACAGCGCGATTCGTGCCGAATGGGCGGTTGGATTTTGATTAGACGTCCGTGGCAGAGAAATGGATTTGCCGCAATTAACTGGCTCAGCGGGTGAAGGGAATCGAACCCTCGTCAGTAGCTTGGAAGGCTACAGCTTTACCATTAAGCTACACCCGCGTTAGGGCTGCCCAAGTTGGCGCGCCTGCGCCTTCCTGCCAAGTGCTTTTTCCACAAGGTCACGACTTGCCAACCCCGGCCGTCGCCACTAGCACTCTTTTATGAAACGAATCGCTCTTTTTTTCCTATTCGCCGCGACCGCTTCCCTTCGCGCGGATCTGACCCTCGTCCAGAAGGTGGACATGGCTGGAACGCCAGGTGAAATGACAATCAAATTCAAAGGCGACAAGGTGCGAGTAGATCCGGCCCCACAAGTATCGATGATCACCGATGTCAAAACAGGCGACACCGTGACCCTGATTCATGCGGAAAAGAAAGCGATGCGAATTTCGGGCGACAAAATGAAAGCAGCGGCCGAAATGGTTAAGAAGTTTGCCGGAGCCACTCCAGCTGAGCAAAAGTCGAAGCTGACTCCCCTTGGGCGTAAGGAAACTGTTAACGGTATGCCGACGGATGTTTTCACCAGCGACACGGCAGTGGGCAAGGCGACTTATTACATCGCTGTCAACTACCCGGACGGGGCCGCGATTATGAAGGAAATGAGGACGGCCCAACCGTCTGCTTTGGCGAACTCTGGTACAAGCATTCCCGATTTTAGGGACCTGCCTGGCGTTCCTGTGAAAATTGAGATGGATACAGTGAGAGGACGTGTCGTGATGACCCTCGTTGCGGTCAAGCGCGATCTGATACCGGACAGCGAATTTTCTGTGCCGGCGGATTATACAGATGTGAAGATGCCCGATATTCTCGGGCGGACAAACGCGCCGGATAATCCGACGGAAAAAGTGCCGGCGTCGCCGCGAGTCGCGCCGGTGCCGTCAGCCACTCCGTAATCAGGGCGCCTGCAGTGGCGTCGCCATTTATTCTTGCGTCGAATTCGCCGCGGCGACGCGCTCTTCTTGCGGACGCGGGCTATGAATTCGAAGTCATTGTTCCAGCCGTGAGCGAAACAGCATCGGCCCATTTATCCTTGCGCGAGCTCACAATCGCAAACGCCACCCGCAAGGGATTGGCCATCTCCCATCTTCACCCGCGTCGGATCGTGCTCGCAGCCGACACCCTTGTCGCACTCGAAGGGGAAGTCATCGGTAAACCGCGTGATCTGGCTCATGCGCGCGTAATTCTGCGGCAGTTGAGCGGACGAACCCACGATGTCTGCACAGGGGTTTTCATACTGGATCCCCAAAGGAAGATCAGCTTTACTGAGATCTCACGGGTTCGTTTGCACAAGCTAAACGCGAGCGATATTGCCAATTATTTTCGCGTGGTGAATCCGATCGACAAAGCTGGCGCCTACGCCGCGCAAGCTGCCGGCCGAAGTATTATCGCATCGGTTGAAGGTTCGTTTACGAATGTGATCGGCCTGCCGATGGAACGCATAACCCCATTCCTCGCGCAATTTGGGCTGCGCCCCGTTAATGTGTCTCGGCCACGACTTCCGGCGAGCTGGCCGGCGCGGGCGCCGGCTCGCGTTTCAATACCCGGTACAAAAACCATACGATGAAACAATTGGCCGCGAGAATAATGACCGCAGCGATACTGGGACGATAGTAAATGTGGCGTACTTCCAGCGGAATCAACGCTCCGGTAGCGAACACCATGAAGTACTCCGCCCAGCGTTTTTGTAAATAAACGCCTATGCCTTCGGTGAATAGGACTGCGGAATAAAAGAGACTAAGAAAGCCGGTCGCGCGCAAGACGCCGCCGCCAGCGAGCAAGGCCTGTAACCGGTTGAGTAAGTAATGCACCGCTTTGCTGTGCTTGAGCAGGATCTCGTCAGCCGCCCAGTCCGAGATGTTATCCATCCAAGCAACTCGTGAATTCAAAAAAAGAATCGAGACCCCAAGGACAAGCAGCAGGATTCCTTTGGCAATTTTGAAAAGGGCGATCAGCTTGAGATAGCGAACGCGGTTTTGAGGCCGCAGAATTTTGAGATCAGCTGCGGAATGAGGCACGCTTAATCTTCCCCTGATCTGCGTCAGTCCGCAATGATTGCGCTCCCGCGACAGCAAATCTCCAGCTTGTTTCCATCGGGATCTTCAAAAAATAACGCATAATACCCGGGACTGTACTCAAGCCAGATTTGCGGCCCTTCCAGGTTTTGCCCGCCGGCTTCGCGTACAATTTTAGCCACGCGATCTATCTGTTCGCGTGTCTCCGCCCAAAAAGCGATCCGGGTCTCGTTTGGGCGATGATTAGCGTCTTCGGTGAACCCGAAAAATTCCGCTGGTTTACCTCCGCCGTCTTTTTCAAATGCGCCCCAGTCTTCCGCGCTCTTATCGAGAGTAAACCCAATCGCCGGCAAGATTTTGGCGAAAAACTCCTGCGCCCGCGCGCGGTTTCGCACGCGCAGATCGATATGATCAAAGAGGCGACTTTCCAAAGTTCCCGCTGGGTTAGCTAGGCGACAATACGGCCGCGAATAAACCCTTCAGCGAGCAGTTTTTCTCACTGGGATTATCGCGGCAATCGAATCGGATCTTCCGATCGCCGTAATTCAACTTTTCTTTAGTTCCGCTAAAGCTTGCAGTACTTCCTCGCTGTGGGTCTGTGGTTTTACTCCGGTAAATACTCGCGCGATTTTCCCTTCCGGGTTGATGATGAATGTATTGCGCGCCGACATCTTCTTCCCGTCATAATCCTTCACCGAACCGTAGGCTTCCGACACCTTGGCATCCGTGTCGGCCAATAGTTTAAAGTTCAATCCCTCCTTTGCACAAAAGCTCTTGTGCGATTCGGCGTTGTCTACACTGACCCCGAGAATGACGGCACTGTCGTTTTGGTATTTAGCCAGGTCGCGCTGAAAGTTTTGTGCTTCCAGGGTGCAACCACTGGTAAAATCCTTAGGGTAAAAATAGAGAACGACCCATTTGCCCTTGTAATCATTCAAACTAACCTGCCTGCCGTCGTTAGAAGGAAGACTGACCGCGGGCGCAATCGCCCCAGCTTGTGGTAAATTTTGTGCCATACCTGTTGATAGTGCTGATAAAAGAATTGTTGCTGCGATAATAGCTTTCATTTGGTGACTCCAATCTATTTAACAAAGATCGTCGCTTAGGTGCGCTTCTTCGCAAACACTATCCAGTAGATTCCAGTAAGCATCAAGAGCTTCATTAGCTGCGTTCATAACACTGTCGGAAGAGGTGTGGGTATTAAGGCAACGGGCCAGTGCGCTTCGTTCTCCGGCGCGATGCTCGAGGTCAGCGGTGGCGTGAACAGTAAAGTACCTTAATGCACTCTTGCGTTGTATTCCATAGGATTCACGCAGGCCGCGCAGCTTTTCAGCTGCTACTTCTGGTTGCTGGGACTCGTAGGCATAAAGGGCGGTGAGCCCGCTGGCGATGCCCCGGCCAGTTAAACGATCGAAGATGGAGGTAGTGCTGGCTACCTTGGCAACAGGTCTGGCTCGTTTGACTTTATCTCGGTCTTGTCCAATCGCCGTCGCAAAATCAAGCCATAACTCAGGGTGCGGCGCGGGATTGGTCAGTTCGTCGAGTAAATTGTCCTCCAGCGTGCGCCTGGTAGAGGAATCTTCGGCACAGCTAATCGCGTTCTCCAGATAATTCGGGAAAGCCGCGACATGGGGATAATAGACGCGAGAATAGGTGGCAAGCTGAGAGCGGGTCAGTTCGCCACGTTGCCAGGCACGGTAAAATGCATGCTGCAGGATCGATCGCTCGCGAATCAAATCATCCAAGGCACGCAGGGTTTCTTCGGTTCTCATAACGTACAATGCTTCGGCGGCTCCCTGCCGGAACGCAAGTCTAAAAAATCTCTGGCAGGTGTTCGCGCTAGGCAACCCAGTTCCACTGGGAATACATCACCATGAAAAGGGCAGCCAGCATGCTTGAGGGAACGTCAGGCAGAGGGAAAGGCGACGGGAAGCGGAAGTAAGCGAAACCCTAGCCATCCAACCAGCAAGAGCGCTAATCGGGTAATGACAAACGGGACGATTACCTCGCAGGTGAACCATTTGGGTATTTTGGAAAAGGCAGAACCGATTCGCGCTTTCAAAACATCCGGGCGAGTAATCAAAAGGTGACGAGAATTTGGACAATCGGACATTCCACTCGAACAATCGAGGAGTTTATTGGCGCGCTGCAGGCAAACGGAATCAAACTCGTCGCCGATGTCCGTCTCTTACCAGGCTCGAAGCGCCATCCGCAGTTTAACAAAGAGGAACTAGCGAGATCCCTAAGGGAGGACGGAATCGGTTACGAACATTTCCCGGAACTGGGCGGGCGGCGAAAGGCGAGGAAAGATTCGCGCAACACCACCTGGCGCAACGAATCCTTTCGTGGTTACGCCGATCACATGGAAACCGCGGAATTTGCCAATGGAATTGCGCGATTACAACAAATGGCAGACCGCGATGGCGCGACAGCAATTATGTGCGCGGAAGCCGTGTGGTGGAAGTGTCATCGCAGTTTAATCGCCGATTACTTAAAGGCAGATGGTGTTGCAGTCATTCACATCATTGATACGAGCAAAGCTGAGCCGCATCCCTTTACTTCGGCGGCGAGGATTGTGGACGGGAAACTTAGTTATTCCAGGAATCAGCAAGAGTTTTTGCAGGCACTCACAATCTCCTCGTCCTTGAGTTAACATTTAGGTGTCGCACATCCGACATCCAAAAATTAACTTGGTTTCAGCGTCCCGGCAGCCCCGAACGCGCCGTGGCGTTAACGCCAACGGCGGTGCGCAACGTAGGCCGGAATCGGGGGCGAAGTTTTTTCGCGTTCCAGCATTCTTTCCGCGAGCCAATGAAACCATTCGTTCCCAGTCTCCCGGTTCAGGGTGCGTCGCCATTCTTCGGAATACACTTTCAGTTTCCGCCAGGAGATCACAAGCGGACCGCTGAAAAAATCGTCCACTAAATCAAGCGTCACTTGCCGGCGATAAACCAGAACACCGAGGCTTTCCCAGGTGAGCGAGACCAAATAAACCGCATCTTCGCCATCGGGCCCGAGCACTTCTCGTATTTTTGCCGCGTCGGCTCCATCGGGCAGCGAAAGAACGCGACGATAGGCAGCGGTAAAGGCCGGACTTTGGAACGACCGCACCAACTCGAGCATGGCGTCACGCTGGCGCCGTTGCCGATACTGCCGGATTTGTACAGCTGCGAAAATGACACCCGCGGTTACTGCGATGGCATTGATCAGATTGGCAAGGGTGGAGATGTCCATGGAATTTCCCATGTGACGTGATGGTCTGTCGGTATGAACTTTCCGATGATGCTTCAGTTATGAATTGAGTTGGACGATTCCGGCAAGACCGCGATCGGAGTAAATCTTGTAGTCTCTCACGATTTCGATTTTTGGCGGCACGACGCCAAAGTTGAGCATCTGTTCATAGCAAACCATGCTTAAGCGGCCTCTGAAGGTCGATTCGCCGACCGAAAGCAGAAACTTATTCGGAAAATAAGATTTATGCTCAAGATTTGTCGAGAGCAGGAAGCGATGAAACTCGCGGATGCCGTACTTTAACGGCAGTGCTGGAGTGAGGAAAAATCGTTTCAGAAACGCCGGCGTGGTGAACTGCGGCATGTAAAATCCATTCTTTGGATGTCCGAGCTGTCGAAAGAAACGCTGACCACCAAGGCTAAACGCGGGTTCTCTGGCCACCGCTTCTTCCCGCTGCCGCCACGTCTTTTCGTTTTCCGCTCGCTGAGCATTGGGATGAAGAGAATGCTGCCCACGCCAGCTTCGCGTTAGCCATCGCGGGAGTCGTCGCGTTACGGTTCCTTGCGTCATAGGCAATTTCCCCTCGATCCCCTCCACCGTAAGGTCAGTCAGCTTGATCGAATCAATGTCGCGGGGTGCGTCAGAAGCAAAGTCTCGGACTGTGCGAAGAACCGTTGGCTCGAAGATCTCGATCGGATACCGATCGTCGATGCACCAAAACACAAATTCGTGTTCGGGCAGATTGCACAACAGACTTTCCAGCGTGCTGCGAATATCGGGCGGCGTCGATATGAACTCAACGTTTTGTGCGCGGAAAATTGATCTTGGATCGCGATTGGTGAATGGAATTCGAAATTGGAACCGATGATCAGGCCACAATTGGTTATAGGTTTCGACCACTAGGTTTGCGATCTCCAAATGGGGATCAAATGAGAGAACGATGCCCTTCACCTAACGTGTAAGGTCCTGACTAGATCTGATAGCCCAAACTCCGCAACGTTTGCTCGTTTTGCCGTAAAAACTGCTCGGACAATTCCCGACCGAAGTGATCTCGCCATTGATTGCTTGTGCCGGTTCGAAAGAAGGTAAACTTTTTGCCAAGGGTTTCGCCTCCTGATTCTTGCTCCACCTTCTGCAAATGTTCGAAGGAGCTTTTCCTTGCTGCTTCAGCAATAGCTCGAGAGTCACGCGTCAGACCCAGAAACGCCGATATGCTGGTGACAGCGGGGAGCGTACTGATTAGCATTTCTTCGTAGCGAAGGATCAAAATGCGATCTGGATATTTGGAGGCAAACTCCCGAGCGCGGGTGATGTGTTCTTTCCAAGATGTAAACTGTTCAATGAAAGGGGAGAAAATGAAGTCTTCGAATGTTCCAGCGAAAACGTTCTTTCCCATGGCGTAGTAGTAGTAGGAAACCAGCGCGTCGCGTCCATCGCGATAAACATAGATGAGCTTTGGGTATAGCTCATAGCAAGGGTTGTGAGATTTGATGTATCGGCGGCCCTCACGCGTATCAAGCGTTTCGGCGGATTTGTAAATGCTGGGAACATACTTCTCGATGTTACGGAAAGTGATCTTCTCATCCGGAGCTAACAAATTCGCGATAAGAAAGCGGACCCACGTATTGCCCGACCTCGGATAGGAGACAATAAACACATCGTCGGGACGAATCCGAATCGCAGGCAAAGGTCTCTTCTGCAAACGTTCCGGCGGACAAACCTTGGCGGGCGGCATTGTTTGAGCTGATATTACTTAATAATGTGTCCGTCGCTATTCACGACTTGCGGGCGACTAGGCTAACAATCCTCCGCCCTCCCGAAACCATTCGGGGTTTGATCTGGCTCGCCACACCACGCTCGCGGGAATTTTACGTGATCGCGCACGGTCGCCTTGATTCATTTACCAAATTCATAGCCGAACCGTTCGATGTCGATCCTAAACTTGTTCGCGATCACTTCACGCGTTCGTGCGTCGTAATATTCGCAGTAGGGTCGCTCCCGCGGATTGGCTCGCCAGTGGGGCAGCGCTTGGTGGATCCCGAGTTTCTTCGCGACAAAATCCCAATCCTGCTCGAGCCGTTCAAATTTACCGATAAAATCGGCGAGAACATTTCCGTTATGATCGACAAACCAATCGAGCTGGTAGCGATGCGGCGCCGAATGGATGCAGGTGGCGCTGCTGTATTGGATCCAATCGACAAACTGCTCAAACGTCATTTTGTCTCTGAGTTGCCCCACTTCTTTGCGCTCATAAAGCGAAACAATTCTGTCCCAGGGGTTGCGAACGAACCCGAACTTAAAGTAGGTCTCGAATTGCTTACGCCCGGCGCTGCTTCTGTGCTGCTTTGGCAGTGCGAGATAAAAAACTTCCAGCGCCCGGTTCGTTCGCCCGCCCACATGCGTCCAATAATTCTCCATGTGATTCTTGATCTGCCACAGATCCAAGTGAGGCTTCCATGGTTTCCCCAAAATTGCCCGGACGCTGGTCGAGCCAGTCTTGGGAACTTCAACGAAAATGCATTTGTATTTGTGAGAGATCACAGTCAGCTGCGTCTCATTGTATATTGAAAAATTCCACAGGCACCAGAAAGTAAGGCTCTGCGCGGGTCGGTAGCTCAATCGGTAGAGCAGCGCCCTTTTAAGGCGTTGGTTCCGGGTTCGAGTCCCGGCCGACCCACGCCACCGTTTTGCCCTCGATAGCTCATTTACAGAGGGGAATCCGACCAGATCGGTGGCTTCAGGCTGAAACGCAAGGTTACGCAGCTTTCGCGCACAAAAAGACAATTTATTTGTTAACAAACGGCAACACCAAGCTTGCGAAAGGTTCGTCTTAAGATTGACCGAAAATCTGCTGAGTCGGCGGCCTTGCGGCACAGCTTCAATAGCGCGATGGCAAACGCGGGCGTTTCGCAGGAAATCCGGCAGAAGCTGACCGGACACGTTAGCGCGGAATTGAACACGATCTACACGCATCACGAAGTTGCGCGTTTGCGCGTGGCCATCGCACGGATTCCAGCAGTCGGCGCATAAGCGGTTGGCAACCTGCCGGTCTAAGGAGTACTGACCAACTGTGGTGCAGGTTTAGGGCGGCACAATAGCGTTTACCAATGGATGCGGATAGGTGTAAGGTTTGTAGGCGACTGGTGGGGCGGAATTAAAATAATCTCTGCCTTCTACAAACGTTGGATTAGGAGTTCCTCCGGAATGGATTGTGACAGGTGATCCGTTTGCTTGTTTGTTATTCCAGGCATAAGACGCCTCGTTAACCGCTCCGTTAAGCGATTTCGGAGTCGAACAAAGTGTGCCGTTGCCCAATCCTGTTTGATCGAGAACGCGCAATACTCTTCGGATTTCGAATGGATCACCTGCCGCAAAGGCAACTTTGGCGCCCGGCCAGCCAATATTATACCCGCAGGTTATAAGGGTTCTGTTCGCCGTCGAATTATAAACCGCTGCGTAAATGGGAGAACCTAACCCGGTTCGGGTGTTCTTGATCGAATATCCGCCTGTCTTGTATGCGCTCAAATCTCCGGCTACGCTAAATGAGGTATCCACCGGTCCCCGACTCCCTGCGCCTTGGGTTGCGCTAACCACTGAAGCGGTGGCAGCCGCGCCACTCGCGTACAATCCGTGCGGATCGTTCTGGTCCCATGGATTACCCCCAGATGCTAGTTGCCACGGCTGAAAATTGACATGCAGTCGGTCTGCTACAAGGGCCGCAAATGCATTGCCCAAAGGCGCTCCTTTGTATTGGTTATCGTGGAAAAGTATGTTTCCGCTTCTTAGACCGCCTGGCTGTCCAGGACCTCCAGTGCTTCGTGTGCAAATATTATTGTAGAACTCGATAGCCCGGCACCCCCTGTCTCGGCCTCCCTCGGTTCCATGCGTCTGAAAAAAGGAGCCGTCGTACAATTTACTATAACGAACTACATACCGAGCGCCCCTCTTGGCGTCCATATTTCCTCCTTTTTTGAACAAATTATGCACCACATTGTTTTCCGTGAAGAAGAATTTATAGCTGCCCCAGTGAGCATCTTCCGTCCAGGAACCGTCACCCCATTTTTGGCCATTGTAAGTGGCCATTCCCATCGTCCCGCACAAATGGAAAGAGGTGATAGTGTGTAGGCAATTATCCATCACGCCATAAATCCATCCGAAGGTACAAATTGATTGCTGGTGGAGGCTGTCAAAATGACAATTGCTAATCCGAACTGCCGGACAGGTGCCAGACAACATGATGGCGCCGTTCGGAGCGCCCGTTGGCGTGCTGGGACTGCCTCTGAAAGTGAACCCTTTTATTAAAAGCAGCGGCACCGTCGGCTCCACAGCCATGTCCCCCGCGATTACCGTCGCGTGTATAATAGGAGCAGGCGGCCTAGATGAACGCGATATATCATCTAAGATAATCGTCCGGTCATTGGACGTTTCGTTAGTATAACTTACTGTAGTCTGTCCTATCAACGTTATAGGCTTATTGATAACAAGAGTGTTAGTCCAGCTTGCCGTTCCAGCCGGAACGATTACGGTGTCACCTTTCGCGGCAGAGGCTACCGCGGTGCTTACGTCGGCAAACGAAGGGCTGCGGGCGTTAACAGTCGCCGCTTGCGCCGTGCCAGAAACGGCCAACAGCAGTGCAGCGAAAAGGGCGCCGGACCTGCCCGCCACGGAGCGACATGGCTGGAAAAGGGTCGCATAATTTGGCCGCAGCCCAAATGGCGAATCGGGATCGGAAAGCCAATGGCGTCCCGCCCGACTAGCAGCGCCACTACGCGCGTCTAATAGAGCCAAAAGTCGTGCTTGAATCTCCGCTGCCCTTTGTCCGAGATCTCTGCAAATTCGAAGGTATGCCATGAGCTCGATACTTTACCACAATATCCGTACGACTGAGAGCGGCCCCGTCAAGATTCCCTTCGGCATACGCCAATTTCTTGTGCTCCTCTGACCTCGCAATGCTGAGAGATGATTGCGCCCGTGGCGAGATGACTTCGTGGATACTCCGGTCGCCTCTGTCACAACCATCGCGCGTGTGCGCGCAATGGTAGAAAAAAGCCGTCATTTGCTCTTGTAGGCGTCTGGGAGAGCCCGTCAAAATGCCGTCTACCGACTATTAGCTAATAGTGGGGGAGCAGGTGTTGTTTTTTCAAACCGTTCATTCACCTTCTGCAATCCGGCAGTGAGTGCTTCAATTTGCTTCTGTTGTTGGGAGTTGGTTGCCTGCTGTGTTGCGATGGCCGACATCATCTCGGTAATAGTCGCTTCTTGTATTTTGGCATTTGCTCGCTCCTTTGTACCGTAATTTCTTGCCTACGCTACTAGCGGATAGAGCCATATCAACTCGACCATTTCCGTTGCGGCTTGGTGTTAGGCTGGAATCCGCCCTTGTCCATAGGCGGCGCGCAATGCGCCAACGCAAACCTTGTTCTAGTCTCGGCTCAGAATGAGCCTAAACATAGCCGGGTCCTAATTTGGATCCTTGTAGTTTCGCGAGAAAAATAAAATGGCAACCCAAATCGGAGACGTGGATAAAAGGAACGCGCAAAGCAATAGGCAAAAGATTCCAGCCTCGATCTCATCGTTAGCGGACTGAGGAACTTCCCACATGACCAAGAAAAGCAGCCGAAAATGTAGACCCGGACGTTATCGGTGATTATCACGACAACTTACCGGAGCGACCGTTCACCGGTTCCGAGGCGATGGAAGAGGATTTTGTAAAGCAGCTCGTAGCACCGACGTTATAGATGTCGGCTTGCGCCGGACACGCGCCGGGAAACTGATGACGAACGCACCAATGTTTTTACCTTTTACATATCTGAACTACTCGTTCTTTTGGTCGATCTGTACAATCGCACGTCCACCAGTGAGCACATTTAGGTTGAGCGTGCCGCTGCCTGACGCTGGGCTATCCAATCCAAAAGTACGACGTGCAACGCTGTCGATCTTTTCTACTTGTGAACTATGCGAGAGAATGGAGTCAGCATCCATTGACGTTATATCACTGACGACCTTTTCGCTGACGTCAGCCATACGCTTGCGATAGCGTTGTCTACGTTGCTACATGACCACTAGGGATGGGCTGTCAGGGCAGTAGCCGGATTGCTGACACGCTCTGCGTCATCGGAAAGATCTGAATCCGGGGTAGGGCAAGAAAGGCTTTCTCTCGGCATTTCTTCTCTGTGTTCAGAACCGGCGGTCCCTGGGACAACCATTGAGAGAAGAAAACAAAAGTCATGAACTTATTCAGATTTGCTATGTCAAATCAACGAGGCCCTTGCTGGCTATGCGTGAACTTGTCGGCTCTCCAACGGCCCGATCAGGATTCCAACGCGGTGCCGGCCCGCGCACGCCATGCTTGGTTACTTCAAATTCCTCCTAACTTTGATAGGCGCCAGATTGTCGGACCACGTTCTGTTGCAACTTCAGGCCTTCGTAAATTATGTGGGAATTGGTCGTTGGATGCATAATCACGACTTCTTCTTCTCGGAACGGGTATCATCTCGAGAAGAAGTTTGGGCTAGGATGATTAGCAAAGTTCGTGATCAAAAGGTCCTGTATATGGAGTTTGGTGTCGCTTACGGTGGAAGCATGCGATACTGGGTGCGAGAACTTAAGAATCCGACAGCTGTTTTTCATGGATTCGATAGTTTTGAAGGACTTCCCGAAGGAGGTGGCCCCTGGTATAAGGGTCAATTCGATGTGTTGGGTAGTCTTCCGATAATCGATGATTCGCGCGTGAGCTTTTTTAAAGGATGGTTCGACCACGTGCTTCCACATTATCACCTGCCCGCACACGATGTGCTTGTGATTAACATGGACGCCGATCTTTATTCGTCGACGATATACGTGCTAAATTATCTGCGGTCTCAGATCAAGCCCGGAACATTGATCTATTTCGACGAGATGAACCACTTAGATCATGAACTCCGCGCGTTTGAGGAATTTACTAGTCAGAATTCGATTAAATTTAGACCCATTTGTGCTGATACGACTCTCGCTCACGTTAGCTTTGAGTGCACCAAAGTGGAAAAAGTAAACCCTGACTTAGTGGTGCGCGATAAAGAAGGAGAGCCCTACAGCGCGCGCTACGACGCTGTGAATGCAATGCTGCTCAACGAGTCCTTGAAAGAACATCGCACGGTTGAGGAGTTAAAAGCAATTGTCACAAAGCAGCAGGCGATGAACGCACAGCAGCAGAAGCAGATCGAAGCTCTCACCGCAACAGTGCAAAAGGTGAGCGATCAAGTCGCCCGCAGCAAACCTGCACCACAGTTAGCCGCTAACCCTTAAAATAGCCTCGTCGCCTACAGCGTCGGCTGTTGACGTGCTAATTAGGGAGTTGGCGTAGGCGAAGGACGCCGACGATGGCCTTTCCCATGTTTCTTCTTTGGCGTCGGCGTCTGCGTAGCTGTCGCGTCTGGTGTTGAAGCAGGTGTTGGGGTTGGCGTGAGAGTGGCGTTGGGCGTGGGGGTAGGAGTTGGAGTTGGTGTCGGACTAGGTGGCGGCGTTACGATTGGAATCGGGGTAGGGGTAGGCGTTGGAGTCGGAGTCGGAATAGGTGTAGGGGTCGGAGTAGGACTCGGTCTGGGAGTTGGAGTTGGCGTAGGCGTTGGTGTCGGAGTTGGGGTTGGCGTTGATGTCGGTGTCGGAGTTAGAGTTGGTGTAGGCGTGGGAGTTGGGGTTGGCGTTGGTGTCGCTGTCGGAGTTGGGGTTGGTGTAGGCGTGAGAGTTGGAGACGCGGTAACCATCGGCCCGATGTAGCTCTTGGCAACGACCACGTTGTCGTACCACTTAATATTGGTCCGCTCGCTGTGGAGCGCATGGAGATTGATGTAGACTTCCTGGATTTTTAGGGTGTCAATGCCGCGAATGAACAGATCAGTGAAGTCAGCTATTACCTTCCCGTCTACCCATACCTTAATTTCTCCGTTCTTCTGACCTACCGTGTTCAGCTTGGTCATCATCTCATAAGAGTACCAGCGTCCGCGCTGCGGAAGGAAGTTTGCTTGCTTCACGTAGTGTGGGTACTGCGATGGGAATGCGAGCCAATCGCCTCTGTTGCCAACGACCGCTCCGTCCTCTCCAATTTTGCTGCTCGGTGGCACCACTATCCCATCCGCGTACCAATGATCGCCATATCCTGTCCTCATGTCCGGCCAGTAGGAATAGACATGCATCGAACCGGGGTCGGAATCGTTGGCCCTATCGATGTTGTTTTGAAGCAGAAACACGAACCAGCCGGTGCCGTCTGTTGGCGCTGGAATGCCCGCGCCGCCGTAATTTCCGCCTTTCATACAGATGCCGTTGTGATTGGACGTCGCGAAGTGATATCCGGGGTCAAACTTGAAATAGATCCGGCAATAAAGCGTATCGAGCGGCGTCGGCAGAACTTTCGTAATCGACATTGCTGTCTCTGTCGTCGTCGGCGCAATCGTCATTTGCAATGATTTGCCGCCAGCGTAGTGCTCACTGGTAGACAGGCTCATGTAGCGAATCCAATCTACCTTCCACTTGTTCGATAGCTGCGTGATGTCCGTGTAGGATTCGAAGTCATCCGCCACGATCACGGCAGGGTCGCTGCCGATATTCTTGTCATTCGGATAACGCGAAGCGATTCCGGCTTGTGCTCGCGCTGTGCTTGGTATTGCGCTCGAAGTAAATGAGGCGATTGCAAACCAAACCGACACCAATCCTTTACGCCCCATCGCAAACCTCACAAATGGTCTTGGCCAGCTAAAAGCGGGCCACCGTGCGTCGCAACGGACACCATTGTAGCGTTTTCATTTTCCTCCCGGCGAGAGGGATTCCGGACTTGCTGATTGTTCGTCCACGCCAGTCTTCGTCAACTTCGGGAGGTCCGTCTCTCAGTCCACGCGCCGCTTCGCCGACCCGGGCCAAGTTGAGTACACGGGGCGTAAAAATTCTACTGTTCTGAGTTTCTATTGAGCATGGTGTTTGAGTTTGAGTCCGTACAGTAACAACAACGCAGACACAGCCGACCATCGCAGCTTCTTCGATTCAATAAATAGACTCACTCTTCGAGGTTTCATTAGCCGCGCGGCCTAAAGAAATCCTCCAACGCTGGAGAAGAGAGTTATGCACAGACTCTATCCGCTTGTACTTTTACTGTTGTTTGTCTACGGAGCTGCCGCGGGTGAGCAGGCTATGCTCGCCCGCGTAACCGTGTATTGGCACAGTCCCGGATCAAAAGAACGAATCGCTGCTTCCGGCCGGCTTCTTCGCGACGGTCATTGCGCGGTCGATCCGAAGAAAATCCCTTACGGCAGCAAAATCGTGCTGCCGGATGATCAACTGATCGCGGTCGATACCGGTCCCGCTGTTGTCCAACGCACCGCCGCGCTTCGTTCGGGCCGCACGCCCGCACAACGTAAAGCGATCGTCGTCGATCGTTACTTTGAGAGCAAACGTGAGGCGCAGTCCTGGGCAGCGTCGCATCCGCATTTTATGACTGTGTGGGTCGATTCGCCCGAATGGGCAGGGGTGAATCTTTCCGAAGCGGATTAAAGGGACTCTCGTAACACTGCCAGCCGCCTTTAAACGGGTGAATTTCGATCACGGTGAGACTTTGTTGCACGGGATTAGCTAATTCTGGCATCATGTCGCCAATGAAATACTGGGAAGTCATCGCTGACAAGCTCAGCGCTGCTGGCTAGTCGTGGGGTTATTGCGGTGCCGTTGCCCAAGATGGGTGGCGCTGGATCGTTGATGCCCATCGCGAAGGTCGCCCTTACATCGTTCATTCTGACGAACTGCTGAGCGCATTTCTTGAGTTGGAATAGACGCTACTGTTGCTGCGGGATCAGTAGGACAAAGATAATCCCGGGGTTCAGTAAATAAGCTGGACACCGGCGAAGGTTGGCGCACATCCTTCAGGCCGAATTAAATTACTGCAGGACAATACTTTACGCTGCAAATAAATTTTCAAAAAGTGAAAAAAGGCTTGTCACGCATTGAAATGTTGGGTAGTGCCTAACACTAAACCTAGCCTAAACCTAGCCAAAACCATGGAGAAACTAACTGAAAAAAACCGAAGAGCTAAAATCGAATTCGGTCGTCTTGCCTCTGTTGCGAGCGTCGGATTTTCACTTCTCTACGGAGCAAATACATTTGCTCAAACCCCTCCGCTCGGCGGCGGACCGCCGCCCTCGGGAGCACCGGCGGCGGCCGGTGAAGCTACGGCCGAGCGTGTCATTGTCACCGGCTCAAATATTCCGACGTCGGAGGAGACCGGCCCAAATCCGGTGGACACCTACCGCACGGAAGACATCCAGAAGTTGGGCGTCATGAACCAAACGGATTTGCTCAACAAACTGCCGATTGAGGCGGGCGGAACGGTCAACCAAAACATCGCCAATGGCGGTGACGGCGCCGTCACACCCAACCTGCGCGGCCTTCTGCCCAAGGAAACCCTGGTCCTGGTGGACGGGAAACGCGTCGCGCCCAATGCAAACGGAATTGGCGTGGACATTAACCTGATTCCATTCCCGATGATCGACCGTATCGAAATTCTGAAGGATGGCGCTTCGGCTATTTACGGAGCCGACGCGATTGCGGGTGTGTTCAACATCATCTTGATACACAAATTCCGTGGCCTCGAGATCGGAGGCACGTTTGGGAATACCAACATGGGAGCTTCCAATGATGCGCGCGAAGTAGAGGCATGGATAAAGGCAGGCACGGGAGATGACAAAACCGACATCCTCATCATTGCCGATGCTTACGATCGGGGCGCTATTTACAGCCGTGACCGCAACCTCACAAGCAACGGCAACGCACTACCATTTGGCGGGGCTGATTTTCGCAGCACCGATAAGCCCGGTGGCATTTTTGCAGACGGCGGGGGCACTCAGCTTTTTTTGAATCCGAACATCGCTGCTCCCACACCACACGCCTTTCCGAACGCTGTTTCCGATCCGCAGTACATTCCGACAAGTGCATTTGGCCCCTTCCCCGGCGTGACATTCCATAACACCCCATTTTACAATTCAAACTTTCAATTTTTCAATTTCGCAGCTCTCACACCAGCGATTCCCGCCGCGGATCGTCAAAGCTTCTATGGTTCGTTCACGCGCGATCTGTGCGACAAATACCTGACCGTCTTTGCGGACTTTAAGTATACCCGATCATTCTTTAATGCGGGGCTGGCGCCCACTCCTTTTTCGCCCGATCCATTCCACGACGCGCAAGGAGTTGGGTTTAGCCCAATCGGCATCAGCGTGCCACTTACAAACCCATTTAATCCGTTCACCGTGGCCGACACGACCTTGCCTGCCAACACACCTAATGCCGGACTTCCGGTGACGACGGGCGTTACATATCGTTCCTTGGAAGCGGGTCCCCGGACAGCTCCTACTACCAAGCACGATATGCTGTTTGATGCTGGCCTTAAAGGCGAGATGGGAGAATATGGTGAGTACTTTAAAACCTGGAACTGGGAGTTGGGCTTCCGTTATTCCCGGGACGAGGCGATAAATCTCTCGCAAGGTGTTGTCAGCGCGCCCGGCTTGCGGGACGCGCTTCTGGATACGGACCCGGCTACGGCGTTCAATCCCTTCTTAAACTTCCAAGGGGTGAACCAACAGACCGCCATCGCGCGCTCCAGAGTCTATGTTACTTTGCATGATACCGCCATATTTGAAACGCCTATGGCCTATTTCAATATGAACGGCGATCTGTTCCAGCTTCCCGCCGGACCGGTCTCGTTTGCCGTTGGTGCTGAATATCGAGGAGAGCGCTACGAGGACACGCCCGACTCGCTAAACACCACCTTTAACTCAATTGGCTCCTCCGACCTGGAGGCCTCAAGAGTTAATCGAGATGTTTGGGGCTTCTACCAGGAAGTGCGTATTCCGGTGACCAGCCCGACCTGGAACTTCCCGGGCGCATATAGCCTGGAGTTCGACCTTGCCGAGCGCGAGGAATGGTACTCGCAGAATACGGCTGCGACCTCAGTCGTACCTTCGGGGCACTCGCAGTTCGATACCCAGAGACCGAAGTTCTCGGTTCGCTGGCAACCGCTTGACCAGGAGCTGACGGTGCGTGCGAGCTACAGCGAAGGGTTCCATGCTCCGCAGTTGTTCGAGATTTCGCCTGCCTCAACCCAGAGCTTCCCGATTGTTACCGATCCATTTTCGAACTTCACCCTAGATCAGGTGGAGGAGCGCCAAATCGGCAATCCGAACCTGCAACCTGAAGTCGCTTACGAATGGTCCTACGGATTGGTTTACAGCCCGAAATGGCTCAAGGGCCTTACCGTAAGCGCCGATTGGTGGCATATCGACATGCGATCGATTGCCTCGATTCTCGGTGCGCAATTCATTATCGAGCATAATCTCCCTGGGCTGGTGCAGCGTACCCCGCCTCCGGCGGGAGCCGGACCCGCACCCAACGGTGGACCGGATCTTGGCCCGATCTCTCTCGTCATCGATCCAAACGACAACCTTGCGGGCGCGGTCTTGGAAGGCTTGGATTACGAGTTAATCTATATCCTGGATACGTCGATCTTCGGACACGGCGATTGGGGTCAGTTCACCTACACTGTGAACGGGACCTGGCTGTCGCGATTTGAATTACAAGTTGATCCCGACCAGAAGCCGTTTGGCATTGCGGGTCAGTTTGTGCCGACCGGGTTTGCTTTGACCAGTTCGCTGCCGCGCAACCGAGCCTTCGCCAGTTTGTTCTATAACGGTCCGCATGACAGCTGGATGAATGGCCTGGATGTCGGTGCCACGGTCCACTGGACTAGCCAATACAATGATGACCAGCTCGAGGGCTTTGATCGCAAAGTGCGCGAGTGGACGACGCTTGATCTGCTCGCCTCCTACACGTTTAACATGCCGACTCCAGTGGTTCAGGAAGTGCCTGGTTACTCCAAGGACGGCGGTAAAAACGTGAAGATGAAGGACGGAAAAGAAAAGAACGTGATGCCAGTCAGCACCGCTACTTATAGCGAGTGCGGATGGCGCGCCTGGTTGAATGGCACAACTGTCACGCTCGGAATGCAGAACGTGTTCGATTCCGATCCGCCGTTTGTCGCCGGATCGTTCGAGAACAATTACGACGAATCGCTGGCTGATGTCAGAGGCCGGTTCTGGTATGTCGGCCTGAAGAAACGCTTCTAAGGCAGACCGAAACACTCAAACAGCGGCCGGACCTCACGGGGTCCGGCCGTTTGTTTCTGCTCCGTTTGCGGGAGAGCCTTTAAGCAAAAACAACCGCTATTTGTCGGTATTAGCCAACATCGCCAGCGAGGCTCGGGTAAATCCACGCCCTTTTAGGCGTTGGTTCCGGGTTCGAGTCCCGGCCGACCCATCTCAGTCGTCTCGCCAGAATGAAATGGAGCCATCCTGGAAAAATGCGACGCGACGGCACAGGCGCCGTACGGGAAAAAATGTCGGCGGTCATAGACCGCCGCTACAGAGGCGAATCAAATCGCGCAGAGAGTTTTTTTTCCGATCTAATTGAAAAACCGACAAGCCGGCCTCAATCGCGGCGCACCAGTCGCGTTCGGGATCATCGCCGACGTGCAAGACATGGTTCGCCGGAAGCTCAAGGAAGTTGAGCGCGCGGCGAAAGAATTCGGGATCCGGTTTATCGGCGCCGATCTCGCTTGAGACGAAAACGCGGTGAAAATACTTCGAAATGCCGAGCCGTTCAAGAATGACGCGTAGTCGGCCGTCGAAATTTGAAACGATCGCCAGCGTGAGGTGCGGTCGCAATTGCTCCAGAACGTCAACGACTTCCGGATACGATTCCCACACACCGGCTTCGGCGAAATGATCGTAAGCGACTTCAAAAAAATTGTCTCGATCTAGTTCGTCAATGGTGGGCGCGGCTTCCTTTAGGACAAGATCAACCAGCTCGCGCCACCAATCTTTATCGTCGTTTTCGCGCGGGCCATCGATCGCTTCACGCGGCGGCATTTGTTTCCAGGCAGAGTAGAACGCGGCATCCAGTTTCTTCGCGTTCAACTTCAGGCCAACCTCGGCGGCAACGATTGCGTAATGGTCGCCTACAGTTTTCGTTAAATAAAAGAGAGTGCCGACTGCGTCGAAGAAGATTGCTTTGAGCATCGGTTTTGGGAGGTCGAGCATCCTGCTCGTCCGTTCGCTGCCTCCTTGCTGCAAATATTCGTAGAGGAAGAGTGTTCGGCAAGAATGCCGAATGTAGTTCTGTGAAAGCTACCAGCCTGCTCTTTTCGGCAGGAGCGGAACCTAGACACCTCCAGGTTTGTGTGCTCAGCGGAGTTGCACCCCGCTTCTATGTAAGCTGAAAGCGGACAGAATGTCCGCTTGGCGCACAGGCCGCAGGCCTGTGTTCCGTGCCGCTGGTGGAAAAGCTTCTTGGGAAGTCGATTGTTTAAGTCAATCGTTCTCGACGTGCAGGCTGGCGGCCTGCGCTCCCAAGATTTTGTGCGAGATTAAGCCGCATGCTCCCAGTCGAGCACAACGATCCGATTAACGAAAAGATTCTCGCCATCTCGGAGGACAAAATTGAAGGGTTCGTGCGTGAACCATTTCAGGAAATCGCGGACCGCGTCGGCGTCGCCGCCGATGTGGTAATGGCGCGGATTGCGGCCATGTTGCGCGCTGGGACGATTCGGCGGGTTCGCCAAACATTGCTGGCAACAAATTTGGCAGACGGCGCGCTGGTGGCTTGGAAAGTTCCGGAAGCAAAAATCGACGCCGCTTTCGACTTCATGTTTCAGTGCGACCCGTTTTCTGGTCACGTCGTTTTGCGATCAACCGACACCCTGACCGCGGGCTCAGATTACAAATTGTGGACGACCGTGAAGGTCCCGCACGGATTTTCGCTCGAAGAACATTGCCGATTGCTCGCAGGCAAGACCGGCGCGGAACGTTTTCGGATCATGCCGGCGAAAGGAATTTTCACTCTTGGAGTTGGCCATGTTCGTCGCAAAACAATCGAGCCCGGAAGTCAGGCAGAATCACCGGCGAAGATAATCGAAGTGCGCGCGGTCGAATTGAGCGAGCGCGAGTGGAAGGTTTTGCTGGCACTAAAACGGGAGTTCGCGCCGGAAGAAATTCGTCCCACGCCGTGGGCCTCGCGCGTGAGGGAGGCCGGCGTTTCACTGGAAGAATTTTATTGCGTTGCGGAAGAGCTGAACGCCCGCAAAATCATTGGGCGTTTTTCCACTTTTCTGGAACATGTCAAGCCGAGCGCTGGAGGCGTGCGGGTAACGCGATTCAACGCGCTGTTTCATTGGGCGGTGCCGCCGGGCCGTGAGGTTGAAGCGGGCGGCGAGATCGGGCGGCATCACATTCTCACGCATTGTTACTGGCGGGAAGGCGGGCCGGAGTTTCGCAACGTCAACATCATGGCGGTCGCGCACGGCACGGATAAAACGCGGCTCCTCGAACACAAAGCGGCGATCGATGCGCATCTGGCCGCGAAAAGTGTTCCTGTATCTTACACCAATGTTTTTTGGGGTGGTCGCAGCGAAATCAAGCCCTCGGAAATTTCGCCGATGCTTTACCGGAAATGGCTGAGCGAGATGACGCCGCAAGCGGCGTGATGCGACGGCGCGATGATTTCGCTGACTGAAAAAATTCGCGCAGGAAATGATCTCTCTGCCTTCGATGTGCAGGAAGCTGCGGCGTTTTTGCTTTCCGATTCGATTGAAGCAAAAACAAAAGCTGATTTTTTGACCGCGCTTCATGACAAGGGCGAAAGTGCCAGCGAGATCGCGAGTTTTGTGCGCGTGTTGTTGGAGCGCGCGGTGCCCCTGGAAATTGAGGTTGACGGACCGATCGTCGATGTTTGCGGGACAGGTGGCGACGGCATCGATCTGTTCAATGTCTCAACTGCGATAACATTCGTTCTGGCTGCAGGCGGGGCGACGGTGGTGAAACACGGCAACCGCGGCGTTACTTCGCGCAGCGGCAGCGCCGACGTGCTGGAAGCACTCGGGGTCGCAATTGATCTCGAGCCGGATGATTTGCGTGAATGCGTTAAACGACTCGGCTGCGGATTTGTTTTCGCGCGAACCTATCACCCGGCGTTTCGAGCGCTGGCGGAAATGCGGTTGCGATTGGCCAGAAGACAGCAACGCACAATCTTTAACCTGCTCGGTCCGCTCTTGAATCCCGCGCGACCAAAACGCCAGCTGATTGGTGTTTTCTCTCCGCACCTGACAATGCTGTTCGCCGATGTCCTGCGGCGACTCGATTGCGAGCGCGCCTGGATCGTTAGTGGAACGGCGGTTGACTCCCTCACCATGGATGATGTGTCGACGATCGGGCCGACTGTGATCGCGGAAGTCAATTCCGGGAAAATCACCTCCGCCGTCCTGGACACGCGCTGGCTTGGGATTCCGCAAGCAACGTTGCCGGAACTAACGGGCGGGGATGCCAGGACGAATGCTGAAACGATCATGCGAATTCTCGCTGGCGGGGAGACTGGGCCAAAGCACGACTTGGTGATTGCGAATGCGGCGGCGGGATTTGTCGTGTCCGGTTTGGCCAGCGAGATGAATGGGGGAATCGCGATGGCACGCGAACAAATTGAATCCGGTCGGGCGTTGGAAAAATTGAGGGCGTTGCAAAATTTCGTGGCGTAACGATCGCCATTGCGGTAGCTGCCGCCGTCTCCGGCGGCAGAATTGAAACGCTCTGTTGTGCTGCGAGAAAAAATTATAGGGCAGGCGCTCTCGCCTGCCGATACGAGGCTCGGCAAACGACACGCTTGCCCTACAGTAAATGCGTGACGCGATACAATAGATCGAGATTGCGCAGTAGCGCGACGGCAAAGGAAGTGCGATCGACCGGGCCACGGCGAGCGATGACAAGCGAGGTTGCCCGCTGCCGAAGTTCTTCCGAGAAATCGTGTGGCATTTGGTTCACGTTCACACCAACGCCGAGGACGGCGAGATGCGGCGCTTTTGGTTGCGCGCGCAATTCTACCAACACTCCTGCAACCTTGCGGTTCTCGATATAAATGTCGTTAGGTAGCTTCACCGTAGCGGAGAGATGAAACTCGCTCTGGATTGTCGTTGCCACTATTTGCGCTGTCCGTTGCGCCAGTTGCACCGGGTCGCTAATCGCGGTTTTTGGTCGGAGCAGCACTGAAAACCAAAGGCCTTTTCCCGCAGCCGATTCCCAAGTATTGCCCCGTTGGCCGCGCCCGGCGCTTTGCTGTTCCGCAAAAACAACGATGCCTTCCGGCGCACCATCTTTCGCCATCTGCCACACCACGTCATTGGTAGAGGTTGTTTCCTCGAGCACGATGATCTGCCGGCCAATCGTGCCGGGGCCGAGCTCGGCGCGTAATTTTTGCGCGCTCAGCCGGTCAGCTACCAACATGGCTAAGCTCGAGCGACAAATCGATAGCGCGCGGTGAGTGGGTGAGCGCGCCAACTGAGATGTAATCGACGCCAGTCGCGGCGATGCGTCGCACCGTTCGTAGATTGATTCCGCCGCTAGCTTCGAATTTCACGTTATGCTTGCGACCGAGCGCGATGGCTTCACGCATTTCCGCCGTCTCCATGTTGTCGAGCAGGATGACGTCGACCCCGTCCATTTGCACCAGCGCGCGCACCTGCTCGAGGTTATCAGCTTCTACTTCAATCTTCATCGATGGGTTCTGCGCCCTTGCCTGCCGAATTGCGGCCCCAAGTTTTTTGAGATCCTGCTCCGCTGCCAAGTGATTGTCCTTCACCAAAATCGCGTCGAACAAACCGAAGCGATGGTTAGTGCCGCCGCCGGCGACCACAGCCGCTCGCTCCAGAGCGCGCAAGCCGGGCGTTGTCTTTCGGGTATCCATGATTTTAGCGGGATTTTTTCCAATCGCCTCTACATACTCGTGCGTCAGCGTCGCGATGCCGGAAAGGCGCTGCAAAAAATTCAAGGCGACGCGTTCCGCAGTAAGAATGCTCCGGGCCGATCCCTGGATTTTGAGAATGGTTTCGCCGCCAAGCACGGCCGTCCCGTCCGTCAGTTCTACGGAAATCTTTAATCCTGGATCAACCCGGCGAAAAACTTCCGCCGCTGTCATTGTCCCGGCAATTATGGCTTTCTCTCGCGGCAAAATACGAGCGTGGGCGCGACTGTCGTCAGGTACGAGCAACGTAGTTGTTACGTCCCCCGCGCCGATATCTTCGCGAAGTGCGAGGTCGATCGGATCACCTTCACCACTCATCTTTGTGGAACCCGCGTTGCCGGGGCAGAACGTTCCGCTGCCGTCCAGGGTCGCAGGCGTGACTCGGCATTGAGGACTGTTTCCGCACCGTCACCAGGGTGTCTATCAAACTCGGCTCAAGACCAGGCGCAATGGGGGATTTTCAGATAGTTGCCAGTCAAAAAAAAGACTCGGGCAGCGCACGCCAAGGAGAAACAGCAAATACAATCAACGTGCGGCTACCCGAATCGCCTTAACCTGCCTCATTTGACAGCAGGCTTTCAGGGCCGTTCGAAAATTCTCGGGTTTTTATGAAAAATTTTTGGCTCTTATAGCCTCAGCTCCCCTTGGACCGTGGCCGCCTGCCTGGCTGCTTCCTCCCGCACCTCCTGTAAAAGCGACTTAAACTCACATTTTTCCAGGGCTGCGATGAGTCCCGGGTAATCCGGGCGAATGGGGAGCCGATTGATTGCCACTGGCAGTTCCGTCTTGCAATCAAGCTCGACCATTTTCCGGTTCTGCAGGATTTGCTCACGCCCGTTTTGCAATTTCTCTCGCGTTTTAAGGCTCTTGACCGAGGCAAGATTGGCCAGCAAGGCCTCCAGTCCGCCATGCTCACGAATCAGGCCCGCCGCAGTCTTTCGTCCAATTCCGACCCCGGGAATGTTATCGACGGTATCGCCTGCAATCGCCAGCACATCGCCGATTAATGCCGGCGGGACGCCCCACTTCCCGGTGACTTCCTCTTCTCCGAGCAAGGCGAAGGCGTCTTTCGGCGAAGCCAGGTCGGCCTTGGCGGTCGTATAAACTTTGACGCACGGGCCAACGAGTTGATAAAGGTCTTTGTCGTTTGTCGCCAGCACCACCTCGATATCGTCCCTGCACGCCGCGATTGAATAACACCCCATCAAATCGTCCGCCTCTGTATCGGGCAGCGCGACGTTGGTGAATCCCAGCAATGGCGTAATTGTGCTCCGAATGAAGTCCAACTGCGGAATCATTGGCCTGGGCATTTCTTTGCGGGTTTCCTTATAGGCCGGCTGCAGCTCCACTCGGCGCTGCGGTAAACCTTCGTCCCAAAACACCGCCCCAAGTTGCGGCTGCAAATGTTTCAGCATCAGCCGCAGCGTTTTGGTGAAACCGAAAATCGCGTTGGTCGGTTCGCCGCGGGAGTTGCTCAGGTTCGGGATCGCGAAAAATGAGCGGTAAACATAATAGTGCCCGTCGATCAAAAGCAGTTTCATGCTACGAAACAGGATTGACTGGATCGGATGGATTTCAAACGCAGTCGTTGGAAGGCATTCGAGAGCGTTGCTTAGAAGTCAGTAAGCCGACTTTTCAATCAGGCGTCATCCCGAACCGCACAGACGGTGAGGGACCTCGCGAGCGGACGATGACTGCGCAAGCTGCCTTGCGTGACCAACGCCTTGGGCGCGATCCCTCGCTTGCGCTCGGGATGACAGCATCGGTCTTTCGCGATAAGTCTGCCTATGGCGGATCGATGGTTCGTGCGAGTGGGTGAAAAGGAATACGGGCCGGTTGACCTCGATACGCTTGGCGACTGGAAACGGGAAGGCCGCTTGTTGTCGACAAATGAGGTGCGCCGCGAGTCGGAGAGCGATTGGACCCTGGCGACTACCATTCCGGGGCTGTTCGATCCGCCACCGCTGCCAGCGGCGACAGGGCATCCATTGGTGCGGCGGCGCACCTTTGGCGAAATCATTCGGGACGGTTTTCGCATCTACAAGTCAGCGTTTCTGCCGTTTTTCGTTCTGACTCTGTTGATCGCGGTCCCAACACTTGCGCTCGAGCTCACTAGTCCAGCATATGGGATTTTCCCGCAAGCGGAAGGGAATGGACTGACGCGAGCCAGGGTCATCGCATTGATCGCTTTTACCGCGCTGGTGGTGGATTGGCCGGTCTTTCTCGCGGGTATTCAGATCGCCACCGTCGATGTCTTGGAAGGACGTAAAGTACGCCTGGCCGAACTGCTCCGGCGGACGGCCAATTTTTTTCCGCGGTTTGCCCGGCTCAGTCTTATTGTTTACGGGAGTTATTTTCTTTGTACCGCCATTCCGGTCGCCATTATCCTAAGTCTTGCCAGCGACAATCCCACGATTCTCTCCCTTGTTCTGGCGCTCCTCATTTTGGGCGTGCAGGTAATAATGGTCGCGCGTTTGTGGGTGAACTTTCTCTTCTGGCAGCAGTCTGCTTACATTTCGAACCTCGACGGCCTCGACGCGTTACGGGAAAGCAAACTACTGGCCCGCACCAAGCGCCGGCCGCGCAAGTCGACCCGCCCTCTTTGGCGCGGCGCTTTGCTCGTCTCCCTCTGGATCCTGATCGTGCTTGGATTGAGCGCCGGCGCGGAAATTCCTTTGATCTGGCCGAAATTGCAGAGCCTTTCGACTTCGTCTCCGGAAGAAATAATGAAAATGTGGCAGGATCTGAACACGCCAAAAGTTGCCGATGCCCTGTTAATCGGCAGCATGGCCGTCAGCAGCTTAGTGCGGGCACTGCTGCGGCCAATTCTCGGCATTGCGTTTGTTCTGCTTTATTTGGATACGCGCGCTGATTTCAGCGAGAGCGAGTTGGCTCCGCCGGACCGTCAGTCTGATAGACCCTCCTAAATGACCCGAGCCCGTCAGCTATGGAAAAGTGCCACTCAGCATGAACGACTCTTATGGCGTCACCTCCGCAATCGACAACTTCAGGGCTGGAAATTTCGCCGACAACATCCAGTGAATCGCTACATAGTTGATTTTTACTGCCCTGAAGTAAGTGATTCCGCCTCTCCCCTTGGGGAGAGAATTAAGGTGAGGGCAATCCGCGCCAAACGTTTACTGAAGCAACACAGGTGAAAGCTGAGATTTATCTGGAATTAGGATCTTGGCGAATAGGTTTGTTCGATTGAAAAAAGCCGAGAAGCTTCTCATCTAATGCGATTGCATCCTTGTCGCTGCTTGAACGGGCCTTCGAGATTGATTCCTGGATTGTGTTGATCGCTTCGCTGAAGTTTCCGGTCTCAGCGTAAGCGCTAGCCAAAGTTGCGAGTAAGAGCGGGTTGGTCCGTTTTGTTAGAGTGCATGCATGCTCGGCCAGGCGCACCGCTTCATGGCCGTCACGCAATTCGTCATTTGGGTAAGTAGCAAAAACCCAGGCTAGTTCGTCAAGCGCGACGGTTGAGTCGGGAATCGAGGAAGCTGCCTGGTGAAGAAGCTTTGCAGCATCAGAAGAATTGATGAGCGCTAGCAGGGCACGGTGAAGCTCCGAGCCTGCTTCCGTCCAGTCCGGTCTAATCATTACAGAGTAAGTTAGTTGCTGAAAAGCCCGGATTGGCTCTCCCTTTCGCGCCAATGCTACACCGATTAGATGATGGATCTCGGCATCATACGGCGAAACCGCCAGTGCCTCGCGCGCCGCATCGACGGGATCTTCATTGTGATAGAACAACGAAACTAACAGAAGCAAATGGGCATGCGTATTCTCCGGCGCATAAGCTACGGCCAGGCGGGCTTCCTCAATCGCTCTCTCCAGCTTCTTCTGCTTGAACAACAGCATCCCAAGTTTTAGGTGAGTTGCGCCATCCTGAGGCGCAAGCTCAGTCGCACGCTCGGCCTCTTCCAGAGCTTCGCTGGATTGTTCCGCGTCGTCCAAGGTAGTGGCGAGGGCTATTCTGGCTGCGGCATTAGAAGGATCGGCAGCTGCCGCCTTTTTAGCTTCAGCTAGTGCCGCATCCAGGTTCTTGGCGACTGAAAAATGCGTCGCGGCAGTGATGTGTTGAGCTACGGGATCGTAAATCCAAAACGAACCGAAACTATTCATCGCCCAAACCGCCAGTAGAATCGCGATCGGTAGTTGACGCCACTTTCTTCCGTCAGTGACAACATTCCATCCGGTTGCGGCAAAGAAACCGAGCGGAACGAGAGCGCTCAATCCATAAAATGCTTTGGTAGAGCCATAGCACGGGACTTCAAGATTGTAGTAAACCAGTGCCGTGGCCACGGCCAGTGAAAGACCAAGTAAAATAAAAACGTCAGTACGCAACTCGCGAAATAGTTGCCATAAGGACGCGATTACGCCGATTAAAAGAAGGAGCGCAGGCAGTACCGAGAGGAGATAACCGGCGCACATCAGATGATAGTTCCAGGGCGGGCGGACCGATAAGGCCGATACACCACTGCATAATCCATCACCCCATAGAGTAGAATAGAGTCCATCCCAGAACGATGCGGTTGCGCTGAATAATGGGCGAATCAGACTTTCACCGAAGCGGGCGAAATAAGAGACCGTATGATAGCCGTCGTCCTGCCACCAGAAGGCGCCAGTGACGGGATCCGAGTTGCCGACGAGTGGGCTCCCGTATCGTGAAACCCGAATGTAGTGCCAGCCACAGAGCACGGTGGCAATGAGGAGCATGCTGCCGAGCGTCCCGGCCCATTTTGTGAAGGAGGCTTTCTCGATGGCCAGTTGACGGGCAAGGGCCAGGACGATAAAGGGGATTACCAAAATAGCGGTCGCCTTTGTCAGCATCGCAGCGCCTATTAACAGCCCAAGAATGCAATAGCTTTTCCACGTTGCCAGGCTGGTCTTCGTCATCCGAAGCGCACAATAAAGAGAAGCGGAAACAAGAAGTGCCGCCAAGGTCTCGTTCGTTGGATAATGTGACAGGTAGAGTTGCATTGGCAGAAAAGCGGCCAGACCGCCGCCAATCAGTTGAAGGCTATGGCGATCTGGAAAAATCAGTCGCAGAGTGGCGAAGACCAGGAGGAACTGCGCGATGCCAAACAGCATCGTCAGTGCACGTAGCAGTAAGATTGCTGATGGATCTGCAGTAGTTAGATTGAATGTGGACAGAGCAACCGCCGATATGAGGTAGTAAAGCGGCGGATGGAACATCTCCATTCCCTGGGTAGGTAGGGGAAGACGATGATATTCCTGTAAATACTTGATGTAATTAAGGTGGTGCGAGGCATCGAACCCAACCAGTGCGGGGAGAATTCGCGCGTTGTGCCAATAAAGAATCAGCCACAGACCAGCGAAACTGAAAACTATGATGACCGTCATCCAGTTAACATTTGTGGGATGGCGATTAAGCCACCAGTTCCCTCCCACACAAAAAACAAGAGCAACAGCGCCGAACAGCAACCAGAGCGGCCAGACTTTAGTGAGACTACTTATGGTTCGCTCGCTACTATCAATCGAATTCCCCCGGCCCGGGAATCTTGGCGAAGCAGCAAGAGTAGCTCCTCGCCAGGTCGAGCCTGCGAATGACGTGATCCAATTCTGGTCGCTGCGAAGTGAGAGCTGATCGCCGGTCAGCGACAACCATAAAGCAGGTGGACCATTGTCGTTAAATACCCTGGCTTCAATTCGGTTCGGGCCGTCTTGCAGAAACCCGGAAACCTCAACCGTAAAGGCATCTTTCCAGTTGTGGTTGGGGACGAGTTCGACCTTTCGGTCATTTATGGTCAACTGTATCTGCTTCGCTGCTCGAACGCTAAGGAGCGCTCTTGGCACCGGTCGCTGCACGGCGAAGTCACGGCGGAAAAGTGCGTCCAGATTGGCCACGCCGCGCGCCTTGACCTCGACCGCGGCCGGAAAAAAAATCCAGTCGGCGTGTTTATCCGATTGGAGAAAATTGGTTCCAGGGTCGCTCCGGCAAAGCCAGGTAAGGCCGGCAATTGCGATCACGCCAAAGGCCGCAGCTAACGATATTAAGACCCCTCTCACAATTCCTTAAAAAAAGCAAGAGGCGCCGCGTTTTAGCCGAGCGTGAGATACGGTAGCAAACCGTGCCGTCCGCCTTCGCGGCCAAAACCGCTTTCTTTGTAGCCACCGAACGGGCTGGCGGGATCAAATTTGTTGTAGGTGTTCGCCCAAACCACGCCCGCGCGCAGTTGGTTTACGATCTTGAAAATTTTGCTCCCCTTGTCCGTCCAGACGCCGGCGCTCAATCCGTAAGCTGTGTTGTTGGCACGCGCGATTGCTTCCTCAGGCGTGCGGAAAGTCATCACACTCAGGACGGGCCCGAAAATTTCTTCCTGCGCAATCCGATGTGAAGCGGTTACTCCGGTGAAGAAACTTGGTGGATACCAGTAGCCTTTGGCAGGCAAACGGGCGCGTGATTGCACCAGTTGCGCGCCCTGTTTCAACCCGCTGTCTACCAACTCGCAAATCTTATCCAATTGCGATCGTGAATTAATCGCGCCAATATCGGTGTTCTTGTCGAGTGGATCACCCACGCGCAATGTGGAAATACGATCGCGCAATTTGCGAATGACGTTTGGAAAAACGCTCTCCTGGACGAACAAACGCGAACCGGCACAGCAAACATGGCCCTGATTAAAATAAATTCCGGCGATAATTCCTTCCACCGCCTGATCGATTGGCGCGTCTTCGAAAATGATGTTGGCCGCCTTGCCGCCAAGCTCGAGCGTCAACTTTTTCTTCGTCCCGACGGTAACTGACGCGATTCGTTTCCCAACTTCGGTCGAACCGGTGAACGCGATCTTGTCGATATCGGGATGATTGACGAGCGCGCTGCCAGTTTCGCCGGGGCCGGTCAAGATGTTAACCACTCCATCGGGCAACCCGGCCTCTTGGAAAATTTCGGCGAGATGGAGAGCGGTGATCGAAGTCGTCTCCGCCGGCTTCAGGACACAGGTGTTTCCGCAGGCAAGTGCGGGCGCAAGCTTCCACGCCGCCATCAGCAACGGAAAATTCCAGGGAATGATTTGGCCGGCGACGCCGAGGGGCCGCGCCTTCCGGCCGGGAAAAGCGTATTCCAACTTATCGGCCCAGCCTGCGTAATAAAAAAAATGCGCCGCGACCAGCGGTAGATCAATGTCGCGCGATTCCTTGATAGTTTTGCCGCCGTCCATGGTTTCGAGCACGGCCAGCTCGCGCACCTTTTCCTGGATCAAACGGGCAATCCGGAAAAGGTATTTTCCCCGCTCGCGGCCCGGCATCTTCGACCAGACATTTTTGTAAGAGCGTCGCGCCGCTTTTACCGCGAGATCAACATCCTCTTTATTCGCGGAACCAATCTCTGCCAGTTTCTCTTCCGTGGCCGGATTAATGGAATCAAAATAATCGCCAGACTTCGGCGGCACGAACCGGCCATTGATGAAAAGCTGATAGCGGTTGCGCAGTTTAATGTAACTGTTCGCTTCCAGCGCTGGCGCGTAACTCCAACGCTCGCCGAAATCCAAACGTCTTTTTGTCATCGGTCGTCCGTTGGCCTCGCCGTTTCGATTGACAATCGCGAGCTGCGAGCTGTTTGGTTTCCGTCGCGACATAAAATCAGGGTAAGAAAAAATAATCAACACTCTGGTAATTGCCGTCGGCCACTTTTACCAATTGCATGAGGACGTCGTTGAGCAGGGTGCTGGCGCCAAAGCGAAAAAGAGCGGAGGTGAGCCAGTCGTCGCCCAACGTTTCCTTGACCATCACCAGGTAGGCCAGCGCCTCCTTGGCCGTGCGAATTCCGCCAGCTGGTTTCATCCCAATCCGAATCCCGGTCTCGTAAAAATAATCGCGAATTGCTTCCAGCATTACCAACGTC
The DNA here is from genome assembly GCA_963742315.1 of uncultured Verrucomicrobiae bacterium. Lineage (GTDB taxonomy): Bacteria > Verrucomicrobiota > Verrucomicrobiia > Chthoniobacterales > UBA10450 > AV69. Next base: position 232,414 of record CAVULE010000010.1, read on the forward strand.
ACCGGCATGGTCGCGGCGAGTGAAATTTTCCCCGTTGAAGTCTTGATGAAATCCGCGCCGGCGCGCATCGCGATTTCGCTGGCCAGGCGAACGTTGTCGTAGGTCTGCAACTCGCCCGTTTCGAGGATCACTTTTAAATGCGCGGCCCCGCATGCTTCCCTGGTAGCGGCAATTTCATCGAAGACGCGCTCATATTCGCCGGCCAGAAAACGCGCGCGATTGATCACCATGTCGATTTCGTCGGCGCCATCACGGACGGCGCCGCGAACTTCCCGGAGTTTCAACTTGGTCGGCATTAATCCCGCGGGAAACGCAGTTGCGGCAGAGGCGACTTTAACGCTGGATTGTTCGAGAAATTTCTTCGCGATTCTAACGAGATTTGGATAGACGCAAACGGCCGCACAACTCGGCACCTGGTAGCGGGGATCGAGGGGTTGGATGGCTTTGCGGCAAAGAAAGGCGATTTTTCCCGGAGTGTCGCTGCCTTCAAGCGTGGTCAGGTCCATCATCGACACCACTAACTTCAGGCCCGCGAGCTTGGCCGAAGTTTTGATGCTTCGTCGGGTGAAGGCGGCGGCCCGTTCTTCCGCCATCACTTGATCGACGCTCGGCACGCGCCAGCGCGATCGCTTTCGGGCAGGTGTTTTTAGAAGGGAGCTGGAATGCGGGGTGAGCGCTTTCACAGGTAAAAGCGACTATATACACTGTGTTTGGCGACGAGGTCGAGTTGCACGTGCTCGTGGAATTGCTGATGCGGCCGGGGAAATGACACCTTAACACGCGGCAGGATGGTTCATTGTCGCGCCCCTTCATGGCTGCGCAAGATGAGGGGAGCAATTCCGTTGTAGAACCGTGTCACGTAAAAGAGATAGACTAGGAATGAGAGTAACTGAGCGGCGATTAACCAGACGTGGCCGGCCCGATGGATGAAAAAGTCCGGCCAGTGGCTGATCGCGAGGGCGCAGCTGAGGTTAAAAAAGAAAAGCAACGGGACCAACACCCGGATATTGAGGGATTGATCTTCCATCGTGCGCTGATAGAGGGACCGGTCAGGTTCGTTAGCGGCTTCGCGCAAACGTGCTCGAATCAGGCGCACGTCATAGACGAAAAGCAACCAGACGAATGCGGCGTAGGCAGTGCTCAAGCGGAACCAGGCCAGCGGATGCTCGAGCCGGGTGAAGAGAATTGCTTCCCCCAAGGCGCAGGCGATGTAAAAAAAGTTGTGACCAAACTCGAGCGGCCATTTGATGAGAGTGAGGGTGTGAATGATCGAACGTGACCAAAAGATAAAGATGACGCATAAGCCGGCGCTGAGGTAAAGAAGAGCCGGCCAATTGTTCAACGACAAGGCGGTGCTCGCGTTCTCGGTCAGAAAGTAGAGCGCGACGCCTTGGATGATGCTGGCGAGGGTGAGCTCGATGTTAACGACGTTGCTATCGAGGTCGCGGCGGGAAAGATTCATGGGACGAGGGAATGGCGTGCCTGGAGGGATTTGAACCCCCAACCTTCTGATCCGAAGTCAGAAGCTCTATCCGGTTGAGCTACAGGCACAAGTTTGAAATCCCAAATCCCAGGTTTCAGGCTCCAAATAAAGTGGTTGTTTGGGGGTTTTGGCTTTGGGATTTGGAACTTCGTAAGCAGGGTGGCCAACGGGACTCGAACCCGCAACAACCAGAACCACAATCTGGGGCTCTACCATTGAGCTATGGCCACCACCTGAATCTCAGATTTTAGGTTTTAGATTTCCGATTGCAAAGCCAAAGCGCCAAACCGTCGGGCTTGGCACACTCTTCGCTCACAGCAACGCCGTGGTGCTTCTCCTTAGCATTGCAAGAGGCGTGCGCCGGGCTATTCTCGGCGTTCATCCTGGCATGACCCGACTTGGTTCGCTCCTACTCGCAGGGCTGTTGTTCGTCGTCACTAGCGCATCAGCGCAGAGCGACGACCCAAGCGAAACTTTTCTCAAGGCTTACATGACGGCGCAGCAGGGCGAAAAGCTGGAGCGGGACAATCAATTTACGCGGGCCCTCGCGAAATACCGCCTGGCGGGCAGCCTGCTGGAGGAGCTCAAGAAAACGCACTCGGACTGGCAGCCGGCCATCGTCGAATACCGCAGCCGAAAAGTTTCCGACAGCATCCTGCGGGTGCAGAGCAAATCTGGAACGCAGCAGGACCTGGCCGCGACCAATGCGCCGCCGGCTGAAGCTCAGCCTTCACCACAACAATCCACCGAGCCGACAGTTGAAATTGGGCCGAATAAATCTAAGCCGTCGATAATCTGTACAACCGGCGGGTCAGGCTTCCCCGGCTCCAAAAACGCGAGAAACTGTGGTTGAGGCAGCGGTGCCAGCGCCCGCCACCGACGACACTGCGATCAAAAACGCGACCCGGAAGTTGCGCGAGAAGGTCGAGCAATTGGAAGCGGAACTACATCAATCGCGTTCCAAAGTCAGCGAAGTGGAGGAAGAAAAGGAGAAGCTAAATTCCAAGCTGAAGGAATCGAACTCGAAGCTGGAACAGGCGCAGCAGGAGCTCGAAAAGACAAAGGGCGCGGAGAAAAATGTCCATGGCCAGTTGGCGGAAGCGCAGGCGTCGTTAAAGAAAATTCAGGAGACGGGCAATGGTGACGCGAAAGCGCAGGAGGCCTTGAAGGGTGAGATTGCGCAGCTGAAAAAGGCCCTCACCGTCGCTGAACAGGGTCGCGCCACCGCGGAAAAGGAACGCGATTCACAGAACGCGAAATTGGCCGACGCCAACTCGCAGATCGCAAAAATTTCAAAGGAGCGCGATGACGCTATGGGCCAGCTGGTAGGGTTGAAAGATTCCGAGCATCGCGTCGCCGTTCTGCTGGCCGAGAACACCGAACTAAAGGAGAAGCTCGCGACCGCCGAACAGACTGTGCGCGAGGTTAGCGAAGACAAGCCGAAAAAAGAGCAGGAACTGGCTGACGCGAGGAAGCAATTGGAGGATCTTCGCGCGCAGCTGGAGGCAAGCCAAAAACAGAACAAAGACTTTGAGGTCGAGGTGGCTTCGCTGCGCAGCCAACTGGAAGACACTTCCAGTCAACTCGAGAAAGCGAAGTTGACCGGTGCGAACGCCGATGAAACCGCCAGGATAACCCGTGAGAACCAGATCCTGCGCAACATTGTGGTGCGTGAGCGGCAGGAAGAAGCGCGTCGCGAGCAGGCCAAGAAATTGATGCTGGCGGAGTTCGATAAACTAAAGATCAAATCGGATACCTTGAACGAACAGATCGCGCTCCTGGCGCAACCGGTGACAAAATTAAGCGATGAAGAGCTGGCTTTACTTCGTCAGCCGGTCATTTCGATTTCGGACGAAAGTCCAAACACGGTTAAGGCCAGCTTTACTTACGCCAAGCCTTCAACCGGCAATCAACCGGGCGAACCAATTGTCGAGACGACGGATAGCGCGGCTCCGCCGGAAGCTAATTTGCAAAACGGATTCAAACCGGATGTGCCGACTGATCTAATCGATATTGCGAAACAGGCAAAGGGGAACTTTGACCAAGGGAAATATCATGCGGCCGAGCGCCAATATCAGGAACTCCTAACCAAAAGCCCGAACAATCTTTACTCTCTTTCGAACCTCGGAGTTGTTTATTTCAGGACGGGCAAGCTGAAAGCAGCTGAACTTACCTTGAAGAAGGCAGTAGCTATCGCACCGAAGGACGAGTTTGCCCATACTACGCTGGGTATTGTTTACTATCGCCAGAGTAAGTTCGATGACGCCCTCAACGAATTAACCAAATCGCTCGCCATTAATCCCAAGAGCGCTGCGGCGCACAATTACCTGGGAATTACCGCCAGCCAGAAAGGCTGGCAGGAAGCTGCGGAAAAGGAAATGCTCGAAGCCATCGCGGTCAAACCGGACTACGCCGATGCGCATTTCAACCTGGCGGTGATTTACGCTACCGCCTCTCCGCCGTCGAAAGAACTGGCCAAGCGCCACTACACCAAGGCGACCGAGCTCGGCGCCGAACCGGACGCCTCGTTGGAGAAGTTGCTGCACTAGAGGTCAGAGCTCAACCTGATCCACAATCAAACGCATGGCGAAGTGGAGCCCTCAGGCGGGCTCCAGCATTTGGTCAGGTCGTCTCAGTTCATAGCGATTCACCTCTTGCTCGAAGGCAATGACACCGGGAATCGTCCTATACCGCCTCACCAAGGCGAAGCCGAGTTTCTCGAGCACTCGATTGGGAGCAGGATTCTCCGCCCAGGGTTCGCAGACGAGTTTCTGCAGATTGAAGCGCTCGAAGTAAAAGGAGGCAGACCTGCGCACAAATTCGGTCCCCAGACCGGCTCGCCTCAATTGTGAATTCCACAGATGCAAATGGATAAAGGCCTCGTCGCCAGGAATGATCTTATTGATACTTGAGTGTCCAACACGGGTTCCTCGAAATATCCAAAGCAGGTAAAACCGATCCCTTTCCCCGTCTGGTTTCTCATGGTCGGCTAAAAGAGCATCGAGCCACTTGTTTCTTTCAGGAAGTTTCAAGCGGTCGACGCCCATCCCGCGTAAAAATGGATCATCGGCCTTATAAAAGTAATCCAACATCAGCTCGTATTCTTGGCGACTTGAAAACGGACGGACTTCTATCTCTTCAACTCTCGGCATAGGCCTAACGAGACACAAGATCAGCGACTCCGAATGCTTTCGGAGTTCGCTGCATCGCCTGGTTAGATGGAAACCGCCGTATCGAAAGCGGCGTTCTAGGTTTCACTCTTTTGGATGGCGACACTCTACTTTGTTGGCATCTCGGTATGAAACGCGACGCTCCAGGCGTTGCCCTGGCGTTTCCAGAGCGTAGCGGCGTTAATCATGTTCGAAACATCTTTCCCATTCTTTGTCGACACAACTGTCGCGCGATAGCATATCAGGGCCGCATCCGGCGTAACAAACACCACGTCCATCTTACCAAGCTCATAGGATTTGAAGTCGGCCGCGCGCATATCTGCAATCTCTTTGCTCTTCCGCGTCATCTCATCCGAGTAAACGCCGCGAAACTCTGGGCTAACGATCTTCTCGAACCTGTCGAAGTCCTTCGCTTTAAGCATTTGCCAGACCTGTTTTTCAGCCGCGACAATCTGCGATGGAGCAGCCGCCTTCGCGCCGGCGGCGAGAGCGAAGAAGGCGACAACTGTAAGCGCGTAGAATTTATTCATAAGGTGATACTAGCAGATCATGGCGATATGCCACCAGCCACGTTTTAGAGCGTAGACAGTCATCTAACGAGACATAAGATCAGCGACCGCGCGAATTAGAAGTGACGTTCGCATGCTTTCAAATCTAGACATTAGGACGGCCCGCGGTTCGCTGCATCGCCTGGTTAGGCCTATTCGACATGACCTGGTGAAAGGATGATGAATGGCTTGTCTCCTGCCTTGGGCTTTGGTCGCAGTCCGTCAATCAGCCGGATTTGGACAGGCCAAGAATCGCCAGGCGGCTTTGGCGCGACCATGCCGAGGCGAAGGTCTTTTCGCACGCGATCTACATAGGGATTGCTAGGTGAGAACATTAAGCGGCGGACGTGTCCGTCTGCCGCAACCACCGCGATAATATCGCAGTATCGGTTGCTGGACGGGTGCGACTCGCAGACGTTCATCGCGTGGAGCATCGGTTCGGTACTCCAGTCGGAAAACTTTTCGGCGTACCGAGAGCCCACATGATTAGGCAGAGTGTATTTCTTGGCTGCGCCGTCGGAGAGACTGTCGAAATCGGTGCGACTCGCGGCCATCGCGCAGCATGCCGCAACGATGATAAGGAGAAACAGGATGCGCTGCATAGGCCTAACGAGATATATACGAAAGTTCGTATTTAATTGCGAACATTTTTTCGCCTATTTCTGGAAGGCCCGAGGAAGCAGGGGTGATGCGGCGGTGGGGGATCGCGGCGGCAAGGGAAAGGAGCGACTTGGAAGCCGCCCCCTCAGTCAAGATATGATTGCACTCGAGAAGTCCGCGAAAGCGAGACGCCTCCGGTCCGAGCCGGACTGGCGGTAGCACGCGAGACGCGCGTGCTACGCGGGCGAAAAACTGGGGGACGAGCGTGCGCAGGAGCGGAACGTCGAACACCGAACATCCAACGTCGAACGAAGAGGAAAGGAGAGCGGTTACGCGGGGGCGCCGCCGAGGGCGCCGGGAAGCGGAGGAGTAACCTCGGGGGCGACCACGACTTGTTTGGGCGGTTTCTCTGGCTCCATCTTTTCGCCGCCGCGCGGAGCGATCCCGGGTGGCGGATTCAACATCCGGCCGTGCTCGATGATTTCCCTGATCTGTGAGCCGTCGAGGGTCTCGAACTCGAGCAGCGCCTTGGCGATGACGTCGAGCTTATCACGATTGGCGGTGAGAATTTGCTTCGCCCTCTGGTAGGCCTCGTCGAGGAGCATGCGCACTTCGCGATCGATCTCCTCGGCGGTGGCTTCGCTGTAATCGCGGGCGCGCGAGATGTCGCGTCCGAGAAAAACGTAATCTTCGTGGTCGCCGTACTCGACCATTCCCAATTTTTCGCTCATGCCCCATTCGCATACCATCCGGCGGGCGGTGGCGGTAGCCATCTTGATATCGCCGCGGGCGCCATTCGTGACATCGCCAAAAGCAAGTTCCTCGGCCACGCGGCCGCCCATGCTGACGGCGAGGCTGGCCAGTAGTTCGGCTTTGCGATTGGTATATTTATCTTCTTCCGGCAACCACATCGTGCTGCCCAACGATGGGCCGCGCGGGATGATGGTGACCTTATGGAGTGGCTCGGTGTGCTCGAGTAATTCAAGCAACAGCGCGTGACCGGCTTCGTGATAAGCGGTGTTCGTTTTTTCCTTCTCACTTAAGGCAAGACTGCGGCGTTCCTTTCCCCAACGCACTTTGTCGCGCGCTTCTTCGAGCTCAGCCAAGGTAATTCCTTTCAAATTGCGGCGCGCCGCCAGCAAGGCGGCTTCATTGATGACGTTGGCCAATTCCGCGCCGGAATAACCGGGCGTGCCGCGTGCGACCACGGCGAGATCGACCCCTTCAGCCAACTTCACTTTCTTGGAATGGACCCGTAAAATTTCCTCGCGCCCTTTCACGTCTGGAAGATTGACGGTGATCTGGCGGTCGAAACGGCCTGGGCGGAGTAGAGCAGGATCGAGAACATCAGGCCGGTTAGTGGCAGCGATGATAATGACGCCTTCCTGAGTATCGAATCCGTCCATTTCGACGAGCAAGGCATTGAGGGTTTGTTCGCGCTCATCGTGGCCGCCTCCGACGCCATGGCCGCGATGACGACCGACCGCGTCAATTTCGTCGATGAAAATAATGCAGGGCGCCGATTTCTTTCCCTGCTCAAACATGTCGCGAACCCGGCTAGCGCCGACGCCGACAAACATCTCGACGAAATCGGAACCGCTGATCGAGAAGAATGGGACATCAGCCTCGCCGGCGATGGCGCGGGCGAGCAATGTCTTGCCGGTGCCGGGCGGCCCGACCAGAAGCACGCCTTTGGGAATGCGCCCCCCGAGTTTCTGAAACTTCTTCGGATCACGCAGAAACTCGACCAGCTCCTGCACTTCATCCTTGGCTTCCTCGACTCCGGCAACGTCGCGAAAAGTAATCTTATTTTTGTCGCGGGCCAGCATGCGCGCTTTGGATTTGCCAAAGTTGAGAGCGCCCTTACCGGCCATGCGGATTTGCTGGCGGAACAGGAAATAGAGAACGAGGAGAAAGAGCGCGATGGGGAGAAAACTAAGAACGGTCTGGGCGAACAGGTTCGATTCGGCGCGGATGGCCGGTTGAATGCCGGCAGCGGCAAGTCGCTTCTCCAGATCGGGACTGAAATTCAGATCGACAATCGTGCGAAACTTCACCGCCTGTTCGGCGCCGGCGGTTTGTTTGCGGTAATAACCGATGAGAGCCCGGGTGGGCTGGCCTTCCTGAACGAGCAAGGTAACTGGGAGGTTTTTGTCGCTAATGATCTGCTTGTTATCGAGGAGCTCGATAAACCGGTTGTAGGGGACGTCCTCGACATTCTGGTAACCACCGTTACGAACGAGCAGGGCCATGCCGATGAGGCCAAAGGCAATGGCAATAAGAACGATGCCACGCCAGTTAAAGTTCGGCTCGTTATTGCGCTTATTATCGCGCTGGGAATTGCGGTCGGGTTGCGCCATTAGATTCGGTGCGCGGAATTACCGCGCTAGAAAAGTTACATGAGCGGGTGGGCAATGCAATTAGCAGGAGTCACGCCTCGGTAGGTTCGACAATGATTCGGGATTGGTGTTCGAATGGGATGTGCGGGGGATTAACGGGCCGGATGCCCGTTCGTCCACCGCGAGGATGGCTGTGGGCTCAGAGGAGGAAGCGAGGTGGCACGGTCATTGCGTCCACCGGGCCTTAGAGTAAACTTTAGCCCCAAGTAGCAATGGCCGAATTGATAGCTCAAGTAGCTGATCGAATTGATCGCGCAGTGCAGCGCGTGACCCCTCTTGCGTATCGCATGCAGCGGAAGGGTCGCCGCTGGATGCGGCGGGCCATGCGTAAGCCCCGGAGCGTTTCGGAAGGGCCCAATTTGCTGCCGTTGCTGATCCAGGTGCTGGCCAGTTTTTCGAAAGCCGATGGCGTTTTGCTGGAAGAAGAGATCGACTCCAGCCTGGGCTTCCTGCGTTACGATTATCCGGAGGCGGTTTATTCCGAGTTGCGGCAGCTGTTTCGGCAGGCCCTTTACGAGCAACAGGATTTAACGGCGATGGCGCAAAAGCTCGGTCTGCAACTGAGCACCGACCGCAAGATCATGCTCGGGGTGCAGCTCTACGATTTGATTTCGCAAGCTGGCCTGAAGCAGGAGCAGGTGGTGCAATTTTATTCCTTCATGTCGCAGCTCGGCATGGCGGCGCAGGCGATCGACATCGTGTATCAACTGAACGCGAGCGAGGAATCGGATCCTGGGGTCTATCAGCGCGGCTCTTCGCCCTTGGAATCGATCTCATTTGGCAACAACGGTCAATCTGACGTCATGTTGAAAAGCCTCGGTGCCAGTGACCGGCTGCTGGCATTTCGCTATCACGATTTGATTCTTTTGAAAAATTACAGCTCGCAAAGTGTATCGGTCCGAAGCCGGCCATTGGCGCGGGGCGGGTTTTGCCGCATTTATCCAGGCCAACGCATTCTGGTGGGCGATCAGGTGCTCAGTTATCAGGAGCTCGCGCAATATTTTAACGCCAAGAAAAACGTTTCACTCCCGCAAATTTTCATCCGGGTGAATCGCGACTCCGATGAAGTCGAGCTGGAGCGGGCGCGTTCACGTGAGGCTGCGTTGGAAGTCACTTTCGGATTAAAAGTGAAGGTTAAGGCGCTAAAAGACGTCGACGCAGAACTGAACGGCACGCGGTTGCGGGCAGGGACTTTGGTGGAAGCGACTCTGCAGGATCGGATCGTTTTTCACAACGACAGCGAGCTGGATTTGCTCGATCTCCGCCGCCGCGCCCGGGCGCTCGGCGGTCGTTTTCAACTCAAGGCCTCGAAGTCGGAATATCTGGTTTCGAACAACCCTAGTCTGCTCGAAGCGGACGATATTTTGCTCTCGCCGGGGACTGCTGGCGATGTGTTGCTAAAGATTTTTTGCGATTACGACAAGCGCATCGGCACGCTCGAAGTGCTGGAGGCTGATCGCCCAATAATGGTGGGTGAGACCAACGTGCGGACCGCCTCGCCGTTAAAGGATGGCGATACCATTCGCATCGATGTTGGGCAGTTTTTGAAATGCAATTTTTCCGAGCGCATCATCGAGGAAGAGCGCAACATCATTCGCACCCTGGAGGTAAGCGAGGTCACGCATCACTTCAGCAGCGGCGATATCGGGCTAGAGGGCATTTCCTTCAATGTCATGCGCGGGGAGCTGGTTTGCGTGATGGGGGCGAGCGGTTCCGGGAAAAGCACGTTGCTCAAGGTGTTGGCCGGACAATTGGAGCCGGCTAGCGGTCAAGTCCTGCTCAATAACCAGCAGCTTTATCCGAATCTCGATCAGCTCAAGCGTTACATCAGTTACATTCCGCAAGAGGACGCGTTCGATGAACACCTGACCATCGGCGAAAATTTGCAGTTCGCAGCCGCGATTCGCTCGCCCCATTTGTCGCGACGCGACCGGTCGCGTCGCTTGGAAGGAAAATTGATCGAGCTCGGTTTGAGCGAACGGCGCGACGCGGTAGTTGGAACCGCGGTCAAGAAAACGCTCAGCGGCGGCGAACGCAAACGACTCAACATCGGTCTCGACATGATCGGTTCGGCGGACATTTATCTGTTCGACGAACCGACCTCGGGCCTGAGCTCAAAAGATTCCGAGCACGTCATCGAAATCATCCGTTCGATGGCGCACAACAAAATCATCATCGTCACTATTCACCAACCGAGCTCGAAACTTTTCCAGATGTTTCACAAAGCCATTCTGCTCGACAAGGGCGGGCGGCTGGTCTTTTTCGGGACCCCGACTGAGATGCTGCGTTATTTCGCGGAAGCAGAACACCAGCACCAATTCGGCGCTGACTTGGGAGCCTGCGCGGCCTGCGGAACGACCCGACCAGAATTTATTTTCGATGTTTTGGAAACGCCGCTGCGTGATCTGAGTGGCGACATTATTTACGAGGAGAACAATCGCGGCCAATTGGTGCCGGCGCGGCGTTACGCACCGGAATTTTGGCGGGACAAATATGAAGCGTTCCGGCTGATCCAGGATGTTAAGCAGGTTTCCTTGCGCAAGGAGCCGGTGGCACCGTTGCCGAGCGCGCCGCTGCAAAGGAAAAAACGGGTGCCGTTCCGCTGGCACGACGAATGGACACAATTGCGCACGCTCCTAAAAAGGGCCTTCATCAGCAAACTGCGCAACCGCGGCAATCTTGTCATCACCATCGGGGTCGCGCCGGTGCTGGCCTTTCTAATCGCAAGTTTGTTGCGCTACTCCGATAGCGGCACCTACGACTTCGCCTCTGCCTATCACATCCCAACGTTTCTCTTTCTCACTCTTATCGTCGCGATGTTCCTCGGGTTAACCAATAGCGCCGACGACATCATTCGCGATCGGGTCGTCCTGCAGCGAGAGCGCAATCTCAATGTCAGGCTGCCTTATTATATTTTCGCGAAAACGACTTCTCTGGGCGTCTTCGCGCTGCTACAATGCGTTCTCTTTGTCTTTATCGGCAATTACATTCTCGAAATCCGGGGGATGTTTTGGATTTACCTCGGAATCGTCTTCATCACGGCGATGGGTGGAGTCGCCCTCGGGCTGGTCGTTTCCTCTATTGTTTCCGATCCGAAGACAGCCGCCAACATCGTGCCGCTGGTCTTGATTCCGCAGATCATCATGGGTGGCGCGCTCATCAAATATGAGGACATGAACCGCAACCTCGCGCTGGTTTACACGTTCACGCGCTGGTTTTCCGAGCATCCGAACAAGGAACAAAACCTGAAAATGGACAGCAAATTGCAGGTGCCATTCATTTGCCAGTTCATCGCCATGCGCTGGTCCTACGAGGAAATGATTGTGGCGCAGGCCAAATTGAATCCGGTGACGCGCCGGCAGGACCGGACCCAGCGCGAGATCGATCGGATCGTAGCTCGCCATGATACCCGCCCGGAATCAAGGAGACGTTTGAATGATTTAAAAGATACATTGGCGATGTTGTCGGGCCTGGAGGCAAAAACGCCGGACGATTTGGATCGATATCTCGGGATCATTGATCAGGTACTAGATGGCAAGCAGCCGTTCGATCGCAGCCAATTCAAGGATGCCAATGGTCCAGTAACCGCGGAGACGCTCTATCTAAACCAAAAAGTGTCCGATTTGATTTCGAACGCGGAGATGGAACAAAACGATTATCGCCGTGGGGGAAAACCGAATGTGTTTTTCGGCCAATACAAGCAGTATTTCGGGATGAAGGTGGATGTGTTCGTCTTCAACACCATCGTCTTGATCGGATCGAGCCTTGCGCTGCTCGGGTTGTTGCACTGGATTCTACGGCGGCAACTGGAAGTGCGAAGGACGTAACGCAAGCTTCGTCATCCCGAGCCAAACGCCCGTCCGGCTCGGACCGAGCGATCCCGAGGCAAAACCTTTAAGATAACTTCCGCGGGATCCCTCGGCTGCGCTCGGGATGACAAAGTCGGCGAAGCGCAATAACATCGTAGCATGGCAATAAAACCCGAATTACCGCGCTTGATTGTCGCGCCCAGCGACACTGATGCGGACATGCTTTACGCGACGCGGATTTTCATCGGCGATCCGTTTATTTTTCTTCAGCAAAAGGGGAAACGCATCCTGGTCCTGAGCGATCTGGAGATCGATCGAGCGAAGAAGAATGCGAAGGCGGACGAGTTTGTCATGTTCAACCAGCTCGAACGCGAAGTGCAGGGCAAGGCCAAGAAGGCGCCCCCCTACGAAAAAGTGCTGGCGCATTTTCTAACGAAACGTGGAGTAAAGCGCGCCCTTGTGCCGGCTAATTTCCCATTGGGCTTTGCTAACGAGATTAAGCGAAACGGAATCGCACTGGAAACGAGCAACGGGCTTTTCTGGCCCGCGCGGGAGAAGAAAACAGCGGAGGAAATTCGGCTGCTGGAGCGCGCGTTAAGGATGACGGAAACGGGGATGAAACGGGGCGTGGAAATCCTGAAGGCGTCAAAGCCGGGGACGGGGAAAAAATTAAAGTGGTCTGGCAAGACGTTGACTTCGGAAATTCTGCGCGCGGAAATAGACAGCGCAATTTTGCGCGCCGGGGGTGTACCGACCAACACGATCGTGGCCGGCGGCGATCAGGCCTGCGATCCACACGAACGCGGGTTCGGCCCGCTTCGCGCCGATAGCTTGATCATTCTCGATATTTTTCCGCGCGACGGAAAGACCGGCTACTGGGGCGACATGACACGAACGGTGGTGCACGGCCGCGCCAGCGAGCAGCAGCGCAAGCTTTGGGAAGCGGTCAAGGCAGGGCAGACGCTGGCCCTGAAGCGGATCAAAGCCGGGGTGGACGGAATGAGCATTCACCAGGCAATCACCGAGCTATTCGAACGGCGTGGCTTTCCCACGGAAGTGCGTAATGGGCGGCGCGTTGGATTTTTCCATGGCACCGGGCACGGTCTTGGGCTCGAAATTCACGAATATCCCCGTCTGCAAAAGGTCGTGTTGAAAGCGGGACAATGTCTCACGGTCGAGCCTGGGTTGTATTATCCGGGAATCGGCGGAGCGCGGATTGAAGATGTGGTGATTGTGGAAAAAGATGGCTGTCGAATACTCTCGAAGTTTCCGAAACAGCTAGAAATTTAAGGAACCCAACAAACGGTCGTCCCGAGTGTAGTCGAGGGATCCCGATAAAGTTACCTTAAAGCTTGCGCGGCGGGATCCCTCGCTTCACTCGGGATGACGGGCGCGGAAGGAAGCCAAATGAACGAAGCGATCTCGCCGGCGTCTAATCAGCAGACACACTTAAGACAGGAATGTTTTACCCAATCGGATACGGCGGAAGTCACTGGTTGCTTTATATTGGCGTGCCTTTGATCATCGGCATTTGGGCGCAGATTCGCGTCAAAAGCGCGTTTGGACGCTGGAGCAAGGTGCGCGCGAGCTCCAACATCACCGGCGCGGAATGCGCGCGGGAGATTTTGCAGGCGGCGCAAATTCACGACGTCGAGGTGGTCGAGACGAACGATTTTCTGGGCGATCATTACGATCCGACCAAGAAAAGGCTTTGCCTTTCCAGCAACGTTTACAGCACCCCTTCGGTCGCGTCCCTTGGGATCGCCGCGCACGAAACCGGGCACGCCATCCAACATGCAAAATCTTACGCGCCCTTGAAAGTGCGCATGGCGGTCGTGCCATTGACGATGGCGGCGTCGCAGATGCTGCCATTCATAATAATCGGCGGGCTATTTTTTCACATCACCGGTCTGATCACGCTCGGCATTTATTGTTACGCCATTCTGCTGGTCTTTCAGTTAATCACGCTTCCGGTGGAGTTTGATGCTTCGCGGCGCGCCAAAATTATTTTGCAGCAGATGGGGATTGTGCAGCCCGGCGCTGAGGTTGCGGGCGTAAACAGTGTGCTCAACGCCGCCGCCCTCACCTACGTCGCCGCCTTCATCGCCGCGCTCGGCAATTTGCTCTGGCTTCTCTCCATGCGCGATCGCAGGAGCTAACGCGTCCTCAGTTGAAAAAATGAATTCCGTCCTCGCTGCGCCGCGTCGAATCTCTGATTTGTTGTCGTCGGTTCCCGGCCCGAATGTTAAGAGAAGAACACGGGCAATGGACCAGCCACGAACCGATGAAGACCAGCAGCTGGTCGCGCGCACGCAGGATGGCGATGCCGGTGCGTTCGACCAGCTGGTGGTGAAATACACCCCGCGCCTCTACGGGCTGGTCTACAACATGACCTCGAATCACGAGGACACGAACGATCTCCTCCAGGATATTTTTTCCAAAGCCTACAAATCGATCCGCGGTTTCCGCGGCAAATCCTCCTTCTATACCTGGATCCATTCCATCGCGGTGAACATGACGCTGAATTTCTTAAAGAAACGCGGCCGCCGTTTTCACCTCAGTCTTGACGATGTGGACGCGAGCATTCAGAACGATAAGGAATTTCTCGAGCTGACCCAGACCAGCAGTCCGGTGCGGGAGGCCGACCTGTCCGAGCTCCAGCGAAGATTGAACGAGGCCATGATGAAACTGTCTGATGAACACAGAGCCGTTGTGACTATGTTCCATATTCAGGGAATGCCCCATGCTGAGATAAGTAAAATCTTGAACGTTTCTGAAGGAACGGTACGTTCACGGCTCTTCTATGCGAACCGGCAGTTGCAAAATTATCTGGACGAATTTCGCAAGAATCCGGTGACGTAAAGACAAAAGATGATGGACGAATTCGACGACAACGAAATTGGCCGGCTGTTGCGGTTGAAAAAACACGAGCAGCCGCCGCCTGGCTATTTCGAGAATTTCCTGCATGAATTTCATCGGCGGCAACGCGATGAATTGCTCCGCCAACCGCTCTGGAAAATCGCGCTCGGCCGGGCGCAGGATTTCATGATGAGCCTCGACGTTGCGCGCCTCGCGTCTTACCAGGTGGCAGCGACGGCGGTGCTGCTTTGCGCGGCCGTGATCTCGCTCAAAATTTATCAGACCCCGCCAAGTCCGAACGTCGCCCACATTGCCCCTATTGTTCCAGCCCAAAGCGCGACCGATGGTGGCTGGAGTCTGGCTTCGCCGGTCTCCACTCGCATCACCGTCACTCAACCACGTTCGCATCTCTCGACTCACCGGACGGCTACGCCTCCGCGTTATGTGCTGGACAGCATGCCTGTGAGTTATGAGTCGTCGTTGCGGTTCTAAGCATCGCCCAACAGCGGTTCGGGCGGGGAAAATCGTGATGGGTTGGCTCTTTCTCCTCATTTTTGCCGTCGCCCCGTCGGTCTGGGCCGAAGATCAATCGGCCTCCAGCATTGGTCGCGAGGTCAAAGATATTTTCGATCATTGCAAGAAAGCGGTAGTGAAAATTCATGGTGACGACGAACACAGCGAGCTTTCCGGCACCGGTTTTTTTATCGACCCCACCGGAACGATTTACACGGCTTATTCCGTTGGCGGGGAGGGGAACAATTTTAGTGTTGAGTTCGAAGGGAAGAAGCTGCCGGCACGACAGCTCGTAACCGATGTTCGGAGCGGCGTCGCCATCCTGAAAGTCGATGCCGCATCGCCAGCCTTGCCCATTGGCAAATCCCAAAATATGGAGGTGACCACACCGGTTGTTGCAATCGGTTACCCCCTGGATTTGCCGGAGACGCCCAGCCTGGGGTTAGTCGGTGGTTTTGATCGAAAATATCTCGGCTACTATTTTCACACTACGCATCTGAGGGTAAACGTAGCGACCCAGCGCGGGGAAGCGGGCGCGCCGCTCCTAAACATGAAGGGCGAAGTCGTGGGCATAGTTGCCTTCACTTTGGAAAATAATTCATCCTGTTACGCGTTGCCGATCGAAGCCGCGGAAAAAATCCGCAGCGATTTTCTCCGCTTTGGCGAAGTGCGGCATGGCTGGATAGGTGCGAAGTTGATGCAGGCGCTGGAGGGGAAAGGCGGCTCCTATGCGGAAGTGACCGAGATCCTCGATAGCACGCCGGCGGCGAACTCAGGCATTCAACCGGGTGACATCTTGCTCCAAGTCGGAAACAGGGAAATCCATCAGCCTGACGATATTATCGACGCATCGTTTTTCCTCACTGCGGGCGAGAGCGTGCCCGTCACGGTAATACGCGGCGACGAGAAAATGACATTCAACATCCAGGCGGATTTTCATCCGGCTAGTCAACGGCCGCCCGTGATCGCACAGCCGAGCATGAATCAGGCACTGCCGCTAAGGCTGCAGAAAGCGCCTGAGCGCACACCGTAGTTGTGAATTAAGGAGCGGCGGTCTCCAGACCGCCGTTTGTTTAAATCCGCGGCATCCGCACTCCGGATTAATTGCAGCTGCCATTCCGTGGTGCCGTCATCTCGAGCGAACGCTAGGGATCCCGCAAACGTTCGAGAAAACAATCGGGAGGTCGCTCGCTTTCGCTCGGGATGACACGCGCGTCACTGTTCTATCATCCGGCGAAATTCCTTTTCGCTGATAATTCTCACTCCCAGCTTTTTCGCTTTTTCCAACTTGCTGCCGGCTTCGTCGCCTGCGAGCAGATAGGTTGTTTTCTTGCTCACGCTGCCGCTTACCTTTCCTGCGCGGTTGACGATTAATTCGGCAATTTCATCACGTGGCTGGCTCAATGTCCCCGTAATTACCCAAGTCGTTCCGGTGATCGCCGAATCGCTCGTTTTTTGCGGTTCGACGGTTGGTTTCAGGCCCGCCTTTTTCAACCGTGCGATCAAGTCGCGATTGTGCGGTTCCTGAAAAAATTGATGAATACTCGCGCCGACCACTTCGCCGACGTCTGGGATCCGCTGGAGTTCCTCGGCCGACGCATTCATTAACGCTTCGATGCTCTGAAAATGAGCTGCCAGCTCGCGCGATGAAGTCTCGCCAACGTGCAAAATTCCCAGCCCAAAGATCAATCGCCAGAGCGGTCGCGTCTTCGATCGCTCGATGGCGTCGAGTAAATTGCTGATGCTTTTTTCGCCGGTGCGTTCGAGTTGGGAAAGTTTCGATGCATCGAGTATGTAGATATCGGCCACATCCCAGACCAGGCGCGCCTTTACCAACTGCGTCACCATCATTTCGCCAAGACCCTCGATGTCCATCGCGCCGCGCGAAGCGAAATGCTCGATTCGCCGCCGCACCTGGGCCGGGCACTGCGCATTGACGCAGCGCACCGCCACCTGCGCCGCATCCTTCACCACCGCGCTGCCGCATTCTGGACATTTTATCGGCATCCGAAATTTCTTTTCCGATCCGGTGCGCAAATCCTTCCGCACGTCCACCACCGCGGGAATGACTTCGCCCGCTTTCTCGACGATAACGGTATCGCCGATGCGAATGTCTTTGCGTGCGATCTCTTCTTCGTTGTGCAAAGTCGCGCGGCTTACGGTTGATCCGCTAACGAGAACTGGATCGAGCGCCGCCACGGGAGTGAGCACCCCGGTTCGTCCTACCTGCACCAGAATGTCATGCAATCTTGTTTGCACGCGTTCGGCCTCGTACTTGAAAGCGATGGCCCAGCGAGGCGACTTGGCGGTGAACCCGAGACGCTCCCGTTGAGCGAGCGAATCCACTTTCACCACCGCGCCGTCGGTTTGATAACGGAAATCGTGGCGCACTTTGTCCAGCTCCTGAATGGCTTTGATAATTGTCTCGGCTGAGGAGGCGGACCAAATCCGTTCGCTATGTGGCAGCCCGAATCTGTCCAGCAGGGGGAAAAGATCGGAATGTTTTTCCAGCTTGACGCCTTCGACCGCGCCGGTGCCATAAAAAATGATTCCGAGAGGGCGCCTGGCCACAAGCGCGGGATCGAGCTGCTTCAACGAACCGGCTGCTGCATTGCGCGGATTGGCGAACGCAGGCAGGCCTTGTTCGACGCGATCGGCATTCATTTTTTCGAACCCGTGCTTATCCATGAAAACTTCGCCGCGCACTTCAAGGACGGCCGGCGCATCCCCTTTGAGCCGCCGCGGGACGGAACGAATCGTCAAGATATTTTGGGTAATGTCATCGCCGACGGTGCCATCACCACGAGTTGCAGCGTAGCGGACTTCGCCGTTTTCGAACAGGACCGAAACGGCAACGCCATCGACTTTTGGCTCGATCACCACTGGAATTTTCTCATGTGGGAGCAGCCGGGTGATACGCGCGTAAAATTCGGTCAACTCTTCGACTGAGTAGGTATTATCGAGGCTAAGCATCGGAACGCGATGCGGTACCGGCGCGAATTGCTTGAGTGGTTGCCCGCCGACACGCCGGGTCGGCGAATCCTCGCGAGCGAATCGCGGATATTTTTTTTCAAGTTCGGCCAGCTCGCGGTAGAGCTGATCGTACTCGCGGTCAGTAATGGTGGGCGCCGCTTCCTCATAATAGCGACGATTGTGCTTAGTGATGTCGCGCCGCAGCGCTTCGATACGCGCACGCGCTTCCGCTCCGGTCATGTACTGATCATACGAATGAGGATTCGCGAAACAATGGCCCTGTCCTTACGCGTTCGTCATCCCGAACCGAGAAGACAACGCCAGTCCGGCTCGGACTGAGGGACCTCACATAAGGTCGCGAAAGATGCCAATGTACTTTGTGTGATCTCCACCGAATAGGTGAGGTCCTTCGCTTGCCTCAGGATGACGATGGGAAGATGCAAGCTTGCGCAACGGGATCCCTCGACTTCGCTCGGGATGACTGTAGCGGCGGTCTGTGACCGCCGATGAATTTGCGCTTACATTTCGGGCGGCGGTCATAGACCGCCGCTACATACAAATGGATGACGAAAGAATTCTCGGGATCGAGGGTGGAGGAACGAAGACGGCATGGGCGCTGGTAGCCAAGGGCGCAATCATAGAGTCAGGAAAATTGCCGGCGTCGAACCTGCGCCTGACGCCGCTGGATCAGATCACGAAAATTTTCCACGTTTTGCCGCGTGCAGTAGATCGGATTGGAGTTTTTCTCGCCGGCTGCGTGACGGAGGAAGATCGTGCTATTTTGCTGAAACTCGCACGGGCCGTTTGGCCGAGGGCCAAGATCGTCGCGGGCAGCGATCGCGACTCGGGAATGGCGGCATGTCTGCGCGATCGCGATGGAATTGCGGTGAATGCGGGCACCGGTTCCTCCGTAACGGGTCGTAGTGGCCGGCAAATCGAAAAAGCCGGTGGCTGGGGACATATTTTGGGCGACGCCGGCGGCGCATATTTCGTTTCCATTCGTGCCTTGCGCTCAGTGCTTCGCGAATACGATCTGCGCCGGGGCGAACGGGAGTTTGCGGCAAATATTTTGCGCGCTCTCGGCTTGAATAACTTCGATGAGCTGGTGCGGTGGGCGCAAACCGCAGACAAAATGGAGATTGCCTCACTGGCGCCGGTCGTTTTCGACGCAGCGCGGAAGAGCGACGAAGCCGCACGGCAAATTATCGCAGCCGGTGTTAGCGCGCTGGTCGATTTCACAACCGCTGTTTCAATGCGGCTCCAGCTTGAGACTCCGGAAGTTCGACTGATGGGAGGCCTGTTCGAAAATCAGAAATTTTACGGAGTAGCATTCGCCAAGGCCCTCAGCGAAAAGATTCCCGGTGCGGAGGTAGCCCTGTGCCAATCCCCGCCGGAGGTGGGCGCGGCCTGGTTAGCGGCAGACGAGAGATTGCAATTGGCAAAAGCCGAGGAACCGGCTGCGGCGGTTCAACTAATTTCATCGACCGAGGAAGCGAATCCGAAATCAGCTGACCTCGACCGATTAAGTGCCCGCGAAATCGTGGAGCTTTTCGTGGCGGAAGAAAAATCGGTGGAGGAGGGATTGCGCCAATGCGTCGATCAATTGGCCCGGGCGATCGAATTGTCGGCCAGTGCGATTGGCAGTGGCGGGCGCATCTTTTACGTGGGCGCCGGAACGAGTGGCAGGCTCGGTGTTCTTGATGCCGCTGAAATTCCGCCAACCTTTGGCGCGTCAGCAGATTTGTTTCAGGGAATCATTGCCGGGGGCGCGCTGGCGATGCGGCAAAGCATTGAAGGCGCGGAGGACGATGCGCGCTCGGGTGCGCTGGCGATGGATGAGCGCCGGGTCAAGCGGGAGGACGTGGTGATCGGCATTTCGGCGAGCGGCCGGGCGGCATTCGTGATTGGGGCACTGCGCCGCGCGCAGGAAATCGGAGCGCGAACAATTTTCATGACCTCCAATGTCCCTACAGCGGCAGGCGTGTCGCCTGCAGACACATCAGCAGCCGGCACGGCTGCCTCCACAGAAAATTGGGACCTTGTGATCAATCTTCTGACCGGCCCAGAAATCGTTGCCGGCTCCACGCGCCTGAAAGCAGGGACGGCGACAAAAGTCGCGCTGAATATCATCAGCACAGGCGTAATGGCTCGGCTGGGACGGGTGCATGGAAATTTGATGATCGATCTTCAACCGACCAACAAAAAACTGCGCGAGCGAGCGATCGGCCTTGTCTCGCAGTTGGCGGGGTGCAGTCGCGATAGCGCGCGATCGCGGCTCGAGCGCGCGGACTGGAATCTGCGTGAGGCGTTGAAGGAAAATTAACTTTGCCCGCACCATTCTGTAGCCGCGGTCGTAGCCACGGCCCGACTAATGCAGTCAACGAAAAGTGAACAGGCCGTTTCTCGGAGGGACATGCTTCCGCATGTCCGGGACGCGCGGAAGCGCGTCCCTCCGCTGGGATCAGAACTCGATGACTCACTGCATTAGTGATTGCTTCAGCGACCACGCGCAGAAGCATCGGGATTCAGCCTGGAGACCGCGCGTGGCTCCAACGGGATCGGCTGAAAACGCGGTACGCGAATTGGAATGGCTTCGTGCCCGGAAGCCCAGATTCGCACCACTTCCTTTCTATCCATCGAACAAGAGCGATGGCGCGGCGGCATTGGGCTTTCGTCATCGAAATAGTCGCCGACTCGATACGAATTGAACACCTCCGCGGAGACGAGTTGCCAGCGAACGCGGCCAAGACGGTCACGCAGAGCAAATTTGTAGCTTGCGTCGATTCCGAGACTGTAACGCGAAGGGCAAAGGTCGGCCGGCTTTCTGCACGATCGTTCCCTGGTAAGCGCAGGCAATCAAGAGCGGCGCGAGGCAGAGAAAAAGAAAGGTTTGGAGTCGCACGAACGGGTTAGGTGCTTTCGAAATCAGCGGTTTTCGCCGGCGATAAAATTTTAGTATTTCAGCCAACCAGGAAGCAATTTCGAAAACTGGCCATATTCCATAAGCGCAGTTCGGCCTTCTGACACGAAGTAGGGTAAACTCATCTCAAGGAAACCATTATGCTTTGGACAATATTTGTCATTCTGCTGGTGCTCTGGCTGCTTGGTTTGGTCACTTCATACACGATGGGCGGATTCATTCACATTCTGCTCGTAATCGCGGTCGTGATTCTGATCATCAACCTCATCGGCGGCCGGCGGACTTTGTAGCCCGATGAAGCCCGCGGGCATTATCGGGATCATCTTAATTATCGTCGGCATCATCGGGTTTGCGTACGGTGGGCTGGGCTGGAATACCGAGAAAAAGGATGCGCAACTCGGCCCCATTGAAATCAAGCATCAGGAAAAACACGGTATCGATTTCCCGCCGATCTTGAGCGGGCTCTGTCTAGTCGGCGGGATTGTGCTGGTGGTTGTGGGAAGCCGACAGGCCTAAGCGCTGCGGGGGGGAGCGACCGCTCCGCCGGGCGATGCCAAAACAATTGCGGCTGCGCCGCCTAAATCTAACATCGAGCAAGGGACTGCTCGATCCAGCTAGCTACGGAGCGTTCGCTTTCAGGACCGCGAATGTTTTGCTGCCCTGGCGGTCGAGATAGAGCAGGACGCCGCGCTTTGGATCGGCCTTGCCCAGGCCTTCGCGGAATGACTGCACATTTGTGACCGGTTTTCCGTCCACTTCGGTGATGACATCCTCGCGTTCGATTCCCTGGGCGGCTGCAATGCTGTTATCTGCGACATCGGTCACGATTACACCCCGCGCATCGCCCAGATGGAGACGCTCCGATATGTCCTTTGTAATATCCTGCACCTGCAGCCCCAATTTTCCGACATCTTCCGGGGGGCCTTGCTCCGGCGGTGCAATCTCGTTCGACGCGCGCGCAATCTCATTTGGCAACTCGCCGGTCGTAACCGGAATTTCAATCGTCTGACCTTTCCGCCAAACTGTCAGCTTGACTGCCTGGCCGATCTTTTTCTTTAAAATCTCACGCTGCAATTGCGTGTCGGTCGTCACCGGCGTGCCATCAACCTTGGTGATGACATCAAACGGCCGAAGGTCACTTTTGTTCGCAGGCGCGTCCGCTTCGATCGTGCGCACAACCACCCCTTTGTCGATTCCCTTAAGCAAATCGCGCGTGTTCGGATTGTCGCCGACCGATTCAATCCGAATCCCGAGCCAGGGCCGCGCAATTTTTTTCCCGGCGACCAGTTGCTGGCCGATTTCGTTGACCAGGTTGCTCGGAATAGCGAAGCCAAGGCCGCGGTTCAATCCATTAATCAGCGTGTTCATGCCGACGACCTTGCCGTCGATGTCGCAGAGCGGACCGCCAGAGTTTCCAGGGTTTATCGAAGCATCAGTCTGGATGTAATCGGAAATGCTGTAACCCCCGTTGGTGAACAATTTGCTGCGGCCTTTACCGCTGATCACGCCATAGGTGAAGGTGTAATCCAATTTAAATGGCGCGCCGATGGCGAAGGCGAATTGCCCGACCCGCACCGCATCGCTGTCGCCCATCTGCACCACCGGCAAGTCTTTGGCGTCGATTTTGATCACCGCGATGTCGGTTTTCTCGTCAGTGCCAACTACTTTCGCCGGGAATTCGCGGCCGTCTTTTAATTTAACATCCACATGGTCCGCCCCCTCTACCACGTGGAAATTGGTAAGGATGTATCCATCAGACCGCACAATGAATCCGGAGCCTTCGCTCTGAATCGGTTGGAGATTACGCGGACCGCGCCGCGGTGAATTATCGTCGGGCTGTCCTTGGAAAAACAAATCGTCGAAGTTAAACCCTTCGTTGCCGTCGTTCTTTTTCGAGACCTCGATGATGACGACGCTGGGCGCGACGATTTCGAAAACTTTGGCGAAAGCATTGTTCAGGGCGTGAACGACATCCTTTCCGGACTCCGCTGCGGCCGGCGGAACGGTAGAGGAGGATTCCTGCGCCAGAAGAGGCGAAGCGCTCAGTGCCCCACAAAAAATAAGAGCAAACAAAAATCGCATGAGCTGGAATTTCGACATGATCGGACCAACGATTGTTCAATGTAACCGCGCTTCGCAGGCACGCCACTATTGCCAATCAGCACCTGTAGCCGCGTCTCTGTGAGCCGCGCGCACGCGTCTCGCAGAGACGCGGCTACACCTGCAAGTTGACGCGATCTGTCCCTGTGCGTAGAGCAAACTCGATGTTGGGTCGGCTGCTCGTTGTCGCACTGACGTTTTTTCCTTTGGCCGCGCGTGCTTGCGATCTGTGCGGCTGCTACACCCCGCAGGTGGAATCGATGCCGAACGAGAAAGTTTCCCTGACCGGGTTCTACACCGCCATCGCCGAGCAGTTCACCCATTTCGGCACGCTGCAATTCGACGACCATGAAGTTGCCAATCCCACCGGGCAACGATTGGATAGTTCGATCACGCAGTTCGTCGTCGGCTATGAAATCAACAGCCGCCTCGCTGTGCAATTCAACACGCCGTTTATTTACCGCGACTTCCGGCGGCCGGAAGGGTTTGCCATCGACGAAGGAACCGTGAGCGGGTTCGGTGATGTCTCGCTTTTGGCCAAGGCCGTGCTCTGGCGTTTTGCTTCAACCGCGTGGCGTGAATTCAATGTCGAAGGAAAGAGTCCGGTTGCAATCGAGCACGAGCCGAATTGCACGTGCTCAATCGTCGCGCTGGCGGCGCTAAAATTTCCTACGGGCGATTCCAGTCGGCTGGAGGAAGAATTTCACGAAGTGGAAGTTCCGGGCGCGCCGCCGAGCGGAATCCACGGGCACGATCTCACCCTTGGCACCGGTTCGTATGATGGGATTTTCGGCGCGGAGAGCTCTGTGCGTTACAAGAATTTTTTCGCAGAGGCCAATGGCCAATTCACTCTCCGCGGCGACGGCGCACACGATTATCATTTTGCCAACGACCTGACGTGGAGTGCGGGTCCGGGATATTATCTGGTGCGCAAACGCGATACTTTAGTCGGATTCCAATGCGTGGCGTCCGGCGAAAGCAAGGACGTCGATCGTTTTCAAGGCCGCGCCGCTGAGGACACCGGAGTTACTTCCGTGTTTGTCGGTCCGCGCATTGTTGCTTCGCACGATCAAATCAGCGGCGAGTTCGCCGCCGAATTTCCGGTATTGATGAACACGACAGCGCTACAGGCTGGTGCCGGATTATCGGCTGCGTGCAAGTGTCGCCGTTAGCTGGTGAAGATTTGGAAAACATTGTTGCTCGTTTATCGCGAGCTGGATGTTCGGTTCCCGGTAGGGAGAGGCTCTGTCGAGCCGCGCAGACTCGTTCTAGCGAAGAGCCAATACATTTCCACCACGTTGCGACCGAGCCCGAGCTGGCCGACGCGATTGATTCATTTCGCGGTTTTCCACAACTCGCGCGCGAATTAACCAACGGCGCAGCGTTAATCGAGTACGAGATTGCGCGGAGCGATCACGCGCTTCCCTCTCTCACCCGGGAATCGTCCTCACGCTTCTGGCCATCGCCTGATGACATTCGATCCGATCTGGATCAGTTCGCGCCGCCCGGGAAATACGACTCGATTTTCGTTTTCTGGCCCCAGCGGGATTTGAAAAATGGCACGGCGGTTCCGTGTGATGCCTGGGGTTTGGCAATCGGCGCAAGCAAATGGACCAACGGAGCGACTTATGCCGCTATTGCGAATGCACCTTCGTTCGCATGGACAAATGAGGCGCGCGGTGAAGTTTGGCTGCACGAGTGGTTGCACGGCGTTTGTGCGCATTTCGGGCAGCGTGGTCACGTTATGCCCGAGCGCGACGCCGATGGCGGTGAATTACATGGTTATGTTCGCTCACCGAAGGCCGGTTGGACCGATTACTATCGCGATCTAATGAGTGGAAACGTTTTGGAAGGGGGAAAACGCCTTGGCATTCCGGCCGATGCGTGGATGGCGTAAGCCGCGTAGCCAAGTTTTCGGCCTCGAACCCGCGCCGAATGACGAAGCTCGAATGACGAATGACGAAACCGCCGATGATCTTCTATAGCGGCGCTTTATGAGCACCGAATCCCGTTCTGGAAAGCGCACACTAAGCCTCTTTGGCCCAGCCCGGGGTTCTGCATTCAGCGGCCGGCCGACGTGTTTGTTACAAAAGTCCGCGAGGGCAGTCATCGCCAGCACGCCGGCGGCGTGTGCTCCCCCGAAATTGAATAACCGTAGTGGGCCGGCGTCAGACGAATCCATTCAGGGGGAGGGAGTTAAAACAGGGTGCGTTGACACGATTATTAACGACGTTAACGTTTTTTCTACACAAATACGAAAATGGTGAATCTCACGCGATGGAATTGAGCAGGAAAAGGCGTTCCTTTCTCACGCGCCGGGCTATTGGGCGGGCAATGGCGGTATTGCGCCGGAACTTTGGAACGACTGGAAATGGCAGCTGCAAAACCGTGTCACTAAGCTGGCCCAGCTGGAGGAACACCTTTCGCTGAGCGAAGAGGAACGCGCCGGCGTTTTGCTCTCCGGCGACAAGCTCGCACTCGCGATTACGCCGCACTTTTTCAATCTAATCCCGCGCGAAAATCCGGACGATCCGATCCGGCGTCAGATGATTCCGCGGATCGAGGAGACGTGGGGTTCGCCCTACGACATGGCGGACCCGTGCGGGGAAGACTCGCACATGCCGGTGCCGGGGTTGGTCCACCGATATCCGGATCGCGTGCTATTTTTGGTGACGGACCGTTGTGCTGCCTATTGCCGCTATTGCACGCGCAGCCGCGTTGTCAGTGGAGTGGGGGAACAGGAATTGCACACTGATTTCGAAGAAGCCTTTCGCTATCTGGAGCAGCATACCGAAGTCCGCGACGTGCTTCTTTCGGGAGGCGACGCGCTCCTTTTTAGCGACGGCAAACTGGAGAATTTGCTTAGTCGTTTGCGGGCTATTCCGCACATCGAATTTCTCCGCATCGGAACGCGGGTTCCGATTTTTCTCCCGCAGCGAATCACGCCAGAGCTTTGCGCGATGCTGGCGAAGTATCATCCGCTCTGGATGAGCGTGCACGTGAATCATCCGCGCGAGCTTACCATTGAAGTGAAAGAGGCGCTGGAGCGGTTGGCGAATGCCGGCATCCCGTTGGGCAACCAAAGCGTGTTGCTCGCGGGCGTGAACGACGATCTGGAGACAATGAAGACGCTCGTGCACAAACTCCTGATGTGCCGTGTGCGCCCGTATTACCTTTACCAATGTGACTTGATTAACGGTTCATCGCACCTGCGCACTTCTGTCGCGAAAGGGATCGAGATCATTGAAGGGCTGCGCGGTCACACCACTGGTTACGCCGTCCCACAATACGTAATCGACGCCCCCGGCGGCGGCGGTAAGGTGCCGATCAATCCCGGCTACATCCTCTATCACGACAACGAGAAGATCGTGATCCGAAACTACGAGGGAAAAATCTTCGAGTATCCCGAGACCGGAAACGAGAACGTCCAGTTCGCCCCGCAACGGGAGTATCACGACGAGTACTTGTACTCGTAAACCGCCACGTTTTCAGTCTTGTCATCCCGAGCGAAGTCGAGGGATCTCTAACTTAAAAAAGGAAGAATAGTTAGAGATGTCTCGACTTCGCTCGACATGACAAAGGGACGTCAGTCCGGTTCGGACCGAGACATCTCTAACCGTTCATCTTTATTTTTAAGTTAGAGATTCCCCGGCTCCGCTCGGAATGACGCTTGGAATGATAGACGACGGTCAACTCGCCCGTATTTGTCATCGTGATCTTGGAGGGCGCCGCGCGGTCAGCGCTCTGAGGTTTGGGACACGACCCCATTCGACCGGCGCGGGCCAGGGGGTGCGTATCCTCCTTTATTAAGCTCGGCTACGAGTGCACCGTTAGCTTCGTTTCCGTGCCTTTCTTCGGGTGGCCATCCAGAGGAGAGTACGCGCTGTAGGTGCCGCTTTTGAGTTGGACGTGCAGAACTTTGGTCTCATTCGGCTGCAGATCGACCGTAAACTTGTGGATTCCGTCCTGGCCGCGAACCACGAAGTTGTGTTTTTCGTTTCCGGCATTCTTCACTACGAACGCGGTCTTGCCTGGTTCCACGCTCGTCGGCATGTCGATCTTGTCGTCCGACAACGTGACGTCAACGCGCCGCGCATCTGGATCGGGAGTGACCGCACCGACGACTTTGTGAACGACTTCTTTGGTGCCTTTGACTACTTTGTGCCCGACATTTTTGGCGGTGTCGACCGCGTCCTCGGCCACTTCGCCTGCTTTGTCGACCGGCCCCTCCGCCCAGACCACACCAAGGGATAGAGCGACCGCAATAATGGTTGAAAGAGGTAGTTTCATAGTACTAAAGATATCGTATGCAGCCCACCAATTAGCTGCTCCAGTAAGCGATCTCTTCCGCGAATCACCGTCGTTTTCGCAGCGCTTGCTTGTCATGTCGAGCGGAGTCGAGACATCTCTAAATATTTTCCTGAACGGTTAGAGATTCCTCGACTACGCTCGGAATGACAAAAAAAGTGTTATCGATCTCCGTTAACAATCTCTCCGCCGATGACAGTCATCTCGCAGCGAGTTTTCAGGATCTCCGGCGCGGGAATTTTCATGATGTCGGCCGAGAGGACGGTGAAATCGGCGAGCTTGCGGACTTCGATTGAGCCGTTGTCGTTTTCTTCAAAGGCGGCGTAAGCGGCATTGATAGTGAACATCCTCAGCGCTTGCTCGCGCGACACAGCTTGCTCGGGATGCCAGCCTTCACTCGATTCGCCCTTGATACTTTTGCGCGCGACCGCGGCGTAAAATTCGATCATCGGTTCTCCGCGCTCGACCGGCGCGTCGGAGCCGCCGCAAACAATCGCGCCCGACTTAATCAGACTATTCCAGGCGTACGCGCCGGCGAGACGCTCCATTCCGAGCCGCGCCGGCGCGAAAAATAAATCGCTGATCGCATGCGACGGTTGCATCGAGGCGATGACACCGAGCCTGCCGAAACGCGGAAGGTCTTGCTCGCTCAAAATCTGCGCGTGCTCAACCCGCCAACGCGGTTCCTGAATTTTTCGTTCGCCAGGTGGCACGGCTCTAAACGCTTGCTCGTAAAGGTCGAGAATTAGTCGATTAGCGCGGTCGCCGATTGCGTGCGTCTCGACTTGAATGCCACGGCGCAATGCCTCGACAAACATCGGCCTCAGCTCTTCCGGTTTCTGCGTCAGGAAACCGGAAGTGTCGGCTTTGTCCGAATAAGGCGCGAGTAAGGCCGCGCCGCGCGAACCGAGCGCACCGTCAAAAATAACTTTGATCGTGCGCTGCGTGAAACGGTGATCAAATGCGTTCAAGGTCGCTCCATTTTTCAACAATGCGTTGGCGGCTTCACCGGGACCGTAAGCGGCATTGATCATGCGCAGTTTCACCTTCCCCACGGCGTAGGCGCGTCGGATGATTTCCTGATCCGACAATTCACTGCCGGCGTTTTGGATTTCACACCAGCCGAGTTTGATCTCGCGATCGATGCCCTTGAGTAACGCCTGCTCGTTCTCAGCTTCGGTCGGCTTGGGAATATTTTTCGCGACCAAATCCATCGCATTATCGAGCAACATTCCATTTGGATCGCCGTTCGTTTTTAGGATTTGTCCGCCGAATGGATCGGGCGTGTGATCGTCGATGTTGGCGAGTTTCAGCGCGGCGGAGTTGACGACTGCGGCGTGACCATCGGCCCGGGTTAGAAAAACGGGATTGTCCGGCGCGGTTTTGTCGAGATCAGCGCGGGTTGGAAATTGGGGCGGCTTCCAGAACGTTTCAATCCAGCCGCGGCCGGTTATCCATTTGTTGCGCTCTGTTTGCGCGACGCGCTCCTTGGTCTTCGCGAGAAAATCTTCGCGCGTATTCGTCCCCTCGAGATTCAAGGTCATCTCGCGCTCGCCGATTCCAAAAATGTGACAATGCGAATCAGTGAAACCGGGCGTAACAGTCTTGCCCGCCAAATCAACGATGCGCGTTTTGCCGCCTCGGAATTGTTCGGCGTCCGCATTTGCGCCAACGAAAATGATGCGATCGCCCTTGACCGCGATTGCCTGGGCGAACGGCTGCTTGTCGTTAACGGTGTAGATATTTCCGTTAATGAAAATTGTCTCGGCAGTTTCCGCGCCGGCCGTAACGCCACTCATAAATAGCAGGATAGCAGTGACAGCTCGCATTAACCGGATTCCTCTATCATTCCTGGCGAAAATGCCAGTTCGGCCCGGGCTGAAATTTTTTTTTTGCCAAGCAGTGGCGTGTTTATAGAATCAGCGCACACTGTTTCGGCAGCGCGTGCAACCTTAACCCTTTGCTCATCTGAAACCGCCACAAATTTTTGCCAATTTTATCGCGGAGAAAAATTGGCGGTGGCGGATCAATTTCAAACGGGGTCGCTAACTTTATGGCGAACTTTTTCCCGCGCTGGTCAAACTGGTTGCCACTGAAGCTGGTCATCTGCAGCGTGGTGATAGTCTGCGGCCTCACCGCCGGCACCTGGTATTACGTCACCCCGAAATATACCAAGGTCGGTTACGAGCCGATCCAGCCGGTCCCGTTTCCCCACGATATTCACGTTTCCCAATTGGGAATGGATTGCCGTTATTGCCACAGCTTTGTCGATGTTGCGGCGCAGTCCAACGTGCCGAACACGCAGACCTGCATGGCGTGTCATCAGCAGGTGCAAAAAGATAATCCGAAGCTTGAGCCGGTCCGGGACAGTTGGAAGACGGGCAAGCCGATTGAGTGGGTCTGGCTCCATCGCACGGTCGATTACGTCTATTATAATCACGCGGCCCACGTGAACCGGGGCATCAGCTGCTTCAGTTGCCACGGCGCCGTGAACCACATGCCAGTAGTGTATATGGCTAAGCCGCACAGCATGGCCTGGTGTCTCGAATGTCACCGTCATCCGGAGAATTTTTTGCGCCCAGAAGACCAGATCACAAATTTGGATTGGAAACCCTCGGATGTGAATCCGGCCGAATTCGTCGGCAAGTATGGCCAACCGAAAGACGTGCGCGACGACTGGTCGAAAAAGAAAAAGCTAACCCAGCGTGAAATTGGCCAGACCTTAAAGGAACACTGGAACATTCAGCCGAGCGAAAATTGCCAGTCTTGCCACCGATGAGGGCTTCACCACACGACGCGCAGCGGAACACAGGTTTTCAACCTGTGCGCCCAGCGGGCTTGCAGCCCGCTGTCGATCAAACCATGTGCGCTAATGCTTCTTCATTCTCAACAGGCGAAACGCCGGTTGGGCGCACAGGCCGGAGGCCTATGTTTCCATGAAGCGCGTATTTCAACATCCACCGGCACCTACTTCCGGGCGACGCTATTGGCGAAGCACCGATGAACTGGCCGACACGCCTGAGTTCCGCGAATGGCTGGAGCGCGAATTTCCATCCAGCGCCGCGCAACTGAATGGCGACGAATGGTCGCGCCGGAGCTTTTTGAAACTGATGGGTGCGTCCGTCGCGCTGGCTGGATTTGGCGTGAGCAGTTGTCGCCGGCCGGAATTGCATCTGGTCCCCTTCACTAAAACGGTCGAGTGGACCATTCCCGGCAAATTCCTCTACTACAGCACGGCGATGCCGCGACGAAACGGGGCGATTCCGCTCCTGGTTACTACCGTTGACGGCCGGCCGATCAAGCTCGACGGCAATCCGCTGCATCCGGCAAGCAACGGTGCCAGCGATGTGTTCGTGCAGGCCGCAATTAACGAGCTTTACAATCCGCTGCGAGCAAAGCGCATTGCCGAGAATGGCAAAACCACCACCCCGGCCGCGTTTGAAAAATATCTGGGCGATTTGCGCGCGAAAATCGGGGACGGCGCCGGTTTGGCGTTTCTGGTTGAAGAAACGCACTCGCCTACGCGCGAAAGAATTCGCGGCGAACTGGAGAAAATGTTCCCACGTATGCGGTGGTGCGTTTACGATCCCTTGCGCAGCGAAGCGCAAAATTTCGCCACCCAGATCAGTTTCGGCGACAATCTGCGGCTCGTTCCTCGGATTGAGCGCGCCGACGTGATTCTGGCGCTCGACAGCGATTTCCTCGATTGCGGCGAAGGCGACATCGCATCGTCTCGCGCTTTCAGTTTTCGGCGTCGCGTTAGTTCGGGGAAAGACTCGATGAACCGGCTCTATGTCGTTGAGAACCGCTATACTCTTACCGGGGCGATGGCGGATCACCGGCTGCGTTTACCGGCGAGCCAAATTCCACTGGTCGCGCACGCTATTGCAACCAGGATCGCGACCGCTACAAAGGACTCAGGCCTGGGTTCGATCCTCGCCACCTTGCAGGTTCCCGCGGGGGCGGCGCAGTTCGACGAACAATGGTTAGATGAAGCGGCAAACGATTTGGTTTCGAAATCGGGTGCCGGACTGGTTTTAGCCGGGCCGCAACAACCGGTCGTTGTTCAGTTGCTTGCCTATGGAATTAATTCCGCGCTGAAAAATGTCGGGAGCACGGTTTTGCTGCGCGAGCGTCATCGCAATCAGCGCGATAATAGCATTCTCCAACTCGCGGGCGACATCGTTGGAGCGGCCGGAGTTAGTCGCATAAACAGCTTTTTATACTCGGCGCGAATCCAGTGTTCAACGCACCGCGCTCGTTGGCGTCACGATTCAACGAGCAAGACGCTGGCTCGATTGGCCCGAGCTTCAAAAAAAGGTGCCCGATGTAATCCGGCTCGGCTATTACGAAGACGAGACTTCCGCGCTTTCTCGTTGGATTCTGCCCGCATCACATTTCCTGGAATCGTGGGGCGATGCGCTCAGCTCAGAAGGGCATTACCTGGCTATCCAACCGATGATTCTCCCGCTTTTCGGCGGGTTTTCCGAGCTTGATTTGTTGAACGCAGTGATGGGCAAACCGAAAGTCGACGGGCCCGAATTAGTTCAGGAAACTTTCCAGGCAAGCAAGCCAAGTGGCGATCCCGCGACCGCCTGGTCGAAATTTTTGCACGACGGTTTCGCGTCGCACATTTTGCTGCGCGACCAGCCGCCTACATTCAATGGCAACACCGCCGGTGGCATCGCCCACAATCTCTGGAGCCCGCCTGGACCTGGCGCCAACACCGGAATCACCCGAGGTCGTGCTGGTACGTGATTACTCAATCGACGACGGCCGTTACATCAATAACGCCTGGTTGCAGGAAATGCCCGATCCGATCACCAAGTTGACCTGGGATAACGCGGCGCTGATCAGTCCGCGCTATGCCAAAACGCTCGGGGTGGAGACGGGCGATCTCATTAAAATCACGGTGAACGATGTCGTCCCCGCCACTCCGCCACCGGCGAAAGGTAAGTCTGCCCCGCCGCCGCCACCCCCATCAACGCCGCGGGAACTGGAAATTGCAGTGCTGATTTCGCCAGGGCACGCGGAGAATTCGATCACTATTTCGCTCGGCTATGGCCGCGCTAGTCTGACCAGCGTGGGCGAGAGCAGCGGCTTCAATGGCTATTTGCTGCGCACCGCAAGTAATCCGCATTACATTGTTGCCGACGGCAAAGCG
The DNA here is from genome assembly GCA_963742315.1 of uncultured Verrucomicrobiae bacterium. Lineage (GTDB taxonomy): Bacteria > Verrucomicrobiota > Verrucomicrobiia > Chthoniobacterales > UBA10450 > AV69. The sequence goes on from CAVULE010000010.1 coordinate 265,260, forward strand.
ATCGAGAGCATCGCGGTCAAGAAAGTGGGGAGAAAATATCCGCTTTCGATCACGCAGGATCATTTCAGCATCGAAGGCCGCGGGTTGGTCCGCGAAGCGACGCTTGAGCACTACCGCGAAGACAACGAGTTCGTGAAAAAAATCGCGGGTGACGACGAGCTGCCCCCACACTTACCGAGCATCTACCGTCATCCGCCGTTGCAGGCGGCGCAGCAGTGGGGCATGACGATCGATTTGAATACCTGCACCGGTTGCAGCGCCTGTGTCATCGCATGCCAGGCGGAGAACAATGTCCCGGTCGTTGGCAAATTGGAGGTCGCCCATGGCCGGGCGATGCACTGGCTGCGGATCGATCGCTATTTCGCCAGTGAGCATGGTTACGACCAGGACAAGGGCGAGCTTCCGGAAGATCCCGAGCTGGTACATGAACCGATGATGTGCCAGCACTGCGAGAACGCCCCTTGCGAGACGGTTTGCCCGGTCAACGCTACCATCCACAGCGAAGATGGCCTGAACGTTATGGCCTACAACCGTTGTGTCGGCACGCGTTATTGCGCGAACAATTGCCCGTTCAAGGTTCGGCGTTTCAATTTTTTCGATTACAACCAGCGGCCGGTCGGCAAAAAGAAAATTGCCGGCGCCCTCAATATTTATAAGGAATACTTCGCGCCGTTCACCGAAAAAGGCGCGCCCGATACGGTCAAGCTTTCGAAAAATCCGAACGTGACCGTGCGCATGCGCGGGGTGATGGAGAAATGCACGTTTTGTGTGCAACGGATCGAGGAAGCGAAAATCGCCGCTCACGTCCGCGCGGGCGCTTCCGCGGATGACCTTCGAATTCCGCGCGATTCCTTTACCACGGCGTGCGCGCAGGCCTGCCCGAACGAGGCCATTGTGTTCGGAGACATTCGCGATCCTGAGAGCAAGGTTTCGAAAATGAAATTGCAGGACCGCAATTATCGCCTGCTTCAATATCTGAACGTGAATACCCGCGTCAGTTACCTCGCGCGCATCCGCAATCCGAATCCGAAAATGCCTGATGCGCACAAAATTGGGATCGCCAGCCCTAACGAGAAAGAGGAGGCGAAAGAATGAGTGTCGGCGGCGAAGCGGAGTCGAAGAATCGGCTGCGCTCGGGACGACAAATAGATATGGACGGCGCCACCACAGCACCAGAACTGACTGAGAGCGAGGAGATCGCTTCCCCCGAGCGTCCGTTGGCTCGTCCGCCCCTGGTATTGAACCGGCGGAGTTACGGCTGGATTACGGAGCGCATCTCCGGCGCGGTGGAAAATCGCGCACCGCGCTGGTGGTGGGTCGCCTTCGCCTTCACTTCGGGAATTGCCGGTTTCGGTCTTTTCTGCCTGGGCTATCAGATTTCCACCGGCGTTGGGACCTGGGGATTGAACCATCCCGTCGGATGGGCCTGGGACATTACTAATTTCGTGTTCTGGATCGGTATCGGCCATGCCGGCACTTTGATTTCGGCCATTCTTTACCTGTTGCGACAGAAATGGCGCACTTCGATCAATCGTTCCGCGGAAGCGATGACACTTTTCGCGGTGATTTGCGCCGCGATTTTCCCCGGCGTGCACGTCGGGCGCGTTTGGATGGCGTGGTACTTCGCGCCGTTGCCGAACAATTACGGCATCTGGCCAAACTTCCGCAGCCCACTGCTCTGGGACGTCTTTGCGGTCTCGACCTACTTCACCGTTTCGGTGTTGTTCTGGTACACGGGATTGATCCCCGACCTGGCGACGTTGCGCGATCGCGCCACCTCGAAAATCAAGAAATTCCTTTATGGCATTTTTGCGGTCGGCTGGCGCGGATCGAACCGCAACTGGCGGCATTACGAAATGGCTTATCTCTTGTTAGCCGGCCTCTCCACTCCGCTGGTGCTGTCAGTGCACAGTGTTGTCTCGTTCGATTTCGCTACTTCCATTTTGCCGACCTGGCACACCACCATTTTTCCGCCCTACTTCGTCGCCGGCGCCATCTTCGGCGGGTTCGCTATGGTGCTGACGTTGATGCTGCCAGCGCGCGCGTTGTTCAAATTGCACGACATCATCACGCTCCAGCACATCGACAAAATGGCGAAGATCATTTTGCTGACGGGGTCAATGGTTGCCTATGCCTACGCCATGGAATTTTTTATTGCCTGGTACAGCGGCAATCAATATGAGCGCTTTGCCTTCTGGAACCGTGTTCTCGGTCCCTATTGGTGGTACTGGTGGATAGGCATGCTCTTTTGCAATTGCCTTTCGCCGCAACTCTTCTGGTTCCGCTGGTGCCGGCGCAATGTCTTGGTCGTCTATTTCGTCTGCATGTGTGTCAACGCCGGGATGTGGTTCGAGCGTTTCATCATCATCGTCGGCGGATTGCATCGTGATTTTCTGCCAAGCTCATGGGGCTTGTTCATTCCGACCTGGGTCGACATCTGGACCTTTATCGGCACCCACGGAATTTTCCTCTCACTCTTCCTCCTTTTCATTCGTTTCCTGCCAATGATCGCGATGAGTGAAGTAAAAATCGTTTTGCCAGAATCGGACGTGCACCGCCACGATCCGGTCGGCGTCGCGGAAAAGGAGCCCGCATGAGAACCACACCAGAGCGCGCTGCGAATGCAAAACTGTGGTGGCAGGCGTGTCGCCTGCATGGGAGAAGATTGTTGCAGCCGACACGGCTGCCTCTACAAAACCGATCCGGAAAAGAGTCTGCATGAGAACGCCTTCCGGCCACAAAGTTTACGCCATCGCGGCAGAATACTCGAGCGCCTCGGAACTTTACGAGGCGGCCAAACGCGTGCGCGATGCCGGGTTCAAACGCTGGGATGTTTTCTCGCCTTTTCCCATCCATGGAATGGACGAGGCGATGGGGCTGGGCAAATCGTGGCTTAGCGCGGTCGTGCTGATCGGCGGTATCACCGGTTTATCGACCGCGGTCATTCTCGAGTTCGGTCCCTCTTGGCTCATTTATCCGGTGATCGTCCATGGAAAACCGTTCAACTGGGCAACAGTGCCGGCGTTTTTCCCGATCATGTTTGAACTGACCATTCTTTTCTCGGCTTTCTCCGCTTTTTTTGCGAATCTGATCATGAATGGGCTGCCGCGCTGGCATCATCCCATTTTCAATTGGGATCGTTTCAGCCGCGTGACCAACGACGGATTTTTTCTCGCCATCGAAGCGCGCGATCCGCGTTTCAGTGAAATGGAAACACACGACTTGCTTTTCGAAACCGGCGGACTGCACATCACCATCGTGCACGAGGAGGACTGAAATGCTGCGCGGCTTTTTTCTCATCTTCCTTCTCGCCGGCATCGTCATCGTGGCGATGTGCGGTTTTCGCGGAGAACACGGTCAGCGCACCCCGTGGGAAATTTTTCCCGATATGGTGCGGCAACAAAAAGTCCGGGCACAAGCGCCGCTCGATTTTTTCGCTGATGGCCGTGGACCGCGGGTTCCGATTGCGAGTACGGTCCCGATTGGTTACGAAATGCCAAAAACGCAGATGACGGCGCCGCCTGGGATAACGCCGAGCGGCGCTCCCGCTGGTGAAGAGTTCTCGCGCACCCACATCGGTTTCAGTGCTGGCACGGATTATTACAACACCGGCAAGATGGGAACGAACTGGGGCACCGGCATTCCAGTCCCGGTTAACGTCGAATTGATGCAGCGCGGACAGCAACGTTTCAACATTAACTGTTCTGTTTGCCATGGCTTGACGGCAGCCGGCAACGGAATCGCAAAGCAGTATGGCTTGAACACGGTGGTCACTCTGCAAGACGAGCGGATTCGGAAAATGGCGGACGGCGAAATTTTCAACACCATCACCAACGGCAAAAACACCATGATGTCGTACGGCGGTAACGTGCCGGTGGCGGACCGGTGGGCGATAATTGCTTACGTACGCGCCTTGCAACGCAGCGAGAACGCGGCCGCTGCTGATGTTCCGCCGGAAGAATTGGCAAAACTGGAAAAGGCGGGGGCCAAACCGCCGGAGCCCAAACCTGCAACCAGCCCGGAGGCGCCAAAGAAATGAGCGAGCGTTCTCAAATCGTACCGGCCCCGGAAGGTGAGTATTTCGAAACAAGTCGGTTTAGCGGTTTATCCTTGCTGTTGGCGGGCGGCGCTGTTGTCGGGCTCTTGCTCTGTCTGATTGGCGCGATCACGTCCCCATTGCAATTCAGTTTTTCCTGGTTGTTCGGCTTCATTTATTTTTTCACCCTGTGCTGCGGCTGTTTGTTTTGGACGATTGTACATCACGCGACCGACGCGCAATGGTCGGTCGTAGTGCGCCGGCAGCTCGAGAATATCGCGCTACTTCTTTGCGCCCTGCTTTATTTTTGCGATCCCGATTTTGTTGCTCCGCCATTATCTTTTTGAGTGGATGAATATCGCACCGGGCGCGAATGCATTGCTTGATAGCAAACGTCAGTATTTGAACTGGCCGTTCTTCGCTTTCCGCGCCTTCCTTTATTTCGTCCTCCTTGGAGGGGTCGCATTTTTCCTGCGCCGTTTTTCCGTGGCCCAGGATCGCGACGGCAATCCGCGGTGTACCATTTGGATGCGTAAGGTAGCTTTTGCCGGACTGCCCATCTTTGGTCTGGCGTTAAGCTTTTCCGCTTTCGATTGGTTGATGGGACTGAACTATCTGTGGTTCTCCACCATGTGGGGCCCGTACATTTTTGCCGGCGCGGCCGGCAGCTCAATGTCGCTGCTCGTGCTCGTGACTACCGCGTTGCGCCAGGCGGGCTACCTCAAAGTGGTGACGCTGGAGCATTATCACATCATGGGAAAATGGATGCTGGCCTTCTCGGTTTTCTGGGCCTACATCGGGTTCAGCCAATACATGCTGTATTGGTACGCCAACATTCCGGAAGAAACGCAGTACTATCTCGTCCGGAACACGGAGTCATGGTGGCCACTGAGCCTGCTTCTCGTCGTCGGACGTTTCTTTGGTCCCTTCGCGATTCTGTTGCTTCAGGGAATCAAGAAACGCCCACATCAACTTTGCATCGTTGCCGGCTGGATCATGCTGATGCAGGCGCTCGATATGTACCTGATCGTGCTGCCCTCGCTCCACGGCACCGGTGTTCATCTAAGTATCTGGGATTTCCTTTGCCCGATCGCGATCGGTTGCAGTCTGGCCTTCCTTTATCTGCGGTTAATTGGGAAAACGTCCACTTTTCCGGTGCGCGATCCGCGCCTGATCGAGTCATTGCGTTTGAGGAACTGACATGGCCGTTTCTGCTACACCGCAAACACCAGAGCACGCGCCGATTTCTTTCGGCGCCTGGCTCGGCGTCGTGTTGCTCTTTCTCTTTTTCGGAATTTTCGTTCTGGTGCTGGTAGTAATTGCGCCTCACGGCAATACCTACGAGGCCAAACGAGCCGAAGCGCGTGAGAAGAAGTTGAACGATGCGCGCAATGCCGCGACGCAGGAATTGAACTCTTATGCCTGGGTCGATAAAGGCAAGGGGATCGCGCGCATCCCGATCGATCGTGCAATGGAACTTACGCTTCACGATTTGGCGTCAAAAAAGCCGGCGCCGGCAAATCCAATTGAAACTCCCGCGCAAGCGCCAGCTTCCGGGGCATCACCCGCCCCGGCAGTTTCGCCCGCCGCTGCGGCGGCCGCCGGAACACCGAAACCGACGTCAGTTGAGGGCCCGAATTCCGAAAATCGGAATCAGCCCGCCGCGGCGGGGAATCCGCCCGGCGCGATACCAGCGACTCAGCCGGGGCCCGGTGCGACACCCGCCGCTTCGCCTTCACCTGCAAGTGGCCAGCCCGTAGTTTCGCCGACGCCTGAGCAAAAGCCGCCCGGAACTCCTATTCCTATTGCCGGAAAGACGCCGCCATGATTTTTTGCAAATGAATCCCACTGAAATTCCACTCAAAAGCCCGAGCAGCGTCACCGATTTGAGCATCGGCGACGTCGAGCAAGTGGAACGCGCGTTGATCGATGCTTCAACCCGCGTTCCGGTGCTGATGTTTTACGCTTCGGCCGTCGTTTGGTTGCTGATCGGGACTTTGCTGGCGGCTTTCACGTCATTCAAACTCCATTCGCCTGATCTACTTTCAAATGTCGCCGTCCTAACGTGGGGCCGTATTCGTCCGGCGCATCTCAACGTCATGCTTTACGGCTGGGCGTCGAATGTGGGAATGGGTACTGCCATTTGGCTGATGGCGCGGTTGTGCCGCACCACCTTGCGTCATCCGCTGTTGCTCGTTACCGGCGGCGGATTTTGGAACCTCGGTGTCCTTCTTGGAATTTGCGGAATTCTGATGGGCGACAGCACCGGCTATCAATGGCTCGAATTTCCCAGCTATGCCGCGTGGACTCTTTTTGTTGGCTACTCGCTGATCGCTTCCTGGGCGGTCCTAATGTTCCGGTTTCGTCGCGGCGATCCGATCTACATCACCCAATGGTATCTGCTCGCTGCGTTCCTCTGGTTCCCGTGGATGTACCTGGCTGCGCAAACCATGCTTTTTGTCGTGCCGGTGCAAGGCGTGTTGCAGGCCGCGGTTAATTGGTGGTACGCGAACAATCTGCTTTTTCTTTGGTTCGGATCGCTCGCCCTCGGCACTGCGTATTACATGATTCCGAAAGTGATCGGTCGACCGGTTTATAGCTATCACCTGGCGGCAATCGGGTTCTGGACCTATGCCTTTTTTGCCAGTTGGACCGGAATGCAACGGCTCGTCGACGGCCCGTTCCCGGCGTGGATGATCACCGCCAGCATCGCGGCCATGATTTTGTGTATCATCCCAGTCGCGACAGTTGGACTGAATCATCATATGACCATGCGCGGCTATTTTCAGCTGATGCGTTACAGCCCGACACTACGGTTCACTGTTTTTGGCGCCATGTCGTACACCGCGTTTAGCGTGCTTGGTGTCGTCATTTCGCTGCGCTCTTTCGCGCGTTATCTCCAATTCAGCGAGGTCAGCGTTGCCTACAGTCACCTCGGTCTCTACGCCTTTTTCAGCATGATCATGTTCGGAGCGATGTATTACATCGTGCCGCGATTGGTTGGTCGCGAATGGCGCTTCGCCTCCCTCATCAAAATTCATTTCTGGGCCTCCGTTTACGGCATTGGACTCATGACCTTGATGCTTCTTGCCGGTGGCATGGTGCAAGGCATGAACATGGATAACCCGAGCCTGCCGTTTACTGAAAGCACACAGTCCGTTCTGCCGTATCTGCGCGGACGCAGTCTTTCCGGAATTCTGATGACGGTGGCGCATTTCGTTTTCGCCTATCATTTCCTGCTCATGCTCCTCGGCCTTGGCCGCACCGCCAGCGTGCCGACATTTTTGAATCCGGTAAATCCCGATCCTGAAGACGTAATCGCGCACTAATGAAGGGTTTCACTCCACTCGTTCTCGGAATCTTTGCGACCCTCGCCTTTTCTTGGCTTGGGCTCGCTTACATTCCTGATTTGCAGATTGGTCATCTCGATCCACAAAGCGACGAAGAAGGCACCGACATTTATCCGATGCCGAAATCTGGAATGGCTGAGCGTGGCCGGCGCATTTACGTTGCGAACGGTTGCTTCTATTGCCACAGCGAACAACTCCGTGCCGATTACGCCGCTGCCGATATCGATCGCGTGCGAGACGCCGCTTTAAGTCCGCCCCCAAAATGGGGCGACCGCCGCAGCGCACCGCGCGATTACATTTTCGATCGGCCCGCGTTGCTGGGTAAAATGCGAATGGGCCCTGATTTGGCTAACATCGGCAAAGCCGCTCCGGCTGAGGAAGAAGCTGCACCACCACAACCAAGCCCAGTGAATCCAGCAAATCCACCTGCGGCCGGTGCGTCGCCGGCCGCGGCCAATGCCTCACCTCCGCCCGCAAACGCCGCCGCGCAGCAAAACGCCAAGCCTGCCGCACAACAAGGTACTCCGCCAGCGCCTGGTGCGCCGCCGCCCGCCGGCGCCTCAGCTCCGCCCGCGAACGCTGCGGGCCAACAAAACGCCAAGCCTGCTACGCAACCACCTAATCCGCCTGCAGCAGCGGCATCGCCCGCGCAAGCCGCCGCAGCTCCTTCGACCGCTGCGTCACCTTCGGAATCCCCGGTGCCCTATTCCGCTGCCTGGCACCACCAACATCTCTATGCGCCCCGCAGTCTGAATCTCGATTCCGACATGCCGGCCTACAAATTCCTCTACGAAAAACGGCGCGTCGGCGGGGAGCAATCAGCCGATGCCATCAATTTACGCGGCGAGGGTGCGCCTGGGGAGGGCTGGGAAATCGTGCCGACCTACGACGCAAAATGCCTCGTAGCTTATTTAATGTCGCTCAATCAATCGCATCCGTTGAGCGAAGTGAGATCCGCCGCGGCGCCGGCCGCATCGCCCGCTGCTGCTAAACCTGCTGCAAAATAATGAATGGCTCAGATTCCACATCGCGGCGTCGCCAGGGAATGGATTATGGTGACAGCGAGGACGTGCAAAAAGTGCACGCGGCGATTCAGCGGGAAAAACAGGAACCGCGCGTGGGCTTGGAGCCGCTTTCCCTCTGGCTGATCGGAATCTACGCCCTCGCGATTTTCTTTGGCGGCGCCTATCTCGGCCGCTTCTCCGGAAGCTTTAGCGGCGACAGTTTGGATCCGGGCACGATCCCGACCAAGTCGCACGGGCCTGGCCCCAGTGGCGGTGGACAGCAACCGCAGCAGGAGCTTACCCCCGCGGAGCGCGGCAAAAAAGTTTTTATGGCGAATTGCGCGGTCTGCCATCAACCGACTGGACTCGGATCGCAAAGCCAGGGTTATCCGCCGCTTGCCGGTTCTGAAATTACCAACGGCGGCTCCCGTCGCGCTGCCATGGTGGTGATGAAAGGTTTGCAAGGTCCGATCACAGTGAAGGGACAACAGTTCGGCAGCGCGGTCATGCAACCGTGGGAGAGCCTGGGCGACCAAAAAGTTGCCGACGTTCTTACTTTTGAGCGACAGGAGTGGGGAAACCACGGCAGCCCGGTTACGAAGGAACAAATCGCGGCTTTACGCAAAGAATTGGCCAGTCATCCCGGATCATTCGTCGAAGCCGATCTGCACGCTGCTCCCGACGAAGATCTCCCGGGTGGCGAACAGCAGGGCGCTGCTCCTCCCAAGCCGGGCGAGCAAGCTAAACCCGGTGCGCCACCACAAGGTTCCCCGCCGCCAAGCACACCTGGCGCTCAACCGCCCAAACCTTAGTCATCCCGAGCGAAAGTCGAGGGATTTCGCCATGAAAGCTTTAAGATAGCGCCTCGGGATCCCTCGACTTTCGCTCGGGATGACTAAGAACCTTAAATGAAAAACTACTGGCTGGTGAAATCTGAACCTGACTCCTATTCGTGGGATGATCTCTTGGCCGATGGCAAAACCAGTTGGACCGGTGTGCGCAACTTCACCGCGCGAAACAACCTTCGCAGCATGCGCGTGGGCGATGAAGTGCTCTTTTATCACAGCGTCACCGACAAAGCGGTGGTCGGCATAGCTAAAGTCGTCCGCGCCGCTTATCCCGATTCCACGGCAAAAGAAGGCGATTGGAGTACGGTCGATCTTGCGCCAATCAAACCGCTGCGCCACCCCGTAACCTTGGACCAGATTAAAGCGAGGCGACCATTGGAAAGCATTTCCCTGGTCCGCCAGTCGCGCCTTTCTGTCCACGCTCTCACTGGCACCGAGTTCCGCGAGATTGTGCAGCTCGCGTAAGAGGTCTTCTGACGCACCAAATGGAGGGACATGCTTCCGCATGTCCCGGACGCGCCGAAGCGCGTCCCTCCGCTGGCCCTACAACAGCGCGGCCGCCAACAATTCCGCCATGTGCATCGGCCGCGCCTCCGACAATTCGGAAAGCTGATGCCGGCAACTCGTCCCTGAGGCAATCACCGTAACATTCGGCCCTTCCGCGCGAATTTTTTGCAACGTCGATGCCGCCACTTGGAGCGACAATTCACGCTTCGCTTCCATCATCCCGAATGCGCCGGCCATTCCGCAGCAGCCGGTGTCGAGTAATTTCGCTTTTCGCCCGGGAAGTTTATCGACCAATCGAGCCATGAAAGTCGGATCCACAATTGATTTCGCATGACAATGCGCGTGGACCACAACGGACTCGTCGCGGTCCTGAAATCGTGCTCTTTCCGGTTCGCGTTCCAGAATGTCGTTCACAAATTTTTCGAAAAGAAAACTGCGTTGAGCGATTGAGTCGGCGCCCGGAATTTTCAACTCGCGATAATCTTCCGCGAACATCGAGTAACAGGAAGGCTCGAGGAAGATGATTGGAGTATTGGAGTCCCGAGCCGGGCTGGCATTTTGGGGTGATGAGAGAAGGTTAATGTTGTGCTCGCCGAACTTCGCGGCGGCGTCGAGGTTGCCCTGACTGAATGCGGGGCGGCCGCAGCACTTGCGTCCTCGAGCTAACGAGACGTGAAGACCGAGCGCTTCGAGCACGTTGACCGCCGCGATCCCGATGTGCGGCTCGTTGTAGCGCACAAAGGTATCGTCCCACAGAATTACGTCATCCCGAGCGGAGTCGAGGGATCCCGGCGCGGAAGCTTTAAGGTAACTTCCGGGGGATCCCTCCACTTCGCTTTGCTCCGGTCGGGATGACCGGCGGGCGAACCAGCGGTCAAACCTTTCACTCGCGTATTTCGGCAACGACCGCTTAGCCGAGAGCCCGATCGTTTTTTCCATTAATGTCCGCAACGGCGTAAATTCGAGAGCGGCATTTGCCATTCGCGGAAACGCGCAGCCGATTTCGCCCAACAGATCGGGCCGGCTCAAAATTCGTTCCTGTAAACCCAGCCCACGTTTTTGAATCGCGGCGTAAAGCAATTCCGCCTTTAGCAACGCCAGATTTACATTCGAGGGGCATTCCGGCGTGCAACCTTTGCACGACAAACAATTGCTCAGCGCCGCATCCAATTCCTCAGATTCTAGCGGATCGTTCCCATTCTCGCGCCATTGCAAAATTTTCCGAATAACGTTAGCCCGGCCGCGGGTGGACATGACTTCTTCGCCGGTTGCGAGGAAGGTAGGACACATTGTGGGCGCGTCCTTCCGACAACCGCCGCAGCCGTTGCACTGCTCGAGATTGCCGATGAATGAATGATCTTTGAAAACAAAAGAGAGCCGGGGCGTGAATGGCAGTTCGATTGGCCGCGTAAAATTCTCACGCAAGCTTGAGTCGATCCGAAAATTGCCAGTGCCAAAAATCTTTCCCGGATTCATCCGGTCGCGTGGATCGAAAATACGTTTGATCTCACGCATCGCTCCGAGCAACTCGTCGCCCAGTTGTTCGCGCATGTATTCGGTGCGAGCGATGCCAACGCCATGCTCGGCCGAGAGCGAACCTTTAAATTCCTTCACCAGCGCGGAAGTTTGGTCCGCGACCTGGCGAAATTTTTTCAAATCTTCGGTGCTGTGGAGATCGAGCACAGGCCGGACGTGCAAAAGCCCGCTCGCGGCATGGCCATAATAGGAAGCTTCAAGGCCCAACGGGTGCATTATTGCCTGCAACCCGCGCACATACTCCGGTAATTGCGCGGGTCGCACCGCTGCGTCCTCGATGAACGCCACCGGTTTTCTGGCGCCGACGCACCCGGTCAACAACGACAAGCCAGCTTTGCGCACCGACCAAACCAGATCCATTTCTCGCGCGCTCGTTAAAATTTTCGAGCGCAACCCCAGCCGGCGCGCCTGCAAAATCGCCAGGCGCTCCGCCACGTTTTCGTCATAAAATTCAACAATCAGGACCGCGGCACACGGATTCGCATCCAGCTCCATTAAATCGCGCGCCGCTTGAAAATGAAGTTGGCCCCTTGTCTGGTCGAGCAATGGCCGATCGATATGCTCGATTGCGGCCGGCATCAGATCGAGCAGCGCGACCGTTGTTTGCATCGCATCATCGACGCTCGCGAAAAAAATCAGGCCCAAACCTTTCTCACGTGGCAGCGGCGAAATTTTGAGCTCAGCCGAAAAAATTGCTGCCAATGTTCCTTCGCTACCGGCTAGAACCTCATTGAGATTTTGTGGCGCGCGTAGAAAACGCGTGAGCCCATATCCCGGCCAGCGCTTGATCAAACCCGGCGGCCATCGTTCCGCCATTTCCGCGCTTTGTTTGCGTAATAGTTGTTCAATTTGGGCGCGTTCTGCTTCGAGTGAGTCGTGCTCTGCGCCGATTTTTTCGATTCGTCCATCGGCCAGGATAATCTCGGTTGCCAACACATGGTCGGCAGTTGTTCCGTAAAACGGTGCGCGCGCGCCCGAGGAATTGTTGGCGATCATTCCGCCGATGGTTGCGCGCGAACTAGTCGCCACATCCGGCCCGAAACAAAAACCGTGCGGTTTCAGAAAAGCGTTTAGTTGATCAAGCACCACACCGGCGCCCACGCGCACCATGCGTTTTTCCAGATCGAGCTCAGAAATTCCGCGATTATGCCGCGAGAAATCGACGACCAATCCGTCGCCGATTGCGTTACCGACCAGGCTAGTGCCAGCGCCACGCGGCGTGATAGAAAGCCCGGCATCGATTCCCGCGCCAATAACGGCGCTTGCTTCCTCGGCCGAACGCGGAAAAGCGGCCGCCTGTGGTTCCATCTGATAAATGGACGCGTCGGTCGCAAATAGGATGCGGGTCAAGCGATCCATGCGCACGTCGCAACCGGTTCGTTGCAATTTGCGCAGAGCCACATCCGTCACGTTGCATTATCGCGCGTTCAATTGCACCCGTCATCCCGAGTCCCGCTCCTGCAGGACAGGAACACGGGCCTTTGGCCTGTGCGCGCAGCGGGTTTGCAGCCCGCTGACTCAATCAAGCGGGCGGCGGAACCCGACGTCAGCGGAGTATGACTCCGCTGGGCGCACAGGTCGCAGACCTGTGTTCCCGCGATGACAGTGATTTAACACTTTGCAAACGCCCTTTGTCTTTCAATAGTTGATGCGGTAAATTTTTCATCGCATGGACGCCACTACCCATCCGCACGGAACGCCTGAAACCCATCATCACGACGAACACGGAGACGAACATCACGAATTAGGCTTTTGGCGGAAGTACGTTTTCTCCACCGACCACAAGGTCATCGGCATCTGGTACGGCATCAGTGGCCTGATCTTTTTGTTCTTTGGCTTTTGCCTGATGATGATGATGCGCTGGCAACTGGCTTATCCGGGACAGGCCTTGCCGGTAATCGGGAACGCGCTCAACCATTTCTTTGGAACCGGCTCGATGCCGGACGGCAAAATGACGCCGGAGTTTTACAACTCGCTCGGCGCCATGCACGGCACCATCATGATCTTTCTGGGCATCGTCCCACTCGCTTTCGCTGCTTTCGGAAATTTTGTTGTCCCGCTGCAAATCGGTGCGCCCGACATGACGTTTCCGAAAGTGAATGCGGCCAGTTATTGGGCGTTCTTTGTCGGTGGCGTGATCATGTTGGTGAGTTTCTTCGTGCCGGGCGGCGCTGCCAAGGGAGGCTGGACTTCCTATACCCCACTTGCCGTTATCGCCGATCACGGTCCGAATTTTCATCCATTTTTTAATGGCCAGACACTCTGGCTAGTCGGATTTATTTTCCTGATTACGTCGTCCCTGTTAGGCGCGATCAACTTCATCACTACCATCATTCAGTTGCGCGCGCCTGGTCTTACCTGGATGCGTCTCCCGTTTTTTGTCTGGGCCCAATTTGTTACCGCTTTCCTTTTGGTGCTCGCTTTCCCGCCCTTGGAAGCGGCCATTGTCATGCAACTCATGGATCGCGTTGCCTCGACCAGCTTCTTCATGCCGGCCGGGCTGGTGGTGAATGGAGCACCGTTGTACATCAGCGGCGGTGGCAGCCCGCTATTATGGCAACATTTGTTTTGGTTCCTCGGTCACCCGGAAGTCTATGTTCTGATTTTGCCCGCCATGGGCATCGTGGCCGAAGTCATCGCCAACAATTCACGCAAACCACTCTGGGGTTACAAATCGCTCGTCTTCGCCGCTCTCGTCTTGGGTTTTCTCTCCTTCATTGTCTGGGCCCATCACATGTGGCTCACCGGTATGGGATCGGCGGTGAGCGCATTTTTCCAAACCACCACCCTGATCATTTCTATTCCTTCCGTCATCATCTTGAGCGCATTTTTCATCTCGCTCTGGGGCGGTTCGATTCGATTTACCGTGCCGATGCTTTTCGCCACCGCCTTTCTCCCAATGTTCGGCATCGGTGGACTGACCGGGATTCCTCTCGCCTTTAATTCCGCCGATCTCTATCTGCACGACACTTACTACGTCATCGCGCACTTCCACTACATCGTCGCGCCAGGCACTATTTTTGGCCTCTTTGCCGGCATCTATTATTGGTTCCCGAAAGCGACGGGGCGCATGATGAATGATTTCTGGGGCAAGGTGCATTTCTGGCCGTCTCTCATTTGCATGAACGTGATTTTCCTGCCGATGTTCTTGCAGGGAATGCTTGGGATGCATCGGCGTTGGTATGATGGCGGCCAGGGCTGGAACGTTTCCGGCGAGCACATCTGGGGATTAACTGGGTTCCAATGGAACACGCCGATCTCGATTGCGGCGTGGGTCATGGGCCTGGCGCAAATCCCGTTCATCATTAATTTTTTCCACAGCATCTGGAAGGGACGGAAGGTGGAAAACGACAATCCCTGGGATGCGACCACCCTGGAATGGACGGCGCCGTCACCACCCGGGCACGGCAATTTCATTAAGGCGCCAGTGGCTTATCGCGGCCCTTACGAATACAGCCTGCCGCGTCGCGGAAAAGATTACACCATGCAAAACGAGCCGATCGAGGCCAGCGAAATGAACATAGCGCATCCTACGCGCGAACCGATTCTGCGCGCATAAAGAGATGGAAATTCCCTACACTGTCAGCGCCCGGCGCGACACCGGACTGTGGAACGCCAAGGTCGGGATCTGGTTGTTTCTCGCATCGGAAGTAATGCTCTTCGGTGGCTTGTTTTCCGCCTACATCTTTTTGCGACTCGACGCCGCGCCGGGCGATTGGCCGCACGGTTTGCTGAACGTTCCCGTCGGCACCATGAACACTGCCATCCTGATCGCGTCATCGGTCACGGTCGTGTTCGCCTGGGCGGCACTTAAAGATGCGTGACCTGACCAGATACAGAATCTACATGGCGATCACCATTCTTTGCGGAGTGATCTTTCTGGTGGTCAAGCTGGCTTACGAGTGGCCGCAGAAATACGATCACTTTGGCGCTTTCATTAAAGAAGGTGAGCTGGAAAAATACGAACCATATCTGGGGAACAAGCATCTGCTCGAGGAGGGCCTGCCACCGCGCAAGGAAATCACCGGGCACCTTCACAATAAAGAGGCTTTAAAGGATCCGAATATTAAAGAGTACGAGATTGCCGTCGATCCGGTCTATGCCGATCCCACCAATCGCAAGATGGATCGGCCCCATTTTTGGCCGATGCCTCCGACTGACAAAATCGCGACAGTTGAGAAAAGCGATGTGAAATATGCTAATATGTTTCTGCCGAAGCACAGCGCTTATTTCGCGAGTTATTTCACCATCACCGGCTTGCACGGCGCGCACGTCCTAGGCGGCGTCCTCGTTTTTTGTTACATGATGCTACCAGCCAGCACCCGCATCTATCGGCAAAATCCAGAGCACCTGGCCAATCGGGTAGAAGTGGCCGGCCTTTTCTGGCACTTCGTCGATCTGGTTTGGATTTTCGTGTTTCCGCTCTTCTATCTTCTCTAGCGATGAATAATCCGCCCGATATTTCACCCGTCGAACACGAGACCGAGGAATACGCGCACGCGGTTCATGCGCATGTGACTAAATACCTGATGGTGGGTGGCCTGCTGCTACTTTTCACTGCTATCACAGTCGCCCTGTCGTATGTGGACTTCGGATGGGTTCTATCCCATTTGTTTCATACCAATCTCTCGGAGGGTCAGGGACGCAAAGCGAACGTTACCGTCGCTCTTCTGGTCGCGACCTTTAAAGCGGGACTGGTCGCCGCGATCTTCATGCATCTTGCTGCGGAAAAGCGCCTGATCTATCGCGTCCTTATTTTCACCGGCTTTTTCGTCCTTGGACTCTTCTGGCTCACCTACCTTGCCTGGTACGACCCCATTCACCGCTAATGTCGATCAAAGGTTTTCACATTGTTTTTATCGTCTTCTCCACCCTGCTCGCGCTCGGTATCGGCTGCTATTGTGTTTGGGTCGATTTGACCGTGGGTGAACCGGTTTATCGGACCGGGGCCATCGCGTCCTTTGTCTCGGCCGTGGTGTTGATTGTTTACGGCATATTGTTCTATCGGAAAATGAAACGGCTGCGTTTGATCACATGAAAGCGATTTTGGTTTCTGCCGTTTTATTTTGCGCGTCTTTGACGCAAAGCTTCGGCTGCTCCACCTGCTTCGGAAATTATGCCGACGTTGGCGGTCCCCCTCCGGCAAATGTGCAACACCTGGCCATCGCAATCTGGGCACTAATGTTCATTGTCATGTCGGTGTTGGGCGGAATCGGCGCCTTTAGTTTTCATCTCTGGCGTTGTTCTCGCCATCCCCTGGAACCGTACGAGCAGCTGATCGAGGAAGATTTATCGCAATATGAATAGGCTTGCCCTGATCAACGAATTGTTCGGTATGCCGCCGAATGCTTCCGAACACGGCTACCAAATCGATCACATCATCGAGTTTTGCCATTGGTTCATGGCTGTGCTTTTCGTCGGTTGGTTGGCCTTTTTTCTGTATTGCCTCGTTCGTTATCATCGCAGCCGCCATCCCGTGGCCGATCACGACGGCGTAACGAGCGGCATTTCCACCCATTTGGAATTCGCCGTGGTCTTGATTGAAGCCGTGCTCCTCGTTGGCTTCGCTGTGCCGTTGTGGGCCAAGCGCGTGAATCAATTTCCCGAAACCCGCGATGCCATCCTTGTCCATGCGGTTGGGCAGCAATTTAACTGGACCTTCCATCTTCCCGGACCTGACGGCACCTTTGGCCGGCGCGATGTCGACCTGGTGAGCAATTCAAACCCCCTAGGTCTGGACAACAACGATCCGGCCGCCAAGGATGACATCGTTGTTCCGGGCGAATTGCACGTTCCGGTTAATCGCTCCGTTATTATTGAATTGTCCTCCAAGGATGTGATCCACAATTTCTGTTTGACGCACATGCGTATCGCCCAGGATGCGATTCCTGGTTCGATCATTCCGATGTGGTTTAAGCCGATTAAGACTGGCACATACGAAGTGATCTGCGGGCAACTTTGTGGTCTCGGACATTATAGTATGAAAGGCAGTGTCGTCGTCGATACGCCGGAGGATTATCAAGCGTGGTTGAAAGAGCGCGCTGACATGGCTGCCCAATCACAGGTTCCGCCGCCAACGCAACGTCCGCCGGGTGAGCCGCCGCCGGGACCGTCACCCGGAAGTGTGCCGCCGCCCGGTGCACCCAAGCCGACGAATGAGGCGGCACCACCGGCCGGCAATCAACCAGCGCCTTCACCAGGCGGTTAACGCAACGCGACGTAATTCTTCCGGGTAGCGCACGCGTCTCGCGTGTTGGTTTTGGCGTCTCGCCAAAACAATCTTCGAAAAAGTCCGTGAAAGCGGGACGCTTTCACCAACACGCGAGACACGTGCGCTACCCGGATCAGAAGCGGGAGCGATCCGGAATTTTGTGCGGGCGGCATCTACGATTAATCTTTACTCGTTTCAATGAAAGTCAGACCTGAACCAAAATCGATGCCGTGGCTAAACCGCTTCGCCTGGTTCACTGGCTTCGCAACGCTTCTGCTCATTTGCAGCGGCGGCATGGTCACAAGCAAAGGCGTGGGCCTCGCCGTCCCGGATTGGCCGACCACTTTTGGCTACAATATGTTTCTCTTTCCCGCCTCGAAATGGATCGGCGGGATTTTCTTTGAACACACTCATCGTTTGATCGCCTCCACCGTCGGATTTCTTACAATTATCCTGGCAACGTGGCTTTGGTTCGTAGATCCACGCCGTTGGGTTCGTATCCTCGGCATCGCCGCGGTCGGTGCCGTCATTGTGCAAGGTGTTCTCGGTGGTTTGCGCGTGACGATGCTGAAAGATGAAATCGGGATCTTTCATGCCTGCCTGGCGCAGGCCTTCTTCGGTTTGATTATCATCATCGCGTTGGTGACTTCGCGATTCTGGCGCGCTCCGGCCGCGGCCGCTGGTCGCGGCAAATCATTGCGCGGCGTCGCCCTGACAACGACGGTATTCATCTATCTGCAACTCGCACTCGGCGCGACCATGCGCCATCAGCATCGCGATCTTGCCATCACCGACTTCCCGACCGCCTACGGCCAATGGATTCCCGATACCAGCGCAGTCGCAATCGCCAAAATTAACGCCGCGCGCGACACCATCGCGATGTCAGACGTCTCCGCCGCGCAAATCTGGTTGCAAATGGCGCATCGTTTCGGCGCTGTTCTTGTCGCCATTGGAGTGATCTGGTTTTTCGCTTCGGCGCATCGCGAGAAAATTTCTCCGTTGCGCGGGCTTTCCACCGCCTGGGTCATCGGCGTTTTGCTACAACTTACTCTTGGAGCCTGGACGATTTGGAGCAACAAAGCTGCTGACGTTGCGACCGCGCATGTGGCCGTGGGCGCAACGCTCCTCGGTCTCGGCGCGGTCATTTGCGCATTTTGCTTTCGTCAAAACGAAACGCCCTCGGAATTTTCTGCATCGCGACGGGCAAAATCTGATCCGGTCATTGCATGAAAAGCACGGACTACCAACAGCCCGCCGCTGACGCTGCAACGGCGCAAATCGCGGCGCACGGACGATTGTCCGATTTCTCGCAGTTGATCAAAACGCGTCTGACGTTTTTGGTCCTGGTTACGACCGGGGTCGGTTTTTATGTCGGGACACGTGGTCCGGTCGATCTTGTGCGTTTATTCAATGTCCTGGTGGGTGCTGCCCTGGCCGCTGCCGGCGCGTCCGCGCTAAATCAATGGTGGGAGCGCGATCTCGATGCCTTAATGTCGCGGACTCGAATGCGCCCGGTCCCATCCGGCAGAATGCGGGCGGGCAGCGCTTTGATTTTGGGTTGTTTTATGGCGCTTATCGGGATCGTTTATCTCGCCCTAACCACAAATTTTCTGGCAACCCTTCTCACCGCTCTCACCGTCGTCATTTACATCCTTGCTTACACTCCGCTGAAGCGCGTTACCACGACCAACACGTTGGTCGGTGCGATTCCAGGCGCGCTTCCACCTCTGATCGGGTGGGCGGCAGCTCGCGACTCGCTCGATTTCGGAGCCTGGACTTTGTTCGCGATCGTCTTCGTCTGGCAAATCCCGCACTTCTTCGCCATCGCCTGGCTCTGTCGTCGCGATTACGCGCAGGCCGGATTTCGCATGCTCTCCAGCGACGATGAAACTGGAGTTCGCAGTGCCAGTCAGGCCGTTCTTTTTTGCATGCTCCTTCTATTGATCGCAGGAACTCCGGCGTTTATCGGGATGACGAATTCGGTCTATCTGTTGGCGGAAATTATTCTGGGAGGACTTTTCACCGCGGTCGCGCTGCGTTTTCATCGCACTGGGAACGCCGGCAGCGCGCGACTCCTTTTTTTGTCCTCAATAATTTATCTGCCGCTTTTGTTTGCCGTATTAATGTTAACCAAATTATGACAGCCACTGTTGTTTCATCGAATCCTTCCACCCCGCGCAAGTCGCGGGCCGCGACCCTGGCGCTCATTCTTTTTCCGGTCGTGATCGGCGCCTCGATGTTGTGGTTGCGTCATGTTGAAGTGCAACGTTTGGCAAGTCGCCAAATCCAGGACTATGGCTCGATCCCGCCATTTCAGCTGATCAATCAGGACGGCCAGACGTTCGGCAGTTCCAATCTCGCTGGCAAAATCTGGATCGCAGATTTCATTTACTCCACCTGCCCCGGGCCGTGCCCAATGATCAGCAGTCGAATGAGTGAGATGCAAAAACCGCTCGAGAAAACCGACGTGCATTTTGTTTCCTTCACCGTTGACCCGGAAAAAGACACGCCCGCACAGTTGCGCGAGTACGCCGGCCGCCTGAAGGCCCAGCCCGGTCGCTGGGATTTTCTCACTGGCCCGAAATCAGAAATCTACAAATTGTCGCAGGAAGGATTCAAACTCGCGGCGGTTGATCGCAGCAGTAGCAACGCCGAGCCGCTACACAGCACGCGCATGATTTTGGTCGATCGCCGTGGACAAATCCGTGGTTATTATGATGCCACCACGGCCGACGCCATTACCAAGTTACTAGCGGATACAAATCATCTCCTCAAAGAACAACCGCGGTAGATTCAACGTCTCCAGTTGAATCGCGCCAAGGTGGATCGGCCGCTCCGTGGGCGACGCCAAATGAATGCGGCGGTTTCGCCGCCGATTGTTGTAGCATCGAGCAAGGGACTGCTCGATCCACCTACCCTTCGTCCGCGACCCGTTGCAAATACTCGCGATATTCCCCTTTGGGCAATCGATCGATTAACACCATCAGTTTCCGCGCGTCGATGAATCCCATCCGCAGCGCAATTTCCTCGAGACACGCAATCTTCATTCCCTGGCGATGCTCGATTGTCGCGATGTAATTGCTTGCCTCGAGCAGGCTCGTCGGTGTTCCGGTGTCAAGCCAGGCAATGCCACGCCCGAGTTGTTTCACGCGCAGTTCGCCCCGTTTGAGATATTGCAAATTTAAGTCCGTGATTTCGATCTCGCCGCGCGCCGAAGGTTTCAGTTCCCGACAAAATTCCACCACTCGATCGTCGTAAATGTAGAGTCCGGGCACGGCGAATTGGCTCCGCGGATGCTTCGGTTTTTCCTCGAGGCTGATCGCCGTGCCGTCGCTATCGAATTCAACTACGCCATAACGCTGTGGATCGCTCACTTGATAGCCGAAAATGCAAGCCCCTTGTGTCAGCGCCAGCGCTTCACGGTAGAAATCAAGTTTACCGTAAAAAATGTTGTCGCCCAAAATCAGGGACGCCCCGGTGTCACCGACAAATTTTGCGCCGATCAAAAACGCTTGCGCGATTCCTTCCGGTTTCGGCTGTTCCGCGTATTTCAGTTCAATTCCAAAGCGCGAGCCGTTACCCAAAAATTCACGCAGCATCGGCAGATCTTTTGGCGTGGAAATGATCAAGATTTCCCGCAACCCTCCGAGCATGAGGGTGGCAAGGGGATAACAAATCATCGGCTTGTCGTAAACCGGGAGGAGTTGTTTGCAGACGATTGTGGTTAGCGGGAACAAGCGGGTGCCGGCGCCGCCCGCGAGCAGGATCGCTTTTTTTGTCATCGGCACATTCCTGACAGAATTCAGCGCGCGGTCAAACCGAACGGAGGCATTCGCATTCTGGTTCGCCGCTTCGGGGTGGATCGAGCAGTCCCTTGCTCGATGCTAAAGCAAGGCGGCGAAAGCCGCATTATTCAACTAGCATCGCCCGACGGAGCGGCCGATCCACCTTGCCCGCGTTCGTCATTCGGGACACCCTTCGGTAATCTGCTCGAAGCGCTCCAGCAACGGCTCGATTGTTTTCTCGATCGTGAATTTTTGCTCGATCCGTAAACGGCCGGCGCGGCCGAAATCGCCGCGCAAATTTTCATCGCGCGCGAACTGCTCCATCGCGTCGGCTAATGCCCGCGCGTCGCGCGGTGGAACGAGCAAACCGCTTTCCCCATTCGCCACCAGCTCTGGAATTCCGGCGACAGTCGTGGAAACAACCGGTTTCCCAGTCGCCATCGCTTCCGCGATAACCGTGGGGAAAACATCGCTCGCGCCGCGCTCGTCGGGCGCAGAAGCCAGGACAAAAACATCGCAATCGCGCAACGCCGCCCGCACGTAATTTTGCGATTGCTCGCCGGCAAAATGAATTCGTTCGCGCAAATTCTGCCGGCTTGCGCGCTCCTCCAGTTCCTCGCGCAGAGCGCCGTCGCCAATAATTTCGCAATCGAAATTTATTCCTCGTTTTTGCAATTCCGCGCAGGCATCGATCAGAATATCGAAACCCTTGAAAGGGACCAGTCGTCCCACGCTGAGAAATCGAATTGCGGCCGCGGAGCGTTGATCGGTCTCCGGTTTGGGAAAGCGGCTGAGATCAATTCCGTTGTAAACGCGAAAAATCTTGCTGCGCGATTCCGGACAACGCGCCGCGAGCAAATCACGGCTAAAATCGGTTTCGGCGCCGACAAATTCTGCGCTGGCGCAGAGTTCGCGCAGCAGTTCGTCATTGCCGAGATCGCTCATGAAATCCTGACCATGCCCCGTCATGCTGAAAGGAATTCCGCTGACTGCTTTCACGAACATGGCGGTGTGCGCGGCGCGATTAGCGAAATGGACATGAAAATGGCGCACCCGTGCAGCCTCGAAAAGCTCGACAAAAAAAAGCGCGTTCCGCGCACGCAACGCCGCCTTGTATTCGGCGCCGTATTTTTTTTCATGTTGCGCGACCAGCGCGCTCGGCCAGCGACCGGCACGTTTCGCTTTTCGGGCCAGCGCGTCAAGCTCGCGTGATGGCGGCGCATAACGAATTGGCGCGCGCAGTTTTTTCAGATATTCATGGCGCAACGCTGTCTTGGGCGGATAAAGCGAGGCGAGGATAATTTCGTGTTCACGCCGCTCCAGCTCGAGCATTTCCGCATCGCAAAACGTTTGCGACAGGACCGGGTAACGCGAATAAAGATAACCAAGTCGCATTCTGGAAAAAGTGAATCGTGACTACTGAACGGTGGACGGCCATCCACTGTTCACTGATCACGACCTGGATCAACTCCCTGTGGTGGCACGCGTGTCGCGTGCAATTCTTTCCGGCCTGGCTCGGTGCAGCCGACACGGCTGCCGCTACAGGGAGAAAATTAGACGCGGCTACACGCTGAAATCAAGAGAAGCGCACGTCTTTGCCCGGATCCATCTCAAAATCGAGCACCAGGGCATCGGATGTGTTTGGTTTAATGATCTCGGCATCAAATTTTACGAAGATCGAGTCCTCGCGAAAAAGCGCATATTTATCCATCGATTCAAAATCGAGCGCGATGAAAAAAGGCCAGGGCATGTGCGAATCGATGCGCTTGCCGCATTTGATGCTGAGTACCTCCGGGATTTTGAGCAATTGCATCCGTGCGTTCATCATCATCTCCTCCACCCGTGCAGGGGTGACCTCGGGTCTGAGTTTATAAAGGACAATGTGATGAACCATGAGAGCTAAACGTATTAGGCGGTCTGATCGAGACGTGCAAGAACGAATCGGATGGGATTTTCAGCGGCAAAAAAACCAAGGGCGAATGGCGAGAGTCCGGGCCCGGCCACCGTCAGCTTTTCCAATCAAGGACGCCTTTTCGCAGCGCGTAAATGTATCCGAGCATGAGAATGGAAACGAAACTGAGCATGCTCCAGAAAATGACCGGGTGCCCATGGATCATGTCGCGATAAACCACCGCCCACGGGTACATGAATACGATTTCGAGGTCGAACAGAATGAAGAGCATCGCGATCAGGTAAAACTTTACGCTGAATCGCGGCTGCGGTTCGCCGACCGGTACCATCCCGCATTCATAAGGCGAATCTTTGATCCGATTGCGGCGGCCGGCCTTACCCAGAAGCACGCTGACGATCAAAGCCGAGCCGGCGAAACCGACCGCGACGACGATCTGCAACAGGACCGGAAGATAATCTCGCAGCATGCTGGCCTCGCTGCGCCCCAACAATTACCTGACCGCGGTTGCGGGAATGTGGCCGTTTTGCGGCGCGATCGCGCTGGCTAGTGCGGAAGGCAAACCTTTGTACTTCTTGCCATTCTTTTTGACGGCGCCACGTGCAACCAGATTTTGCAATTTTTCGTAAGCGCGCAGACGCAGCATTTCCTCGCCACCGCTGGCGGCGTTGCGGGCGCGTAAATTCTCGTGCACGATGTCGAAGAGTTGCTTGAACTCAAACGACGCCCGGCGCGAAAGCACTGCGACGAGTTCCTCGGTCACGAGATCAGGAACTCGGCGTGAAAATGCGTTTTTCTTAAGTATAGCCATAGAACCGGCAATCTAACACAAACCGGGGAAAACGCAGCACATTTCTGACGGTTAGATGAGGAAAAACCCTATGTTATTCCCATAATTTCCAGAACGTTATCACGGATATCCCCTCGGCCTAGGGAGTTGGCGAGGGCTGAGCTATTGCTGGCGAAGGCGTCGGCGACGCGGGGGCTGCCAGAAACGGCGAAGGGCCCTTCTGCTGATGCTGAAAGATCATCACTCCAGCGTAAGCCGCTCCCGCCGCAATCGCTGCCTGTCCGACGGTAATAGTGCCTACCGATTCCGAGCGATATCCGCCATCCACATACGATTGCGATGCCACGACCGGACTCAGATGTTTCGTAATAACTTCTGTTGGAGGCAACTTGTTCGGATCTAGCCGCTTCGAAAGGCTCGGGACAAACACCGCACTCATTTGCAAAATTGGCCGCAGTGTCGTGTCCAATCGCGAGTAGAGCGTTGCCAGGTCGATATAAGCGAACATTTGTTGCGGCTCGGGAACGAGCTTGCTGGCGGCGCGAAAATTGTCGCTCCCACTAAGTCCATTCCCGGCCGGGGCTTGGGTGACGATGCGATCGACGCTTACGGCATCAAGCCCTAAAACCAGAAGACGATCGGAAACGGCAGCGGTCGGATTTACTGCTGTCAGTACTCCGGTGGTCGGCGCGGTGTAATATTCCGCATTGTTTCGCGACGATTTTTGCCATCCGCTCGACGATGCTATCGCGCCAGCAATTCTCCGGGCGCGCCCACCATCGCGCACGGCCACAGTAAGGATGGCATTCGGCAGCTTCCCGCTCGCCGGCCACGCGACCATTAGCGAAATTTCGTCGCCAA
Source organism: uncultured Verrucomicrobiae bacterium (assembly GCA_963742315.1). Classification (GTDB taxonomy): domain Bacteria; phylum Verrucomicrobiota; class Verrucomicrobiia; order Chthoniobacterales; family UBA10450; genus AV69. The sequence continues at coordinate 290,097 of CAVULE010000010.1, forward strand.
ATGCCGCTTTCCAATCTTCCTTCGTCACGCCGGCCGAAGAAAGCGCATTGCTGATCAGTTGCAGCGGCGCTGCCATCGGGCCGGCCCCAGCGGGTTCTAGGGCCCATTCAAATTGCTGCTGCATATTCACGATGAACGCGCTGTAGAGAAGTGTGTCGGCGGATGCCAGCGCGAGAGTCGTGCGCGCGAGCTTGTTCTCGGCCACTCTCGGCATCGCCGCGAAACCGATGCCGCGGATTTTGCCGCCCTCAAAAACCGTCGCATGTGAGAAACTCTGGATGCGCTCAATCATGGTCTGCTGATCAGGCGGCAACGACCGGCCGCTTTGCGCGCGCAACGTCGCCAGTTTTTGCGCCAGCTGTTTTGGTTGCAGATAAAACATCCACGCGTAATCCGTCGGCATCTGTTTCATCGCGGCGCGGAAATTGGCGTCGGAGTCGAGCGCCGGCGTTTTCGTTCGGCCGTCTACTCGGTCAAGCAGTGCCTTCAAATCTTCCACCGTTGATGCCGCGAAACACTGATGTCCAGCGATGGTCGAGGCGAAGGTGTACTGGCCGCTGCTAAAGATATCGATGTGATGTTTCTCGTAATCGGCTGAGCTGCGTTGCGTGCCGGGGGTCTTGGTCGCCAACTGCGATTTCCAGCGTTCGATCACGCTTTCCGCCTCTTTCTCGGTGCAGCGGAATTCGAAGCCGCCTACCACGCGGAGAGAATCGAAATTGTTCGTCGCAAGAAAAGCATTCCGCATTCGCAGGGAGGCCAAATCGCGCCAGGCCTCTTTCACGGGGCCTTTTTCCGGCAACTGCGATTTCGGTTTCTGCAAAAAGTCCTGCACTGCGGGCTCGCGATACAATTGGTAAAGATCGGTGCGATGCCAGGCGTCCCGATTTTTCTCGGCGTCCGGTATGTGGATGAAGACGGCGGTATCGGCTGGGAGCAGGTTCGCAATTGTGCTCGGCACTGCCGCGGGATGCCGTCGGACAATGTAATAGGCCGTTAACGCGGCGATCGCGCCAAGCAGGATAACCAACAGAAATCGCTTCATGGCCGGAACTCTAGCCGGGCCGGCACGCTTGCGAAAGCTTTCGGAGTCGCTGGCCGCGGTAAGAGTAGCGCAATGGAGGGATGAGCGCCGTCTCGTCCCAAATCTTTTTTAGATGGGGACGACACAGAGGTCGTCCCTCCAGCTTGTCTCAGTTCACGCGCGCGGATGAAATTTCCGATGGACCGCTTTTAGTCGTTGCTGATCAACGTGCGTGTAAACCTGGGTCGTCGAGATGTCGGCGTGGCCGAGCATCTCCTGGATGATGCGCAAATCAGCGCCATTGCCGAGCAAATGCGTGGCAAAACTGTGTCGTAAAAGATGCGGGTAAATATTCGCTTCCAAGCCGGATTTTCTGGCGTGTTTTTTCACAATCTGCCAGACGCGCACCGTCGTCATTTTGGTTCCGCGGGCAGAAAGGAAAATTTCGTTGCCGGTGCGGCGGCCCACCAGTTTTGGTCGCTCGCCTGAGAGGTAGGCTGCCACCGCCTCGCACGCTTTGCGCCCGACCGGCACCAGGCGCGTTTTATTGCCCTTGCCGATCACCCGCAGAATCCGGTCTTCGGCATTGAAGTTCTCCAGCCGCGCGTTCGCCAATTCGGAAATGCGGAGGCCGCTGGCATAGAGCAGTTCGACCATGGCGCGATCGCGCAAACCAAATCGGACAGTTGTATCGATCGCTTCGAGGAGTTGTTCGACTTGAATTTCGTTCAACGTCTCCGGCAGATAGCGCTCGATTCGCGGAAGGGAAAGCGTCTCGGTTGGATCTCGTCGCACTAATTTCTTACCCAGCAGAAAACGAAAAAAAATCTTGAGCGCGACCACAATTAGCTTGATCGAAGCCGCCGCCAGCCCGGCTCGTTTGCGGTCCCCCAGATACTCAGTGATGTGGTCGATGGTGACCACGCGGACGCTTTCCAGGGAGTGCCGGCGAAGGCACCATTGCGCAAATTCCGCCAGCGAACGGCGGGTGGACACCTGATAATTCTCGGAGAGACCGCGCTCTACCGCGAGGTAGCGGATAAAGGCATCTATCTCCTCTTCCACATCCGAATTTCAGATTAAAGGACTTACAACGCAATTCATTCGTCACCGTTGACAAGATGACATCGCGTGATCGATCATTTATATGTCATGAGTTTGGATCTCAACACCGTTCTGAAAGACTGGCCGCACGAACCGGGCATGATCAAAGTCCGGAAAGTGACCGGCCTCGATGGCCGCGACAAATTACAACTGCGCATCGATCTCGGCGTGCTGCAAATGGAGATGACGGGCCGTCCCGACGGCCTGCGCCCGCACGGTTGCGACTCGTTGCTTAGCTATCACCAGAATCGCGCCCAGCTGGCGGAAGCTTCGGGGAATGATTATGAGCTCAGCCCTGAGGACTGCTCGGAGCTGCAACAGGAGGGAATTCAATATTATCACCGCTACGTCAGTCTGTTTCAGCTCAGCGACTACGCCGGTGTTATCCGCGATACCCAGCGTAATCTCGATCTCTTCAGCTTTGTCGATGAACATTCGCAGCGCGAGGAAATCATTTGGAATTTTCAGCAATTCCGCCCCTACGTGCTGATGATGAACACACGGGCGAAAGCTTCGCTCTTGCTCCATGAAGGAAAATTTGCCGACGCCATGCGCGAAATTGAGCGGGGGCGCGACATCATCATAGAGTTTTTCCAGAAATCGAATTTCCCTGAGCTTGCGACCAAAAGCAGCGAGGTCGCGTTTCTGGAGGAATGGCTCGAGGAAGTGAGCTCGAAACGGCCGCTCAGCAAACTCGAGATCATGCAGCGCGAGATGGAAAGCGCGATCGCGAAGGAGCTTTACGAGCGGGCCGCCGAATTGCGCGACGCGATCAAGCAATTCAAAGCGAGCGGGCAAACGGTTAAGTAAACGCTGGCGCGTTTGGTGTTCGAATGGAGGGACGAGCTCTGTCTCGTCTTCTTCTCTGTAGTGGCACGCGTGTCGCGTGCATTTTTGTACGGTTTGTTGCAGCCGACACGGCTGCCTCTACAGGGGCGCATTTCGGTAGAAAGTCCGCGCAATCCGCGTATTCCGCGGTTAAAATTCTAATCATGGCGACGCCTAACCCAAGCTTGGTCGAGCGTAAGGAACGTTGGGCGCGCAAAATGGCGGCCAAAGAAAAACCGCCAGTCCGGCCCGGAAATCCGCCAGTCCAGCTCGGACGCTCTACTGAGCGCCTTCCGCCGGGGCAGCATCTCACCCAAGGGTTCCCGATTCTCGATCTCGGCGTCAAACCGGAAATTGCGTTGAAAGATTGGCGCCTGGAAATCGGCGGGTTAGTGGAAAATCCGAAGACATTCACCTGGGAAGAATTCAATGCGCTCCCGCAGTTTGAAGACGTTTCAGATTTCCATTGCGTTACCACCTGGAGCAAATTCGATTGCCGCTGGCGCGGTGTCGCCTTTTTCACGTTAGCGGAAATTGTGAAACCGAAACCGGAAGTGCGCCACGTTCTCTTTAGCGGCTACGATGGCTATAGCAGTAATGTCCGAATCGAAGACGCGCTCGATGACGACGCGCTCGTGGCGACGCAATTCGACGGCAAACCGATTACGCGCGACCACGGCGGCCCCGCGCGCGTGATTATCCCGAAGCTTTATGCATGGAAAGGAGCCAAGTTTGTTCGCGCGATTGATTTCGTCGCCGAAGACAAGCCCGGTTTCTGGGAGGTCCGTGGCTACAGCAATACCGCCGATCCCTGGACGGAAGACAGGTTCGGTTGAAAAGCTGAAACACTGAAAAGCTGAAACACTGAAATGGGGGCGTTGTAGCCGCGGTTGCTGGCCGCGGCTCTGCTCTGTGCCTGTGGTGGCACGCGTGTCGCGTGCTCGTTTTTTGGCATGCTTTTCGTGAGAGCGCCTGCGGCGCCGACTACAAGACCACAGACTACAAGACTACTGACCACGAGACTCCGGTCTCGCTTTTTAGAATTGTAATCGCTCCTCAAATTTGGCAGACTTGGTTCCACTGACGAACTAATTGTGCGCCTGTTCTGCGAGCTCTTTCTTGTCGCCGTGCTTATCTGGCTCGGCTGGACGAAGTCATTTCATGATCGAATTGATCAGATCCGCGGCGTAGAACCCACCCCGGCACCTCAACAAGCCCAGGTGCGCCAAACCACAACCGCCGCAACGACCACGACGACCGCAGCCGCGCCGCGCCAGCCGTTCCTTCCCGCTTCCCGTGCCCGTCCTCCCTCTACGCCGAGTGGCGCCTGGATGTGGGACCCAGCCCATCGCAATACGCTCGATCGTCCTTCCTACAAGACCGGAGATGCTTCGGCGCAACAAGCAGCGCAACAATCCGGCCAAAACTATTGGATCGACGGGCAAGGCGTGCGCCATTCCACCAACGCCACTCCGCCACCAACAGGGTCGCCGTAGAGGTCGAGCGCGGCTCGCTAGGCGTGGGGAGGTCGGAGGTCAGAAGTCAGAAGTCAGTAGTCAGTAGTCGAGCGATCCGAGCTCTCCCAGTAACTATTAACGACTAACCTTTAACTACGAATAACTTTCGCAGTTTTGTGTTTCCAGCTCCAAGCTCCTAGCTCCCAGCTCCGAGCTTCTATTCATACACCGCTTCGAGTTGCTGATCGATCACTTCTCCAGTGAACCGGTCGATAGCGATGTGAAGCCAGTAGCGCTTCTCGCCCTCAACCACAAATTGCGAAGGATTGTTGGCTGTGGGCGGATACTTGCCCGATTGCGCGATGACATCGATCATCAAGTTCCACGTTCTTGTTTGGCAAAGATCTGAAAGCGCTCGGCTGACAACTTCTCGATTTTCCTCGCTTGTCCCCAGATTCGCGATAACAGCCGCAGTCAAACGCGCCAGATCTTGGCGGCTGAGTGCCGGCGAAGAACTGGTTGCCGCAACCAAACGGGCAGCAATCGCGTCCCGGCGGGGACGTGAAGGAGTAGCAGATGGCTGTGCCTCAATAGCGCCGCTCAAAACTGCTGCCATCACTGACGAATTTCGCGTATTAAGGTTAACAACTCCGGCGCGAACTGTCGCACTAGTGTAGCTGAATAAGTCCAGGACGCCTGCGTCCGTCGCAGGGTTGAGGGTAAAGTTTAACGTTTGGCCTGAAGAGATGTTATCATATGCGTAGCCGAATTCGCCCACGCTACGTAGAGCGCGATTCAAGACGGTGGGTGTCGTCGGCGGCGTTGGCGCTGGCGCTGGAGCCGGCGTTACCTCGACGCCGTAGGCTCGCGGATTCGGCGAAACTGACGGATTTGCTGCGTATTCAATGATTGTCGTGTTTTGATCGGTGTCGTTTTGGTCAATGATTGACGCGCCAACCGTAAGAATATCGCCCGTCGAATGGCCCGGCAGCGCGTAGTTCAAAAGTTGGAAGAACTCAGGATTTGCATAGTCGAACGCTGCGATAGAACTGGCGAGGGTTGCGCCGGCACGCCCGTAATAGTCCCAGTGGTCGGAGTTCCAGACGAGGCCAAAATCAGCTTTGATTCTCGCGGCGTCACCAGTTGGTAGTAATTCATTTAGTTTCGCAATGGGAAAGCGCGGAATCTGAGAGTTGTTCCATGTGGATACATTTCGTTCGCGCGAAAACGTTCCAAGATAGCGCATCGCGTCAGCGCTGAAGTTAACAGCCTGGCGATATTCAATTAGCATCTGTCGAGTGACGAATTTTTGGTCCGTGCCGTTATTCCAGACAGTACCATTCGTCGTTAGAAAGTCGTTCGTGCTAGGAATGACAGCGTTAAAGTAATTGGTCGCTGTTGCTGGAGTGAATGTAAAGCCGCCAAAGCTGCCTGACGGCTGTGCGGAGGCGTAGTTGCGCCAGCCAACGAGGTCATTTTCAGAAGACGTCGACATGCCCACAGCAGTCAGATCGGCAAAGGAAAGAAGGCCTTTTGGGCCATATTGTGGCACAGTAGTGTTTGGGTCTGGCGGGTAGCCCGCGACGTTGATATCGATTAGCCCGCCCTGGTCGTAAATGGCATAGGCGTATCGTCCCAGAACGGCGGCGGAGGGGGTCGTGAGCATTGCAGGACCAGTGGTTGTCACCAGAACCCAGTCGGGCGCAACGAAGCTCGCACTGGGCGTCGTATCATTCGGGGAACTGAGGCCTGCGGCGCGCGGAATTAAGTAATGTTTGTTCCATCTCGCCAAACTAATTGATCGACCATTCGATGAAACGTCAGTCGTCGAGTTAACGGCGGAGGCGTGACTTGAAACCCCCGGTGATGTAATTGGGTCCGATTGTACGCTTCGCCTGATGAGATTCGGGGCCGGATCGGGCGTTCCAGGTGGGTTGCCGCTGCGAGTAGGTTGAATGTAGGCAGGCTGAATGGGGTTATAAATCACCGTGCCGTTAACAGTCGAGGAGGTCGACCCCAGGGCGATCTCCTGTTTAAGGTCTCCCACTATCAGATCCAGCGCGCTGCGAGCTAGTATATCTGCGCGGCTTTCATTAAAGGTGCCGTGGGCCAGCTGCCGATCGGTGCCGGTGCGAGAGAGATAGGCAACTGCTAAACCACTAAGTATGACTACGAAAGCGAGAACGATGAGGAGAGCAGCGCCGCGTTTGCCGGGACTGGCTGACGCAGCCAAATTCATTTTGCCGGGAGCAGGTCGAAGCTGCGCTGGTAGATACGAATACCAGCGATCGCCGGGCGGACCATGTCGGTGGTTCCATCAAGCGTGGTCTGCCAACTGGTAACCAAATCCGACATATTAGTGTGGGTCGCGGGATTAAAGTCGCCAAGTCTTGTTATCAAGGTAGCAATTTGGCCATCCGATAACAGCACACGACTCTTGGGATCAATGGCGGCAAGAGTAACGACGAGGGCGGCGACGTCTTGCATACCTTGCGCACTGGGCAGGTTGGAAATCGCCCCAGTTTTCAAAAGATAGAAGTATTCGAGACGAAAAATCTGCGGGGCGATGAGTTCATAATCGGAGTCAGGATCTGCTCTGACATTGTCAGTGGCGGCTGGCCAGTTATTCGCGATCGCCTGGAGACCAAAAAGAAGTGGTTTTTTTGTGGAAGAAGCGCCATTCCAAAGCAAGCCTTTGCCAAGGCGCTCCATTTTGTTGTAAGATGATGAATTGCTGTTGTCGTTAACGCGATAAGCCACCAGCGAGATTGGACTGGGTGCTCCGGTTGAAGGATAGTAGCCGGTTATTTCGGAAAAGAATGCCAGATGATCGTTCGGACCGTGCTGGGGGGTTGATGCCGTTTCGAGATCGAGAGGCCCTTTCACGTAATAATCGACATCAGTTCTCTTGATCATCTGGGCAAAATCGACTGCCATGCGATCAAGCACCGGCCTGACCTGGCTATCGATATCCATCCGCTTATTGCCCAGAGTAGCGATGGCGCTGGCGCTGCTCACAATACAGCCGAGCACAACTACAAGGAGGGTGAGGATGATGACTGAGACCATAATTTCAAGTAAAGTAAACGCCCTTAGTCGCATCTTAAACCGGGTTAATTGCGATCCAGCGCGACGAAGGTTTCTGCCGCGCTGGTGGTGGCTTTTGTCGGATCGGCCGCCGCAGGCCAGGTTACGCGTAAGTCAACGAAGGTGGCGGTGCGACCGCCGCCATTGGCCAGGAACTTAACTCTCATTTGATACCTTGAATCGCTTACTTGTGTCGTAGAAGCCTTGCCGACGGCATTGAAGTATAGCGTTGTATCCGTTCCGATAGTGATGCCGAATTGCGATGAAGTGGAGCTCGCCTTCGGCGTAGCGCGGAGATCGGCGGCAACGGCTGTGAGAATATCGCTGGAGGCGGATTGTTCGATTGCGGTGTGATTTGTTTGGGTGCCAGTCACGAGCAAGCCAAAGATGGCAATGAGAGAAAATGCGGCTACGCCCAGCGCAAGACTAACTTCGACTAACGAAAATCCAGAGTTGCGGAACAGTTTATTCACGGCCGGTAGATTTGGAAGTTACCGCCAAACCCCCTGAACTGGATCGCCACCACGTTAGCGCTGTTGACATCCACTGCCGTTCCGTGAGTGGGTCGAATCCCAATCTCGCAAACTGTCTTAACCGTATAGTTGCTGTTATCGATTCGCGCTTCGCCGCGCGGGCTGAACTCGACAGCTTTGAGGAAAGTGTACTGTGCGCTAGCCGCAGGGTTTCCGATCGGATATTGGAATGGTGTCAAAGAAGGATTTGGAGGCGTAGTGTCACCAATACGAGCCGTATCATAAAGAGCTGGCGGCCGGCTACTGAAGTTGGTGCCGGTGCCGGAGCCGTCGGCAAAAGTTGTCAGGTGAATACCCTCGATCTTCGTGAGCCTGGTAACCGGATTTAGTCTCGTCGGGTCGATGGTTGCCAGGTTGTTCGGATTGTAAACACTTGTTCCATCCTTTGATGCCACGGTTGAAATGACAACCCGTCCTATTCCTGCCGTAGCCGGGTTGGTGGAAGACTGCGAGGCGTTTTCCTCGTAAAAACCCACCCAGGTATAAGTATTGTTAGCCATGGCGTAGGTCCGGGCCTGTTCGAGCACGCCCTTGATGGTGTAGGCGGCGCTGGTGACGTCGCCGGCACCTTTCAAATTGGTGAAGGCCGGGGCGAGGAGGGCCATGAGGAGGATAATGACGCCGATGACGATGACGAACTCGATCAGCGTGAAGGCCGCGTTTGCGTGAGAGTGGAGCCGTAAACTGAATGTGGTGTGCACAATCGGAGTCTAGGTTTCCAAATTATGTGAGGTAAAGCCTAATTAAAACGTGAGTATTACGCCTACACTAGACGCCTGTGTTAGCTCGAATATCTATAATTGTGATAATTAATTAATACAAATCGGCCGAGTGCCGGACAAACATTGACCAAATAAAACTGAGGATCTGCCTACTCAGTTCTAAGGCGCAGATTATTTTCCGGGGAAAGCTGTGCCTCCGCGCAGATGCTTCTCTCCAACTCATTGAAATGCTGACAAGCTGGCGATCAGTCGTCAGTAGTCAGAGATCAGCGATCCGAGCTCTCCAGATAACTATTAACGAATAACCTTTAACTACGAATAACTTTCGCAGTTTGGTGTTTCCAGCTCCCAGCTCCGAGCTTCTATTCATACACCGCTTCGAGTTGCTGGTCGATTACTTCGCCGGTAAACCGCGCGACGACATCAATCAGCAAATTCCAGGTTCACGCCTGGCATGTTTCGGCGCCGACCCTAGAACACGTCGGCTGAGTAAGTAACCTGAGTGGTTTGTGCTGTAATGGCCCCGGTCGTTGGATCACGAGTGGGTTTGAGGAAAACATGATAAACCTTGTTTGCAGTCGCGATAACCCGTTCTGGTTGCGAACCGTTAGCCGGAATATACACCTGTCCAGTAACGAAGACCCTGAAATTACGACTTCGTACAGTAGTGAGGTTGAAGATCTTGGCGAAATACTCCTCAGCTGCAGCGTCGTTCCACTCGGTAGGTGCGGTAGGTGCGCCAGACGGCCAGACTGCTGGATTGCCGAAAAATGCGTTGGTTCCGCTCTTCAGCGTCGCCAACCCCGGAGTTGATAAAAACGGGCTTGTGGTCCGCGCAGCTATTACCGCGTTCGCAAAAATGTCTGCCTCGGTCGTTGTCTTAGGTCCATAAACCGTGGATGGCAGAATCGCCTGATCCACGTCATTCGTATTCAAATTCCCGATCTTAATTCCGGCCCCTAGTGTGCGAAGGACATCTTTACTGGCTGTATTTATATTGATCTTCCCGCGTGTGCTGATTTGGTTGCTGAGCGGGCTGGGGGTAGGGCTTGTAGAGGGGTCGCCCGCTGAGAAAATATCTAGGAACTGCCAGGCGCGGGTTCCGTTGGTGTCGAACGTCTTGAACTCGGGTCGGCCAATACGTAATGTGGAATGGGACGCATATTTCGCCTTATTCGCGCTGCCAGAACTAAAGCCGTTGGTCCAAGCGTTCGCCCACCCGTTGTTTACGGCCGTTGCCGTCCCCGGTGTGCTCGTAAATGGATCTTGCTGGAAAGGATCGTAGATATAACTGAGCTCTGTAATCGACGACAATTGTCCGGCGCTCGAAATCCGTGCCGGCGCTTTTGTCGTCTCAAGTGCAGGAAAAGGAGCAGGGGTAGGCGAAGCCGGCGGCTGCGTCCCAGATGGACTCGGGCCAGGTGTTGTTGTATTATGGCCACCGTCAGGCCAAGAAGCTATGCGAGCTTCATTCGCATAATAAGTGCTGCCGGGACTCCCTGTCATTAAGATACGCCCCCACCAGCTTGTATTGGCGTATGGTATGTCCGACTGCGATGCCTGAATGTAATAATTTCCGCGCGGGTCGCCCAAAAGGAATGGCGCGCTATTCGCGCTGGAATAACGAAGGGCGGGCATACTGGTGTGGAACTCAGCGGTGACAGGGTTGTGAATAGGGTCCCAGACCCATGAATTTCTTGTGATTCCACCATTTGGTGCGGGTGGTGGTTGATCGACTAGGACACCATTCCAGTAAACCTGATACGAGCTGCCAGTATCGTTGGAACTCAGCTTTGAACTGCCTTGTAGGCCAAAGCTGAACTTTGATGAGGCACCCCTGGACGGGTCCGTTGTGGTGCCGGTATCATATGTGTATGTGCGTTGCGCTATTTGGAACACTCTATATTCATTTGCGTGAAGTGTTCCCGCTCCTATGACCGGGGTCGGCGAAGGTGCCGGCGGCTTTGGCGGGGTCGGGGCCGGACTTGGCGTCGGAGTAGGTGTCGGGTTGCTGAAATCCAAAATAGCCTGCCATGGCCGCCATTGTCCGCCAACAGTGTCGTACACATCAAAAGAGGTTGGAGTGCCGGATTGATTACCATTTCCGTTGTGGAAAACTCCTATCCCTGTCTTGTTCAAATCGACAAACCGCAATTGACCGGACGTAATGTCAGTTCCAAACATATTCCATACCTGGATGTATGTGGTAACTGTAACGTCGGCAAAATAGTCACTTGTTGGAGATGTTTGATAATAAGCAGCAGGCGCGTTCCCAAATTGAGGTGGCATGGTCCATTCGAATTTATCGCAATATTCTACGACGAATGGATACAGTCCGATCCCACGATAGGTAGCACTGACCAATGGCGGGTTTGTCACCGGCTGAGCATAGCCAATGATATTGGCAGCGATCGTCTTGTTATAATCTTGAGTTGATAAGAGTCCGCCCTGTCGTGCTGACTTGAAGTTAGGAAGATTGGTGGAGATTGCCGTCGCGATTTGCGTCACCCCAGTGTCGTTGGGTAAATTCTTGATTATCGTGTTGATATTAGTTTTGAGTTGGCCCTGATTCTGGTAACCGAGCCCGAATGGGATGACGTTTTGCTCTAAGTCAGTCGAAAGATTTGCTACAAGCGAAGCAAGAGAAACCTGATCATTCGCGGAGTTCGCAGTACCACCCACCCGAGTAGTCCATGGGGTAAAAAGAATCGGATGATCTCCCACTAATGTTGTTGCCCATGTATTGCCAGGGTCGGTCTGCGAGGTATTCGCAAATAGGGTGAAAAGGGCAACCTCCTTCGGGTCATATCCGAGCGATCGAATATGGGTAGAACTCGTGCCGTCGGTATTACCGGCAACGTTCGCGTCAACGTATCCCGCAAGGTCCTCGATCCAGTAGGTAAAGCGAGCATGCTCTGCCGTCGCGGGAATGGTGTTATCGACTATCTGCCAGCTGGTGTTGATGCTTTTTTGCCATGCCGGAGATGACGCAGGATTTGGGGAATGCGGAGCAGGGCTGGAATAAAGCCGAGGATAATTCACCGGCGTGCCATTGATGGTCTGCTGCGCACGAGTTCCAGTGAAAGCCGGTGAAGGTACAGGAGATGACGCTGGTACTGGAGTTGGTGTAGCCCCTCCCGAGTAGAGTGGATAGTACTGAGCCGTCGGCGAACCCACCGAACCGCCGTCAGCGGTTCCAATGAAATAATATGGAACGTTGTTGCTGTCGCTCGAAGTCGTTACTATGAAATAATCATTCGCGCTTTTGGAAGTACCTGACGATATAGCGGTCAGCACCTTCTTGGCACCTTCGAGCCCGCTGGCGGCAGCCAACTCAGCGCGGTATCTCCCTCCACTCGTATCCGCGGCCACACGATCGCTCGCAGCATTCCCCAAAAACCCGATAACGATGATGGCGGTCAATGCTACCATGATAAGCGTCATCACCAGTGCAAAGCCCGTTTGTTCGGAACGTTGTGTTAAGGGGAGTGGCGACATATTAGAAATTGATTCGAGTTCGGAATTCGTACATGTGCGGCAGCAGAAACTTTTTGTAATTTGCGGTAGTCGAGTCCATCCAGTCATTTGGCGCGGATGAGACGCTAAGCATGGTCTGCGCTGCTTCCGGACTAATTGCGTCAAATGAAATTTCGATTGCGGCAGGTAGCTGTCCGATGTTTGAACCCCCGACCGCGACAGGATACGTCGTATCAATCGTACCGTTCGCTTTGTAGATCGTAATCTGGAGGTTCCAAACGTACACCGCCATTATTTCATCTGACGTTGCAGGTGCATAGAGTGTGGCTAGCGAAACGCCGGGACCGTTCGCTTTCAAAGTAGCGGTTGTCGCTGTGCTCCCACTGAAGTAGCGACACAAAGTATAGCAGTGCTTTGTACATATCCCACCTACAATAATAACCAACGGCACAGAGGTCTCCCAAACCGCTGCTGATAGCGCCAGTGAATGTGGAGGGTGGCACGGCTGTCAGTCCGTAAATCTGGCGGTTCTTTACTGAAGAGGTGTTGGGATCAGAATACTGATCGGAGAGAGCGAAGTACAGTTGTGGAGGTCGCGCGCACCAAATTTGTCATATCGCGCCTGATTGTGTTTAAAGTACTGCGAGCGTCACGAAACGAATCAATTCGTTGATTCGCTCGCAAGGAACCGTTCGTGACGGAACCAAAGATCATTCCCAGCATCACGACGATCAGGACCGTGATCGTAACGGCGACCAGCATCTCTATTAGTGTGAATGCTTCCGCCTGAGTCTTTGCTGTTCGCATAGCTAATACTTTGTGACTATACGAGCGAAGTTTCGATAGTTCTGTGAAAAAGGTTGCCATGCGACGCGAACTATTACCTCGCATGCATACCCGTTATCAAACCCCGTTGGGTTTGTTTTTGTCGAAATAGATATCTGGTAGGGCATTCCCGCCGAATAAGTTCCGACTAAGGTTCCATCATTCGCAGCACCTAGCGATGGGACGTAAGGAGTAGTGGTCCTGTCAAGGTGAAGGGAATAGGGGGTTGGGGTTGGGGATGGGGATGGGAGCGGAATGTTGACACTCGGCCAGTTCGCCTGCGCCTGACTCGCAATCGACGATAGAATGCTCCCAGCAATCTGAGCAGCTCGTGTATCGTCTTGCGCCGAATGCTGCGTTGCTAGCCCGACAGGCAAAACCCCAAGAATAGCAATTAAGGCAAAAGCAATAACGCCTACCGCCAGCACGACCTCGACTAAACTAAATGCTTCCGGCTCGCGAAGAGGACGAAACTCCTGTTCCTGTGTCGTTTTCACGGAATGTATTCTGCGCGTCCTGTATGCGGTGAAACCGCTATAGTCTGCGTGAAATTTGCTTTGTTAGTTGCTGTTTCGGTGGTCCCGGTAATATACCCCTCAAAAACTTGTACCTGGATTGAGCCGCTTGTAATAACGGGCACGTCGGCTTCGCCGTTCCCATTAAACCTAAGGTACGGAAAACTCTGCGTGGCGGAAGCGCCTGCGGGAGTAAATACGAACGCTACATCGGAGGCCCAAGGGGCCGAAGAAATCGCCTTTCGCAGACTAATGCCGACCGGAAGGGTTTTCCAAGGGGTCACTTGGACTTTATTAACCGGAGTGACTGCATCATCTTCGAAAACAGCAAACGAGTGATAGAAGTACTGATCGAGGATCGTCTTGTCGGTAATTGCCGAGCTCCCCCGACTGGCTGAGCCGGAAATACGACGTACGTATAACGTCCATCCTTCATCGCTTGCGATCGCGCTTGCTCAATGCCGCCGAGCAGATTTCCGATGGCGGCTTTTCTGCCGCTAGACTTCGAAAGAGAATTGAAGGCGGGGGTGGCGAAGGCGGCGACGAGGATTATGATCGCCATGACGACCATGAGTTCCATCAGGGTGAAACCAGAAGCCAGAGCTCGGAGGTCGGAGGTCAGACGCACCCTATTATCCGTTATCGGTTCTCGGTTATTGGGTAGCAGGCGTAATGCGTATTGCGAATTGCGGAATGTGGAATGGGGCGGGAACGCGGACAAACCAGCGTCGGCAGGAGCATGAATCTGCGGTTGTCGAGAAATCATCATTGCCAGGAAAGAATGTCGCTCGAACCTTTAAACTTCCCGGCGGTTCCCGACTCGGAAGAGAACGCGGAACTAACCGCGGCTCCGCCGCCAAGTGCGCCATTTCTTCCGTAGGAGTAGGCGATTGCTCCTACTTGCAGAGGAGACGGCCCGGCACTGAAATCGGAATCCGTGTATGGGTTTGCGGTTCCCAAAGCGTTATCATAGGTGGTGTCACACGCGACCGCGTACGGCGATCCCCAAGGATCGTCCCGCACACCGACTCTTAAGGGGGCAGTCACCGTAGCACCATTGGGGATCACACCTGATCTAGGGTTGGTAATGCTTTTCGCCGCAGGAACGTTGAGAAAAACGATCCCTCTAGGATTTAACGCTGTCACCGTCGCGGCGTTGTTAGTGCTGCTAGTATTATTAGTCAGCACGTCAATGAGTACGTCATTGTTTCCGTAACTGGTGCAACCCACCAGCGTTGTGCCCGTTCCAAAGAATGCATCGGTGGTGCTAGAAGTAACAATTACAGGATATTTGCCGTACTCGGTGTAGAAGGCGTTAACGGCAGTGACGATCTGGGTCACGTCGTTCTTGGCTTGGGTCCTCCTGGCGCGTTCGAACACGCTCGAGATGCCGGTCATGAGAATGGCTGCAAGTGTGGCGATAATAAGAATAACGACTGTCATTTCTATCAGGGTGAAACCGCTTGTGGAAAACGCTGAAAGACTGAAACCCTGAAACGCTGAAATTGCGTCTGCGCCGCGGCTATTCGCCGCGGCGAATCCGTCCTTTGGCGGAGCGGTTATCCGTTGTTCATCACGGCGAATCCGTCCTGGGGCGGATCTGTTCTCGGTATTGGGAGCTAAACCAGAGGTCAGAGGACAGAGGTCAGAGGTCAGGGAGCTCGAAGCACGGAGTGCAGGAAAACGCGGGAGAAGCGTGGAGCAGGGAACACGGACCATGGAGCGTAAGCCAGAGGTCAGGGAATGACCACGCGCATCCGCCTTCGCGGGGGGTGCGGCGCGACCCACCTTCACGTGGTTTCGGCGTGGCAGGCAAGGGGGGAGTCCCATGCAGAAAATTGTAGGGGGCGTTCTGGAAATTAGAAGCTTAAAATCGGCGATTTTCCCGGCATGTTTCTAGCTTTTCTGGCAAATCGTGCTGGAACACCCGCCGTCACCGGAGGAACAGGCCCAAATCCTTCAAACGATCGAAATGTTCGAGGTTATCACCCGAACACAACCCGATGATTATCAGTCGCTTGAGATTCTAAAGGAAGCCTACACCAAGCTCGGGCGGATGGATGACACATTGCGCACTGCGCGCAAGTTGGCGGAAGCATATTTCAACGTCGGTTCTTACGCGCTGGCGATGCAGGAATGCGAGATGCTCTTGGGGCAGGACCCGAACGCGCCCGAAGTGCTGGCAATGCTGGGCGACATCGAGTCGCGTTTGCAGGCGGCGGGACAAACGCTGACCGGCGGGTTGAAGCATGGGTTAATCGCCAAAGCAGTAGGCGGCGGCGAAGGCGGGCTGGTACGGCTCGATCGGAAGGAACTTGAGAGTTACAATTTGCACGAACGCGGGGAAGAGCAGCTGGCGAAGTTTCTCATCGTCCACCAAATTTTCCCGGAAGAAACGGTCAACGCGGCACTGGAAAAGGTGCAGCAGCGGAACAAGAACCTGCAGGGGCAGACGCTGGCGGCTTCGCTACTGGTGGAGTTGTGCGGGGAGGACACCGACAAGATCGACCACGCTATCTCGGCGCTGATTGATCGGACGAAAGGGGCATTTATCCCGCTCGAATATTACGATTTCGATCGGCAACTGGCCAGGATGTTGCCGGATAATCTCACCCTGGGGCGGCTCTGTGTCCCCTTCGATCTGATCAGCCGCACCATCATGGTGGCGTGCTGTAATCCATTCGATGCCGCGGGACGCGCCGCGGTGCAGCAATCCCTCGATTACACGGTCTCGTGGTATCTGGCCCGACCGGCGGCGATCGAAAGAACGCTGCAAGACGTTTACCGACTGCAACCCAAAGCCTGAACCACGCGATGAGAAACAAGACTTTCGGAGATCGTATCGCTGACGTGTTGATTGAAGACGGGCTGCTTCTGCCGAATCAACTCGAAGAAGCGACCGCTATTCAGAAGGAAAAAGGCGGACGGCTGCTGAAGATTCTGACAGACAAACAATTTGTCACGGATCAGGACATGGCCTTCAGCATGGGGCGTTGCCTGAACGTGTCGCCGGTCAATTTGGCGCGGATCCGGATCCCTGAGGAAATCATGGGGATGATCCCGCGCGACATGGCGAAGGCGAACAAGCTGGTGCCGGTAGCGCGCCTGGATGGGAAGCTTTTTATCGCGATGGTGGACCCGACCAATGTGTTGGCGGTCGATGACGTAAAGCGCCGCGTCCAATTGGACGTAGTGCCGATGATCGCGACGGAAAAGAGCGTGACCGAGGCCCTCAGTGGGGTGCATGGCGGGGTGGGAATAAACCAGGCGTTGCGGGACGTGGTCAAGGAAGCGGAGAAGCCTGCGGACGGCGTCGAAGTTCAGGCCAAAGTAAGCGAAGAGATCGACATCGATCGGCTCGCAACCGACAGCGAAGACGCGCCCGTGATCAAGATTGTGAATCTGATCATGGTGCAGGCGATCCGGGAAAAGGCGTCCGACATTCACATCGAGCCATTCCAGAATTCCCTGAAGCTGCGTTATCGCGTGGATGGGGATTTGGCCGCGGCGGAATCGCCCCCGAAAGCGCTGCAACTGGCGATCACCTCGCGCATCAAAATTTTGGCTGGCCTGAACATCGCCGAACGGCGCGTGCCGCAGGACGGTCGTTTTCGCGTCAAGGTAATGGGCAAAGAAGTCGATCTGCGTGTTTCGATTCTACCAACTTCGCACGGCGAGAAAGTCGTTATCCGTATTTTGGACAAGACCGCGCTGACCGGCTCGATCGACCAAATGGGATTGGATGAGGAGACGCTGGTGAAATTCAGGAAAGCGATCGATGCCCCGCACGGGATGATTCTCGTTACTGGCCCGACCGGTTCCGGCAAAACGACCACTCTCTACTCCGTTCTTCAGGAGCTGAACAACCCGCAATACAACATCGTGACGGTAGAGGACCCGATCGAGTACGAGCTCAACGGAATCAATCAGGTTTCGGTGCGCAACGACATCGGACTGGATTTTGCCTCGGCTCTACGCTCAATCCTGCGGCAGGACCCCGACATCGTGATGGTTGGTGAAATTCGCGACAACGAGACCGCCGATATTGCGGTGAAAGCAGCGTTGACCGGTCACCAGGTACTTTCCACTTTGCATACTAATGACGCCGCCGGCGCGATCACGCGTCTGGACGACATGGGGATCGAGCCGTTCCTGATTTCGAGCTCGATTTTAATGACGTGCGCGCAACGTCTGGTGCGGAAGATTTGCACAAATTGCCGGGAGGAATTTATGCCCGAGCCAGAAATTTTCACGAGGCTCGGAGTTGAAGCGAAACCCGAGACTGTTTTTTACCGCGGGAGCGGTTGCGATCGTTGCAAGGGTCGCGGTTATCTCGGACGCCTGGCGATTATTGAAGCGCTGACGGTAACCGAAGCCGTCCGCCGCCTTATTATGAAGCGGGCATCGGCGGCGGTGATCAAGAACCAGGCTGTTGCTGAAGGGATGAAAACTTTGCGGATGGCTGGCATTGACAAGGCGCTCGAAGGCCAGACCACGCTGGAAGAAGTATTGCGAGTCGCAGCGGACGATCATTGAGCGTCATGACTATCCCGTTCCTAGATCTCGTTAGGAAGGCAAAGGAGAAATTTGAGGCCAAACGTCGCCCGGTCGGGCTCGCGCCATTGCCCTCGGTACAGGACAAGCCTGAAAGCGACAAACTGGCGAAGCGGGTGACGCCTTACGCGGTACGCACAATGACGCCCGAGCCCAGGCGCCGGCGCTGGCGGCCAGTGCGATCGCCACTCGACGAATGTCGGTGACGCGCCCGTCCGCTGGCGCGCCACCCGATTTCGGACCGCGCGTAGGTGTGGCAGTGGAACCGCGCGGGGAAAGGACACTCTCTCTTGCCTTGAGCGACGTCATTGCGGAAATGCCGAATGGCTATCTCAAACCGCACGAAAGTTTCGATACCAGTCGACGGATAGCCTTGAAAGCGGCCGAAGTGGAGAAAGGTTTGGCAGCAGGCCGTCCCAGCATTTCGATCGCAGCGATCTACCAGCAAGCGCCGGAAATATTTCTACACACTGTGCAACCGTCCGATACCGCGGTGGTGATGTTGCCGGCCAAGAAAGTAATCGATGAACTTTCACTCCTCCGTGTTCGTGAGGATCAGACTGCCGAGCCGATCATGGCGCAGGTTGAGACGCCGTTCTTGAAAATGATGGTGGAAGAATCTGCGAAATTCGGAACGAAGTTGGCGCCGTTTACGACCACAGAACTGCCGCCGCTGCCCGAACCTGTGTCGAGCGCGGCTGCGGCCGAGTCGGCTCCGGTCGCGGCGATTCGGCCGCCGCCGGCCAGTCGGCCAATTCAACCGTCGCCAGCGATGAAGCTGCCGGTTCAGCCGCCCCCAGCAGCCATACCGCCAGCGCAGCCGCCGCCAGTCGCACCAGCGACTAGTCGCACGATTGCACCGCCGCCTGTCGAGACGGAGCCGACCCGAGACGGTTCGATGGCACGCATTACTTTTGTTGCACCCAGTGCACCGGCGGAAAACAAGCCAGAAAAATCTTTGCCGATTGGAACGGGTGGGCCCGCGTTTCCGCGAGTTCCAGCCTCCAGCGGGCCTCCCGTTCCTCCCGCCGCACCACCAGCCGCTGCGCCGACGCGAATTCCATTCCAAATGCCGCCGTCGGCTGAGCCGCCGAAAGTCGGGGCGCAAACGCCGGCTCCCGCACCGCCGACAACCTCCGCCCCGGTTCAAGAGACGCCAAAGGTCGTGCCGGTTGCCGCAACATCAGTTGAGCCAACGCAGGAATCGATGGTCGTGCTTCCGTTGTGCCCAATCCTGGCGAGTCTCCCGCCGATGCAGATTGCCGGCGACGTCGCTTCGGTTCCGGCCGACGCGAAGATTTCGTTTCGCATTGCGTTAATCGCGCCCCAGCTGGCGACTGGGAAAGTGACGATTCCGCCGAAAGACTTTCACGCAGCCTTACCGGAACAGTACCGTGGTCTGTTTCTCCCCGATGCGGTGGAAGCCCCGGTGCAGCTTTCGCTGCCCGATGTATTGGCCAACCTGCCCGGAGACTCTCTTCGCATGCGGGAGGACCAGGAAGTCACCACTCAGGATGAAACTTTCGAGACACCGTTTTCGGCGAAGGCAAAGGAAGACGCGGAACGTTTTGCCTCAACCGGAAAACGGCGCCCCCAAGCGCCGCGGCACCGTCAAAGCCGGCAGTGCCTGTGCCTAAGGCTGAGACTCCCAAAATAGAACTCCCCAAAGTAGCGGCAGCCGAAGTCCCGAAGGTAAGAGCTCCAGACCTTCAGATTCCCAAAGTCGCCGCGCCCAGGATCGACGCTGCGAAGGTTGAACTCTCGGCCCCGGTCGATGCTTTCCGCGTCGCGACGGGTCCGGCCGCAAAGTTGGAAAGTGCCAGGCCGGCCGAAGGAGCTCCGAAATTTGATGCCAAGGCGGCGATCGCACTAGCCTGTGCCCTTCCCGGCGTTGCCTCCTGTAGCGTGATCTTCACAGATGGCTTGATCATCGCCGGAAACATCCCGGACGAAATGCATATGGAAGGGTTGAGCGCGGTGGCACCGACGATGCTCCAGAAACTGCAAAAGCATATGTGTGAGACCCATCTAGGGCCCCTCAGCTCCCTGACGGTCCACGGTGAAAAGTCGCCCGTGACATTCTTTGGTGCCGGCGATCTTTGCCTGACCGCGGTGCACAACGGCGTTGAATTGAGTGCGGAGAGCCGGCGCGAACTCGGCCGCATCACACAGGAACTTTCGCGAACCTATCCCAAAGTGGAGACTCCTCATGTCGATCATTAATTACGCCAGCCGCGAGATCCAGTTTAAGATCGTTTACTACGGTCCGGCACTGTGCGGCAAGACCACCAACCTCGGCTACATCCATCAGCGGATTAATCCGGCAAAATCGCGGCGACCTCGTCTCGCTGGCGACCGCAGCGGATCGCACGCTGTTCTTCGATTTCCTCCCGCTCAACGCGGTAGTCATCAAGGGGTTCAAGACCAAGTTCCAGCTCTACACCGTCCCCGGCCAGGTCATTTACAACGCCACCCGCCAGCTCGTGCTGCGCAGCGTCGACGGCATCGTCTTCGTGGCCGATTCGCAGTGGGAAAAAATGGAGGAGAACGTCGAGAGCTTTCAAGAATCTCGAGGAAAATCTGGCCAGCAGAACATGTCTCGATGGACGACGTGCCGTACGTGCTGCAGTACAACAAACGCGATCTGCCGAACATCGCGCCGGTGAATTACCTGGAATATTCCTCAACAACCGGAAGAAGCGGGTGCAAAGCTTCGAGGTCGTGTCGAGCACCGGGCAAAATGTTTTCGCGACGCTCAACGCGGTTTCCCAGATTTTGCTGCACAAGTTCAGCAAGCACAGCGATGCGCCCCGCACGCCGCCGCTCCCGGAGCCGCCGATGCCGGTCACCTCCCGTCTACGCCAGCATCAAGGGAACGCGCGACATGAACGCCATTCCCGTCCTCACGATCGAAGATGTGGCCACGCTCGACGGGGTGCTGGGCGACTTCTTGAAAAAATCTGAAGCGGACCTGACGGTCGTCATCGACCGAGGCGGCAACGTCATTTCGCAATACGGGGATCTCACAGTGATGGACGTCACCATCATCGCCGCGCTCGCCGCCGGGTCGTTCGCCGCCACCAAGGAACTCGCGCGCCGCATCGGCGAGGTCGAATTCAACGCCCTCTACCACCAGGGCAACGGCAGCCACATTTTCATGAACTCGGTCGATGACGACACGATCATGATCACGGTGTTCGGCTTCGCGACGACGGTCGGTCTGGTTCGTTTTTATTCTACCGGCACGGCCCAGCAAGTCGCACTCCTGTTAAAATCGCTGCAAAAAGGGAATCACGGCTTCAGCTTCGACGCTTCCGATATCACCGCCGCGCCAATCTTCGTCGACGCAACGCCGCCGGCCGCCTGAGCGAAACAATTCCTGGCTTGGCTCTGTAGTGGCACGTGTCGCGTGCAATTCTGTGGCCTTTGTTTGCAGCCGGCACGGCTGCCTCTACAGAAGGCGAAAGCTCTCGGCTACTTGACGCGAAAAATGAGATATTGCTCCGGCGGGATACGCGAAAATACCCAGGGTAAAGAGCCCCATTTGCTCGAATAAATCCTGCACGCATTCCTGGACTCATCGTTGCCAGGACAGATTGAGGGTAATTAACCTGT
>CAVULE010000011.1:0-88554 GCA_963742315.1 uncultured Verrucomicrobiae bacterium
CTACGGAGCGGTTCTTCTCCCTAGGATTTATCCGAATGCTACGGATGTTGCTACGGAATGATCCAAGCTTCAACAGTTGCGTGCCGAACACCAAATTGACTCTTACCCACGCTCGTGCCCAGGTAAATGGAACCACTGCTACGGAATTCGCTATCGATTCAAGTGAGCTAAAAAAACGGCAACGGACGCGCCAGACTTACACTCTGGGTCTTTTTTTTCGTTGTCCTTATGGATGTGTGCGCTCGCCGTTTTAGCGACGAGGTCAGCGGTGAATTCGCGGTGTACGTGGCTGCCTTTGGATTCTTTCCACGACCATTGTTCCTGCATCAGGTCGGGTTTGCGGAATAGGGCGTTCTCCTCGAATAATTCGCCGCTCGGAAATTTGTAAGTGATGACGATGTGCAGGCGATCATCCTCCATCCCATTGGCGAAATTCGCCGTCGGCCAGCTTTTTGCCGTTAATATCCATGAAATCCAGGATAGCCGTGCGCTGCCCCGGCTGCTTCGGTTACCTCCACGCCTGAGACCGGCGCCGCACTTAGCATGCGCAAAACGATGAGTGTGGCGAGAATCGTGTTGCGGATCGGCTCACCAGATTCCGGAGCAGCAATTAATACAAATAGTCAAAATCTTTTGAACTGTGCAGCCAATGTCTTCGGGCGCAGCGTAATGTTATCGAAGCACATACGTTAGATGTGGAATGGCCGGGTTAAAAACCAAGAAAGACTACGCGAAAATAGAAGCCACAAACGGCGCACGTACTGGCCGACGAGCCGGAGTCCAGTCGATAAAAGATTTTGACGTAACAAAACAGGAGATCCAATCATGAAAGCACAGGCAACGTTACTCGGTCATCCCATTCACCCGATGTTGATAGTTTTTCCGCTTGGGCTCTTGCCACTCGCGGTCATTTTCGATCTGATATACTGGTTCACAAAAAATCCAACTTGGGCGGAAGTTTCTTACTGGGTTATTGCAGCCGGCATTATTGGCGCATTGGTTGCCGCCGTGTTCGGCTTGATCGATTGGCTTAAGATTCCGCGGGGGACGCGGGCCAAGACCATTGGCTTAGTGCACGGGGTGACGAATGTCGTCGTTGCAGGCCTGTTTATCGTCAGCTGGTTGCTGCGCCGGCCTAATCCGACCGCACCCGATTTGCTGGACATCAGTCTCGGTATTGTTGGCGTACTCCTGGCACTTTTCGCTGGCTGGCTTGGCGGCGAACTCGTCTATCGGCTTAACGTCGGCGTCGATGAAGGAGCGCATCCAAATGCGCCGAATTCGTTGTCGGGCCGCCCTGCTACTGAAAGGATCAGCGGTTCGAGACTGGCTTAATCATGCGCGGGCCATTTCCGCCGCTAACTAATCTTCGTAGCTTCGTGTCATTCTGATAGAACTTCGCGTGCCGTCGCGTTTGCTCTGCTTATAACGAGCAATGGGTCACTCAGGGGTCTAGCCTAGACTGGAATTTTTTTGTCGATTTGTGCCCAAAACTGCAACGCCACGACTTTTTCGAATTCTTCCCGAGTGTATGTGCCGTTGCGACTTGGATAAATCCAACGCAGGTCTGTCATTCGTTAAGTATTGGAGGTTGATTTATGGCACAAGGAAGCAAGTCGAAATATAGCAGTAAGCAAAAACGCAAAGCAGAACATATCGAAGAAGGCTACGAGAAGCGAGGGACATCGAAGAAAGAAGCGGAACGCCGCGCTTGGGCTACTGTGAACAAGGAGAGCGGCGGGGGCAAAAAGAGCGGGAGTGGTCGCGGCAAGAAAGGGAGTAAAGCCAGCTCCCGCAAAGGCGGAAGGAAGGGTGGCGGGAAAAAGAAGCATTAGCATCCAGCGTATCGGACAACATGAAGTTGCCTGACATGGTTGAAATCGCAAGCTTGGCGATCCCAAAGCTATCGTGTTGCCGAGAACCGCTCCGGTAAACATTCGCGTGCTGAATCCAGACGGGTCAATCGAAAGGATAATCGCGTTCAATTAACGCGGTCCTACGAGGACATCAGGGGAACGCTCTAGACCCCACGCAGCGTCGTTAGACATAAACCCTGGCGCTACAACAATCGTCATTCACAACCGCCATGTGAATTTGTAGGCTGCGCACTTTATTGGCCATTCCATCCCTGCGACCTGGAGCGGGTGTTACCGCTCCAGGACCATGGATCAGCCAATTAGTATTTCTCGCCCTTTTCGGTCTTCTCGTTGTGCTTACTCAGCACCTTGCCGTTCGGGTCGATCTTGACGCCCCACTCCTTGCCATTTTTCTCGACCACGGCTTCGAAGTTGTCGCCCTCTTTTTCCCAGCGGAGGATTTTCCCGCCCTTAGCTTCATTCTCGCCAGCAGTTTGCACCGCGGCGGGAACATCGCTGCTGTTTATTGTTTGTTCCTCATGCTTCTTCTCTTTCGCTTGCGCGGTCATGCCTAAGCTAAGACCAGCGCTAATCATCGCGACCGCTAATATTTTAGTTGTTTTCATTACTAAAATCTTCGACCGAATTGGACGAAGGTTTATTCGATGAGTGCATCTCAATCACGATGTTTGCTGATGGAAAACCACGCTTTTTATAGCAGTTGTAGGAGAACGCACGAACAATTTCGTAACAATTACGCGGACCCGTTCGGAAGCATCTCCGCGCGAAAAAGACCCGCGTCCATTTTCAGAGCATTCCTGAACGATCCTCGATATTTGTGAAGTTGTACGCAAGGCTTCAAAGACCCATTCATTTCCAGTGCTAGTGCAGGTACCGGCTAATCTCGGACTGCCTCGTTGCATGGAACTGGACGCGCGAAAGCGTCTCCCTCCGGAGAGACATGCTTCCACTTGCGCAGACGAAAGCATCGAAGCGATTTTCTCAGCCACGAACGCGTTTTAGAAGCTTCCGCGCTGCCTGGACGATCGACTCTGTTCCCATGCCATAGTATTCAATCAGTTCTTCCGGTTTCCCTGATTGGCCAAAGCGATCATCCACCCCAATGAATGCGATCCGGGTCGGATAGCTCCGTGCCAGGCATTCCGCGACGGCCGAACCCATTCCTCCGATCCTTTGATGTTCTTCCACCGTCACGATCGCATTGGTTTCGCGCGCCAGCGAAATGACCGCTTCCTCATCCAGAGGTTTGATGGTGGAAAGATTCATCATTTTGCTGCCAATCCCTTCCGCCCCCAATTTTTTGGCCGCCAGAAGGGCCTTATGCACCAACGCACCGGTTGCGATAATTCCAATCTCCGGGTTTTCGCTGCCTTGATAAAGAATGTTCGCTTTGCCTATCTGAAATGGCGCTTCTTCCGTGGTTATGACCGGTGTCTTCTCGCGCGCCAAACGAAGGTAAGTCGGCCCGACGACTTTGGCCGCGGCAACGGTTGCCTTCCTTGCCTCAATGGCGTCGCAGGGCGAAATGACAATCATACGAGGCAAGGCTCTAGTGATGGCAATGTCTTCCAAAGCCTGGTGGCTGCCGCCATCGGGCCCGACCGAAACCCCAGCGTGGCTCCCGGCGATCTTCACGTTGGCATTGTTGTAACAAATGGTCGTGCGAATCTGCTCCCAGTTACGGCCGGGGCTAAACATGGCGTAAGAGGAAATGAATGGGATTTTGCCCATGGCTGCCATGCCGGAAGCGACACTGGCCAAGTTCTGCTCGGCCACGCCGACTTCAATAAAACGCTTTGGAAATTCCTTCTTAAAGAGAATCATTTTGGTGGATTCGGTAAGGTCCGCGCAAAGGCCGACGACATTGAAATTCTGCCTGCCAGCGAGCAGAAAGCCCTTTCCGAACCCCTCTCGGATTGCTATTTGTTCGACGGTGTTCTCGAACACCTTTGGGTTCAGGTCACTCATGCTCACTTCTGATCTTCCCACCGAGAGTTCGCAGCTCGGCGAGCGCCATCTTTGCCTCCTCCTTATTCGGAGGTTTGCCATGCCAGTGAAAGTCGCGTTCGAATTTTTTCACTCCTTTACCCGGAATCGTACGAGCAACGATCATCGATGGTTTTTCGAAAACAGCTTTGGCCTTTTCGACGGCTCCGACGATCTGCCTGAAGTTGTGCCCGCTAATCTCCTGGACGTCCCAGTTCCACGCTTTCCACTTATCGACCAACGGCTCCAACTCCATCACGTCATCAGTAAAACCGTCGATCTGGATATTGTTGCGGTCGAGAATGGCAATGAGATTGCGCAGCTTCTCTTTGCCCGCGAGCATGGCTGCTTCCCAACTTTGGCCTTCGTCCAGTTCACCATCGCTCATCAGGCAATAGATATAACGTTCGCTACTGCGGCCTCGATCCATCCGGTCGGCCAAGGCCATGCCCGTGGCCTGAGACAAACCGGAGCCGAGGGGCCCGGAACTCGTCTCGAGCATGGGGAGGAATTCGCGATGCGGATGTCCCTGCAAACGGGAACCGAATTTGCGTAACGTCATTAGCTCGTTTACCGGAAAATAGCCAGCGTGTGCCATGGCGGCATAAAGCACGGGACAAATATGTCCGTTCGACAGCACGAGCCGATCACGCTCAGGCCAGCCCGGATTTTTTGGATCCTGTTTTAGGATGTGAAAGTAAAGAGCCGTGAAAACATCCGCCATGCCGAGGGGACCGGCGGTGTGACCGGAGCCAGCTTCGACCAACATCTCGATAATCGACTTGCGGATTTGGTTGGCGCGCCTTTCTAGCGCTTCAATTTCCTTATCAGTCAGAGCCATATCTTTACACTGCAACTCTACCGCAGCGTTTCTTTATTTTCCTAACAGCGCGCGCTGAATGATCCAGGCGACAAACGCAATCCCAATTGCAGTTAGGACAACAACTAGGTCAGCCATGTCTTCGTCTTTCGGGGGGGTAGCGGGAACTGGGCGTATTTCGTTTCCTCGGGACAGGGAGCGGCCTCTGGCCGAAGCCGATCTATGTTACCTGCTCTGCGATGCCTAATGAACAATCGTCATTCGACCCTGTTCTGTCTCTGCCTGACTCCAGAGGCCAAAGACCAACACGATGATACCCAGGATGATATCATTCGTGCGGGTCACTTCGGTGGAACCGAGGACGAACGAGCCAATGATCAACCAAATCCCCCAAAGCGCGTTTAGCCAGCTGAGCCACACCGTCCCGGCCCCTGGGACAAGCGCACGAATCAGCGCAAAAATCCCGATGACAATGCCAAGGACAATGTCGTTGACGCGGGCTTTCCCGCTCCCATAGAGAAGAACAAAAGGGGCGATAATCAGCCAAATCCCAGCGATCACATTTACACTGCTGATCCAGACTGATGTTCCTTTAACACCTTCTATTTCTGCATTCATTTTCATATAACTACGTTCCGGCGTGCTTATTTCGTACGCAATCGGGCGCAACTTGTGTAAGTCACTGAGAAATTTTCTCAGTTATGCCACGGCGGATAAATGTCGCAGGTACTTTAAGACTTTCCCGTGATCTTCTTTCAACAAGTTCTTTTGAACCCTGCCGAGCGGTGGAAAGGATGTAGCTGTTTACCTTGTTTTCCAGATCAGCGGTGACGGTGAGACAAACTGGATTGAAGCTGCGCAGCTTCTCGCAGTTTATATTCTGGGAATTTTGTTTCTATCTTCCGGCAGAGCACGCTGGCTGAGTCACCCACAGCGCATTGCTGAGATCTTGCAATCACTAACAACTTCTCACGGGGCGGGCGGTGTCGGCGTCACCCCGGCGGCAATTTTCGCACGTTCTGCGCGCGCTGCTTCTAAACCTGCTCGAGCCGGAATGGGCCTTGTTGGCAACGAGGTCTGCAACTTGGCTTCGACGTATCTCAGGCGTGCGGCGGCATCCTTATCGGCCGGTTTTAGCTGGAGTACTTTGCGGAAATCGGCGGCTGCTTTGGCGTATTTTTTCGCCAAGCCGTAAGTATGGCCCCGGCGGAGATAGGCTTCCGCATCGTCTGGTCGCTTCTCGGTGATCTTGGTAAAATCGGAAACGGCGAGATCGTATCTACCCTCCTTCCGATAAACATAACCACGATGCTGCCGTAACTCGACATCATCAGGGAATCGCTCGATTAACTTGCTGTAATCTTGCACTGACTTCTCCCACTGCTGGGTCTGCAAAAAAGCGAATGCCCGATACCGTCGAGAAACCACATCCGCCGAGTCCACGTCGATCGCCTTGTTCAGGTCGGCAATAGCCTTATCGAACTTATTCATCTGCAACTCGAGTTCGCCGCGACGGGCGTAAGCACTCTGATCATTCGGTTTAAGTTCGATTAGCTTGCTGAAATCATCGAGTGCCTTTGCGGGTTTGCCGCTTAGTTCATAAACGAGCGCGCGGTTCTCGTAGTTCTTTGGCTCCTTCGGCTGCGCTGCGATCGCTTTAGTGAATTCCTCAATAGCTTTGTCGTACTGCTTTTTCTCCGCATACTTTATGCCCCGATTTGTGTGCTCGCGAGCATAGCCCAGGCCTTTGTCGTCTCGCATTTCGGCTCGTACGAGGACAGGCGAGAAGCACGCGAGCCCCACACACGCAATGAGCGCCTGTGTCGCAACGAAACCTATTAATTCGGAACTAGATTTTCGCATTAACATCTGTTTGCAGGTGGCGAATCAGTCCTTCTTTGGAATGCTCACCACCACTTCGTGTTCCTTGCGCTCGATCTTCATGTCTTTCGTGCGCGCCGGCCCGGGTAGCGTGACCACCTGTTCGTACTCGCCGAACTCGCTCGTAAAAGTTTCGCCGGCTTTGCTCTCTTTCTTTTCCTGCTTTGACTGCGAAGCGGAAACGCGCAGCCGGTTGTTTGGTTCGGCGGTGACCTTTACGTTGTTGATTTCGCTACCGGGCAAAAACGCGTGCACTTCGTAATGGTCGCCTTTGTCGCGGACATCGATGGACGAGGAAAAGCCGGGCTCATTGCGCATGCTAAGAAAATTCTGGTTCATCCCGAATTGACTCATCGCCCGCGAAAAAAACTGGTTCATTTCCGTTTGCATCCGCTGCATGTCCGCAAAGGGATCCCAGTTGCCTGGGGAAGCTAAAGGCGATGCACCGACCATAGGTGACGGAGAGGGCGATGCAGAAACACCCGGAACCGGAGTCCGATTAAAATAGGGCGTTGCTGTTGGAGTTGGCACGGTCGGTGATGGGCTGATTTGAGCATTCGCGCAGAGCGGTGTCAGCACGAGCAGCAATGGAAGAAATCGAATGCACATCGTGTTCATATTGAAACCGACATCGCTACGCGGAGGATGTTCAAGTGGCGGCATGTAGGGGCGATCGGCACTAGTGGAATGCTGGCCATGTATTTTCCCTCGCATTACGTACTCACCGGATTGGCGCTTACGGAATTTTGCTAAACAATTAGCAGTACCATTTCTCATTTCGCCTTGGCCGCTTCAGGTGGAAAATTTGACGACATGCTGGAGTCGCATGCGCGTTACGCAATGTTCACACTTGAGGCGAACGAGACGCTTCGCAATCCCTCGCGCTGGCGCGAACGGCTGCCCATTCTTCTCCTTGCTGCGATTGGGTTGAGCCTTGCTAGTTATCTTGCGGCTTACCAACTCGGATTTATCCGCAAAGTGTGGGACCCATTCTTCGGCCCGGGCAGTGAACGCGTCCTGCATTCATTCGTTTCTCGACTTTTGCCAATCCCCGACGCCGTGCTGGGCGCGGTGGGTTATTTTGCGGAACTCATCACTGCTTCGATCGGTGGCCAGCAGCGCTGGCGCACGTCATCATCGCTCGTGCTGTTTTACGGTGCGATCGTAGCGGCGCTTGCGGTTGCTGCTTTGCTCCTGAGCGCGCTGCAACTGTTCGTGCTTCACGCTTGTTGCACATTGTGCCTGGTCTCAGCGGTAATATCGCTTGTTATCGGGTGGCTGGCACGCAGCGAAGTGCTTGCCAGTCTGCACGAGATTCGCAACTCCTGAATTATGAGAAATGTAAAACGAGTTGTTGTGATCACCGGCGCCTCGGCCGGGGTTGGTCGTGCTGCTGCGCATGAATTTGCGAGGGAAGGTGCGCGGATAGGGTTAATCGCGCGAGGTCACGCCGGATTGGAAGGCGCTAAGCGCGAAGTGCAAGAGCTTGGCGGCGAGGCGTTGGTGCTGCCGTGCGACGTGGCCGATGCAGGCGCAGTCGAAGCAGCTGCGGAGGAGGTAGAGAATCAATTCGGCCCCATCGGTGTCTGGGTAAACGACGCCATGGCATCTGTCTTTTCGCCGGTCAAAGAGATGTCGGCGGAAGAATTCAAACGCGTAACCGACGTTACTTATCTCGGCTTCGTTTACGGCACGCTTGCAGCGCTGAAACGGATGCTGCCACGCGACAGTGGCGTGATTATTCAAGTCGGCTCCGCGCTGGCGTATCGCGGTATTCCCTTGCAAGCCGCCTACTGCGCGGCGAAGCATGCCATCCAGGGCTTCTGCGACTCGCTGCGTTGCGAGCTGATCCACGACCACAGCAACGTGCGCGTGACGATGATCCAGATGCCGGCATTAAACACGCCGCAGTTCAGCTGGGTAAAAAGCCGACTGCCGCGTAAAGCGCAACCGGTTCCCCCGATTTACCAGCCGGAAGTGGCAGCACGCGCAATCGTTTATGCATCGGATCATCCGCGCCGTGAAATCTATGTTGGCCTACCGACGGTCGAGGCGATCGTTGGCAACAAAATCGCGCCTGCGGCGCTCGATC
This sequence comes from uncultured Verrucomicrobiae bacterium, assembly GCA_963742315.1. Lineage (GTDB taxonomy): Bacteria > Verrucomicrobiota > Verrucomicrobiia > Chthoniobacterales > UBA10450 > AV69. The sequence continues at coordinate 8,657 of CAVULE010000011.1, forward strand.
ATTATCTCGCGCACAATTGCTATGCCGCGCAGCAAACGAATGAGCCGGAGGACCCAAACCGCCCCAATAATTTGTGGGAGCCCGTGGATGCGGAGCGCGATCACGGTACGCACGGGACATTTGATGAACGTGCGAGTTCATGGACTCCCCAGCTCTGGACCGATCTGCATCGCGGTTGGGTCGCGCTCGGCATTCTGGCGCTAGGCGGCGTAGTCTTAGGCGGCTTCTTCGCTAACCGTCGGCTTTCCGGCTGATGTCGCAGCAATCACAACACGAAAACGATGCGCCCGGCCGACCGGGAATTGAGGCGCGTTGGACATCCAGCGCAAAAAGCGGCGTCGGCACGGCCGCTGATCCAGCTAGTCAGGTTTGGTTCACCGTCAGCCACGGCATTCTGAACGAAATTTATTGGCCGGAAGTGGATCGCGCCTGCACGCGTGACATGGGATTCATCATCACTGACGGGAAGGAATTTTTCTCGGAAGAGAAGCGACACACCAGACATACTTGCGGTTATCTGGCGACCGGAGTCCCCGGTTTTCGCCTGATAAACGAATGCAAGCAGGGTCGCTACAAAATCAAGAAGGAGATCATCACCGATCCACGCCTAGATGTCCTGCTGATGCGCACGCGGTTCACAGCGGCGAACGATTCAGACCAACTCTATATTTACATTTTGCTGGCGCCGCATCTAGATGACGGCGGCGCTCACAACACCGCTTGGGTGGGTAAATTATGGGGTGAAGATTTTCTCTTCGCGGATTGTAATGGCAGCGCGCTCGCACTTGGCTGCTCAGCCGCATTTCTGAAATGTTCCGCCGGATACGTCGGTTTCTCCGATGGCTGGCAGGATCTGCATCAGCATAAGCAGATGCAATGGACTTACCGTCGCGCGTCTGACGGAAACGTAGCCCTAACAGCTCAAATCGATTTGCAAAAATGTGGCGGCGAATTCGTTCTTGCTCTCGGCTTTGATTCTTCGCCCATTGGCGCGGCACATCATGTGCGCGCGAGTTTACTCGATGGGTTCGATGGAGCGCGGGACGAGTTCGTTCGCGGTTGGAAGAAATGGCAGAAACCCCTGCAAGTTCCCGCACCGGAGAAGAGCAAAGGCGGACTAAATTATTACCGGATTAGCACTGCGGTTTTGCACACGCACCAGGCGAAGAAATTTCCAGGCGGGATCGTCGCTAGCCTTTCGATTCCATGGGGATACGCAAAGGGCGACGCCGATCGCGGCGGTTACCATTTAGTGTGGGTTCGGGATCTAGCCCAAATCACTGGTGGGCTGCTGGCGGCTGGCGCAGCATTGGGCGCAGCGCGCATCCTGCGCTTCCTCGCCGTGACGCAGGAAGCGGACGGGAGCTGGCCGCAAAACATGTGGGTCACGGGTGTGCGTTACTGGCGCGGTATTCAAATGGATGAAATCGCATTCCCGATCCTGCTCACGGCCACGGCTCTCCGCGAAAAGTTGATTGACGAAGCGGAGCTTCATCGGCTGTGGCCGATGGTGCGCAAGGCATTGTCGTTTCTGATCCAACACGGCCCGGCTACTGAACAAGATCGCTGGGAGGAAGTGGGCGGTTATTCGCCTTACACCATTGCAGTGGAGATCGCGGCGTTGCTTGAAGCTGCGGACATCGCACCGGAACAAGGTCTGGCGGATTTCCTGCGCGAAACAGCGGACACGTGGAATGCGAACATCGAGCGATGGACCTACGCCGCCGGTACCGAGCTGGCGAAGAAATGCGGGGTTGAAGGCTACTATGTAAGAATTACCCCGGTGACGAAGGACGGTAGCGCGCCGACCAGTGGCGAGATTCAAATGAAGAATGTGAGCCACCAGGTTTTCTCTCCCGCCGAGAACATCGTTTCTATTGATGCGCTAGCGCTGGTGCGCTTTGGCCTGCGCGCGCCGGATGATTCGCGCATTGTGAATACGTTGCGCGTCATCGATTCACTCTTGAAGATCGAGACGCCGCACGGCCCCTGTTGGCACCGATACAACCATGACGGCTACGGCGAGCACGAAGATGGTTCGCCGTTCGACGGAACGGGAATTGGTCGTGCCTGGCCGCTGCTCACCGGCGAACGCGCTCACTACGAATTGGCAGCTGGCCGTGAAAAGGAGGCGCGCCGATTGATGAAAACAATAGAAACTTTCACCAGCGATGGCGGGATGATTCCCGAGCAAATCTGGGATGCGCCAGACAACCCCGCGCGCGCTTTGTATTTTGGCCGACCATCCGGCTCCGGCATGCCGCTCGTCTGGGCGCACGCGGAGTACATTAAGCTTTCGCGTTCAATCCGCGACGGAAAGGTATTTGATATGCCTCCCGCCCCAGCGAAGCGTTACTTATCCAAAGCTCATGCGTGACGTTGTAGTTATCGGAGCGCCCGCCGGTGGCGGAGCGGCAATCGCTCGGCTCATTTCCGACCTGCCGTTCGACCTAAACGCGGCCGTTTTCGTTGTCCTGCATGCGACACCGGAAAGCCCAATCTTGCTGCCCGATGTGCTCAACGCACCCGGTCGTATACGAGCGGCGGATGCGCTTGATGGTGAACCGATTCACCGGCGGCGCATCTATGTGGCAACCGACAACCATTTGATGGTGCAAAAGGATAAAGTGCGGCTCTCATCCAACAGCGAAAACAAGCGACCTCGACCCTCGATTGATGTCCTATTTACAAGTGCAGCTGCCGCATACAAGCGGCGCGTCGTCGGCGTGCTCCTGCTCCACGCGCGCGAGGACGGGTTGCCCGGGTTGGACGCAATTCGGCAGGCGGGAGGGCGCACGATCACCCAGCATAACGAGTATATGCCGGAGCCTCCGAAAGATCCGGAAACGGCTGAGCTCTTATCTGACGATCATATCGACCTTAAAGAGATTGCTGCACGGGTGCTCGCATACGTCAACGGCATAAACGGCGATGATTAGACCGGCAACCCGCGTTAAATTAGGTGTAGCTTTGGACGCGCCTAACTGTTCGAGGTTGTGCGAAGTTCATGTACAGAGTCATGAACACGAACGCCAGGCGTGACCGTGCGCAGGAAGCGCTGCATGAGCGCGAGATCGCTTTCGCCGCCCTCGCCAAGGTCGCGCCGGTGGGGATTCTGCGTTTTGACGCGAGCGGCCGGTGCAATTACGTGAATGACCGGTGGACCGAGATCACCGGGCTAACAATCGATGAGGCAATCGGGGACGGCTGGCGTAGGGTGATTCATGCGAAAGATCGCAAACGCATTGCTGACCATTGGCTTCGCATGCACGAGAACGGCGAGCTTTTTCGCGAAGAATACCGCATTTCTCACGCTGATGGGTCACTGCGATGGGTGCTGGCCGAAGGAGCTGAATTGCGCAGCTACTCGGGCGAGCGGCTCGGATTTATCCGCACAGTCACGGACATTACGACGCACCGCCGACTCGAAACAGAGCTGCTAGAAGCCCGCAGCGATTTGGAACGGCGGGTGCAGGAACGAACCGCCCAACTTCGGACCGAGATGACCGAACGCGAAAAGCTGGAAAAGGAATTACTTCAGGCCAAGGAAAACGAGCAACGGCGCTTCAGTCAGGATCTTCATGACGGTCTCGGTCAAGTCCTGACGGGCATAATTTTCCGTGCTGTCGCGCTGCAACGCACCTTAGCATCGGAAAGCTCATCACATTCCAACAACGCCGCAGAAATCGCCGATCTGGTTAATGTTGCTATTAACAAGGCGCACGATCTTGCGTGCGGCGTTCATCCCGTTCAAGCAAGGCCCGACGGTCTAATGCGCGCTTTGCAGCAACTGGTCGAACAGGTATGCAGAACTTATGGAACTAAATGCGTGTTCAAGTGCAATGATCCAGTCAACGTGACCGATCATTCCGTTGCAATTCACCTTTACCGCATTGCGCAGGAGGCGCTTACTAATGCCATGAAACATGGCCGCGCGACTAAGGTCACTCTTCATCTCGAGCGAAGATCCAATGGCCTTGCGCTTATCGTGGAGGATAACGGTGTTGGTTTGCCTGAATCCGCACCGTCGGCGGATGGGCGAGGACTAAATATCATGCGGCATCGGGCACGAATCATTGGCGCGACCTTCCAGATTCGCCCTGCACCAAGATGCGGCACAATCGTTGAGGTCTCTCTTTCTACGGATTTGTCCAGATGAAATCCGGCGGAAAAGCGAAAACACGAGTGCTCTTGGTCGATGACCACGTGATCCTACGCGATGGGCTGGCACAGCTTATCTCGGGCGAGCCTGGTCTTGCGGTATGTGGTGAAGCCGCTAGTGCTGAGGAAGCTCTCAGCGTTGCAACGAAAGTCAGCCCTGATCTCGCCATCGTCGATATCTCGTTAGGCGGCGTTAACGGCGTAGAGCTAATCAAGAACCTCACCGCGGTTCTCCCCGAATTGAAGATTTTAGTGCTCTCGATGCACGACGAATCGCATTACGCCGAGCGTGCACTTCGCGCCGGCGCCCGCGGTTATGTCATGAAACGCGAAGCACGGGACCGCATCCTTGACGCAATCCATACGGTAACGTCGGGCGAGATTTACGTTAGCGAGCGCATGCACAAAAGCATGCTGTATCAGTATCTGCACGGCACCCCGAAGGGCGAGGCTTCGCCGGTCAGCCGTTTGAGCGATCGCGAATTGGAAGTGCTCACGCTCCTAGGGCGCGGCCTCAGCTCAAAAGACATTGCTGAACGGCTGCACCTGAGCCAGAAAACAGTCGACAGCCATCGGACGCACCTGAAAGAGAAGCTGAATCTTGCGGGCGCGCCAGAATTGGTGCGGTTCGCGTTCGAATGGGTCAGTGCGCAGGAAAGTTAACTGTTTCAATTTAGCGCCAGCCTCGGCTCATGTAGTCGCTCATTCCAAGAACAAGCATGATGCCCAGCCAAAAGAATCCCGCGGCGACAAACACCCACATGATCGGTTTGCTGTAACGCAGGTGCATGAAGAACAGTACTATGAGCGCGCTTTTCGCGACGGAAATCGACATCGCGACAATCGTGTTGAGCGGGCCGAGGTTCATGTAAGCGGCGGTGATCGTCAGCGCGAGAAATGTCAGCAAGGCGAGGCCGGTTAATAGATAGCTTCGGGCAGATGGCTTTCTCATGAGTGCCGATCAATCATGTAGATGAGGGGAAAAAGGAACACCCAGACGATATCGACGAAGTGCCAATAAAGACCGAGTAACTCCACCGGCGTGTCGTGGTTATGAAACGCATCTCTAAGCCAGGCTCGCAACGCGAATAGCGCAATGAGAATCACACCGATGCTCACATGTAGCGCGTGGACACCAGTCATGAGCCAGTAAACATAAAAGAACATTTCGGCATGCTTGGGATCGGCAGATTCGATATGGAACTTAGTTCCAGGTAAGAGACCTTCGTGAATCTCGCGCATGTACTCGATGCATTTTATGACGAGAAAGAGCGCGCCTAACGACGCGGTCATGAGCAACAGCAAGGTGAGCAACCGCTGCCGATTCAGATTTGCTGCGCGCACAGCGAACGCCATGACCGTACTGCTGATCAAAAGCACAGCCGTATTTGTTCCGCCGAAGGCGATCAGTGTGTGGCGGCTAGCATCGGCAAAGGCTTGCGGATAAGAGTAGCGATACGCAGTATAGCCGAAAAACATCGCACCAAAAAACAGGACCTCGGTAGAGAGGAAGAGCCACATCCCGATCGTCGCGGCGTTGCGCTGCTGGTCGGCGTCATCGAATTGATGTTCAACGGGCGCGGCTAACGAAACACTAGCCATGAGCCACCTCCAACTCCGATTCTGCCGCGAGAGGGTCGTAGCGGTAGGGTTCTTCCGTCACGATCGGTGTTCTCTCGAAATTGTCGGGTGGCGGCGGTGAAGCTGTCGTCCATTCCAGACCGGTCGCCTGCCACGGATTCGGCCCCGCGACTTTGCCCCAGCGCAATGACCATAAAAAGTAAGCGAGCGGCAAAAGATAACCCACTGCGAGAATGGATGCGCCGGCAGTAGAAAGGACATTGAGCACCTGAAACTCCGGCGCGTAAACGTGATATCGCCGCGGCATTCCAAGATAACCGAGGATGAATTGGGGGAAGAAGGTCAGATTAAACCCGAGAAAAATGGTGAGTGCGGAGAATTTTGCGATCGCCTCTGGATAGATGCGCCCGCTGATCTTCGGCCACCAAAAGTGCAGCCCGCCGAGATACGCCATCACCATTCCGCCGACCATGATGTAGTGAAAGTGCGCGATCACGAAGTAGGTGTCATGCACGTGCACGTCGACCGCGAGAGAAGCGAGGAACAAACCGGTGAGGCCACCGATGGTGAAGAGGCCGACGAAGCCGAGCGCATATAGCATTGGCGTAGCGAACCAGATCGAACCTTTGTAGAGCGTGGCTGTCCAGTTGAAGACTTTGATTGCTGACGGAATGGCGACCATGAAACTCAGGATCGAGAAAATCATGCCCGCGTAGACCGATTGGCTGCTCACAAACATATGATGCCCCCAAACGAGGAACCCGAGCACGCCAATCGCGACACTGGCATAAGCGACGAAGTGATAACCAAACATAGGTCGGCGCGCGAAGCACGGGATTAGCTCGCTGACCACGCCCATTCCTGGCAAAATCATAATGTAAACCGCGGGGTGCGAGTAGAACCAGAAGAGGTGCTGGAAGAGCAACGGATCGCCGCCTAACGAGGGGTTGAAAATGCCGACGCCGAACGCGCGCTCCAGCGCCATTAGCGTGAGCACCATTGCGAGCACAGGCGTAGCCAGAACCAGGATGATACTGGTGGTGTAAAGCGACCACACGAAGAGCGGTAGCCGCGACCAGGTCATTCCTGGCGCGCGCATTTTGTGCGTGGTGACGATAAAGTTGAGGCCGGTCGCAATCGATCCGAACCCGGCGATGAAAATGCCAGCAGCCATGGCAATGACGTGGCCGTTCGCATAGGTGCTGCTGTAGGGCGTGTAAAATGTCCAGCCGGTATCGACGCCCCCGGTGATGATTGAGAAGACGGCAAAAGCTCCTCCAGCCATGAACAGGTACCAGCTCGCGAGATTCAATCGCGGAAACGCGACATCGCGCGCCCCCAGCATCATCGGCAGGAGAAAATTGCCGAGGACAGTCGGAATGGATGGAATGAGAAAAAACCAGACCATCACCACGCCGTGAATGGTGAAGAGCTTGTTGTAAGTCTCGGAGGTGACGAGGTCGCCTTGCGGTGTGAGCAGCTCCAGCCGCATCAATGTCGCCGCCGCCCCGCCAATGAAGAAGAAAAGCGTAATCGAAACCATGTAGAGGATCGCGATCCGCTTGTGATCCGTCGTGAGTAGCCAGGAGGCGATCGTCTGCCGCACGTTCAAATAGTTTGGCTGATCATGCGCGATCGGCTGGCCTGGAGTTTGCAACGTTGCGGCGCTCACCGTTTTTCTTCCTGCGGCTGATTCCCTAACGATTTGAGATAGGCGATAATTGCGTTTAGCTCTTCCTCGCTGATCTGCCCCTGAAAGGTCGGCATAATCGGCTGATAACCGGCGGCGATTTGTTTGTTCGGCTGCAGAATTGAATCGCGCAGATATTCATCATCCGCGGTTACGAGCGTGCTATTACTTAGCGGAACTCGCTTGCCGTAGATGCCATCGAGCAGCGGTGCGCGAATGCTTGAGTTCGGCGCATGGCAACCGCTGCAACCACGATTGCGAAAAGCGCGTTCACCCTGCGCGACGAGCGAATTCGGCGCGGGCTGACCCGCCAGCCATTTGGCGTGCTCCGCCGGCTCCATCACATAAACCCAGCCGACCATCCGCGAATGATCGGTGCCGCAGTACTGCGAGCAGAAAAGGTGGTACTTGCCGGGCTTTGTCGGCGTGAACCACTCGGTCGTGTAACGTCCAGGCACGACGTCCTGTTTGGTGCGAAATTCGGGTACGAAGAAATCGTGGATCACATCCTGCGAGCTCATGATCAGCTTCACCGGTTGGCCGACCGGGATGTGCAGTTCGTTAATTTCGCGGCGCCCGTCGGGATGCTGCATTTTCCACATCCATTGTTTGCCAACGACGTAGATTTCAGTGGCATTGGGCGGCGGTCGCGACATCCCGAAAAACACATCGGCGGCCCAAAAAAAGATGCCGAGAAAGATCAGCAGCGGAATGACTGTCCAGGTGATCTCAAGCCGGAGCGGTCTGCCTCGCGGTTGCGTGCGGTTTGCGCGCGATCCTCGGCGATAACGAACGCAAAAGATGAGCGCAACGGCGAACACTCCCAAGGCGAGCACGCTGCAAAGCAACAGTAGCGCGAAATAAATGTGATCGACTTGCGGCGCAAGGTTCGACGCGCTCGATGGAAATAGAGAGTTGAAGAACGTGCGCATCTTAGGACACGAAACGCCGTTCTCGGCGAACGTTTAACGCGATGTATGCGGCGAGAGCCAGCGCACTGCCGATTCCGGCGACCTGCATTACGCGAGTGATGAGCAGACCGTATTTTCCCGTTTGGGGATTGTAATGAAAGCAGAGCAGGAAAACGCGATCGGCCAGTGAACCGACGCGTTGCTGGGATGCTTCGACCAACGCCAGCCGGACATCGCGCGGCGGATATTCGATGCCTGGGAAATAGCGCGAGATTTTTCCTTCGGGCGTGAGCACGATGATCGTGCTCGGATGGGCGAATTGCCGCGTCGTCTCATCGTAGGCGAACATGTAGCCAATGCTGTTCGCGAGTTGCGCGATCGCATTCTTGTCGCCGACGAGAAAATGCCATCCATCAGCGGCACCAGCGCGACCGTAGCGCTCGATATAAGTCTGCTTTTTCGCCGCAGCGAGGGCCGGCTGCTCCCGCGGATCGAAGCTGACGACCACAATCTGGTAATCCTTGCCGGCATCAAGCTTCAGCTCCTGCCCCGTTTGCAGAATGCCGTTTAAAACAAGGGTGCAGAGGTTCGGGCATTGATAATAAGCGAGGGCGAGAATCACCGGCTTGCCGGCGAAGAATCGACCCAGCTCGACACTTGCGCCGTGCTCATCCCGAAAACGCGCGTGAAGCGGAACGCTCGAATTCAGTTTTTGTTCGAGACCGGCATGCGCTGCAACCTGGGCCTGCGGATTCTGACCGAATCCGGCTGACGGCGAGCAAACACCACGCGATTTGGATCAGGCAGTTTTTCATTTTGGCGGGACAGCTTTCTCCTGCCGCATCTGTTCAGGTGTTTTACCGCTGCTGTCGTGACTGCCCGGCCCGCGCGTTGGCAACCCGCGCTGCACGATTAAATCCATGGCGCGCTCGATGGGAATGCGAACGATGCCACGCCTGCTTGTCGACCCATCCGTAGCTGTTGAGTTTGTTTTCTTCCGCTTCGCGGAATTGAGCGAGATCGACACTCGGATTCGTTTGCAGACGAGGCTCCGGCGCGACAATGCGTGGCTGCACCACGATACGCGACGGCGCTTCCGATGATGGATGCGCTTTGCTAAAGAACGCGAATATTGCGCCAAGCGCGAAGTGAATAATGACGGCCGCGACGATAAGTCCAATCGCGAACCACATCACCACGCGCACGTTGATATCGCGTGTCTCATGGCCCGCGCGCTTGGCGCAGTCTGGTCAACCATGCGGCGTTACCTCCGCGAGTTGAGCAGGCAGGAGTGGCCGCTGTTTCGAGCAAGTAAAAGAAGGATGCGAACCAGAATCCGCCGAGGGCCACGAACTCAGCGACATCGAGCCAGTGTACGTAGATGCCGTGCGGATGAAACATCGGCGCGACCAGCCAGAAATTGTTCAGCACATTTGCCGCCACGATGCAGAGGCAGATGAGCGCGAGCCGCAGCGGTTTGCGTTTCGCTTCGCGTGAAAGCAGCAGCGCAAACGGCAGTAGAAATTCCCCGAACATCAGCACGAGCGCGAGCCATTGCCAGCCGCCGCTACTTCGCGCTAAATACCATGAAATTTCCTTCGGCAGATTGCCCGACCAGGTAATAAGGAATTGCGAAAACGAGACGTAAATCCAGAAGATCACGAAGGCGAGCAGCATGTTGCCGAGATCGTGAAACGCTTTCGTCGGCACCGCGCTCTGGCGCCGTAAAAACGGCAGAGCAGCGCCGTCATCAATGCGAGCGCCGCAAGGAATTGGCCAGCCACGAAAACGATGACGAAGACCGTGGAATACCATTGCGGATCGAGCGACATCACCCAGTCGGTCGAGGCGAAGTTCATGCAGAGCACGTAGCTGATGAGGCCCGTCGCGCTGAGTGCTGCAGACGCGCGGGCTCGGTTCTCTGCGCAAGCGCGCCGCGATTAGCAATGCAAACGTGAGCAGGACGACGAAGTAGAAGATCGAGCGGCCGATGAAGAACGGCACGTTAAGGTAACGCTGTTTGTGATGAAACCCGGGCACGGAATCGAGAATGCCGTTCGCCCAGCCATAAATGTCGTGCAGCCCGATGAGCAGCGGGACGAAGAGCAGCACCATGAGCGGAAGCGTCATGAATGCGGCGTAACAAAGATTGCGGATGGCGAGTCCCCAGAGCCCGGCGGTCAGCGTCTGCATCATCACAATAACAAGCGCGCCTAACGAGATTCCAACCCAGAACAGCCAGGCAAAAAGGTAGGAATGAAAAAACTGCGCGTGATTTGTGAACACGCCGATGATCGAGATGATCGTTGCGATCGCGCCGATGATGAGTGCGCGCGTTTGGCAGCGGGCGAATATTGTGGGGGTCTTCATTTCCCGGTGCCCTCCAGTTGCTTCGCGGTCTGCCGAATCGACATCGGCCGGAGTGCCGTGCTCGCTTAATTGCAGTGCGCGGATGTACGCGACGATGGCCCATCGATCGTCGGGCGAGACGCGCGAGGCGTAGGGATACATCACGCCGTAACCGTTCGTGATTACGTCGAAGAAATGGCCGACGGGAGCGTCGCGCAGGCGTTGCTCGTGCAATGATGGCGGCTGCGGAAATCCGCGCTGCACGATCATGCCATTGCCTTCGCCAGTGCGGCCGTGACAAACGGCGCAATAAATATCGAAACGCTCGCGCCCGCGGCCAAGCATCTCGCGCGTAACGGGCATCGGAAAAGTAGCGGCAAGCTCATTGCCGATTTTGCCCGTGTAAAACTGCTCGTCGTCGCGCAGTTCGCCGCGAGCCACGGTGTGCGCGGGCGGCACACGCGAGCCGCGCCCGTCAGCGAAGAAGTTTTCCTGCGCGAGCGGTTTGAGGTGTTGCTGGTCGACCATTCCACGTCGGCATGCCGCAGTGGCAAGAAAGATCGCCAGCACGAGCGCAGAACGGTTCATTTCTCCACCTCCACCACTGAGATCGGCCGCTGCTCAGACAAGAACTGCCGGACTTCATCGGCGCGATAGAGTGGATCGTTTGCTTCGATACAAAGGAAAAAACGCGTCTGGCTCGCGAGCTTGAATTGCGGTGCGTTGAAGACCGGATGATACGGCTTCGGCAGACCGTTTAGCCAAAGCATTCCGATCAGTCCCGCGATGGCGGCGAAGAGCACCGTGAGCTCGAAAGTGATTGGGACGAAAGCGGGCCAGCTATGCAGCGGACGACCGCCAACGTTAAGGGGATAATCGACGACCGCGGAATACCATTGCATTCCGTACGCAGTGAGCGCGCCGGCGATTCCCCCGAGCAACACGATCAGCGGCACACGCGTTTTTGTGAACCCAAGTGCTTCCGCGACGCCTTCAACCGCATAGGGTGTGTAGGCTTCCATCTTGCGATAGCCGGCCTTGTACGCAGCACGCGTGGCGGCGAGCAGTTGCTCCGGTTGCGGCAAATTCCGCCATGATGCCATAGATATTTTCGTTCATCGCACCGGCTTCGATTCTTTGTGGACGAGGTCGCGCATCTCACTGATCGAGATCGCGGGCAGCAAGCGCAGAAACAGAAAGAACAAAGACGCGAACAGACCCGAGCGAACCGATCAGCGTCATCCAATCCCAGCGTGTCCCGTGAAAAATGCCCCACGCAGTCGGCATGAAGTCGCGATGCAGACTGGTAATGACGATGATGTAGCGTTCCGTCCACATCCCGACCTGGATGAAGAGTGCGACGATGAAAAGCGCACCGGGATTGGTCCGGATTCGCTTGAACCAGACGAGCTGATTGACCCCGACGTTGCAGAAGATGACGAGCCAATAGGCCGGCGCGTACGGGCCGAACATGCGATTGAGCGTCATGTACCACTCGAACTTGTCGTCGCTGTACCACGACATGAATCCTTCTGTGATGTAGCCGTGCGCGACCATCAGGCCGGTCGCGAGCATGATTTTCGCCGAGTTCTCGAGATGGCGAATGGTGATGAAATCTTCGAGGTGATAAAACTTGCGGATTGGGATCGCGAGCGTGAGCACCATCGCGAAACCGGAAAAAATCGCACCCGCGACGAAGTAGGGTGGGAAGATTGTCGAGTGCCAGCCCGGCACGATGGCAATGGCGAAATCAGTCGAGACGACGCTGTGCACCGACAGCACAAGTGGCGTCGCTAGTCCGGCGAGCAGCAGATAAAGCATGTGAAAACGCTTCCAATGGCGCGCCGAACCGCGCCAGCCTAACGAGATAATGCCGTAGGTAAGTTGGGCGAACTTTCCTCTGGCGCGGTCGCGCATAGTGGCGAGGTCCGGGACCAGACCGACGTACCAGAAGATAAGCGACACGATGAAATAGGTGCCGACCGCAAACACATCCCACACGAGCGCGCTACGCCATTGCGGCCAAAGATCCATCGTGTCCGGATATGGCAACAGCCAGTAAAAGACCCACGGCCGACCGAGATGGAGCAGTGGAAATAATCCCGCGCACGCGACGGCGAAGAGCGTCATCGCTTCGGCGAAACGGTTAATCGACGTGCGCCAATCCTGATGCAGCAAAAGCAGGATGGCTGAGATGAACGTGCCCGGCGTGACCAATCCCGATCCACCAGACGAAATTCACAATCGCGAATCCCCATGCGACCGGAATGTTCACGCCCCAAATGCCGACGCCTTTGATCAGCAACCAACCAATGGCGAAGTTCATCATCAGCAGGAGCGCGAACGCCAGCGCAAAGCCGCCGAGCCAGCCGCGCTGCACCGGTCGCGTGAGAACAACGTCCGTGATCTTTTCGGTGACCGACGCGTTGTCGTAACCCGGCGCGACGACTGGCTCTGCGATTTCCGTTCTCATGCGATGTCCAGCTCCGGGTTGGAATTACGCAATCTTCGCGAGATAGGTGGTTCGCGGCCGCGTGTTCAGTTCAGCAAGCAAACCGTAATTCAATGGCGAGGCGCGCATCTTCGCCACGCGGCTGTTTGCATCATTGATGTCGCCGAACACGATTGCCTCGGCCGGACAAGCCTGCGCGCATGCTGGCGTGATCTCACCATCGCGAATGGCGCGATTGGCTTTCTCCGTGTCAATCTTCACCGCGTTGATCCGCTGAACGCAGTAGGTGCATTTCTCCATCACGCCGCGGCTGCGCACGGTGACGTTCGGATTGCGCATCAACTTGCGCGTGGCCGGCTGCTCGAATTGGTTGGCGTCGTATTCCAGAAAATTGAACCGCCGCACTTTGTAAGGGCAGTTATTCGAGCAATAGCGCGTGCCGATGCAGCGGTTGTAAACCATCTGATTGAGGCCCTCACTGCTGTGCACGGTCGCGGCGACGGGGCAGACCAGCTCGCATGGCGCATTTTCGCAATGCATGCACGGCACCGGCTGATGAAAGCTGCGCGTTTTCGCGCCATCGCCTTCGAAATAGCGATCGACGCGAATCCAGTGCATTTCGCGTCCACGCGCCACCTGCTCTTTTCCGACAACCGGAATGTTGTTCTCCGCCTGACAGGCAATGGTGCAGGCGCCGCAACCGATGCAGGCGTTGAGATCAATCACCATGCCCCAGGCGTGGCCTCTGTAGTCGATGAGCGGGTAGAGCGTTTCCTCATTCCGCGGCGGCGGTTCCTCAGTCTGGATGATCGAGCGCGGATCTTTGTGAAAGCTCGTCAACGCTCCGCCGCGCACCTCGTTGCGGCCTTCCATCTTCCAGTGCTGCTGCGTGGTAACGAGTTCGTGACGCTCGCCCGTTCTTTCAATCTCCAGACTTGTGCCGCCCCACATCGCGTCTGATGTGCGCAAGCGCATATGCGTTGAATCCAACGCCATTTCCAACCCGGCCCGCACGCGTCCGCCCATAACCGAGATGGATAGTGAAACAATCATCCGCCTGACCAGGCAGAATCCAAATCGGCGCGCGCACTTCGCGCCCGTGGAATTTCAACTTCACGATGTCACCGTTCGCGAGCTGCAAGCGTAGCGCTGTCGCGGTGCTCACGAGCGCGACGTTGTCCCAAACAATCGTCGTAAGCGGATCAGGGAATTCCTGCAGCCAGGCATTGTTCGAAAATCTCCCGTCGAATGTCTGCGCGCTCGGTCGAATGAGCAGATACAAACCATCGGCGGATGCCGATGGTGAAACGCCAGGCATCGTCGATGCAACTGCTCGAGAACTGGCACTCCCCAACTGGAAGTAAGCGACCCCGTCATGCAGCGACTTGCGCCAGACGCGCTCGAAATCCGGTGCAGGAGGCTGGGTTTGCCAAAAGCTGCGCACAATGTCGTAACCGGTCGCGGGCGCTTCATCGAGCAGCGAGGAAAGCAATTCGTACCGAGAGCGGCCACCGAACAACGGTTCGATTACGGGCTGCATAATGCTCGCCGTGCCGTCGAACGCGCGCGCATCGCTCCAACTTTCGAGCGCGTGAGCTTCCGGAATGTGCCACTGGCAAAGAGTGGCGGTTTCGTTCGCATAAAGATCAAGATGAACTGTCCGTGCGATCTTCCGTAACGATTGGGCGAAGCCGCAATCAGCCGGCGCGTCGTAAGCTGGATTGCCGCTGATGATGATCAATGTTTTCACCGCGCCCGAATGCATATCCTCGACCAGCTCGCGCAGATCACGTCCACCAGCCGTCGGCGGGATGTAATCAACGGTCCTGCCGATATTCCCGAGGAGTTCGTTTAACTGGCGTACTGCATCGTGAATTGCTCTTGCTTCGAATTCGCCGGCGAGGACAACGCTGCGACCGGCATGGGCGCGAAGGTCGTGTGCAACAATGCTCGCGATTTTCGAAGCACTATTGTTTTGCAACTCGCGGGCAAATTGTTCGAGTTGATTCGGGGCCATGATAAGGCGGTGATCAGCCATCGCGCCGGTGAGCGTGGGCGTGGACTCAGCAACATAAAGTCGGTTCATTTTGCCGTTAGGCCGCCGCGCCCCAGCAAATTCACGCGCGTACTTCAAACTCGCTGGTCCTGAGTTAAGGAAATCCGCGCCTAACGAGACGATGACTTCGGCCTTATCGAAATGGTAGATCGCATGGGATGGATCTGTGCCAAGCGGTTCATATTCGTGCCATTTCGCAGCGGGATATTTTGCAAGGAGGCGGCGGATTTGATCGAGAAATGTGGGAGATGTTTCCCGGCGCGTGAGTAAGCGCAGGTCGGCGCCGCTATTCAGTTTCCACCGTTGGCTTGCCATGGCGAGTTCGCCCAGGAATGCTTCCCACGTGCTGATTTGCCCGTTGTTGGTGAGGGCTTGCGAACGATCAGGATCAAACAATGTCAGGAGCTCGGACTGCATAAATACGTCGCTTGCCCCGAGACTCGCTGGATGTTGCGAATTGCCTTCGATCTTGGTTGGTCTCCCCTCGTGTGTCTCGACGAGAACCCCCCGCGCGAAGCCGCCGAGCGTGAGCGCTGTCGCGAAGTAGAGCGGCTTGCCCGGGATGATTTCCTCAGGCTGGTTCACGTAGGGTACAATGTGCTCCGGCGGATTGCGCGTGCAGCCAGTTGCGCCACCTAGCGCAATTGATGCGCCCATCAGCTGAACAAATCGGCGCCGACTCAGTTCGTTCGGCCAGTCGGCGGCGTTGACTGGAAATTCGCCTTTCATCGGTGGCAGGTGTAGCAGTCGGTGAGACCGGCGGTATGGACGTGATTGGTCTCGAGTAACTGTTGCCCTAGCGCGTGCTGATTCTTTGGTGGCGAATAGGTCATATTCACCACTTCATCCTTTGGTCGGACGAACTTTGCCGGGTCACGATGGCAATCGAGGCACCAGCGCATGTAAAGCGGCTGCACTTTTCGCGTGAGCGGCATCTCATCGACACGGCCATGGCAGGTCGCGCAGGCGATTCCTTTGTTCACGTGGATGCTGTGATTGAAATAAACGTAATCCGGCAGGTCGTGGACTCGCGTCCAGCGCAGCGGCTCGTTTTTCTCCAGACTGGCACGCACTGGTTGCAGCATCGGCGCCTCTTTGAAAATTTGTGAATGGCAGGTCATGCATGTTTCCGTCGGAGGAATACCCGCGAAGGCGGAGTCCTCGACTGAGGTATGGCAATAGCGGCAGTCGATTCCGTTGTCCGCGACATGATGTTTATGGCTGAACGGCACGGCCTGTTCAATGGGAACATCGACGCCCGTCCAGAAGTCTGAACGAGCGTAGGAGTAGAATGTGGCCCAACTACCAAGGACGACGAGCGGCACGCCGATCACGATGAGTTCCGCAATTGCGTTCGCCCGCTGTTTGAAGAGCTGTGGCATGGGATTGAGCTCCGCGCGTAAGGATAACGCACCGACTATTACAACCGCGCGCACGCGATTGCAGCAACGAAGAAAAGCTTGCGAGCGATTACCCGAAATCTTCTTAATGCCGTTCTCAGAGAATCAGTCTTCGGCACACGGCTTCCGCCGCCGTGCGGATGTCCCAGATTATGATCTTGCAGTGCGGTGATCCGATGCGCTTTGGCCGTGGAAGTCGGCGACGAGTCCGGTTGGCCCCGAAGTTTGGATGGCAGCAAGCACTACTCGGGCGGGATGGCCGGAATTCGTTAGCTTTCCTCCGTTTTCCTGGTCGCCATTCGGATCTTTTATTTGTCCGAGGCTCCCCCCGGCTGCTCCCGGATCGGATGGCACCGAGTGCTGCTGGATGAATTCTTCCCCGCGGCTCATCGATCGTCGGCTTCTCGGCTGAATGCGTATCGCTGCTGCCGTCAGTCACGGTTTGATATCGCGTAGAGCAGCCTTCCTGGCTTTCGGGCGAAGCAAGAGCTGCAAAATGGGCCGCAATGGAATGCCGCATTGCGAAATTTTCGCAGCCCCTGATAGAAACGTTTCGTAAAGCAATCTGAGTTGGCGTGGCGTGATGGCAAGACGCAGTGTGATCGCATGGCTTTGGCCAAAATGAAGACAAGTAGATGAGCATCGGACGCAAAAATTGGGCGATTGCCGAAGGCTGGATTCCGGCTTGGAGTCACGGGCCGAAGCCGGAGATGCTGAGCCACGAGACCGCATGCATTTTGAACGCCAATGAGGTGGACGCCCACGTCGAGATCACGATTTACTACAGCGACCGCGAGCCGGTCGGCCCCTACAAGATCACAGTCCCCGCCCGGCGGACAGTGCACCAGCGCTTTAACGACTTAAAAGACCCGGCGCCAATTCCGAGAGCGACCAACTACGCTAGCACGATCGTTTCCGATCTGCCGATCGTGGTGCAGCATACGCGACTCGATTCGCGGCAATCGGAAAATGCATTGATCACAACGGTTGCGTTCGCGGGAAGCGAATAACTAGTATGGCTGATCAAGTAAGCGATTTTATCATCAAACGACTCGCCGCCTGGGGCATCAAACGCATTTACGGATTTCCGGGCGACGGCATCAACGGCATCATGGGCGCCTTGAATCGCGCCGGCGACATGATGAAGTTCGTGCAAGTGCGACACGAGGAAATGGCGGCGTTCATGGCGTGTGCCCATTCCAAGTTTACCGGCGAGGTTGGCGTCTGCCTCGCGACCTCCGGCCCGGGGGCGATCCATCTCTTAAATGGCCTTTACGACGCGAAGATGGATCATCAATCGGTTGTCGCAATCGTTGGACAACAGGCGCGCGCGGCGCTTGGGGGCGAATACCAGCAGGAAGTCGATCTCATTTCCTTGTACAAAGATGTCGCGCACGAATTCGTGCACATGGTTTCCGACCCGAAACAAGTGCGGCATCTCGTCGATCGCGCGGTGCGCATCGCGAAAGTCGAGCGCTGCGTTACCTGCATCATCATTCCGAATGACGTGCAGGAACTTGATGCGGTCGAAAAACCACCCCGCGCACACGGAACCATCCATTCCGGCATCGGCTTTCCTTCAACCAGCATTGTTCCCCATGACTCCGAGTTGCGCAAAGCTGCTGAGGTCCTGAACTCCGGCCGGAAGGTCGCAATGTTGATCGGCGCAGGTGCGTTGGGCGCTGCCGATGAAGTGCTGCAGGTCGCTGACTTGTTAGGCGCTGGCATTGCCAAAGCATTGCTCGGAAAAGCTGCGCTGCCAGATGATCTACCCTTCGTTACCGGATCAATCGGTCTACTCGGCACCAAACCAAGTTGGACCATGATGACCGAGTGCGACACGCTGCTAATGGTCGGCTCGAATTTTCCTTACTCAGAATTTCTACCAAAAGAAGGCCACGCGCGCGGTGTGCAAATCGACATCGATGGCCGGCTTCTCAGCATCCGATATCCGATGGAAGTGAACCTGATGGGAGATAGCGCCGAGACGCTGCGTGCTCTCATCCCGCTGTTAAAAAGGAAAGAGGACCGGTCGTGGCGCGAAATGCTGGAAAAGGAAATCGTGGAGTGGTGGAAAGTCCTCGAAGCGCGCGCCATGAACAGCGCGGAGCCCATTAATCCGCAGCGGATGTTCTGGGAACTTTCCCCGCGATTGCCAGATAACTGCATTCTTTCCTCGGACTCCGGTTCATCGGCCAATTGGTACGCGCGCGACCTGAAAATCCGGCGCGGCATGATGGCGTCGCTCTCCGGGAATCTGGCGACGATGTGTCCGGGCGTTCCCTACGCAATCGCAGCAAAATTTTGTTTTCCGGATCGGATTGCAATTGCTCTCGTGGGCGACGGCGCAATGCAAATGCTCGGCAACAACGGGATGATCACGATCTCGAAATATTGGAAGGAATGGAGCAATCCCTTGCTCATCATTCTTGTGCTGAACAATCGCGATCTAAATCAAGTGACGTGGGAACAGCGCGCAATGGCAGGCGATCCGAAGTACGAGGCCTCGCAAGACATTCCGGATTTTCCTTTTGCTCGATATGCGGAGCTGCTCGGCTTGCGCGGGATCTTCGTCGATAAGCCGGAACAAATCGGCGAGGCGTGGGACCAGGCTTTGTCGGCGGATCGACCGGTCGTGGTCGAAGCTTATACCGATCCGAATGTCCCGACGTTGCCGCCCCACATCTCGTTTAAGGAAGCCGAGGCATTCTCGAAAGCGCTGATCAAGGGCGATCCGGAGGAACTCGGAATCATCCGGCAAACATTCAAAGACGCGATTGAATCGTATCTGCCGCACCGGAGTTGAGACGTGCGCGGAGCGGCCATCGACCAAATTCGCGTGTCCGCTTATCGCATTCCGACCGACGCGCATGAGTCGGACGGAACATTCGAGTGGAATGCGACAACACTTGTGCTCATCGAAGCAACGGCTGCGGATAAAGCCGGCATCGGTTTCACCTATGCCGACATTTCGACAGCGCAATTAATCCACGACTCCTTAGGCAAGATCGTGGCCGGAATTGATGCGATGGATATTCCGCGCGCGTGGATCGCGATGGTGCAGGCAATTCGGAATCTGGGCCGGCCGGGGGTCGCGTCGATGGCAATTTCAGGAATCGACAACGCACTTTGGGATTTGAAGGCGCGGTTGCTGAATCTTCCACTCGTAAAACTGCTCGGCGCGGCGCGCGATGCGTTGCCAATTTACGGCAGCGGTGCCTTCACATCCTACACAAACGAACAAGTGCGAGAGCAACTAGGCGGCTGGGTGAACGAAGGAATTCCGCGTGTGAAGATGAAGATCGGTCGCGAGCCAGACCGCGACGTGGAGCGCGTAGCTACCGCGCGCGACGCAATCGGCGATGATGCGGAATTGTTCGTCGACGCCAACGGCGCGTATTCGCGCAAACAAGCCCTCGAATTTGCCTACGCATTTTCCAACCTCGATGTCAGCTGGTTCGAGGAACCGGTTTCGTCGGATGATCTGGAAGGTCTGCGTTTGATTCGCGACGAAGCGCCGCCGGGCATAGAGATCGCGGCTGGCGAATACGGATACGACGAAAGTTACTTCCGCCGCATGCTCAACGCTGGCGCGGTTGATGTTTTGCAGGCCGACGCAACACGCTGCGCCGGCATCACTGGGTTTCTTATGGCGGACGCGCTTTGTCAGGCGGCGCATTTGCCGCTGTCATCGCACTGCGGTCCGTCCATGCATGTCCATGCCGGTTGCGCGGCGAAGACAATGCGGCACGCGGAATATTTTCACGATCACGTACGCATCGAGAACATGCTTTTCGATGGTGTGATTCAGCCGGCCCACGGCGCTTTGCGTCCCGATCTTTCGCGACCTGGTCATGGCTTGGAGTTCAGGCGCGCTGACGCGGCGCAATACGCGATCTGACCTAATGAAAGCAAATCTAATGAAGCGACAGCTGATCGAGGGCTTCGCACTCGTTCTGATCCGCACCGAGGTAATGTGCTTTCTCAAGTCGCGACGACATCCGCTCTCGTGGGATTGCGGTTCAAAGTCGTTTGCGCGAATTCACCGAGATGCTGGCCAGTCACCGCCCGCTCGCGCGCGGGATTTATCTTGCGGAAATCGCGATCGACCTGTTCCTCGCCTCGAAACAGACAGAGAGGGAATTCGAGTAAACGACATGAATCCCAAGCCCGCAGCATTCAACGACAGTGAGGCGAAGGCGCTCGCGAACGACTTGCGGAAAGCAGTCCGCGGCGAGGTGAGGTTCGACACCGGCAGCCGCGCGCTCTACTCCACCGACAGCTCGAACTATCGTCAGGTGCCCATTGGCGTCGTTATTCCGCGCGATCGCGATGACATTATTGCGACGGTAGCGGCCTGTCGAAAGTTTGGCGCGCCGATCACCGGTCGCGGCGGCGGGACGAGTCTGGCGGGGCAGTGTTGCAACGTCGCGGTCGTGATCGATTTCACGAAATATTACAACCGCATTCTCGAAATCGACCAGGAGCGCAAACTGGCGCGAGTCGAACCTGGCATCGTGCTCGATGAGATGAACCATGCCGTGCAAGAACAAGGGCTCATTTTCGGGCCTGATCCGGCGACGCATAGCCATTGCGCACTCGGCGGAATGATCGGCAACAATTCGTGCGGCGTGCATTCGGTCATGGCACAATTCTATGGCGGCGGGGCGCGCACTTCCGACAATGTAAATGAATTAGAAGTGTTGCTTTATGACGGAACGATTTTGCGCGTCGGCAAAACGTCCGAGGCCGACTTGGAACAGATCATCGGGAGAGGGGGACGGCGCGGTGAAATTTACAAGACACTTGTCGATCTTCGAGACAAGTACGGCGAACTCATCAGGCAACGTTACCCGAAAATTCCACGACGAGTTTCCGGTTACAATCTCGACGAGCTGCTTCCTGAAAACGGATTTCACGTAGCGCGTGCCTTGGTGGGCACCGAGAGCACGTGCATGATCATTCTCGAGGCGACTTTGGAGCTCATGCGTAACCAGCCGGTGCGTTCGCTCGTCATGTTTGGTTATCCCGACATTTACTCTGCGGGCGATCACGTGCCGGAGGTACTCGAGCACAAACCGGTGGGCTTGGAAGGAATCGATGACGTTCTCGTGAAAGCAATGCGGGTAAAAAACCTGCACATCCACGACGTGGAAATGCTGCCAAAGGGAAATGGCTGGCTGCTGGTGGAATTCGGCGGGGATTCTAAAGAAGAAGCCGACTACAAGGCGAGGGCGCTCATGGAGGAAATGCGGCGCCAAACAAATGCGCCGACGATGAAGCTCTTCGACGATCCACACGAAGAACGGCGGATGTGGAATGTGCGCGACGCCGGCCTGGGCGCAAGCGCCCGCGTGCCCAACGAACCGGACACGTGGGAAGGCTGGGAAGACGCTGCCGTTCCGCCGGATAAAGTAGGCAATTATTTGCGAGATTTCCGCGCACTTCTCAACAAGTACGGATACCTTTGCGTACTTTATGGCCACTTCGGTCAGGGCTGCATTCACACGCGCATCGATTTCGGTTTGAAAAACTCCGAGGGGATCAAGCAGTACCTCGCGTTCACCAACGAGGCCGCCGATCTCGTGGTACGTTACGGTGGTTCGCTCTCCGGCGAACATGGCGATGGCCAATCGCGAGGCGAGTTATTGCCGAAAATGTTCGGCGAAGAATTGGTGCAGGCTTTTCGTGAATTCAAAGCAATTTGGGATCCGGATTGGAAAATGAATCCGGGCAAGATCGTGCGGCCATATCGCCGTGACGAAAATTTGCGTTACGGGGAAAGCTACGATCCGCCGCAATGGCCGACGCATTTCAAATTTCCCAACGACAAGGGGAGTTTTTCTTACGCAATCGAGCGTTGTGTCGGCGTCGGCCAATGTCGCCGGCACGAAAACGGCACGATGTGCCCGAGCTATATGGTGACGCGCGAGGAAAAGGATTCGACACGCGGCCGCGCACGGTTGCTTTGGGAAATGCTCGATGGGCAGGTTATCGGCAAACGCGGATGGCGCGAAGAAGCGGTCAAAGACGCGCTCGATCTTTGTCTCGCGTGCAAAGGCTGCAAAGCGGATTGCCCGGTAAATGTAGATATGGCGACGTACAAAGCGGAATTTTTGTCCCATTATTTTCAAAGCCGATTGCGACCACTGCATGCTTACGCCTTTGGTTTGATTCACGTTTGGTCGGGGTTCGCGCAGTTAGCACCATCGTTAGTGAATTTTGTCAATCGCGCGCCGTTTATCAGCAACATTCTGAAAGCAATTATCGGCGTTGCGCCACAAAGGACATTGCCCGCGTTCGCGCGCGAGAATTTCAAATCGTGGTTCGCGCACAGGGACGTGCGCAATCGTGGCAAGCCGCGCGTGATCCTCTGGCCCGATACATTTAACAATTATTTCCATCCAGACACCGCAAAGGCGGCCGTGCAAGTTTTGGAACACGCTGGATTCGAAGTCGTGGTTCCACGCGACGATCTTTGTTGCGGGCGCCCGCTTTATGACTACGGAATGTTGCAAACAGCAAAACGCTGGCTTGCCAAAATTCTTGCCTGTCTGCGCGACGAAATTCAGATGGGGACGCCGATGGTCGGCCTCGAACCAAGTTGCATTGCCGTCTTTCGCGATGAGCTGCTCGAATTATTGCCCCAGGACGCCGACGCGCAACGTCTAAGCAAACAAACGTTTACGTTGGCGGAATTTCTAGAGAAATGTACACCGAATTATCAGCCGGCAAAACTCGCGCGTGAGGCGCTGGTGCACGGACATTGTCATCACAAGTCGATCATGAAATTCGATCGCGATAAGGCGTTGCTGCACAAACTTGGCCTCGACTTCAAGGTTGTCGATTCCGGTTGCTGTGGAATGGCAGGGGCCTTCGGCTTTGAAAAGGATCATTATGACGTTTCGATCGCATGTGGCGAACGCGTGCTGCTGCCGGAAGTGCGCAGAGCCTCGAGAGACACATTGCTGATCGCGGATGGTTTCAGTTGTCGCGAACAGATCTCACAGACGACCAATCGACACGCCTTGCACCTGGCTCAAGTTCTGCAGATGGCGATTGAAGAGGAAATCCGCACGGGAACGGCGAAGTAAGCCGCGGAACCACACTTCGAACCAAGGCGAGAGACGATGGCAGGAACGCGCAGTGGCACATCGGCTTTAAGCCGAGCCCAGGCGCACCTAATAGCCAAGCAGTATCCCGGCGCACGGGCATGGGCGGTTTCGGCCATCGCTGCTAATAGCTTAATCCAAAAGAATTCCTTACATCCCTTGATCACGCGGTGCGATGGGGAGGAAGACCTTGGCTGACGCGGAAACTCGGCGACTAGCGCGCGCCGCTCCAAAAGAGTAAAACGATTAGACGCGGAGTGGCGTAAGTCTGGCGCGTCCGTGTGCTAGAATTTGTGCTAGAACGAGGCGTATTCTACTCACCATTCGCAACCGTGACGATTTCATACGAAAAACCTCTTTTCCGTTCGTAAAACATGTTCGCTTTGAAATGAAAAGAGAAACTCTGAAATCGATGATTTCGCAATCCTAAGTCTGGCGCGTCTGGCAACCACATCTGATTCCCCATCAGTGTAGAGCATTGCTCGCGGGAGCCGAACATTGCACCGTGAGGTACGTCGGCTACGCCTTTAAATGTAGAACAAGGGTTTGGAGTGATGAGTGGACTTTTCTTAGGTCGTTGGACAAGACGTCATTTGCCAAAAATTTTCTGAGCGCGAAATCGAATTTCGATTTAGGGGTCGGCTCCTAAAGCAAAACCCCCCTCCCCCCGTCCGGCGCAAGCCCGACATCTCTGACGTCGGTGCTATACTTCAGCGTGGAATTGCCTGAGCCATATCACTCTCTTCCAATTAAACACTGGCGCAGAATGATGAGGTCTGACCACAAAAGTTATGCGACGTGCGCTGTGCGTGCTTGGCTCCGGGGGCGTCACAAAATCCGATTGCAGCGACCCGGTCCAATCTGCGCGGGCGGCTCACGGGCACGCCTTTCTCGCGTCCAGTAGCTAGGCTGGCATTAATCTGCTCTACGTAGCTACTCCGTTAATTCAGCTCGCCTCTCTTCTCTTGCCCGCGAATTGGCGCGTGAATAGTTGCAAAATCCGTAGCAATGTTCCTTGTGCGAAGAATCGCTGCTCGCTAAACATCTGACCCGAAATCAGTCCGCTGAGCGTCTTGGGCCTACTCCCAATTTTCTTTAGCTCGCGTGATTTTCGCCGTAACGCGTGTTCGCCCGAAGACCTGTCAACAAAAATATTCGAGGCAAAAAAGTCTAAAAACGCGCCTTCTGTGCATATCATGGTGCGGTCGCCTTTAGCGGCAATCAAGCTCCAGAAAAAGCTGGTGTAAAAAGCTTTCACGCACCTGCGACTAACAATTCTGAGGTTCCAATTCGGCAACCGCATCGAGCTGTTCGTGTGGTCAACCGAGCGCGCTCCATTTCCATGGGGACACGAAATATCCCGGAATTCGCATCTTCGAGTTCACACCAGATGAGCAACCTCACCGGCAAAACTCGGGAGCAGATTGAGCGCGCGCTCGAACGAAAGACACGTTCAGAATTGATCGACCTGATTTTTTCTCTTTCGACAGTGGAGCAGCATTTCACTCCGGCGGAAATTGCACAGCGATCTGGGATGACGAAGCGAACCGTCCTCGCCGACATTCATGCTGGTCGATTCAACGGTGAATATTTCAAACGTTCCGGCAATCAACTCACGGTCTCCGCATCCGGCGTAGCTGCTTGGCGACAGAACTTTCGAGTGGACGTCCCTCGATCATAGGACATGGGCGCGAAAAGACAGGCAGTTCCAGCCGGACGACGTTACTTTCAATTCCCCTTGTGTGTCCTTCAATTGGTCGATCATAGTCAATCACGGCTCTCATTTATCGTTTCATATTGCTGCATCGAAGTTGGTCGACATCTTTACCAGCGGTCTGCAAATGGAAATCAGCCGAGAAAACAATTCGAAAGTTGGCGCCACCCCCACCTGGATTGGAACGACAAAAAGGCGGTCGCGATCGCGTACGCCGAGGCTGGCAAAAGATATCTAGATATCCGAATAATGGAGAATGAAGAAATGGTTCTCCAACATTCGTTGGTCGCAAGTTTTATAGATAATTTCGAGAGAAAGTACGGCAATGATGCAAGGGTGCGAATCGTGCGGGATTGGCTCCTCGAAGTCTTGAACAGAGATGGGATGGGGTACGATGATTTTGCAGTTCTTGTGGCTATATTCAGCAAGATCGGCAAGAAAAATGGCCCGGTACGCATTGTGCAGGACGAAACCTGGCGACGAGCTCACGGGTTTAAATCTGTTGCGGTTGCCCACGCCGAGAACCTAGATCCCACTGCATCTCCTACTCGACGCCAAGTCAGAACAATTATCGAGCGCCTTCGTCTGCGAAATTTCTTTGCATGGGTAACTTTTGGTCGACGTCACACCTACTATTCAAACCGAATGACGCCAGCGCAGCTGAGTGAAGCTGTTTTTGCCCTGAAAACGCGAGGCGCGACAGCAAAGCATTTAAAGCGCCGCTTAAATGCCGACCTTACACGTAGGATTCGAGCCGAGCGCCAGAGGCTCGCGGCTGAAGCGCCAGAGATCGAAGCCTCTGACCCGCCACTTTAATAAAAACAAGTTTAATGAAAACGGGTGTGAATAGAAACGCGTTGAATGAGAAATGAATTGAATAAAAACCTTCTGAAAAAGAAATTTCTTAAAAGCCCCCTGCCGTCCCCCAAAGGGGGACGACAGAGAAAGTCGAATTATTCCTTTTCCATAGAGTACTTAACTTTATTCGTTAAGGAGAAAATTTTTTCGCGATTGAAACTGGATTCGAGCTCTAGCCACGCCCGAAGTGCCGACCCCCTCCCCCGAGGCCGTTTCCCCCCGGGATACTTGGCGCAATTTCCGTGGCGAATTCCGTAGCAACGTTCCGGCTGCCTCCGCTAGAAATGCCCAAACATCTGATAAGCCCTCAGCCTTCTTGTCCGACGCTCTCGTCGGTCCGACGCCGTTCCGCTTTCTCCCGCTGTGTTCCGCTGTCTCTCGCGATGCGCTTCAGAAACCGCGATTGAGAAGTGAACCGATCCGCTATTGCAGAAACTTTTCCGCCGTTCGAACCGGTTTGAATCGCCAGCCTTAACCTGAACTATGTCCATAGAAAACTGAAACGCCTTTTTAAAGTGCGGCTATAGAAATCGTCGGTCCAAACTTAGGCCGAACTGCGTCTATAGGATTTGGCCTGGGACCCGCTAAGTGCATCTATAGGGAAATTGCGGTTGGAGGCGCGACGCGGTGTCATTTTCGATATCGCCTCTCTAAAAAGTCGGGAACTCTTGACTCGCGGCGTTGTGCCTTTGCGGCTGACCCAATCGGAAACGGGGTTACCGATCAGCCGATTCTGTTGCCAACGCACAACTCGGATTAGTCAACGCGGCGACCGAACATCTCTCCGACTTCAAACCACTTGGCTGAAGAAAAAAGAAAAGGCGCCGCACCTCGACCGCAAGACAGCAAAAGAAATGGCGTGCCTTCTTCACCACGTTATGATCGTCTGCATCCAGGTTCGATTCCTGCGTCACGCAAAATTATTACGCGCCTGCAACGCCAAGCCGCGGAACGAAATCGTTCATGCCGATCGACGGGACATCTTCAAGCAAATATGCGTACCACTGTTGTGTTGTTTCGACGCTGGCATGGCGAAGAAAATCGCGAACTTTGAGTATGTCTCGCGTTGCATTGTAAACCAAACTGCCAGCATACCGCCGCAGTTCGTAGCTCGTTTTTGATCGATCTTTGATCCATTGGCTCACCCAAGTGGAGTGGCGGCGATCGACAGCAATCTTACGATCCGTCGACGTCACGCCCGGGACGATATAATCGTTCGTCGAGAGAAGCCGAAACCGCCTCAATTCTTTAAGCACATCCGGCGCGATTGGTACCCAACCCTCACTCCCTTTCGGATAAAAATTTTCTTCCGGACGTTCGATGATTCCGATGCGCCCGTTCTCAATCCAGCTCCATCGCGCATTCCGAATCTCCACGTTGCGCAACCCAAGCCGAGAAAAAAGTAGGAAGGCGACATAGACGGCGGGATCGGATTCCGCCAACATCGGCGCTGCGGCGTTGATCGCCGCAATCACGCCGGTATCAAGAGCGCGCGGCTTCGAACGCTTTGGCATTTCTACACTTTCCTTTCGAAAGCCGTCCAAATCGGGAAGATTAAGGTCCTCGTAAAATCGCATTTTCCGCGGCGCGACGACGGAACGAGCTTGGACCACATAACTGCGAATTGATGCTCGAGCGCGTCGACGTGCCAACTCGCCTGTGGCCGTCGCTCTCCTAATTCGTTCAAATTGGCGAATCAAATCTCCCGTAAGCAACGAGGAGCTTCGCTCATCTGGATCACCTCCATGCACTGTACGAATAAGCAACCGAAGAGCACTGCTGTTGTTCCGGATCGTACTTGGACGGTCTTCAGCATTTGATTGATACCGCTGTATTAAATCGCCGATCTTGGCGTAGCCAGTTCGGCTCTTCAGTTTTTCTGCCGTTTCCCAGTGACCATTCAAAATTGGCTCGATAATCAATTTCGCCCGTGCTTTCGCCGACGCGATCACATTTGTTCGAAGCGACCGGTGAACAGTGCCGATACGCCTGCCACAGTTTGACGGCGGCTCAAACCGAATATAATAGGGCCCTCCGGGCCGCCGCGGCGGCGCCAGATGAAATTCCGGCCATGAACATGAAACAACAGACGCGCGTCTTTCATACGGTCGATCCTATGAAAGCTGCCAGGTTTATGCAACGGAATTTGCTACGGAATATTTTCGATACGAGACGACACGATGCTGCAGCATTTGTAAGCAATTTTCATAGGTAAAACGCACTAAGATTTCGATTTTGCGCCCGTAGCTCAACTGGATAGAGCATCTGACTACGGATCAGAAGGTTTGAGGTTCGAATCCCCACGGGCGCGCGCCTATGAAAAAGAGGCGACTTGGTGTATGTCAATGAAGGGGGTGTTGCCCTTATATTGCCCTAATCCGCTGGGCGATGATTCGCCAACGTTTTCGTCTGGCAGGCGGTTTCACCCTCGGCGGCGGAGCTGTGCGGGAATTCGTCGAAAGGACACAGGGCTCATTCAGACTGCGCCTTCATGAATCCTACTGCGAGGTCCTGACAAAACTCCGCGAGGCGAGCCGATTCTCGTCTGCCCAAATCGCAAGAAAAATCGCGGCTTGCGCTGCGGGCGGTCCGCTCGCAGAGCGCCTCAATGGCATTGATCGCGGTTCAGTGCGCTCATTTTATCCGATGCGCTCCCACTTGGCCTTTCACTCGCATTGCCAGCCTCATTGACGATCTCATATGGACCTAAAATGTTCTTAAAAAATTTTGTCAGCGGATAAAAACGGTGGATAAAGAATCGCGAACAGGCGGCTATTGAACGGATTCGACTCCCGTACGCGCTGCCAGTTTTTACCTATAAAAGAGCCAAATAAAACGATTTTTGATGTCAAATTCATGACAAAAGCCCGGCACCCGACAAGACGGATGAACCGAAAAAATGAGCAATCATTTTATGGACGACGATGACCTCCAACTTTACCGAATCAAATTTCCCAAAGGTGAGTTCCTGAAGCTACCGGATGAAGATCAGGTGTTCTTCATTCGGCTCGCCCAAGTTGCAGACGACCTGCGCCATGTAATTCATCTTTGCGTTGCCGCCGAAAAAGGCACGAAATCGCAGTCCGCCGAGGAGCGAAGGCTCGCTCTTCACCAACTACTCTTTAGCGTGCGTTCTGTTTACAGCATTCTGAACGAGGGCTGGAAAGTCATCACAGAACGCTGGAGCGAAAAGGCGCTGGGCAAAAGATGGCATCCCCGACTCAGTGATGACGCCAAAGAGGCGTTGCAATTTCTCGGCCGATATTTTGCCAAGCCGAACCTCACCCGCACAATTCGAGACAATTTCGGCTCCCACTACCTGTCGGAACACTTACGAGAACCCTTACTACACGTGCCGGAGGAAGCCGCAGAAATCATCACAGGAAAACACAGCGGGAATATCTTTTACACGCTGGCAGAGGAGGTGCGGGCGCTTGCGATAATGCAGGCGGCCGCGCACCAGGACACTCCGAAGCTATGGGACGAGAAGGCTTCGAAAGACGATATCAGAGCAGCAGCGATACGGCTATACGAGAGCTTTAAGCCTGTTCGCGACGCCTTCGACCGATTCGCCAACAATGTGTTGGTCACAATTGTGAAGTCCCTTCCATATACGACCGAGACATTTATTCCGCCTCGTCTTACGCAGCTCCAGGAAATGACGATACCTCTTTTTATTGAAGAGCGACCCGAAAGACTCAAGAGGTGAGTTTTACTACCCTTTGCTGGATCGCTCATTAAATGCTTGTGTGCGCGCAATCTCTTCGCTTCAGCCGGCCGCTTTTTTTCAAGTCGTTTTTTTGCTGAATGCCAACACGTGAGTTTAGGCGCTGTCGCTCCGAGGGTTCGAATCCATCCCTCACCGCTTCCTCAGTTATCAGGCTCAATTGTCCAAGGCTCCGAGTCTTCACGGCCCGACAAGAAGCAGGCGGCGGTGGCGTCAGTAAGTCACGGTCTTACTTTGATTCCAAAAGGTCCGATCGGGCGCATCGAATTACGGAATCGACGTTCCCGCGTTGGGGCATTGGATGTCGGATCTTGAACGTTGGGCGTTTTCCCATACAAAAACCATCAAAACGGACGCTCAAAATAAAAGATCTTCAGTTGAAAATCAGCCCGAAATATGGATTTGACGACATATGGATTCTGGCACATACTCTGCTATAAGATGGATTGTTGAATTGGGAGATGAGTTCCAGCCCGAATATGATGATTTGCCTGAGGAAGTTCAGGATGAGCTTCTGGCTATGACCCGTCTTCTTCAACAATTCGGACCGCAATTGAAGCGGCCGCATGCAGACACAATGAATGGTTCGCGACATGCAAATATGAAGGAGTTGCGTTTTGACGCCGCTGACGGTGTCTGGCGCGTCGCATTTGCTTTTGATCCGCGTCGCAAAGCCATTCTGCTTGTCGCAGGAGATAAATCAGGCAGCAGTGAAAAACGATTTTATCGTGAATTAATCAGCAAGGCAGATGATCGTTACGACGCCCACCTTGCCCGATTAAAAAAGAAAGGGAAGAAACGATATGGCTAGGAACGTAAACGAAATTATCAGACATTTAAGCTCCGCTCGAAAGAAGAAGATCGAGGCTCGTGCGGCCCAATTAATTGCGGAGGAAATGACAAGACAAGAGCTGCGACGTGCTCTGGCACGCACACAAGTTGAGGTTGCCAAAAAGCTAGGCATCACGCAGGACAGTGTATCCCGCCTTGAACAGCGGACTGATCTTTTACTTTCGACCTTGCGACGCTATATCGCCGCCTTAGGCGGCCGCCTTTCGCTGATCGCGGAGTTTCCCGACCACAAACCGGTCGTGTTGCGCGGTATCGCCGACGACGATTTCAAGCTGCTCGAAAAAAGCCAAAAACGCACCAAGGCTTACGCCTAGCCGCCGCAATCTGCGTTTGCAATTTTGTTAGACTTGCGAACGCACTGCCCTCTCACGGCAGAGGTGGGCGGGTTCGAGCCCCGTAGGCTCCGCTCCTGATGTTGTCGCAAATATAGATTTTCGGGGCAAATTCGGGACAACTTTCGAAGCGCAAAGTTTTTCTAAACTCCGTCGGACAAAATAGCCGGATAACATTTCAGCGAGGGTTCAAAAAATTGCCACGAATTAATCCGAGGGTTCGAATGCCTCCCTCACCGTTACCTATGAGCGGGCTAGCTGATCGGTCGAAACTTAAAGTAATTCTTCAAGCGTTTTTTAGTGCCCGGGAGGATCGAGGTTGCCCGGCGGGAAACCAAAAAGCCCCAGATTCGCGCTTTCAAAGACGCTTGGAATTGCGCACGATCTGATCGTGCGGCTCGGAATGGGCGAAAGAATGTTCGTAAAAAAGGCGACATTCGCCTAATCATAGTTAGGCGAATTGAACGCGTTTAGGAAGACATGACACTGGACGAGCTTCGACGCATCTGGCAGAAGACCGAAGGCCATTGCCACTTTTGCGGTGACCCAGTCATTTTCGAACGCCGCGGTTGGATCGATGGTGATTTGAGTGGCTATTGGGAGATTAACCATGTGATCCAGCGACAGAAAGGTGGGCGCGTTGACGCAGACAATTGTTTGCCGGCCTGCACACGCTGCAATCGTCTGCGGTGGCATCGCAAGGGCGAAGGCATTCGGGAGCTACTGTTTCTTGGCCTTATCGCCCGGGATGAGATTCGCAGCGGCACAGCCGTCGGTAAGATTTTAGCTCGTTTACAGGAACAACGGCTGCACCGGAACAAGCTGAGGCGGAAGTCGAGAGCCCATTCGCCTAACCAATCGCTGCAGCCAACCGCTGGCCGTTCCGATGTCTAGTTTTCAGATGACTTCAACAGTTAACTGCGCAGCAAAGCTCGCTCCCGCCAGCGGTGGCTGAGCTCCGTCTCGTTAGGCGTAATGAAACGAACACTCGTAGCGGTTGGTTTCGCCATACTCGCTTCATTGCTGTCCGTGCCCTATGGCGGCATGCATCATGGCGTGATATTCAATCCCGGTCGCGGGACGTTTTGGAACGTCCCGTATGATCTGATTGCGGTAACGCCGCTCATTTTGCAAACTGTCTTTGCCGCTGTAGCGGCCGCTGTGATCGTAAACCTGTTATCGCGCAGACCGCGAAAGTGACGGAGATTAAGCAGGCTCACCGCTGCTCCCGCGAGGACGCAATATGCAGAAGTCCCGGAGTAAGGATTCGGATGCAGCAGAAAGTCAGCACATACGAGAGTCATCGCAGGTTGGCACCTTACGCGATTAATGGGTCTAACCAATCGCTGCAGCAACCGCTGGCCGTTCCGATGTCTAGCTTTCGCATGACTTCAACATCAAAACTCTGCAGCAGAGCTCGCTTCCGCCAGCGGTGGCTGAGCTCTTCCTCGTTAGACCTAAGCACTCACGCGTGATGGAACAATCCCAAACACCGCAGACGATCGAACAAGCTCCCGCGAAGAAGCGACCGTACTGGTTCGGCTATCTTTATGCCGCCTTCTGGACATTTGTCACCTATTCGTGCGTAACGCACACCATTGTCGCCATTCGCGTTCTCTTCGTTGCGATGGGCTCTCAGGCGACACTGGCCGACCAAACAAAAATGGAGCTGATCATGGGCGCGTTCTTGTGGCCGGTTGCGACGGTCTTTTTTGCTTGGGTCAGTTATAGGCTATTCACGCGTAGAGTTTGCATGAAGATGATTTACGCGCTCGTCCTTATCCACGCAGCCAATGTTCTTTTTTCGGGGCTTATTCCTGTTGTCGTCGCTTTTTGGGCGATTCTTTCAGGCATTGAGATCGCTAAGTTTAAGGAGCTTTGTGGAGCCGCAAAGGTTTAACCATGCGCCGGAGCTAACGGCGAGTCACGTCGTTATCCGATCAGCGGCAGTCCGTTCATAGTTCCACTTATCGTGTCGCTCTGTTGTATGCTTTTTGGATTTCCTTATCTCATTGCCGTGTGAAGAATGCGTTTTAATTTCGCAGAATTGAGTCATGCCAGCACCATCACACTCTGCCGAAGCCGAACAGGAGTCTCTGAAGTTAGTTGAGGATTTTAACGCTGAGCTCATGTACGCGCTGGACTCGTTAGGACGAAAGAACGCGGGGCTTCTTAATCAATATCGATTCTGGTCATCTAAACACTTACAACGCGCTGTTGACGCGTTTGCTTTTCTCCGTCGCTCAGGACGGGTAGACGGCTCAAAGTTTCTTGTCCGACCCACAATTGAAATGGCATTTCGACTGGAAGCTGCCTGTCACGATCCCGATGCATTTTACCGCATTGCCCATGAGGAGCACCGCCAAGATAAACGTTTGATGCAAGGCCGGCCACAGCTACTCGCACAAAACGAAAAGAATTGGGAAAGGTTTAAGAAGGCATTTGCGAAGGAGTTTCCGGCGATTCCCATTCCTAATCTTTGCGACAAATGCGACCGATTAAGTATTGAGCAGATCGCAATCAAGGGGAAAATGAAACCCTATTACGACAGCCACTATCGAATTTACTCTCGGTACACTCATGGTGCACTGCGCGCGAGTACTGGCAATATAGATAAAGCAACTGATCCTGCCGACAATCGGACAATGGCTATCTGTGCTTTAGTTGCTTTAAACAATCTAATTTTGTTAGGCGCAAAATCCTCGAACCGCGACTCTTTGGAGAAGCGATTGCAAGCATTGTGCAAAGCAGTTCGAGAATGAGTTCTTTTACGGGTCCTTTCTGCGCGGCGTCTGGGCGGGGGGTTGGCCCAACTGTCGCCAAAAACTAGCTGAACTGCGGCCTTATGCTCCACAGCAAGTGCCATTAACCGCTGATCTTGAGCAGTTTGTGAAAGTTCATCTGAGCATTCAGTTGTGCATGGAGCTTCAGCACGTCATAGAATGCGTTTTAGAGGATTTGGAGACCACCTGACTTTTAACCAACCACGCTGCGAAGCAAATGACGCTCGAGTTACGCATTACGCTACCGAATTGGCGTTACATTGAATTGAACTCGTCGGGTCCCCGCTGAAAGCAGAGCCGATGACTACGAACAACCTGAAGGCCGAAGATTAAGCAGTCGTCTCTGCTGCCGACGTATCATCTCCGCAGGACGAGCGCGTTCATGCACACCATTCGCGAAGCTCGCCTTCGCGAAGGTCTTTTCCTTCCCGCGAAGCGTGGCATTTGCGTCTTTGGCGCTCCCTTAGTCAACCATAGTACAGTGTTATCGATATGATCGAATATGAGTCTTAGCCAACTCAATCGCGAACGCCGACGGTGAACCAAGAAATGAAAGAACAAGAAACATGAATGGTGCATTACTTGGTTTAACTGTCGTCGCAGCTATCGGTGTCGTTCTTTGGGCGTTACTCTTCATTGGAGGCAAACTCATTCATACCAGTCTGGCGCGCAGGGGAGCTTTAGCTTTGGGGGGGCGGCATATGCCGTCCCGGATTCTTCGCGACCTGGAACCAATAGAAGATCTGGTCGTGGACTTCGTCGAGCATTCACCAGATTTGGCTGGTGTCCTCGGCGTCTTAACAGCCACAAATCAGCCAAAGTCGTTCGCTCGGGTCGCGCATGAGATTCGAATTGGTTGCGCCAGACCTACCGATTTCCTGATCGCAGCCAGTTCAGCCGCAACGGCTTTATCCATCCTCTTTGTGTCTGGGCTGATCCGGCTGACACGAAGTGGTTTTGTTGCCACGAACGTGGGCTGCGAAGTGCACCGACGAATAGAAGGCGCCCCACGTTCAACAGAGCAATTACTTCAGAATCGCGTTGTCGATCGAAGATTAGGAATCAACGGGCAAGGAGCGGCCGAGCCACGGACCGCAATGCGCGCTGAAGCCGTGAGCCAAGTTCATGATCGCCAGAGCACCCAGGTCGAGGAAACCAATCATATGAAGAACCGTAACATTATCATTACCGCGGCCGATCACGCCGAGCTGGAGAAGGTAATTACTTTCACGGGCAAAGTATCTGAGCGCGCCCGCGCTGAGCTCTACGCACTCGAAGGCGAGCTGAGGCGCGCAGAGATCGTCACAGCCGAGGCGATAACATCGGATGTCATCACTATGAACAGCCGGGCCGAGTTGGTCGATCTCGAGACTACCGAGGTCATGCAATTCACTTTAGTTTTGCCACGTGATGCAAAAATTGATGAAGGGAAGATTTCAGTTCTGGCGCCACTGGGGACGGCGATGTTGGGTTATCGTGTCGGAGATGAGTTTGAATGGCATGTCCCCTACGGAGTTCGGCGGTTGAAGGTCACAAACGTTTATTTTCAGCCCGAAGCGGAACTAAAGCAGGCGGCATGACCATTTTGTCGAGCGACGCTGCGTAAACCAGGCTGGGATTAGTGGTCGCGTCCTGCGGCCTGAAGACTCGGATGCATTCGAAGTCAGCGGTATCGGCCACCACTGTGGTGATCTTCTTGATCTGTTCGAGTTGGTTAAGATTTGTGTCCGTGCTCATAAGAGTTCGTGACTGGCGAGTCAGCTATGTCGGCTCTTCATGCCGGAAGCCTCCCTTTCAAGTTCTCCGGGTTAAAAGGCCCGGGCGCCGCGATCAATTTCCGCGCGGCCTCTACTTGCTCCCACACATTCCAGAGCAATACACCGCGAACGCGGCCGTCCTTTAGATAATAGACGACGCCTTCTTCGTTAGGCCGCTTCCAGTCGGCGAATGTTTCAAGGCGCGAATCGACTTCGCCGACCGCTTCGTATCCGAGCTCGAACATGTCGGAATAGAAAAAGGGAAGATGATCGTAAGGCTCGATCATGCCCGCCATGTTCCGGCCCGCCAATCTGCCCATCGAATTCGCATTATCTTCATGCTCGACGCGCATGCGTTTTCCGAGCGCCGGATTGTAGAACGCAGCCACGTCTCCCGCGGCATAGATGTCGGGATTGCTGGTGCGTAGGAACTCGTCGACAACAACTCCGTTGTCCGTCGTTAGGCCAATCGACTCAGCAAGCTCGATGTTCGGTTCGATCCCAATGCCCGCCACCACCGCATCGACCACGATCGTCTTCCCGGAAGTCAGTCTTGAGCGCGCGTTGATCGCCGCGTGCTTCGGAAGCAACGACCTTTTCTCCCGGCACCAGCTCAACTCCTTTTTGCTTGTAAATGCCGGAGACATAACGAGCCAGGTCGCGCGGGAAGAGACGTTCGCCAACATCGTGGCCGGGAAAAATCAGCGTGACTTTCTTCTCATTCATAGTGAGGGCCGCGGCGATTTCGCTCCCGATGAACCCGCCGCCAATGACGGCGAAGCGCTCGCGCTTTTCGCTCAGCGCACGCAGGCGCCGGTAATCCGCGAGGGTGCGAAAATAGATAATCTGATCGTCAGCGAACGGAAGACGACGAGGCGTGCCGCCGGTGGCCAGGAGAAGTTTTTCATAGGTAAAAACGTTTCCGTTGCTGTCGATCACGCGCTTTTCCCTGGGAACGATCTCTTTGATCACGCGACCCAGATGCAGCTCCGGCGCTTTCCCTTTCGTCTTGCGCCAAATCCCATCCAGCGGCTCGCCCTTCCACAATCCTTTCGATAGAGGCGGACGATTGTAGGGAGCGTCCGGCTCGGCGCTGACAATCCCGATGCTGCCAGTCGCATCGACTTCACGGATGCCATCGACGGCGGCGGCCGCAGTCATTCCACCGCCGATGATTAAATATTGATAGTTCATGATTCGTTAGGCCCGGGCGAATTGCTGACTCAGCCGCGCCAGAGCCAGCGCACCGAGAAACAAACCGAAGTCGCGCAAGGCGATGTCAAAATAACCGGGAATGAGCAGCAGATTCGCGATGATCACTACCAGCCACGCCGCGACCACGTAGGCGAAGATGCGCGGTTTCAACGCAACTCCGATGCCGGCGATGATTTCAATCACGCCGACCACCAGCATCAAATTATGGCCGCCGATCGGTGATAGTTGGGCGACTACTGCTGGCAGATACTGATCCCAGTTGACGAGCAGGTGGAAGAACTTGTCCAGGCCGGCGAGAATCGGCGCTGCGATAAAGGCAACCTGCAGGATGCGGAATGCCTGATAAGCGGGTGAAGCGGACTGCTGAGCCGCTGTGTTGGATAGGGTCGTATTCATGGTTGTGACTGGCAGGTTGGACCATTGCAGATAATAGTCAAGAAATATATTGACTTATTCTTTAAGAGGTCTTTTATCCAGATATGTCCACTACCAATTGCAGTCGTTTTCCGACCATCAGTGCAGCCAATGGCTCTCCGCCCGCCCGTTTGAACGGATCGTCGGAAACTCCATTCGCCCTGCAAACGTTCCGCTCTTTTGCTTCCCGGCTTCGCCGTCCCTTAACCTCGATCCTCGCACAATTTAGCGCCAGCCCGTCGATCGCATCTGATCGACTCGGTTATCCGCCACTGCCGACACCGCGGCGGACTGAAGTTCCGTTACCACCGGTGAATCTCGCGCTCGTCGACTCGGAAGAGCTGATCCGCGAAATTCTGGTTCGGATTGGTGAAGATCCGGATCGGGAAGGTTTGCAACAGACTCCAGCCCGGATCGTTCGTTCCTGGGAAGAAATTTACGGAGGTTACGAACAGCGTGCGGAGGAAATCCTCGTCACTCAATTTTGCGCCGGGAAGTACGATGAAATGGTTTTGCTGCGCGACGTCGAATTCTACTCAACGTGTGAGCATCACATGCTCCCCTTTTATGGGAAAGCACACATCGCTTATCTGCCGAACAACAAGATTGTCGGGCTATCGAAATTGGCACGACTACTCGAGATGCATGCGCGACGGCTCCAAGTACAGGAGCGTCTCACCCAAGAGGTGGCGACGGATTTGCAAAGGATTTTGCAACCCAAAGGAGTAGCCGTGATGATCGAGGGGAAACATCAGTGCATGTGTTGCCGTGGAGTGCGCAAAAAGGAAGGCACGATGGTTACCTCCTGCTTGTTGGGCGCTTTCAAAGAGAACCTTGCCACTCGTAGCGAATTTCTGGCGTTGGCGAAAAACTGATGCAGTCGGAAATACGCCAAGAACAGCGAAATTTCCGAAATGAAGCGCGATTAATATGAAAATAACCCTCTACCGAAAATCCGGCTGTCCCTGGTCGGCCGCCGTTATGGGCTTTCTGAACGAGCTGAACATTCCTTACGAGATTAAGAATGTGACGACCAATCCCGTCTACGCCAAGGAAGTCGAGGCGCTTTCGGGCCAGAGTAAGAGCCCAACGCTCGACATCGATGGCGCTATTTCTGCCCGGATGCCAGCGTGGAAGACGTGGCAAAGGCTTTGGAAGAACGAGGGATCGTTATTTAATCCGAGACTGGCTCGTTTCAGTTCTTTCAACTCTTCGACGCGGACTGACGCTGGACCGCGGATGGGAAAGTGCATGAGATAAACTGGCACGCCGTCGATTTCGGTTTGCCAGCCCCAATCGCATTTCCGCGTCCGGTAAAACGTGTTGAAGGCAATCTTGCCGATGAAGCAAACGACGCGCGGTTTGCAGCTCCGAATGATTTTCAACGCACGCCTGATCCCAGCCTCTTCCTCACCTTTCTTCAACATAGTCACATCCACGGTGGGACGGTCCACCAGATTGACGAAATTCAGTCCGTATTCCGGCAGGAATTTCTTCTCATAGATCCTCTTGAGCGACTGGTCATTTCTCAGATCCTTTTCTGCTTCCTGGAGTAAGCCGGCTCGATTGAGCAAATACCAAAACATCTTGTTGTTTGAAAAGGGAACGCCACGCCGATACGAACCGGGATGTGGATTGATCCCGACAAACAAAACTCTCGCATCCTTTGATGTCTTGTAGGCGATCATTGTGTCCTGGGCGTCCGCTCTTTCTTTCCAGTCGATATTCTTTTCTTCGGTCGCGACGAATTCTCCGCCGGATACGTAACGGTGCTGCCTCGGACGTGCGCGAAGGGAGTTAGCGTATGAAGTCGGCGCTGTTTCAGACTCATAATGTCCTCGGTGCGAATTCCGCGAACGGTTAAGGCGTCGCCGATGAGCGAGCGATGACAGCGCCACGGCACCGCTTCGGCGCACATCAATGCGATCCGGTGCTCCTTCGCGAGTTGAATCAATTCTTCGATTTGTTTCTCAAATTCCGGCGTCTGCATGTAATCGGCATAGCCTCGAAAAGATGCATTCCGCCAACCGGCGTTGACCGAATCATGTTTTGCATGCCGCAGGCCGCCGAGACCCGGCATGTGAACGTACCCGATGCCGGCTTTCTTCAGTGAGTCGGGCAGCGAGTCCTCGTTAAACTGAGGATTGTGCCGGGAGCGCGGAATCGTCCGCACATCGACAACCAACGTTACCGCGTGCGCTTTGAGCAGCGCGATAAATTCGTCGAGCGTGCGAGTCGAATGTCCAATCGTTAGGACGATCGGCGAACATTTCACCGCGGTCACGATCGCTGTGGAAGCGCTGCCGTTGCAGCCAGGTAAAAGGCCGCGGTCGCCCCGACATAGACGGAGTAACCCAACGGCGCTTTGATTCCTAAGGCGAAGGTCATGGTAAGAGCGAATAACAGGAGAAGGGCGCCACTGGCGAGTGCGGTGTAGCGCGGCCACGCGTCAATCAATAGGAGGAGGGCGAGTGCCGTTTCGGCCAGTGTGGCAATCGCACCCACGATCGGTATGAGTGAAGCGGGCAGAAACCAATTGAGCCTGCCGGTGTAGGTCAAAAAATGTGACCAATCGCCCCAGGCTACGCCCGGTGTACCCGGCATTCCCCAAAGACCGAAACGATCCGCGACGGCTGACAAAAAACCGGCCGCTAGAGCCACGCGAAGAGCAGTAGCTGCAAAGCGCGTGAGCCGGGCTGACTGGAGAAATCTGTTCACTTGAAGCAAGACCGATCGATTAACGGATCTCGAAGCGGCATGATGGAGTGCTCCCATGAATGCAGCACTCTTTTACGGGGGCGCCGATGATCTCGCTGAGCAACGTCTCTGCAATGAGACAGGCTTCGGGGTGACGACTCGTTGCAGCCGCCAGCGGGCATCCGTGGCCACGAATGAAATGTTTGCCCTCGCTCTTTTCAAAGGTCGCTGATCCTCCGAGGTCTTTGAGGATACGCAAAGCCGCTTCAATTCTCTTGTTCCGTGATTTGCCTTTCACCTCGAGGAGATGATTATCAGCCACTCTTTTTCCCACTTCTCGCATAGCGGCGCGAAGCTCCTTCGGGCTTAACTGTTTTGAAATGACAATGAGAATGAGATCGAGCAGGACACCGTACGACTTCGGGAAAATCTGCTCAGCTTCCGGCGTGAGCGCATATGTCGCGTGCGGTTTTCTGAAACCGGGCTGCGTTCCGGATTGATGGGCAAGCCCGTCGCGTTCCAAGCTCAAAAGATGGGCCCGCACCGCGTTGTCGGTTAAATCCAAAGCAGCCGCCAACTCATTCACGGTTTGTTCCTTCGTCCGCAGCAAATCGAGAATTTTTCCGCGCGTGCTTTCCATCAGGCGCGCCCGCCACCCAGTTGTTTTCATAGGCTAATCATCGGACAAATCGGGAATAACTCAAACATATATTTGACTTATTGTGCTTTCGAGACGAAGGCTTCTCAGCCAGTCATCAACCGTCAATCTACAAGCAATGCCCTATCTCGTCGCCATCGCAACGGCCAGTCTCCTCGCAATCGGCGCTTTCGTCGTTCATCGAATCCTCCCAAAA
Source organism: uncultured Verrucomicrobiae bacterium (assembly GCA_963742315.1). GTDB lineage: Bacteria > Verrucomicrobiota > Verrucomicrobiia > Chthoniobacterales > UBA10450 > AV69. The sequence continues at coordinate 49,572 of CAVULE010000011.1, forward strand.
CAATGAACCGGTATGCTACACATAATCAAAAGCTATCAATGTGATTCAATCTAAGTAATGGCCAATGATATCTGCGCGACCGCAATGTTGGAATAGGAAGGCATAAATTTATGAATATTGGACACAAACATTGGACCATCGCTAAAGGATGGATTTCGCCGCTCGGTGAATGAAACAGTTGCCTTCCTAAATACTTCTCTCCAGGAGGCGCATGTTCAGATTTTCATTTACTACAGCAACCGTGATCCGGTGGGCCCCTATCATCTCGATCGTACCTGCCGGAGCGAATGAGCCGGGTTCGGTTCGATCGCCTAACGGACCCGGAACCAATTCCGCGTGCGACTGAATACGCCAGCACAATCGAGTCCGACGTTCCGATTGTGGTGCAGTACCCAGGACGCGTTTCCGAAGAAATGGCTGAAGCGGTTACGAGGCTACAAGAAATGAATGAGTCTCTAATCCAGCTCACGGACGATGAACCCGATGATGCATTAGCAAGCGAAGCGTAGTTTAACGAGAAAGAAAGATATTATGTTACACAGCATTCAACAACGTTACGGAGAGAAACTGCGGGCCACCGACGGCGAGATTGGGCACGTCAGAGACTTCTACTTCGACGATAAAAATTGGACCGTGCGCTATCTCGTCGCTGACACCGGTCGGATGGCTCAGCGGTCGCCAGGTGCTGATTTCTCCGCATGCACTGGGTCATCTTTATCCGCAAGGAAAAGTGCTTCTCGTTAATCTCACCCGGGAGCAAATCGAAAAGAGCCCGTCCATCGATGAGCACAAGCCCGTGTCGCGCCAGCACGAAGAGGAATATCACCGGTACTACGGCTATCCATACTACGCGGAATCGTGGCCGCTGTGGGGTCTGGCGAGTTATCCGGTAGTCGCCCCTCCGCCACCTCCGACTGCCGCAAAGACACATGGAGTCGATTCACATCTTCGCAGCACACGAGTTGTAAAAGGCTACAACGTCGAAGCAAGTGATGGAGCGATCGGCGAGGTGGCTGACTTCTTGATCAGCGGAAGAAGTTGGGTGCTTCGTGAAATCGTGGTCGAATCGGGACATTGGTACTCTGGGAAAGAAATCCACATACCCACTGAGAAGATTTCTCGGATCAGCTACAACGAATCCACTGTTTACGTGGACTCGACGAAAGCGGCGATAATGGAGGCGGCGCAGGTGGCCGCGTGACATGGCGATCGCGTTGGCCTTAAGTATTACGGATCTCAGTTTTTCGCGCCATGATCGAAGAACCACGTTCAACCAATCCGATCCACGATCGCCCTTGCGGACATGGGGATCTGAGTGAGTAATCAACCCACTAAGAACGGGTCCCTCTTTTCGAAAGACGTAGTCACTCGATTCTTCAACGACTCGAACCGCGGCCTTCTCACAGAAGCCGGAACCGCTAATTCGCAGCGAACTCTTTGGCATCGAGCGTCTCGAGCAGCACGCCGAGAGCCTGGCGGCTGCACAGCGCATCACCGCGAGTCCGGAAAGCGGCCGGCGACTTGATCGGCGCCTCAAAGACAATCGCCGCGCGCTACTCGATGCCTATCGAGGCGTCGAGAAAGCTGTTCGCGATGAACGCCACATCACACCGGCGGACGAATGGCTGCTCGACAATTTTTATGTCGCGCAGGAACAGATTCGTCAGGTCCGTGACGACCTGCCACGCGGTTTTTATCGCGGATTACCCAAGCTCGCGGAGGGACACCTCGAGGGCTATCCGAGGGTGCTCGGCGTCGCCTGGGCTTTCGTGGCCCACACCGACAGCCGGATCGATCGCGAGGTGCTGCTTCGATTCCTGGCCGCTTACCAGCGTGTGCAACCGCTAACGATCGGCGAACTCTGGGCCGTCGCTATCGCGTTGCGCATCGTCCTTATCGAAAACTTACGCCGCGCGGCCGATCAGATCGCCGAGGCACGAGCAGCACGCATCGAGGCTGACATCCTGGCAGACCAGCTGCTCGGCGTCGGCGGGAAGCCGGTCATTTCGCCCGAGATCGCTTTGACGCCTTTCAACTCCAGGCGATTACCAGAGGCTTTTGTCGTGCGATTGATCGAGCGTTTGCGCGACCAGGATCCACGGGTCATGCCAGCTCTCACGTGGCTGGATGAACGTGTCGCGACTGCGGGCACGCGTTGTGACGACGTCGTTAGAGCGGAACATCAGAGACAGGTTGGGACCAACGTAACTGTCCGAAACATCATCACGAGTATGCGTCTCGTATCCGCGCTGGATTGGGCGAAGATTTTCGAGAGCAGCAGCCTCGTGGATGCCGCTCTTCGCGCTGAGAGCGCCTTCGCAGAGATGGACTTCCCGACGCGCAATCGCTACCGGCATGCGATCGAAAGGCTGGCGCGAGGATCGGGGCGCTCGGAGCTCGATGTCGTGCAGCGTGCGATTGCAGCCGCGAAGCGATCGGGTCGTGATTTTACAACCACTCGCGCCACTACCGTAGAGCGCGAACGAGAGCCCGGCTATTATCTCATCGCAAATGGGCGGCGAGAGTTTGAGAAAGAGCTCGGGTTTCGTGCTCCCGTCAGCAGTTGGTTGATTCGCGCCGGCACAAAGGCCGGGATCATGGGTTACGTCGGAGGTATCGCCGTGATTCTCGCAATCATCATGGCGTTGCCATTGATTGCTCTTGCAGAGTTCGGTGTCGGCGGGTGGCTTCTTGTTCTCTTCGCCGTTCTCGGTCTCGCTCCTGCATCGGACCTGGCAGTCGCGATCATTAATCGCGCCGTTACCAATGATTTGAACCCGAAGACGCTTCCGGCGCTGGAGCTTCGCGAGGGCGTGCCGGCGAGAATTACGGACGATCGTTGTCGTTCCCACGCTTATTGACGACGCGAAGCGCGGTCGATGAGCAGATCGAGCGCATGGAAGTGCACTACCTCGCAAATCAGGACGGCGATCTCTATTTTGCGCTCCTGTCGGACTGGGTTGATTCCGCCACGGAAAGTGCGCCCAGTGATGACGAGCTTCTGAAGCGCAGCGGCCGATGGCATCGCTCAGTTGAATCGGCGCTACGGTCCGGCGCCGGGAGGTCCGCGGTTTTACCTCCTCCATCGACAGCGGATGTGGAACGAGGGACAGGGCAAATGGATCGGATGGGAACGCAAACGCGGTAAGTTGCATGAGTTGAATCGATGGCTTCGGGGCGCCACCGATACCACTTTCATAGCCATCAACGGCGCTCTCCCTGTCGCGCCTCCCGAGGTTCGCTACGTCATCACGTTGGACGCAGACACCCGACTCCCTAGGGGAACGGCCAAACGTCTGGTCGGAAAGATGGCACATCCTCTCAACCGTCCGAGACTCGATCCGGCGAGTGGTCGAGTGGTGGAAGGATACGCGGTGTTGCAGCCGCGAGTCACACCCTCGCTGCCGAAGAATTCCGAGGGATCGTTGTTTCAGCGCGTGTTCACGATTCCGAGCGGACTGGATCCATACGCCTTCGCGGTTTCTGATGTTTACCAGGATCTGTTCGGAGAAGGCTCCTACAGCGGCAAGGGCATCTATGACGTGGACATGTTCGAGGCAGCGCTCGCACAAAGAATCCCGGAGAGCACTCTTCTCAGTCACGATCTGCTTGAAGGAATCTTCGCCCGGTCCGGCCTCGTCACCGACATCGAAGTGGTTGAAGAGTTTCCCTCGCGCTACTATGTCGCCGCGGCTCGCCAGCATCGTTGGGCGCGCGGTGACTGGCAGTTGTTGCCGTGGATTTTTGGTCGAGGCCGGAAGTCAGATAGCGAGCACGATCGAAGCGCGATTCCGTTCGTCGGCCGCTGGAAGATGCTGGACAACTTGCGCCGGACATTATCGGCGCCGGCCATTTATCTGGCATTGCTGGCCGGATGGCTGCTGCCGCTGGGCGCGGCTGTGGTCTGGACGACATTTGTTGTCGCAACTTTTGCAATCCCCGCCTTTATCCCGGCTTTCGTCGGAATCATACCGCGACGATTCGGACTCTCGCAGCGAAGACATTGGTACATGGTCGGGGCCGATTTTGCTCTGGCCTCGTTACAGCTCGCGCTTCTTATCACCCTGGTCGCGTCGCAGGCCTGGTTAATGGCCGATGCGATTTTGCGCACGCTTTTCCGTCTCTTTATCAGGCGCCGGAAACTCCTGGAATGGGTCACGGCCGCACAGTCAAAAGTCAGAGCGCGCCTCGGTCTCTTCGAGATGTATCTATGGATGAGCGGCGGTGTCGGGCTGGCGGTCTTTGCTGGCGTCGTTGTCGGATGGGCGGCGCCAGCATCGTGGCCGATCGCAGCCGCATTCATAATTCTCTGGATCCTTTCACCGGCTATCGCGCTCTGGGCGAGTCTCCCGCTATTTCTCCCGAGCGCGAATCCAGTGACGGGCGCGGATGCACAAGCGCTGCGGCTGACCGCGCGCCGAACGTGGCGCTTTTTTGAAACGTTCGTCACCGCGGAGGAGCATGCACTTCCGCCGGACAACTTTCAGGAAGATCCGAAATCCATGATCGCCCATCGCACATCTCCGACAAACATGGGTCTCTACCTTTTGTCGGTCGTCGCGGCGCGGGATTTCGGTTGGATCGGAACGCACGACGCCGTGGACCGGCTGGAGGCGACGCTCGGGACGATGAAGAGTCTCGAGCGATACCGCGGGCATTTTTACAACTGGTATGACACGCGCGAGGTGCGTCCATTGGAGCCGCGATACATTTCTGCCGTCGATAGCGGGAATCTCGCCGGACACCTGATCGCGCTTCGATCAGCCTGTCGCGAGATGTTGAATGGCCCGACAGCTCGCGTGGAATCGTTGCAGGGAATCGAGGACGCTCTACAGCTCACGCGCGAGTCGCTCGGTTCGCTTGCCGAGGATCGCCGGACTCACACTGTAACGCGAAAACACTTGGAGGACGCGCTTGAGGCTCTTTCCGGCGCCTTGGATACCCTGCGCAAAGGCAACGGAATTCCGAATTTTAGTGAGCTAAGCCTGCACGCTGACACCGTTGTTGATATTGCACGCACGCTCACTGCGGAACGCAAAGACTCCGGCTGCCCGGAAGTATTGGCTTGGGCAGTCGCATTGCAGGCGACAATTGCGAGTCATCGGCGCGATTTGGACGTAGCGACGGCACCATCGCTCAAGGCGCGCCTCGAAGAGCTGATCAAACTGGCGCAGACCCTGTTTGAAGCGATGGAGTTTGGTTTGCTATTCGATGCCAATCGCCAGCTCCTGTCGATTGGTTACCGCGTCGGTGAAGGATCACTCGACGAAAGTTATTACGACCTGCTCGCTTCAGAAGCGCGGCTCGCCAGCTTCGTCGCGATCGCCAAAGGCGATGTGCCGACTCGGCATTGGTTTCATCTGGGGCGGACGGTCACGTCGGTTCACGGCGGTGTGGCGCTGGTTTCGTGGTCTGGATCGATGTTCGAATACTTAATGCCAAATCTGGTGATGCGGCCTGCGCCCGGCTCCCTTCTCGATGTGACCAATCGCAACATTGTGCGGCGACAGGAAGAATACGGCGCTCGAACGAGGTCTTCCGTGGGGCGTATCGGAATCCGCTTATAACGCCCGGGATTTGGAGTTCACCTACCAGTATTCAAGCTTTGGCGTTCCCGGTCTCGGGCTCAAGCGTTCCCTCGCCGATAATGTCGTCGTCGCTCCTTACGCCACCGCTTTGGCGGCAATGATTACGCCCGAGGCGGCGGTACGAAATTTCGCAGCCCTCGACGACCGCGGGCGCTCACGGCCGGTATGGCTGGTATGAAGCTCTTGACTACACGCCGGCGCGGCTCCCCGAGGACGAGAAGGTGGCGATCGTCCGCTGCTATATGGCGCATCATCAAGCCATGACGATCCTCGCTCTCGCCAATGCACTTCATGACGGAGCGATGCGCGTCCGCTTTCACGCGGAGCCGATTGTCCGGGCGACCGAGCTATTATTACAGGAGCGCACGCCGCGCGACATAGACGCCATCCGTCTCCGAGAAGAAGAAGTGAAGGCCGCAGCCTACGTGCGCGAACTCATTCCGCCTTCGTTGCGACGTTTCCAGTCGCCACATCAGGCCACTGTCCAGACGCAGCTTCTCTCCAACGGCCGCTACGCAGTGATGATGACCGCGGCGGGTTCGGGATACAGCCACTGGGGCGATCTCGCGGTCACACGCTGGCACGAGGATCCGACCCGTGATTGCTGGGGCAGCTATGTGTTCCTTCGCGATGTCGACACCGGCGCGGTGTGGTCGGCAGGCTATCAACCAACCGCAGTCGAACCCGATAATTACGACGCATCGTTCTTCGAGGATCGGGTCGAGATCTCCAGACGTGATGGATCAATCACGACCAGGCTGGAAGTGGCGGTCTCGCCCGAGGACGACGTTGAGGTGCGTCGTGTCACGATTTCCAATGTGGGAAACCGGGCCCGGGAAATCGAGTTGACGTCCTATGCGGAAATCGTGCTGGCCCCACAGGCAAGCGACACCGCGCATCCAGCCTTCTCCAATTTGTTCGTGCAAACAGAGTTTGTGCAGGACATCGGCGCTGTTCTTGCCACACGCCGCCGTGGGTCGCCCGACGAACCCGAAGTCTGGGCGGCACATTTTACCGTCGTCGAAGGGGACGCCTTCGGCGGCCTTCAGTTCGAAACCGATCGAGCGCGTTTTCTCGGTCGAGGCCGTTTTATTCGCACACCGGTCTCGGTCATCGATGGCCAGCCTCTTTCCAACACGGCCGGCGCTGTGCTTGATCCGATCTTTAGCCTTCGCCGTCGCGTGCGGCTGGCGCCGGGAGCGACTGCACACATCACGTTTTGGACTCTCGTGGCGTCATCCCGCAGCGACGTGCTCAATCTAGTCGACAAACATGGCAACCCGGCGGCGTTCGAACGCCTGCTCACGCTGGCTTGGACGCAAGCGCAGGTCCAATTGTTCCATCTCGGTATCAGCCCCGACGAAGCGACCATGTTCCAACGCCTCGCCAGCGGCGTGCTCTATTCAAATCCCGGCGCTTCGCCCGCCTTCCGATGTGCTCACACGGAGCGAAGCCGCACAGTCTGCGCTTTGGAGCTACGGGATTTCCGGCGATCTACCGATCGTCGTATGCCGCATCGACAACATGGAGGATCTTCAGATCGTCCGCCAATTACTTCAGGCGCATGAGTATTGGCGGATGAAGCAGCTGGCGGTGGACCTGGTGATTCTGAATGAAAACCCGGCCTCCTACGCTCAGGATCTGCGGACGACTCTGGAGGCGATGGTTCGCGCGACTGAGTCTCGCCGGCTCGCGGGAGCAGCCAGCGCGCGGGGAGCAGTCTTCATTCTGCGAGCGGAGCTTGTATCAGATGAGGCTCGGAGTCTTCTCCAAAGCGCGGCACGCGCGGTTCTTTTTAGCCGTCGCGGCAGCCTTTTCGAACAATTAAGACGTTTGGACGAGTCGGAGCTCGCCGCCGCGAAGTCGCAAAGGCGCGTGGCGCCGCAAAGGAGTGCCGCAGCCGGTTCCGGCGCGGACTGAACTCGAATTCTTCAACGGTCTCGGCGGGTTTTCGAACGACGGGCGCGAGTATTCGACCATCCTGGGCGAAGGTCAATGGACGCCCGCTCCGTGGATTAACGTCATTGCGAATTCTTCCTTCGGCTTCCAGACATCGGTCGAAGGCAGCGGCTTCACCTGGTCGATCAACAGCCAACAGAATCAGCTAACTCCGTGGTCAAACGATCCCGTAACGGATCGACCCGGAGAGGTGATTTACGTTCGCGACGAGGACGACGGCACGCTCTGGACGCCAACGGCTCTTCCGATTCGCGAAGAAGCTGAACGGTATGTCGTCAGGCACGGTCAGGGATACAGCCGGTTCGAGCATGTATCGAATGGTATTGCACTCGAGCTTTTACAATACGTTGCCCCAGACGATCCGATCAAAATCTCCCGATTAAAGATTCGAAATCAGTCGGGCCGAAAGCGCCGTCTCTCCATCACCGGATATGTGGAGTGGGTGTTGGGAGCTTCCCGCGACGCTTCCGCCCCGTTCCTCGTGACGGAGATTGATCCTGAAACCCGCGTGATGTTCGCGCGGAATCACTGGAGCATCGGGTTCGGGAAGCGCGTCGCCTTTGCAGATCTTGGCGGCCGACAGCTCTCTTGGACCGGCGACCGAAAGGAATTCCTCGGTCGAAATGGAATGCTCGATCGTCCCGCTGCGCTTGCCGGCGGCACACGCCTAACGAATCAGGTGGGTGGCGGACTGGACGCATGCGGTGCTCTCCAAACCAGGATTGAGCTCGAATCCGGCGGTACGGAGGAGATCGTGTTGTTTCTCGGGCAGACTGAGACAAAGGCGGAGGCGCTTTCTTTGATCAAGCGTTACCGCACAGCGGATCTCGATGCCGTCTTCAATGCGGCCACCGGTATTTGGAATGAAGTCCTCGGCAGTGTTCAGATCAAAACGCCCGATCGCGCGATGGACGTGTTGATGAATCGCTGGCTGCTCTATCAGACACTCGCCTGCCGGGTATGGGCGCGCGCGGCCTTTTATCAGGCCAGCGGTGCTTACGGTTTTCGCGATCAACTTCAGGACGTCATGGCATTGACTGTATCAAAGCCGCAGATCACGCGAGAGCATCTGCTGCGCGCGGCGGCGCGCCAGTTTGTGGAAGGCGATGTGCAGCATTGGTGGCTCCCGCCATCTAGGCCAGGGTGTTCGCACGCGAATTTCCGACGACCGGCTCTGGCTCCCATACGCCACCGCGCACTACATCGAAGTCACCGGCGACTTCGGCGTGCTGGATGAAGTGGTGCCATTTCTTGATGGCGCGCCGCTGCGAAGCGACGAGCACGAATCGTTTTTTCAGCCAACAATTTCAAAGGATGAGGCGCCGCTCTACGAACATTGCGCGCGTGCACTTGAAACGAGTCTCACTGTCGGAGTGCATGGTTTGCCTCTCATCGGGACGGGAGACTGGAACGACGGGTTGAATCGAGTGGGAGTTGGCGGAAAAGGGGAGAGTATATGGCTCGGTTGGTTTCTTCATGCCGCGCTGTCGGCATTCGCTCCGCTGGCGGATCGTCGCGGCGAGCAGACCCGCGCAACGCAACTGGCGGCAGCAGGCAGCAAAGATCGCGGAATCGCTGGAGAAAAATGGGTGGGACGGCGGATGGTACCGCCGGGCTTATTTCGACGATGGGACGCCGCTGGGTGGGCACTCCGACGCCGAGTGTCGAATTGATTCCATCGCGCAGTCATGGGGCGTGATCTCCGGCGCCGCGCAGAAGGATCGCGCCGCGACCGCGATGGCGGCAGTGAACGAACAACTCGTCCGCCGCGAGGACGAACTGGTCCTCCTTTTTACTCCACCATTCGATCAGACACCGCTCGATCCCGGATATATTAAGAGGTACCCGCCGGGCATCCGGGAAAATGGAGGCCAGTACACTCATGGTGCCGTTTGGGCGGTGATCGCATTTGCGATGTTGGGAGACGGAGACAAGGCCGGCGAACTGTTCTCCATTTTGAATCCGATTAATCATGCGCGAACGCGTGCCGACATTTTTCGCTACAAGGTCGAACCTTACGTCGCCTGCGCCGATGTTTACGCGGAGCCGTCTCATGTTGGACGCGGCGGCTGGACCTGGTATACCGGCTCCGCCGGATGGATGTATCGCGCCGGACTTGAATGGATCCTCGGCTTTCGTTTGAGGGGCGCGACCCTCGTCATCGACCCCTGCATACCGAAGTCCTGGCCCGGCTTCGAAATCGCATTTCGATATCACTCGGCTCGATACGACATCTCAGTCGAGAATCCACGCGGAGTTAATCGCGGCGTCTCGAGCATTCATCTGGATGGCGAGGCCGTGCACCCAGGCGACGCGATTCCCTTATCGGATGACGGAGCGAATCACAAAGTCGAGGTCGTCCTGGGATGATGAAAATCAGCCCGCTTGCAGGAAAACCGGCTGAGTCAGGGCGGCTGGTTAACGTTCCGCGGCTTGTCACCGCATACTACACAGGAGTTCCCGACTACTCGGTGCCCGAGCAACGAGTGGCGTTTGGAACCTCCGGCCATCGCGGCTCGGCATTCGAAAACACTTTTAACGAGTGGCATATCCTCGCCATCACTCAGGCCATTTGTCTGTATCGAAAGCAGCACAAAATTTCCGGCCCGCTCTTCCTCGGCATGGACACACATGCGCTTTCGGTGCCGGCAATGGCCAGCGCACTCGAAGTGTTAGCCGCCAATGCCGTCGATGTGATGATCTCGGAACGGGACGAATACACTCCGACACCTGTCGTCTCTCACGCCATCCTGACTTATAACCGTGGCCGGAAGGTCGGGCTCGCCGACGGGATCATCATCACGCCTTCGCATAACCCGCCGCACGATGGCGGCTTCAAATACAACCCACCCAATGGCGGGCCGGCGGATACAACTGTCACCGGTTGGATCCAGACGAAGGCAAATGAGTTTCTCGAAGCTCGTTTAGAAAGCGTGAAACGCATTCCGTTCGAAAGAGCTCTTCACGCGCCGACAACACATCGTCATGACTACCTCAATGCCTATGTCGATGATCTCGGCAACGTGATCGACATGGATGTCATTCGCGGTGCAAACATCCACCTGGGAGTCGATCCTCTCGGTGGCGCCGGAGTTCACTACTGGAAGCCGATCGCTGAGCGTTATGGATTGAATCTCACTGTGGTGAACGAGGCGGTCGATCCGACCTTTCGGTTCATGACCGTTGATTGGGATGGCCAGATTCGCATGGACCCATCGTCGCCTTACGCGATGCAGCGATTGATTGAGATGAAGGATCGCTTCGACCTCGCTTTCGCTTGTGACACGGATCATGACCGGCACGGCATTGTCACCAAGAGCGCTGGGCTGCTGCCGCCGAATCACTATCTCTCGGTCGCCGTCTCTTACCTCTTTCAAAACCGGCCGGAGTGGCGCAAGGACGCGGCCGTCGGCAAAACCGTGGTGAGCACGCAGATGATTGATCGCATCACCGCCAAGCTCGGCCGGAAGCTTTATGAGGTGCCGGTTGGCTTCAAATGGTTCGTCGACGGCTTACTCGACGGCTCTCTTGGCTTCGGTGGAGAGGAAAGCGCCGGCGCCTCTTTCGTCCGGCGCAATGGCAGCGCTTGGACGACGGACAAAGATGGATTCATCCCTTGTTTGCTAGCGGCCGAGATCACGGCGCGGATAGGCCGCGATCCGGGAGAAATTTACCGCGAGCTTACGGGCGATTTTGGCGAGCCCGTCTACAACCGTGCGGAGGCGCCAGCCACTCTGGAACAAAAGGAAATGCTGGCCAACCTTTCCGCCCGCGAAGTCCAATCGACAGATCTTGCCGGCGAAACAATCCAGAGCATCCAAACCCACGCGCCCGGCAACGGCGCTCCGATCGGAGGATTGAAGGTGGTAACACAGGACGGGTGGTTCGCTGCGCGTCCGTCCGGGACTGAGAATATCTACAAAATTTATGCCGAGAGCTTCCGCGGAGAAGATCATCTGTGCCGCATCATGAAAGAAGCACAGAATATCGTGAACGACGCTCTTACGGCAGTGCCTACGAAGACTCTTGGTGTAGCGGGATGAAGGCGGTCTACGCCGTTCGTTCCAGAAACTGCTTTAGGACAAGCGCCTCGTTGTGCTCTTGATCGCGCGCGCCGTAGATCAGAGTAACTGTTCCTTCTTTCGCTTTGCTCTTTAACACCTTGAGCTGATCGGCGTGATGTTTGAGCTCGGTTTGATAACGCTCGCGAAAGCTTCGCCACTTCTTCGGATCGTGCCCAAACCATTTCCGAAGCTCCGTGCTTGGAGCAATCTCTTTCAACCAGAGATCGACCTTCGCCTTTTCCTTGGTCAAACCGCGCGGCCAGAGCCTGTCCACCAGAATGCGGGTGCCATCATCCTTATGCGGCGCTTCATACACCCTCTTGAGTTTTAGTTCGTGTTTCAATCTTAGCTGGCCTCAGTAACCTGTGAACTCCTCGGTGCGAATATTGTCATCGTTCACTCCTGATTCGTTCAATGTCTTCCGCATTGCGGCTACCATCCCCTGTGGGCCGGCGATGTAGTAGATAGGAAGCGTTAAATCATCAATGTATTTGGAAAGCATCGCTTTGGTCATGTGTCCCGTTTCCTCGTGCCACTCCCGATGTGATTTTTCCATCGCTGTCATCGTGCCGACAAAGGTGTAATGCGGGTTTTTCTCGTGTGGCTTGTTCAAGTCGTTCAGGAAGGCCGCATCCTCCGGCCTTTTGTTGGAATCGACGACGAAGATCCGATGCGCGACCTGGTCGTGAATAGCTTGCAGCACAATGCTTCGTACCGGTGTCACGCCGATGCCGCCGGTCACGAAAACGGCGGGGATGGCCGCATTGTTATGGAGCGTGAAGGAGCCATAAGGAGCATCCAGCGTGAGTTCCGTGCCGAGAGGCATCGTTTTTAATACTCGTTTGAACGCCGTGTCGCGCATCCGTGTGGCTGACATCAGATCGTCCTCATAAGGAGCGCTCGCCAAAGAGAACCCTCGTGTGTTGCCTTCCGCGTCAGTTTCAGGCGGATTGATCAGAGTGTAATCGGCGAATTGGCCCGCCTTGTAGACAAACCCCTCCGGTTTTTCGAAATGGAACGCCATTGTTCCAGCCGCGATCTCCTCTCTGGCCTTCAGTTTAACTTTGTATATCGGCATAGCATAGATCTCCTGATAATAGTTTTTAACGCCGGCTGACCGGTTTCTTTTGGCTGAGTTTCTTCAGAGCCGCACCTTTGTGCATGGCCATGTGGTCTGTCTTGTCGCTCTTGATTAAATATTGCGGCTCCTCCTTCGAGGCGTGGACCGTGTAGGTCTTGAACTTCATCGGCGAGGTAACCTTTTTTTGGATCGTTCCGCGGACACGGCCGGCTTCCGAGTTCCACTCAACATGGTCGCCAACTTTGAATTCGTGTTTCATCGGCATGACTCAACGAGCGGATACGGATGTGTGATGATGTTCACGCCCGTATTTTTCTTCTTCCGCCTTCGATTTCATTAACTTCTGTCCTTTCTGTTTCACTCTTAAAATCATTCCACTGGGGACGCGGCATTGGTCCGCGGCAAAACCGGAAACGGCACCACACACAACGTGTCGCCCGGTTGCAGCGCGCTCTGTGCGAAATCCCGGAAGGCAGGCGCGACCACAACGTGCGAACGCAAATCGGCCAGCATCTTTTCCGTCTCACCCGAATCCCGACCCGCGCCGAGCCAGCGGTTCTCGTTGTTTTCGCGTCCCAGGTAACTGAAGACCGCGGTCGGGAAGGGATAGCTTCCTTGCACTTCAAAACGTGCGCGACCAATCGGTTCGCCATTGCGAAAGACGACGACCTGCCGATCGGCTTCGCTGATCACGATGCTCATCGGTCCCGTGAGCGCGCGTTCAGGATGCCACCGGAAATCAAGGCCGCTTAGTTTTTCCAACTTCAGGTTTTTCATCACTCGCCGGCCTCGCCATGAGCGGGCCGGGATGCGTCACCAAGGCGGAATCCGAGGATTCATTCGCGACCACCACGGTCGTGCCGACCCTGGTCACGCCGAAAAGCAGTTCTGAAAATTCCTTCGGTAAGCGAATGCATCCATGGGAATCGGGATAGCCCGGAAGTTGTCCGCCGTGCAGCGCGATCCCGCTCCAGGTCAGCCGCTCCATGTAAGGCATGGCCGCTCCCTTATAGATGTTCGAATAATGTTTGCGTTGCTTCTCCAGAACGGTGAAGACCCCGGTCGGCGTGCGATGACCGGCGCGTCCGGAGCTAATCGTCGTTCGACCAATCAGGACGCCGTTGCGATAAACATAAGCTTGTTGTTCGGGCAAACTGATCACCACCAGCACCGGCCCTGCGGTGAGGTTTCGGGGTGCCAGGTGTACTCGTTTGTCCGAAGCTGCGATCGTGGTGGAACAGGCGCAGCAAACGCGAAACTCAACATGATCGCGGCGAACAGGAACACTCCTGCCGAGCGTTTCATGAATCTCGTTGCCGCCTCATGACGGTAGGTCGATCAGAACGCCATATAAGTCAGTATACTATTTGACTAATTATCTGATTGGTTTTTGATCTGAGTGACTCTGGTTGCGAATCAATCCCGAGGAATTGACAAACCTTTGTCCTGCTTTCCTTTTTGGATTCATCAAATCTTCTGCCTGTCATCGGGTTGAGTTGCCGCAGGCACCCGCATGCGCAGCGCGCCTGTGCGAAGTCGGTAATGCAATGGCGACTGCATTATTTCCACTTCACCATCTAGTGATACTGGTATCCTCGACGGCTCGATTTCTAAAAGCACCTCGCGACTGCAAAATATATCGAAGTCACGGCTCTCCTGCGCTTGTCGTCTCAGCATTCGAAAGCCCAGGCGCAGCATTCCGGGCATGGCGAGCGGTTTGGGCACGTAAACCGCGAACTTGTCGGCGTCGATACATTCACGGCCGGGCAAATTAAAGTAGTGGAGCTCTTCCGGGTTATTACAGATAAAGACAAAGCGGCTGCGAAAGAGGTGCTCCCCGCTTTCGGTCGATAAGCGGATTGTCATGATATTGCCCCAGCGAACAAGCGCGGTTGCCCCGCTCAGGAGCGCGACGAATCGGCTACGCCCAAATCGCAGGAACATTTCTTCGCGGTGCCGCAGCGCGAGAGGATAAAGACCGACGCTCGATCTACTAAGAAAGACCCTGCCGTTTACCTCGCCCACATTAATCTCAGCGGTGCGTCCATTCACTGCCGTGTGCACGGCTGCTTCGAGATCGAGCGGAATGTTGAGGCGACTGGCGAACAGATTAAATGTTCCGAGTGGCAGCACTCCGAGAATCTTCTCGGTGTCAGCCAACACCGTGGCAATCCCATCGATTGTCCCATCGCCGCCCGCGGCGACGATGACTTCGGCGTCGCTGCTCGCTGCTTCCTCCGCAAATTGCGCTATTTCCCCGCCATGCCTCGCAACAAACAGACGTGCAGCAATGCCCCGCTTCTGAAAGAACTTCTTAATTTGCGCTTGAGTCTCGTCCAGATGGCGACCGGCGCCGCGATTTAGAATTACAATCATCCTTGTTGAAATCTTCTATAAAGCATCATCGCCACCCGATAACGAAAGACTATCGTAATGATCGTACATAAGTCTTAGTAACTCTGTCGCCGGAATGGTTAGTGTCTGTGATGATGACTATGCAAGTTAGACAATTCCGCGAAGATAATGATGGGATTAAG
The DNA here is from genome assembly GCA_963742315.1 of uncultured Verrucomicrobiae bacterium. Taxonomy (GTDB): domain Bacteria; phylum Verrucomicrobiota; class Verrucomicrobiia; order Chthoniobacterales; family UBA10450; genus AV69. The sequence goes on from CAVULE010000011.1 coordinate 64,801, forward strand.
AATCCCATTTATATCACCCGCCAGGACAAGCAGCGCCTCGAAGATTTGCTTATGGAAGTAGAGGCTTCCGATCCGCGCAAGCATGGGGATCTGAAAGCCCTGACGGAAGAGCTGCACCGAGCTATCATCGTTAATCCAAGAGATGTACCTAGCGACGTGATCACGATGAACTCACGTGCGGAGATGCGTGATCTTGAGAGCGGCGAAACTGTCGACTTCACTCTTGTTTTCCCCTCTGAAGCAAACATCGACGAAGAAAAGATTTCTGTGCTCGCACCAATTGGAGCCGGAATGCTCGGGTATCGCGTCGGCGATCAGTTCGAGTGGAAGGTGCCTGGCGGATTACGTCGAATGAAGGTGACAAAGGTTCACTATCAGCCCGAAGCAGCCGGAGATTTTGATCGCTGAGTTGATCGGCGGGCAATGCGTTTCCGATAAAGACTGCACGAAAGCGGTAAATTCTTTACGCGAATGATCTTTGACTTTCTGACACAACGAAGGCGCCGGAATGTGCGCGCTCGTCCTTTTCCGTCAGCATGGAAATCGATTGTCGCGCGCAACGTTCCAATTTTCCGGCGCCTCCCGCCCGCGGATCAGAAAGAACTCCTTGGCTGCGTGCAAATCTTCCTCGCAGAAAAACATTTCGAAGGTTGCGGTGGACTTGAATTAACCGATGAGATCCGTGTCACTATCGCCGCGCAGGCGTGCCTCCTTCTGTTGCATCGGGAGACGGATTACTACCCTGAGCTAACGTCGATTCTCGTTTATCCCTCGGCTTACATCGCGCATGAAGACCGCTACCTCGGAAACAACATTTGGGAGCAGGGCGAAGACGGCCGTCTTGGTCACACCGGCCGGCGAATGGGATCGCTTGTGCTCGCATGGGACGAAGTTAAACGCGACGCCGCTGACCCCCCCAACGGGAGAAATCTGGTCCTACACGAATTCGCGCATCAACTCGACTTCGAGGACTTCCAAACAGACGGTGCGCCCGCCCTTTCGACTCGAAAGGAGTACCGCGCTTGGGCGCGAGTGATGAGTCGCGAGTTCGAAGCGTTGCAGAGAGCAGATGACGCGGGAACGCCAACTCTCCTCGATACCTACGGCGCAACGAACCCCGCTGAATTCTTCGCAGTAACGACCGAGGCATTCTTCGAGCGCCCGCGTGCGCTTCGTGCGAAACAGCCTGAGTTATACGCAGAACTCGCACACTTCTACCGCCAGGATCCCGCCACTTACTCAGCCGAGGCCACTTAACGAGAAGTGCACTTCGTGAATTTACTTGTCTGTCCAGTTGGTACCAACGCGTGCGAATGGGTGCCATTACTCCATAGCCTAAAGCTATCACTTTCTTCGAAAACAAGTCCTCGTGGATTCTCGCGGCACTAGATTAAGATGGCCATTCACGACCGGATGAACCAGCCAATGCTCACTTTCCCTTCTTCTAATCTCCTGCTGCAAGCGCAACATCCGCCCGTGCAGAGACTCTCTTTCCCAGACGAGAATAGACCTGCTCGCGGCGCATTTTGCCCTAGGGAAATCAATCGCTGGATCGCTCGCTGGGAAAATGAAGGCGGCGCAGTCGCCTGGAGGGAGCGTGGATTCTGTAACCTCATGAATGTGCTCTGCGATATCGAAACGGCGCAAGATGTGAAGAGGCTTGTCGATGCCTTCTACGCCAAAGTTAACTGCGATGAGCTGCTCGCACCGATTTTCAACGAGACCGCGCAGGTTGATTGGCCGAAGCATCTCCCGACGATGTACCGCTTCTGGCAATCCCTGCTATTCGGGAGCGGTAACTATCAGGGCGCGCCATTTCCAAAGCACGCCGTTCTTCCAGTGCAGCAGGCACATTTCGAACGGTGGCTCACTTTGTTCGCGGAAACGGTCGACGAAAACTTCGCTGGACCAAAGAGCGAGGAAGCAAAAAGCCGCGCTGTGTGCATTGCCGATACGTTCGCGCGTCGCATGGGTGTGCTGACTGACCCTGCAGCGCTCGCGCGAATTCTGTACGATGAGTGCCATCGCGCGCGGTGAAATGCTGCTGGAAAAGAGCTAAGCGATGGAACCCGTCGCAAATCAAGCAAACGCAAAATCAACCCCCGAAATCCAATCGGCAGCGTGGCTGATCGTCGCCGCCGCCGCACTCCGCACCGCCTTCGGCATTCTCATGGCGATCGATGCCTACCTGAAATGGCAGCCGGGATTTGCCGCGCATTACGTCGGCTACCTTCAGAATGCCGCGAACGCACAGCCGCATTGGTTGCAAGGGTGGTTTCATATGTGGCTGCGTCTGGTCACGATGCACACCCCGTTCTTCATTTCCGCCACGCGGCTCATTGAAACGGCAATTGCTATTGGTCTGCTGCTCGGTTTCGCGCGCCGCATCACTTACTTCGCTGGCGCGCTGTTCAGTCTGTTGATCTGGTCCACCGCGGAAGGATTTGGGGGCCCTTATACCTCTGGCGCAACCAATGTCGGGCCGGCGTTGGTATACGCACTCGTGTTCATCGCCGCGGCGCTTTTTCGAGCATCTGCTCGGCCGCAATCCCTACAGTCTCGATTACTACATCGAGCCGTCGCTATCCGAAGTGGGCATCGCTGGTGGAATGGGCGCCGAAACGTTCCGTGCAACCGCCTCCGGCACTCAATTGGGACCAGCAGCTCGGCGTGATCGGCGCAATCATCGTCATCCTTGTCTTTGCTCTATCGACGCTCGGCAGCGCGAGGACTGCCTTGCCACCGACTCCGCAAAACGCCGCCGCCGCCGTGTCGCCGCTGAGCATCGCCTCGGGTGCGCCGGTCGCACATGCCTTTTCGCCGGTGCTGCCGCCACTCATCGGGAACGGCGACGCTGTTGCCGTGACGATCGAGTCGAAGGACACGACGATCGAGATCGCGAGCGGCGTGCAATACCAGGCATGGACATTCAACGGCACCGTGCCGGGACCGATTCTGCATGTCCGGCAGGGGCAAACAGTGAACGTCACCTTCGTTAACAACGGCACAATGCAGCACTCGATCGACTTCCACGCCGCCCAGGTCGCGCCGGATATCGCCTACCGCTCCATCAATCCCGGGCAGAAGCTGGAGTTCTCATTTGTCGCCGCCACTCCGGGCGCATTTGTTTACCACTGCGGCACGCCGCCCGTGCTCCAGCACATCGCCAACGGAATGTACGGCGCCATCATCGTCGATCCAGCCGAGCCGCTGCCACCCGCCGACGTGAGCTACGTGCTGGTGCAAAGCGAATGGTACACTGCGCAAGCCGAAGGGACGCTCATGACGGGCGATTACGACAAGATGATGAGCGTCAGGCCCGACGAAGTCGTCTTCAACGGCATCGCCTTCCAGTACAACGATCATCCGCTTACGGCCAAAGTCGGGCAACGCGTCCGGCTCTACGTCATCGATGCCGGCCCAAATCTCGCCAGCGCATTCCACATCATCGGCGGAATGTTCGCTGCCGTTTACCCCGATGGTGACGCGAAACATGCGCTCAGCGGAGTTTCCACTTATCCGATCGCGCCAGGCCAGGGCGTGGTGTTCGACGCGATCATTCCGCACCCAGGGAAGTATCCGATTGTCGATCATAACATGCGAGACATGATGATTGGCGCCGCGGGCGAGCTGCAGGTCACGCCGTGAAGGTGTTCATTTCGCGCGCGGTCTGCCGAATCCTCGGGACTCCGCGAGCTGACTCCTGCTGTCGCGCCTGGGTGGTGAAAGATAGTGATAAGCTATGCGTTTGATCGAATCAGAGTCTTATTCGAACCGAGCATAGTGCATAGAGTCACAACGGCGGGACGTATCAACCCTCTCGTCGAAATACTCATATGCAAACTGCAACAATGAAAACCTCGGAGGTAGCACCAAACGCTCGGGTGATCCGGATATGGCGACCTCCAGCAGCAAACCGGACTCAACGGCGGCACGTGGTGCCGCCCGCAGCGGTATACAAACCGTCGAGCAAATGGACAGTCGTGGCAGCGTTTATTCTTTCGGTAGCACTGCATGCTGGCGCCGTCGTGTGGGTCGAGACGCAGCGGGAGGAGCCGCCGCTGGCTCTCGTTGCCTCTTCCGAGCAATCGGTGAAGCGCGCTTCGGAGGGGCGGCATCGAAGCCGATAGGATCAGCACAAAGGACGCAACACGGCTCACGCAAATAGACTCGAATATGCATGTTCCGTGATGGCCATAGCTGCCGGGTTTTTCACTCGCCGCTCTGCGGTGATCGCATAGAATTCCGTCCCGCACTCGTCGACATTCGCGATAACTCTCAGGCTCCAATGTTTCAGGACTTCTCGCGCAACCACGGTAGGCACGACGGTAAAGCCGCGTCCGGCAGTGGCACAAAAAACCATCAGTGCGGAGTCCTCGTACTCTCCGAGGAGACGAGGATGAATTCCCTTAGTATCGAACCAAGTCTCTAGCACCGCTCGCATGCCCATGTTTTCTGTCGGCAGCAATGCAGTAGCCCCATTCAAAGATTGTGGGAAATTGCGTCGGAGCTTCTTAGCGATCGCTGGCACCGCACAAAAAGTGACACCGGAACGTCCGAGCCGATGGTTAAAAGTCTTTGCTTTCAGGCTGCTCGAGGCTGGTTCATCAGCGAGCACAATGTCGAGCCGGTGCGCCTGCAATTGATTGACCAAAACCTCGATCGCCGCCATACGGCAAACGACATGAACCGGTTCGGAAAAGCTGATCGCAGGTTTGAGGAATTCAAAACCCATCAGCTTGGAAATCGAGTCCGTCATTCCGACATTTAGTCGGAGCAAACGCCCGCCAGGGCGCTGTTTCACGGCATTCATCAGTTCACGTCCCGCGGAGAAGATTTCGTCTGCGTAGGTGAGCACAAGCTGGCCCATTTCGGTAAGCACGAGATTGCGGCCGCTGCGCTTAAAAAGTTTTTCGCCGAGCGAGTCTTCCAAGAGCCTGAGCTGAGCGCTGATCGAAGGCTGCGACACGTGAAGTTCGTCGGCCGCTTTTCGTACGCCTCCCTTTCTGGCGACGGTCCAGAAGTAGCGCAGATGATGAAAATTCAACCATTCCACGCTGGAAACGATACATAACGAAAACCTAACGGTCTAATCGAATATGAATCTTCGTCGTTTACGGCGCGAGCAATAGATTCCTGGCGTCAACCGTAAGCGACCCATGATTGCACTGCTCACATATCCGACAACGCATCGAGTCCACAGCTTTTCAGAAACGAACCGAAAACGATTCGTTCTCTTATCGAAGTTTGGGAACTACATCGCATCATCGCAGATCCAGCCTCTGAGGCCGCCGATGTGAAAAACGCGAAGCTACGTCTGCTGCGCACGCTCAGGAAATCGAGAATCTTCGAACGAACAATACCTCAGCCATTTCAGCGGAACATTGAAAAAGAGAGGAGCAACGCGGAGCGATCAAGGTCGGTCGCGATCGATCGCATCATCGAACCTTGAGGAGGCAATATGAAACGAACTGAAATTCATCTTTCAGAGCCGTTCGAAGAGGTTCTGGCAAGTCTGCTCACGCTGCCAAGTACGCACACAGAAACCGATGAGCTTCGCTTTTTGGGCGCCGCCGATTCAGTGTTGCGCGAAAGCGCCAAGTGCGACGCAGAAGTTAAGGAAGCCCTGCGTTCTCTGTATGAAGCGGCACATGGCCGGCAGGTTGAAACGCAAATTGGCTTTGTTACGATCGCTCCACCGGTCGCTGGTTTCCTCAAGAAAAAGCCATATTACGTCGCCACACAGCACGAGTTTTTTCTCGAAGCGTTCACGAGAATTCTCGTTGGAGATTCGCCTCGCAAAGAGCGAACAAATGTTTCGTGGACGCCAGGCGGCACACTCGCCACAAGCCGCCGCGGCATAGACGCGCCCCGCCGCCACACAAGAAGAGAAAACCGAAATGTTTTTCTCTGCCCAACGTCGTCACGATTTACGAGCAACCACCAACTAACGCGCCGATGACTAACTTGCCCATTCATATCACGACTCATCACCTCAGCGTGAGCAATGCATTGCGACGATTTGCGCGAGAAAAGATCAGCTCGTGTCTCGCTTCGCGAACGATGCCCTCGCAGCCGACGTCGTATTGCGTCGGCATGCGCGGCGCAAAAAAGCGCTTTTCAGCAAGTGCGCGACTCGCACTGCCGGGGCGCGACATTCATGGCCGTGCCTTCGCCAGCAACCTATATGCGGCAATCGGAAAACTCGTAGGCAAACTGGCGCGTCTCTCCCGTAAACGAAAGACGCGGCTTGCAAAAACATTCGACCATCCCGGACGAAGCGAGACTTCCGCCGAAGTCACCGTACCGCCACATCCGCAAAACGTCTTGCCTGAGCCATCCGATACTCGGGGACAATCTCGCATTCACGAAGTTGGTCAGGAAATGCGAGCCTTCCCCTTTCGACGCAAAGGCGCCTTTGCAGCTTCGCCCATACCCATCGGTGCAGGGAATGAAGGGTGTGATGACGGTAAGATAGCGAGTCGATCGTTATTAACGGGTCGATGCCGAGCACGATCTCGAGCGCCGTCAGGGTAAGCAGTGCAATCCAAATCTGATCACAAGAGCCATTCCACGGTTCATCTTTCGTCGCCGGCTTAAACGATGTCGAACGGCGAACTCGTCGTTTTTCGGAGCCAGGTGAATCCACGTAGTTTCCAGTCGCATAGTCACTCCGCGTCACGATTCGCTTACATAGCGTAGTACTATCGAAACGATCTAATCTGAGTCTTAGTCACAAGACCCCCTGACGATAAACTAGTGACATGACTATCACCGACTATCTACTACTTGGCGCATTTGCGGCCGCCCTTCTTTACACAGGCTATCGACTGTTGCTTGGGTGGCTCCGCACGCCGTCTGATGAAATCGTGAGCGAAACATCAAACATACCGAAGCGCTTCACCGTCGAGCCGTCTGCGCGTGAGCGTGGATTGGCATCGGAGGCGGCTGCCGAAATGGCAGACATGCCTTCGCAGATGCGCTAAGTGCCGGACGTTTTTGCGTGAACATTAACCTCAGGCAAGCAGCAGAACTAAAGAAGGCGGCATGAGAACCTCGGCGAGTTACTGCGCCGGAGAACGCATTTCGGCGCGGGAACGCTACCCCGGAAAGACAAAGACATGGCTGACCTGGTTGTTTTTCTAACTGCACTTGGGATGGCGATTGTCGCCTGGCTCATTCAGCGCGCCCTGTCAGGAAAATGAAACAACGCGGCGCCAGATTCGATGAACAAGAGGACGCTTGATCGCAAGAAGGTTTCTCGCCAAGCCGAAGCCCTCAGGCACGAGCGACCGTCTCAAAGACCCATCTATTTATCGCGCAACTCGACATGCAGATTTAATCAAAAAACTCATTGACTAATTGTTATAATAGGCCGTTTTACGTGAACTTGCTTGTCCCTCGGAGGAGCCTAGCCGCTGCCGGGACGGGCAATAACCAAACAAACCAAAACAAAAACAGGAGAACCTTCCCATGCTTAAGATCATTGCACTCACGATTACCACCGCCGCTCTAGCGGCGTTCACAACTGTTCACGCCCAAACAGAGGCCGCAGCCGCCCCGCCTAATGATGCCCAGATCGCCCAGATCGTGCTCACGGCCGACTCGGTTGACGTGGATTACGGCAACCTGGCCGTGAAAAAGACAAAGAACGCGCAAGTCAAAGCTTTCGCTGAGACAATGATTCGCGACCACACCTCAGTGAACAACCAGGCGACTGCCCTCGCTAAAAAGCTTGGGATGACTCCGGAAGCAAGCGACACGAGCAAGAGCTTGAAATCGGATGGCGAGAAAGAAATGGCGAAACTGAAAGCGATGCACGGCGCTGAGTTCGATAAGGCTTACATCGACAACGAAGTCGCCTATCACGAATCAGTCATTGGTGCGCTCGACAAGGTCCTGCTTCCTAATGCAAAAAATGCCGAACTGAAAAACCTTCTGGAGAGCGGTCGTCCAGTCTTCGTCTCTCACCTCAACCACGCTAAAGAGGTGCAAGCCTCTCTGCGCTAAACCGCTTTGTTGACGATGACGGCTGCGCCCTCTCAGGTTGAACGCGAGGGCGCAGCGCGGACTCAATCTGACGTTGACAGCCACGCACCGCAGCCCGCGTTGTATTTAAGCACGCTACATCGGCAGGGCATTGACTACAAAGAATCGGCCCGTCTCTAAGCTTATTCCTGCTGTCGATTTAGATGCGAAAACGGTCAGGGTTGTTTCTGGCCCGGTGTCGTTGAGAACGCTCGCGTTTTGGGCCATCGTGATTTTTATCGGTGGCTTCCTCCACGGGAGACAAATGAGCCGGCTCGGAACCCGAGCTGCTGAGTCAGTCAGTCGCGAATCTGCGCCGGTCGCGCAAGCCGCGACCGTTACTGCGCCGGCTCCGACACACGAGATTACTGCCACCGTTACCGCCGTAACCATCCGGCTAGTCAAGTTTTCGCCAGAGACAATCGAGATAGTGGCACAAGGTGGTGCACATGTATGAATTCCGCTGCGATATGCCCGTAACGCTCCTCCAACCCCAAATCGCAGACGCTGCAGCGAAATCCGAAATGAGCAATGCATGCGGCGCGCGCCTGGGCATTGTGCTCATACGCATTTATCGAGACGCGGCTCTTAGCACCTTCCGGGTAGGTCGTCCCCGTGGTTGGAAGTTCCTCGGGTAATAGCGCATCGCTTCCCTTGGTGCGACGTGCCCAGAGCCGTTCAAGCGGTTGAGCGATAGGCCCAGGAAGGCTCACACCCGAGGCTTGAATTCCCCAAGAGAACTTTGAAAACGGCGATCGTTGAAGTTCATTCCAGCTGATTAAAGGCTGTTTCGAGAGGAAGTTGAATTCGAGATCGACGAAAAGGCCCTCTTTACCCTGCCGCGCCAGCATTTTATCCCAGTGCGGGCCAAACGCAGGATCAGAAGTTGTATAACCTGACCCGACAATACCTCTAGGTTCCTGGCCTAGTCGAATCAAGAAGAACCTGACTTCCAATCGGAAGTTCTGTTCGGTTGCCGCAACTCCAACTATCTTCTGCCGACCCGGTGTCCGCCACTCTGAGAATCTGGTTTGTTAAATCTTCATCTTTCCACTTCCACTTATTCGGATTCCACGCGAAAAGAAATGTCGCCATTTTGAAAATGCTAGCTGCTAGGCTCGGTTAATTCCATGCAATTCACCCGCCTTCTCGCCCAAGGAAGTTTACGCTAGTCACTACGATCCCATCCGCATGGTTAGACCTACTGGAACCAATTCTCGCACTGCAAGCAACGCCAACCATCTGTCTGTTCCCGATTTCTGAGGTTCTGCAAGCGAATGAGTTTTTGATCATGGTCGTAGCAAACCTGACAAAACGGCCCGTCTGTTTTATTATCCAGCCAATACAGCCCTCCGGCAAAAGAAAGGCGGTCTCGCAATGACTTCTGCTCGCGAAATCCCTTTAGTTCTTCTCGTAGCGCAAGATTCTCCTCCTGTAGTTCGATGGCTGCTTCCCGCAGCTGCATGATCTGCTCCTGTGCTTCGAGCGTCGCGCCTTTCTTGATGAGGTCGGCAATCTGAGAGTAAGACGGAATTGGAATCATAGGCTGGGAGTAGATCTAACGAGAATGCCGACGCAACGACAAATACCAATAAAGCGAACGGTGCGCGTGTCACGGCGCGTCTTTAACAGGCTATCCGCTCGCGGGAAAGAATTAAAACGCCAGTGGGATCACAACAACGTCTTTTCCAACTCCAGAAATGCGCTCAGCAGCTCGTCAGATTGGACGATGTAGCGCTTGCCGTCGAAAGGCATGACAGCGCTGCACGCAAACTGGCCTCATCGAAATTCGCCAACTGGGTCTTGTGTTTTTTGCCCCATCCGCGTTTTAGCAATGGAAAATTTAAATTAAGGAGGCAATAAGCATCATGAAACCAAAACAGATATTTATCAGCATTCTGGCAGTTCTGTTCGTGTTCCCATTGATGGGGACGTTCGCTCAGCAAGCGGCGAACTCAGGCTCTATTGAAGTGATCACGACTTTTGATTATCCCGGGACCGGAAATCAGACACAACCGCAAAAGATTAACGAAAGAGGCGACGTCGTTGGCGAGTTCATCGATTCCAACGGAGTGACGCGCGGTTTCGTCCGGTTCAGCGATGGTAGCTTTAGCGCGCCGATCGTCGACCCTAACGATATCGTGGGTTTTACCGAAGGACGAGGCATCAATAACCGACGCACAGTAGTCGGTGACTACGCCACCAGCGATGGCAACCTTCACGGGTTTTTCCTGTCGGGTGGCACCTTCACAGGATTCGATATTCCCGGCGCGGCCTTCACCGCTGTGCTTTCGATAAACAATCCCGGCGATTTTACCGGCACGTTTATTTTTCCCCCGGTAGCAACCGGGATCCAGCAGGCGTTCGTCAGCGTTGGCGGAACCATAACGTCGTTTAGCATCCCGGCAGCTATCGCGACCCTTGCTTACGATATCAATGATTCAAAGCGGTTGGTGGTGGGATACTATATAGACAGCTCAGGAATCCTTCACGGCTACTACCGGGACGCCAATGGGACGCTGCACTTCCCGATCGATCCCACGGGCTCCGTTGGGACAATCCTGTTTGGAGATAACAATAGGAACTGGGTGGTGGGCAGATATGCGGACAGCTCAGGCGTGACTCATGGACTCTTCTTTGTCCCGCCAAACAATTTTTTCACTTTCGATTTTCCCGGGTCAACCTTTACATCGCTTAACGGAATCAGTTCGCAGGGGAATATCACTGGTCGTTACATCGATGCTTCCGGCATTGCCCACGGATTCATAGCTCGCGTCAGAGGCACACCGCCGACGAAACCGGCGGGCCCGGAAATGAAGGCGAACATTTCCCCGTCGCTGGTTACTCCACTCAACCCCTCGCCCCCGGCGCGCTGAGTTGAGCATCGGGGGCCTGCGCGGCCCCCCGAGGTTGACGGAGTTTGCACAAAGGAGCCCTGATCCTGAAGAAAAATTCACGTTCGCGGTAATGGCGATTGCACTCGCGATCGTGCTCGCGAAAGTCTTTTGGGAATGAGCGGGCGAATTATCCAGGTCCGGCCATCACGCGATCCACGCTGGCAGAAGCAAGGCGGCTGGGAAGCTTGACGTTTGCTAATGTTGATTAAATTTCGTCCCATGAACTTAAAATCTGTGTTCGTTCGCGTCCTTGCGATTCTTGCGTTTGCCATCGCAATTTGCTGGAGCAGTCAGGCTGCACAGCCAAGCAGCACCGGTAGCGGTCGTTTAGTTGTGCAAAGGTCGCCCGCGATTGGGAGTAGCACGTTTCTAAAGCTCTCGATCGATGGCGAAGTTCACAATATCCAACCGGGAAGTCGCTACGATCAGCCGATTCCAGCGGGACATCACGTTTTAATCGTGGACACGCCGGGCAATCAACATAAGCCGACTTCAATGGAGCTTACCGTGGATCCAGGGATGACCTACGCGTTCACCGCCGTTCGGGGGTCGGACCAGGGCGTATCTTTGCAGCGATCGAGGCAGACTCCCTAGGCAAGCCGGAAGAAATCCTATCGCTCAGAACCGGCTCAGATTTGGGAATGAGCGCGCGAATCATCCAGGTCCGACCGTCACGCAATCCGCGCTGGCAGAAGCGAGGCGGCTGGGAAGTTTTCGAGGCTGAGGGCGTTAGCCCGGTTTACTGCGGCGAAAACGCGCGCGAGTCAGCGCTCAGCTACGCACGCCAACGCGCCGGCTACGGTCACTGCGAAATTCAGGTGCTCGACGATGCGTGGAACGTTGTCGAGACGATCGGAACGAAGACACGCGACCGCTTGTGTGACTTGTCGCAAGCCGAATCGGTCAATCGAATCTGAATCGGGCTTAAGCCGCCCGCTGGGGAATGGAGAACCAGCGGGCGGCCTGTATGGTCATACTTTTACTTAGTTTGTCGTCCACAACCGCCACGCGGCGGCTGAACGTGATTCGCAATGTTCCCACATCCGCACCGTCTTTGTCTATAAAAACCATAATAAATGAAAGGGTGAAGTGACGGGCCTTAAGACGCTCGCAAAATCTTCCACCTTCCACAACGATCCGCCGTCATGACCTCTTATCCCTCTGCCGACGACCCGCGGATTGAAGCCGAAGTAGCGGTTAACAAAGCATTCACATCTGGAACAGTTTTCTCCGCTGCTCCCGAGCAACTCCAGCATTACCTCGAATCACTCGCGTATGAGGACGTTCCAAATCCGAACGTGCAACACCGCCAAATTATCCGCGCCCTTGTGATCAATCATCTCCAGATGAAGCAGTTCATCACAAAACTGGACCGCCGTAATTTTTGGATCACCATCGCTGTCGTCCTTATCGCCTTAGCAACTTTCGTTGCTTCCGGCATCCAAGCATATGCCGCCGTCAAAACCCTCCAATACTCGGCGTCCGCGCGCCCCACGAATTAACGCGCCCATCTCGCGCGTTATCCACCGCTTTATACGCCGGACAAATGTTTTTAGACCATTTGCGGTATAGATGGGGACTAGCCCAATTCCCGATTTACCTATGGTGACAACGTGAGGGCGCGTGAGTGATAATTGAGAATACCAGTCCGCAATCAATGCCATTGAGTCCTGTGGGGAAATTCGAAGCTTTGCGGCGCGGTTAACCAGAATTAAATGGCGAGTGGATAATCTTGGTGGATAAAGTGTCGCTCTCTTCCATTTCCTGCGAAGGAGAAGAGAAAGTGAAGCGTCTCATACGTTATGAGCGTCGCGCTAAATGCGCTGTTTTCGGGAAGGATCACGCATTTTCCATGTCCGAAAGTGTCCCAAAAATTCTCGCTATTGTTTCGGCGCTAACGAGGCGACGATTTGCTCGAAGCGCGGATCGCCGCGAAGCGGATCCCAGTAGGGATGGAGCTTCAACTGGCCGTAGCTCAGCATCTGCGATGCGTCGGGAGCACGCAGTCCAGTTTCCACTTGCTGCAAGGCCAGCTCCTTCTCGCCCGCCCACGCCACCGTGATGGCGAAGTCTTCGCGGATACTGCCCTTCAGCGCCGAATTTATTCAATTCTACGCTTGCCAAGCTGGGCGCGGTGTTGCGCCCGATGAGCATGCGATTCGAGTCAAGAGGAAAGAAATAAAGCTCTGCGATGGGACTCTATCCACACGGCCAGGTTCAGCTTTCGAATTCGGCCCGGTCGGACCGGAATGAGTCGTCGCTTACATGCAGGCGTTGATTTCGGCACGCCTTTTTGCTGTAATTGGAGCGTGGGCGCCCCTGCTGATGACGTGGCCTCGCTGAGCGCGGCGGGTCCGGAATCTCGCGGCGGGATCGCTTTTACGACGACGCAGTGGAGCGTGGTGCTGGAGGCGCAGGGCGAATCGCCCGAGGCACAGGAGGCGCTTGAAAAACTGTGCCGCGTTTATTGGCGGCCCATCTATAGCTTCGTCAGGCGACAAGGCATTGGGCCAGAGGCGGCGGAGGATGTTACCCAGGGTTTTTTCGCGTCGTTATTGGAGCACAGAAATCTGAACGCTGTCCGCAAGGAACAGGGGCGACTTCGTTCTTACCTGCTTGGAGCGCTGAAATATTTTCTGGCTGACGAACGGCGTCGTGGAATGGCGATTAAGCGAGGAAAAGGGCAGCGGCTCATCCCGCTGGAAGAACTGCGGGCTGACGAGCGGGTCGAGATGGAACCAGCGGACCCAGTGACTGCCGAGCTGATTTATGAACGCCGCTGGGCCTCGACGGTGCTGGAACGCGTGCTCAACCTGTTAAAAGATGAATATCGGAGGGCAGGCAACGCTGCCTTGTTTGATTCGCTAAAGGAATTGCTGCCGGGCGAACCAGACGCACCCTCTCAGAAGGACATTGCTGCGCAATTGGGCATGACTGAAAATGCGGTTCGGCAGGCGTTCTACCGATTTCGGCAGCATTACCAATCGTTATTGCGAGAGGAAATTGCTCAGACAGTTGCAACGCCCGGCGATATCGAAGACGAGTTGCGCCATCTCATCGCGGTGGTCCGAGCGTAACGTATGGCGGAAATTTACCAGTACAAGATGGGGGAGTGCGCAGCGACGCTCCGGTAATGATTCGAGTAATCAGAATTTGCCGCAATTGCGGCGCGAAAGTCTTTTCTGACGCACCGGAAGGACTTTGTACCGGCTGCGTCCTGGAAGCAGCGATTGGCGGCGCTGGCGACTCGTCCGCAGTAGCCGCCTACTCCGCCGAAGCAGCTGCGAAGGCTGGATCGGCGAAAGCGGATGACCACGACTCCGCTAAAAAAGACAATGCGAACGCGGCACCTGGTAAGGAAAAAACAGCCCGCGCGGCCGAGTTGCTGGGAGAGTTGGGCGATTACGAATTACTGGAAGAGGTTGGTCGCGGCGGTCAGGGCGTGGTATTTCGCGCCCGGCAGAAAAGCCTTAATCGCACCGTTGCCTTAAAAGTCATTAGCCTTGGTCAGTGGGCGAGCAAAGCGCACCTGAAGCGCTTTCGCCTTGAAGCAGAAGCCGCAGCGCGGTTGGAGCATCCCGGTATCGTGCCGATTCACGAAGTCGGTGAGCGCGATGGCTCTTGTTACTTCAGCATGAAGTTCGTCGAAGGCGGACAGCTCGACGAAGTGGCCAGGCGCGAGCCAATGCCGATCCGGCGGCGGCGGAATTGATCGCTAAGGTGGCGCGCACCGTGCATTACGCGCATGAACATGGAATTCTGCATCGCGACATCAAACCGGGGAACATTCTGCTCGATCAAAAAGGCGAACCGCATCTCACTGATTTCGGACTGGCCCGGCTGGTGGAAACGGAGAGCACGATGACGCGCACGCTGGAAGTTTTGGGCACGCCTAGTTACATGGCGCCAGAGCAAGCAATGGGAAACAACGCGGCCATCAGCAGCGCCACAGATGTCTATGGACTTGGTGCAGTACTTTACCAACTGCTGACCGGTCAGCCGCCTTTTGCCGGTGGAGCAACCTACGAGACTATCAAGCTACTGCTTGGATACCGAGCCGAAGCAACCGCGGCTCTTAAATCCGAAAATAGATCGCGATCTCAGCACAATTTGCCTCAAGTGTCTCGAGAAAGATCCAAAGCGCCGGTACTCTTCCGCTCTCGCGCTGGCTGAGGATTTGGAACGCTGGCTAAAGCATGAACCGATTCAGGCGCGCCACACTGGAGTTTTCGCGCGAGGAAGGAAGTGGGTCCAACGCAATCCAACCAGCGCGCTTCTTAGCAGCGTCTCTGGTCGCGCTGGCGGCAGCTGCTGGTTGGATCGTGTGGAAAAGTGAATTGATCCGGCAACCGCTAACAACTGGAATCGCCGTTCTGCCGTTTGAAAATCTGGGCGACAGAAAGAACACACGGCCTTTGCCGATGGTGTGCAGGACGACATTCTGACCAAGCTGGCGAAGATCGCCGATCTCAAAGTCATCAGCCGGACCAGCGTGATGGAATATCGCGGCAAACGAAATGTGCGCCAGATCGGCGATGCGCTTCGCGTGTCTCACGTGCTGGAGGGAAGCGCACGCAGGAGCGGTGATCGGATTCACTTGAACGCGCAGTTGATCGACACGCGCACGGACACGCACGTCTGGGCCGAGGAATACGACCGCGATTTGAATGATTTGTTCGCAGTCCAAGCTGAGATTGCGCAAAAAGTCGCCCAGCGCCTTCACGCCAAGCTGTCAGCTAGTGAGAAGGCGTCTGTTGAAGAAAGACCAACTCAGGACCTGGTCGCCTATGATTTTTATGTCCGAGCTATCTCGATGATTTACAATGCCCAGGTGCCTCCAGGCCCGGTTGATGCTCCAGAGAAGGCTCTTTCTGAGGCTGTGGACCTGCTTAATAAGGCAGTTGCTCGTGATCCTAACTTCTTTCTCGCCTATTGCCAGCTGGCGTTTGTGCACGATTTGATTTATCAGGAAGGGACCGACCACACCCCGGCTCGTTTGGCCCTGGCAAAGTCGGCCATAGATTCTGCATTTCGGTTGAGGCCGGATTCGGGGGAAGCGCACCTGGCGCTGGCGTGGCACCTTTATTGGGGCTATTCGGATTATGACCGCGCGCGCGCCGAACTTGCTCTTGCTCAACAGAGTTTACCCAATAACGCGCAAGTTTACGAGTTAGCTGGATCGATGGACCGCAGTCAGCGTCGCTGGGCTGACGCCATACACAATCTCGAGCGCGCATGTGAGCTCGATCCTCGAAACCTCCCTTACCTGATTAACCTCGGATCGACCTACGCGTGGTTGCACGACTATGACGAGTGGGCCAAAATTATGGATCGCATCGTTGCACTTCATCCAGACCGCAGGCCAGGGCGGATTTTTCGCGCTCACGTCGAACTAGAACGGCGAGCGGACACAGGGCCTTGCCGTGCTGCAATTGAAAAGATCCTGACCAATGAACCTGGGTCAGAGAAAGATCCATTTGTGGCGGGCCAGCGCTACACGCTTGCTTTGTACGATCGCGACTGGGACGCCGCTGGCCGCGCTTCGGCGCTGCTTTCCCAGAAGAATTCGCTCCCGTGGTTCCCGCAACTTGGCCGCGACTTTTGGGTGGGTGTAGTCGCTGGTTTGAAAGGAGACGAAACTTCTGCACGCGCTTCCTTTATGAGGGCACGCGCACAACAGGAAGAAGAGATCCGCGTTCACCCTGATGATGCGGTTCTACTTGCTGACCTCGGGCTGATCGATGCGGGCTTGGGAAGAAAAGAAGAGGCACTGAGCGAAGGCCAGCGCGCAATAGAACTGGCATCCAGCGTCAAAGACGCAGACACTGAGCCATACGTAGAGCTTTACTTCGCTATCATCTGTGCCTGGACAGGCGAACGCGAATTGGCGCTTGGGCAACTTGAAGCCCTCAGCAAAACTCCGGGCTCCTAACACTTATGGCAACTTGCGCTTGAGCCCGCTGTGGGATCCGTTGCGCGGCGATCCACGCTTCGAAAAAATCGTTGCCTCGCTCGCACCAAAGTAGTGTTGGGTCTGTCAACCACGCCGTAAGATTAGCGAAGGCGGATCGCCTCTCTCGCACCAAAGGAAGCGGCACGCTCCAAATAGGATCCAAGCGGAGTCGCAGAGGCATGACCCTCGCGGAAGAAGCTGACGCAGATTACCAATAAGTAAGGCGCAGAGGAGGATCGTATAAGGCGGAATGCTACAAATTAGCTTGCTACCGCTTTAGAAGTGACGGCATCGTTGGCCAAGGGCTATCAGCTGATGCGCAGAAATCCGATTCGGCGACTCGAACTACCGCACTTCATCTCTGCTTCTGTTGCTGGATTGTTTGCTTTACTTGCCTGCTCGGTTTCCGCACAGAATCCCTTGCCGACACCTGGAATTCCCACGGAGGCCGAAGCCGAACGCGTGGTTGTTACCGGCTCACATATTCCAACCGCCGAAGAAGTAGGCCCAAATCCAGTGGATACCTATCGCCCAGAAGACATCGAGAAATTAGGCGCGCGCAACGCAACCGACCTGCTGACCAAGCTGCCGCAGGAGATGGGCTCGACCATTAACCAGAACGCAAATGGCGTTGGTGGCGGGAATGGTAGCGTCATACCCAACCTGCGCGGTTTATTGCCCGAAGAAACCCTGGTTCTCATCGATGGAAAGCGCGCTGCGATAATTGGTAGCGGCGGCGGGGTTGCCGCAGGTGCCTCGCCCGGCCTCACGGGAGTGGACATCAATCTTATTCCCTTCCCAATGATTGATCATATCGACATCTTGAAGGATGGCGCCTCGGCCATTTATGGCAGCGATGCGGTGGCCGGTGTGTTCAATATCTTTTTGAAACACAAATTCCGTGGTTTGGAGATTGGAGGCAGTATTGGCAACACAAACCTGGGCTCCTCTAATGACGCACGCGAGCTCGGAGACGTGGATGATTGCCGGGACGGGAGATGACAAGACCGATATCGTGATCATTGCCGATGCCTACGATCGGGCCGCTATCTACGGTCGCGACCGCAACATTACCAGTAACGCGAACCAAAACGCGTGGGGCGGATTTGATAATCGCAGTGTGGATTTCCCCGGCGTCATCGGCCCGTTCGGCAACCCCGCGGCTCCGTTAGGCTTTCGATTGATCCCGAAGTTGTTTTTTAGCCGCAACTCTCCGCCGCCGCATTCAGCCACGAACGTCTCAACTTCGCCTTACTATACCAACAACGTCCCTTACCCGGATGGGAACTTCGCGCTTTATAACTTCGCGGCTGTGACCGCGACGATTCCAGCGGCGGATCGCCAAAGTATCTATGGCTCTTTTACGCGCGATATTTGTGACAAGTACTTAACGGTGTTTGCCGACTTCAAATACACCCGCTCATTTTTTGATGGAGCCGGGGCGGCTGCCGGGTTTTCCCCGGATCCATTCAAGAACCCGAACGGTACTGCCTTTAGTCCTGAGGGCATCAGTGTGCCGATCGCAAATCCGTTTAATCCCTTCACGGTCCCGGATGCGACTTTGCCCGATGGCACGCCTGTTACTACCGGAGTTCATTTCAGCGGCATTAAAGACACAGGCGGCGTTACATCCAAGACCACGTTCCACGACATGCTGTTCGATGCCGGACTTCGCGGTCAAATGGGAGAGTTTGGCGATTACTTCAAGAATTGGAATTGGGAATTGGGTTTCCGTTATTCCCGGAACGACGAGGAAACCCTCACTGGTGGGCTGGTAAGCGCAGCGGGCTTACGCGACGCGCTGTTGGATACGGACCCGGCCACAGCGTTTAATCCCTTCCTTGGATTCCTCGGTCGCAACACTGAGGCCGCGATTAGCCGGGTGTATGTTACCCTGCATAACACCGGCCAGTTCGAGTTGCCATTGGCTTATTTCCATCTCAATGGTGAGCTGTTCAATCTTCCCGCCGGACCGGTCTCCTTCGCGGCTGGGCTCGAGTACCGCGGGGAAAGGTGGAGAAACGATCCTGACTCGGAGAACGCCAGTTTTGACACAATCGGTGGCAGGAATTTCCAAGCCTCAAAGGTAAACCGGGACGTTTGGGGAACCTATCAGGAAGTGCGTATTCCGGTGACCAGCCCGGCGTGGAAGTTGCCAGGAGCATACAGTCTCGAGTTCGACATCGCCGAGCGCGAAGAATGGTATAGCCAGAATACATCTGCGACCACTGCTCCTTCCGTTTTGCCTGAGGAACACTCCCAGTTTGACGGGCAGAAGCCCAAATTTTCTGTTCGCTGGCAACCGCTTGACCCCAAGTGGATTGGCACTCTCACCTTACGTGGCTCTTACAGCGAAGCGTTTCTTGCGCCGACACTACCCGACCTTACGCCGGCCGGCACCGAATTCTTCTTCCCCCCCGGTTTTTTTCACGATCCGAAGGGATTGACGCCTCCAGGAGCTGGCACTCGGCTCCTCTTGAGTGGAAACCCTCTCCTCAATCCGGCGGTTGCCTACGAATGGTCTTATGGAGCAGTTTACAGTCCGAAATGGATCAGAGGTCTTACCCTGAGCGCTGATTTCTGGCATATTGACCTTCGATCGCTTGCCGATGTGCCCGGTGGGGATTTCATCATCGATCATGAAAAGTTATTTCCGCAGGATGTAATTCGTGATCCAACAACTGGCGCAATCACGACCGTCATTTTGCCTACCTTAAACCTCACCCGCACTGTGGTAGAAGGTCTCGATTACGAAGCGATCTATATCCTGGATTTAGCGAGCTTTGGTCGCGGCGATTTTGGTAGGTTCACCTTTACCCTCAATGGGACCTACCTGTCCCGGTTCGAGCTTCAGATAAGTCCCGACACTCACCGATTTGGGCTCTCGGGTTCGTATGTGTCTCCACCAACTTTAAACGGCTCGCTGCCGCACACTCGAGCCTTTGCCAGCGCGTTCTGGGGCGGCCCGGCTGACACCTGGCTCACCGGCTTCGATGTTGGCGCGACCGTTCACTACACCGGCCAGTATCAAGATGACAATCTCGACCTGGGCCCTGTCCTTGCGCGCAAAATACGGGAGTTGACCACGCTCGACCTGATCGCGTCTTATACGTTTAATTTACCGGCGCCGGTGGCTCAGCAGGAAGTGGCTGGTTTCGCCAAGGATGGCGGTAAGAACGTGAAGATGTCCGATGGCAAGGAGAAAAACGTCGTGCCCATCTCCACCGCCGAGTACGGTGCTTGTGGATGGCGCGCCTGGTTGAATGGCACGACGATCACGCTCGGGGTGCAGAACGTGTTCGATTCCGATCCGCCGTTCGCCGGCGGTTTCGCCTTCGGGTATGGCTACGACGCATCCCTTGCCGATGTCAAAGGCCGGTTCTGTTACGTCCAGCTAAAGAAGAGATTTTAGTCGCAGCGGGAACAACTTACCTGGAAATTCAAAGCCGGAGATATCCGTTGCGCGGCGATCCGAGCTTCAGAAATCGTCGCGTCCTCGCGCCGAAGTAATCTTCCGGGGAGCACAGGCGCCGGCCTGTAGTTCGCAGCAACTTGCCAGCGGCCCGATCTCGATGTTCGACGATTGTGCATCGCGAGATGCATTTCGGCTAGCAGCCGTGAGCTGCGCCCATTCCGAACGCCCCTAGTCTGAAAAGTCCCCAAACTTTTCGCGTAACGAACCGCCAAATCCTGCCAAGTACTTCAGTGAACGGCCAGAAATGACCTCTCATGATGGGAAGTCAAGAAAGGCCAAAATGAGAAAAACCAAATCAACTAAAGGAACAAAAGGTGAAATCACTCGAATTCTTCAAACCCATTCTGGCGACCACGTTGGCAATCGTACTGGCGTGGCTACTATCCGTCCGGCCCGCCCAAGCCGGTTTCATCGTAACGCGGCAGCAAGTCGGGCCCGATGTCGTCACCACCGGAAGCGGAGCCATTGATCTGACTGGACTGACTCTTGTGGGTCTTCGGGTCACGCATAAGTGGGATAAGTGGACCGACTTTCGGGGGACCTCCCTTCGGAATATTTGTCAGCAGTCCCAGCGGCGACACGGTCGGGATAGGCAGCTTTCCATTAGTCGGAGTCTTTCTCACTGTTCCGGCGGGGTATGTCTCCGGTACTGCTCTATCGGGCAGCACGATCTACAGCGACAGTACTCTTGGACAGTTAATTCCCGGAACACCCGGCACCTACGTATGGAGGTGGGGAACCGGAGCGAACCAAAACTTCACGCTTCAAGTAAAAATACCGGTGCCGGCAAGCACGGCGATCTGGTACTTGAACAACAATGCTTTTGTCGCCGGCACCTCCGCTCCCACTCTTCCGGTTGGTTGGGGTGTACTTGGTGTGGCGGACTTTAATGGCGATAGCCAGCCCGATTATCTTCTTTACAATGCAAGCCACCAAACAGCGGTTTGGTATTTAAATAACAATGTTTTTGTCGGCGCCGCCTTTGGTCCAACTCTTCCAGCTAACTGGAAAGTGGTCGGTGTGGCAGACTTCGATGGTGACGGCAAGCCCGATTACCTGCTTTTCAACTCTACCAGCCAGCAAACGGCAATCTGGTATTTGTCTGGAACGAGCTTTGTTAGCGGCGCCTTCGGCCCGAGTCTTCCTAACGGTTGGGATCTTGTAGCAGTGGGCGATTTCAACGCGGACGGTAAGCCCGATTATGTGCTCTATTCTCCCGCTACTCGGCAAACAGCGATTTGGTATCTCAACAACAATGCTTTTGTCAGCGGTGACTTGGGACCAACTCTGCCGGTTAACTGGAGAGTGGTTGCCGTGGCGGACTTCAATGGCGACGGCAAGACCGATTATCTCCTTTACAGTGCAAGCACGCACCAAACGGCGATCTGGTACTTGTCCGGTCCTACTTTAATTAGCGGTGCATATGGGCCGATGATTGCAAGCGGCTATACTTTGATAGGAGCGGCCGATTTCAACGCGGACGGCAAGCCCGATTACGTGCTTTATGGTGCGAGCGTCCAGTGAACCACCCTCTGGTATCTCGACAACAATGTCTTCACCGGCAGCGCCAATGGTCCAACGCTTCCGGCTGGCTGGAGCTTGACTCAGCGTTGAGCAAACGAACACAGACTTCAGCTCTGGCACCGCCGGGCTTCAACGCTTCACGTTTTAACGATTTAGCGTCGCCAAGCATCTTTCCGCGTAACGAACCGCCAAATCCTGCCAAGTAACTTCAGTGAACGGCCAGAAATGACTTCTCATGATGAGGAAGTCAAAGAAGGCCAAAACAAGCAAAGGAAATCAAACAATGAATAACATCAAAAGAATCAGCTTAATGACAGCAATCTTCCTGACCGTGGCGCTCGTCAGCTCCGCGGTGGAAGCGGGAGTGATACGAATTAATGGTACTATCGCAGGGAGCGAAAGTGGCGCGCCTTTTCCCAATCCAGCGGAAGGGATTTATGTCAATGGAAGCGTCATGTCAACCGACACGGCGCTTGGTCCATTCACACTGTTTTATTCGCTCCCAGTGGAGTTCGCTTTCGCGAATACGCCACCTGGGAACGCCGGGGGAAGTCGTTTGATAGTGGGAGACCCCGCCAACGGTGACAGCATTTTAGCGTGGTTTTTGGGAATTAACAGTGGTTTATGCGCCAACGGCGATCTTCGCCATGTGGATCCCTGGACCATTATCGGCGGAACGGGCCGGTACACTGGCGCCAAAGGCAGCTTCACCACGGACCAATGCTCGAACCTTGATACCGGCGAGACCAGTGGTGTCATCAGCGGCACCATCGTCGTAAGAGGACGGTGAGCATTGGCAGGCCTCTGCCAAACCGTCGCCGAGCGTAGCGCTCGATCCCCTTCATAGGGGAAGCGCTACCTCGGCAAGGCGATGCTCTCGCGGATCGCTGCGCTTTTGCCGTTATGCTCGCACGTACGCGTGTTGGTTTCGGCGGATCGCCCGAAAGAATCTTCGTTTTTGCAAGGCCTGCGATTCAACGGAGATGGTACGACGTTCAATCCATTCGGCACGGTGAACATCGGGGGCACGATTATCATCGACGCCACCGGAGGGGTAGGAACCTATACGGTCGCAGCGGACTGCACGGGCACCCTGTCAATCACCGACGGCCCAAGCTTTAACATGTACGTCGGACCGGGTGCAAAGAAGCTTTGGATCACCCAGACTTGTAGGCTGGCGCACGGATTAGGTGTAGGAACGGCGACACGGCTGCCAGGGCGGTAAAAGCTCCTCGGCTGTTGTGACGAGATTCGACTTGTCACTGATTATAGGGTTTGGCGCGTTCCATCCGCGCCAAACCCGTCTACTCGTTTAGTCGCGGAAATTTTTGAAGTTGGTCGCGACTTTGAAATCTTTTCCGCGGACAAACTGGATCACGCTTTGCAATTCGTCCTTCTTTTTCCAGTCACACGAATCTGCCGATCTTGCAACGCACTCTGTATTTTGAAGCCCGCTTCCTTAATTGCTTTGATAATTTCTTTCGCCTTTTCCCCTTCCAAGCCCTGCTGAATCTTCAGTTCCTGCCGGGCGTGGCCCAGTGGCGAGATATCCGCTTCCACCTGCTCAATGTTTCGCAGGTCAACGCCACGCTTCGCTAATTTACCGATGACGATCTCGCGCAAGCCTCGCAAGCGATTGGCGTCCTCAGCCGTAAGCGTGATTTTGTCTTTCTCGTAAGCGATCTCGGCCACGCTGCCTTTGAAATCGAAGCGGGTCGCCAATTCTTTGCGTGCTTGATTGAGCGCGTTGTCGATTTCCTGTTTGTCGACTTCCGAGACAATATCAAAGGACGGCATGGTTCAATTTCCGATTTTTTGACTTCTGATTGTTGATTTAAGCATGTGCCGCAACTTCGCCTGCTCGCCAAGGGACCGGC
>CAVULE010000012.1:0-22327 GCA_963742315.1 uncultured Verrucomicrobiae bacterium
GATCGACGCGACCATGATCGTCATCGGGTCGATGATCGGGTCTGGCATCTTCATCGTGTCAGCGGAGTCATCACGATTGATCGGCGCGCCGGGTTGGCTGTTACTCGCATGGGCGCTCGCTGGCTTGTTGACGATTACAGGTGCACTGTGTTGTTCAGAGTTGGCGACGATGATGCCGCGAGCAGGCGGCGTTTATGTTTTTCTCCGCGAAGCGTTTGGTTCTCCCATCGGATTTTTGTATGGCTGGACATTGTTTCTCGTGGTGCAAACGGGAACGATCGCAGCCGCAGCGATTGCGTTCGCGAAGTTTCTCGGCGTTTTTGCCACGTCAGTGTCGCCAGATAATTACCTGGTCTCCCCAATGTCGTTAGGCGGTTACGCAATCAGTTTGTCCACGGAGCAATTGGTCGCGATCGCGTTGGTCGCGCTGCTGACGTGGACGAGCACGCGCGGGCTCGAGACTCGGCAAAATTGTCCAAAACACATTCACCTTTGCAAAGACCGCGGCGCTGACTGCAGTCGTCGTGATAGGTTTGTCGTTAGGCTGGAAAGCCAATTCTGCCGTACTAAGCTCGACATGGTGGGACTCATGGGCCAATGGCTGGAGTCCGCAGGCGGCGCAGCCGGGCTTCGCCGTCACCGGCACGCTTGCCCTCGCGCTGCTTTTTGGCAGGTCAATGGTCGGCCCGCTCTTCGCTCAGACGGCGTGGACCAACGTGACATTCATCGGCAGCGAAGTGCGCGATCCGGGAAAAAATCTCGTACGCGCGCTGGTCGGAGGGTGCGCGGTTGTGGTCGTACTTTATTTGCTGGCTAACGTTGCTTATCTGGCGGTGCTGCCGTTTCCGGAAATCCAGCACGCGCCACACAACCGCGTAGCCGTAGCAATGATGGACACCGTCTTCGGTCGGCCCGGAGCGATGTGCATGGCCGCGGCGATCATGATTTCCACTTTCGGTTGTGACAACGGGCTGATTCTCGCTGGAGCCCGCGTTTACTATGCCATGGCGCGTGATGGCTTGTTCTTCCGAAAAATTGCAACGACAAATCGATTTCGTGTTCCCGCGGCAGCACTCGTGGCGCAGGGAGTTTGGACAGCCGTGCCTGGTTTTGCCGCGCACAGTTACAACCAATGCCGCGACACAGCAGGTGAGTTACGGGAACGTTTACAATCAACTGCTCGAATACATCGTCTCAGCGGATTTGGTGTTTTACCTTCTGATGGTGGTCGCGGTCATTATCTTGCGACGCAAAAAGCCGAACGCTGAGAGGCCATATCGAACGTGGGGTTATCCAATTGTACCGATCATCTCGATCGTGTTATCGGCACTGTTGACCATTGATCTTGCATGGCTCGCGCCGGCGACGTCAGGAATTGGAATTCTCATCGTGTTGACCGGCGTGCCCGCTTATTTCTTATGGCGGCTGCGCGGCGCACGACATGCCAATCCGGTTTAGCCTCGTCGCGCGAATTAGTTATGTATGCCTGCAAAATCAAAGAAACAACAAATGGCAGCCGGCGCTGCGCTTGCAGCAAAGCGCGGCAAGAAGTCGAAGTCGTCGCTTAAGGGCGCATCGCGCCAAATGGCGAAGTTCGATGAGCGAAAGCGAGCTACGAAAGATGGCAAAGACAAAGCGCAAGGGGAAGCCCACACGCAAAAGCAAGAAAAGGTAGGAGCTCCCTTCGCCGTCTTATTGAGGTCTGAGCGACGGCCGGCGGAGGATGCAGGTCAAAGGAAACAGTCCGCGATTATCCTTGGGAAAGGGACGAAGCATGAAGTGTCCCGGGAAAACATTGCTACGACCAGGAAGAATTGGAACAGCCATCGTTCACTTTGCCTGCATCACCTCGATTACCTGTCTCAGGGGTTCCGCGCTTATCCTGTTTGCCCCGGTGAACGGATGATCAAGAACATAGATCAAAAATAGAATCTGCGACATTGTCACTGTGAGCGTGGCTGTGATCAGGTATTGCGCCCTAATATTCTTCATTCCGAACAAATAGTTGAAACAAACCGTGAAAAGAGCGCCTACGAGCAGGACCAACCAAACAACATGTGGCACGGTGTCGTTGCCGGTAAATATTCTAAGCCGGCGATACTCAGCCAGGTTATTCAGCCGACTCAAGGCTTCGGCATATATCTGCTTATTCGGACAGGATTTCTCGTCCATTTGGTAAAACGCTTCGATGAGCCCTGACATTTTTCCGGTGGAATGAATGGCTATGTCGCCTTCAGCCATCCGCTGGAGTTCATCGTTCTGAACCAAAGTGAGATAATCGAGCAGTCCTTTCTGCATTACTGTCCTGGCCGGCTCTTGGAACGACTGCGCAATATGAAAAAGGTCATCGGCGAGATTGGCCTCCATTTGCAAATCTTTGGTGGCGTCGCTGTAACCACTCCAGGTCACAAAGACAACAAAGGCAAGCATCACTCCATAAAACAGCCCGAAGGCATTGAAGACAATGGCAGCGACTTCATGGTTCTCCTTCAGTACTTCGGCCGAATACTTTCTTCGCACCAAGTAAAGCCCGGCCAGACTCAAGAACGTGGTAATCGCCGAGACGATAAAAAATGAAATCGGCGCCGGTAACTGAAGCAGGAATTGCATAAATTTATTCACCCTTCAGAAAACTTCCCCCGAATCTTACTGCTTTTGACCTGTTACTTCACGTTTAAGCCGATACCCGTCGGCATGTGCGCCGTACCCGCTGGCGTATTCAACTAATCCCACGCCCTTTTTCCAGACGATTTTTTTGAAATGTCCGGAGGGATGATTCGCCTCATAAATGCAGAGGTCGCCTTTCAATTTGATTGTTGTTTTCCACTCCCCCTCCTGGTGTTCGAAGCTCCCGCTGGTGATGCCGTAAATGTCGTTCGGTTCGAATTCTGGCGGTTTGTCCAGTGCCGAAATCTTCTTAGCGGCTGCGTCGTTGCCCTCTTCGTTTAGCAGGACTATCCGGTCATCAGTCACGATGAAATAGTCCGGCCGGATTTCGCGTTGTTTTTCAGCGCGCGATTTTAGATCCGTGAATTCGAGTTTGAAGATCGCGCCCCACGGCGTTTTTGCCAGTACGCGTTGTTACTACGCGTGCGCTCAGAGGAATTTCTTTTTGCCCGATTTCATCTCCCCATTCCATTCCGCGAAATGCGGCGGAGACGGGTTTGTCGTCTGGCGCATCGAGAAAGAGATTGGCAGCGCAAGCAGCAACCGACAGAAAGATCGAGACGGTCCATGTTGCGATTCCGCGACCATTCACGTCGGAATGCTAACTACCAGTGCATTGATAATGCACGCTGAAATTCTCATCCAACCTTGCCTCACTGAATGCAGGCTTGATTTTGTCGCGACTTTTTACTTCCATCGCAGCGTGGGGATACCGTCTGCCGACGATGCAACGTCATGGATCGCTAGTGACGCCACAGTTGCCGGGCAACGAGGGGCAGTTGCGTTACTGCGACCGATTAGAGCGTCGTCCCAGAGGCAGAAGGTGAGTCGGCGATTGCGCAGGAAGCGCCCGAAAAGGTTTACGCAGTACATCGGTGAACGAACAGAAAATTATACCAGACGACAACAATGAAAGGAAAATAATATGAAATCTCAAAACTTAATTCACATCCTGATTGGGGCTGTTTGCTTTGGGCTTTTGCCGTCCGCACACGCGGTTTTCCCGGTCCCGGATGGAGGCTATCCCGGGTTTAACACAGCGGAGGGGCAGAACGCCCTTTTTAGCCTGACCACTGGCGACGGCAATACAGCAGTTGGTTGGTTTTCGCTCTGGAGCAACGCAGCGGGCAACCTCAACACCGCTACGGGCGCGGGAACGCTTCTGTTCAACACCGCGGACGAAAACACGGCGTTTGGCGCGGCGGCGCTTCTAAACAACACTAGTGGCGCCGGCAACACGGCTACCGGAGCGGCAGCCCTTTTAAACAACACCATCGGTCAGGACAACACGGCCAATGGAGTGTTTGCGCTCGAGAGCAACACGGAAGGCACTGAAAATACGGCCACCGGTGCTGGCGCGCTCTTGAGCAACAGTACCGGTGCTACCAACACGGCCACCGGCGGTGGAGCGCTTTTCAGCAACACGACCGGCAACAACAACACAGCCACAGGGTTTAGTACCCTCTCCGCCAATATGACCGGCGACGGCAACACGGCGATCGGTCGTGCTGCGCTCACTATCACCACTGGCGGCGGCAACACGGCTTTGGGCACTAACGCCGGCAGCGCTCTCACTTCAGGCAATCTTAATATCGATATCGGCGCCGATGTTATCGGTGTGGCAGGAGAGAGCAATACCATCCGGATAGGCGCCAATTTGGACGAAACGCCTGGAGCGTCAGCCTGCCATATTGGCGGGATCTATAACCAGTCGGTTGATCCCGGCACCGCGAGTTCCATGGCAATCGATGCCACTGGAAAGTTGGGTACGATAGTCTCGTCGCGGCGGTTCAAGCATGACATTAAACCAATGGACAAGGCGAGCGAAGCGATTCTGGCGCTCAAGCCTGTGACCTTCCACTACAAGAGCGACGCTAAAAACACACCCTGCTTTGGCTTAATCGCCGAGGAAGTGGCCGGGGTGAATCCCGATCTCGTGGTCCGCAACAAGAACGGCGAAATCTGGAGCGTGCGCTACGATCAGGTCAACGCGATGTTGCTCAACGAGTTCCTCAAAGAACACAAGAAAGTGCAGGAACAGCAAACGACGATCGGGCAACTGAAATCCGATGCTGCAAAGCAGGAAGCCACGATCAGTGAGCTCAAGAGCGATCTGCAAACTGTTGTTGCTCGCCTTAAGGACCAGGACTCAAAAATCCAGAGGGTGAGCGCGGAAGTTGAAATGAACAAGCGTTCGCCACACGTGGTCGCCGTTAATCCGTAAAAGGAAAAGACTGACCATGGATAACGCAAATGCCATGGATAGAAGAAGGGGATGTCCACGAAACATACGAACTGGAAATATCTGTCTCTTCCCGGATGCCTTAAGGGCTTCGCGTCTTTTCGTGTCTTTAGTGGGTAATAATAAGTAGAATCAAACTGCAATTTGATAGAACGACATCGCCCATGAGTCGATTGAATAATGGCTTATGTCGTAATGCTAACGAGCAACAGCTTGACACCGGATGGGAAAATTTCCAATTTGGCCGCCTGAAATCCCTCCGGTTATGGGGCCTTGTGGGTTTGCTGCTACTTTCAGCGCCGCCGATTTCGCGCGGCGACTCGGAAATCGTCGTGGCGATCCGCTATCTGCAAGCCAAAGGCACAAGTCATTCCCACCTTTATCTCTATCGTGAAGACGGAAAGTTGTTGCGACAACTGACCAACGACAATTCCGGACAAGACAGCGATCCAATTTTCGCGTCCGATGGCGAGACGATCGTGTTCACCCGCGAGAAACCAAATGATACGCGAGAAGTTTGGAGCATCGATCCTCGCGGCACAAAGCTAAAGAAGCTCGATGCCGCGCCTGATTGGTATTCGGCAACGAAAAGCTCGCCAGCTTTCACAAGTGGCGATGAAGAGGAAGCGCCGTCATCTTCACCAACTCCTCCGCAGGAAGAGTCCGTCTCGGCTGCCGCATCGCCTGCCACAACAGACGAGAGCGCCGCGCAGCGGGAACATTCGAGCGTGACAGCGCTCGATGCCGTGACTGATGCAACGGACCGCCCGCCAGAAATCATTAAGGCGCCGGATGGATCGGGCGAAATCTTCTGGCGCAAAGGGAAAGAGGGTGAAGGCCCGGAGGAGGTGCTGAACTGGGTGATGTGGTTCCGCGATTCAAAATCTGGTCAGGAAACACAGATTGGCAGGCTTCTCGGCTTCCCATCGTTCGAGCCGCTGCACATTACGGGAAATAAAGATCAACAGTTTCTTATTCGAAGGCCCGCTGCGTCTTACCTTCTTCAGCTGCCACCTCGACAGCACCGATGGCGACACAGTCGAGGCTTTCGATTTCAACAAGCGAAAGCTCATCCAGTTATCGCCAAACTATGCAACCCCGTTTCCCCTTCCCGGGGAGCCTGCATTTCTCACGCTCACCGAAAATCGATACGTGACCATTCCGGGCAGCACGAAGACGGCTAACTGTTCCTACCTCGAGCGTTGGGCGGCGAATCTCAAGGAATCGTGTGACAACTATGAGGCGTATCGGCGATTCCACGGCGTAAGCAGCGATGACGTTGTAGAAGGTTTAACTCGCGAGGAATACGAGAAGCAATTGCGCGAGAATAAAGAAAAAGGGCACGAGTGCTACGGACAACCAGAAGTGCGGTACGCGCGCAAAGAGAGTGCTGCCATCTGCTACGGCGCTTCCATGTATCGGCCCGGAAAAACTCCGGCCGTCATCACGATCCGTAACAGAGTGGATTAAAACGAACATGAAAAAGACCATACCTGTTAGTGCAACTTGGATCTGGGCGATTGCTGCATTCTTAGCGTTTTCGAGTGCGCCTTTTGCTTTCGCCAAGCCACCAAAGAAACCAGCTGGACCCGGCCAGGAAAACGCGGATCCGCTCGTAAATGCCGCGATGAAAAACATGGAGACCGGAGTGTGGTCCGTGAACGGCACTGTCACAGCTAAGAAGCCGATAAAGCTGCAGGGACTTCTTTCCGGCGAAGATTTTGATTTGGCAATGGAACCGGGCGTGAACCCAAACACGCCCATGCGCGAAATCGTGATCAAAAACAAAGCCTGGATTTGCTCCGATGGCGAGACGTGGCACGCCACCAGGCCGGATGATCGTCTGATCTACAATTGGGTGCACGTGCCAATCATGGCCGATCGGAAGTTACCGCCATTTGAGAAAGTGGGGTCTGAGCAACGCAACGGACAGACTTTGTTGCATGTTCGGCTCAAGGTTCCTGAGAAGAACGTCAACCCGAAAGAGTTGCCGCAATATTGGCTCGTCCTCGATTCTCAGGGACAGGCTCAATACGTCGGGCACACCGAGATGCCGATGTACTCGCAAGCGCGCAAGGAAGTCATGTACTGCTCGTTTGATTATGCGCCGGCGGAAAAAAAGATCGAGCCACCGCCACTCGGGGCACCAGTGGATGACAAGGCGTACGGCTTTAACGACATCGAGCAACACAAGTTCGATTGGAAAGGTAGAGTCGTTAGGCTCGAGGTGACTCCGAAAATCTTGGAGTCCAAACAAATTGGCGAGGACACTTACCGCGGCCTTTCTCAAGGATACCGCGACACCCAATCATTACGGCATCGTCGAATTTCCGCACGACGCGCTGGTTAAGCTGGGATTCCTCAAAAAAATCGTGAGCGGCGCACACGCCTCGGAGGATCTGGAAAAGATGGGCGCGTTGGGTCGCACCGAAGGCGAACCAGTTTCGTTTTACGTCCAGGTGATTCCAATCGGCGAGAAGCCCGCCGCAAGAGCTGTGGCCGTTGGCGCGAGGCTGGTGCGCGATCCCGATGGAAGCGTCAGTTACACCTGGGACGCCGATGAGAAACAGGCGGCGAAATCACCACCTGCTCCGGGCAACGGACGCGTCTGACGGCGATCTCGTTGCCCGCGGGATCGAGAAAGCGAAGAAGGGTGACCTGGACGGTGCTATCGCTGATTTCGACCGCGCAAGCCGAACTCGATCCAAAAGATGACGCGCCATATTATAACCGTGCTCAAGCCAAACGGCTCAAGAACGACACGGCTGGCACTATTGCCGACTACACCAAAGCAATCGAACTAGGCTCCACAAATCCGGCTGCCTACAACAATCGCGGCAACGCCAGGGCGGAGAATAAGGATCGTGACGGCGCAATTGCTGATTATACGCGCGCCATCGAACTCAAACCCGATTACGCGCGCGCCTACTACAATCGCGGGATGCTGAAGAAGGAGAAGGGAGATGCGGCTGGAGCTGACGCAGATTTCAAGCGCGCTCAAAAACTGGACCCGGATTTAGTAAGCGAAGGGTCGGCACCGGATTCTAACAGCAATCGCGGCGCCGCGAATAGCGAAGCGACAGGAACAACAGTCAGTCTCCTGGACGGCAAGCTGAAGCTCGACATCCCGCCGGATTTTTCGCGCGATGCTGACGATCCGAAAAGTCCAAAAACGCTCGCCAAGTTTTCAGGACCCGATGGAGCGTGGGGAGAAGTTTTGCGCGGAACACACGGACTAACGCCCGATAAGCTGGACGGTTATCTCAAGATGCGTGTGGCCGAATACAGCAAAGGCTTCAACTGGCTACCGAAAGATTCGCACCTTCAATGGCTGAAGAAAGACATCGTCACCATCAATGGCCGGAAGTGGGCGGACTGGCGTTACGTGCCAATGCTAAAAGGAACGAAAGATTACTCGAACAGCCCCGTTTACACGCGCTTCCTAACCACTTCCTATAAAGGCCAGCTGTTAGAGATCACCTTTACCTCAAACCTGAACACCGCGCCCGAGTTAAAGCAGAAGATAGATCACATCATGAACTCGGTGCACCTCGAAGAATGAGAGACACGAATTTGAAACTCGCTTGCGTCCCCGCTCGCTCGCCGCTACCCGTCGCGGCTTTACCTTCTATGTCGCTGATCCCTCAGCTCCATTCAGGAATTCACACTAAGATGATCACGTTAAAGGCACTTATTCTCGCATTGCTAACAGCGGTTGCGTCATCTGCGGTCGCCGCGGGAGACGACCCGGAGGAGGTGATTCGCGCGCTTTACAAGGCTCACCGGCCGTGGGAGCACAAAGAACTCAATCTCGGCAATCGCGCTGTGCTGTCGAAATATTTTAGTCCCGAACTAACCAAGTTATTCCTAAAGAACGCGCAGCTGGAGCGGGACTGTCCCAAGGGCGACCTTTGCGGACTCGAGTTCGACCCAATCCTTGGATCTCAGGACTTCGACGACCACCTCGATTTTAAGCTTCACATCGCTGAGGCAACGCCGCCGCAAACTGGGCGATTCGAAGCACGCTTCAAATTATTTAACGAAGAGAAGCCTGAGCAAGAGCAAGTACTCGTTTTCCAGCTTATTCAGGTGAAAAACGGATGGCGCATTGACGACATCACTTATACCAAGGATAACACCTCACTGAAGGCAGTAATTACCGCGATTCTTGACGAGGCGGCTCATCTCAAAGAATGAAAGTTAGATTAGTCTCGTCGATCGCAGTTGCCTGCTGTCTCGCATATCCCTGGCAGTGGTTAGTGGCAGAAGAAGAAATCAAATATCCCTCTCCCGATGGGCGCTTCGCCCTTAAGATAACTCAATCGAAGGACGATGAGTACCATCCGACAGTTGAGTTGATCGAGAAGCAGTCCGGCACAGTGTTAGTCACTTTACATAGTGGCCAGGAGGACACCGATCTGTTCGACGCCTCCGAGGTGGTCCTGGTATGGTCGGCTGACTCGAAGCGAGTGGCGTATGGTTTTCGTGCGAATCCGCCGGGTGCGAGGGTAGTCGAACGCGGAGCGCTTGTTTGTTTTTGGAACGGCTCGGGTTTCGACAAAGTGTTTTTGCCGGACAATTTGCCGTCGCCGCGGATCAAGTTTCCCAAGGGACAAGGAGGGGAACGTAAAACCCTATGGAGGCGGGGTGACGCCCTTGAAGATGGTTGAAGTCAGGAGAGCTGGAGTTGTCCAGCGAGGACATGATGCTCTCGCGGGATGATGACAAGAGCTATACCGGCGTGCTGCATTTTACGATTTCCTTTGACGCGCAACACAAGGCGTCCGTGAAGAACGTTGGGAAAACGAAGACTGAGGTGGAGGAATGAACCGCCGAGGCTCCAGACACGGATTTGAAACTCGCTTCGCGTACTCGCTCGCTTTATGTCGCTGATGCCCTCAGCTGCATTCAGCCGCCTTCGCGCAGGCTACGGCAAAAGCGAAAAGGAAAGCGTACGCGCATCTTTTTTCTTCACGCTCAAATTCGACGCTGCAGGTAAGTGGAAAATGGTCAGAACTGGTGAAGTGCCGACAAAAGGAGTCGATGGATTAAACGCGGAGGAGCGCAAAGAAATTGATAGGATCGAGAACGAGGACCGGGAATTGAGAAGTAAATGAAAAGACTACTTATCGGCCAGTAACAGCTACTGGTCTAACAACAACCTTGGTGCCTGTGAGTATCCATGCACGATTAGGCTGTTGTTTCTCAAGTGCGAAGGAGATCCTACCAAAAGGAGAACACCATGATTAAAGGAACAGTGAGACCGTCGGAAATAAATTCATTCGTCTCTATTCGCGGCTGCCGGCCGTGGCGGGTGATCAGCGCGCAGACTTGGTTGGCTGGGGTTTTGATTCTGTTGTCATTTTCAAACGCGCTTGCGGAGTCCGACTTTTCGGCATTCTGGCAGAAATTTAAGTCTGCTGTTATCGCCGGCGATAAGGCGATGGTGGCGGACATGACGAAGTTTCCGCTGTCGATGCCCTATGAAGTAAAGGCTGTAAAGAACAAGGAGGACTTCTCGCGACGTTATAACGAAATTTTCAAAGGCGAGGCCAATGCCGCGCAATGTTTTAAAAGAGCCGAACCCGACAAAGAATCTGACCGGCGGGTTGGGATTTATTGCCCTTTCAAGGACACCCCAAACGACTGGGAAAACGCACCGATTCGCTTCATTTTCGAATTGACGAAGAGCGGCTGGAGATTTGTTGGCCTCGACAACATCAATGAATGATCGCGGGCTAACGCGAGGCAATGAGAATCGTTTTACGGTCTCTACAATCGCGACGCCCCTAACGACAAAAGCCGATTCCTGATGACGCAACCTGTAAAGGAACAGAAGACCAAGGAGTAATCATCATTACTGACATGAAAAGCAAAATATGCATTCTCGCGTCCCTCGCGCTCGGTGTCACCTGCTTGTCGACGCTCGCTCAAGAAACATTGCCCGGCGGAATTGTTCACGGCCCGAAAGCGTCTTTTAACCTCAGTGCTCCGGAAGGCTGGGTCGTCGATGCTCAGTCCGGCGTAAAGCAAGGAATGCCGTGCGTTCTTTACCCGAAAGATTCATCGTGGTCGGACGCGAAGACGGTGATGTACGCGAAGGTAGCCAGCCCTCAATGGGAAGGCGTAAACGCATTCGTGGCAATGGCGATCAAAGAAATGAAGGCGAAACACGGCACGCCAAAGGAGAAAATCGCGTCCGGCAAAACTAAGGATGGCCACGATTATTTTATTAACGAATATCCTGCCACCAAAACTGTACTCGCAGTGGGAGCGCGTGGGCTACGTCCAACTTCCACAGGCAGTCGGTTACATTGTCCTCACATCCCGCGATCAAGCTAGTTACCAAAAAGATTCCGGCGTTCTCGAGAAAGTTCTGAAAACCCTGGTCTATCTCGAGCCGAAGTCCGAGGTGGCAAGTGGCCAGGAATACGCTCGTCGTTACAGACAGCTGGTGGATCAGCATGCTGACGGTCAGATCGAGCCGCTGCTGACCGAATGGCGGGAAAAGGCGCCTGACGATCCGGATGCGTGGATTACGAGTGCCAATTATTATTTTAACCAACGCCAGACGAACATCTCGACCAAGAAACCCGGCCCAGACGACATTACGTTGACCGATAAGAAGGGAAAGCTAACGGGAAGCATTTCTTTCGAGCAAACCAACGAGAACATGAAGCGCGCTGCCGATCTTCTTGTGGAAGCAACGACGAAATTCCCCGACCACCTCGATATCTGGTGCGGGCTCGCGTTCATGTATCAAGAGAACGGAGATTTCGACAATGAGTTGGCGGTGTTGAAGAAGATGGTCGCGTATGCCCGCGCGCATCCTGCGCAATTGAAATGGCTAAAAGGAGAGCCGCTCGGTAAGCCAGCCGACAAATTCGTACCGGAGAAGCTGCACGAGTACGGGTTGTATTACGAGGAAAAGGAGGACGCGGAGGATGATAAGCGCTGGCACGAAATTTCGACCCTGGCAACCGATCAATACCCAAATGACCCGCAGGGCTTCAAAGATGCAGCCGGTTATTGGGCCGATATTGGCGAGTGGCAAAAGGCGCGCGACTCGTTCGAAAAAGCGCACCAGCTCGATCCAAAATCCGCTGCCGCATTGGTTGCCCTGGGACAGATCAGCGCTGAGATGGAAGACTTTCCAAGCGCACGAAAGTACTACGAAGACGCTCTAAAACTGGAGCCGAACGGCCAACACTCACAGATAGCAAAGGAAGCGTTACAAAAACTAAAGAACAAATAGCGGACATGAGGAAAGCACATTTGCTCATTTGTCCCGTTCTCTTGCTTTTTTGCGCGCCGAGTTTCGCTCAAGAGAACTCTGGCAATGGAAGTGCGAAGCAAGACGCACCGAAAGTGATTGCAACTGACGATATGAAGCTGGCGATGAAAGCCGGCAAACTCGAAAGCGCCGGAAAATACAACGAGGCATTAAGGGTGTACGCGCAAGCTATTGACCTGAAAGGTCGCTTTACGCCCTTCGTGTACCACAATCGCGGCATGTTATACCTTCACCGGGCAAAGGCTTCGCAAGATCGACAATCGCGAATTGCCGATCTGCAACACGCGATCGATGACTTCCAGACTTCCATTCGTCTGGGCGCAGGTTCCACGGAAGAGCTGAACCACGGATTAGAAAAGGTTGCGACCAGAGCTAATCTCGCGGAAGCAGCCAATCTGCTTGAAAAGGAAACGCGCCGGTAACGAATGCCACCATCGATAACAAACTTCTGGAGAAAGAGTCCTATGGATGAAGATCGTGATCGCACCTAGCGTGGCTTAAACTCGCGTGCCCCCTTTTGTCCCTGCGCAACCTGCTCCGGCGTCAGCAGCTTACTTTCCAGGAAGGTCATGTGCTCCTTAGGAGCCTCATGGCCTTGCCTCGCTGCCAGCAACAGCCACTTGTAAGCCTCGACCCAATCCTCCGCTACGCCGTCGCCCCGTTCGTAGCAGATGGCTAAGTTGTATTGCGCATCGGCGTCATTCTGCTCGGCGGCTTTGCGATACCATTTCGCCGCCGCCGCGTGGTCCTCCGCGACTCCGTCGCCCCGATCGTAGCAGACACCGAGGTTGTATTGAGCCGCGGCGAAATTCTGGTCAGCGGCCTTGCGATACCACTTCGCCGCCTCCACGTCATCCTCGGCCACGCCATCGCGGCAGCCGTCGCCCCGTTCGTAGCAGACGCCAAGGGCGTATTGAGCCTTGGCTAGATTCTGGTCGGCGGCTTTGCGATACCACTTCACCGCCTCTACCTGATCCTTCGCCACACCTTCGCCCTTGTTGTAGCGACGACCGAGTTCCATCTCGGACTCTGCGTCGCCTGCTTCTGCCTTCGCCTTTACTTCCTCAATTGGTTTTTGATCGGCCTTGGTTTGTTGCGCGGCCAGTTGAACGACAGCGACACTCGACGCCAACAGAAGCGTGAATATCGATCGACTCGCTTTCATATCGCGAAACTAACTGGTTTCCAGCACGCCTGCTGTGATTCCTAATTGAATCGACACCTTGTGTTGGGCGTCAAACACAATCGTAACGGCTTCGTTGCCTTCGGCGAAAATCCCCCGTCGTTCCGATGATATTAATCGTTCTTCGCGCCGAACAATATTTGTAGCTCCTGTGCTGATCAGCAAAGCAACAAGACCAGCGAAAACTCTTTCAAATGTCGGCTTCAAAATTTATGGATCTCCGGCCATTGCTGATCATTTAAGCGAGTCGTCCCGGCTTCGGAACGTAAAATCGGCATCTTTTGAGGCTATAGCCGATTGATTTTCCGCCGAATAGCTCTTGATCTCGTGCAGGAATACTTCGCCAAAATCCTTCAGTTTCTGTTCGCCGACGCCTGGAATACGGCGGAACTCGACTGAATTCGTCGGAGATTTTCTCGCCATTTCGCGCAGCGACACATCAGAGAAGATAATGTAAGCAGGCACGCCTCGTTCGTCGGCGAGTTTGCGGCGAAGACGACGCAAGCGCGCAAATAACACTTCGTCGCATTCAATCGCGCCTAACTTGGTCCGCGCGCTTGTCTCTGCGATTTCGATTTGCTTGGTCAAAACGATCGATGTCCGCTTTCGCAACGCCTCCAGACCGGCGGGCGTAAGCGACAACGTCGCAAACTTGCCCGGCGCACATTCGACCAACTCCAGCCGCAATAGTTCGCGACCGATCGCCTGCCATTCAGCTCGCCTCAATTCGGCGCCGATGCCGTAAGTGGACAGCTCATTGTGACCTCGTTGTCTGATCGCTTCCGTGTCTGCGCCGCGAAGCACATCGACAACGTGACCCAACCCAAATCCGAATCCGTGCCTGGAGTGGATTCGGTAGACGCAGGACAGAAATTTTTGCGCGTGCACGGTCCCGTCGAATGTCTCACGCGGCTGTAAACAGTTGTCGCAACTCTCACACGAAAAATTCAGCGGAGGCGCCTGATCGCCGACGCCGTCACTGCTCGGTGGATATGTTTCGCCGAAATACTCGAGAAGTGTCGCACGGCGGCATTCGCGCGCCTCGGCGTAATGGACCATCTGCTGAAGCTGTGCACGGGCTATACGCGCCTCCTTCTCGGTTTTTTCTTCGATGAAATGGAGTTGCTTGGCGACGTCGCCGGGGCTGAACAGCAATACGCATTCGCTGGGTAATCCGTCGCGTCCGGCCCGCCCGGTCTCCTGGTAATAGCTCTCCAGATTTTTCGGCAGGTCGTAATGCACAACAAAACGCACGTTCGGTTTATTGATCCCCATCCCGAACGCGATCGTGGCAGTGATAACGCGCACATCGTCGCGCAAAAATGCATCCTGATGTTTTGTGCGTTCCGACGTCGTTAGTCCCGCGTGATACGGCTTCGCGCTTACCTTGTCCTCGTTCAAATGTCGCGCGAGCGAGTCAGTGCTCTTGCGGCTTGCACAATAAATGATGCCATTGTCGTTAGGCCGGCTTCGAATAAAAGCCAGAAGTTGGTCGTAAGCCGCCGTTTTGGGGATTACGCGGTACGTCAGGTTCGGGCGATTAAAGCTGGCCACGTAAGCGCGCGGGTCGCGCAGTTCCAACTCTTTGACGATATCGGCGCGCACGCGCTCGGTCGCGGTTGCGGTAAGTGCCATGATCGGCACATCGGGTAAATGTTTTCTTAGTTTCTTAAGCTCGCGATACTCTGGCCTGAAATCGTGGCCCCATTCGCTGATACAATGCGCTTCGTCGATTGCGATTTGTCCAATGTTCCAGTTGAGGGCACGCTCCAAAAACGTGTCGAGCATTAGTCGCTCAGGTGCGACGTAGAGCATTCGATACTGGCCGCGATGCAGGCCGCGCCAGCGCGCCTTTGCCTCTTCCCGATCCAACGTTGAGTTCAAATACGTTGCGGGGATACCACTGGCCTGTAGCGCATCAACTTGATCTTTCATTAGCGCAATGAGCGGCGACACCACGATCGTTAGCCCATCGCGCATCAAAGCCGGCAACTGAAAACAAAGCGACTTCCCTCCACCTGTCGGCATCAACACAAACAGATCCCGCCCGGCGAGCGCATCTTCGATGATTTCCCGCTGCAATGGCCGGAACTGGTCGTAGCCGAAATTTTTCTTGAGCGCGCGGAGCAAATCCACGGTTTTATGCTAGCGAAATACGGGTATTCTGGACATGAATTTGTGTCGCAAGGGTTCTCTCGCGTCTGTGACGCTCCAGATGCCACCAAGAGCTCGCCCTCGATTTTTCCAGTTCGCAGCGGTAGTTCACGGTCTCGCCGCGTTCCAGCAAAACAAGTGGACAATCGTCTCGAGTTTTCCATCGCAGTTCAGATCAAGGACTGCAGCGAGGTTGTATAGTGAAAAAAGCTGTTCAAACAGCCAGTTTTTTTGTTAAAAACGTCCTTTGTGAAGAGATTCCTGCTCTGGACGCTCATTGGATACGTTGTTGTTGTGGCCGATTTCGCAGCTAACTGGCCAAGGGTTTGTTTTGGAAAACTGGAACCTAGCGACTTCGTGTCGCGCCTGGCTGCGTTGCTGCTTTTAGCCCTATTAATCGAGCGAACCGTCGAGGTCTTTTTAACCTTTTGGCGAGCCGCAGAGTC
Source organism: uncultured Verrucomicrobiae bacterium (assembly GCA_963742315.1). Taxonomy (GTDB): domain Bacteria; phylum Verrucomicrobiota; class Verrucomicrobiia; order Chthoniobacterales; family UBA10450; genus AV69. The sequence goes on from CAVULE010000012.1 coordinate 15,987, forward strand.
ATACAAACTTCCATCTCGTAGACATTGTTTTAACTGTCAGGTCGTGCCGACCGACCCGAATCCTAAGTTAATGGACGCATTTGGGAAATTCATGGAAGCCTCGTCGGCCAAGGCCAGTAGGACGTCAAGTTAGCACTCATGGAGAAGGAAGAGACGAGCGCGGTCAAGACAACAGACACCACTGCAGAATTGGATGACTCTTTTTGGAACAAACTTCTGAAACGTATTCAGGAGAAGGAGGTGGTTCCTGTCGTCGGGCCCGGAGCGGTCACTTTTGGGCGCGGTGATCAGCTTCTCTATCCCTGGCTCGCACAGGTTTTGCCGGGCAAACTCGATCTGCCGTTCGCGGACGCGACGACGCCGCGCGATCTGCGAGACGTCGTGGATGCCCAGCGCGCAACCGGGGAACGTGTGGATCGCATCTACAAGCATCTCTACGACATCGTCAAAGATCCTGACCTGCGCCCGGGGGGGACACTCGCGACGCTCGCAGCCATCGAAGGTTTCCAGCTTTTTATCAGCACAACCTTCGATTCCTTGCTCCCACGCGCCGTGGAGAGCAGTTCGCCTGGATGGAAACCGGAAGAGGGGCTAGGCGCCGCCACTTTGCGTGGAGCGTGTCCCGATCTCCCGCTGGAACTTGCGAATATGCAAAAGCCGGAACAGCGCTTCGTTTATCAGATCCTCGGTGGCGCTCAACCCTATCGTGATTTTGTCGTCTGGGATGACGATATGTTCCGATTTCTACTGCGCCTCGATCAGCAGCTACCCCAGCTCCCAAAGCTTTCTGAAGCCCTCCAGAAGAGCCACTTTCTCGTCCTCGGTCTGAGCTTTGACGACTGGCTCCTGCGCTTCTTTGTCCAAGTCGTCAAACATCAACCGCTCTCCGAGCTCGCTGAGACCGAGCTCTTCATTTTCGAAAAGCTCGATCCCGTCGAGCGCGACAAAGTGGTCATCTACTTCAGCCGGCTTACGAAACAAATTCGTGTTATGCCGACCGACCCGCGCGAGTTTATTAAAGAACTGTTTACCCGTTGGCGTGCGAAAAATCCCGCGCCCAAGGACGACCCATATCTTATGAATAAAGCCCATCGTGAACAGCACCGTGCCCGCGGCAACATATTCGTCAGCTACGCATCGCCCGATCTGGAGATCGCGCGTTACGTCGTCAGCCAGCTTCAGAAGGCTGGCTGCTTTGTTTGGTTCGACAAAGAGCAGCTCCAGCCTGGCGAAGACTGGGAGGAAAAGCTGCGCGAAGCCGTCGAGGATCGCTGCGGCCTTTTCGTAAGCATTATCTCTAATCACACCGCAGCTCGGCTCGAGGGCTACAATATTTTTGAGCGAAACCTCGCAGCCAAGCGGCGCGAAAAGCTCGCCGACAACGCCATATTCTATCTGCCGATGCGCATCGATGATGGCGATCCGCTAATTCCGGAGAATGAGCCGCGCGGTACGGGAAAAATACAGGGTGTCCGCAAGCCTGGCGGCCATTTGGACGAAGACTTCGTCGGTTACCTGCGTGCGAAGCAGCGCGAAAACTGTGCTGCCCTGGGCTATCCAGCGCCGCCTGATTCCACTTAGCCCATGCCGCTGCTTGATCCAGATACTAAGACTGAAGCAGCTGTAGCTTTTCCTTCGGTCGAAGAGCGGACTCCTGTTGTACCGCCTTCGCGTCTGGCCGATCTCGAACACCCATGGCTCGGGCTCGAGAGCTTTCGGGAAGAAACTCGCGCCTACTTCTTCGGGCGCGACGTCGAGATTGCCGAGATCTATTTACGTTTGCGCAGCCATCCATTACTCGTCCTCTATGGACGTAGCGGGCTTGGTAAGACGAGCATTTTGAGAGCTGGCTTGCTCCCGCGTTTGACCGCTGCGAGCCATCGGCCCGCGATCCATCGATTGGATTACTCGAACAAAAGAGTCGAGCCGGCTGAACAACTACTCCTCCTCCTTTTCATTTCTCCCCAAAATGAAGACGAGTGGCGCTATGAAAGCGCCTTATTGCGTGCCCGCGAATGGGCAACTGAATTGCGCGAAAAATTAGGTTTCGATCTACCATCGGATTCTGCAAGCTGGCTATGGTTACGTCTGCATTGGTCGAGACAGCCGCCTACAACCACGCATCTCATCCTCGATCAATTTGAAGAAGTGTTCACTCTTGGCGCACAGCGTCCCGGCGCCGAGCATGAGCTGCGCGACGCCCTCGCGATCCTTCTTCAGGGGATGATCCCCGCGCCAATCTCGGAGCTTATCGCGAAACACGACAGCTTTCTCGATCAGTTCGATACCGATTCTACGCCCGTGCGTGTGGTCCTCGCCCTGCGCGATGACTATGTTTACGCATTGAACCGTTGGAAGCGGGTTTTGCCCGCTCTTGGTCAGAACAACTTTGAGCTGGGTGCTCTGCGCGGCCCTGCTGCTTTGGACGCGGTCTTTAAGCCTGGCGAGCTTCGCTGCCACTACGACGGCCAAGTCAGAGAAGAGAACGAAGTCGAGACTGGCATGCCACCTATTGTTACCCCGGAAACCGCAAAGCGCATCGTTCGTTTCGTCGCAAAAAAGGGCGAAGACACCGCGATCGAAGAAATTGAAGCCGTTCCACCAATCCTTTCTCTTCTCTGCCGTGAGTTGAATGAGCGCCGGTTTACAGAGCCAGGCGCCAGTGCGCAAACTCCTGCTGAACAAATCACGTTTAGCGAAAGCGATGCCGATGTTGAAACGATTATCAAGAGTTTCTACGAGCGTTGTGTTACCCGGCGGCCTGAAGCCGTCCGTATTTTCATTGAAGAAGAGCTCGTCAGCTACAGTGGTGCGCGTCTGGCGCAGGACGAGAAAAGCATTTTAAGCTGTTTCGAGAAGGGATGGAAGACCCCTGGGGCTGCCGACGGCCGACGCGCTCCGGGTTATAGCGATCCTGCTAAAGCTCGTAACTGTCTGGAAGATTTGGTCAATCAGCGCCTTCTTACAAGCCTCGGCGGTGACAATCCAAGTTATGAACTGATACATGATCTCCTGGCTGCCGTCGTTGAGAAAAGCCGTCTGACACGTGAAGCAGTAGCTCAGACTGAGCGGCTACGACTGGAGCAGGCGGCGCAAAGGCGCCGACTACGTAGAACCGCAGCCGTGGCTTGCGCATTAGCCGTTACCCTGATCGCCACAATATGCGGTGGTTACTACTTTTTCTTCCAGCCGCACGCATGGTATTATCGCGACTTCGCCAAACATAACGGCTTCGCGATCGGGATCGCCCACATTTCTGAGTCCGAAGCATCCAGACTTCCTGTTTCTTTTCGACTCATTCACAAAGGGATCGTGCGCGACGGATGGAAGCTCCATTGGAAACCGGCCTTTCGAGTGGAGGCAGTAAACGGTTTTCTCGAACTGACGACCAACCACTCGGTTCTCCCCTATTTGTGGAAGGGAGAATCTGAATCCGAGGGCGCACAGGATTCCAAACCTGGTGAGAAGGGCGAGCAATTGGGACTGGAGACTGTTTGTCAATGGGAGTTTGTTTCGACGACGAAGAATGAAATCATCTATGAGCGAGCGCTCGATCGCACCGGACGTATGGTGTATGCGCTTATTTATTCGCCGCCAGGATCGGCTTTACCTTCCGCCTCCCCGCCGGCATCGGGTTTACCTTCCGCCGCGCTGCCAGGATCGGGTTTACCTTCTGCCGCGCTGCCAGGATCGGGTTTGCCTTCCGCCGCGGCCACGGGATCTGGTTTACCCGCCGACGCGCCGGGATCAGGTTTAACCTACACCTCGCTGCGGCGATCGGGTTTGTCTTCCACCCGCTTGGCCCGATTTGTCGGACCCAACGGATTTCCACAGCTCCAGCGCGACTCTGCCGCCGAATTCGTGGAGATCCATTACGATGAAGCAGGCTGGGAAGATCGCGTCATGTACCTCGATGGCAAGGGGCTACCGGCAGCCGGACCTGACAGCGCTTTTGGGCAGGAAATGCATCATAATGATCTCGGCCAACTCACGTGCGTCCTATCGCTGGATGCGGATGGGCACCGGATGATTGACGACGCGGGGAATTCGGGAATGCAACCGAAATACGACGAGAAAGGGTACGAGATTGAGGCCACTTCGGTCGACACCGATTTAAAGCCACGGCCGGTCAAAGATGGATGGGTCATCAATAAACATCAGTACGATGAGTTCGGCAGACCGTGCCGTTTAACCTACCACGACGTCAACGGCGAGCCGGTCCTATCGAAGAAGGGCGGTTATCACGGATGGCAGGCCGGTTACGATGAGCACGGCAACCAGACCGTTGTGACCTATCTGGGTTTGGACCGGAAGCCGATGCTCATTGCCGAGGGTTATGCGACATTTAAGTCGCGCTACGATTCACGCGGCAATGAGACACAGAGGAACTACTATGGAGTCAGCGGAGAGCCTGTCTTGTCCAAGGAGGATGGTTATCACGGGTGGCAGGCCGAGTACGACAAACAGAACCGGCAGACCGTTGTAACCTATCTGGGTTTGGATGGGAAACCGATGCTCGTCGCCGACGGTTATGCGACATTCAAGTCGAGCTACGATTCACGTGGCAATAAGACAGGGCAGAACTACTATGGAGCCAAAGGAGAGCCCGTTCTGTCGAAGAAGAACGGTTACCACGGCTGGCAGGCCGAGTGCGATGAGCACGGCAACCAAACCGTTGTTACCTATCTGGGTTTGGACGGGAAACCGATGCTCGGCGCGGACGGCTACGCGACATTCAAGTCGAGCTACGATTCACGCGGCAATAAGGCAGGGCAGAGCTACTATGGAGTCAACGGTGAGCCCGTCTCGTCCAAGGAGGATGGTTACCACGGGTGGCAGGCTGAGTACGACAAGCTGAACCGGCAGACCGTTGTTACCTATCTGGGTTTGGACGGGAAGCCGATGCTCAGCGCCGACGGCTACGCGACATTTAAGTCGAGTTACGATTCAGGCAACAATAAAACTCGGGAGAATTACTATGGAGTCAACGGAGAGCCCGTTCTGTCGAAGAAGGGTGGTTATCATGGATGGCAGGCCGATTACGATGAGCGCGGCAACCAGACTGTTGTTACCTATCTGGGTTTGGACGGGAAACCGATCCTCGTCGCGGACGGCTATGCGACATTCAAGTCCAGCTACGATTCGCGCGGCAATGAGATACGGAGAAACTACTATGGAGTCACCGACGAGCCTGTCTTGAAGAGGAACGGTTATCACGGGTGGCAGGCCGAGTACGACGACCAGAATCAGGCGACCGTTGCGACCTATCTGGGTTTGGACGGGAAACCGATCCTCGTCGCCGACGGCTATGCGACGTTCAAGTTCAGCTACGATTCACGCGGCAATAAGACAGGGCAGAACTACTATGGAGTCAAAGGAGAGCCCGTTCTGTCGAAGGAGGATGGTTACCACGGGTGGCACACCGAGTACGACGGGCAGAACCGGCAGACCGTTGTTACCTATCTGGGTTTGGACGGGAAGCCGATGCTCGGCGCCGATGGTTATGCGACATTCAAGTCGAGCTACGATTCACGCGGCAATAAGACAGGGCAGAACTACTATGGAGTCAATGGAGAGCCCGTTCTGTCGAAGGAGAACGGTTACCACGGGTGGCAGGCCGATTACGACGACCATGACCAGGTGACCGGTGTGACCTATCTGGGTTTGGACGGCAAACCACTTCTTTTGCCGGCTCACTAACTTGCTTTTAGAAAACAGTACGACCCGAGCAGTGGATGAAGGCCCGTTCCACTGGCCTGGCGGCGGAGGCATTTCGCAAAACACGCCGCGTTTTGCTGGACCGCACTATCAGCTAACGATAAACAAATTGCGGTCGCCGATTTTCGGACCCAGCAGTGTGGTTCGGCAATTCCAAAGTTCCTCGAACGATTCGATGACCCCGCGTAGCGTCGCCATCACATTGATGCGCCGTCTGCGAGCGTCGGGGGTTTGTCACGGAAGCGGCGATCGAAGTGAACGAAGCGCACATGGACCCCGCGCATAGGGGTCGCGTTGAGGAAATTTTCGCAATGGGAAGTTGCGGCAGCTTGGGGACAGGAGTTGGCAGCTCAGAATATCGGCTGTCCGCAAGGAAACTCAATATACTGGATTCGTTTCCTCAATCTGCTAAAAGTATCGGCGTTATGAAGCCAGCACTTAAGCCACAAACGCGACGCCGAAAGCGCGATTCGAACTGGGAGCGAATAGTCGAGGCGGCGCGGACGCACTTTTTCAGTCACGGATTCCGCAGTGTGACGATGGACGATCTGGCGGAGGAATTGGGGATCAGCAAGAAGACACTTTACGCTCATTTTCCGGGGAAGATCGATCTGCTCGAGGCC
>CAVULE010000013.1:0-334197 GCA_963742315.1 uncultured Verrucomicrobiae bacterium
GAAAACATTCCCATCCAACTCGTGCTATCGCTTTGTTCAAGATGGCTGCCATCAGGGAACGAGGCGCTGCGGTCGAATACGCCGATGTTATCAAGTCCGAGGAATCCGCCTTCAAAAATATTTTTGCCTCCCGAATCTTTTCGATTCACCCACCAGGTAAAGGCAAGGAGCAGTTTGTGAAAGATTGTTTCCAGAAATGCGCGGTCGCCTTTACCGGTTTGTTTGCGCTCGATTTGGAAGACGCGCCAGGCCGCCCACCCGATCACGGGCGGATTAACATCGCCGAAGTTCCATTCGTAGGCGGGAAGCTGGCCGTTGGGATGCTGATACCATTCGCGCACGATGGTATCGAGCTGGCCTTTGGCAAAGTGCGGATCGACCAGGGCGAGGGGAATACAATGAAAGGCGAGGTCCCATGAAGCATACCAGGGAAATTCCCAACTATCAGGCATCGACATGACGCGCTCGTTGTAAAGATGGCGCCACCTGGCGTTGCGACCGTCCCAGCGGGATACCGGTGGAGGGGGACTCGCCGGATCGCCCTTAAGCCATTCCTCCACGATGTAGTAGTAGAACTGTTTAGTCCAGAGTAGCCCAGCCAAGGCCTGGCGTTGAATTGCCTTGTGTTCGGACCCCAGATTAGCCGGTGCGATAGAATCATAAAATTCGTCGGCTTCGCCTTTGCGCGCGGCAAAGATTTCATCAAAGTCATCGAAGAGTCGTGTTGCCCTCTCCCTCTGTCCCGCTGGGAGAGACGGCTGCGAAGCGCCAGTGAGGGCAGAAGAGTGGGTTGGGGAGAGGGGGACGACGGAGTCGCCGGGTGAGGGATGATCGTTGATCCTGCGCAAGCGCAAGCGAATCGTCCGCGATTCGTTAGGCGAAATTAAAAAGCGATAATGGGCGGCGGCCTTTGTCCCAAGCTTCTCCGGGTTGATAAGTTCGATCTTATTCTGAGTTACTGCGTCGTTGATAGAGTCCTTCACGAACGGACTGCGATTTGGGACGCCCCACAAACGTTCGAGGTTAGATTCGTTTTCGGTGAAGAGAAGGGCGTCGGCGTTCTCGCAATGGACTTGGTAGCGGCCAAGCACATCATGGCTGGCTTCGATCATAGCAGGCGCGCCTTCACCCAAAATTGGTTTGCGAGGATCGCGGCCCCAGCTCCAGGTATTGCGAAACCATATCGTCGGCAAAAAATGCAAGATCGCTCGGCTCTGGTCCGCGATTGATCGCGGTTGCGCGAATCAAAATATCTTCTGGGGTAGCCTTGGCGTAACTAAGCTCAATATCGAAGTAGCGATCTTGAGCCAAAGCATTCGTCTGCCAAAGTTCGAATTCCGGCTCAGCTCGCGAGCGAGCACCGTTGCGGCGAACTAACTCCTGGTAAGGAAAGCAATTCTGCGGGTAGCGATACAACATCCGCATGTAGGAATGGGATGGTGTGTTATCGAGATGCCAGTAGAGTTCTTTGACATCTTCGCCGTGATTACCTTGCGGTCCGCTAAGTCCGAATAATCGTTCCTTTAGAATCGGGTCCTGACCGTTCCAGAAGGCCCAGGCGAAGCAGAGCCGCTGCTTGTAGTCGCAAATTCCGGCAAGGCCGTCTTCGCCCCAGCGATAAGCCCGTGAACGCGCTTGGTCATGCGTCAGGTAATTCCAGGCATCGCCGTTCGCGCTGTAATCCTCCCGCACCGTTCCCCACTGCCGGTCGCTAAGGTATGGTCCCCACAAGTGCCAGCGCTGCTCTCGCGAATTATTTTCCTCAATACGCGCCTGTTCGGCGTTCATGGCGCATGTTGTCGACCACATTCAGCCAAAAGCAAGTCAGGCATTACATTGTCATTGCCCCGTTTCTTCGGTGGATTCTTAAGTATCGGGAGAAGCTCTATGTCGGATATGATCCGACACTTGGTCGCGCGGTATAAGCTTGATTTTGGCGCTCCTTTTTAATTGAATCGTCCAGTGCCGGCGAGCGCACAAAATGGAGCCGTGGCTTTTACCACCACGCAATGGAGCGTGGTCTTGGACGCGCAAGGTGAATCGCCGTCGGCCCAAGAAGCGCTGGAAAAACTCTGTCGTACCTATTGGTGGCCCCTCTACGGTTTTGTCAGGCGGCAGGGATACTCTCCGGAGGAAGCACAAGACCTTACCCAGGGCTTCTTCGCCATGTTGCTGGAGCGAAAAGATTTCGATGCAGTTCGGCAGGAAAAGGGACGGTTGCGTTCGTATCTGCTGGCGTCACTCAAAAATTTTCTCGCGAAAGCGCACCGGCACGCGACGACGATCAAACGAGGGGAAGGCCGCCCGCTGGTGCCGTTGGAAGAGCTTCTTGTCCGAGAGCGGGCGGATCTTGAACCGGCGGATACGTTGAGTGCTGATCGAATTTACGAGCGTCGATGGGCCCTGACGCTACTGGAACAAGTACTCGCGCGACTGGGAGAGGAATATCACGTCGCGGGCAACAGCGCGTTATTCGAACAGCTAAAGCAAGTGCTGAGTAATGAGCCGGATCGGCCCTCGCAAGCAAAGATCGCGCAGGAATTAAGGATGAACGAAAATGCGGTGAAGCAGGCATTCCATCGTCTGCGTCAGCGATATCGGTTGTTGTTGCGCGAGGAGATTGCGCAAACAGTGGCGGTGCCAGGCGATGTGGAAGAGGAGTTGCGGCATTTCATCGCGGTATTGCAAACGTAACCTCTAACAAGATTTGGCACAGTACTATGGAGGTGAGTGATTGCCCGAAAAGTGCTGCGGAAAGAGCGAGCCGCATCTGCGGTAAATGTGGCGGCAAGATCTTCGCGGACGCGCCGCAGGGATTTTGCGGGTTATGTCTGTTTAAGACCGGTCTTGGGCCACCGGGCGAAGATGACGATTTTCTCGAATCGGCCCCGGTGGCGATGCCGACAGACTTCGACGACTACGATCTATTAAAGGAAATCGGCCGAGGTGGTCAGGGCGTGGTCTATCGTGCCCGGCAAAAAAGTCTCAACCGGACCGTTGCCTTGAAGGTTATTGGCGTTGGCCATTGGGCCAGCGAGGCACATCTAAGACGCTTCCGCCTCGAAGCCGAGGCAGCGGCCAGCCTGAATCATCCATTCATTGTTCCAATTCACGAAATCCGTGAGCGCCACGATTGTTGTTACTTCAGTATGAACCTGGTCGATGGCGGCCAGCTCGACGAAGTAATTAAGCGTCAGGCGATATCGATCCGTCGCGCCGCGGAACTGATTGCAAAGCTGGCGCGCACCGTGCACTACGCGCACGAGCACGGAATTCTACACCGGGACATCAAACCTGGGAACGTTTTGCTAGATAAAGAAGGTGAACCGCATCTTACCGATTTCGGTCTGGCGCGATTAGTCGAGAGCGAAAATACCTTTACTCGCACGACGGAAATGCTGGGAACGCCGAGCTACATGGCTCCAGAGCAAGCAAACGGCAACAGTGCCGAGCTCACAGCCGCGGCAGACATCTATGGTCTCGGTGCGGTATTGTACCAATTGCTGACTGGTAATCCTCCTTTTCTTGGAAGAAGCACCTACGAAACTGTTCGGCTGGTTTTGGAAACCGATCCGAGGCGACCGTGGTTGTTAAATCCGAAAGTAGATCGCGATCTCGCCACGATCTGTCTGAAGTGCCTGGAGAAAGATCCCCGGCGCCGTTATTCTTCTGCGCTCGCGCTGTCCAAAGATCTGGAACGCTGGCTACGACACGAGCCGATTCAGGCTCGACGAACTGGTTTCGTTAGCCGTGGAAAAAAATGGCTCCGCCGCAACCCGAGTACGGCCTTCGCTGGCGCTTCCCTCGCGGGTTTGATCGTGGCATTGAGTGTAATCATTTGGAAGAGTGACTTCGTTCATCCTCCGCCAACTACCGGCATCGCCGTCCTGCCCTTTGAAAACCTAGGTGACAACAAAGGAGACACATTCGTCGGGGATGGCATCCAGGACGATATTTTAACCAAGCTGGCGAAGATTGCCGATCTTAAGGTGATTAGTCGCACCAGCGTGATGTCGTATCGCGGCCCGCGCGACATGCGTCAAATCAGTCGTGCACTCAATGTCTCTCATGTGCTCGAGGGAAGCGTCCGCCGGCAGGCCGGCAGAATCCACGTAAACACGCAGTTAGTCGACGCTCGCACGGATACACATGTCTGGGCGGAGGAATACGATCGCGATTTGAATGAAGTATTCGAAATTCAGGAAGAAATCGCGCAAAAGGTGGCGGAGCAGCTTCACGCCAAAGTCTCTACGGCCGAAAAATCAGCGATTGCGCGTGCGCCCACGACCGACATCGCGGCTTTCGATCTCTACACTCGGGCCAAAAATCTTTTCCTGGCAGCTACTAACAGCAATAGTGGAAAAGAGGAATTGCTCGAGGCGGCCGATCTGTTGAACCAGGCACTCGGGCGAGATCCATCTTACTTCGAAGCCTACTGCCAGCTCGGCGGAATTCATGATTTGCTTTACATCCTTGGCGATGACCACAGCTCTCGCCGTCTCGGATTGGCTGAGGCTGCGGTGGACACGGCGCTTCGTCTCCGACCCAATGCGGGTGAGGCACACCTCGCACGTGCGACTAACCTTTACAGCGGGTATCTGAATTATGACGAAGCTCTGGCTGAGCTCGAAATTGCGCGAAGGAGCTTGCCTAACGACTGGCGTGTATTCGAGCTTGTGGGTTTGATTGAGAATCGGCGGGGCAAGTTTGAAGAAGCCTTGACCGAACTGGAACGCGCCATGGAGCTGGACCCGCGCAATGTCTACCGGCTAGAACAGATTGCGCAAACCTACTGGTCTTTGCGTCGTTATCCGGAAGTAAGTGCGGTCTACGCTCGCGCTCTCGCTATTGATCCAAATAATGTTCAGCTAAGAATATACCGCGCTGCTCTCGACTTCTCTTGGAAGGCCGATACTCATGCGATGCATCAAGTGATAGACTCACTTCGGGACAATAATCCCCGCGCAGTCCACGAGATTGCCGATAGCTGGGTAGCTTGTGCGCTGGCTGACCGCGATCCTGCGCCCGTGAAGGCTGCGTTGATTGCCGCCGGAGAAAACATGCCATTTAATGACCACGCGGTGCATTTCAATCACTCGTTCGTAGAAGGCTGGATTGGGCGGCTAGAAAAGGATGAGCTTAAGGCGCGCACTGCCTTTGAAGACGCGCGGGCAGAGCAGGAGAAAGTTGTTCAAGGGCAACCAGACTACGCACCTCCGCTGTGCGTCCTCGGCGTGATCGATGCTCTTTTGGGCCGAAAGCAAGAGGCACTAAGCGAATGCCGACGCGCAGTCGAACTTCTGCCGGTAGAGAAGGATGCATTCAACGGGCCGCTGATGATTCAATGGTTTGCCGTCAGCGCGGCGTGGGTGGGCGAAAAGGATCTCGCGATTGAACAGCTCTCCATGGCGGTTCGGGTCCCAGGACCGTTAAGCTATGGAAATCTAAAGCTGCAACCGTTTTGGGACCCGCTCCGAGGCGACCCGCGCTTCGAACAGATCGTTAACTCCCTGGCTCCAAAAGGTGCGGAAGTAACTCATTGATTCGCTGAAGCGTTACTTCGTTGCATCGGTTGCGATGCTTTAAGGTTCACCGGCTCTTACGCCGCTCTCAAACTTTCGCGTAACCTCGCGCCTATTTTGGGACAGTACGGGTACAAAGGTCACGCTTATGAAAAACAATTCGAATCTCGAGTCTGGGAGTTTCAACCCCCGTATTTTTCTTGGTTTTGTTTTAGGTTCGGCGGGCATTTTCCTGGCGCTCGCCAGCGTGGCAATGCCCAACGAAACTGCGTCACAGGCTGCCGCCACTTCGGGCGGCGCCAGGATCTATGTTACGACGCCGACACAGAAAATCGGTGGAATCGGCACCGGAGGCTGTTCGTTACAGGAGGCGATTTATTCCTCCATTCTCCACGATACTTTGGATGGCGGCGCCCACGGCATTGCGATTGATGCGACCGATCCGGACCATTTCATCACCACCGAATGCGTAATGGGGACCGGCAGTGGTGACGTCATCGTTCTCCCTAGCGGTGCAGATTTTCAACTAAAGAGCGCCCTCGACGACCCGGCCAGCCCGCTTGGCGCGGATGCCCACAACTACATGGGCCCGACGGCGACGCCGATCATTTTTTCCACCATGACAATTGAAGCGGACGGCGCCACGTTGGAGTGGACAGGCAAAGGGAATTCACGCCTGTTCGCCATTGGGCAGGCAACGATTACAACCCCGCATGGAGTCGCATCAGGGACAGGCGGTGTGACGTTAAGAAACGCTTACGTCAAAGGTTTTCATGTCAAAGGAGGTGATGGAGGAAGCGGCGGCGGTGGTGGTGGCTTGGGCGCGGGCGGTGCGATCTATATTAATAACGGCACGCTCATCGTCGAAACGAGCACATTTGACACGAACCGTGCAGTCGGAGGGAACGGTGACATCCTTGGCGGTGCCGGCGGCGGTGGCGGCGGCCTTTCCGGAAACGGTGGCGGTAATGGCTTTGGCGGTGGTGGCGGCGGTGGCGCTCGTGGTAACGGTGGAAAGAACAACACTGTCGGCAGTAGCGGTAGTACTGGCGGCGGTGGCGGAGGAACTCTGTTTTCCGGTGCCAACGGGCAATCTGCGAAGGCCGGCAGCGGCTCAGGCGGCTATCTATGCGGCGGTAGCGGCGGTAGCGTCAATAATCCCGACGCGCATGGGGCGAATTGTGCCGGCGGCGGTGGCGGCGGCGCTGGCACTAGCCAGCACGGCAGCACGTGTGTTTTAGGCACCAGTGGGGATGGTGGAAATGGCGCTTACGGTGGCGGCGGCGGTGGCGGCGCTGCAAACGGTGGCAACGGTGGCTTCGGCGGCGGCGGCGGGGGTGGTGATGGCGACGGTTGCTTTGGAAACGGAGGTAGTGGTGGCTTTGGCGGTGGCGGCGGCTTTGGTGTTAGCGGCCTTGGTCCCGGACCCGGAGCGGGAGGACCGTTCGGCGGAAACGGCGACACTGAAAGCGGCGGTGGTGGCGGAGCGCTCGGTGGCGCCATTTTCAATGACGGTGGCAGCATCACGGTTCATAACAGCACTTTCACGAACAATTCCGTGGCGCGTGGTACTGGCGCGAACAACGGTGGCGACGCCGGAGGCGCGATCTTTTCTCACAACGGTTCTCTCGCGTTAGTCGATGTGACGATCGCGAAAAACGAGAGCACGGGCTCGGGTGGCGGCGTTGTAGTTTACTCGGACTCCTCGGCAAACTTTACCATCCAGGATACGATCGTCGCGAATAATGGGACGAACGAATGCTTCGTCACTGGTAACGTATCCGCCAGTGGCGTCGGCAACTTGATCATGAGCAATGGCTCGGGGACGCAACCCTTTGGCACATGCCCCGGCGTGGTGGCCACTGCCGATCCGCAGTTGCAAGCATTGCAACCTGCCAGCGTTAACGGGGGCGAGACTCCGACTATGGCAATTCCCTTGTTCAGCTCCGCGATGGGGATAGCCGACGCGATGACATCACTTCCATACGACCAGCACAACGCCGATCGCCCGCAGCCAGACATATCGCCACGCAACGGTTTTGACGTAGGCGCTTTCACTGTGTGCAGGAGGGTCTTTTTTCCCAACCAGATTCGGTCCTGGTTTTGCAGTGAAACGCATATCCCGCCCCCACCGCCTTCAACCACTTTGACGATGCAAGCATTGCCGAGTAACGAAGGAACCACCAACCCGGCGCCCGGAACTTATAACGAGGATCAGAACAGTGTGGTTGCTATCCAGGCACTACCTACTTCCGGCAATCACTTCACAAGTTGGACGGGTAACGTCGCTCAGCCGAGTAATCCTTCAACTACGGTCACAATGAGCCAGGCGCAAACCGTTACTGCTAACTTTGCAACCGGAGCAACGTCAGCCGATTTACACATCTCGGTCACTGACGGAAAAACCGCAGCCGTGGCTGGAGCGCTGAATACCTACACGATCGTGGTTGGAAATACTGGGCCTAGCTTCGTGACTGGGGCGGTGGTGAAAGACGCGTTCCCAGCCACCTTCAGCGGCGTAACGTTCACAACGACCCAGACAGGCGGCGCGACGGGATTCCCGCTCAGCGGAAGCGGCAATATCAATAATACCTTAACGTTGCCGCCTGGAAGTGCAGTCACCTACAAAGCTACCGGCAAGCTTAGTCCCGCAGCCACTGGTACGCTGTCTGACACCGCAACCGTAACTGTGCCGAGCGGAATTACCGACCCGAACCTCGCCAACAACAGCGCGACCGACACGGACAATATTACTGTAAGCGGCGACCTTAAGGTGACGGTGAATGATGGCAAGACAACGGCAGTTGCCGGGACCAAGGACACCTACACGATTGTCGTGACGAATGTCGGCCCAAGTAAGGTCACTGGCGCGGTCATCCACGATACCTTCTCGAGCACCTTTACCGGTGTAACCTACACCGCCACTCAAAGCGGCGGCGCTTCCGGCTTCACTGCAAGTGGCAGTGGGAATATCAGTAATACAGTTACCATGCCACCGGCGAGTACGATCACCTACAAAGCCACCGGCACGATCAGTGCCTCCGCGACCGGTTCAATCTCGAATACGGCAACCGTGGCCGCCCCCGCTGGCGTGACTGATCCAAATACCGCCAACAACACCGCTACCGACACCGACACACTATGAGATTGCGCTGGCACTCTCGCTGACAGCGTGACCTAGAGGCGATTAGGAGGACGAGACAGCGCTCGAGCTTGTCTACTCAAGCCTGCTTACGCGCCTCATAGAGTGCGCGGCTACTACCTACCCGACGAGAAATCGGCCAGGAAGAAAACGGCGTGCTGTAATTTGGCTAACGATAACTTCTGCAAAGCGTGCCTTACTTTTCTGTGGTGGCAGCCGTGCCGGCTGCAATGTGTTTCCTGCTGTGCAGGCGACACGCCTGCCTCTACAGAGACCAGAAACGCCACGGCAATCGAAAATCTGGAATCGACAATTGCCCCACTTCCAGTTCTAACCGAAGAGGAAGCTGCGGCGTAGGATATAGTCCAACGCTATAAGCTTGATTTCGGACGCACCTTTTACTTAAATTGCCGAGTGCCGGCTGGCGATCGGATGAGCTCACTGCCAGGGGTTAGCGGAAGCGCGCAAAGCGGAGCCGTTGCCTTTACCACCACGCAATGGAGCGTGGTTTTGGCAGCACAAGGGGAATCGCTGGCGGCAGAAGAAGCGCTGGAGAAACTTTGCCTGACGTATTGGCGCCCCGTTTACTCGTTCATCAGACGGAAGGGACGCGGCGCGGAGGATGCGCAGGATCTTACGCAAAGTTTTTTTGCGCGATTGTTGGAGCGTCGCGACTTCAATTCAGTGCGGCAGGAAAAAGGACGTTTGCGTTCCTACCTGCTGATCGCCGTAAAGAATTTCCTCGCAAGCGAACACGAGCGCGCGACCTCGACCAAACGAGGAGGGGGCCGAGTGCCGATTCCGTTGGAAGAAATGCGTGCGGAAGAGGGCAGCGCGGCCGAGCCGGTGGACATTTTGACGGCCGATCGAATCTACGAGCGCCGTTGGGCCTTGACCGTGCTCGATCAAGCTTTGGCGCGATTGAGCGTCGAATACTGCGCTGCCAGCAATCAGGCCTTGTTTGACCGGCTCAAACAATTGCTGACCGACGAGCCCGACCGGCCATCACAGGCTCAGATCGCAAGCGAGCTGGGCATGAGTGAGAATGCGGTCAAGCAGGCATACCACCGTTTTCGACGGGCCTATCGCGAACTCGTGCGCGCGGAAATTGCGCAGACGGTGGCAGCGCCCGGCGACATCGAAGACGAATTGCTGCACCTTGTCGCAGTGTTGAGGTCGTAACCTGTGGACGAATCTCGTGTAGTACCTCTCGGAAGTGCGGAAAGTACTTCGATCATGAGCGTGCCTGTCACGAAAACTTGTCACAAGTGCGGCGCGAAACTTTTCGCCGGGGAAAAGTTCTGCAATGCCTGCTTCTTGGAGACGGCCCTCGGTTCAGTGGAGGCCGACGATGTCGAGCGCGAGGGCGCCGGCAAAACAGATACACCAATCAGCACAGAGTTTGGCGGCTACGAGTTGCTGGAAGAAATCGGGCGAGGCGGCCAGGGAGTGGTTTATCGGGCGCGACAGAAAAGTCTCAACCGGACGGTTGCATTAAAAGTGATCGGGGTCGGACGATGGGCCACCCGAACACACCTCAAGCGTTTCCGGCTGGAAGCCGAAGCTGCTGGGCGTCTCGACCACCCATGCATCGTCCCAATCTACGAGGTGGGCGAACGTGACGGCCAATTCTACTTCAGCATGAAGTTTGTCGAAGGCGGCCAGCTTGATGAAGTAGTTAAACATGCGCCGATGTCGATCAGGCAAGGGGTCGAACTCATCGCAAAGATAGCGCGCTCTGTTCATTACGCCCATGAGCATGGCATTTTGCATCGAGATATTAAGCCGGGAAATATCCTGCTGGATACAAAAGGTGAACCACATCTCACTGATTTCGGCCTGGCTCGACTAGTCGAATCCGAGAGTACGGTAACACGCACACTGGATGTATTGGGAACACCGAGTTACATGGCGCCGGAACAAGCTGGCGGTAATAGTCCCACGACTGCGCGACTAACTAGTGCTACCGATGTGTACGGCCTTGGTGGAGTACTTTACCACTTACTAACCGGCCATCCGCCTTTTGCTGGAGGAACAACCTACGAGACTATCAAGTTACTTCTGGACACCGCGCCGCGACCACCGCCTCTGTGGAACCCGAAAGTGGATCGCGATCTTTCCACCATTTGCCTGAAGTGTCTGGAGAAAGATCCCCAATACCGCTACTCTTCCGCCCTCGCCCTGGCAGAAGACCTGGAGCGCTGGCTAAAGCATGAGCCCATCCAAGCCAGGCGGAGCGGAGTTATTGGCAGAGGTACGAAATGGCTGCAACGTAATCCAACCCTTGCCGCAGTAGTGACCTTATCGCTCGCTCTGATAGCAGCGGTGGGCGTGCTCGTTTGGAAAGGCGAACTATTTCATCATTTGCCTACAACCGGGATCGCCGTACTGCCGTTTGAAAATCTGACTAACGACAAAGAAGACACATCCTTCGCTGACGGTCTCCAAGATGATCTCTTGACCAAGTTGGCAAAGATCGCCGACCTCAGGGTTATCAGTCGGACTAGCGTGATGGGATATCAGGGCAAACAGGACACACGCGAGATAGGCAATGCGCTAGGCGTATCACACGTGCTGGAAGGGAGTGTCCGCAAGACAGGTGCGTGGCTCCACATTAACGCCCAATTGATCGACGCGCGCACCGACTCGCACGTCTGGGCCGAAGATTACGATCGTGATGTGAAGGACATGTTCGCGATTCAGAGCGAGATCGCGCAAGGGGTCGCAAGCAAGCTTCACGTCAAAATCTCGCCAGCAGAAAAATTAGCTATCGAACGGCCGGCGACTGTCGATCTCATTGCTTTCGATCGTTATAGTCGCGCCAAAAGTCTCCTTTTAACGCCGAACCTTACCTTCGGCAGAGGATCAAAATTGCAGAAGGCGACCGAGCTTTTGAACGATGCCCTGGCACATGATCCCACGTTTTTTGCGGCTTATTGTCAGCTCGCTCGGACTCACGATTTATTTCACTTTTTTGGGCTTGATCGCACACCCGAACGTCTGGCGTTAGCAGAGGCCGCTATTCAGGCAGCGTTTCGGCTCCGTCCAGATTCGGGCGAAGCGCACCTTGCACGCGCAGAACATCTTTACCGGGGATATCTCGATTATGACGGCGCCTTGGCTGAACTTGAAACCGCTCGTCAAACCCTTCCGAACGACTCTCGGCTATACGAGATCGAGGGTTACATCCAGCGCCGTCGCCCAGGCAAGCAGGAAGAAGCGCTACGCGATTTCAGGCGGGCGATGGATCTCGACCCACGTAACACTCTCCTTCTACGCCAAGTGGCCTTCAGTGATGATGATATGCACCGCTACGCCGAGGAGGAAACGGTTTTGGATCGAGCGTTGGCGATCGAACCGGACAACGGCCACTGGAAAGTCGCGCGTGCGCGAGTGGACTACGACGCCAAAGCTGATACCCGACGGTTACATCGGGTGATCGACGAAATCCGCGCGAAGGGTCCTGATGCGATTAAAAACTCGGCCAACAACTGGCTTCTGTGCGCACTGGCGGAACGTGATCCTGTGGCGAGTGCCAATGCTTTGGCGGTGTTGGGCGAAAATGGTTTTGGCAGCGAGACGTTGATATACAGCCGGCGTTTTGTCCAAGGTCTCGTTGCCCGGATAACACACGACGATGCAAAAGCGCGTGCTATGTTTACCATCGCGCGATCAGAACAGGAGAAACTCGTTCGCGACCATCCTGATGATGCTGGTGCGCTTTGCGTCCTTGGCTTGATTGACGCAGCGCTGGGGCGAAAAGAGGAGGCACTCAGTGAAGGCCGGCGCGCGGTTGAGCTGCTTCCAGTGGAAAAGGATTCAACCAACGGTAAGCGCATGATCATGTCTTTGGCAAGAATTGCTGCCTGGGTCGGGGACAGAGAGCTCGCCTGCCAACAACTCGCCGTCGCCATCCAAATACCGAGTGAAGTCAGCTATGGCGAACTAAAGCTACAGCCATGGTGGGACCCGTTGCGCGGGGATCCGTGCTTCGAAAAAATCGTTGCCTCGCTCGCGCCGGCAGATTCGTACGTAATTCATTAGAACGTTAGATCATCTTATCCGCCTGCTCTTAACGACGTCCCATTAGACTCGCGCCATCGCCGGTCTTCTCCGGTTCAACGTTTGAACGCATCACAATTTAACGGTCTCTCATTTTCCCGCGTAACCTCGCGCCCGATTTCCCGCAGTACAGCGGTGAATGGCCAGAGAATCCACTGTCCAGTTTTCTCACCCGGAAGAAACGCAGACTCGATCTTCCTATCACGCGCAGGTCGGGTCGGAAAAAGCGCGTGACGAAATTCAAGCCTATGCCGTGATTCGAGATCTTTTGGTGAGTGACGCTGAAGTCACTACCAGCGTCGAGAGTCTCCGCCGCGCCGCCATCGCTAACGATTTCGTCGAGAGCTGTCTCCGGCTGCCGCGCTCGCCTTGGCAGGCGGAGTATCTCGAGCCACGTGAGGCCGCGCGCGAACGCGAGCGCTGTTGCGCCGCGAAAATGCGAATCGCGGCGCTGCAACAAAGATTCTCCCACGGAATCAATCAAGTTGCGGCTTGTGACTAGCGAGTAATTCGAGTCGGGTGGAGAGACAGGCCCAGTTCCGGGCGATAGCTATCTCGTTAGAACGTTAGATCATGCAACCGTCTGGTCTCAAGGTCGTCCGTTAGGGCCCGCGTTATTGCGGCTCTTTCCTTCCGGTTTAACTCCAAAACAGACGCCGATTCAACGAATTCCGCATTTCCCGCGTTACCTCGCGCCGGATTTCCCGCTGTACATCGGTGAACGGCCGGAAAGAACACTCCGACTGGCTAACTAAGGAAAAACAAAAAAAAGAAATCAAATGATCGCCACTATGAACCTAACAAATCCAACTGCCCGCTTGCAGCCGCGACCGGCGTTATTACTCACCCTCGCCATATTGTTGTGCTTCGCACTTCCCCTCGTGCCGAACACCTTTGGGGTCAGTCCGCCGCCACCGGGAGGATATCCGAATTACACGACCGCCGTCGCGGACGATGCCCTTCGTGATCTCACCACGGGAGCTTATAACACGGCGGCTGGGAGCAGAGCGCTCGAACTAACCACCACTGGCACCTTGAATACGGCCGTTGGCCTGCAGGCACTTCAATTAAACCTGACCGGCAGCGCCAATACCGCGGTCGGGGTGGACGCGCTTTTGTCGTGTAATTCGAGTAACAACACGGCCATGGGGTATTTCGCGCTGTACGCCGATACCTCCGGCTCCTACAACACAGGCATTGGCTATTTGTCACTTCGGACAAATACTGACGGTAGCTTTAACACCGCGACAGGTTCTCTGGCACTCTACGTGAATACCACCGGCACAGCCAACACCGCCAATGGCTACGGTGCTCTTATCAACAACAACATTGGTGAAGACAACACGGCCGATGGAGTGAACTCACTCCAGACTAATACTAGTGGAAATAACAACACGGCTAGCGGGGTTGAATCGCTCCGGTCCAATACGAGCGGAAGCAACAATATTGCGACCGGCCTCCAAGCCCTCTCCGCTAACACGACAGGAAGTAGCAACACGGCCGCAGGCGTTGATGCGCTTCGTAGCAACAGCACGGGGTCACTCAATGTCGCGTTGGGTTATTTTGCCGGGAGCAACCTCACCAAGGGGAGCAATAACATCGATATCGGCGCGAACGTCCTCGGCGTTGCGAATGAGGCGAATACAACACGCATTGGCAAACAGGGCACGCAGAAGCAAGCCTTTATCGCCGGTATCTCTGGCACACCGGTCACGGGCAGTCAGGTCGTGGTCAGCACCAATGGCAAACTCGGCGTCGCTGCTTCGTCAGCTCGCTTCAAGGAAGCCATCAAACCGATGGACAAAGCCAGTGAAGCCATTCTCGCGCTCAAACCGGTTACCTTCCGCTACAAGGAAGAGATCGATCCAGATCGCAGTTCGCAGTTTGGGTTGATCGCCGAGGAAGTAGAAAAGGTAGATCCCGACCTAATCACCCGTGACGAAAGCGGCAGGCCGGTCACGGTGCGCTACGATGCTGTTAACGCCATGCTCCTTAACGAGTTCCTGAAAGAGCATCGTACTGTGCAGGAGCTAAAGAGTATGATCAAGCAACAACAGGCTGCCGCTTTGGAACAACAAGCGAGAATCGAGAAGCAGGAGGAGCAAATCGAGTCGCTGGGTAAAAGCCTCCAGGCGGCCAGTGACCAGCTCGAACTAAACAAGCCGGCACGGCGAATAGCTGCCGGCAATTAAGAAAAGTCGATCTTTTTGAAGTCCAGAAACCCAATGAAACTACAAATAACAAAATCCATGAAACACTGTCTACCTGAGGTAACAAGTCTTGCCTTGTCACGAACTCCACTGGCTCGTTCGACCTGGCAACGCTACGTTCTTGTGACCGCCGCCGCCTTCACGTTGAGCAACTTTGCGCTTTCAAGGCCGAGAGCTTTCGCGG
The DNA here is from genome assembly GCA_963742315.1 of uncultured Verrucomicrobiae bacterium. Lineage (GTDB taxonomy): Bacteria > Verrucomicrobiota > Verrucomicrobiia > Chthoniobacterales > UBA10450 > AV69. The sequence goes on from CAVULE010000013.1 coordinate 15,121, forward strand.
TTAGCCCGCCACCCGACGGAGGCTATCCTAATGGAAATACCGCTGAGGGCACTGATGCGCTGTTGAGCCTTACTACAGGCTTCAACAACACCGCCGCCGGTGCGTCAGCGCTCCTTGGCAACACCACCGGCAGCGCTAACACGGCCACCGGTGCTTTTGCGCTTGAAGGCAACACTACTGGCGACGAGAACACGGCGGACGGTCATGGTGCGCTCGCACGCAACACTACTGGCCGCTTCAACACCGCCATCGGCTTCGACGCGCTTTCTTTCAACAACGCCGATAACAATACGGCTGCGGTACTTTTGCGCTTCAGTCTAACGCCACCGGCGACGAGAACACGGCCTGCGGTACTTTTGCGCTTGAAGACAACGGCAGCGGGAGCCACAACACGGCTGCTGGGTTTGGAGCGCTCGCTGGCAACAACGCCGATAACAACACAGCCGACGGGGCAAGCGCGCTCTTTAATAACGAGACCGGCAACAACAACACCGCGACTGGTTTTCAGGCGCTCCTAAATAACAATGCTGATAACAACACAGCCACCGGTTTTGATGCGCTCCTTAGTAACACAAACGGCACTGACAACACAGGCAATGGTGCCGACGCGCTTACTTCCAATACCACTGGCGACAGTAACACGGCCATCGGTGTCGACGCGCTTTTGTCTAACACCACCGGCAATAGCAACACCGCCAGCGGTAGTAATTCGCTTCAGTTAAACACGACCGGCTCCAACAACACCGCCAACGGTCTAAGCGCGCTCTTCAGCAATAGCACCGGCAACAACAATACCACGTACGGGGTCAGTGCGCTTGGGGCCAACATGAGCGGTCACGACAACATGGCCGCCGGTTCTTTTGCGCTCTTTCAAAATAAAACAGGTTCATCCAATATCGCCTTGGGGTCTAATGCCGGTGTCAATCTGACCGGTAGTAATAATATTGATATTGGCGCGCTGGGTGTGGCGGGTGAGTCCGCCAAGATCCGTATCGGTAAGCAAGGGACCCAGAACGGTACTTTTATCGCCGGCATCTTTAATGTCCCGGTGACCGGTAGCCCAGTGGTAGTAAACTCAAACGGTAAGCTTGGTGTCGCCGCCTCCTCCGCCCGGTTCAAGAAAGCCATTAAGCCGATGGACAAAGCGAGCGAAGCGATCCTCGCACTCAAGCCTGTCAGCTTCCGTTACAAGGAGGAGCTTGACCCTGATGGTGTTCCGCAGTTTGGGCTAATAGCTGAGGAAGTAGAAAAGGTTAACCCTGACTTGGTCGCCCGCGATGAGGACGGAAAGGTAATGGCTGTTCGCTACGAAGCGGTGAATGCGATGCTGCTCAATGAATTTCTGAAAGAACATCACAAGGCGCAACAGCAGGATGCTGACATCAAAGAGCTAAAGGGTATTGCTGCTCGGCAAAAGGCCATGATCGTAAATCAACAACGGCAAATAGACGCTTTTGCCGCCGATCTTCAAAAGGCGAACACCCGGTCTGAGCTACGCAAAGCTCGTGGAAACGTAGCGGCTAACGAGTAGGGAAAATTGATGGCGCGGGTGCCATTTCGGCATCGAATTGGAAGCACACTAGATTGGGTCCAACCTAACTGAGCTGGACATGCGCTTTTCCGCGGCTGAGTACGACCTGCACACTGGTTTTCCTCGATGTATGGTGCGGATAGATGTCGCGTCTTTCTGCCTCACATACTGCTCAGGTCGCACAAAGCACAAACTCTGTGCTGATGATTCGCCCCTCGCGGTTTTATCCGAACCCCGAGACTGCGATCGACAATGCATTTCAGTCTCGCGCCGATTTCGATGCGCACGCGATTGGTACGGTCGCGCGGAGCGAGTTTGACTCGGCTGTGCAAACCTTGCGCGACACGGGCGTGATGGTTCATGTGTTCGAAGACACGGCGGAGCCGGAAAAGCCAGACGCTGTCTTTCCGAACAACTGGATCTCCACCCACCACGATGGAAGGGTCGCGCTTTTCCCAATGTATTCGGAGCTGCGGAGACATGAACGACGCCACGATGTCATCGAGGAACTGCGCAAGACCTACAAGATTACCGAGGTAATCGACTATTCGAGCTTCGAGAAGCAAGGCTCATGTCTTGAAGGCACGGGAAGTCTGGTGCTCGATCATGCGAACAGGATCGCGTACGTGTCCCTCTCTAACCGTTCTAACCCGAAGGTAATCCAACGTTTTGCCGATGATTTCGATTATGAGGCAGTCATGTTTACCAGCGTGGGCTTGGATAATCAGCCGATCTACCACACAAATGTAATGATGTGCGTAGGCAGCGAGTTTGCGATGGTTGGTCTCGCGATGATTCCAAATAAGCTTGAGCGGCAACAGGTACGGGCACGACTCGAAGCGAGCGGAAAGGAAATCGTCGAGCTAGCGCCCGAGCAGGTCGCGAACTTCGCCGGGAATGCAATTGAACTACACGATTCGACTGGGGCGAAGCTGCTCGTGCTCTCTACCCGCGCTTTTCGAACATTAGATCAAGAACAACGGACAGTATTAAATCGCCACGCGCGCCTGGTGGCGTTGGAGCTTCCAACGATCGAGCTTGGTGGTGGCAGCGCCCGCTGCATGATTGCAACCATTCATTTGCCAAAGGCGTGACGCGGCTTCGCTCTGGGGAGCACAGGCTGCCAGCCTGTAGTATTCGGCCGCCGGCCGAATGCGACGCGATGATGCGTCCTTCGAACCGCAACACGGTTCGCGGCAAGCTGCCGCGAACTACGGGCTAGCAGCCTGTCCTCCCCAAAGCGTAAAAGAGCGAGGGCGGCCAGGCGGAGGTTCGCTCCGTTACCGAGCTATTCCCACTCGATCGTGCTCGGGGGCTTGGTCGAAATATCGTAAACGACGCGGTTGACGCCTTTAACTTCGTTAACGATGCGGTTGGAGATGCGGGCGAGTAGTTCATAAGGCAGCCGAACCCAATCGGCGGTCATGCCATCCTGGCTTTCGACTATGCGCAACGCGATGGTGTAATCGTAGGTGCGCTGGTCGCCCATCACTCCGACGGTTTGCACCGGAAGGAGGACCGCGAAAGATTGCCAAACCCGATAATACCAGTCGCTCGCTTCCATTTCGCTTTGCACAATCGTGTCGGCATCGCGCAGGATGCGAAGGCGCTCGGGAGTTACCTCGCCTAAGATACGAACGGCAAGTCCCGGGCCGGGGAAAGGCTGGCGGTAAACTATTTCTTTAGGCAATCCAAGTTGAAGCCCGGCCTGCCGAACTTCGTCTTTAAATAACTGCCGCACAGGTTCGACCAGTTCAAAATGCATCTTCTCCGGCAGCCCGCCGACGTTGTGATGGCTCTTGATTACATGCGCAGGATTGCCGCCGATGGCGACACTTTCGATCACGTCGGGATAAAGAGTTCCCTGCGCGAGGAACTTAAATTGATGATTGGTCTTCGGGGATCGGTGGTCGGTTTTGGCGAGGTCGACAATCGCATCTTCAAATACTTTGATGAACTCGTTGCCGATAATCTTTCGCTTCTCCTCCGGATCCACTACTCCGCGCAGGTTTGTTAGGAAACGTTCGGAAGCATCAACGTATTTGAGCTTAATGTGAAAGTTTTCGCCGAAAACCCGTTGAACGACTTCTTCTTCGCGTGCGCGCAGCAAACCGTTGTTGACGAAGATACAGGTAAGTTGGTCGCCAATCGCCTTATGTAGTAACGCAGCTACGACCGAGGAGTCGACCCCACCACTAAGACCGAGGACTACTTTGTTGTCGCCGACCTGAGCGCGGACTCTTTCGCAGGCGTCGTCGATGAACGAACCCATCGTCCAATCCATCGTGCAACGGCAGATGTGATAGACAAAGTTCTGCAGAATCTCGCGACCCCGCGGGGTATGTGCGACTTCCGGATGAAACTGCAGACCGTAGAGTCTCCGCTGCGGATCTTCTACCGCCGCGAAAGGCGAGCCGTTGGTCCGTGCCGCGACGCGAAACCCATTCGGCAACGCTGTTACTTCGTCGCCATGGCTATTCCAGACATCCACCTGCGCTCCGAGGCCGTCAAAAAGCTGCGACCCGTTAGTTACATCCAGTATCCCGGCGCCGTACTCGCGGCGTCCGGTGTAGCGCGACCTGACCACCGAGATGATGCGCCATTTGCATCAGGCCATAGCAAATTCCCAGGATCGGAATTCCCAGGGTAAAAATCTTCGGGTCAACCTGGGGCGCGCCGTTTTCGTAAACGCTGGCCGGACCGCCGGAAAGAATGATCCCGTTTGGTTGTTCGCGCTCAATGGTGTCGGCCGAGGTATCGAAGCGGACGATCTCCGAATAAACTTGCAACTCGCGAATGCGCCGGCCGATGACCTGGGTGTATTGCGAACCGAAATCGAGGATGAGAATTTTGGAATGTTTCGGAGGGGCCTCGGTCTTCACGTAAATCACGGATGGTCTTGCGGGACAGCGTGCTCTGCCGCGGGATCACCCGGCGGTCGATCAAGCGGGCCGACTGTTCCCTGACCCGTCACGCCGCGCTCGAGCTGGCCTCCCACTTCTTCCGTGCTGCGTTGTTCCAACGGATCGGCACACCCACCCGCGATAAGCGCGAACGCGCAGATGATCGACAAGGGTTTCATCTGCTTATGTTAAGGAGCGATTGGACGAATGCAAGAAGGGTGAAGGGAGGCGTTGTAGCGGCGCTCGCCGCGGCGAGCCCCGACGTATAGATTACAGGCGCTCGCCGCGGCGAGCGCCGCTACAACCATGATTCCGCCGGAGCTTTTGTTGCAAGGTTATCGGCTCGGCATTTTCCCGATGGCGATGGATGATGATTCTATTGAATGGTTTTCCCCGGAGCGGCGCGGCATTATCCCACTGGAAACGTTTCATCTTCCCCATGCTGCCCGACGGGTATGGACGCGAAAATCGTTCGAGATAAAAATCGATAGCGCGTTCTCGGAGGTGATTCGGGCGTGCGCGCGACGGGACGAGACCTGGATCAATGAGGAGATCGTGGCGAGTTACGAGAATTTGCACGCGATTGGTCACGCGCATTCGGTGGAGGCGTGGCAAGAAGGCAAGTTGGCGGGCGGATTGTACGGGGTGGCAGTTGGCGGCGGTTTCTTCGGTGAATCGATGTTTCATCGCGTGACCGCTGCCTCAAAAATCGCGTTGGCAGCGCTGGTCGAACAATTGAAACGACAACGCTTTGTCTTGCTCGACACCCAGTGGCTCACGCCGCATCTCCTTCAGTTCGGAGGGGTCGAGATTTCACGCGCGGAATATTTAACACTGCTGGAGCGGGCCGTTAATTTAAAGCGAAGCTTTCGGTAGCCGCGTCTCCGCGAGACGCACAATCAAGGAGCGGCGGTTTCCAAATCGCCGCCCAAGATCTTTCCCTGGCTCCGCAGAGCGTCGCCCGACCAATGGATGCGCTCTGCGCGGGGCAACGTTGTAGGGCAGGCGCTCCCGCCTGCCGCAAAGAAAACAGCAAGCAGGAATGCTCGCCCTACAACGGCGGGTCAAGGCTATGTCGAAGCAAAGATCTGTGGCAGCACTCTACGAGCGCCTGTAAACCGGCGCTGCAACTCGGCGTTGAGGGTTGAGCGTTTTCTGCTTTAATGAGCACCCGCCTCTCGATGGATCGCGGTAGCGGCAACGCAATTCGGCTGGGTAGCTCAGTTGGCAGAGCAGAGGACTGAAAATCCTCGTGTCGGCGGTTCGATTCCGCCCCCAGCCATACCTCATTTTCAGAAGGGGAAACGCGCCATTTTTCCGTCTGAAATCGCGAGAGTCCGAAACCCGTGACAGTGAAAGAAAACGCAAGTCTTGGTAAAGAGTTTGTCAATGCAACTCATACATGACAGGAGCTTCAGAAATGGGAGTTACGACAACGAACGACGATGGCTCGTAGTCGCGTTCTTTTTGCGACCACGGAGTAGGTCGCTTTAGGTCGGGAACTGACAAAACATGCAGCGCAGCCCTTCCCGCAAAGGCCGACGACCCGCGAGGTCGCCGCTTTCTTCGGTGTCAGTTTGCGCACGATCCCAAAAATGACGCGGTCAGCACGGGCCTGCCACATCTACGGCTGAATCGGCGCGTTATTCGCTATGATTTTGGCGAGCTTATAGGCGTGGCGCCAGAAGCGGGTCGTTTTTTTTGATATCGCGGCATGCAAAGGTAACAGACGCGTTACTTTTCGCGGCACTTTTAAGCTCGACAAACGCTATCGGTTCTTCCGAAATGTTTGGAATAACGTGCACCTGCAGGAGCAAAAATTCGGATTGATTTTCCTCGGCGCTTGTTACCAACAGGCAGCCAACCTGGAGGATTCAGGATGAAGATGATGCTCACAGGTCTCATGCTCACGTTGCTTTTGCTTTTTTGCCCGCCAAAAGCGGGTTCGAGTGATCTTGGGAACGGAAAGAGTCCTCCTAACGCGGGGAGCGGGACACTTCAGAAGATGATTGTGAAGAGCGGCAGCGCGACGATGGACATCGATCTGAACCGGCTTAACGGAATCAACTCCACGACGGAAAAAGTGGAGACATTGCGTTTTGCGGTGGCGGCGAATTCGTTTTTCCCGATTCTAATTTTTAACAATGCGTTACGCGGTCCGGCGTTGGGCTCCATGGGATTGGTCCCGCAAAATAGCGTCGCCCTTCCCGCAACATTAATTGCATCGCTCAATCAGCTGGTAATCGAAAAGATCGACTGGAGCGGGGCTTTCGACATCGTGGTACGCGATGGTAAGAGCGGGTTTGTTTTTTTTAATATCGAAGGAAATATCTATGATTACGATGCTCGCGCGCAGTTACTGAACATCCGCGCTGGACGGCTTCTGATCTCAAAAGAGTTTGCCAACGCGCTGGGACGCCCATCAGACACGGCGTTAATGGTTGGGAAAATCTCGGTTGCGACAGCGATGCAGCCGATTGAGATCGACCAGGTTTTGAATGGCGAGCCGCAATCGGTGGTGATGCCGGCGGTTGGAACGCAACCGGGCCCCGACGTCATTGTTGGAGACCTCTCCGGGTTGGCGCAATTTGATAATGCCGTTGGAACGCAGGTCGGCCTCGCGGTCCAAACAGTCTCCTGTAATCGCGGACAAGTGGACTTGGATTGGTTTAAATTGCCAGACAACGATCACCCTGTGATCCCGCAAAATCTGTATCGGATGAGCGGCGGAACTGACAATACCGAGCGGTTCGAACAGATTGGGCAGTCGTCAGTCAAACATGCGTTCTTTGCAAATTCACAGGATTTCTGCGGCTTTGGCTGTAATGGCGTGAACGGCACTCATCTTGGTTCCGGTTGTTCCGATCCGTACAGCGCTAGCTTGAACTCTGGAGGCACGACGCACAATCTCGGGTCACGCGCGTGGATAAATCCCTTCACTGGCTCCTTCCCGCGCGGAGACTCGCCAACATCGCCAAACGATCACACCGGCCATGTGCACACGGACGTCTCGCATCGACTTCTCGTCGAGATCAATGATTTGAACACAACGCTTAATCCTGGCGCGACCTATTTTGTCGAAGCGCAATACGTCACGCCACATGAGTATGCCTGGTGCCAGGCAAATCCCGGGCAGTGCAACATGTATAACAACGCTTCCTATCGTCAGTTCAGTGTGACTGGCACTAGTCCCCCATTCAGTTTTTCAGCAGTAGGATCTACAGTGCAAATGCAGCCTGCCATCGAAGCTTGGCCGGGCGCAACGATCAACCAAATCCAACCCGATCCGGGCAATGACGGTATCGGGTTGGTCGGGTGCAAAGTAACCAACCCCTCGCCTGGGGTCTGGCATTATGAATATGCCGTGTATAACCAGAACCTTGATCGGGCGATTCAATCGTTCAGTGTGCCTTTGGCAGCTGGAATTAACGTCAGCAACATTGGGTTTCACGCGCCGCCTCAGCATCCCGGCTGGGCAAACGACGGAACACAAAATAATGCCGGTTACAGCAGCACGCCGTGGACTTCCACTCAGGCTACGAATTCATTGACATGGGCAACGGAGACCTTTGCACAAAATCAAAACGCGAATGCGATTCGCTGGGGCACACTGTATGATTTCCGGTTCGATGCCGACCAACCGCCGCAGACCGCATCTGCGACAGTAGGCTTCTTTAAGACAGGCTCGCCAATAACTGTCCAAACCCAGGCCCCGGCATCTACACCTTTGGTCCAGGTGACTGTCCAAACAGTTCTCGCGGGTCTCGCTTTCACTGTTGACGGCACTAGTTATAGTTCGACACAAACCTTTTCCTGGGCGTCCGGTTCGAGTCACACGATTGCCACAACTTCCCCGCAGAGTGGTGGGACAGGCATTCAGTACGTGTGGACAAAGTGGAGTGATGGCGGAACCATCTCTCACACTGTTGCGCCAACGACTAACAAGACCTACACCGCGACATTCAAGACGCAATATTTCCTGACGATGACCCGCGGAACCGGGGGTGGTACCGTAAGTCCGACTAGCGGCTGGAGAAACAGCGGAGCAGCTATTTCGATTAGTGCAACACCAACCAACAATAATCAGGTGAGTTACAGTTTCGCCGGCTGGACCGGCACCGGCGCTGGTTCTTACGCTGGCACGAACAATCCGGCTTCAATCATAATGAACGGACCTATTACGGAGAACGCTAACTTCACTCAGAATAACGTTCAAGTAGCTGTCCAAACGAATCCAACAGGTCTTAGCTTCACGGTTGACGGTACTAGCTATACAAGCACACAAACGTTTTCCTGGCAACCGGGTTCAACTCACACCATCGCCACAACTTCTCCGCAGAGCGGTGCCACAGGCGTTCGCTACGCCTGGATGAATTGGACCGGTGGCGGAGCTATTTCGCACACCGTTGCTCCCACTACTAACAAGACTTACACGGCAAATTTCAACACCCAGTATTTTCTCACGATGAGCCATGGAACCGGTGGTACCGTAAGTCCGACTAGCGGCTGGAGAAACAGTGGAGCAGCTATTTCGATTAGTGGCAAGGCGGCTACCGGTTACAGTTTCACCAGTTGGAGCGGGAGCGGAACGGGCTCATTTTCTGGGACGAACAATCCGGCTTCAATTACAATGGGCGGACCCATCACAGAAACGGCGACTTTCACTCATAATTGATGCCAACCCGTGCGGCATGCATCGGCCGCGAGCAACATGCGGGACGACAATGATCGAGTCGGTTTGAAAGAGCAAGATCACCCCAAGAAAGAATAGTGCCGCAATTGCCAGAAGCGCCCAAGGATTGTCACTCCCTCTAAGATAGTGGTGTGTCGGACTAACGAGACACAAGATCAGTGATCGCGCGAGTTGAATGAGGCAAATTTCAGTTCACTTGGAAACGCTTTGGAGCTCCGGATCGAGTTGAATCGCTCGTTGGAAATGTTTTTCGGCCAGCTCGATCATTCCGAGGTTTTTCAGCCGAAGGCCGAGCATCCAATGATAAAGCGGATCATCTGGAGTGAATTGATCGGCTTGTTTTTCGTGGGCAATGGCTTCTTCGATTCTGCCCAGCGATCGCTTGGCGGCGGCGAGTTGATTGCTGACTAAAGCGAGGCGTTCATTGCGCCGGACTGCGTCGGTCCAAACCGTGATGGCTTCTTCTTTACGGCCGAGCAGCCAGAGAGACTCGCCTTTTTCCTGGCGAGCAAGAATCAGGTCTTCGCGCTCTGCCAGGGCCGCGTCCAAATTCGTTCGCGCCTGCTCGTAACGGCCTAAACGGTTCAAGATCGTCCCGCGATAATAGAGGCTCAACGCTTTGGCCTGCCCCTTTTGGTGGTTTGCCGCCTCGTCGAGAAGCGCGACGGATCGCTCCGCGTTGCCAGAAAGGTATTCGAACCAGGCGAGCTTCGGAAGCGCCTCGCTGTTGACGAACAATCCGAAATCCGAAGCCGCCTGAAGATGCTTTTTCCCCTCGAGGATGTTGTCCCGGTCGATCGGGCCAAGCCAGTGACCGGGATTTATCTGGGCCAGCGCCAGCTCGTCGGGCACCTGGATTTTCTGAAAGGCCTGGTCGCCTTCATATTCATGAAAGCGAACCCACCCACTGTGCGCGTTCAAGCTCACCGCAAAAATCGAGAATGCTAGAAATGCCCATCCCGCTGTTTGAATTCTTCCCGAGGATTTCAAGATGAGACGATGAAAGGACAGTTCTGTTGTCCTGAGCAGTCTCCAGCTCTTTAGGGCGAGAAACGTGGTGACCGCAGCGCAACCCAATGCCATCAGAAATGGGACGAGCGCATAAACGCCGCGAACAGCCAGAAAACTTCCCAGGAAGACGAACGCTCCGATGATTTCCTCCGGCCAGGTCAGGGAGTAGTTCCTCGGGATCGGCTTCGATTTCGGTTTAGAGACTGCGACCGTCGGTTTCCCAAAACCGAAATACAAGGCGTCATTCGGGCAGACGCTGATGCAATCCATGCATTTCATGCAGCCTGGATCGACCACCATCCCGTATTCCCTCACTTCCGCGTGCACGAGCACGTTCGAGGTGCACGTCACGGTGCAGTGGCCGCATTGATTGCAAGCGTCCGTGACCCGGATTTTTCCAGGCGACAGTTTGTCCGCGAGACCAAAAAATCCCCCGTAAGGACAGGCATAGGTGCAGAAGCCTTTCTGTCCCAGAAAATAAACGGTCAGGAATCCGCAGATGAGAAGAAAAGGAATGGCGACCGCGACCGACGGAAAAGTTTCCCAAAAATTACTGGTGACAAGATGGTTAGTGAATTTCGGGAAGAGCGGTTCGGACGCTGGTTTTGAAAAAAAGCGATACGCCGTGGGCCAGACAAACATATAAAGGGCGGCAATAAGCGGGACATAGATCAGGAGCCTGGATCGAAACGGCTTCGGAGTGAGGCCAATTTTCTTAAGCATCCAGGCGCAGAAATCCTGGAGGGCAAGAATGTGACAACCCCAGCCGCAGACAAAACGGCCGAAGATCAGCGTGGCCAGAATAGCCAGGGAAAAAAAGATGAAGCCCGCATTGACGGCCCCGCGCTGAAGCGTGTGCATGGTCTCGGAAGGTTCGATGGGAGAAACCGTCCGGCCCATGATCCACCACTGGATGACGTGAGCCACCATGAGCAAATTGAGGAGGATAAGCGCCGCCGCGCGCCAGCGGCTCGTTTTTGACTTGCGAATACCAACCGGCTTCGTCAGAAGAGTCTCGGGAAAAGCGATTCGCCTCGATTCTTGATTTTGCGCTTTTCGATCCTTACACCCGCTTTTCACAAACTTCCCTGTCTGCGCCAAAGCACCGCCAATCTGATTTCGAACTCATCCAAGAAATATTCAAAAAGCAGTCTATTTTCTAGCGAAACGTTAATAAAACCACTCAAGGCCGACTGTCGGTTGCGTCAAACGGAATGACGTTCGCCGCTGAGCCGTCTTTCTTGAGCACGCGAATCTCTCCGCATCCAAGTTTTGTTGCGTACCTTTGCATAACCGAGAACGTCCTGTTTGCGGTAGCCCGTCCAGAAAGGCTCAACGCCCGACCCCGTTAAGACACTGCCAGCCCCCTCGATACGGTCGAATTTCAAGATCGTTGCGCTGACTCTGGCATGATGCCGCCAATGAAATGCTGGGAGTTGATCGCCGACAAGCTTAACGCGAACGGCTTGGTCGTGGGGCTATCGCAGGGCGGTTACGACGGTCGCCGGTTACATCGGCGAGTCTGACGAGCTGGTAAGCGCGTTTCGCGAGCTGGAAGCGACGCTACTGTGATTACCGTCTCTCTCGTCATCGAGCGATTTTTTCCTCCGAAGCATTAGCAATTTGCATCGACAACTGACCGCTAATTTGTCAATTGCCGATGCTGTCGAAAGACACGTCTGGATTGAGCGTAGGATGCTTCCCCCCGGTAGCGTCTTCCCCCTCTTTCAGAGCTTTCGACCACGGGGGAGAAAAAGAAAGCATCGATGCCGCGATTGGATACCGTTTCACCTCGAACACCCAGCTCAAGTTGCAATACAGCTTTCAACACGAAACGACTGGCCCGCATGACGACAACCACCTGCTGGCTGCCCAGTTCACAGTCCGCTTCTAAAAATCAAGCACAGCCGCGAAAAGTAACGCGTCTGTTACCTTTGCGGTATCGTTTCCAGCAAGGAATACGGCTTAATGGTGGAGTCTCGATTTCCCATGCTTGCTGGCTCGTCCACCGATGAGAATGTTAACCGCATAACGGGCCCTCCAGTAATTTTTAAAGCTTGTGCACACTCTGGTTGTTGAGGACGACGTTCGACTGGCACGACAGATCGCTTCGGCGCTAATCGAAGCCGGCCACGATCCGGTCGTGACTCACGACAGCGAAGCAGCCGTGCGCAATGCGGCGGAGTCTTCTTTCGACTTGATCGTGCTCGATGTTGGGCAAATGAATCGGCCGATTCAGTTCAAAACGACAGCTTCATCCCTCAGAAATTTGGTCAGTCGCTCTCCGTACTGCGGCAAGTACGAAAGACAAAGTAGAAAGAGATAGAAAGGATATGAACAAAATAGCAATAAAAACGTTTGTGATGGCGGCGGCGATTTCTTCGGCGCTAGCGATAGCGCCGCCTATTAAAACTGGCCCGTACAAAAGCAATCTCACCCCTACGAGCGATCACAGCTTGGGTTTTAAGCAGGTACTATTTATCCGGACACAGTTCCCGGACTTAGCGACCAGCAAAACGCAAGCGGATTGCCAGACGGTGATGGAACAGGTAAGGCAGCGTTACGTCCGTTCTTCCTACGGCAGGACAGATATGAACGTGACGGTAACGGCAGTGGCCTACATGATGCCACACCCGTCGAGTTACTACGTTACGCAAAGCACGGTAGACGCTTGCTGGACGGCGTTGATGAACGATGCCGTAGCCGCGGCGTCAGCTGATTATCCGGTTGACCAGACCGGCGGTAGCTATGACTTCGTGGGGGATTATTTCCCCGATATCGCGCCCGCGCCCGGATACAAGATCAGGGGGGCCAGGGCAAGCTTCGGCACCAAGTGGTTTTGGATTAGCGACCCTGGCACCCTCCAAGGCATGTATCCGGGGCTTATAGCGCACGAAATGGGACATGCCTACGGTGCTAGACACGCTAGCCTTTGGCAAACGAGTGACGGCGATCCGGTGAGCGCGACGGGCAAGCTCGTGGAATACAGCGATACTTACGACCCAATGGGGGGAGCAACCGGATATACCCAGCCTTACGGAGACTTTAATCTGTGGGTAAAATGGCACTTCGGCTGGATTGACGATGCGCAAGTTGCGATCGTGATGGCGCCGGGGACATATCAATTCCGCATTTTCCGGTTCGATAGCGCGGCTGCTACCGGATTGTTATCTATCAAGGTTCCGCGCGGCGACGGGAGCAATTATTGGATAGGGATTCGTCGTAATTGGGTGAAAAAGCCGCTGGAAATGACCGGCGCTTATATCCTTTGGGGGTACGACGTTCTTTATCACGACAGCGCGCTCATTGACTGCAACACCCCCGGCTCCAACATATCGGACTCGGCTTTACAGGTCGGGCAAACGCTGACCGACGCGCCGCACGGAATCACGATTACGCCGCTGGCGATTGGCGGGAGCGATCCAAATCAATACATGGACGTGCAGGTGACAAAACAATGAACACTGACATGGCTCCAGCGAGCTGCTCACCAAATCACGAACAAGGCAATTTCCGCACGGCAAAGTAAGACCAACCTGAGGTTTCGCCTGCGCGTGCGTTAAGGCTACCGTTGGGGCGCTGCGGCTCGTGCGCACCGCCGTATGATACCCTTTCGCCTGTTTGCTGATAACGTGAAAAACACGCTTGTTGCATTTCTCATCTGCTACATTATAATGTCTCAGTTGAGAATGTGGCTACCACTTTAAAACGCGGTCAAGGAATTACAGCGGTTCATCAGCATATTGCACGGATTCAGGCGGGCCTGAGCTATCGCGCGGTGGAGAATCTGCAGCGGGCTCTGCATATCCCGTTGGAAACGATGGCGAGCGTGCTCGGGATGTCGCGCGCGACGCTGCATCGGCGTAAAAATCAGGGCAAGATTGACCAGAACGAATCGGAAAGACTGGTGCGTTATCAGCGATTGCTTGAAAAAGCAGACGATGTTTTCGGGGATGTGGCGAGGGCGCGAGAGTGGTTGACGCATAAACAACCCGGGCTCGGCGGCGCCGTGCCGTTGGATTTTGCCAGGACGGAGATCGGCGCCCGCGAAGTGGAAAATCTATTAGGCCGGATCGAGTACGGTGTTTATTCCTGATGGCCAACGTCGTCGGCTGGCGCATCGTTAAAGAGAAACACGCCAAGTCGGCTTTTTCCGGGGAAGGAGCACGCATCTTCGAGGGACGATGGAATTCCGCCGGAGTGCGGATGGTTTATTGCAGCGAACATGTCTCGCTCGCGGCGCTGGAAATTCTCGTGCACACCCAGCCGGTCACGATTCGGGATAAATTCCGAGTGTTTCGTGTCAGTTGGGACGGAAAGACGATGATCACGATTGATTTAAAGAAATTGCCGAGGGGCTGGAACGCCCAACCGCCGAGTTCTGTTTCAAAAGAGGTTGGCGACAATTGGATTCGTGCAGGTCACTCCGTGGTTCTTGCCGTTCCGAGTGTGATTGTGCCGGCTGAGAGAACGTTTCTCCTTAATCCTCAACATCACGATTTCGGCAAAATCAAAATTAAAGATACCGGCAGTTTCTACCTCGATCCGCGGCTTCGCTAACAAATTGTAGGACAGGCGTTCCCGCCTGCCGGATTAGATGCTTCGACCAGCGACGCGCTTGCCCTACAAGCTTTTGGGGGAAAGTAATCACGCCAAGTCTGGTAGGGCGACGGCTGCAGAGCCGGGGAAACATGCATTGGATTGTAGGGCAAGCGCTCCCGCTTGCCGTTGTCAAGGAGCGGCGATCATGCAGATCGCCGTCGGCGGTTTGGAAACCGCCGTTCCTTGGCAAGGCGGCTCAACGGAGTCTCGCAATACCAGAAATGGTTAGTTGCGGGGCCAGCAATTTTTCGCCAGTCGGTTTTTCCATCGCGACCGAATCGACAAATGACCGAGTCCTGCCGAAATATGAAGCTGTGAAAACAATCACCTCCGCCGTCGTTCTTCTTACTTGCTACGGGAGTGCCCTGGCCCAAGCACCATCTGCCACACTTGCCGGCACACATCCTTCTACCTCGCCCACGCCTGAAACAGCGAATTTGTCGGGTACGCCTGCAACAAGTCCATCGTCTCCCTCCGCGGCGTCTTCGTCCGCACCGGAGGTCGCCCCGCCGAAATTGACCGACATCCTGTTTAAGAATTTCAAGGCGCGGTCAATCGGGCCGGCGGCGATGGGCGGGCGCGTTTCAGATATCGCGATTGATCCGCGCAATCCCGCGATCTTTTTCGTCGGGCTTTCAACCGGCGGCTTATTCAAGACGGGCGACAACGGCGTGACTTTTGATTCGACGTTCGACAAGCAGCCGGTGCAATCAATCGGCGCGGTCGCAATCGCTCCGAGCGACAGTGATATTGTATGGGTTGGAACGGGCGAACCAACCGATCGTAATTCGGCGGAGTGGGGCAATGGCGTTTATCGTTCGAGCGATGGTGGAAGCACGTGGCAGCGTGTTGGGCTGGAGAACAGTCGCGCTATAGGACGTATCGTCGTTCACCCGAAAAGTCCCGAAACGGCCTATGCTGCTGCCCTCGGAAATCTTTGGGCGGATGGGGGTGACCGGGGTTTGTTCAAAACGACAGACTCGGGGAAATCCTGGAAATCTGTGCTGACTGCGCCGGCCTCGCAGAGCGCGCGCGTGGGCTGCGTTGATGTCGCGATGGCGCCGGACAATTCGGAAATAATTTACGCGGCGCTTTATGGGCGACGCCGCACACCGTGGAGTTTCGCTTACGGTATTTCCGCGACAAATGGAGAAGACGTTGGCGGCATTTTCAAGAGTACGAACGGCGGTGGGACATGGAAAAAATGCAGCAATGGTTTGCCGACGCTAACGGGAAAGATCGGTCTAGCGGTTACGGCAATGAATCCCAAAATCGTGATGGCGGTGGTGCAGAGCGACGAAGGTGGCACAAATGATTTCACCGATATTCACAGTAAACGCGGCGGGGTTTTTCGTTCGGAGGATGGGGGCGAAACATGGAAACGCACCAGCGATCTCGATCCGCGCCCATTCTATTTCAGCCAGATTCGGATCGATCCCGCGAACGATCAGCGGGTTTATCTGCTCGGCTTCGCACTCCTCGTTTCCGATGACGGTGGAAAAACTTTCCGCGAGGATCTTTCGGACAAATTGCATCCGGATATGCACGCGCTGGCCATTCAAAATGGAAGTGCGCCGCCGCCGAAGCCGCCGAAACCCGAGGACAAGAACAAGCCACCGAAACCGCCGGTTTCCTTACGTTTGATTAACGGAAACGATGGTGGCGTTTACCAAAGCTACGCCGGCGGCAAAGGTTGGGAACATTTGAATCGGATCCCAGCTGGCGAATTCTACCGCATCTCGTTAGACGACTCGCGCCCGGTTTATCGGATCGCCGGTGGTTTGCAGGATAATAGCAATTGGGTTGGCCCAAGTGCAGTGCAGAGCAAGGAAGGCATCCGCAATTGTGATTGGACGCCCTTCACCGGCGCCGATGGGTTTTATGTGCTGTTCGATCCGGCTGATCGCGACACGCTTTATGGCGATAACCAGGAAGGCGTAGTGCATCGATTTAACATGCGCACGGGCGAGCTGCGCATTTTGAAGCCGCAATCGGCGGAAGGACGCGAGCCGACGCGTTTCCATTGGAATTCGCCGCTAATTATGAGCCGGCACAAACCGGGCGTGCTTTACCTCGGCGGCAACCACGTTTTTCGCCTGACCGATCGGGCAGAGCGTTACGCGGTTATCAGTCCCGACTTGTCGCGGAACGAGCCGGAGAAGACGCGAGTGGTCGGGAGCGGCGCGGAAGTTTATGGAGTCGTCTATTCGTTGGCGGAATCGCCGGTGCGCGCTGGAACTTTGTGGGCTGGGACTGACGATGGCCGGCTCTGGGTTACGCAAGACGATGGTGGGAAATGGACAGAGTTGACGGCAAATTTGCCCGAACCGTTGCGCAACCAATGGATCGTGCGAATCGAACCTGGCGCGCAAGATGCGAACCTCGCTTACGTCGCCGCGAGCGGTTATCGGGTAGGGGACGATCGACCGATGCTGGCGCGTACGTCCGACGGCGGGAAGACCTGGACGAATATTACCGGCGACCTTCCGGCGAACGACCCGGTGGAAGTAATCCGCGAAGATCCGGTAAATCCGAAACTGCTTTATGCGGGGACGCATTTCGGCGCGTTCGCCTCTTTCGACCAGGGGGTGCACTGGGTCCGGGTTGGCGATTTGCCGCCAGTGCGGGTGGACGACTTGCAGATTCATCCGCGCACTTTCGACCTGGTGATAGCGACACATGGGCGAAGCATCTACGTGCTTGATGACGCGCGGCCGTTCCGTGAATTGACGCCGGAAATCGCGAGTAAACCAGCGCATTTATTTAGTGTGCGTCCGGTCAATGGTGCTTACGCGCCTTCTGGATTTTCGGACTGGAATGGCAAGGGCGTTTATCGTGGCGCCAATCCCGCGGAAGGCGCGCTCTTCACGGTGTGGCTGAAAGATTTCACCGGTGATGAAATTAAAATCGCGATCACGAATGCAACCGGTGCGCCGGTGGCGAATTTGAAGGCGCCCGGCGTCGCAGGATTCACGCGTTTGAACTGGGATCTGCGTCCGACCGAAGATGTGCTGACGAAATATGGTGGGGACGATCCGAAAAAATTGATGTCGAGCGGGGATTACACCGCGGAATTTTCCTTCGGACCGAACAAGATGAAGCAAACCTTTCACGTAGACCTGGCCGATGGGATTACGCCGCGTGGCGGATTCGAACCGCAGAACGACCAATGAACGTCAAAAATATTCGCGAGGCGAGCGATTGGTTTGAAGTGCTGCAAACAACAAAGCGAACCCAGACGGCTGTGATGATATTGAAACCGGGCAAATCATCCGGCAGCGAACCGGAAGGTCATAAGAAAAGCGATCAGGTTTTGTTAGTCTTGGGCGGGGAAGTGGAAGGTGAGATTGCAGATGAAACAGTCACTTTGCGAGAAGGCGATGTGATTGTGATTACTGCAGGTACGCGACACAAGTTCAGTAACCGAGGCTCAGCCGACGCGGTTACCTTTAACACCTATTCGCCGCCGGAATATTAGACGTTAGTATCGGACGGCTTGGGTATTTGTTAGCGCCAAAGAGCGCGATCTCTTAGCAGCCTGGGCATCGCCCCAGGACTGTGGTCGAATCGTCAGCCAGCGCTGTAGGCGCGACTCAATGCAGTGGTTCGTGCTCAATCCCACACGTATTGTTCGTTAAATTCAACACCGTGCCTGCGCAACAACTCGCGGTATTCTTCCTGAAAAGTGTGGGTGCGATGGTGCTCTTCTTGCCTTTGCGCGTATTGCGGCACAGCTTTCAGCTGGCTCTGGCTCACCGAAAAGACTCCATACCCGCGCTGCCAGAAAAAGCCGCGGTAGCGGGTTTCAAGGGCCTTGATCCATTTCGAGGATGGTTTCTTTATCTACTCGATTAACTCGGCCTGGGAAACAGTTCGCGGCAGCGTTGTGATGATGTGAACGTGATCGGCAACACCGCCTACGCGCAAAGCTTCGCCACCTAAATCGCGGCATATCGTCGCCAGATAGGAATGCATGCGTGGCCGTATGGCGGAGTCGAGCCAGGGCTCGCGATTCTTCGTACTAAAAATGATGTGAATGATAAAATGATGTGAATGATAACTTTGCTGAGAGATTGCGGCATCGCATCAATGATGGACTGAAAAGGCGCCGGAATGAATCGCGCTTTCAGCGCTGAGCTTTGTATGGTACGAATTCCTGGGGCGCTGCCCCAGACTAAATTGATGCCGCGCCTTTGGCGCTAAACATCACCTCCGCGCAGCGAAGCGGCTACAATGATATACTACGCTGCCAGGAGCGGCTCGATCAGGGAGGATTGGCCGCCGAATTTCGGATACAAAAAGCGCGCAGCTGGTGAGTTCTCTCGGGTTTTGGCGCAGGCCCGGACCATCCCGGCATCTCGCAAATGGCGTAACGCGGAGCAGAGCAACAAAGTACCAAGACCGCGGTTCCGATATTCCATTAGGATACACGGGCCCGGAACGAGTTGCGCCGGCGCATCAGGGTCAGTCATCAGCAACAAGGTACCACCAACGATGCGGGCACCATGTTGAAGCGCCAGCCAGTTGGCAGATTCCGAATCGAATGCAGCGGCGATTGAGCTTTTGACCTGCGCGTCAATCATGTGCAGCGCCGCGTTCCAACCGGGATCGAGCGCGAAAGATTTCTCGATCACACCTTGCAATTGCTCGCGTTCCGCGGCTTTGACCAGGCTCAAGCGGTACTGCCTCGGCGTGGTAATCGCCGGCAATTTGTTTCCGGCCAAGTCCCAGACAAAATTGACCCATCTCGTCTTTTTCATGGTGAGGCGTATGAGCTAAGACAACCGGCGCACGTTGGACGCGTCGGCAAAATCCTGCGACAAGATTACATCGTCTGGACCGTCTTCAACGTCGATTGAAAAAAATGATACATTTCCCGATGTTCGGTCGTCCCTCGGCGGAGAACTGGTTTGAAGTTCGGTAGATCGGCAACATTAACAATTCGATCGACGCTTTGAACAAACGCAGCCAGGGAATCGTTGGTCGGAAAGAGATGGCTGAGCAAAACAACAAATTGCTCGCGCCGTTGGGCAGCGGATTCGCAGACGAGCTTTTGCAGAATTGGATTGGTCGCGAGGTTCGAGCCCCTGAAGTTTTCGTAAACGACAATGACGTCATAAGAATAAGTGCGGAGCTTGAGCAGCACATCTTCTTCGTGAAGGCCCACGTGCACCTTGTACTTCAGATCGGTCAACTGCGGCACTACTACCTTCTGGTATTGCTCGTGATCGACGCAGACCAGCGCGGTGCTTTCGCCGGCATCAAATAACCCTAAATCGTCTTTTTCCATGGCTAGATGAAAGCGTTGGTTGGGACGTCCATGTGCAGACCCGATTCGAGTTCGCTGTTCACGCCGCGCGTTTTGTGAACGAGATCGATCCCGCGGGCAACGGTACCTTTGCGCGAAGCATAAAGACGCGCGGTTTCTTCGCTGATCAAATCGTTTTGGTAAGCATTAAGAATGCATTGATCGAAAGTCATCCAGCCCAATTGTGAACTGGCTTCGATGATTTCGTAGAAACTGCGATGCTCGGTCTCACCGAGTGCGACTGCTTCCTTGGTTCGCAAATTGTTTCCCATGATTTCCATGAGCAATTGACGACCACCGCCCGCTTTCGGCGCCAGACGCTGGCTGACGACGTAGCGCAGGACATCGGACAGGCGGACGCGCAGTTGTTGCTCTTCGCCGAGGGTGAACATGCCGAGAATACGATTGATCGACTGGCCGGCGTCGACGGTGTGGAGCGTGCTCAGAACAAGATGACCAGTCTCTGACGCCATCAAGGCGATTTCGACCGTGGCACGGTCGCGCATTTCGCCCACGAGAATGACTTTCGGCGCCTGCCGCAACGCTGCCCGCAGTCCGTTGGCATAGTTGTTAAAATCCTGGCCCAGCTCGCGCTGATTGAATGTCCCTTTAAGACATGGATGAACGAACTCAATCGGATCTTCCAGCGTCACGATGTGCACCGGCTGCGTACCGTTAATTTCATTGAGTATCGCCGCCAAGGTGGTGGTTTTACCGCTGCCGGTCGCGCCGGTGACGAGCACGAGTCCCGTTTTCTCCTTCGTGATTTCCCTGAAAATGCTGGGGAGATGAAGTGTTTCCAAGGTGGGAACGGTGGCTTCGAGCCGGCGCAGAACGATCGCAAAATTTCCGCGTTGCCGGAAAATATTAACGCGAAAGCGTGCCTCATCCCTCAACGAATAACTAAGATCGCAGGAGCCGCCGCTTAAATAATCGTACATCAGCCGCCGATCGCCCTGCATCAAGGCGAGTGCGATTCGTTCGGTCTGGAACGGAGTGAGGATGTCGATCGGCGGATCGATCAGGGCCGGCTTTAGCTCGCCAAAAGACTCCACTTGCAACGGATGCCCCACCGAAAAGTTCAAATCCGAAATGCCGGGGTGCGTATGCAGCATTGCAGAAAGGATCTTGTCGAGATCGGGCAGTCTCATTATTCCTCCGTCCAATCTTCCGGCGGGTTCTTGAGGAATTGCCGGAATTTCTTCTTATCAATCGCCTTGTCGTACGCTTCCTCCGGCGAAATGCGGGCGTGACGAAGATGATCGATGATCGCATCGTCGAGCGGTTGGTTGCCCTTCTTTTTCCCGACTTGAATCATACCCGGGATCTGGTGCGTTTTGGCTTCGCGCACGAGGTTGGCGATTGCCATGTCGACCACCAGAATTTCCAGTGCGGCGACCCGGCCGGGTTTGTCGATTCTCTTGAAAAGATTTTGCGCAATGACTCCCTTGAGCGATTCCGCGAGAGTGGCCCGGATTTGGTTCTGCTGATTAGTTGGAAAAACGTCGATGATACGATCTACAGCTTTGGAGGCGCTTGAGGTATGGAGAGTTCCGAAAACAAGGTGACCGGTTGCAGCCGCGGTCAGGGCGAGCTCAATCGTTTCCAAATCGCGCAGTTCGCCGACGAGCAAAATATCAGGATCTTCACGCAAAGCTCCACGGAGAGCGTTGGCAAAAGAGCGGGTATGGACCCCGACCTCGCGGTGTTGCACAAGACAGTTTTGGCTGCGATGCACGAATTCAATCGGGTCTTCCACTGTAATGATATGGTCGTGCCGCTGGAGGTTGGCGAAGTCCATCATGGCGGCAAGAGTGGTGGATTTTCCCGAGCCGGTTGGACCGGTAACCAGAATGAGACCTTTCTTTAGCAGCGGGAATTTTTTCAGCACCGGCGGCAATCCCAGATCGTCAACCGTCGACACCTTAGATGGAATCAAACGAAAGACCGCCGAAATCCCGTATTTTTGCTGGAAGAAATTGGCTCGATAACGCGCGACACCCGGCACTTCGTAGCCAAAGTCAACATCGAGATTCTCTTCGAATAGTTTGATCTTTGTCTCCGGCGCGATCTCATAAACCATGGTTTTGAGTTCCTCGTCTTTGAGAGCTGGGTAATCCACCCGGACGAGGTCGCCATTAATGCGCAGCATCGGGGGATTATTGGTAGAGAGGTGGAGGTCGGACGCCTTTTGTTCCGACATCAATTTAAAAAAAGCGTCGATGCGAGCCATGCGGTTCCGCGGCTTGAACAGCTAAATTGATGCCATAGGCCAGTCGAACGTCATGCGTCGCCCCGTCTGTTTGGGGGCGTTCGCCTCCATGACAGCGCCTTGGGCTACAATTCCCGACTCCGATTGGGAGATTAACGGACCGGCCGACGCGGCGCGTCGAGGGTCGAGCGAACCTGCTGGAGCAGCTTCTCGCGGGTGTAGGGCTTCGGGATAAACCCGCGAAGCCCCTGCGCCAGCATGGCGCCGATCTTGTTTTGCTCGGCAAATCCGCTGCTCAACACGACGTCAACGCCTGGGTTGATCGCCTTCAATTCCTCGAATACAGCGTCCCCATCCATCACTGGCAGGAAGAAATCCAGTATGATCAGGCCAATTTCACGATGGATTTGCTGAAAGATTTTCAGTGCCTCGAAACCGTCCCGGGCGATGATGACCTTGTATCCTTCTTCCGCCAGAATTGTGGAGGCGAACTCCGCAATTTCCGGTTCATCATCGACGATCAGGACCAATTCGCGCGCGCCCTCAGGATTCAGGATCGGAATTTCCGGTGTAATCCTTGGGGCTCTCGCTTCGGTCGATACTTCTTCGGCGGCCAGCGCTGCCCCGGGCGCCGATGAGGTGGCCGTCGGGACCCTAGGGCTCGGTATTTTGCCCGAAGTATTCTCGAGAATCATGGACATTACGCGATGAAGCAATGCTTGGGCCGCCTGCGTGGCTATTTCTACCTGTTGGCTGAGCTGGTCGATGTAGTCATGCTCGCCCTTCTGCCGTTTCGCTAAGTCGGCATAACGGGCGATTTGGTGCAAAACGGTATTGAGTTCAGTGGTCGTCTTGGCGATCCACTTCAGGTCATCCTGATGCAGCATACGCGTCTAGGTCTCGTCTGTGTCCTTCGCACATGCCCACAAAACGCAACCAAAAATCGTAATGCAAGCGAAAGCGAATGAACCAAGAGTCAGCATAGAGCGGATTTCTTCAAAGTCAGCCCGCTTCATGCCCACACCCTTTCGGGGGTGACCGCGATTTCTCGACCTTTCGAGATCGCGCGCCGAACCCGAGCCCTGTTTATAATTACTAGCAATTTATTTGCCCAGGGCCCGTTTCAGTTCGTTTTTGGCGGAATCAATCTGCTTCGGTGTGCCCGCCGAGATCAAAATGCCTCGTAATCTGTCCCCTAGGTAATAACGCGCGGTAAATTTTTTCTTGGCGTGCGTCCCGGTAAGGTCCACCCGAGTCGGTTGGATGGTAAAATCACCGACAAAATCGAGTCGCAAATCGAACATCTCCGTCCAGAAATAAGGCAGCTGTTCGTAACGGATTCGCTTTTTGCCCGTCATGTTCGCACCTGCCACGAAACCTTGTTCGCGCGCATTTTCCCAATGCGTCTGCCGTCGCATTCCACCCATCAGACGGTCAGGATAAAACGCCAGGTCACCAATTGCGTAAATTCCTTTCTCTTCGGTCTCGAGATAATCGTTGACCGGGGAACCGTGTGGCCCGGATAGAGGGGTGTTGCGTACCAAATCGAGGATTGGCTCCGCTCCACACGCCACCACTGCCAATCCCGCCGCGACTCGGTTTCCGCTCTTGGTTTGGATATTTCGCAAAACCGTTTTGCCTTCAAAGCCGTTTAAGCTTTCGCCCAGAAGCAACGTCACCCCGTTTTTCGCGAAATAGCCAGTTACCCAGGTCGCCGTCTCGAAATCGAGGTAGCGATTCAAGAGCGCGCTATGCCGATGCATCACGCTCACTTTCATTTTCATTTGCCGCAGGCTGGCGGCCACCTCGCACGCGAGCAATCCGCCGCCCACTACCATCACGTTTTTCTCGTGCTCGGCCATTTCCCGCAGAGCAAACGCGTCACGCATGCTGCGCAGATAAATGACGTTACCCAAACCGACACCCGCAACCGGCGGCCGCCCTGGACGGCTGCCCATCGCGAGGCAAGCTTTGTTAAACTCGACGCTCTCACCGTTGCCCAGCACCGCTACCCGGCGATCGATGTTTAGTTGTGTCACCGCGGTATTGAAACGTGCGTCGATCTTATGCGCGGCGTACCAACGTTCATCCACTTCGGCATATTTCCTAGGGACGAGCGTCTTTTCGCGGAGGAAACTTTTCGAGAGCAGCCAGCGCTTGTAGGGCGCGTAGGCTTCAGCGCCTACTAATGTCACACTCCCACGCTTGTCGTGTTTTCGAATTGCTTCACAGGCGCATGCCCCTCCGATACCTGCGCCGATAATGAGATAATCACGCTGAATCATTCTTAAAATATGACGATAGAGAAACCACCGCGTACCTGGCTAGGGAAAAATTAGGGTAGCGCGCGTGTTCCGCGCGTCGAGCCGGACATTCTGTCCGGCTTTTCAGAGGCTCCGCAGAATCCGGAGCCAGGCGCACAGGACGTGCGCGCTACCCATAAAAACCTTAAAACTGTTACAACGGGCGCGGATTGAAAGAGGCGAGCTCCGCCGCCCTCCAGGGTCCTCAAAGCATCGCGCGGCAAATCGCTACCGAGGCGATCACGCCCACAAGATCCGCGAGCAAGCCTGCTGGAATCGCGTGCCGAGTCTGTTTCACGCCGACCGATCCAAAGTAAACGGCAGCGACATAAAACGTGGTCTCCGTGCTTCCGTAAATGGTCGCTGCCGTAAGGCTGACGATATTATCCGGACCAAGCCGATGTACGATTTCAGTCAATATCGCCAACGTCGCGCTTCCACTTAAAGGCCGCATTAATGCGAGCGGGAGGAGATCGGGCGGAAAATGCAATGGCCCGAGGATAGGTGTCAGCCATTTCGTCAGCAAATCGATTCCGCCCGCGCCTTTAAACATTCCAATGGCAACCAGGATCGCGACCAGAAACGGAATGATGCGCAGGATAACATTAAAACCCTCCTTCGCGCCCTCGACGAACTCCTCATAAACTTTGATCCGGCGCGCTGCCGCATAGATCGGAAAAAAGCTGAGCAGGAAAGGAATCGCCAGCAGCGAAAGCGCGTTCACGCCTCGGACAAAAGCATTCGCGTTGTCGGTAATCGGATTGCCGAAGACCGGTGGCCAAACCATTCGTACAAAAATGAAGGCGAAGAAAATGAGGAGAACGACGGTGGCGATGCGTCCCAATAATGTTGGTCGGGGCGTCGGTAGGGCGACGCTCTGCGGAGCCTCCACGGGCACTACCTTCCTCGGCTCGACAGAGTCTCGCCCCACCATTCGTTTATCGTTAGTTGCAGCGGCACTTTCTCCTGAGCCGCGGCCAGTGACCGCGGCTACAGGACGAGCGAACCACGGCAACTTCTCCAGAATTTTCACCGCCATAATCGCAGTGGTTGCAGCGCACAACGTGGCCAGCAACGCCGTCCCGACAATCGCCGTCGGACGCGTCGACCCTGCTGCGACCAAAATCGCGATCGCAGTCGTCGGAATAAGTTGCACCGATGCCGTATTAATCGCGAGAAATGTGCACATGGCGTTGGTGGCGGCGCCTGGCTGCGGATTGAGTGATTCGAGATCGCGCATCGCCCGCAAACCGAGCGGCGTGGCTGCGTTCCCGAGGCCAAGCATGTTCGCCGCCATGTTCATCAGCATCGCACCCATCGCTGGATGCTCCGCTGGCACATCGGGAAACAACCGCCGCATGATTGGCCGTAGCGCGCGCGCAAGTTTTTGCACGAGTCCGGCGCGTTCCGCCAGGCGCATCACTCCTAGCCAGAGCGCCATGATCCCAATTAATCCCAACGCAATCGTGACCGCGGTTTTAGCGCCGTCGAAGGCGCCGTCGGTTATTTCTTTCCAGCGATCATTCCAACCGCCGATTGCGACTGCGAGCAATACCAGCGCGAGCCAGATGTAATTGAGCACAGAAAAGTTGTAGCCGCGGTCGCTGGTCGCGGCGAATCGATTCGGTGGGCCAGGAATCGGTCGAGTCGATCATCTGAGCGGGTTTCCGATCGTCGAAAGGCAACGCGATTCAAACCGTCATTCCGATGATGTCGAAGGAGCCGCGATGGAAATCTTCAAAATAACTCTTAGCCGAATTCCTCAATTTTCACTCGGAACTATGACGCTAATTATTTTTCAACATCATTGTCGCAAGCGCCCCATCGCTCTCGCTGCGAGCATGCGATCTGCTTTTGACGAGGGGTGTTCGCGAACCTCCCAAGTAAAGCTCGCCACACGGAAACGTTAGCCAACGCCTTTGATCCGAGAAGAAATGCTTTCGGATTGTTTCGATTCGCATTGGCCGCCCTTGTCATCGTCTCGCATTGCTATCCGCTCGGCGGATTTGGTCGTGATCCGTTGGAAGTCGTAACCGCCGGACGCCTATCCCTCGGACTTTTTGCTGTCGCAATGTTTTTTGTTCTTAGCGGCTTTTTGATTACACGCAGTGCATCAAATACGTCTGCGATCAGATTTCTTTGGCATCGATTCTTGCGCATTTTCCCCGGCTATTGGGTCTGTCTCGTCGTCTGTGCATTCATCCTGGCGCCAATGATCTGCCAGGTCGAATACACCCACGCCTATCGAATTTTCGCAGCTCCGCACGATTCACCACAACTGTACCTGGCCGGCAACTTCGCCATGCTTCATCTGAATCATTGGAGCATCTCCGGCGTGATGAACGTTTCGCCACAATCCATTGGCAAGACATTGCACCTGAATCCCTATCCGTTCGTATTCAATGGCTCGATTTGGACACTGCCGTATGAATTAATCTGCTATCTCACAGTCGGATTACTCGCCGTCGTCGGCGTCGTGAGGCGCGCGGGCCATGTCGTTCTCTTGCTCTTCGTTGCGGGTTGGGCCCTCTACGCGTCCAACTGGCTAGTACCATCACTGTTTCACCACCTTTTTCCCTTTCGATGTATGGCGGAGTTGCTCATGCTCGTGACGTACTTTTTCGCAGGCGCGGTTTGTTTTCTTTACCGAGAAAAAATCGCGTTTTCGGCCGTGCTTTTAGGAGTGTCAGCAATCGCGCTTGCCTGTGCGCTGCCCAATCGGTGCTTCGGCATCATCGCACCGATTACGGTGCCATACTTGTTTCTGTGGTTTGCCACTAAGGTGCCGTTCCATCGATTCGATACCCACCGCGATTATTCTTACGGCCTCTACATCTATGCATTCCCCGTTCAGCAAGCGCTCGCGTTTTTTCGCATCCAGGGCGAGGGTTTTGTGATCTATCTCGCCTCCGCGTTGTTATTGAGCACCCTGTTTGCAATTTTCAGCTATCATCTAATTGAAGCACCTTGTTTGCGTCTCAAGAACATTGATCTCCATGCAGTGATCGCGAAACTGCGGGCAAGACGTCGGGGGATCGACATCACCGCACCGGCACTCGATTCTAGCGCTCTCTAATCTGCCGTCCTCCTCAACATCGTCGAAGCTAACTTCATCGCTTCGTCACTTTTTCCACCGAGCATGCGCGCAATTTCTTCACGGCGTCTTTTCCCGCTTACCACCTCTAGTCGCGAAAATGTGCGACCGCCTTTCACCTCTTTCGTTACCACGAAATGCGAATTCGCCGCTGCTGCCACCTGTGGCAGATGTGTAATGCAAATCACTTGATGCCGCCTCGCTAATTCCTGCATTCGAGCTCCCACCGCGTGCGCGATTTCACCACCGACGTTGGCGTCAATCTCATCGAAGACCAGCAACGGCACTGCGTCCTGCGCCGCCAGAGCCGATTTGATCGCCAGCATAAGCCGGGAAATTTCGCCGCTCGAGGCGATCGCGCGCATCGGCTTGAGTGGCTCGCCCGGGTTGGGTGAAAACAAAAGTTCCACCGCATCAAAACCGGACGCCCGCGCGGCTTGCGTTTCGTTCATTCTTGCTTCGAACTGCGATTGCTTGAATCCGAGGTCGCGCAAATTTCGACGGACCATTTCCGAAAGTTTAGGCGCCGCTTTCGTGCGCAGTTTTCGCACTCTCTCGCCCGCCTGCCGCAAGTTCACCTCGAGTGTGGCGATCTCGTTAGTGAGCCGCTGCAATTCTTCATCGCGTCCTTCAATTTTCCGCATTCGCTCGGCCGCCCACTCGCCAAAAGCGATAACTTCAGAAATTGTTGTTCCGTATTTTCGTTTCAACGACTCAAAGAGCGAGATTCGCTGCTCGATGGCGGACAATTGCTCGGGATCGAGATCGAGATTCTCGGCGTAACGGCTGAGATCGCGCGCAATCTGCGATAACTCGACCACCGCCGTTTCATGCGTATTCGCCGCCGGCGCCATCGCGGGATCCAACTTTTCCAATTCGTGCAATAGCTTTTGCGTTTCACCGAGGCGCGACAAGATCGCATCGTCCGCTTCGGAAAGTCTCGTCGCCACCCCAGAGGCAATCTCAATCAACCGGCGGCTGTTACTCGCGAGGCGATAGCGCGACTCAATCTGCATTTCTTCCTCGGCCGACAAATTAGCCGAGGTGATCTCACTTATCTGATGTCGCAACAAATCGAGCTCCTGTTCACGCGCGGTCTCCGCCGTATTAAGGGCTGCGCGTTCCCCTTCCACCGCGCGCAGTTGCCGGAAAACGTTTCCGAATTTTTCCCGCGCGTCACCTGCGACAGCAAAGGCATCAAGCAAATCGAGTTGTCGATCGGGTGAAAGGAGTGATTGATGATCATGCGGTCCATGGAGGTCAACCAGATCGTCACCAAGCTCCTTGAGATTCCCCAGAGTGGTGGGCGATCCATTGATGAACTGGCGATTGGTTCCGGAAAGAGAAAGACTGCGTTTCAGAATCAAATCGGGATCACATGGTTCGATTCCCGATTCCTCGAAATGCGCATTCCATTTCGCGAAATCATTGCCCTGAAAAATTGCCTCGACCGTGCACATCTCCGCTCCAGTCCGGACCAGAGACCTGTCGGCACGCTCGCCGAGCAACAACTGGAGCGCGCCGATAATGATTGATTTGCCGGCGCCAGTTTCGCCTGTGATAGCCGTGAACCCCGGAGAAATTTCCCATTCCAAATCCTCAACCAGCGCCAGATTCTTGATTCGTAGGAGTTGGAGAAGCATCGGTTGAGTGTTGAGAGTTCAGAGTTGACAGTGCGCGCGCCGAAAAATCTTGAACTCTCCACCCGCAACTCTCAACTCCGAACTCACGCTCACTTTTCTCGGCACCGGAACTTCGCAAGGCGTGCCAATGATCGGCTGCGATTGCGCCGTTTGCCGCTCCCCCGATCCCCGCGATAAACGCCTGCGCTCTTCCATTTATATCGAAACGCCCGAGACCGCCTTCATTGTCGACACCGGAACGGACTTCCGCACCCAGGCGTTACGCGAAAATATCCGCCGGGTCGACGCAGTCGTTTTCACTCACTCGCACACCGACCACATCATGGGGTTTGACGATCTGCGGCGCTTTTCCTGGCAACGCGGCTCGATGCCCGTCTATGCCTCGGCCAAGACAATGGCGGATCTCGAGCGCGTCTTTATGTTCGCTTTTAAAGGGACCAACCCCTTTCCCGGTTATTTGAAACCCGAGCCGCATCTTGTTAGCGGGCCCTTCTTGTTAGGCGAAACCAAAATCACGCCGCTGCCGGTGCCGCACGGCAAGGCCGAAGTGAATGGCTACATGTTTTCGCGCAGTTACTGGAACACAGACTTGCAGTCTGTGCGCCCAGCGGAGTTGCACCCCGCTGAACCGAAGACCGGAAACGAAGGCGTGCTTTCTCAGGCAGCGGACAAAATGTCCGCTGGGCGCACAGGGCAGAGCCCCGTGTTCCAACACGAACGCAATGTCATCGCTTATCTCAGTGATTGCAGCGCCGTGCCCGATGAAATCGCGCAAAAGATTTTCGGGGTTGAATGTTTGATCATCGATGCGCTGCGGGAGAAGCCGCACCCGACTCATTTGAGCGTGCGGCAGGCGCTCGAAGTGGCCACCCGCGTTCAGCCCAAAGAAACCTATTTCATCCATGTTGCGCATGAGCTGGCACAATCGTTCGAGCAAACTCTGCCGCCGCACACCCACATCGCCTACGACGGATTGAAGCTAAGGTTTTAATGAAAATCAGAATTCGTCCTTGTAGCCGCCGCCATCACTGGTGGCAGAATGCAAAAGGTCCTGCTGCCGATGACGGCGGCAGCTACATGCGATCTTTCCGCTTTGGTGTCCTGCGGATTCTAGTGGTCCTATTCGTTTTCCTGTTGGGCAACGACCGCGCTACAGCGGAAAATTTGCCGGCTCAAACCGTCGTTGTTTTTAACACCGCCGTCCCCGACTCCGAAGCGCTCGCGAAATTTTATGCCGGGAAACGCGGGATTGCTGATGATCATGTGGTCGGGCTTGACTGTCCGTCTGAGGAAGAAATTTCGCGCGAGCAGTACGACGCCTCCATCGCTGAGCCGCTGCGGAGAATTTTCGAGGAGCGGCAATGGTGGCACGTTCACGAAGCGGCCGATGGGGAGAAGCGGGTGCAGACCCTTGGGATTCACTTCGTCGCTCTCATCAGGGGCATGCCTCTTAAAATTCGGCCGGTAGCGACGCCCTATCAGGGTGATACTCCTGGAGGCGGTCCGATTCAAAGCCGGAACGAGGCCTCAGTTGATTCGGAATTGAGTGTGCTCGGTCTCTTTACCAGGCAAATCTCGGGTGTGGTTCCCAATCCTTATTTTCAAGGATTCCGTCCCATTGCCGAGGTAACTGCGGCACCTCTTCTCCTCGTTACTCGGCTCGATGCTCCAGGGAGCGCGACAGTCCGACGAATGATCGTAGACGCGGTCGAGGCGGAAAAGAACGGCTTATGGGGACGCGCATTCGTGGACGGCTCCCATGAAACCAGTGGCGGTAAAGAAGTCGGCGACGCCTGGATGCGCGCCATTGTCGATCAATGTCACAAGGAGGGCGTGCCGGTGGTGTTTGATGATCTGCCCACGATTTTTCCGGATGCGTTTCCAATGAGCGACTGCGCACTTTATTATGGATGGTATACTGGCAACATTGCCGGTCCCTTCAATCAGCCGGGCTTTAAATTCGTTCCGGGCGCGATCGCCGCACACATTCATTCCTACAGCGCCGCGACCCTGCGTGACGAGAATTCAGGTTGGGCCGGTCCGCTGGTCTCGCGGGGCGCCACTGCAACCGTCGGCAACGTTTACGAGCCCTATCTCGAGCTCACCGCGCACCTCGATATTCTCAACGATCGCTTGCTGCACGGCTTCACCTTTGCCGAAAGCGTATTCATGTCGTCGCGGGGGCTCTCCTGGATGGGAGTGGCGGTGGGAGATCCACTTTATCGTCCCTATCTCAACTGGACACAGATCGACTCGAAAGTTTCGCCGAAATCCGCCGCCGGATGGCGCGCCTATCATGATTTCGCGATCAAGAACAGCGACCTGGAGCCTTCCGATTATCGCACTCAGGCCCGGATTACTGCCGGTCGCACCCGCAATGCCGCCATGCTGGAGGACGTTGGACTAATGGAAATGCGCGACGGTAAATTTTCCACTGCAATTGCGGCGCTGGAGCAGGCCCGCGGCGCCTATTCCAAACGGGATGACATCATCCGATGTGTCCTGGAAGAATGCGACGCTTTCATAAAATCCGGCAAACCGAACCGCGCCCTGGATCTTGCTCGCAGGGTCTTGCGCATCGTCCCGGAATCGCCTGCATCGAATTTGTTGCACAAAATCGAAAGCGACCTCACGCCCAAACCAGCACCCTAGTAGCCGGTCATCCCGAGCGCAGTCGAGGGATCCCGCCGCGAAATCTTAAAAGTAACTTCAACGGGATCCCTCGACGCTCGGGATGACGGTCTTCTACCGAACAATCCCGCGCGCGCTTTTTTCGACGAACTCGATCAACTGCGTGATTTCTTCGCGCGGCTCGATTTGGTTGCGCACGGCTTCGATTGCCTGGCGCGTGTTTAGTTTTGATCGGTAAATCAGCCGAAACGCTTCCTTGATCGCCTTGACGCTTTCGGGCGTGAACCCGGCCCGTTCGAGTCCAATCAGATTGACTCCGCGAATCTCGGCCGGATTTCCGTCGGCGATCAAGAATGGCGGGACGTCCTGGACGATCTTGGAACAACCGCCCGTGATGGCAAATCGTCCGATCCGGCAAAACTGATGCACGGCGGTGAGTCCGCCCATAACCGCATGATCGCCGACCTCGACGTGACCAGCGAGAGTGCCGTTGTTCGAGAACACCACTGAATTGCCCACCGTGCAATCGTGGCCGATGTGGCTGTAGGCCAGAAAATTTCCGCGATTGCCGACCCGCGTCTTGCCATCAGCTTTCGTGCTGCGGTTAACTGTGCAGAACTCGCGAAAGGTATTTTCGTCGCCAATTTCCAGATAAGTCGGTTCGCCCGCGTATTTCAAATCCTGCGTTTGCTGTCCGATCGAGCAGTAAGCATGGAATTTATTTTTCGCTCCCGCCCGCATCGGCCCGCAAAGGGTGACATGATGTTGTAGCCAGCATCCTTCACCGAGGACGACTTCGGAACCGACGATGCAATACGGACCGACAATTGTTTCCGAGCCGAGCTCTGCTTTTGGATCAACGATCGCGGTGGGATGAATCTGCAGGTCGCTCATTTCGAGGATTGACGTTGCGGCGGGACGTGATCGTCCCTCCCTCACTAGGCGCTGGCGCGTCCTCCTCTCCACGGGGGAGAGGGTAGGGTGGGGGCCTTTGGAAACTCATAAGTCTCTAGCCTTGCTCACTTATCTAGGAATGTGAACATGAGATCGCCTTCGGAAACGACAGCGTCATTCACCACGCAGCTGCAATGCGCTTTGGCGAGCCGATTGCTGCGCGCTTTGATCAATTCCGCGTGAATGAAAAGCGTGTCGCCTGGAAAAACTGGTTTGCGAAACTTCACTTCATCAGCGCTCATGAAATAACCGATGCGGCTCGCACTCTTCGCCAGCTTCATCAATAAAATGCTCGCCACCTGCGCCATTGCTTCGACCTGGAGAACGCCAGGCATTACCGGGTGGCCGGGGAAATGCCCGGCAAAATACGGTTCGTTCACCGTCACCGTTTTCAGACCAGTGCATTTCGTTTCCCCTTCGAAACCCAGGATGCGATCGACCATCAGAAATGGGAAGCGATGCGGTAGAATTTCCATCACCTGATTAATATCGAGGCCACCTTCTCCCGGCGGAAAAGTGCGGGGAACGGAAAGTGCCGTGATCTTGGCGTGCTGTTTCACGATCGCCCGCGCCAGCTCCGCGTTGACGGCGTGACCAGGCTTCACCGCAATGATATGACCGCGAATGCGAGTGCCGATGAGCGCAAGGTCGCCGATGATATCGAGAATTTTGTGCCGCGCGAATTCGTCGGCAAAACGCAGCGGCTCCTTGCTCAGGACGGCGTCACCCCGAACAACAATGGCGTTTTCCAAGCTGCCCCCTTTAATCAAGTTTTTCTCCATCAAAGGCGCGACTTCCTCGTAGAAAACAAAAGTGCGCGCCGGCGCAATTTCGCGTTCGTAGAGTGCCGGTGAAATTTCGGCTGAGAAAAATTGGGTAAAGCGATTGTTTGGTCCTGCTTGGGTGCAGGAGACGCGAAACTTGTCATCCGGCAGGAGCACGAGAAGCGAGCCGCTTTTTGATTCGACATGAATTGGCTCGCGCACATCGAAAAATCGGCGTGGCGCTTCTTGCGCGGCCGTGCCGGCCTTTTTGATCGCTTCTACGTAGGGCGCGGCGCTGCCATCGCCAATCGGCGGCTCGTTCGCGGTCATCTCGACGATCGCGTTATCCACCCCCATCGCACTCAGCGCGGAAAGCACATGCTCGACCGTGTGCACCCGGACCGCGCCTTCCCCGATGGTGGTGGCGCGCTCGACCGTCTTCAGGTTTGCGATGTTCGCATCAATGGTCGGTTCGTCCGCCAGATCTTTGCGCTTGAATTTAATCCCATGATCGACCGGCGCCGGCTGCAACTTGAGCGTTACCTTTTCGCCGGTGTGCAGCGAGGTGCCACTGAATCCGGCGGATTTCGCAAGCGTATGTTGAAGCTCGGCAGTCATCGCGCGCTAACTAACAAAGAATTGGCGCGCTGGCCAGCAATCGGTTGATCAAGTCGATGATCCCGCTCGTATTCCGCGGCTGCGCGTTTTTGGTAGGGCGACGCGGTCTGTGCGCCAAACAGGCATTCCTGCCTGTTTCCCTTCAACACAGTCGCAGTCGGCTAAAAGCCCGCTGGGCGCACAGGCAGGAATGCCTGTGTTCCGTGGGAGATGGGGCGGCCTATTTCAATTCAAATGAGCCACAGTCGAACGCCATCATTTTGGTAATGCCGCTGACTTCGAGCTGGCGGACATTCGTGCCGTTACTTAAAAAAACGATTACGCTTTTGTTGTCGCGCCCCGCGGCCACCGACACGCTTTTCGCATCCTGGCGCTTTGCGACCGTAACCAACGGCAGGCCATCGATTGTTTGCAGATAAACGTCGTCATCATCAAAACCTGCGCAGATATCGACGGTTGGCCGTTCGTTGTTCTCCAGTGGATTTGCTACCAATTTAATACGGACAGAAATGGCACCCGCCGCCGCGGCAGCGGTTGTAGTCGTTTCGGCTCCGATCTTCATCGGCGCAACCTGAAAACCGCGGGCGGCATATTTTCCCGCCGGCAAATCGTAATCGTAATCGTCTTTGCCTTCCCATTTGGTGCTGAGCGAATCGGCCCCGATGGCGAACTCATCGAAATCCGCTTCCTGGTGTAACACCCGCACCAGTTGACTCCACTCGTTATAGACCCCGAGACTAATTTTGCCCTCGAGCGGGGGCGGAACAAAACTGATCCGAACCGTTCGTGCCGGGGTCGCGCTTGCATTGGGTGAAGGTGAGATTTCTTGCGCGCGCAAGAATGAGATAGCCAGGAGCCCGATCGTGAGCGGCAGGACCGTTTTTGTCATGTCGAGCAGAGTCGAGACATCTCTTACTATTTTCTCTTCTTCAGAATATCGAGAGAGTCCTCGACTTCGCGCGGAATAACAAGCGAGAGAAACCGCCGCCAGTCCACATGCGGAAACAGATTATCCCGTTCTTCGCACTGGGCGAGAAATTCGGCGTCGACCTTCTTTTTCTCAAATTGCTCCGCCAGTTTTTGGAAGCGTGAAAGATGAACGGTCACTCGTTGGGTTGCGTAATCCTTCGCCGTTCCGTTGCGAATGAGAAATGCCCAATCGCTAGACTGCGCGAGCAGGAGCTCGCGCGCGAGCTGACGCAGGACGCGGTCATCATCAGCCCTGGCCTCCCGGCCACGCGATTTTGCCAGCGCGGTCATGCGGCTGTTCGCCGTCAAAAGATGCGGATAAATC
This sequence comes from uncultured Verrucomicrobiae bacterium, assembly GCA_963742315.1. Taxonomy (GTDB): domain Bacteria; phylum Verrucomicrobiota; class Verrucomicrobiia; order Chthoniobacterales; family UBA10450; genus AV69. The sequence continues at coordinate 50,682 of CAVULE010000013.1, forward strand.
CAGCCACATTTCTGATCGAGCCAGACATCAAGAAAACCTTGATCACCCCAGCTGGAGGTCGCCGGCTCCGTCACCTGCTCGGTCGGATTTTGTTCGAGAAATTCGCTCGGGGTGGTCAGCGGCAATTTATTTCCCGCCGCCGCCAGAATCAGGTGCTCAAGAAAAATTGGTCCTTCAAACCACCAATGTCCGAAGAGTTCGGCATCGAAAGGCACTGTCATGATTGGATTCCAATCATCAGCTTGCAGACTTTGAAGTTCGGCGACGCATCTCTCGATAAAATGATGGGCATGCCGGCGGGCCGTTTCTTCCGCGGCTGCGCGATCATAAATTTGTTTCGCAACATCGCGGCCGGTGACGCGATGATATTTTATTCCCGTAAAGCCGTTTCCTGGTAGCGGTGCAAGCTCCTTGGCTGACAAATCGAAACCGATGTCGCGATAGAAATCGCGATAAGTCGGATCGCCGGGATATCCCTGTTGTGCGCTCCAAACCTGACGGCTGGCCTGGATATCGCGAGCGAAAGCGGCTGGTCCCGCCCTTGTAAAGCATGGTGCAAAAGTTCCGCGCCGCGCTGGCGGCACGGCCTGTTCAAACGCATGGGCATCGACGACGAACCAGCGAATATTTTCCGCCTGAAACGACTTTGCGAGGCCGGCGGAGTAAGCGCATTCTGGCAGCCAAAACCCACTCGGTTCGCCGCCGAATGTCTCGCGAAACTGATCGCATCCGATTGCAATCTGTGCGTTCGCCGCCCCCGGCGATTGCTGCAAAATCGGAAGAATCGCGTGCGTCGCTGCACTGGCCATTATCTCGACCGCGCCAGTCCCGCGGAGCTGCCGAAAAACTCCAAGGAGATCGCAATCCCATTCCTCGACAAAGGTGCGCCGTGTATCCGCAAAAAATTCGCGATAAAACTCCGAGAGCGACAACAAATTTTTCTCGGCGCGATTGCGTTCGCATTCGCGCTCCGCCAACGCAATCAGCAAATCGAGATGTCTGATGTAGCGGTCGCGCAAGAGCGGATCGGCTAGCATGGCGCACAGGGTGGGCGAAACCGAAAGAGTGAGTTTGAAACGAACCCCTCGGCGGAGCAGGCGCCGTATCATTTGCAGGAGCGGCACATAGCTCTCGCTGATCGCTTCGAATAGCCAGTTTTCTTCGCGAAAAAATTCGTGCTCGGGATGCCGCACGAAAGGCAAATGCGCGTGGAGAATGAGGGCGAGCGAGGCAGTGCCCTTCGTCATTCCGAGCGAAGCGAGGAACCTCGCGAGTGAAGCGCTGATTCTGAATGTCGAGAGATTCTTCGTCGTCTGCGCGACTCAGAATGACAACGCTCTGGATGTCGCCCAAAAAGCGCGTGGAAAACGAAAGCCAGAGAACCGGTCATAACCTCATCCCGAGCGAAACGCCTCTCCGGCTCGGGATCCCGCGGCGAAACCCTGAAAGCTCATTTCAACCGGATCCCTCGCTTTTGCTCGGGATGACCAAGTTTCGCAGGCCTCGCTATAGCGTCCGGCAAAAATCCTGGAAGCGATCGAGTCCTTTCTTGATTATATCGATGCTAGTGGCGTAGCTGAGCCGAACGGTGCGATCGTCGCCGAAGGCCGCGCCTGGCACGACTGCGACATTCGCCTTGCTAAGAAGGCGATCGGCAAAATTTTGCGAGGTCAGCCCCAGTTGGCTGATATTCACCAGCACGTAAAACGCTCCCTGCGGTTTGACGGCAGTCACGTTTGGAATCTTGGAGATGCGATCAAACATGTAGTTGCGGCGCATATCGAATTCATCGCGCATGTCCGCAATTGGCTGCTGATCGCCCTTAAGGGCCGCGAGCGCGCCCTTCTGCGCGAAGGAGCACGGGTTCGCCGTGCTGTGACTTTGAATGGAATCGACAGCTTTCGCCACTGCCTCCGGCGCCGCCAGATAACCGAGTCGCCAGCCCGTCATCGCGTATGATTTACTGAAACCGTTGACCGTAAGGGTAAGATCGTAGGCTTCTTTCGAAAGTGATGCGATGCTGACGTGTTTTACGTCGTCGTAAACGAGCTTCTCGTAAATCTCGTCTGATAAAATGTAAATGTCTTCGCCGGCGGCGATGTCGACCAGCGCTTCCATTTCCTCGCGGGTATAGACTGAGCCGCTCGGGTTTCCGGGCGAATTCAAAATCAGCATTTTCGTGCGGGGCGTCATCGCGTTCTCAAAATCTTCCGCGCGGATTTTCCAGCCGTTTCGCTCGCTCGTTGGAATGATCACGGCCTCCGCTCCGGCCAATTTCACCATATCGGGATAGCTCACCCAATATGGAGCCGGAATAATGACTTCATCACCGGGCTGGCAGGTGGCGAGAATGGCGTTGTAACAGGCATGCTTCGCGCCGTTGCTCACCACTACTTGTGTGGGTTTGTAATTGAGCCCGTTGTCTGCTGCTAATTTTTCTGCAATCGCCTGCCGCAACTCCGGAATGCCGGAGCTCGGGGTGTATTTGGTAAATCCACTTTGCAGAGCGCTAATCGCTGCCTGCTTGATGTGTTCGGGCGTATCGAAGTCCGGTTCGCCTGCGCCAAATCCGCAGACGTCGATACCCTCTGCTTTCATCGCTTTTGCTTTGGCGTCGATGCTGAGGGTGAGGGAGGGAGTGAGTTGGCTGGCGCGACCTGAGATTTCCATGGGAGTAGTAGTAGTCATAATTTATTATTTCTGGCGGTAAAACTCGTCAATCAGCGGTTTAAAATTGTTCTCGTCAACCTGCACGATCTTCATCTCGCGTTGAGCGTTCTCAATGGAATCGGAAGCATGCGCGGCATTGATCATGATGGTTTGGCCAAATTCTTTTCGAATTGAACCCGGTGGCGCCTTGCTCGGATCGGTCGGACCCAATACTTCGCGAATTTTTTGCACCGCATCCTCGCCTTGATAAACAATTGCGATGCATTTTTCCGTGCCGGGTTCCCCCTTTTGAGCTGACACGATTTGGCTTGGCCGCCCGCCGGACATAAATTCTACAATGTCCTCCCACGCGCACCGACCTTTTTCGGTTCCGAGTTTTTCCTCCAGCACAGGCAATACCGGTCCATAAAATTCTTCCGCCTGCGCCACGCTCATGCGGTGAACCTTGAATCCAATGATGTAGAGCCCGGTACGCGAAAAAACTTCGATCACGCCGCCTGGTCGTAAGTTAGGAAATTTGAAGTTGTCTGGCTTGATCAGAACGAGCGTCTTTTCAACCTTCGTCCCGGCCGGATATCCGATCACTTTTTCCAAAATCCCCCCGTCCGTGTCGGAGAATTCGGCCCATAGTTTTAGGCCGCGTTCCACCTGATCGGGCTGAATCGCAGTCAGCACCGCCGGTTCGAAATAGGTGACCTTGCCAGTCTCATCCGCGATGTAGTCGCCGAAAGTATCGCGAATTGTTTCGCCGCTCGTCCGCTCGTTCACAATATGGCCGACAGTGCGATGAACCTTGGCCACGGCGTCCTCGCCGCGAAAAACGAGAAAAAGGACACGCGGCCGTTGACCATTGATCTTACCGGTAAAATTCCGCTGCACGTATTCGCGAATCAGTTCCTGCGTGGCGCGGTGCCGGGATTCTGTTTCCGTTACAATCGTTTCGGCATACCGTTTCACCAGCTCGGCGCTGGGCGCGAACATCCGCCCCGCCACGACATCCAGCCCGGTGCGCGAAATCAGTCGCGCCACAATTCCGCCGGTGCGCGATTTGCGCATCGAATAAGGCGTCACGATGGCGTAGGAAAGTTCCTGCATAAATTTCTCCGGCGGCCCTGATTAAACCGCCTAAATGCAAGTGGAATCGAAGTCGCCTGAGCCGAAGAAAATGCAGGGTAGCTAATGCTCCGTCAACTCTTTTCCCCGTGGATCGGTCATCCCCGGGGTAGCGCGCACATCCTGTGCGCTCAGCTCCGCATCCTGAGGAGCTGCCCTCAATGCATCGGAAAGAATGTCCGATCCTGCGCACAGGCTGTGCGCGCTGCCCCCGAAGCAAGAATTGCGATCCATCTCCCGCGGCGCCGCATTTCCACGATAACAATTCCATTTCGTTTCAGCGCGCGGACCAACTGAGCCTCCTGCTCGCGCAAAATACCCGAAAGGATCAACCGCTGAGCGCGTTTTAGTTTTGGCAAAATCTCAATCAGCAATTCGCTGAACAGATTTGCGGTGATGATTTCAATTCTCGGCGGAAACGGCCAGCGCCGCACGTCGGCGACGCGAAAATCGATGTTATCGAGCTTATTTCGTTGCGCGTTTTCTCTCGCGGTCGCGATCGCCACCGGGTCGTCATCGATCGCAATCACGCGCTTTGCTCCGAAGCGTGCCGCCGCCAACGCGAGAATTCCCGAACCCGTCCCAAGGTCGAGCAGCGTCCATTCTTTTTCTGGGGAGCGCAGGCTGGCAGCCTGCTGGGTTCGGCGACCAGCCGAACCCTCTTTAAAGAGTCTTCGTCGGCAAGCTGCCGACGAGTGCAGGCTGGCAGCCTGCGCTCCCCAAAACCGAGTGCATCGCTCTAACAAACGCAACGACATCGCCGTTGTCGGATGTTCACCCGTCCCAAAAGCTCTACCCGCTGGAATCAACAAACTCTTATTCCTGCTCCTATTCTTACTCGTCACCGACCTGTAAATGACCAGTCGCTTTCCGATTTTGATTGGTTTGGTCGTCTGTGCTTGCGAAAACTTTGCCAGCCAATCGCGCGGCAACTTTTCGATCGTGCCGCCAAAACGGGAGCGAATTTTTTCCAAATCGCGTTGGCTGCTACCGGCAAGTTCTGCGATCGCAACTTTGCGCTCTGGTCTCGAAATAATGGCGAGCCGCTGGCCCCCTATTTCACGCAACGGCGCTTCGTTGGCTGCGAGCCAGACCGCGCTGGCTCGCTTTCGCCAAACGAACATCACCCACCACCAAAAAAATTATTTCTTCTCTGCGCTTTCTGTCTTTTCCTTCTTCGCCATTTTCTGCGCTAACCCGGCGACAAACTTCGCGTACTGATCGCTGTCGAGGGTGAAGGTTCCCAGCATGTAATTCGTATCCGTCCAATCCCAATTTTGATCGGAATCGGTGTAGGTCATCTTTGTTGTCTTGCCCTGCGCGTACTGATGATGAAGGGGATCGGCGCCCGGCGGATTAGTTATCCTCGACGAACCGCCGAGCCCACCTTCGACCAAATGGCCGGTAAAGGTGGCGACGTTTCCAATGGTAATGATGTGATCTTTGCCTTCGATTTTACGCGTGATCGGAACGTAAACAGTTTTGAAATTCTTCGACCCGTTATTCGAAGGCAGGACGACTGCTGCAATTGCTTCCAATGCTTTGCGTTGTTCGGGATTCGCCTTCTCGTCGATGTAATTCGTGGAAAAATTCCATTTCCCGAACGAATCCATCATCGTCTGGTTTTCCGGGCTCTGGGCGTAATTGGCCACGGCTAGTCCATCGAGTTTCACGTTTCCGTAATTGCCCTTTTGGATAAAAAGAACTTGATTGCCGCCACAGGTTGTCCGGGTCGGTTTGGAATCGAACCAGCAGGGGCAGGCCGCGTTGCAGGAACAGGCTTCCTCGAGTTGGCCCGTAATTTTCCATTTCGTTGCCTTTGTTTTCTCGTCTTTCGGCGCGCCCAGCACGAGAGGCGCTGCCACGGCTGCTGCTAGCGCAAGGAAAACAACCTTCATACAGAAAGTTTAAAGCTCGTTTTCGCGCCCGCGACAAGTTTAAAAATTCATCGCTAAATTGGCGGGCCACGCTACCCTTTCGCCTTCCAAATTTCCCATGCGCAGCGCCGGCATCCACCACATCACCGCGATTGCGGGAGATCCGCAACGCAATCTCGACTTTTATACCGAGGCGCTCGGGCTGCGTCTGGTCAAGCGGACCGTGAATTTCGACGATCCCGGGAGTTACCATTTTTATTTCGGCGATAACATCGGGAGTCCCGGAACGATCATGACATTTTTCCCGTGGCCAGGAGCGCGACAAGGCGCCCGCGGAAGTGGGCAGGTGACCACGGTCAGCTTCGCCGTTCCGCAGAATTCGATGGCATTTTGGAAAGAGCGATTGCGTGCAAATCATGTGATCGCCGAGGAAATCGAGGGGCGATTCGGAAGTAACGCCTTGCGCTTTCTCGATCCTGATGGGTTGCAGCTCGAAATCGCCGTCATCCCGAGCAACGTCGAGGGATCCCGCCGCGAAACCTTTAAGGTAACTTCCACGGGATCCCTCGACGTTGCTCGGGATGACGGGGTCCTCTCCGAGCGCGCTATTCGCGGATTTGCCGCGCCAACGCTTGAAATCAGGAACCCTGAGAAAACTGAAAAATTGCTCACCGAGAATCTGGGATTCGAATTTGTTGCGGAAGAAAATAACCGGCGGCGTTTCCGCGGCAGCGGCTCAAACGCGTCCGCGGAAATCGATCTGGTGTCATCCGAAGCCGGCTTCGGCCAGATCGCCGCTGGCACGGTGCATCACATTGCCTTTCGCGCCGCCGACGATGACGAACAGGTGAAGGTGCGCGAGCAGCTTGTCGCGCGAGGTCTCAACGTTACGCCCGTAATCGACCGCCAATATTTTCACTCAATTTATTTTCGTGAGCCTAACGGAATCTTGTTCGAGATCGCCACCGACGGACCCGGGTTCCTTATCGATGAACCAGCCGATGCCTTGGGCGAAACCTTAAAACTTCCGCCAATTTATGAGTCAAAGCGCAACGAGATCGAGCGCGTGCTTCCCACCATTCATCTCCGCCACTCGGCCGCATCATGAACGATTTCACTTATCGATTTATTCCTGGGACCGGCGATCGAACACTGCTCTTACTGCACGGCACGGGCGGAAACGAAAATGATTTGCTTCCGCTCGGTCGCGCCATCGATCCTGAAGCGTCCCTGCTCAGTCCGCGAGGAAAAGTTTTGGAAAATGGCGCCCCGCGATTTTTTCGGCGGCTGGCTGAGGGCGTTTTCGATGAAAAAGATGTCATCGCGCGGGCACACGAACTCGCGAATTTTGTTTCCGTTGCCGCGAAAAAACATGGTTTCGATCAGAACACGCTAGTCGCGATTGGCTATTCCAACGGGGCGAATATCGCCTCGGCAATGATATTGCTCGGTTTAGTGAAATTTCGCGGTGCGATTTTGTTTCGGCCAATGGTGCCCCTTTCACATCCGCCGGAGACCACGTTAGAAAATTGTGCCGTCCTGATCTGCGGCGGGCGTTTCGATCCAATTGCTACGCCACCGCAAGTCAACGCGCTGGTCGAATTGTTGCGCGGCCGAAACGTCGAAGTTGAGGTACGAATGCAGGAAAGCGGTCATGAATTGACTAACGCGGATGTGGAGGCAGCGCGAGACTGGCTTGCAGCGAGCGCCATTGCATAGGAAAAAGGAAGCTCGCTTATGCTCGTCGTCATGAATGCCAATGCCACGAAAGCGGAAATCGCCGGCGTCGTCCGCGTGATTGAGGCGCTTGGCCTGCGCGCGCATACCATGCCCGGTGCCACTCGTACCGCCATTGGCATCACCGGCAACAAAGGCGCGATAAGTTTGCAGCATTTCGAAAACCTGCCCGGCGTGGCCGAGGCCATTCGGGTGAGCAAACCTTACAAACTGATCACGCTCGATCTGAAACAGGACCGAACGATTGTCGATATCGGTGGTGCGAAGATTGGCAATGGCTCGCTCGCCATGATCGCTGGGCCATGCGCGATCGAAACGCGGCAGCAGACCTTTGCCATCGCTGAGGTGGTGAAAAAAAGCGGCGCCAAATTTTTCCGTGGCGGCGCCTTTAAACCGCGCACCTCACCCTATGCTTTCGCCGGTTTGGGCGAGGAAGGCCTAAAGATGCTGGTGGAAGTTCGCGAAAAATTTGGTCTCAGAATTGTTAGCGAGGCGCTGGACGAGCCAGGAGTCGATCTGGTCGAAAAATATGCCGACATGATTCAGATCGGCGCGCGCAACATGCAAAACTACACGCTACTTCGGCGAGTCGGGCGTTCCAAGCTGCCGGTGTTGCTCAAGCGTGGGATGGCCGCGACCCTGGAGGAATGGTTGCTCGCGGCCGAATACATCATGTCGGAAGGCAATTACCAGGTCGTTCTTTGCGAACGCGGTGTCCGCACCTTTGCCCAGCACACCCGCAACACTCTCGATCTCGCGGCCGTGCCGGCGGTGCGACGTATCTCGCATTTGCCCATCATCATCGATGCCTCGCACGGTACCGGCAAAAACTACATGGTCACGCCGTTGGCACGTGCCGGAGTTGCGGTCGGCGCAGATGGTTTGATGATTGAAGTGCATTGCAAGCCGGAAGAAGCGCTTTCCGATGGTGCGCAGGCCCTCACGCTCGACGAGTTCGAGCAAATGGCGAACGAAGTGCGCGCGATCCACGAAGTGATCAGCTGATCGCCACGCGCTGTCATCCCGAGCCGCCGCAGACGGCGAGGGACCTCTCATTTGGTCGCGCGTTCCACCATCAGTGAGTCCACACCAACTGTGAGGTCCCTCACTTCGTTCGGGATGACGGAGGAGCGTAGGATGACAGCTTTAGAAAATTCGCGAGCAACGTCCTGCCTTCACCGGTCAGAATCGATTCCGGATGAAATTGCACTCCGTGAATCGGGAATTCGCGATGTTGCAGCCCCATGATTTCACCATCGTCGGATTCCGCGGTGATGATGAGTGAATCCGGCAGACGATCGCGCCTTACCACGAGGGAATGATAACGGGTGGCTTCGAACGGCTGCGACAGATTTTTAAAAACGCCCGCGCCGTGGTGCGAAATTGCGGACGTTTTCCCGTGCATCAATTTCGGGGCACGCGCAATTTCGCCGCCGTAAACTTCGCCGATACATTGGTGACCGAGGCAAACGCCGAGCAATGGAATTTGCGGTCCGAATTCACGAATGACGTCGCAACTGACTCCCGCGTCGCGCGGCCGGCCCGGTCCGGGCGAGATGCAGATGCGTTCCGGAACAAATTGTCGAATGTCAGCCGGGCCCGTCTCGTCGTTGCGTTTCACCAAAACGTCGGCGCCCAGCTCGCCGAAAATTTGCGCGAGGTTGTAGGTGAACGAATCATAATTATCGATCAGGAGGAGTTTCAATGTGCTACCTCCTTCGCGCGCGCGATCGCGGCTAGAACCGCCATCGCCTTGCGCTCGGTTTCTTCGCGTTCACGCACCGGCTCAGAATCGGCCACGATTCCGGCGCCGGCTTGTACGAACGCTCTCCCGTTTTTTAAAACCACCGAACGCAGGGCAATGCAACTATCGCAATTCCCGTCGAAGCCGAACCAGCCGACCGCCCCCGCGTAAAAACCACGTCGAGCTTTCTCCAGCTCGGCGATGATTTGCATGGCGCGAATCTTCGGTGTGCCCGAAACGGTGCCGGCGGGAAAGGTCGCCCGAAAGGCATCGAAGGCGGTCAAGCCATCACGCAACCGCGCCTCGACGTGCGAAACGATGTGCATGACGTGGCTGTAACGCTCGATCGTCATTTGCTCGGTCACGCGGACGCTGCCGATTTGCGCGATCCGGCCCAGATCGTTTCGCGCGAGGTCGATTAACATCACGTGTTCGGCGCGCTCCTTCGGATCGGCCAGCAATTCGCACGCGTTTGCTTCGTCGGATCTCGGGTCTGTGCCGCGCGGACGGGTCCCCGCAATCGGTCGAAGTTCGGCGGCGCGACCGCGCACCCGCACATGTAACTCAGGCGAACTGCCAAGTGCGCAAAACTCGTCGCCGAAGTTCAGCAAAAACATGTAGGGCGACGGGTTTCCAAAGCGTAGACAACGATAAAGATCGAGGGGATCGGCGGACAATTCCGACTCGAATCGTTGCGACAGCACAACCTGGAAAATATCGCCTTCGCTGATGTATTCTTTCGCGCGGAGAACCATTTTCTCGAAGTCGATGGTGTTGCTCTTGAATTCAGTGGAAGGGGCGTCGCCCGCAGTTGGCGCCGCGATCGGTTGCAATCGCGATGCCGCGGCCAGTTTTTCCAAAAGAGTCTGGACTTGTTTATTGGCGCCGGCATAAGCATCTTCCACGCTTTGCTGTCGAAGGTCGGCCGACACGATGATGCGCATCAGGCGGAAACGGTGATCGAAGACAATGAGCGTCCCCGCGACCATGAACATCATCTCCGACAATTCGAGGTCGTCACGGGGATGGATCGGGACCTTTGGCTCGAAAAATCTAACCACGTCGTAACCGGCGAAGCCGACCGCCCCACCTTGGAAATGCGGAATGTCATCGCGCGGAACAAAGCGGAATTCGCCGAGGACCTTTTGCAGTTCGCCGAGCGGATCGGAGGTAGCGCGCCTGGTGACGGCGCCAGATTTGTCGCGAATGGCGACCTCGCCTGCGCGTTGGCTAACGATTAATAGAGGATCGATCCCGATAAGTGAAAAGCGTCCCGATTCCTCGTTGCGCTCGGCCGATTCGAAAAGAAACGACCATCCATCGCGCCCAATTTTTTGGAACGCCCCGACTGGCGTTTCGACATCGCCGACGATCTCGGCAACGACGGGAATCAAATTGCCCCGGCTGGCAAGCTGTCGGAACTCTTCGAGGGAAGTCATCGTCATCCCGAGCGTCAGTCGAGGGGATCCCGTTGCGTTACTTTAAAGCTTCCCAATGGGATTCATTCACTGACGCTCGGAACGACCATTGTAGAGGCGTTTGTGCCAAACGCCTACTCTGCCTCGTTTTGTCGACCGTTCCTACAAAAAATCTTGCGCTGGTGAGGGTGCGAGCGATTATTTGAGCCCACTTTTGTGCGGGTGTAGCTCAGTGGTAGAGCACCTCCTTGCCAAGGAGGACGTCGCGAGTTCGAGCCTCGTCACCCGCTGTCTTTTAAAGCGCGCACCAATTTTGAGACATGACGGCGCATATCCCTCGAATTTAGAGCTTACAAGGTCATTTTTTTGAATCCGAACTGGCTTTTCTCTGCATCTCATAGACAAATGAAAACTATGAAAGCATATGTTCTTGGTGGCGCCGCTACTTTTGGTCTGGTGCTGGCCATCTACGCACAAACACCTGGCGCCACGCCAGAAACGCCGGCTCCGTCGCCCACCCTCGCGGCCACGGCAACGCCCCCAGTCGCGGCAGTGCCCCCAGTCACGACAACGCCCCCGGCTTCCGTTTCTGCCGCGCTTTCGGCAACACCTTCCGCGGCCAATCAATTTGCGGACAAGATTAAGGAACGGGTCGATCGCAAATTTAAACACAAGGGATTCGCGATCACCGTCGATGGGAACGATGGCGAGGAACCTCATTCCGATCGCCATCATGGGGACGACGATATCCCAGGAAAGGTTCTTCCAATCGCCATTATCAGTATCCTGGCCGTGTTTGGATTCCCAGTCGCAATTGTCGCCGTCATTATGTTCAGCAGTTGGGCCAGGACGCGTTCGCTGCATCGCACCGTGCGGATGATGGTGGAGAAAGGTCAGCCGGTCCCGCCGGAGTTACTCTCGTCGCCCGCGGCGGCGCCGGTAATCGTGCGCCCGTGGTACGATTTGCGCCGCGGCATCGTCCTCGTCTCGGTCGGCGTGGGTGTAGTCATGTTTTTTGGAATTAGTGCCGGTTGGGATAACGGCGTCTGGGCACTTGGTTTGATTCCCGGCTTGATAGGTCTGGGTTATCTGCTGGCGTGGCGGCTTGCTTATCGCGACGAGAAAGCGTTGAAACAATGATGTGGAGCTGACCGATGCCGACCTGCTCGCGCGAGTTATTGTTGATGGTGACCAGCACGCTTTTGGCGAGCTGGTTCGCCGCCATCAATCGCCCGTGCGCGGTCTTTTGCGCCAGTTGGTGCGGGCCGACCTGGAACTGGCCGACGATCTCGCCCAGGAAACGTTCATTCGGGCTTACAAAAATATCCGGAGTTTCCGAGGCGAAGCGAAATTCTCCACCTGGCTTTATCGAATCGCTTACAACGTTTTCCGCGAGAATGCCCGCAAACGCAAAGAGCTTGTCGGAATCGATGAAGAGCGGTTGCAGGCCGAGGTCGATCCACAAACGACTGATCCCGGGTTGCGTCACGATCTCATGAATGCGCTGGCTAACTTACCGTTACATGAGCGCACGGCCGTCACGCTTTGTTGCCAGAATGGGTTATCTCACGACGAAGCGGCCCGCGTCCTCGATATTCCGCTTGGGACGGTGAAGACGAATGTCTTGCGCGGACGCGAGAAATTGAAGAAAATGCTAGCGGCCTGGGCCACCTAAAATGAACGATCCACTCGATAATTTACTCGATGCGCGATTGCGTGACGAGACGCCCTATATCGACGATGCGGGCTTTACCGCCCGGGTGATGCAACAGCTTCCGCACCGGCGTTTCTCCTGGGGCGCGCAACGCGCTTTCATTATTTTCGCGGCAACTATCGTGTCGGTCGTGATCGCCTATTTCGCATCGGGCGAAGGAATGTTCGTGCATGATGCGTTTGCGCGGATGTCGGGTCTAAAACCGGTGCAATTGCTTCTTCTGATCCTGGCCTGTGGAACTGGAATGACCATTGCCGGGCTTTGGGCTGCGCTTACGCGAACACGCGACATGACCATTTAAGTCATCCCGAGCGAAGTCGAGGGATCTCGACGAAGTATCTTTAAGCTTTCACATCGGGATTCCTCGACTGCGCTTGGAATGACGGTCATTACGCGGCGCAAAGCTCGCGCGCTTTCTTTACGTCAGCCGCAATTTGCTTTCCGAGCGCCTCGACGTTTTCGAATTTCTTCTCCGGCCGCAGGAACTGCACGAATTTTATTTCGATATCACCGCCGTAGATGTCGCGATGAAAATCGAGAAGATGAACTTCGATCGTGCGCTCGGCCTCTTCGCCGGAAACAGTCGGTCGGAATCCCACATTGACGACACCGTGATGGAGCACGCCTTCGAACCAGGCCTCGACAAAGTAAACGCCGTTTGGGGGGAACTGTTCGCTGTGCGCACTCAAATTTGCCGTCGGAAAACCGATTTGCCGCCCCAGCTTTGAACCTTCCCTGACCGTGCCGAGAATGGTGTAGTCGCGTCCTAGCATTACGGCTGCGCCAGCAAAATCGCCGCGCTCAATCCGGGCGCGAATGGCGGTGCTGCTGACGACCGCTCCGTTCACTTTCACTGGCGGGATTCCGACAACGTTGAAGTGATGCCGAGTACCGAGCTTGCGCAGGAGCGCGAGATTGCCGGCCCGATTTTTTCCGAATGACCATTCATGGCCGACACAAATTTCGCCCAGGCCCCTGGCGTTCTCGGTCAGTTGGGCAACGAAATCTTCCGCCTCGGTTTGGGCGAAATCTTTGTCGAAAGGAATTATCAGGAGATGGCCGACTCCAAGAGCGCGAACCAACGCGATCTTATGCGGCGTGGAAGTAATGAGATGAGGCGGATTCTCTGGCCGCAAAACTTTGGCAGGATGTGGATCGAACGTGACAACAACCGGCGTTCCATCTTCAGAATGGGCATGCCGCGCAGAAGTGGAGATGACGGCTTGATGACCGAGGTGCACGCCGTCGAACGCGCCGATCGCGAGGAAAAGCGGACCGTCTAACTGCGCGAGACCGGCCGTGGAACGGAAGATTTCCATCAGAAAAATGACGAATGACGCACGGGGAATACCGCAGAATGACGAAGCACGAATGACGAATGACGAAGGAATGACGAAATCCGAATGTCGAAAACGCAGCGCGATTCGTCATCCGTCATTCGGATTTGTTTCGTCATTCTCCTTGTTTTCCGGTTCGCCAGATTTTGGCGAAGATCAGGTGCAACTCTCTGGCTTCCAGCCACAGCTCTCGCGCTTCGGGTTTTAGTTTTGGAACTGCGCGAACGGACATGCGCAGAAAAAATTTCGTCTCACGCGCTTCCTTTTTGCCGGTAGCAATGCACTTCAAGAATTCTCGTTTGGAAACCGAGTCATCGGCTTCGGTGTCATTCGCACCAACGCTCGTTCCAGCCCCGATTAATTGGGTAATGATTCGTTCTGTTACTGGATCGCGCGGAATCTTTTTCGCGAAATCAATGACCGCTTCTCCGAACCGCGCGGTTCGTTCTTCCAAATCGTAAACAGGCTTGGCCCTTGGTTCTTCACGAACGATCAACGTTTCGCCATCCAACCAAAACGCATCGTCGTGTTCACGCGTCCTTTTGGAGTTCGTCATTAGGACTTCCTTCGTCATTCGTCATTCGTGCTTCGTCATTCCGCTCACGCTCCCCGCATCCGGGAAACCTGCGGCAACGAAAGCACACGCGCGGCAATTTCGGACGGGTCGCCATTTTTGATCTGATCGACCGAGACCGCGTTCGCGACATCGAATCGCCCCGATTTCACTCGTCGGAGCGAATAGAGATGCGCGCCGCAACCGAGTTCCGCGCCAATGTCGTGTGCGTAAGTTCGAACATAAAAACCTTTGCTGCAGACAACGGTGAAATCGACTTTGGGCAAAGCGATTCGATCGATGGAGTAGCGGTAAACGTGCACTAACCGCGGCTCGCGTTCGACGATTTTTCCCTGGCGCGCGAGTTTGTAAAGTGGAACACCGGCGTGTTTGATGGCGGAGACCATTGGCGGGGTTTGATAAAAATCGCCACGAAATTTCTCAAACGCGGGGCGAATGTTTCTTTCATCGAAGGCGGGCACCTCGCGCTGCTCAATGACTTCGCCCTCCTTGTCCTGTGTGCTCGTTGTTATCCCAAACATCATCGTCCCCGAATACTCCTTATCCTCAGCCATAAGGAGGTCCTGAATTTTTGTGCCGCGTCCGAGGGTGAGGAGGAGGAGACCGGTTGCGATCGGATCGAGCGTGCCGCAGTGACCGACTTTCCGGATTTGCAAACGCCGCCGCACCAGCGCGACGACATCGTGCGATGTCATCCCTGCGGCCTTGTCCACGAGCAGAACGCCGTCAGGTGTTGCGCTCGATTGCTGCACAAGCTTGTTCCACGATTTTTTTCTCTACTTCGGGCAATGTCCCGCGCACGCGTGCTCCGGCGGCGAGGACGTGGCCGCCACCACCAAACTGGGTACAAATCGCGCAAACATCGACCGCTTCGTTTTTCGAGCGCATGCTGACGCGCACTTTTCCATCGGGCAGTTCTTCGAAGAAAATTGCCACGATCACGCCGCGGATGGCCCGCAAATTATCGATCAATCCTTCGTTGTCTTCCGGAATCACGCCGAGGGCGAGGCCAGCGGCCTGGCTCAAGCTGAACCACGCCAGTTTTCCGTCGCAGCCGAATTGCATCGTGCCCAATAGTTGGCGCAGTAATTCGATGCGCCGGCGCGGAAAATTTTCGTAAAGTAACTGGCTGATTCGCCCGACCTCGACTCCGCAACGAACCAGCTCCGCCGCGATCTCGAACGTGCGCACGGTTGTATTCGGGTACTGAAACGAACCGGTGTCGGTCGAGATTGCCGCGTAAAGGTTTTCCGCGATTTCCGGCGTGATCGGGAAATTTTGGTTCGTTAGGAATTCAAAAAGAATTTGGCCGGTCGCAGGTGCAGTCGGATCGATGTAAACAAGATCACCGTAACGCGGATTACTCGGGTGATGATCGATATTGATCCAAAGTTTGGCACTGCCGACGGCGGCGGTGGCGGTGGTGCCGAGACGATTCTGCACTGCGGTATCGAGCGCGATTGCGACGTCAAAATCTTCGGGCGCGCTCGGTGGTTGGGTTAACAATTCGGCCCGCGCCAGAAAATTATATTTCTCCAGCATTCCCTCTTCATTCCAGGCCCGGACTTCCTTGCCGAGTCCTTTCAGCGACAATGCGAGAGCCAGCGTGCTCCCGAGAGCGTCTCCATCTGGGCGGACATGACTCAGCACCGCGAATTTATTATGCTCGCGCACGACGCGACCAATTTCGGCAAATTTGGTGTCGCGCTCGTTCACGCCTTGTTTTCGCGGCCCGAATCGATCTCCTGCATGATTTCGATGACACGTGTGCCGCGTTCGATCGAATCATCGAGATGGAAAACAAGGTGGGGGGTGTATTTCAAGACCACATGTTTCGCCAAGGCGGATTGCAAGGCGGCGCGATGCGCCTCGAGCTGACTGATTACGTCCGCCCCAGCCGTGCCAAGGACGCTGACGAAGACGTGTGCGTTTTTCAGATCGGAGGTGATATCCACCTGGTTGATGGTCACCAGGCCCGTTTCGAATTTCATTTCGCGTGTGATAATTCCACTGAGCTCGCGCTTGAGCACTTCATTTACGCGCAATAATCGATGTTTCATATAAACGCTGTCATCCCGACCGGAGTGGAGGGATCCCGCTGCGATACCTTTAAGTTAACTTCCATGGGATCCCTCGACTTCGCCCGGGACGACTACAATTTCTGTGCGATCTGCTCGAGCACGTAGCACTCGATAATGTCGCCCACCTGGTATTCGCTAAAATCTCCCAGCTTGATTCCGCATTCGAGTCCCGAGCGCACCTCTTTTACGTCATCCTGGAACCGGCGCAGGGTGGCGAGACCGCCATCATAGACAGGTTGACGACGTCGCAGGACCCGTGCTCGCGCCGTTCGCGCGATACGACCATCGGTGACGAGACATCCGGCCACGATCCCTCTACTCAACTGGAATATCTGTTTCACTTCGGCATGGCCAATGACCGATTCGCGATGCTCCGGGTCGAGCAAGCCCGCCATTGCTTCTTTGATCTGATCGAGAAGCTCGTAAATGATCGAGTAAAGTTTGACCTGCACGCCTTCGTGTTTCGCAGCGGTTACGGCCATGTTTTCCACTTTGACATTGAAGCCGACGACGACGGCGTTGGACGCGCTCGCCAGTAGAATGTCGTTTTCCGAAATCGGCCCGACTCCAGCGTGGATTATTTCGAGATCCACTTTCTTGCTCTCGATTTGATTGAGCGCACCGGTCAGTGCCTCAAGTGAACCTTGCACGTCGGTTTTCAGGACGATGCGCAAAACCTTTATGCCATCGGCCGCCTCCAGCAATGTTTCGAGAGTTGCGCGCTGTGGCGTCGCCAATTTGCCCGCACGCTTCGACTCCAGCCGTTCTTCGCTTAGTTGTTTGGCTTCGCGCTCGGAATCCATCACCAGCAGTTCGTCGCCAGCATTGGGCAGTCCGGTGAATCCAAGAACTTTCACCGGCGTCGACGGCCCGGCAGCCTTCACCGGTTGGCCGCGATCATCGATCAACGATTTCACTTTGCCACTGTAATCGCCGCAAATGAAGGCGTCGCCCACTCGTAGGGTGCCCGTCTGGACAATGACGGTTGCGGTCGGCCCGCGCCCCGCTTCCACCTGCGCTTCAATAACAGTGCCGCGCGGCTTCGCGGTTGGCGATGCTTTCAGCTCCATTACTTCGGCCTGCAACGTCATCATCTCGAGAAGTTGATCGATGTTAGTCCCCCGTGTCGCTGAAACTGGAACCGTGATGGTTTCGCCACCCCAATCTTCCGGTGTCAGCTCACGCTCCTGAAGTTGCTTCTTCACTCGATCGATGTTGGCCGAAGCCAGGTCGATCTTGTTTATCGCGACCATGATTTTGACGTGCGGAGCCGCTTTGGCGTGATTGATTGCTTCAATCGTCTGCGGCATCAGCCCGTCATCGGCTGCAACCACCAGCACCACAATGTCGGTGACCGATGCACCTCGCGCGCGCATCGCAGTGAATGCGGCGTGACCTGGAGTATCGAGAAAAGTAATCGGCTGGCCCTTATACTCCACGCGGTAGGCGCCGATGTGCTGTGTAATCCCGCCCGCTTCGCCGGCAGCTACCCGCGTTTTCCGAATCGCATCCATCAGGGACGTTTTGCCGTGATCGACATGGCCCATGAAAGTGATGATGGGCGCGCGGGGCTTGAGTTCCTCCTGTTTCGCCGGTTCCGGAGGTGGCGGAGCAACGATAACTTTTTCTTCCTTATGAACACCGCCGCCTTTTTCCCGGCGTTCTTTTTCCAAAACAAATCCGTGCTTCTCCGCAATCTTCGTCGCCACATCGGGCTCGATCGTCTGGTTGGCGTTTACAAAAATGTTGAAATCGACCATCAGCTCCTTGATCAGCTGGAAATTTTTTACCCCGAGCTGCGTGGCCAACTCTTTCACAATAATCGGCGGCTTGATTGTGATGACGTTCTTCGGTTCTTCCTCGATTGGTGGAGCAACTTCCGAGGCTTGTCCATCGGTTGATGAAACAGCAGCACCTTCGGCAACCGGAGCAGGAGCCGGAGGCGGTGGTTCGACGACCGGCGGTGGCGGCGGGGCGGTGAGCCCCGGTTTCGCAACCAGTTTCGAAATCGGCGGCAAAATTGTTGTCCTGACCTTTGGAACGCCGTCTGCGGACTTCGCTTTGGGTTTATCGATTAACGAAACCGATTCCATCTTGCTCACGGACTTAGGCTTCTCTTCGGTTGTCTCTGGCACCTCCCCAGTGACCCGAGCGGGCGCACCTTTCTCCTTTGCGGGCCCTATAGGGCGCTCCGGTTTTTCGGCAGCCTTTGTTTTGGACTCTTTAGCTTTAGGCGCCGTCTCTTTGTGAGGAACAGACTTCGCCGGTCTGCGCGCAGTCGTTGCCGCTTTGCGCGCCGGCGATTTCGTCGTGCTTTTCGTTGCCATCTTGTTCCTCAAAATTTTTGCTCATGGCTCTGAGCTCCTCAGCGGAGAGCCATAACTACTGAGCGGGTTCGGGTTCCTTCACCGCTTCGTGGATTTCGCGAGCTTTCGCTTCGTCGATCCCCAAAATATCTACCAAATCCTGCACGTCGGCGTCACGCAATCCCTCGAGATTGGTAAATCCCGACTTCACCAACGTCGTCGCCTGTTCCCCGCTAATCGGTAATGCAGCCGACAAAGCCTGGGCCGCTTGCGCCACCTTTTGTTCGACCGCCGTGGTAGCTGAAGTGTCCTTTTGAATGTTGATTTCCCAGCCGGTCAATCGCGAAGTCAAGCGCGCGTTCTGTCCCTTTTTCCCAATCGCGAGAGAAAGCTGATCTTCATCGACCGCAATCGTCACACTCTTTTTCTCCGTATCGAAGGTCAGATTTTTCACCTTCGCCGGCTTCAAGGCCTCGAGCACAAATTCCTTCGGGTCCGAGCTCCAGCGAATGATGTCCACCTTCTCGTTATTGAGCTCGCGCACGATGTTTTTCACGCGCGATCCACGCATCCCCACGCACGCTCCCACCGGATCAACTTTTTCGTTGGCGCTCCAGACCGCGATCTTTGTTCGATAACCCGCTTCCCGCGCAATGCCACGGATCTCGACTGTGCCATCGGCAATTTCGCTCACCTCGAGTTCGAACAGACGCCGCACAAAATTCGGATGACTGCGAGACACGATAATTTCCGGCCCGCGAATTCCATTGTCCACCGCCACGACGTAAGCGCGCAATCTGTCTCCAACATTGTAATCTTCCACCACTACGCGCTCCCGTTGCGGCATAATCGCTTCGAATTTTCCCAGATCGAGAATCACATCCGAGCGATCGAAACGGCGCACCGTTCCGCTCACGATTTCGCCCGCGCGGTCCTTGAACTCCTCGTAAATCATTTCCTTCTCGACCTGGCGAATGCGCTGCATCATCGCCTGCTTGGCCGTCTGCGCGGCGATGCGTCCGAAATTTTTGGGCGTCACTTCCACCTCCACGACGTCGCCCACTTTTGCGTCTGGCTTGATTCGACGGGCTGCTGTTTCCGAAATTTCGTCCTGCGGATTCGTTACCTTGTCCGCCACGATCAAATTAGCGAGGGCGCGAATCTCACCGGTTTTCGGGTTAATATCGATGCGGAGTTCCCGCGAAGCGCTCACACTTTTCTTGGAAGCGGACAGCAATGCGTTCGAGACGGCTTCGAGCAAAATCTCGCGCTTAATTCCGCGCTCACGCTCGAGATAATCCAGCATTGCAATAAATTCCGCGTTCATAAAAACAGCTCGAGACCGCCAGACAAAAAAGAGTGGGACACCAGCTCCCACTCCAACGTCGCGCGGTCTAGAGTCAGCTAATTTAATTTACTCTGGCTTTTCGTCAAGGTGATGGGGTTGGCGCGGAGTCCGTCCACCAAGCCCGTCAGCCCGAGCGTAAGTCGAGGGATCCCGTGAAGTTACCTTAAAGCTTACACAGCGGGATCCCTCGACTTGCGCCCGGGATGACGAGGTGATTGTGAAAATCCGTTGGCAACCGCCGCTCCCGCCGTGAAAATCGCAACTATGCCTCAACCCAGACCCGGACGCCGGACCTGGCGAAAGATTTTTATCGCCAAATGGTGGCAACGCCGCCGGATCCATCTCGTAATTTTGGTTTGGGCGGCCATTTACCTGCCCGGTCTTGGGTCGCTCGAAATTCGTGGGGAAGAAGGCCGGCGAATTTTGCCTGCTGTTACCATGTTGCAAACCGGCAATTACCTTGTGCCGCGTGTTGGAAGCGAGCCCTACTTTCGCAAACCGCCGTTGGTGAACTGGATCGTGGCCGCTTCTTTCAAGCTGACCGGAGTTCGCAGCGAATGGACGGCGCGTCTTCCCTCAGCCCTGGCGATTTTGGCGGTCGCGCTCACTTTCGCCACGCGCGGGCGCCGCGCGCTGGGAACGACGGGATCGTTGCTGGCGGCGATGGTCTGGTTGGTTAACGCCGGGAATATTGAAAAAGGTCGTTTGATCGAAATCGAAGCCATCTACGTCTCGTTAACTGCGCTTGCCTTTATTTTTTGGATCGCAGCCTATCGCGCGGAAGAAACAGGAAAAAAACTGTGGTTGCTGCCCGCAATTTTCCTCGGGCTGGCCATGCTGGCGAAAGGTCCGCTTCCGCATCTACTCTTCTTTTACGGGCCGGTGGTCGCGTTGCTCTGGAATGATCGGAAGCTGGCGCTGCTCGCAACCCGCGACCATTTCATCGCCCTCGTCGTCATGTTCGGAATGTTTGCTGCCTGGGCGCTACCGGCCTTTCTGTTGTCAGATTCGGCGCGCGTGGCGTCCATCTGGTCGCGACAATATACCGGCCGCGTTTCCGGCAGCGGATTCCAATTTTCTTCCTGGATCATGAACATTCCGCGCGGTCTCGTTTATTTCCTGCCGTGGTTGCCGCTGGCATTTCTTCAATTCGATGAGCCAGCGGAATTACGCCGCCGCCATTTTGTTCTTTTGCTCGGCGTCGCTGTCCCATTCGTGCTGGTCAACGTAATCCCCGGTGCCTTGCCTCGTTATGCCATGCCTGCGCTCGGTCCAGCGGCATGGTGGTTCGGCGAATTATTGACGCAGGAGAACCTGCATTGGCCGCCTTGGCTCTCCGGCAAAACGTTTCCTCCACGCTTGCGTAACAAGATTGTCGCCGTCGTCGTCGGAATCGCCTGCATTGCGCTGTTGGTTTATGGCCTGATTGCAGTCCCGTTTTTGCGCAAACACGAAAAGGTTCGCCAACACGCGCGGCAAATCGATGCCATCATTCCCCCGAGCGTCCCGCTCTACGCCGTCAATCCCAAGTACCAGCCCTATTTGTTCTATGTCCACGCGCCCATTCGCTATGTCAGCAGGATTGAGCAACTACCGGCCGATACAAAATTTTTCCTGGTGCAGGGCGAGAATGAAACAGAAGCAGAGACGACAAGGCATTGGTCGCCCGGCCGGCCCCAGCTGGTCTTGCGCATCATTGATTATCGCGAGCACGAGGCGATTATTTTTTCTGTTCCATCCTCGCGCTGATCCTGGTTGACAATGGCTGGCAAAGGTCTTGCTTAAAAGGTTAAATCGTTAGCCTGCTAACGATCCTCCGCATTTCATGAAGAAATTTGACCCCGAGACCTTTGGGCCCCTTCTCGGCGGTACCGCCAGGGCCTGGCAGATGAAGCTCGATCAGCGACTCAAGCCGATGGGCCTGAGCCAGGCAAAATGGCGCACTTTAATCCATCTTTCCCGCGCACCCGAACCTCTCACCCAATCGCAGATTGCGGAACGCACCGGCATCGAAGAGCCAACCCTGGTGAGTTTGCTTCACCGCCTGGAAAAAGAAGGGTGGGTCGTGCGCAAGAATTCAGCGCGCGATCGCCGATGCAAAACCGTGCATTTGCAACCTCGGACCGAGCGCGTAATCAATCGGATTAATGCGACCGCGCTCAAGCTGCGTCACGAGTTGATTAACGACATTCCAACCCGCGACATGGAAGTGTGCATGCGTGTGCTGAATCATGTGCGCGAACGGATCGATCGCGCGCCCGGCACCAATGGAGACAGAGGGAGACACAAATGAGCACGATGGCTGACGTAAATACCGCCATGCGTGAGCGTGTCACACACCTTGAACGACGTTATGGTCGCAAGCGCGTTTATCTCGTAAGTGGGTTTGTCGCGCTTCTCTTTGCGCTTTTGGCAATTCGCGCCATTACAAGCCGGCAGAAAGCAGCGCCGCCACCGCCAGTCCGTCCCGTTTTGGTTGCGAAGGTGACCAGCAAAGACGTTCCACTCTATTTGGATGAAATCGGAACCTGTGCCGCCTACGAGACTGTGCAGGTGCAGGCGCAGGTGGCCGGACAAATCATGACGCGCGATTTCCAGGATGGTGCCGATGTAAAGAAAGGCGATCCGCTTTTCACCATCGATCCGCGCCCATATCAAGCGGCTGTCGATCAAGCGAAAGCGCAAGCGGCGTTGGACCAGGTAACGTTGAAGCGACAGACTGATTTGCGGTCGAAGGGTGTTAACGCCCCGCAGGATTACGACCTGGCAGTGGCAAACGCGCAAAAATCGCAGGCGGCGGCCGAGGCAGCTCAGGTGAATCTCGATTTTTGTTACATCAAATCGCCCATCAACGGACGCGTGGGTTTGCGCAACGTGGACATCGGCAATTTGGTCGGTCCCACGAGTCCGCCACTAGTCGCGATTCAAGGTCTCGATCCGATTTACACTGATTTCACGGTGGCGGAGACAGACTTGGCCTTAGTGAGGAAGTATCTCGGGGGACCAAACGTAAAGGTCCAAACGTATTCGCCCGATGAAAAAAGAGCGCCGCGAATGGGTGATTTGTATTTCATCGACACCGCCGTCCAGCCCGGATCGGGAACGGTGAAAGCGCGCGGGGTAACGCCAAATCCGGACCACGCGTTTTGGCCGTCGGAATTCGTGCGCGTCCGTTTCATTCTCGACACGATCAAGGACGCGCGGCTGGTCCCATCACAAGCGGTGCAGATTAGCCAAAGAGGACCGTTCATATTTGTGTTGAAGCCGGACAACACAGTGGATCTTCGTCCGGTAAAACCCGGACAGCGGCAAGACGGCGATCTCATGGTCGTCGAAAGTGGAGTTCAGCCCGGCGAAACAGTCGTCGTGACCGGACAACTCGCGCTTGCTGCTGGAACAAAGGTTGATCCGAAGCCTTACGCACCGAATTCGCCCGCTAATCAGGACGGCGCCCCAAAGAGCACAATGTAATTGTCCATGGATCACGGGGACGAACACGACGACTCGGGTAATGGCGAACGCGAATCGCGAGATCAAAATCGCCTAAGATCGACATCCGACGGCGGAACGCCGCAATCGCCAAAGTTAGTTTCGGTCAAAGGCACTGGACTTTCCGGTCCATTTATTCGCCGGCCGGTGATGACGGTGTTGCTGACACTTTCAGTGATCGTCGCCGGAATTGCGACCTACAACAAACTCGCCGTTAACGATCTCCCAGCGGTCGATTATCCGATCATTCAAGTGACCTGTGCGTATCCGGGCGCCGATCCGGTGACGATGGCCAACAACATCGCTACGCCGCTCGAGAAACAATTTCTCCAGATCCCCGGCCTCGACGTCATCACCAGCCAAAGCACGCAGGGCAACACGTCACTGACTCTTCAATTTGTTCTGAGCAAAAGCATCACTGACGCGGCCACCGATGTGCAGGCCGCCATCCAGCGCGCGACCGGCAAATTGCCGGTCGATTTGCCGAGTCCGCCGACGTTTACCAAAACGAACCCGAACGATCAGGCAGTTTATCTGGTCGGATTCATGTCGGACACGCTGACCGACGGCGATCTATATAAATACGCCTCCACCGTAGTGGCGCAGCGGATGTCGATCTTGCCAGGCGTTTCGCAAGTTAACATCTACGGCGTTCAAGGCGCGATCCGAATCAAAGCCGATCCGGCCGCACTGGCTGCCCGCGGATTAACCATGGATGATCTGGCTAATGCGATTCAAGCGGGAACGGTTTACTCCGGCGCAGGCCAATTCGATGGCCCGCATCGCACGTTTGTCCTGCAGCCGAACGGGCAGATCGACCAGGCGGAAGGTTATCGCAATTTGATCGTCGCTCGGAACAAGGACCGTTCGCCGGTCTATTTGCGCGATATTGCCGAAGTAAAACAAAGTGTGCAGGACGAGCGCACTTCCCGCTTCTTCTGGGTGCGTGGATTCAAGTCCCCGCCCGGATCCACCGTTGTCCTCGCGGTTTCGCGGCAGGCGGGCGCGAATGCTGTCGAAGTTGCGAATTCAGTGAAAGCGCTTTTTCCCGAGCTGCGCGCGAGCCTGCCGGGATCGATTTCCTTCATCCCGGTGTTCGATCGTTCGCAAACAATCGTGAATTCGGTGCACGACGTGCGGACGACCCTGATGATCGCGTTCGTGCTGGTAGTGATGGTGATCTACGTTTTTCTCGGCCGCGCCACCGACACGCTGATTCCGGCTGTCGCCCTGCCGCTTTCGTTGCTGCTCACCTTTGCCGTGATGTACATGCTCGGCTTCTCCATTAACAACCTCACTTTGATGGCGCTCACTCTGGCCATCGGATTTTTGGTCGACGACGCGATCGTCTTTTTAGAAAACGTGATTCGCCGCGCCGAGCATGGCGAATCCATTCTAAAAGCGGCTTATAACACCGCCGGGGAAATTTCCTTCACCATTCTATCGATGACACTTTCGCTGGCGGCGGTGTTTATTCCGCTGGTTTTCCTCCCGGGATTGCTCGGCCGGATTTTTCAGGAATTTTCGATTACGATCATCGTGGCGATTCTCGCCTCCGGTATTGTCTCGCTGACGCTCACGCCCTTGATGTGCGCGCGCATTCTGGGTGAACGCAAGGCCGGACACAAACGCGCCCGAATGGAAAAATGGACCGGCGATTTCATCCAGCGCGTGATAGCCGCGTACAGCCGGGCCTTGGACAAATTCCTGGACCGGGCGTGGCTGACAATTCCGATTTTGCTCGGCTGTATTATCGGCCTTGGCTTTTTCTTCACCCGCTTGCCTTTTACCTTGCTACCGGTCGGAGACAGCGGTTCAGCGCGCGGCGTTTTCATCGCGCAGGAAGGTGCGTCGCCGGAGCAAATGCGCGCTTTTCAGAAGCTGGTGAATCAAAAAATCCAAGAGGAGCCGAGCGTCGCAGAGTTTTTCACGATTGCTGCTTCGGCACAACGCAGCGCTGCATCCCAGGGAATCATTTTTTGCGTATTCAAACCGCGCGCGGAACGCGACCCAATTGAGCAATGTCTGTTGCGCTTGCAAAAATCGATTAGCACGATTCCGGGAATCACCGCGGTGATTACGCCGCAACCGGTTTTGCAAATTAACGTTGGCGCGACGAACCAAACGCAAGGCCAGTACGCCTACACTCTTAGCGGGATCGTTCCGGAAGATGTTTACAAGGCAGCCGATCAAATGATGGCGAAGTTGCGCCAGTTCAAAGGATTCGCATCGGTGCGTTCCGATTACTACAACAGCACGCCGAACCTCACCGTCAACATTGACCGCGAGCGCGCAGCGACCTACGGCGTTTCAACCTCGGCGATTCAAAGTATATTAAAAAACGCTTACTCACAAAACTACGTCTATTTAATCAAGCAGCCGGACGATCAATATCAGGTCATCCTCGAAGTAAAAGATAACGAACGCGCCACACCGGCGGATCTCAATAATCTGTACGTGCGCGGCAACACGGGAAGCACAATTACTCAAGGTGGCGGCACGAGTGCCGGCGGTATCACCACGACAACTGGAACTGCTTCCGATCTTGTTCCGTTGCGTGCGGTAACATCGACAAAGCAGGTAGTCGGACCGCAGG
Source organism: uncultured Verrucomicrobiae bacterium (assembly GCA_963742315.1). Taxonomy (GTDB): domain Bacteria; phylum Verrucomicrobiota; class Verrucomicrobiia; order Chthoniobacterales; family UBA10450; genus AV69. The sequence goes on from CAVULE010000013.1 coordinate 76,686, forward strand.
CCGTGAATCACTTCGATCAGTTCACCAGCGTCACGATCAATTTCAATTTGTTGCCGGGCGAGGCGATCGGCAACGCGACGAAGTTCATCGAAGATTCGTTCGCGCAAGTGCATCAGGAATTGCCGAGCGTGCAATCCACTTTCCAAGGCGAAGCGCTCGTCTTTCGCCAGCTTTTCCGCGCTCTGCCGTTGCTTTTAATCGGCGCGATCTTCGTGATGTATGTGATTCTGGGAATTCTTTACGAAAGCTACGTCCATCCAATCACGGTCTTGTTTCCAGCGATCGTGCCTGCGGTGGTAGGCGGCTTGGCGACGTTGTGGATTTTTGGATCGACTTTGTCGCTCTACAGTGTGATCGGACTCTTTCTGTTGCTCGGCATCGTCAAAAAGAATGGGATCATGGTTGTCGATTTCGCTTTGCAACGAATCGATGAAGGTTGGGACCTGCGTTCAGCAATTCATGAAGCGAGTGTCGAACGATTTCGCCCGATCATGATGACTACCCTCTCCGCGCTAATGGGTGCGATTCCCCTCGCGCTCGGTTTTGGTCAGGATGCTTCGTCGCGACGTCCGCTCGGTCTGGTTATTGTCGGCGGCCTGATCTTTTCGCAAATGGTGACGCTGTTTGTTACGCCGGTGATCTATCTCTGGCTCGAGTGGTTTCAGGAGCATGTCCTTGATCGCGTTCCATTCCTACGTAGCGCTCACTTTCACGAACACGAGTTCACGCACAAACCTGATGTTCGTCATCCCGCTCCGGCCACGACCAGCTAGGGAATCTTAAGAGATTTAGGTGTTGCCCGACCTGGGAGCGGCAATCGTCTCAAAACTCAGTTCATTTGCATTGCACTTTGCAACCCCAAGGATATGATCGATCAGCGTCAAGAGCCTCCGGCCACTTTCCAGAATTTGTCGGACATTGGCTTCCTGTTTCTCAGTCAATTCTTTCTTCAATGTGAGCAACTGGGCAAACCCCAGGATGTGGTTCATCGGGGTACGCAGCTCGTGACTGGCCCGAGAAAGAAATTCGCTCTTTGCCTGCAGTGCCTTTTCCAGTTCAGCAGTACGCTCTTCAACCCGACGCTCCAAATCGGTATTGGCGAGGCGCAAGCGTTGATGCAGATCAAGGATGCGCATTGCCACGCGGACGCGCGCGAGGAGCCGGTCTCGTTCAAATGGTTTGCCGAGGAAATCGTCAACGCCTGAATCCATCGCGTCCAGATAATTGGCCTTTCCCGCGCGCGCCGTAATCAGGATGATGTAGGCGAAGCCCGATTCTTCTTCTGCGCGAATCCTTCGGCAAAGCTCCAACCCATCGACACCCGGCATCATCCAATCGGAGATAACGAGCTGGTGGTGCTCGCGTTTCCAAGCCTCCCACGCTTCACACCCATTTGTGGCTTCGGTGACGCGGTGTCCCAATTCGATCAGGGTAGAGCTGAGCAAAAATCTGGCAGTACGGTCGTCATCTGCGACGAGGATATCCATTTCGAGCCCTTGGAAGCCGACTCACAATGCACAAAGTGTACCGTTACGGTAAACTTCCTCTTGTTCACTTTGTCGGGAAATCTCCGTTCGGTGGAAAGAGGCTGTCTTCTGCGTAACTGAATGTGCCCGAGAGAAATACTTCAGTGCGACTTTTCGCGAAGGCAGTCCTCTTGGTTGGCCGCAGGTCGATGCCGCAGTCAGTTGTTCCCGGTGGCCCCGTAAATGCTCGCCTTAGGCAAAAATCAATGGCGAGGGTAACAAATTGTGATTCGCAGCTTTCCCAGTCCGGTCTCTGTTGGGGAGCTGAAGTGTTTACCCGACCGTTGCGCGAATTGGACCGATTCGCCCACGCAGGCGACCTCCCGGGGCACACGCGTTGCTTATCGATATTCGCCAGAAGGTTCCGCGTGTCCGGAGCGCCTTCACGCAACCTGTCTAAACATTGCCGACCTCCAATTCATAGCCGATGAAAAGAATTTTCACGCCTTCCAAAAAGAAATCGATCCTGATCGTGGATGACGATCCCTTTGCCACTCAGATCTACCGGGAAGAACTCGAGGCCCAGGGATTCAAGGTTGAGGTCACGCGCGACTTTGACAGTACATTGCAGACCCTGAAGAAAGAGGTCTTTGACCTTCTAATCCTCGACCTGTGCCTGCCCGGAATAAACGTGGTCGAGCTGATCAAGAATATTCGTTCGGAATCCGCTACGCAGTCCTTACCAATCATCGTTTTTTCAAATTCTTATCTCGGCAACTTGACGCGCGCCGCTGTGGAAGAGGGAGCAACGAAATTCGTCGCAAAAATCGACAGCACACCGGAACAAATGATCGAACTTTTATGTGAGCTCGGAGTGAGCGCGAGCGCGACTTCCAGGGTCGGCGTTAGCGGCATGATTGAAACACCGGAGGCGAATCAGGAAAAGCTAGCGTCGAAGCTTTCGATTAACCGGCCTGAGACACTCGCGAAGCTGCGCGCTAGTTATCAAAATTTTACCAGGACGGAACGGGAAGATTTGCGTCGTACTGCACTTCTCCAGATGCACCGTCACCTTCGTTTGCTGGCGGGGGGCGCCAGCGCGCTTGCTTTCCCCAAGATTGCGCGGATGAGCACAGCTTTGGAGGCTTTGCTCGTTGAATTGTACACCGAGCCGGCAAAAATCACGCCGTCAGTCGTACGAACGGTCGCCCACTCTATTGAGACATTGGCTTGCTTAGTCGATCGCGCCGCGAATTCTCAAGACGAAGTAATAACCTCGCCAAAGATCCTAGTAGTGGACGACGAAGTTATTTCGCGCGAAACGATCTGTTCCGCCTTGGGAAGGGCCACTTTTCAGGCCAAGAGCCTGGATGATCCGCACGCTGCGCAACGCCTCCTGGAGGGGGAACATTTCGACCTCATTTTTCTCGATGTCGAGATGCCGGGGCAAACCGGTCTCGAGTTGTGTGTGAAGATCCGCGGGATGGAGCCTAATCGGACTACTCCGATCGTTTTTGTCACTTCGCATTCTGATTTCGGAAGTCGGGCGCAATCGACTTTAAGTGGAGGAAATGATTTCATCGCGAAACCGTTCCTGCTGGTTGAGCTGGCCTTGAAAACGCTCACCTGGTTGTTTAAGGAAGTCCCGCAGCCACTCCCAATCACAAGCGTGCAAAGTGCCGTTCCGCCCAAAGCGGGTGGTCACGAATCGCAACTCACCGCGGGTCATGGCGCGCCGAAGGTCCGCCGCAGATCGTCAGCGAGATGAAAATCCTCATCGCCGAAGACGACGCTGTTGCGGCTCAAATCCTACAATTAACCCTCGAGCGAATGGGGCACGAAGTGGTGGTGACGCGCACTGGAATCGAAGCGTGGGAAACGTTCGATCGCGCTCCTGTGCGTGTTGTCGTAAGCGATTGGATGATGCCGGGGATAGATGGCTTGGAGTTTTGTCACCGAGTGCGGGCGCGTCCGAACACACCGTATACCTATTTCATCCTTCTGACCGCCGTAAATACCGGCGCGGAAAACTACGACCTCGGCACTGAAGCTGGCATTGACGATTTCCTTACGAAGCCGCTTGACGCCATCGCTATTCGGATGCGACTGCGCGTCGCGGATCGAATTCTTTGGTTTACGGGAGAGGTTCATCAGCTCAAACAATTGATTCCGATTTGTGCCTATTGTCACAAAATACACACCGCCGAGGACTACTGGCAGCGTTTCGAAACCTACATCAAGCAACAGACCGGATCGGAATTCAGCCATGGCGTTTGCCCCGAGTGCTTTCAGGGTGAAATGGCGAAACTAAGATGCGCCCGCTGATTTTTGTGCGACGCAGCCAAGTTGCATCAGCTTTCCTCATCAGGGATCTGCTTGAGCTGGCGAATATTGAATCGGGTAAAGCGAGACTTCCGAAAAAAAAGAGCTGCAAGTTTTGCCCGAGATTGAGTTCGTGAGTGGGGGCTGGTTAAAGGCCCGAAGCTACTGGCGGCAAAGACCATGTGGGAAACGCGTTGGCATCAACGCCGTATTTGAATTTGGAATGCGTCCTGCTTCGACCACATGATGCAACCAAAGAAAGAACGACCAAGATTAAACACCGTTTCTCGATCGGTCCATCTCGGAAGAACCGCAGGACGATCGTAGGCGAAGTGGAAGCGCTTCAAGTCGACCATGAAGACCGTTGTCATTGTTGACGACCACGAAGACAACCGGGCACTGCTCATGGCGACGTTGGAGCCCCGCGACTATCGCCTGGTCGAAGCCTCCAGCGGCGAAGAAGCGTTGAAGTTGATCGGCAAAGAAGAGCCGGACCTGATTATCGCCGATGTGCTCATGCCCAGGATGGATGGCTATGAGTTTGTCCAGCAGTTGCGGCAGGATCCAAGAAACGCGCAAACGAAAGTAATCTTTTATACCGCCAGCTATATCGAAGAAGAATCACGGAGATTAGCAAAGGCGTGTGGGGTTAATCACATCATTGTCAAACCGACGGACCCCGATACCATCCTCGAGATTGTTGATGAAGCGCTGGGGGAGAAGTCGAAACCGGCGGCGATTGTTCCGACACCAGATTTCGAGCGTGAACATCTCCATCTTGTTACGGACAAGCTCTCCGAAAAGGTGGAGGAATTGGAGACGCTTACTCACCAACTCGGGCAGGAAATCGTAGAGCGTAAAAGTGCGGAGGATGCGTTACGTGCAAGTGAGGCTCATTTGCAAACTGTCGTCGAGAACCTCGACGAGGGTGTGATTGTCTCCGATCTCAAGGGCGGATTGGTGCAGTGGAATCGTGCCGCATTGACGATTCATGGGTATACCACGTTGGAGGAGGGTCTTCGATCCCAGAACGACCTCGTTGACACCTTCGAACTCTCGACCTTGGACGGCACCCGCGTTCCGCTGGAAGAGTGGCCGCTGTTTCGCATCCTTCGTGGCGAAAATCTGCGCGATCTCGAACTGCGGGTAAGAAATATTCGGGCGGATTGGGAGCGTATTTTTAACTATGGCGGTACTCTCGTTCACGATGGGAGCAACGAACCGGTGCTGGCGATCGTTACCGTAAGCGACATTACTCAGCGCAAGCGCGTGGAGGAACGCCTGCGAGAGCAAGCTGACATCATCAATCATGCACGGGACGCGATCATCATCCGGCACTTCCAAGATGATCGCATCACCTTTTGGAACAAAGGAGCGGAACACTTATACGGCTGGACCGCCAACGAAGCGCTGGGCAAGCCAAGCGGGGAATTGCTCTACGCCGATGCCAACGAGCGTGACGCCCCTTTAAAAGTTCTGCTCTCTACCGGCGAATTTCATGGCGAGCTTAAGCAGGTCACGAAAGGTGCCCGGGATATCGTTGTCGACTGCCGCGCCACCCTCATTCGCGATCCCGCCGGGGAGCCTCGCTCGCTGCTCCTCATCAACACGGACATTACTGAGCAAAAGAAACTTGAAATGCAGCTGCTGCGCGCGCAGCGACTTGAAAGCATTGGTACCCTGGCGGGTGGCGTGGCTCACGATCTTAATAATGTCCTTGGTCCGATCTTGATGGGTGCGGAATCACTGCGTTGCAATCGGACGGGCGAACATGCCGCGGCCATGATTTCACTCATCGAGGAGAGCGCGCGACGCGGCTCAAGCATTGTTAAGCAAGTACTCACTTTCGCGCGCGGCGTGGAAGGTCAGCGGGTGCTGATTAATCCGCGCCATCTCATTGACGAAATGGTCGAGATCGCGAAAAGAACATTTCCCAAAACGATCGAAGTCACAGGAAAATACCCAGAGCATCCTTGGGCGATTAGCGGTGATCCAACTCAACTGCATCAGGTTTTGCTGAATCTTTCTATGAATGCACGGGACGCTATGGCCAATGGCGGCTCCCTGATTTTAGCAGCAGAAAATGTGGAGGTGGACGATAATTTTGCTGCAATGATGACAGGCGCAAAGGCTGGGTCGTATGCGACTTTGCGTGTGAGCGACACCGGCGTCGGGATACCGCGTGCGCTGGTGGAGAAGATCTTCGAGCCATTCTTCACCACCAAGGATCCCGGCAAGGGCACCGGCTTAGGGTTGTCCACTTCATTAGGAATCGTGAAGAGTCACGCCGGCTTTATTTCAGTCTCCAGCGAACAAGGCAGGGGTACGACTTTTACGGTTTTCCTTCCTGCTGTCCAAGCCGATGTCGCTCCATGCCGGAAAGAATCCCCGCCTGTCACCAAGGGAAATGGCGAATTAGTTCTGCTGGTCGATGACGAGATGAACGTTCGCCGCGTTACGAAGATGACTCTGGAGACGCACAACTACTGCGTGCTGGAAGCGAACGATGGCCCCGAGGCATTGGCTATCTTTGCCCAACACAAGGATTCGATCAGCGTTGTTCTTACCGATTTGATAATGCCGTATATCGATGGGGTTGCCCTAATTCGCGCACTCAAGCAGATAAAACCGGATATGATTTTCATCGCGTCCAGCGGACAGGACGCCGAGCCTCGCCTGGTCGAACTTCAGGGGCTCGGGGTCGTGAATTTTTTACGCAAACCATACGATACGAGGAAGCTCCTCACCGTGCTGGAAAGCGCCGTTTCACAGCAATTGGGGCCGCTTCCAAAAAAATGATTTCTGCCGCTCAAGATCAGAGCGTGGCTCGCTTCTAGAAAGCGTAATGAATTTAACACTTCCAGAGGCTAAGATTGTCGTGTCGTGAAGACGGTCCGGATTCTTCTCGCAGACGATCATAAGGTGGTCCGTCAAGGAACGCGTGCGCTTCTGTCGACGATCCCAGAATGGGAGATTGTCGGCGAGGCCGATAACGGTCGAGATGCGGTTGCACTGACTGTGGAACTAAAACCGGACATTGTGATTCTGGATATCACAATGCCCGAATTGAACGGCCTCGATGCGGCACGGCAGATCAAAAGGAAGTCCCCTGAGACCGAAATCCTGATTTTTACGGCGCAGGAGACGGAAAAGCTAGTTCACGATGTCTTCGACTCCGGAGCACGTAGCTACATCATGAAAACAGATGCGGCTGATCATTTAATCGACGCGATCAAAGCACTTTCCGAACACAAACATTTTTTTACATCGCGGATCTCGGAGATCGTTTTCGCGCGGTGTATTCAGGGAAAACAAGCCCTCGAAGGGACTCCGGAAAACAGCCGGATCACCGATCGGGAGCGGGAAATCGTGCAGCTTCTGGGTGAGGGTAAAAGTAGTAAGGAAATTGCCATCATCCTGGGGATTAGTGTGCGCACGGTGGAAACGCATCGCGCCGCGATCATGAAAAAACTGGGGTTGAAATCGTTTAGTGCGTTGATTCGCTACGCCGTTCGTAACAAGATCATTGAGGCTTAATCGCGCCCTGCGCAATTCGGCGGCAGAAGTTCCGATGGCGGTTGATGGCGTCGCTCGCTCGATTGGCAGTTTTTGCCTTAGCGCGGAACGCACCGGATGTCGAACACGAAGGATATCCAATTTTCGCCTGCGTGGCAGATTTCTAATTTGAAAAAACCGGACCAGCGGGAAGGTACAGGCTCGACGCACGTCCAGTGGAAGGGTTGCACGCGGGCGCGGATGATTACCTGATCAAGCGGTTCGACAAGAACGAGCTTTTGGCGCGTATCCAGGTGGGATTACGCATTCTCGAGTTAGATTCTACCTCGGCAAAGCGGGTGAAGGAGCTGGAGAAGGTGGCCAGCGAAATCGATGATCTGAAGTTGAGATTTCCGCTCTAGGTGACGACCTTTTCGCGCGGGCCGACCGCTGCGCGGCTCGGCCTGACGGTCCCACGATAGCAGGCCCGGGCGAGCATTTCTTCCTTTTCGAGTGTGTGTTCACTATTTTGAAAGTAGCTTTCAAAAAACGAACGGATGCGGTCGAATTCCGAACTCGCTTTTTCGTATATCGCAGACGCCGCCTCGAGGTTGCCGCTATTACCCATCTGCTCCAGTTCGTTCAGAAAGGGGACAATTGAATTACTTCCGCAGCTTAGGCTCGCGCCTCGAAAGCGGTGCGCGATCGCGCCCAAATCTTTCGCATCGTTTTTGCGAATGGCCGTTTCCATGGCCGGTAAAAGTTCCGCGCCTTGTTCCAGATAGAGGTCGGCGATCTTTCGCATGGTGTCGAGAGCACCGCCGCAAACATCGCGCAGCCGCTGAAGATCAACTGGCGCATTTGTGTTACGAATAGGTGCCCATTTTTTCAACGCTGTCTCCAATTCCTCTCCAATGATCGGCTTGGAAAGATAGTCGTCCATTCCCGCAGCCAGGCATTTCTCGCGATCGCCACGCAGCGCGTGTGCGGTCATGGCGATAATGCGTGGCGGCCGGTCGAATTCGCGCCGGATGGTTCGCGCAGCTTCATAGCCGTCCATCTCCGGCATTTGGCAATCCATCAAAATAATATCGTAGGAACGACCCCTAAGCGCTGCGATTGCCTCTTTGCCGTTTGAGACGGTGTCGGCGGTATAGCCGAGATCGTCCAGCACCAAGAGCATGACTTTTTTATTCACTTCATTATCTTCAACAATGAGGATGCGGGTGTCATGAACTGCGTGCGGGCGTGCTTTGCTCGGGGGATGGTTGTTTGCCTTAGTCCTTTTTAATGGCGCGGATCCCAATACGCTGGCCAAGCACCGGTGAAGTTGCGTTTGCTGCACTGGTTTTTCGAAAAAGGCGTCGATGTCCGCGTTTTTGCGAGTCTGCGCATCGATGGGATTCCCGACGGAGCTGATCATGATGATGCGTGTATCTTTGGTGATGGGATCGCTTTTAATGGCCTGGGCCAGCTCCATTCCGTTCATTCCCGGCATTTGCATGTCGATAATGGCGAGCGCGTATGGGCTTTCATCCGCAATCGCCTCGCCCAAGAATTGAAGCGCTTCTTCCCCGCTGGCCGCTGGGGTGCATTGCATTCCCAAGGCGGTCAGCTGTGATCGAAGAATTTGGCGGTCAGTGGCGTTGTCATCTGCCAGCAGGACACGTCCGCTCAGAAGAGGTTTCTGCTTTCCCGGCGCCGCTTTTCCGCCAGCGCGTTTTTCAAACCTACTGGTAAACCAAAATGTCGATCCTTTACCTGGTTCGCTTTCGACTCCGATCTCGCCGTGCATCATCCTTACCAGCTGCCGTGAGATCGTCAGCCCAAGTCCGGTACCGCCATAGCGTCGGGTAGTCGACTGATCAGCCTGACTGAAGGCGTCGAAAATTCGTCCGCGTGCGTCCTCGCTTAGACCGATCCCGGTATCTTTGATTTCGAAACGCAGCATTGCTTTGCTGCCCGGGACCGCGTCAGTGAGAGAAACTCCTGCTGGTGTATCTTCTTGCGGAAGGACCCGCAGCACCACTTCGCCCTGCTCGGTAAATTTTACCGCGTTGTTAAGAAGATTTGTCAGCACCTGGCGCAACCGTCCGGGATCACCGCAAAGAAAAGTGCAAACCTTGGAATCAATCTCACTGCGGAGCTCCAACCCTTTAGCCCGTGCTTGCGGTACAAGAACACTCAATGCGCCTTCGACCACTTCATCCAAATCAAACTCCAGATTCTCAAACTCCAATTTGCCGGCCTCGATTTTGGAAAAATCAAGAATGTCGTTCAAGATCGAGAGCAGCGACTTGGCGCTGCTGCAAATCGTCTCCGCATAGTCGCGCTGCTTGGGATCGAGCTCGGTTTCCAGAAGGAGTCCAGTCATGCCGATCACACCGTTCATCGGCGTGCGAATTTCGTGGCTCATGTTAGCCAGAAATTCAGATTTCATGCGCGCTCCCTCCAAGGCCGCATCACGCGCCTTGGCCATCTCGACCTCAAGATTTTTCCGTTGGGTGATGTCTTCCGCCACACCGCAGGTCCGGACGACCTGCTTGTCTTCGCCGCGGATCGCGAAACGCCGGTCGCGGATCCACCGGATGGAACCATTGTGATGCCGGATGCGATATTCCAGGTCGTACTTCGTGCCTTGGGACAATTCCGACAGAGCTTTGGCCACAGGGGGGCGATCCTCTTCCAGGATATTGTTAAACCACTGTTTTGGATCTTCGTAGATGCTCTGGCAGGCCCATCCCCAAATCTGCTCATAGGCGGGACTAACATAGAACAATTCTTCGCCAGTAGGTGAGGAGACCCAAAAAACCTCGCTGCTATTTTCCGCCAGTTGACGGAACCGTAATTCGCTTTCGCGCAGTGCGGCCTCCGCCAGTTTCCGCTCGGCAATCTGATCGCGTAGTTCCTGGTTGGCCTGAGAAAGGTTCTGGGTGCGCTCGGTCACGCGTGCCTCGAGCTCTTCCAGATGATGCCGGCTGCGCCGCAACAATTCCCATTTGGAGCAGAGCGCTTCCGCCATTTGTCGTACTTCAATGATGTCGAAGGGCTTCTTTAAAATAAGCAGTCGATCAGAGCTGCCGAGTCTCGCTTGAAGGTCGTGCCAGCCGTAGTCCGAGTGCGCCGTGCAGATCACAACCTGGAGATCGGAGTCGAGTTCCCAAAGCTTTACGATCGTTTCGAGGCCATCCATCCCGGGCGGCATGCGCATATCGACGAATGCCATTGCGTAGGGCTGGCCTTTATCGAGCGCGGCTCGTACCAACTCGACGCCCTCCTCGCCCTGATATGCGGACTCCATCGTGAACCCCAATGTCCGCCGGCCAGAAGGGGATTCGCCGAAAAGCCGTGCTTCCGCTTCATCTAGCGTGCTTTTGTCTGAAGCGGCCCCACGCAGAATTTCGCGAAAGCTATTGTGAATACCGCGATTGTCGTCAATCACGAGGATGCGCCGGTTCCTTTGATCGTTGGAGCTGTTCATACGTTGCTCTCTTTTGTCATTTCCAAGTTCAAGGAAGCGTGGGGTTTAGCGAATGCCCCCTACGAGCTGACGATCGGTAGTCGACTCGTTCTTCTTTCCGAGCTAGAAAGCGATCGTGATGCCAACTCGCGTTGCCATTTTTCATCGAATATCTGGCAAACAAGAAGAAGCGCGATGCGACCCTGGTAGAACATCACGCATGCTAGGTATTCTAGAAACATCATATTTACAATAACGAGCTGGCGATGTGCCGCTGTGTAGCGGGGAGCTACGCAGTTTGCGGTGCGGAAAGTACGTAGGAGGGACTCGGCGCAGCCCTTCGTCACAAGTATTCCGCATGCGTATCTGATTGGACCTGTGGATCATAGATCCAGGTGACACTGTCCGGCCCGAGAAAAAAGCTGGGGGCTGTCACGTCATTGCTCCTTGTCGATGCACACGCAATGGCCCTTGAGGAGGGCCAAAAGTCGCCCTTGGTCAAAGAGCCGTCCCTGATAACCCTCCTGGCCGCCGGAATTGGAGGCCGCTCTGTGCTGGAAACCTCTCACCCGCCGTGCTAAAAGAAAAACGTTTTGGAAAAATGAAGGCGCAGTTTGAAAAGGAACAATCCGCGTCCGGTGAGTTTCAGCGGCAGGCGGACGCCTTTCGCGACTGGATCTCGAGCGATGGCACCACCGGTTATCCGGCCGTGGCTGATCGTTACCATCTTTACACTTCACTGGCTTGTCCATGGGCGAGCCGGACGTTAATTGCTCGTAAACTGCTCGGGTTGGAAAAGGTCATTGGCGTGACAGTGGTAGACCCATTACGCGATGAACGTGGATGGGCTTTTCGCGATCCCAATTCCGATTCTACCGGAGGGGCAAGTTCCCAGGAGCCCTTTGCCTCAACCGACCCAATTAACGGGTTTCACTTTCTCGCCGAAGCCTACCAGCGAACCGATCCGAACTTTGATGAGCGCGTCACCGTCCCGGTGCTCTGGGACAAGGTAACGAAAAGGATCGTCAATAATTGCGAAGACGATCTTTGCCGCATGTTCAACGATGCCTTTCGTGGCCTCGCGCAGAATAAGGAGATCGATCTTTTTCCAAGGGACATTGCCGCGGAACAGGAGAAGCTAAGCGACTTCATTTACGACAAGGTCAACAACGGCGTTTACAAGGCTGGCTTCACCACCAGACAACATGTTTACGAACGGGCTTGCAAACAACTATTTGATGCCCTCGATCAATTGGAAGAGCGGCTGGCTAGGAGTCGTTATTTATTTGGAACGAGAATAGTCGAGACCGATTGGCGGTTGTTTTGCACTCTCATTCGATTTGATGTCGTTTACTACATCCATTTCAAGTGCAGTCTGCGGCGTATCCTCGACTATCACAACCTCCAGGGATATCTGATCGACTTATACCAGCATGATGGCATTGCCGAGACGGTGAATTTCGATCACATCAAGCGGCATTACTACATGACGCATGGGGCGATTAATCCGAGTCGTATTATTCCAATCGGCCCAATCCTTGATCTCACTCGAGAGCATGGACGGGCCAGGCTCGATGCTGGGTAACGCGCGTCTCGCGTGTTGTGGTTGCTTTATTCGCGTAATCGCCGTAACGCGTCGATTATTTCGGGAGTGCGCTGCTGGAGTTCGCGGTGATGAATCGCGGCCAAACGCGCAAGGAGAGAAGCGCCAGCCTTCGTTAATTGCACGTTGACATTGCGTTTGTCCGCGGTGGCCCGCTTCCTGGTGGCTAACTTTCGCGCTTCCAATCTGTCGAGAAGGCTAACAGCGGTGTGATGCTTCACTTGGAGCTGCTCGCTTATCCCTCCAACCGTCACGCCATTGGCGCCCGAACTACCTTTGATCGCGAGAAGAGCTTCATATTGTTCCGTCGTCAGTTTTGCCCTAGTGGCGACCAGTTCCTTACTGAAGCGAAGAAGCTTCCGCATCGCATGTCGGAAGGCACCGAGCGCAGCGTAGTCCTTTGCCTGGAGAGATTTCTTCATCCTCGGGGTTTCTGGCGTTCGTTTCCTCGCAGAACCAATCCCTAGGCACGAAACGCGATTTTCTTAAGGTCCGTACGGTGACCAGAAGCCTGTCCCAGCGACGTCAGACAATATGTTGTAATCACTTGAAGAGACTTGTGGAAGTTGATCTACCGTCTGTGAACCATAGGGCGTCCCGAAGATACTATTGCCTGTGTTGTATAGGGGAGAACCTTTCTTAATGTAGCTGGTCCAATCCGCAACTGAAACGGGGTCGTTGGTCTTTTTGTTGTTCTCGATCGCGTATTGGTCCAACGCTGAGTCAATTATCCGTAAATCGTTCAAAATACGGCTGGCCTGTGAGCGCTTGCGTGCGCGCATGAATCCGGGCACTGCGATGGCCGCAAGCAAGGCAATAATTGCAACAACAATCATGATCTCAACGAGAGTGAATCCCTTTTGGTTTAGTGGTGGGGTGCTCATTATTTAGAAATTATGTTTTTTGCAGCATTGGACATGCCATTATATCGATGCTCGATATGATCCATCGCTCGCGCCGTGCGTAAGATGGAGTATCATCGCTCTCGTGCCCGGCCAGTCTCATTTTAGCGATTCTTCTTTCGCTTAGATGCGACGTTCAGATTGAAATCGGGATGTTGTTTCCACATTCGATTCAAACATCAGCTGGCAGCCGGGAAAGACTTGCCGCATCTGCGTGACCGCCCCATAGTCGAAATCCAGGCATGCAAATCGTTCGCTCCTCTGGGCCCGCCTCTCCCAGCTTAGGCATCAGACCAGTGCGGTTTGTGCTGGGTATTATTGCCTGCGTAGGAATAGCCCTCACCCTTTTCTCACTCCTGTTCGGCTTTCGTTCGATTCCAACGAATTCAGTAGGCGTCAAGCTTCGCTTCGGCGCGTTGTCCGGGATCGAGGATCCCGGGTTGACCTACGTCATCCCGTATGTGGATGAGCTGGTCATCGTGCCAACGCAACGGCTCCTGAAGCTCGAGTTCGGGTTTTCCACTCCCGGCGCCACCAATCTCTACCAACACGACCGGGAAGGCCAAGACACTGAAACCATGATCACCGGCGATCTCAACACCGCTTTGGTGCCGTGGGTAGTGCAATATCGAATTACCGATCCAAAAATGTATTTGTTTGGGGTGCGCGAGCCGGAGCAAACCTTGCGCGACTTATCGGAGAGCGTGATGCGCGAAGTGATCGGTGATCGCACCGTGGATGAAGTCCTTACCATTGGGCGCCACGACATTGAAACAGCCTCGCTTAAACGCCTGGCCGAGCTTTGCTCTGACTACAAACTCGGCCTGCAGATTCAACAGGTCCAACTTGCCACGGTGCGTCCGCCAGCGGTGGTGCAGGCTGCTTTCAATGAAGTGAACCAGGCGCAACAAGAGAAGCAGACCGCGATTAATCAGGCGTGGGCCGTCTATAATGATGCTGTTCCGAATGCCAGCGGCCGAGCCAAGGAGCGTCTGAAACAAGCTGAGGCTTACGCTTTTAACCGGGTAAACCAGGCCAAAGGCGACGCGGAGAAGTTCACTCTTCTACTAACCGAGTACCGTAAAGCACCCGATGTTACCCGGCGCCGAATTTACCTGGAACAAATGCAGACGATCCTTCCCTCATTGCAAAAAAAGGTAATCGTGGACGACAGCCTGAAGAACATCTTGCAAACACTTCCGCTAACGACTCCCGAATCGACTCCCTCAGCGCGTTAGGAAACTACCAAGTATGCCGCCAAGACTGATCCGGATTTTGCAGTCCCGCACCATGGCGATACTGGGTTTCATCTTTATTCTAACGGGACTTAAGTGGGGTTCGATGCTCTTTATCGTTCGCCAGTACGAAGACGCGATTGTTACTCGCTTCGGTAAAGCCATTCGCACCGAAACTACGCCGGGATTGAAGTTGAAAATCCCATTCTTCGATAAAGTAAACCGGTTTGATAAACGCGTGCTGGCCTGGGACGGTCCGCCGACGGAGTGCCCGACCAAAGACAAGCTTTATCTCATCGTCGATTGCTTCGCGCGCTGGCGCATAAGCGATCCGCTTCTCTACTACAACCGGTTAAATGACGAACGGAGCGCTCTCTCCCGCCTGGACGATATTCTCGGCAGCGAAACGCGGACGGCGGTAGCTACGCACGATCTCGTGGAGATCATTCGAGTAACTAAAGGACGACAGCCCTTGCGCGATACGGAATTGGAGAAAAGCGGTACGGTTTTACCAACTAAACTTCCAGATATTCAGCTTGGGCGAGGGGAGATCGAGAAACAAATTACGGAACGGACCCGGCAAAAGATTGCCGACTTTGGGATCGAACTACTCGATGAGCGATTCAAGCGCAGCAAATACAACCCGGCGGTTGCTGAGAAGATTATTGAGAGGATGTCGAGCGAGCGCCACCAGATCGCGGCGCGGTTCCGTTCCGAGGGCCACGGCGAGGCGGCCAATATCAGCGGACAAAAAGAAAGCGAGGTGGCATCGATTATTTCCAGTGCCAACCGCGATGCGTTGAAGATCGAAGGCGAGGCCGACGCGGAAGCAGCGCGTATTTACGCCAACGCCTACAGCACGCCCGACGCGCAGGACCTTTACCTGTTCCTGCGCAGCCTCGACGTCGCGCGCTCCGCCTTCGAACACGACACCACTGCGGTCATTTCCACCAACAGCGATCTCGGTCGTGTTCTCAAAAGTATGAGTGGACCGCTGCTGGTTCCAACAAAGACACCGGGACCCTCCCAGTAGCCTTGATCGTTGGTAACAAGCGGCTTTCGGTGCAGCGCATTTTAAACAAAGGTGTAGTCCCATTCGATCGCCGGAATTGTAGGGCGAGCGCTCCCGCCTGCCAGGATGGAATGGTTCGACAGGCAGGAATGCCTGTCCTACAACTGCGGTCCTTGGGTCTTGGTAAGAAATGCGAATTACGCGTTCGCTATTCTGCGTTCATGTCGAGAGAACAATCTGCAGAAGTAGTCGCTCTCGTTCGAACTCTTCAACTGACGCGCGAATTACTCGGATTCCCGATGAAGCCTTCGCTTTCCAAATGAAGAATTATCTCCTGAGCCGCTTCATCAGGAGCTAGTTCAGCCGTATTGATGGTGATGTCCGCATCGGTTGGTTCTTCGTAGGGATCGGAGATACCGGTAAACTCCTTGATAATGCCGGCCCGGGCTTTGGCGTAGAGACCTTTGCGATCGCGTTCTTCGCAAACTTCAACCGGCGTTGAGAGATGCACCATGATGAATCCGCCCAAAGGCGCAATCATGGCGCGCACTTCCTTCCGCATGGCATCGTAGGGAGCGATGGGAGCGCAGATGGCAATGCCACGGTTCTTGGTGATCTCGGAAGCGACGTACCCGATGCGTCGGATGTTGAGGTCGCGATGTTCGCGCGAAAAACCAAGCTCGGAAGAGAGATGCTTGCGGACCAGATCGCCGTCAAAAAGCGTAACCGGCCTGCCCCCGATTTCGAGAAGTTTGATCAGCAGGACGTTGGCAATAGTTGATTTGCCGGCGCCGGATAAGCCAGTGAAGAAAACGGTGAACCCTTGTTGATGGCGAGGCGGGAAGCTTCGCCGTAGTTCTTGGATGACTTCGGAATAGGTAAACCAGTCCGGGATAAGGCGTCCTTCATTGAGCCGCTGGCGTAATTCCGTGCCTGAAAGGTTCAGGACCCGGGCGTCGCGCGGAACTTCATCCTCCGGCAGGTACTTGGCCTTGTCCTCCACATAAACCATGTTGTGGAAGGGAACCATTGTCACCCCGATCTCCGCTTCGTGTTTTTGGAACAACTCCTGAGCAGCATACGGATCGTAAAACGCCTTTCCGTTAGCATCCTTCCCCGGCCCGGCATGATCGCGACCGATGATCATGTGCGAACATCCACAGTTCTTTCGGATCAGGGCGTGCCAAATCGCCTCTCGTGGCCCCGCCATACGCATCGCCAGCGGTAGGAGGGCAAGCTTGGCGGTTCCACGCGGATACTTCGTCAGAACTACCTGGTAACACCGAACTCGGGTGAAATAATCGACGTCACCCGGCTTTGTCAGTCCCACCGCCGGATGAATGAGCAAGCTTGCTTCAGCCTGTTTGCATGCGCGGAAGGTCAATTCAACATGGGCCCGATGCATGGGATTGCGGGTCTGAAAGGCGACAATCCGGCGCCAGCCATGCCGGGCGAATTGCTGCCTCAATTCAGAAGGCGATAAACGCAATGTTTTGAAATCATAGCTGGAAGGCCGCTGCACGCCCTCAAGCCGGCCTCCGACGTACCATGGATTCGATTTGCTAAGCACATGGAAGACGCCCGGATGGGCGGGACTGGTAGTATTGAATACCGCCTGCGCTTCCTCGCGGCGATCAGGTTTCCACACTTCTTCCACGTGCAACAGGGCCAGCATCACTCCTTCGGGATCCCGGAGAGCAATCTTGCTGCGTCCGGCAGTGAGCGATTTCGCGAAGTCCTCGTTTACATCGAGCGTAATCGGAATTGGCCAAGGAATACCTGACCCCAGCCGCATCTCGCTGCAAACGCGTTCGTAATCGCCCTTCGTCATAAAGCCGCGCAAAGGCGAAAAACCTCCGTTGAGGAGAAGCTCAAGATCACAGAGCTGTCGGGGCGTTAAGTCCCAGGACGGCAGTCCCTTCGATTCAGCCTTTATGTCCGCCCTTCGCTCGGAACCGACGTAAAGGTCGATCAGCTCGCCGCCGTGGGCAACAGGCAGATGAGCGGCGGAAGTGCGTTCCAAACTATCAACCGTTTCGTCGTGCATCAAGATCGCGAAAAGGTGGACCCTAGTCGAGGTACGGTTCGCAGCAAGGGTTCTCTGCGGAAGGACTGCATGGGCTTGGCAGTGAAGAAAGTTTTGTGCCGCGTGTCTTCGGCGGAAATGGAGCTCGCGGGAGTTTTCGACATCGAAAAGCCCCGCAAGGGTGAGCGCTCGGGAAAGAGCGAATCAATCGAACCTTCGCGCCGCACCACCACTAAGTTGGCCAGTGCACTATGCCCCCGGCGGCAATGGAGCCGCTGGGGAAGCGAGCGGGCGACATGGACAAAGCCCGCAGAGTCGAAGGGAGGGGAAAGATAGGGTCAGTCTAGGGTTGCATTGATTTGACGGACAGTGGGCTAAGGGTCAAAAACCCAAGGCAGTCCACATGAAGACACAGTTATCCCAGACCGACTCGCCGCAAGGCGAGCTATACCGATCAATACAAGCAGGAGGCACTTAAGCTCTGGCGCAACAGCGGCCGCAGCGCGGCCAAAGTAGGAGCGGAGCTAGGGATTCGTCCGCCGCTCCTCTATCGCTGGGCGCAGCTGGAGCGCGAACCCGAGGCGACTAAGAGCAAGGGGAAATCCAGGCGCACTGTCGAGGAGCTGGAGGCAGAGAACCGGCATTTACGAGCGGAGAACGCCAAGCTTTTAGAACAGCGTGAAGTGTTAAAAAAATCTCTGGGCATCCTCTCCGAAGTGCCGCCCAGCGGTATGCCCGGATCGAACAAATGAGCGGCTCCTACAAGGTAGCTTGGTTATGCGAAGCGCTTCTGGTCTCGCGCAGCGGTTACTACAACTGGAAGGAACGGCCAGCGAAGCCCAGCCCACGTGAGGTAGAGAACACTGGCTTGCGCAGACGCATCCAGGAAGAGTTCGCGCGCAGTCGCCAGACTTATGGCAGCCCGCGGCTCTCCCATGCCTTGGGTTGTCTAGGGAAGCGTAACCGCATCGCTCGACTGATGCGCGCACAGGGGCTCTTTGCCCGGCGCCGTTCCAAGTATCGGGTGGCGACGACCGATAGTCGCCAGGGTGGAGCGATTGCTCCTAATCGTTTGCCAGATCTGCGGGTATGGCGTTGTGATCAGGTCTGGGTCAGCGATGCGACGGGCGTACTGACTGGTCAAGGTTGGTTGTATCTGGTCGCGGTCCTGGATGTCTTTAGCCGGAGGGTGGTCGGTTGGGCCATGAGTCCTAGCCTGGATGCTCCATTGACCGTCGCGGCCCTGCGCATGGCGGTAAGTCAACGCCGCCCCGCTCCCAGGCTTCATCCTTCACTCCGATCGTGGGAGCCAGTTCGCCGGCGCCGCTTACCGTCAGGTCTTGGCCCAACATGGTCTGTGCCCTTCCATGAGTCGCCAAGGCAACTGTTACGATAACGCCTTCATCGAATCCTTCTGGAGCAGCCTCAAATACGAGCTAGTCTATCATCGTCGCTTCGCGACCTTCACTGAGGCCCGCACCGCTATCTTCGATTACATCGAGACCTTCTACAACCGCACCCGACTGCACTCCAGTCTTGCTTATCGCCGAGGCGGCAAAAGCTAACGTTCACATCCTGTCCCAAGTTGAAGGCAGGGCTTAAATGAAGAAAACACTTATCTTCGCCCTTTTGGCGATGATCTATGTGCCAGGAGCTATGCATACCTATCGGGGTAGCAATGTTGGCGGCGGATACCGCTTCATTTTTGACCAAAATCATACCAGCGTTGCTTTCTTCCAGTTACTAGTCAACCAAACAACATTAGAACGACACAGTCTTACAACAATGAACAAATGCCCAGCCTTGTGGCCATGAGTGGCGCCCGAGTGGCGCCCTAGCTTTCGATCCGCTGCCGCCTACTCGGGCAGGACCAAAAGCGCCGCTAAAGTTATTTGCACGGCGTCCAGAGATTTATCGACTAGCGCCGCGAGGTTTTTTTAAGACTCATGCAACGTAGCTGAGACACGCGTCCACACGCCTTCCAATAGCGCAGGCACCCACTTTTCGGCGGGACAGCGGCTCCAACTCTGACTGAGGAAGACGAGGTCACGATTCGCTGCGCCTTTGCTCGCGCTTCCCAGCTCAAGGATGAAGAGCGAGCCTCTCCTAAAGGGACAACCGCCGACCTCGCCGGAGGTTTTCGCCTGGCGTACAACGGTGGGTGGTGCAAAGAGGCATTCGTCCACGGCAGCATCCGTCGTTATTGAAGATCGAAGCGCTGGGTCGGCAGCAAGTTGCCGCATTTTATGCAGGCCATCATCAATGAGCTGCCGAGCTGCAATTAACGCGATAACGCCACTCAGATCGCCATTCACCATGGAAGCAAGAAGCGTTTTGGCCCGCTCCAGCCTGCCGCTGATGCGCCACCCCAGCATTCTCAGGACATTGGAAGAGCTTGCAGCCTCAAGCACGATACGGGCCGCTGCCAAACTCTCCTCAGTGGCCGTGAACGTTTCCACGAACAATCTTCCTATGCTCTGCTGCACAAGCAGACCGAGCTTCTCCGCAGTTCCGATCCCTCTAACCCATTCGGCCAGGGGCTCCAATTGAGCGGGTCCGTGTTTCACCTCGTCGGCCTTGACGTTTAGTCTCGACCACAGTTCGTCTTGCGCGGCGGCGCGGCTGGGGTTGGTGCGCGGCAGCATAGTTGGGAATAATCTGCCGTTGAGCGAGAAAATACGGAGCATTTTCCGGAGACGCTGCACGTTGCGAACAGGACCATGTCCTATAAAGTCCCGGTCGAACCTTGAATCATTTGAAATTGTCCGGATCTCTGCCGGATCCGTGACGACGACAATGTCAGTGATACCGGGAAAATACGTGCGTTTCATGCTGGGACACACATCCGATTAGAAGTAATTGTTAGAGGTTTCTCTCTCCTATTTTACGTATTCTGTCGTTTTGAGGCAATACCAGCAGATGGGCGGATCGCCATTCGACAACAGCAAAGCAACGCAAGGAGAATGGTTCTCTCACGGTCGCTAGTAAAACGTCTGAATCATTCTCAGTGCCCGATAAGCCGGATTACCGGGCATGTATTCGCGTTGCGCCCGTCAAGGTTCTTCTTCGGCCTACGCCAATTTCTTGTGCTCTTCTGACCTCGCAATGGCATTCGAGCGTCCTCTCTCAAGCCAAAGAAACGCTGTCAGCAAATCATCGGCCTTAACGATGAATCGTTTTTCGTCGCGCTGTCCATCAACGCAAAAAAGAAGTCCGTGCTTGGTGAAATGCCCGGCGATGCCGTAAGACCAGTCCCGAGACATTTTTGCGAATTGTCAGACACTCAACGTTACGTGCGCAGCAAGTGCCGATAGCTACGCAGACCGAGTAAGCTTAACGTCAACAGCAGCAAGGTTGACCCCCGATCAGGAACTGCCACGTTTCCTGGTGCTACCGTCAAGGTAGCATTGCCCGACTGATAGGTGACATTCCAATGCTCCATTGCGTTATCGATATTGCGGTCAAAAATGGAGAACGTTCCGGTCAGAGCCGAGTAATCCATAAAAGTGAAGGATTCACCGACTGTAGGAACAAAACCGCCCTGAAGCAGAGGAAGGAGAAGCGCATTTGAGTTTAAGTTAGCATTTCCGAGCACATCCAGAACGCTAAATTGACCGGCGTTCGGCCCTGCAATGTCGATCAGGAGAGTGCTACCGCTCATTTGCGTGTAGCTGTTGACGGTCAGCGTGCCTCGCGCATCTCCCGGGCTGACCGTGCCACTGCGGTTGTTTGTAACATTGCCGGTGACCGTTCCTGTACCTGTGAGCGTGCCGCCATGGTTAACAGAAGTGTTGCTCATAATCGACCCATCGACCTGTAACACGCCGCCGTTGATATTCGTGTTCCCGGTGTAGGTGTTGGCGCCCGAAAGCGTAAGCGTGCCAGTGCCGATCTTGGTCACCGACCCGCCGATACCTCCATTTCCCCCACCATCCTGGATCACGCCGGAAAAAGTCGTGCTCGTATTGTTGCTGCCTACGATCAGATTGTTGATTCCTAGGAAGACATTTCCACTGCCTTCAATCGAACCGACCGTCAAGCCTCGGGCAGTGTGGGCGCTGATGTCCAAACTGCCGTTGCCGAAAACTTCAATCCGCGATGTGCCACCTTGGGAAAACCCTTTAAAGAGAATTTCCCCACCTTGACCGCCTCCCGTCCCGCCGTTGGCGATGAGGGTGGCATTGCCTGCAGTGGATGCGCCAAGGGGATTGGAGGAGTCGGTGAAGAATATCGTTTCGCTGCCGCCCGCGCCGCTAACACTGGTGCCATTATTGATGATGGTTGCATTGCCTGCCGTCGAGCTCCCGAAGACCGTGCTACCGGGGCTAACGATTTCGAAGAAGCCTTCGAAGGATGTAACACCGCCTGAAGCGCCGCTCACCACTCCAGCGTTATTCGTGATGGTCGCATTGCCAGCGGTCGATGTACCAAAAAGGCCACTAAAGGTCGTTCTGCCGCCGGACCCGCCCCTCACTATCCCACCTTCGTTCGTGATGGTCGCATTACCAGCAGTCGAGCTCTCAAAGAATGCAGTATCGCCACCGTCTCCCCCACTTACCGTGGCCGCCTTGTTAGTGAAGATACCGTCGGCGGCGGTCGCCGTGCCACCAAAATCCGTGCTGCCGCTAGTGCTGTTGACCTGGCTACTAACCGTGCCGCCGTTGTTGATGAAAGTGCCATTGGCTGCGGTCGCGCTGCCGCTGAACAGTGTGGCGCCACCCCCGAACGTCTGACTGGCAGTCGTCGGGCCGTTGTTGGTAAAAGTGCCACTCCCTGCGCTCGAGATGTCATTGAAAATAATAAAGCCGGGGTCCGGCTGGAGGTTTGTCCCACCGTTCGTCGTAAAGAAGGTGCCGCTCCCTGCTGTCGCACTGTTATTGAATAATATCCTGAGTGCGTTGATGCCGAAGCCAGAAGGAGCCGCAACAAAATTCTGTGTGGTCCCGGAATTGTTAATGATACCCGTGGCGCTAAAGGTGAGCTTTAAGCCGGAACCTGCAGTGATTGTGAAGCTCTTCGCACCCGGAGCGAAAGTGATCCCGTCCACGGTCGTATTTGCCGAAACAGAAACGTCGGTCGTATTCGAGAGACCGAACGTTGCCGTGTCCGACGACCCGTTAGGCACAGTCGCGGGCGTCCAGTTAATCGCGGTATTCCAGTCGCCCGACCCGGGATTAAGGTCCCATGTCGCGCTACCAGCACGTACTGAATTGGAGACACCAATCGCAGCGACGAAGCAAAGATAAACGAGGGCGAGTGGCAGACGCGAGAAGATTTTCATGATGGTTCTTGAAGGAGGAACGAGGATGAGTGTTGGCATGAAGGCCGGTGGGCGGCGCGATGCCGCTTACCTTACCAAGGGATGCGGATAGGTGTAAGGCGTGTAGGCAAATGGCGGGGCAAAATTAAAATAATCCCGCCCTTCTACAAACGTTGGATTAACAGGTGCTCCGGAATGAATGGTGACCTTAGGTCCGTTTGCTTGTGTGTTATTCCAAGCATAAGACCCCTCGCTAACCGCTCCGTTAAGCGGTTTGGGAGTCGAACAAACGGTGCCCTTGCCCAATCCTGTTTGATCGAGAACGCGCAATACTCTGCAAATTTGGAACGGATCGCCTATGTTAAACACAACTTTGGACGTGGGCCATGCAATGCTATAATCGCACGCTATGAGGGTTTTGTTTGTACTCGACTTATAAACAGCAGAATGAATGATACCCCCTAACCCGGTACGAGTATTTTGGATAGAGTATCCTCCCGTATTGTATGCGCGCAAATTTCCAGCGACGTAGAATGAAGTACTCCCTTTAGTTTCGCTATCTACAACTGATGCGGTGGCAGCCGTTCCGCTGGCGTATAATCCACGGGGGTCATTCTGGTCCCACGAGTTATCGCCACTTGCCAATCTCCAAGGCTGAAAAGCCGTCCCCATTCGGGCAGCCCAGGCGGATACCCATGGATTACCTAAAGGCACTCCAGTATATTTATTATCGTGAAAAAGTAGATTACCACTTCGTAATCCGCCTGGAGCTCCAGGACCTCCATTGCTCCGGTGACAGATATTATTGTAGAATTCAATCGCCCGGCATCCACGGTCTCGGTCTCCTTCGGTTCCATGCGTTTGGATAAAGGAGCAATCATAGAGTTTGCTGTAGCGAACCACGTAGCGAGCGCCTCTTTTGGCATCCATGTTTCCACTCTCTTTGACCAGATTGTGGACCACGTTGTTTTCCGTAAAGAAAAACTTGTAGCTGCCCCAATTAGCATCTTCCATCCAGGAACCGTCACCATATTGTTGGCCATTGTAGGTTCGCATGCCCATTACGCCGGTTAAAAGGTGATTGGTGATCGTATGAAGACAATTATCCATCACACCATAAATCCAGCCAAAAGTAGTGATTGACGACTGGTAGAGGCGGTCGAAATCACAGTTGCTGACCCGGATTGCTGGACAGGTGCCCGACAACATGATGGCGCCGTTCGGAGCGTCCTTTGGCGTGTTGGGACTACCTCTAAAAGTAAATCCTTTTATTAAAACCAGGGGCACCGTCGGCTCCACGGACATGTCCCCCGCGGTTACGATGACGTGAATAATAGGAGCAGGCGGCGTAGATGACGAACGCGACACGTCATCCAAAATTATTGTTCGGTCATCAGCCATTTCGTTAGTGTAATTTACTGTGGTCTGTCCTATTAATGTAATAGGCTTATTGATAACAAGAGTCTTGGTCCAACTCGCCGTTCCAGCCGGAACGAATACGGTGTCACCTTTTGCCGCGGAGGCGATCGCCTGGCTTACGTCGCCAAAGGAAGGGCTACGAGCGTTAATGTTTGCCGCTTGCACA
The DNA here is from genome assembly GCA_963742315.1 of uncultured Verrucomicrobiae bacterium. GTDB lineage: Bacteria > Verrucomicrobiota > Verrucomicrobiia > Chthoniobacterales > UBA10450 > AV69. The sequence continues at coordinate 101,052 of CAVULE010000013.1, forward strand.
GCGCCAGAAACGGCCAAAATCAGTGCAGCGAAAAGACCGCCAAACCTGCCCGCCACGGAGCGACATGACTGGAAAGGGGTCTTATAATTTGGCCGCGGCCCAAATGGCGAATCGGGATCGGAAAGCCAATAGCGCCCCGCCCGACTAACAGCGCCACTACGCGCGTCTAATAGAGCCAGAGCCAAACGTCGTGTTTGAATCTCCGCTGCTCCACGTCCGAGATCCCTACAAATTCGATGGTAGTCCATAGCTTTAGCGCACCGTACGGCTCAGAGCGCCCCGTCAAGGTACTTCTTCGGCATACGCCAATTTCTTGTGCTCTTCTGACCTCGCAATGGCATTCGAGCGTCCTCTCTCCAGCGAAAGAAATGCTGTCAACAAATCATCGGCCCTAACGATGACTCGTTTTACATCGGCGGTGCGCATCGACGCAAAAGAGGAATCCGTTGCGAACCTCAGTCCTCGTTCGCTGCTATTTGCGGAGCAGATCCGCTGAACTCGACTCGCTCGCTGACTTTTCGCACGGTGGCGGTGAGCGCTTCAATTTGCTTCTGCTGCTGTGCGACGGTCCGGTGGCCATATTGGGGGCGCCGGTTGTGTTCGATGAGACCGCTTGAAGTCCAGTCGCCGGAACCAGTCGGCGGTTACAATCGCATTTCTGATTAGCGCTGCAAGCCATTCCTTGCGAGCGGGATAGCGGGAGCCGCTCATTATGGTAATTATGGCACTGGCAAGATAGCTGCTTATCCGCTTATCATGATTCTCTTGTGCGCGAATCGCGCCGGACGCACCCGATTCGTGTCGCTTTCGGCGGCAATTGCATTTCTCGCCGCCAGCGCAACGGCATCGCCAGCAGATATCGGAATCGCGGCGCGCTATCCCGGCGACAAAAACATCGGGAGCGACCCCGACGTGATACTGGCCGACGACTTCGAGGCGTACACTCAGCCGAGCGACCTGACTGCGAAGTGGAAGGTCTTCGGAGCGGCGTCCGGCAACGTAGGCATCAGCACGGCGGAGCACTTCGCGGGCGCGAAGTCCGTCGAGTTCGACCTGCCAGTATCGACGACGGAGCACGGCTACTCGGTGAACAAGCTCCTGTCGCCTGGGATCGACACCATGTTCTGCCGCGTCTACATGAAGTGGGACGCGGGCTACAGCGTGGCGACGAGCAACCACAACGGCATCGCCATGACTGGCGGGACGAACCCCATGACCGGCGTTGCGCCGAACGGCAGCGACTTCTTCGTGCTCCTGACGCAGAACAACAACATCCGCGGGGAAGCGCCGCCCGGCTGGTTGCACGAGTATGTTTACTGGCCGAAGCAACAGCAACTATGGGGCGACCACTGGTACCCGGACGGACACGGTTTTCCAACCACGGGCTACCCCGACTTCAAGCCGTTGCCGAACTTCCTGCCGCTGCGCGACCGCTGGTACTGCTACGAGAAGATGACCAAGCTCAACACGCCGGGGAAGAACGACGGCGAAGTCAAGGTGTGGGTTGACGGGAAAGTGGTGGCGGACTGGCCCGACCTGATCGTCCGAACCGTCAACACTCTAAAGATAGATCAAGTTTATATCGGACTGCACGCCATCCACAGCGAGCGGTTGAACAAGAAGTGGTATGACAACGTCGTCATCGCGAAAAGCTACATCGGGCCGATGAGCGACGCGTCGCCTACTCCGACCGCAACACCGACTCCTACTCCAACTCCAACGGCTACACCAACTCCATCTCCGACACCAACACCCACACCAACGCCAACATCTACTCCTACCCCTACGCCCACACCAACTCCAACTCCCATTGTAACGCCAACACCAAGTCCTACACCAACTCCGACTCCAACTCCTACTCCGACTCCAACTCCAACTCCAACTCCTACTCCTACTCCTACTCCATCTCCCGTTGTAACGCCAACACCAAGTCCTACACCAACTCCCACACCTACCCCGAGCGGTGATGGTTCTGCGGATTACGTGCTCTTCAACGCATGGACGCGACGAACAGCGGTGTGGCATCTGCAAGGGACTGCTTTCCTGGGTGGTGCCTTTGGTCCGACACTGCCGGTGGGCTGGACTGTGGTGACGACCGCCGATGTGAATGGGGACCGCAAGTTCGATTTGGTGCTCTTTAACCCCAGCACACACCAAACAGCAGTCTGGTATCTCGATAACACCAGGTTTATCGGCGGAGCTTTAGGACCAACGATTCCGACGGGCTGGTCGCTGATGACGGCTACGGATATGGACGGCGATGGACACCCGGACTACGTACTCTTCAATTCGAGCACACGACAGACAGCGATATGGTTCCTAAATAACACGACGTTTGCCCGCGGCGCGTTTGGCCCAACGCTCCCCGTGGGCTGGAGTTTGGCAGACGCAAACGACTTCAATGGTGATAATAAACCAGATTTTGTGCTGACAAATGCAACCACACGGCAAACGGTGTTTTGGTATCTCAATGGGACCACCTTCGCTGGAGGCTCCTATGGTCCGACTCTACCTCTGGGCTGGATGCTGCGAGGCACCGCCGACATCAACGGCGACGGGAAACCCGATTACATTTTGTTCAATCCGGCTATGGGTCAGACCGCCGTCTGGTACCTCAGCGGGGCTGCGGTCGCCGGTGGTGCTTTCGGGCCAACGCTGCCGGCTGGTTATACTTTGGTTTCGCCCTGAATGCACTGCGATCTCTTTGCCGTTGATCTTGTACCGTGCGAACGCAAAGCCCCTAAGTGGACGGTGACCGGTCGATTGAAATTGAAATACGCTCTGAATTTTTTCCCGCGATCCGTGTCCCCGCTAATAGATCTCTCTCCAGCGAAAGAAACGCTGTCAGCAAATCATCGGCCTTAACGAGCGGCTTTTAAGGATTGGCGACTAACTGTGGTGCAGGTTTGCTAAGAGCGACTTGGTCGCTCACCTTCTGAACAGTAGCGGTAAGAGCTTCAATCTGCTTCTGCTGCTGTGGGAGCTTTGTGTGAAACTCCTCCTGTTGCTGCGCGACAGTTGCCTTCAATAGCTGCACTTGGCCATGTTCTTTCAAGAACTCGTTCAGCAGCATCGCGTTCACAGCTTCGTAGCGAACGGTCATGATTTTTCCGTCCTCGCCCCGGACCACTAAATCAGGATTCACCCTTTCTACTTCCTCAGCCACTAGGCCGAACTGCGGAATACCATCAGGGTCGAGCTCGTCAGAATGGACGATGTATCGTTTACCGTCGCCTTTGTAGGCATCAACGACCCAACGCCAGCCATGCCGTGTAACAGCGCGGCAATAGCCTCACGACCAACCAGCAGCACTGAGCTTGTCAGCGACGATTTCCCAGTATTTCATTGGCGGCATGGTGCCATTGAACAACATCGAAAGACTAAGGAAATTGGCGGAAGTGTTCTCATTTATGTTCTCACTTTGCCATTTTTGAAGACGTGAAAAGATGCGCTACGCCTCGTAAATATGTCCCCGGCGGGAATGGAGCCCGCGGGAGCGGCGCGACATAGACGAAGCCCAAAGGGCGAGCGCATGGGTAATGCGCGAGTCAATCGAACCGAGGTGAGGAACAACCACTAAGTTCACCCACTTCAAAAGGAGCGTGGTAGTATGTCCCCGGCGGGAATCGAACCCACATCTAAGGTTTAGGAAACCCTTGTTCTTTCCGTTGAACTACGGGGACAGCAATCAGAGATCAGCGGTCAGATGTCAGAGATCAGAATGTGAGTCTAGCAGATTTTACGTGTCCAACTCCAGTTTTGCGAAACGGTGCTTTGCTTTCGACGGTCGGCGGGAAGCGGAATTATCAATTATTTTGTTTTCAGGTAAATTGATAACGTGCCCGCCGACGTTAAAGAGCAAATTCAGCTCGAAGTCGCGCATGTCCTTTTCATCGACATTGTTGGTTACTCCAAGCTTTCGATTAACGAGCAGCGGGCGGTCGTTGACGAGCTAACCACAATTGTCCGCGGTTCGGATCAATACCAGAAAGCCGAAGCTGCCGGTCGATTGATAAAAATTCCAACCGGCGATGGCATGGCGCTGGTCTTCTACACCAGTCAGGAAGCGCCGGCGCAATGCGCGATTGAAATCAGTGGCGCGCTCAAGGCGCATCCACGCCTGCAAGTTCGAATGGGCGTGCACAGCGGTCCGGTCAGCGGGGTGATAGATGTGAATGGTCATGCCAATCTCGCCGGTGCCGGCATCAACATGGCGCAACGGGTCATGAATTGCGGAGACGCGGGACACATTCTTGTCTCCAAACACGTCGCTGAAGATTTAGAAGAATACGAACATTGGCGACCGCTCCTGCACGATCTTGGGACTTGCGAAGTGAAACACGGAATGCGCGTCGGGATCGCGAACCTATATGCGGATCAAGTGGGCAACCCGCAACTGCCAAAAAAGTTCGAGGCCCTGAAGAAGCACAGCGCGCGAATGCGCTGGGCGATGACGACGGCAGCGTTGCTCGCGCTCGCGGTAATCATCGTTGGCATCGCAATGTTTTCCCGTTATCGCGCGCGATCGACGCTGGCTGCGCCGGACAAGAGCATCGCCGTGCTGCCGTTGGAAAATCTAAGCGATGAAAAGGAGAACGCTTACTTTGCCGCCGGAATTCAGGATGAATTGCTCTCGAATTTGGCCAGGATCAAGGATCTGAAAGTGATTAGTCGCACTTCAGTCATGCAGTACAAAAGTGGCATCACGCGCAACCTGAAAGAAATCGCGCAGCAACTGGGTGTGAGCAACGTGGTGGAAGGCAGTGTGCGCCGGTCGGGAAACCGTATTCGGGTTTCGGTGCAACTAATCGACGCGCAAACTGATCGTCACATCTGGGTGCAGAACTACGATCGCACACTGGCCGATTCGATTACTTTGCAGGACGAGTTGGCCACGGAGATTGCTGGGGCTCTAGGGGCGACGCTCAGTCCACAAGAAAAGGCCCGCGTGGAAGCGAAGCCGACGAACAATCCCGCTGCTTACGACGCCTATCTGCGTGCCCGTGCATTTGCAGCTGGCGCGGCGTTTGATAAGCCCAGCGTGGAGAATGCGATTCGGTCATATCAAGAGGCAGTAAGGTTGGATCCAAGTTTTGCGCTGGCGTGGGCGCGTCTCTCCTGTGCGCAGAGTGGCAGTTACTGGCTACTCGATCCAAGCCCGGCGCAGCTGGCGACAGCTAAGGATTCCCTCGATCATGCTCTCGCGCTCGACCCCAACCTGCCGGAAACGCACCTTGCTCTTGGTTATTATCGCTATTACGGGCAGCGCGATTTCACCGGGGCGCTCGCGGAATTCCAGCAAGCTGAGCACGCGCTTCCGAATAACGTTGATATCACCATTGCGATCGCCTTTATCCAACGACGGCTAGGGCATTTGGAAGAGGCGATTGACGCGTTCCGTCGCGCCATTGAACTCGATCCTCGCGACGTCGATGCTTATAATAACCTCGCGGTTACGTACAGTGCCCTGCGCCGTTTTCCCGAAGCTCTAGCCACGGTTGACCGCGCACTTGCGCTTGAGCCGGCGAATGCAGAGACCCTCGGTCGGAAAGCGGGTATCTATTGGGCAACGGGGGATCTCCAGGCAGTAGAACCGCTGCTTGCAAATGCCGGTACCGAACCACGCGTGCCTGGCATAGGGTGGCCCGTCCGTGGTGTGCAGGCTTTGTTCCAGCGCCGTTATGCCGCGGCCATCGAGATATTCTCAAGTGAAGTAGCCGCCAAGACCAAACGCGGCGAGCCGAGCATCGGCGACAAATTTCCTCTAGCTTCGAGTCAGCGGCGCGCCGGCGATGTTGCCGCGGCGCGGGCTACTTACCAAGACGCGGTGCAGGATATTCAGCGCGATCTCGAGAAGGTCGCGCCGGATTATCAGGAGGCGGCAACGCATGCCTTTTTGGGTCAGGCTTATGCAGGTCTGGGCGAAGCGGCCTCTGCTATCGCCGAAGGACAAAAAGCCATGGCCATGCGTCCCACTTCCAAAGACCCGTTCGAGGGTCCCGGGATAGAGGAGGCCATGGCGGTCATCTACGCGGTGCTGGGCGATGGCGATCACGCGATTCCCATTCTCAAGCGGCTGCTGCAGATACCGTATGGCAGTGCAATTACTCCGGCGTGGCTGCGACTCGATCCGGTGTGGGATCAAATCCGCAACGATCCGCGCTTTCAGGAATTGGCCGCAGAAAAGAAGCCGTGAATCTAAAGAACTTCGCCGCCGAAGTAAGCGCCGGGAATGTTTACAAAGGTGCCGTTGCCTATGTCGGAACTAGCTGCTTGTCCTATCACTTGTTTTCGGTCTTCCTGGTTCAAGATCACAAAGGCCAAGGGAATCACGAAAACAGTGCTGCGTTTTGTATCACCCTTTGTGTCACCCGGGCAGCGAGAAATGGGCAGATTCCTGATGACGTGAGATGACGAAGCTTCCAATGCAAGCTACTAGCAAAAGGCAATTTGAGTAGTTGAGACGATTGCTGACGAAGTGTGATGAAATGCCACTTTCGTCTTAGGAAACCTCTGTTCTATCCGTTGAACTACGGGGACGATGATATGGAAGGAATAGACGAATTGAATGGAGATGGGCAAGCTGCCGTTGCAGTGCGCGCCGATGTCTCGAGGCGGCCTTTGATCTCGACGGTCGGTCGGAAGCGGAATTATCAATTGCTCTGCTTTCACGTAACTTCACGGAATGCCGGCCGAGATTAATAAGGAAATTCAACTCGAAATCGCGCATGTCTTATTCATAGACATCGTCGGCTATTCGAAACTGCTGATCAACGAGGAGCATGAGTTACTCCAAGAACTCAATCAGATCGTCCGAACCACTGAAGCCTTCTGTGCTGCGGAAGCGGTCGGCAAACTGATCCGGTTGCCGACCGGAGATGGCATGGCACTCGCCTTTGCCAGCACCCCGGAGGCGCCTGTTCGATGTGCCTTGGAAATCAGCAAGGCGTTAAAGAGTCATCCCGAACTCCGCGTGCGGATGGGTATTCACAGCGGCCCAGTAAGCGGGCTTGTCGATGTCAACGACCGCTCAAACATAGCGGGGGCCGGAATCAACGTGGCGCAACGGGTGATGGATTGCGGCGACGCAGGGCACATTCTTCTTTCCCGGCATATCGCAGAAGACCTCGAGCAATACAGGCAGTGGCAGCCTCATTTACATGATCTTGGCGAATGCGAAGTGAAGCACGGCGTGCACGTTCACGTCGTTAATTTCTACACGGAGGAACTGGGCAACCAGGAAGTGCCGGAGAAGTTGCAGCAGGCAAAAGAGACGCAAACAGCGCCGCCCGCGATTCCCGCGTCCGATGCGAAACCGGCCGGACGATCACGGGCATGGATCGTCGCGCTTATCATCGTTGCGGCTGCTGCCGCCGCGGGATTTTACATTTACTCACATCGGTCTAGCTCGGAAGCGCCGCTTTCTTCCGCCGCGCCAGCACTGCCGATAATTCCGGAAAAATCGAACGCAGCACCATTGCAACCGGCGGTTCCCGAGAAAAGTATCGCAGTGCTGCCATTCCTCGATCTCAGTCAGGCAAAAGATCAGGAATATTTCTGCGACGGCATAAGCGAGGAGATCCTCGACGCACTGGCGAAGGTCGATGGGCTGCGCGTGGTTGCTCGCACCTCATCGTTCTCATTCAAAGGCAACAGCGTGGATGTGAGCGACGTTAGGAAAAAGCTAAACGTCGAGAATGTGCTTGAAGGAAGTTTGCGACGCGAGGGCAACCGCGTTCGTATTACCGCGCAGTTGATTAACACGCGCAGCGGCTTTCATCTTTGGTCGGAGACTTACGAACGTGAACTGCAAGGTGTGTTTGCGCTGCAGGATGAAATAACTCGCTCAATTGTCGACGCGCTCAAGATCAAGCTCGCTGTTTCGCTTCCCGCCCATGAACAACGCAGCACGGAGGCATACGATCTATATCTGCAAGGCCTCTATTTCTCGAACAAAGGTAGCGAAGAGGATTTGCGGACGGCGCTCAACTTCTTTCAGAGCGCTCTCGACAAAGATCCGAAATTTTCGCGTGCCTGGACTGGGATCGCGAAAGTTTGGTTTTTTTTAGCGGACGTTTACGTAAAACCGCTCGAAGCTTACCCAGCGTCAAAAGCGGCCGCGTTGAAGGCGATTGCGCTCGACGAGAAAGATGCCGAGGCACATTGCTACCTTGGCGAAGCGAAACGGGTCCTCGACTGGGACCTGGCGGGTGAGGATGCAGAGCTGAAGCGCGCTCTGCAGCTCGATCCCAACTCAGCCCCAGCTCACTTCTTCTCCGCGCTGCTGCCCCTGTTCCGAGGCGAGCTGAAAGAAGGGCTGCGGCTTGTGCTGGAAGCTGAGGCATTGGATCCCCTGTCGCCCATCACCAGCTACGTTGCCACCGCCGCCTACTTGGCCAACGACCAAATCGACGAGGCAATTGTGGAGGGCCAGCGGACGCTCCAGCTCGATCCAAATTACTTTTATCTGGATTCGAATCTTGCCGCCGCCTATCGCGAGAAGGGGAATTTTGCGGAAGCGATTGCACTTTACACCAAAGCCCAGGAGGCAACGCACTTCCCGAGCAGCGGCCTTGCCATTACCTACGCGAGGATGGGCCGGCAAACCGAGGCGCGGAATATTCTCGCTCAGCTCCTGAAAGAAAGGGAGAAGCGATACGTTTCGGCCCATTCAATCGCGGCAGTTTACGTCGCGTTCGGCGAGAAAGAGGAAGCTTTTCGCTGGCTCGAGCGCGCCTTTGCCGAACACTCCGGAATACTACAATGGATCGCGTTTCTTCCCGAATTTCATGCCCTGCGCCCCGATGCACGTTTCACTCATCTTTTGCGGCGAATCAGCGCTCCGCACAGCTCAATTCTGGCGATCACGCAGACAACTCTAGCAGAGACCACCGATCCAAACGCCCAGACTCACTTCACCCTCAAAATCGGAGTGAAGCCACGACCAGGTACCCAAAATGGCGACGTCGTGATCATCGTCTCCTTCTACGACCTAACTCGAGACAACAAGATGAAGCCAACTGATGCGCGGACGGGTTATAATTGGCTTACGTCTACACGCGACTGGACGGATGCGAGTCCGAAGTTCCTCGTCGCGACTTACGTGCGTTCGAAGACGCATATAGCTTCCGCTGAAGAACGGCGATATGGCGGATTCATTGTCCGAGTGTATTTCGACGGCCAGTTACAGGATTCACGAGCGACTCCGCCAGAATTACTAACGCTCTTTCCGGTCGATAATCAGCCTGTCGCTCGGCCGAATGCAGCGCCGCCCTAATCTCAAGCAGGTCTCGCGCACCGCGGCGGTTGCGCCCTACCAACAGCCGCCGCTGACAAATGCGTGCCTGGGTGACAAAACCGTCGCATTTAAGCTGGTCGAGCGGGCGATGGCGACGGTGCTGATCGAGGAAAGATGCGGTGGTCGGTCCCGCTTTGCTCGAGACCCTCGCCCGGGTGGCGGCGCAGACGGGAGAACCCGGCCGCGCCATCGCCGCTTTACAGAAATTACTTTCGATATCGATCCGCGCTTCCAAAAACTCTGCCAAGAGAAACCGAAGACAGCGGACAAGTAAGGCGACACTGGAGGCAGCAATCTCGTCGCCGAGCTGAAACCCGAAATCATTTTGCGAGGTTGCGCGCGGGCACTGTCATAAGCTAACCGCTACGAAAACAGTGCTGAGTGTTGGGTCACCCTTTGTGTCACCCGGCTGCTAAAAAATGCGCAGACTCCTGATGACGTGAGATGACGAAGCTTCCAGTGCAAGCTACCAGCAAAAGGGTAGCTTGCGCAGTTAAGACGATTGCTGACGATATCTGATGAAATGCCAGTTTCGTCTTAGGAAACCCTTGTTCTATCCGTTGAACTACGGGGACGCGGCGAATTGACAAAGAATACACGGATTAAATGAGTATGAGCAAGTTGCTCAGCGCCGTCCGTAATATCTCGACGACCGACAGCGTTGTTGAGAGTATCTTCTTCTCGCGCATTTCCGCGTGAATTTGATGTCGGCAGAGCTTAAAAAGGAGATCGAGCTTGAGATCGCGCACGTTCTCTTCCTCGACATCGTCGGCTACTCGAAGCTTTCGGTTAACGATCAGCACGCAGCGGTTGAGGAACTAAACCAGATTGTTCGCGCTTCCGAGCAATTCCAAAAAGCTGAAGGGGCCAATCGGATCTTAAAAATCCCCACCGGCGATGGCATGGCGCTGGTGTTCTATAAAAGTCCCGAGCAACCGGCGCAGTGCGCCTTTGAGATCAGCCGCGCGCTGAAGGACAACCAGCGCCTGCGGGTCCGGATGGGCATTCACAGCGGGCCGATCAGTGGTGTGGCGGATGTGAACGAACGGACGAACGTGGCCGGCGCGGGCATCAACCTGGCCCAGCGGGTGATGGATTGTGGCGATGCCGGGCACATTCTTCTCTCCCGTCATGTGGCCGAGGACCTGGCGGAATATGAACGATGGCGACCGTTTCTGCACGACATCGGCACCTTCGAGGTGAAACACGGTGTGCGGGTGAGCGTGACCAACCTTTACTCCGATGAGGTTGGTAATCCGAACCTGCCGAGCAAGCTGCAGGCGGTTAAGAAACATCGCGCCCATGTGCGTTGGGCGGCAGTGGCGATTGGGCTGCTCGTGCTTGGAGCAGTCGTCGCCGCCTTCATGATTGTTTCGCGTAGGCCGACTACGTCGCTAACCGCCATTCCCGAAAAAAGCATCGCCGTGCTGCCATTCGTGGACATGTCGGCGGGGAAGGACCAGGAGTACTTCTCCGACGGTATCTCGGAGGAACTGCTCAACCTGCTAGCGAAGATTCCGCAGTTGCAGGTGACGGCGCGCACCTCGTCGTTCGCGTTCAAAGGCAAGGAGACGGGCATTCCGGAGATCGCGCGCACGCTGCACGTAGCGCACGTGCTGGAAGGCTCGGTGCGCAAGGGGGGCAACTCGGTGCGGATCACGGCGCAGCTGATCAAGGCCGGCACCGACACGCACCTGTGGTCGCAGACCTACGACCGCAAGCTCGACGACATCTTCGCGGTCCAGGACGAGATCGCGGCGGACGTGGTCAAGCAGCTCAAGGTCACACTGCTCGGCGCGGCGCCGAAGGCACGCACGACCGATCCCGAGGCCTACGCGCTTTATCTCCAGGCCGTCCAGCTCGGACAGCCGTTCACCGCCGAGGCGTTCCAGCAGTCCGACGCGCTTTACCGCAAGGTGCTGGCGATCGATCCGCGCTACGCCCCGGCGTGGTACGGGCTGGCTCGCAACTTCGGCAGCGAGACAGGCCAAGGCCTTCTGCCCGGCAAGGAAGGATTCGCCCAAGCCCGCGAGGCGGCCGTGAAGGCGCTTGCGATCGATCCGGACTACGCACCGGCCTATGCCCAGCTCGGCTGGATCGCGATGTACGGCGACAACGACCTCGCCGGTGCCGCGCTGCACTTGGAGCGCGCTCTGGCGATCGATCCGGCGGACCTGAGTGTGCTTACCACGAGCGCCACGCTGCTCCAGTCTCTTGGCCGCCTCGACGAGGCGCTGGCGCTCGAGGAGGCCGCCGTCCGCCGGGATCCGCTGAACGTGTCGGCGCTCTTCAACCTGGGCTACCACCAGCGCATGGCCGGCCGGCTCGACGCGGCGATCGCGTCGTTCCGCACCGTGCTGAGCTTGAGCCCAAGCAATGGAGGCGCCCACTGCCAGCTCGGCGTAGCGCTGCTGCTCAAGGGCGATGCGAAGGGCGCGCTGGCGGAGATCGAGCAGGAGACGAGCGAGATCTACAAGATGATCGGCCTGCCGATGGCCTACCACGCGCTCGGGCGCAAGGCCGACTCGGACGCCGCGCTCGCCGCGCTGATCGCGAAGTACGAGAAGGACGGGCCCTCCAACATTGCCTCCGTCTACGCCTACCGCGGCGAGGCCGACCAGGCGTTCGAGTGGCTCGACAAGGCGGTCGAGTACGGCGACGGCGGCCTCGGCGAGATCGTGACGGATAACCTGTTCGACAAGATCCACGCCGACCCGCGCTGGTTGCCGTTCCTGCGCAAGCTCGGCAAGGCGCCGCAGCAACTGGCGAAGATCGAGTTCAAGGTGCCGCAGCCGCAATGAGCATGCGGATGGATTCGACTGTGCTCACCACAAGCTTACAGGGATTTACGCGGGATGGGTCTAATTCTTAATCTGCGTTAACCGCAGCCTGCCCGCGCTCGGCGGTTCCGGTTGGGGAATGATCGGACCCCGCTTAACTTCGCGTTTGCCTATGCGTACCTATTTTGCCGGGTCGCGATTTTTCTGCGCAAGCCTTCCACCGCAACCAAGCCAACTAAGCCAATCGCGAAGAGGCCCAATGTTGAGCCGACTTCTGGAACTGCAGTCGTGACAACAGTAAGGTTGTACGTGAAATCTTGGCCAGTTCCCTGAATTACTATCCTGGCAGCGGAGTTCTTCTGAACTAATGGATCGCCGCTTGTCGTCTGCGTCGTTCCCATGCCAATCAACGTTAGGCTATCTTCGTCGAATGTGACTGACTTCAAGCTAAAAAACGTACCAGTAGCAAAACCGTTGGCGCCGGCGATGGGAACGAGCCAAGCCGGCCCCCCAACGACGGGCAAGACATCGAGAAGGGTCACTGATGAGCCGCTGCCAGTCCATCGGATTGCCAGGTTGAAATTAGCTTGCGACTCCACGAAGGGGAAAAAGTCACCTGTTGCGCCAGTCACGGACAATGGCCCGTGCGGGAAATTTTGGCCGTTGAAGTCAAGCTCGTTAATTACGCTGCCGCTAATTCCGTTGCTGTTAATTCCGCTGCTGTTAATTCCATTGCTTTCGGTGATGGTGCCGCTTCCCGTCAACTCAATTTGCCCCTTGATTCTACCGTCAACGATAATCGCCTCGACTTGCGGCGGCGCGATCAATGCGACAGTGGCAAACGCTACGAGAACCGACCATAGGAATTTTGATATTTTCATAGTTTCCAGCCTCCACAGTTTTTGCGTAAATTGCAGCACCTAAGTACATCAGCGTTTCTGGTGTGCATATTGGACCTTAGCCGTACGCTTTCCTTAAGAGCAACTGTGGACATTCGCGAGAGCAAAAAATTGTGTCACCCTTTGTGTCCCCCGCTGCATAAAAATGGGCAGATTCCTGATGAGGTCAGACGACGAACCTTCCAGTGCAAGCTACCAGCAAAACCTAGCTTGCGTAGTTGCGACGATTGCTGCCGAAGTCTGATGAAACGCCAGTTTCGTCTTAGGAAACCTCCGTTCTATCCGTTGAACTACGGGGACCGAGTTGCAGGTGGTGTTGAAGCTTCCTCTTGCGCCGTTTTAAGCTCGATCGTGAAGGTGGCGCCAGTTCCGCTTCCTTTACTCGACGCATAAATCTTGCCCCCATGGCTCTCGATGATTGCTTTAGAGATTGCCAATCCCAGACCGAGACCTCCCAGGGGCCCTCCTACCCCTTGCTGAAACATTTCAAATATTTTCGGCAGAAGGTCCGGTTCAATTCCTCTCCCGCCGTCTGTGATCTCAAACGATACCTTTTCTTTGCCATCATTAAAGGACCGAACGGAAATTGTTCCGCCTTCGGGCGTGAACTTCTGAGCATTTTTTAACACGTTCCAAAATACCTGCTCAATACGCGCGCGATCGACTATCACGCGGTGGTTTGTGGCGCTCAGCTCAAGGCGTATCTCTAGTTGTTTTCGCACCGACTCGGCCTTCACCATTTCCAGCGCATCCCGGAAGAGTGCGGCTGCGTCGGAGAGCTGTAAATGTAGCTGTAACTTCCCGCCTGTAATTCGTGCGACGTCAAGCAAGTCGTCTATTAAACTGGCTTCCAGTTCCACGTTGTGGCGAACCATCTGAATATCCTCTTTCAGCGATGGGGCCGTTTGCTCTTCCTCAAGAATGGCACTAGCCCAGAGCAGGATCGGATTAAGCGGCGTGCGCAGCTCGTGACTGAGCATTGCCAGGAATCTGTCCTTGGCGTCATTGGCCGCGTTGGCCGCCGCCTTCTGGAGCCGCACGTCCGCAAGGGCGTCCCCCAGCTGCGAGTTTAAGTGACTGGTGGCTTTTAGCTGTTCTTCGACAAACTGCTCGGCCGAGTCACTAATGACATCGTCCACGGCCTGGTGAATGATATTTTCCGCTGCTCTTCGAGTCCCGCCGTCCAACTTTGGCACTTTCCGGGCGTACGCATCTAGCCAATTATGGGAAATAATTCTTCGGACGATGCTGGTCTCGCGTATGACCTCCTCGAGCCTGTACCCTTGTCGCCAGCGGTATCTACCATGGACTCGTGCAGCACGTAACACCTCGGCGCGGTTTTGATCCGACTGCGGAGACTTTAGGAGCTCCGCCAGGTTCTGACAAAGCTCTGGCAGATGATCGCGGAGCTCCTCTTTATCCTTCAGATGGTCAAAAGAGCTAATGTCAGGGTTCTGTGCAACCACTCGAAGCCATTCGTCGATGATTTCCTCGCGGTGCGCGAGCAGGTAATCGCCCAGCTCAGAAAGAATCTTCTGGTCCACGGTTTATCCTCAGTCGCAGCGTATTATGAAACACCCGCGCCCGTCAAATGCTGCTTTTCCAGGCGTTGAATCGGCACATGGGCACCACGCCGGCTAATGGGGAGCGAAGCTGCTTAGGATATCGAGAATCGCATGGGCAATTATCCCGGGAATAATGCTGCGGCGCCAGGCTGCGACTGATCCCAAAATGAACCCGACCACGACGATGGCGACTCCCGGTTTCCATCCCTGGTAAAGATGAGCAGCGCCGAAAATGACGGCTTGCAGGCAAACGGCAATAGGGAGTGACCCGGTGAAAGCCGAGAGCTGCCGTTGCAGATAGCCGCGATAAACAATTTCCTCGCAAATGCCGGCGGTGATTGCAACTACGCTCCAGCCTATCGACTCCGCCAACGTGGTCGGCAATAAAAACGCTACCCTTGGCGACCAGCGGCCGAGTAGGAGAACGACCATGCGTGCGCCTACGGCCACCAGCACAAGAGTTCCGAGGGCCAGAAGACAATCCCGGGCGCAGTCACGCCAGTTCCTCCAGCCTCGCCCGACAATATCCATTAGGCCGTTGCCATTTGCGCGCGCACCTGCGATCACGAACCAGACAAACAGCAGTTCCATCACGATGAGAACGAGATAAAGTATAAAGCGGTGACCGTGGTCGGGTGAAAATGGATGCAGCGACAGGAAACAGCTCGCGAATGCAATTCCAGCCGAGATCAGAAAAAAGCCGGCCAAATGACGTCCAGACGCAAGCGATTGCCGGGAATTATTCATAAGCTTGTTAGGATGCCGATTTCATAGCCAAAGGAGATGCGTGCGGCATCGAAGATGGCTTCGTGTCTTAGGTTGGGATGAAGCAAACCCTCCGTTCAGATTCAAGAGAATTAATGGCGCAGGCGGGTTGGCGCACTCCCTACGGCCAACGCTCCGCTTACTCCAGCCCTGGTCCGACTCGATCCGATGTTCGATCCGCTGCGGAATGATCCGCGCTTCAGAAACTAGGCGGTGCGGATGGCGCGAAAACGGATTCCTATGGTTTGACCGGTTTCAGGATATCGCATCTTTCAGTTCCGGCGAATATGTTCGCGGCCGTGGCTCTACGCGACGGCCATAATTTAGATCCCTCGCGCTATTCCTGAGTGCCGATGCGAGTTTAACAAGACTTTGCCGAATCTGTGTCGGTGTCCAGGCGGCGAATCCGAAAACGAATGCTGGCTTTAGCTTGGCCTGGATGCAAAAAAATGAGAGCGTTGAAGGCCGCACTCCGATATCGAGTGTGATACGCCTGATCATCGGGAAGTCTTCCTCGTCCTTCAACCAGGCGACGATGTTCAATCCGGCTTCCGGAATCTGTAAAGTGAAACGGTCACCAAGCAGTTCATCGAATTGTTTGATGAAGAAATCTCGTCGCTCGGCATAGATTTTTCGGATCCGCCTGATGTGACTCAGGAAAAAGCCCTCGGTGATAAAACGCGCCAGCGTCGCCTGATCGATCGGAGACGAGTGTTGATCCATCGCACTGCGGATCTTGACCAACGAATCGACCAGCGGCTCTGGCGCAACGATGTAGCCCAGGCGCAAAGCGGGACAAAGGATCTTGCTCACCGTTCCCGCGTAAATCACTCGGCTGGAGTTGTCGATCCCTTGCAACGAAGGGAGTGGTGGCCCGGCAAAACGGAACTCCGCGTCGTAGTCGTCTTCGAAAATAAAAACGCCGTGAGCACGCGCAAAATCGAGTAAGCCGGTCCTACGCTGGAAACTCATCGTAACGCCAAGAGGAAATTGATGGGAGGGCGTTACGTAAATGATCCTCGGCAGCGGTTCCTTTGGCGATCGCGCAATGACGATTCCTTGATTGCCGACCGGCTTGGGAACTATCTTAACCCCGGCCAAAGTAAGGACCCTTCGGGTCTGCTGATAACAGGGGTCTTCGGTCCACGCGACTTCACCCGGATTTAGCACAGCCATTGCGCTGATCAGCATCGCCTGCTGCATACCAGCCACGATTACGATCTGATCCGCATGACAGCGCGCGGCCCTGAAGTCGCATAAGTACGCTGCAATTGCCTTGCGCAGGTCGGCGTCACCGCGATTCGATGCATAGCGTAACAGGTTGACGCCTTTTCTCGCCAGAACCTGCGCTCTAAGGCGTTCCCACACACCCATCGGAAATTCATCGACTGCGGGAATGCTCGGCACCAGAGAGACGCCTGCTCCCGAGCCCGTTGCCCCGAGGTCGAACTGATTTCCGACGCGTTCATCCGGAATTGCTCTCACGCGATCGGAGGTGCGAATCGGGCGGTGGATTGATTGGTAGGTTTGCGGTTGGTCCGCGGTTAAAAAGGTTTCGGGGAGAAGGTTCGCAACAAATGTTCCGGACCCAGGCTCTGAGCGTAGATACCCTTCGGCATGAAGTTTTGAAAACGCGAGTCTAACCGTCGATCTTGAGATTCCCCGGTTCGCAGCCAGAGTCCGAGAAGAGGGAAGTCGAGATGAGCCATCGCTGAACCTGCCCGATTTCAGCTCGTCGCGAACTTGGCGGTAAAGCTGTTCATGGAGGGGTTCCGTTGCCGTCCGGTCAAGCCGAATCATCTCAAATGCTATGATCGAACGCCGGCGCCGCTTCTCCGGGCGCGATTTGCTAGTAGACATGCCAATTCCCCTCGGTTCCTGCTGAACACTCTTCCATCGGCGGCCGTATTCTCAAGAGCCCGAGAATCGGGCCGATGAGTTTCGGAATGATTTCCCACGTGCGTGAGAAGCAGCATGAAAGAGAGATAATGCCGGAAAAGTCGCCTCGCGCGGTTATGCGGGTGGCGGACCTATTCGCCAAGCGCGGGTCTAACCAGAAAGAGATGAGTAGCCCCGGGGTGGGATCAGTGGGAGCAAAAAAAACCGCAGGATTCAAAGAACCCTGCGGCTTTTATTAGTATCTTCTATTTGCGCTCAGTTCAAGACGACCACGTGATCAACCATCCGCAAATCGCCAGTGCTTATGTAATAAACAAGCACGCGAGTGCCAGGTTTGATCGCGGTTTGGACGACTCTTCCTGACTTGTCCACAACGTGACCAGGTCCGTTGAGAACATAGCGCCCGGGATAATTCGATTTGTCCTCGCGGACAACGAGCGTTTTGGCAGGCTGATAAGCGGCAGCAGCGCCTTCCTCAGGCGTTGGGATGATTGTTCCCGTTACCGTTATCGATTCCGTCGTTGTTGCCTGTCTCTTTTGTGTTGAACTCGTCTGGGCGAATGCCAGCGGTGCAATCAGCATAACGACGAGAGTGACAATTGTTCTTTTCATGATGCCTCCTTTCTACTGGTTAAGTTTCTGCCGCCGGTTTGGATTGAACAGGAGCCACTTCCTTTTTTTGCCACAGCCCACTTTCGCCTCGTCAGCAGCGCACACCGTAGCCAGAGTCTGCAATGCGGACTGGTGGCCGAAATGTAGCTCAGTGGATTTGAATCTACAGTTTTCGGCAATCGTAGCGCGCGACAAGGGTTTTCCCGACGATGACTACGCGTGCGCGAGAGAAACTTTTCGGACAATTTCGGGCAGACAAACTGCGTCGAAGACGATCGTCAGCCGCGAAATTCGAGTGGTGGCCTTAGAAGCTAAAGATTTTGCCAAGAATGTTGGCTGTCAAAAAACGCAGCCTGTAGTTCTCTGAAATCGGCTCGGCGACAGCTTAACTGAAACTGGATCTGTTCCCTGCCGCGGTTTAGGAACAGAATCGAACGGTTGTAGGCGGCGCCATGCAAATTGTAGCTAAGCGTGACGAGAAAGGTCTCTTTGCGTTCAATCATGAGCGGATTCTTCTCTTGTGAAACAAGTTGAATATCGGTACTGCCTGGAGGAATGGAAGCGATCGCCTCCTGCACTAGCCTCTTCGCCGTGCCCTCATCGAAACTGGCGGGCTGCGAAAGCGCGACTTTTTTGATCGTCGCCTCCGCTTGCGACTTACCGGGCGGATGCAAAGTTAATTGAGTAGCGCTACCAGAATAATCCCAGCCTCGTGGCGGCGCATACGTTACGATCTTGCTCCCGTCGGAAAAAGCCAGCTGCTTGAATTTTACTCCGTCCAGCTCGTACTCAGAGAGCTTCGGTGTAAGATCAAGCTCGGCGCGTGCTGGAGCAATTAAGAGCGAGCCAGCAAGAGCAAGAATTAGAGGACGGACCATCTGCCTTTAGCGTAGCTGTAAATCATGAGCGATCCAGGGGGCGGTGTCGTCTTAAAATTGTTGTCGAAGTACCACTGACGTGTGGGTGGCGAGTAAACATTGGCTTTCCCCCATTCGCCGATCGACTGCTGACTTTTATACAGCTGCACCATTGAACCGTAATAGGTAAGAGCCGCGTGGGACCAGTCTTCCAGGAACCGCGGGAAATTCTCCGCCCCGCCACTGTAGGAACCGTCACCTCCAATGGAGGCAGTCGGGACATTGCCGGAGATGATCGCGGCGTTAACGGTCGTATTGCTTGCGACACGCGAGCTTGTTCCGGCAAACGAATTCGCGTCGTTCCACGAATTGGAGAGAATATTCACCGCGTCCGTGAGGATGGAGGTGGACGCGCGATTGTAACCAGACACCTGCGGTTTGGTCGGGTCGCTCGAGCTGGCATCTGAAGGAGGAGAGCCGCCGGTGTTGAAGTCGCCCTGAATGTAAACAGGGTTTTGGGTAGCAACCGTTAGCCCCGTCGATGGAATCTTAGAACCGTTGAGCAAGCGAACACCGCGTCTCGCGCTGGAGCTCGCACTGCTGTCGTAAATATAAACGATGCCATTGAAACCGGATGATTTGTAAGTGGGAGACAGTCCGCTGGTATTGTTCTCGATCTGGCTGACGTCCAGTGTTACCAGACGAACGTTCGCTCCTTCGCGATTGTCCTGAATCGTTTGGTTTGTGGAAATAGCGCTGCTGAACATCTGATAGAGAGGGTTCGAGCTGGCGAAGGCGGTTATCGTCCCGTCCGAGTTTGGCGTCCCGATTGTGACGTTATTGCTGGCATCCACCTTGATTGCGACACTGGCCTGGTTCCAAAAGCGCGAATTGGCCAGCGGATCGGCGGAACCGGCAACCGGCGGTTCAATCAATTGATGATAGCTGTCGCTACTTGAGCCGGAACCGCCGAATATTACCGAGGCATCCAAGCCGAACGGCTGCTGCTCCTGTCCCTGCGTGGGTGGTAAATTGGCCGGCCAGTGTGGACTTGCTGGAGTCTCAGGGTGCTGCGCGTCTCCCGGCATAAACCCAATTGTCCAATCGGCGGCATAGGTGACTTTGTCCGCAAACCACAAGGTGTTATGGCCGGTATACAGACTGGAGTTTGTGTGCACCCAACCAGTGACGGTGAACTGCGGTCCCGGATGAATTTCGAGCGGATCGTTATAAAAAATCGCAAAGTTCCACGGCGACAGCTGTTGTTTTGAAAATACGCGACGAACCTTGGCTACGGTGTTTCCTCCTATGGTCGGCAACGTCACATCTGCGGAAGCGATGTAGTTGTAGGTTGCCGATGTGGTGCTCGCTGTTGCGGTTTGCGAAAGCCCGACCGCTGGGACAGGCGGGAGATCAGCGCTGGAAAGAGAGCTGAATGTTGCATCAACTGCCACTACTTTGACATTCGAAATCGTGTAAGCCGAATCGTACTCATCACTGGTCGTGAAACTCGTTCCCGCCTTGGCAAAGTTCGTCGCGCCCGGAAGTGTCGGGAGTTGCGACGCGGTCGGGACTGGAATAACCCCAAGGAAGGAACTGGTCGGCAACGGCGTGGTCGGAGCGACCCGGCAGATAGCCCTCCAATTTGTAAAAAGCGTCTCAATCGTCGCGTCCGCCGCGGTCAGGGCCTGCTCCATCGTATTCGTCCGCCGCACGGATCGACTGACCGTCGTGGTGTAATACGCCACGATCGCCACCACGCCAATGAGAATCGACATGGTGGAAACTACGACTAACAGGGAGCTGCCCGATGATTTATGGTACGGGGTCATCTTCATTGGTAAGTGGTTAAATGTCCCTTGGTCGGGACTTGGCCGTTCAGGTAGATGTCGGCCGATTTGAATCCGCGATTGGTGTAATGGGAATCGGCGGTGGAAAGGTTGATTGCCGCGACAAATCGAGAGTAAAGCGAACCGACCGCAGCGGTCGGCGTGCTAAAAGGCGCGACCGTGGTGATGTTATGGCCGATCACTGCGAGAGAGTTGGAAGCAGGGGAGTCCTGTCGGCCTAATGCGCCGCTCGCGACCGTGTACGAGCAACGCTCGGTAATGAAGCAGGCGATGCTATAGGTGGACGTTCCAGTGACGGCCACTGGTAGATTTTGTGCCAGCGTCAATGTGAGGCTACTGGCGGTTCCGCTCACCGCCGTAATGTCATCTTCAATTTGATGACTCGGCATGATCAGGCGTTGTCCGGCGACCGGTGTCGCCTGCCCGGAGGTAATCTGGATGGTAATCTGATTTTGACCCGCAGCAGCGTCGCTCTTGACCAGGTGCGGCCCGCTGAACCACTTTTGAAAAGAGATTCCTGCCGCTGGGCCCGTTCCCGTGACCTGGTTGCCGTTGCCGTCAATCAGGTAGGGAGTGGACACCGCCGAATGTAAATCCTGCTGCATTCGCACCATGGCGGTACGGGCTTGTTGATGCGCCGTGTTTAGGGCGGCATTTTTCGCCCCCAGAACCGTGATAAGGGTAAGGAGCGAATAGAGCACCAGCCCGACGACGGTGATGACCGCCATCGTAAACAGAAGCTCTACCAAGGTAAAGCCGCGTTCGTTTGAAAGAGATTTCATATGTCGGATGCGCGGATTGTGCTCATCGAGAATGAATAATTCCGACTGAGATAAGTGTAAGTGACGGTGACGACGGCCTGGTACATCGTAAGCGGGAATGTCTGGCTACCCTGGGTGTAAGTGGAACTGATATCGCTGACAGTCGTTGTCATCGTCCCGCTGACGACCACACCTGTGTTGGGATCCTGATAGACGGGCACGTTGTTCTGGGTTTGTGTGCCGAGTTGCAATTCCGGCGGAATCTGGGCCGTGCCGTCTGGATTTGTCTTCCCCGGATTGAAGGGAGCGTCTGACTGAATCAGGTCGATTTGATTCATAACGGCGGCGTAGGCGCCGGTTGCGTTCCGACTGATACTGGCGATTGAATTGAACTTAGTTAGCGCTCCGACCGCAGAGGCGACGCCGATTGCGAGGACGCTAATAGCAACCATGGCCTCGACTAGAGTGAACGCCGCCGTTGCCCTCGCTTTTCGACGGATATCGCCGTAACCCGCAGCAAGATTTCCGGCGGTAGACCAGACCTTGGCTGGCCGGCGGCGCAGTAAGCCTGACCCTCGTGAACACGTTGTCTTCATCGTTCGATTCCCCCCGACTCTGCGATCATCCCAAATTTTAGTCTCACAGGCAATTGAAATATTATAATTAGTAGCAATAACTATGCTAATTATAAGACACGCGGCACTTTGCTAAAATGACGAAAAGGCCTCCCAGATAGCCCTTTACCTTCGTAAAGCATGGACCAATGGGGAACGAGGCTCTCGTCCAGTGCCCGGCAAAAAGGCCACAGACCCAGGGACTCGGAGAGAATGCGAAGTTCGAAGTAGAACCTGTGCTGGAAAGCTGTTAGACGCTTAGGCGATGGCAAATCCCGGGCTCGAGCGTGAACGACCGCAGATAACCGGCTCATCCGCGACCGCGCCGCCTCAGCGCGCCGATGAAATTTTTTTGGAAGGACCGCGGTCGCGTTTCGACGAGCTGATTACCCTCTTTCGGGTTTTGCTGGATTTTTTGCGCGGCTTTCGCGTGCTCCACTTCGTTGGGCCATGTGTGACTGTCTTCGGTTCCGCTCGAATAAAAGAAGGTCATCCCAGTTATGAGCTGGCCCGCAAAATGGGTGCAGCTATCGCGCAGCTCGGATTTACCGTCATGACCGGTGGCGGACCGGGGATTATGGAAGCGGCCAATCGCGGGGCGAAAGATGTCAACGGCCGCTCGGTCGGTTGCAACATCGAGCTCGAATTCGAGCAACAGCCGAACGCGTTTCTCGATCGTTGCGTCACGCTTCATTACTTTTTCGTCCGCAAAACGCTGCTGGTAAAATACTCTTACGCTTTCGTCGTGATGCAGGGCGGTGCTGGAACGCTCGACGAGTTGTTTGAAGCGATTACTCTGATCCAGACCGGTAAAATCAAAAACTTTCCCGTGGTCGTGATGGGAACCGAC
This sequence comes from uncultured Verrucomicrobiae bacterium, assembly GCA_963742315.1. Taxonomy (GTDB): domain Bacteria; phylum Verrucomicrobiota; class Verrucomicrobiia; order Chthoniobacterales; family UBA10450; genus AV69. The sequence goes on from CAVULE010000013.1 coordinate 123,802, forward strand.
TACTGGCGCGATTTACTCAAGATGTTTGAGAAAATGGCGGGCGACGGGATGATCGATCGCTCCGATCTCGATTTAATTTTCGCGACCGATTCAGTTGAGGAAGCAATTGCGCACATTCGTGAGAAAGCGATCACCCCTTTTGGTCTGAAACTGGTGGTGCGGCGACACCTGGCGTGGCTGGGCGAACATGCATTAAAACGTCGTGAAAACCGCGGATAGCGCTGATGACTTGAAGCAACGAGCCGCTCACACAATGCGGATTATCTGGGGCGAGCACCCTTTTGTCATTCCGAGCGCAGTCGAGGAATCTCTAATTCTAAACAGAGGAGCACTAGAGATGTCTCGGTCCGAGCCGGACTGGCATATTCGCTCGACATGACAAAGCAGCTCACCAACACGGCCGCTGTGGGTCGGTTCCCGCTCAAGGTTCTTTTCTCCGGCCAATTCCTGAAAACGATGATCGTTGCGGATTGGTCCCAGATTGGGTTGAACTAGAGGCGTGCAGGAGTAATCGCCGCGCCAAAAGTTAGCCGTAACAACCATGTTCCTGCGTACGAGAATTTCGCACTGATCGTTGATCAGAAGCTTCGAGTAGCCAAACCACGTCGATGAACAAGACCTGAGCTATTTCAAGATGAAGTTCCGGTTTAGATTCGGCGCTCGTCAATCTGTTCTAAACCTGTTGCCCCTTTAGTCTTGTTAAGATCCTTTGGCTTCACAGTTTCTTTTCCGCCACCAATTCCTGAAAGCGAGGATCGTTGCGAATCGGATCCCAGATGGTGCTGACTCGCAGCATCGAGGGAGTAATATCGGTGAATGACGGAACCTGAATTCATTTCTTGAGAATAGGGATAGCATGATCGGCATCGCCCAGCATGGCGTAGATCTCCGCCATCGACTCTTCCGCTAGGGGACCTTCGAACGGATCGCTGGAGGTGGGATCGATGGCCACGGCTTTTTGCCCCTCCCTGATAGCAGACGCCGCGTCACCGAGGCCGGCGTAGGCGTGACCCAGCCAGGCATGCAATTCCGCCGCGGAATCCGGCACTCCTGTTTTCTCGAGCTCTCGTTCACACTCCTGTGCCAATTCCTGATAAGCCGCTCTGGCGGCGGCAACATTGCCGGTGTGCTGCTGAGCCAAGCCCAGCATGAAAAGGAGCCCCTTTTTGTCGTCGACTGACCGACGGGACGCAGACGATTTTTCCGCCAAACCTTTCGAGAAGATCTCCGCCGCCTCGGTGTAATGTCGCCTTTTCAAGGCGACCTCACCACGAATGGCCGCATTAGCCGCGGGATTCGCGATCACTGCGTCTAACGCATCGAGATTTCCCATCGCGACAAAGGACAAGCGCTTTGAACCCAAGCGCACCGGTGTTTGTTGGATCAAAGGCAAGGAGGTTGTTAGCTACTCCCAAAGCATCCGGCAAACGCCGCAGGGCCATGTAACTACCAGCGAGAACGCCGTAGGCGTCGATATTCCGCGGATCGAGCTCAACTGCGCGGCGCATCGCGGCGGTCGCTTCATCCAAATGTCCAAGACGCCGTTGGATGAGTCCAATTGCATAAACGATATCGACGTTGTTAGGAAGACCCTGCTCCGCCTGCTGGAATTCCGCCAATGCCCCGGTGAAATCGCGCTTCCCATAGTAACGGTAGTAACCAAGAGCGAGATGTGTTTCGGGCAGGTCGGGCGCGAGAGCGACAGCGCGATCGAGTGCATCCTTCGCTGCCGCCAGTCGCGCCGGGCTTGGGTCGAATGCCGACCAATAAAAGGAACTCTGCGCACAAGAAAGGTAGGCCCAGGCCAGCGCAAAATCAGGGTCCAACTTCACCGCCTCCTGGTAGGACTGAACCGCACCCTCAGCCCGAGGCCGGTCATGTGTTACGCCGCTACCAAAAGCGCGTCCGCGGAGATAAGCTTCGTAGGCCGCGGTATTGTTTGTAGGCTTGGCTTCTACCCGCACTTTCTCTTGCGGCGTAAGCGTGGCCCGCAACTCCCGCGCAATTTCAACCGCCAGCTCGCCCTGCAAGGAAAGCGTGTCAGTCAAGTTTCGATCATAGCGTTGCGACCAAACTTGTTTGTCGTTGCGCGTGTCGATCAGCTCCACGTTTACGACCACGCGGTTGGCCGAGCGGCGAACGCTTCCTTCCAGCACATGCGAAACTTGCAATGCCTGTCCAACCTCGCGCAACTTCCCCGCGATGGCTGCGCCGCGGTAAATCATGACCGAAGCGCGCCCGATTACTTTCAGGTCCTTGATCTTGCCGAGAGTGGCAAGGACATCATCTTGAATTCCATCAGCGAAAAAAGCGTCGTCCCTTTCCGTGCTCATATTTTCAAACGGCAAAACTGCGATGCTCTTTTCCGGCAGAGAAGCTAACGTTTTAGGTGTAGTGGCGGCTGATCTTCTCGTGGCCTTGTAATTGATGATCGCCAGCACGATGATCAAAACCGCGGTTACTAGTAAGAGCAATCCACCTATCAGCCATCGTTTACGAGCAGCGATACTGGAAGCGCGATGATCGACTATACTTTGTTCGTTCCTGGCCCGCTTTATCTTTTCCGGTAATTCAGGATTGCCAACTTCTTCATTGTAGAAGTTAACTACTTCAACTCGGGCACCGTGTTTAACCTCGACTGCTCCGAGCTCGTGCAAATATGGCTGCCAGTTTTCGTACTGGCCCAGGTCGTCCGCTATGCGCTTGGCAAGAAGGATGTGTCCGGCATCTCCACAATCCATCACTCGCTGTGCCATGTTGATCCCAGCTCCAGCGACATTGGATCGATCGTTTACGTCCGAGACAGCGTCGACCGGACCGCTGTTAATTCCCATCCGCAGGTGTAGGGCAAGCGCTCCCGCTTGCCGCCGTTCTTCCCCGGCAGGCCGGAGCGCCTGCCCTACAGCTTTGCTGATCTCGAGCGCGCAGCGGACCGGCGCATCCGGGCTGGTGAAGAAGACCAATGCCATCCCGTCTCCCGTGGGCAGACACACGAATTTATTAGCTGCTTCGGCGCGCCGGAATTGTTCCGTGCCGTGGACTATTTGATTTAATTGGTGCAGTAACTCACTCTGCCGATTAATCGACAACTTTGAGTAGCCCACGATGTCGATAAACAAGAACGTGTGCGACCTGTAGTTCACGATCTTGTTTACCTTCAAGAGACATGCGAATCGACGCCTAAAGCGCGTGACACTAGTTTCCTAGTTGCGGTCGCCACCGTCGAGACTAAAGAGACCCTTATTTCGACATCGCCGCGTCTTTCGGCGCGAGCACCGCAAACGATTTCGTTGAGGCGCTGGAACACCTCGCGTTGCGGGTTACCTAACAGTTTGGAGTAGCCTACAATGTCGGTAAACAGCACATGAGCCAGTTCAAGGGGCGAATCGCTGTCTGGTTCGCTCGTCATGAGGAGCACGTGTTAGCCACGCGACATCATTATGCCTGATGCTGCCCAATTCGTCGAGAACGGCGGAAACATTTGCCGTTTTATGTCCTGATTACTACCCGGTACCGCTCTCACTGTCGAGCTGTAACGCAGGAACACTCGCTCCAGCAAATCCTTTAGAATCTCTTCGTTAGCTGGACGTACCAGAACCGGCCTCTGACGTCGGCAATTGATTCGTCATAGTTGTTCTCGAAAGCGCCGGCCACAAATGGGGGATCAGAATCGAAAACATTTTGCATTCCAAGCGTGAGCGTCGTGCCATTCAGCCAGGCGCGCCATCCACAGGGATTGTACTGGGCGGTAGAGACAGGCAGAACGCTCTTCTCCTTGCCATCGGGCATCTTTACGTTTTTACCGCCATCCTTGGCCAGGCCAGGTACTTGGGCTGTACCTGGCGACGGCAAGCTGAAGTTGTACGATGCGATCAAGTCAAGCGTCGTCCATTCCCGCACTTTGCGCGGCTTCAAGCCGTTACCGATTAGGTCGATATTGTCATCTTGATATTGCCCAGTGTAGTGGACGGTTGTGCCAAAATCGAGGCCGGCGAGCCAAGTATTGGCCGGGCCGTCATAGAACGCGCTGACAAAAGCTCGAGTATGTGGCAGCGAGCCGGTAAACGAGAAGCCGTTCACAAATTCACCCGAAAGACCAAATCGTTTGCTAACCGGGGTCGGTTGAAACTCAAACCGCGAGAGATAGGTGCCGTTGAGGATAAAGGTAAATCTGCCAAAATCGCCGCGACCAAAGATGGAGGAATCCAGAATATAGATCCCTTCGTAATCAATACCTTCCACCACCGCGCGCGTCAGGTTTAAGTCGGAATTGATGATCTCCGTAATAGCGCCAGTTGTCGGATCACGATGCACCAGCCCGGGGAAGCTGCTCTCGAAATCGAGAATGAATTGCGGGCCAACGAACGACGCAAGCGAGCGAAGGTCAATATGCCAAAAGTCAGCGCTCAGGGTGAGACCTTTGAGCCATCTCGCAGTGTAAACCGCTCCGTAGGACCATTCATAAGCAACCTCCGGTTTGAGGAGAGGGTTTCCGTTCGTGATGACCTGAACACCCGTTCCATCAGGAGTCAATCCCTTCGGATCCCGAAGATCCTCGGGGAACGCGAGGAAAGCTTCGGTTCCAGCTGGTGTAAGATCGGGCAGTGTCGGCGCATGAAACCCTTCACTGTAACTGCCCCGTAAGGTGAGCGTGCCAATCCAGCCGGGGTCGAGCGGCTGCCAGCGGATGGAGAACTTGGGCCTCTGCGCGTCAAACTGGGAGTGCTGCGCTTTCAGAACTGTTGTTGCCGAGGTATTCTGGCTGTACCATTCCTCGCGCTCGGCGATGTCGAACTCGAGGCTGTACGCCCCGGGGAACTTCCACGCCGGGCTTGTCACCGGGATACGCACTTCCTGATACGTTGTCCAAACGTCGCGGTTGACTCGTGAGGCTTCAAAATCGGTGGAGCCAATCGTGTCAAACGAGGTGTTCTCCGAATCGGGATTGTTCGTCCACCTCTCCCCGTGGTACTCGGTCCCGGCCGCGAACGAGACCGGGCCAGCCGGAAGATTGAACAGATCGCCGTTGAGTTGGAAATAGCCCAGCGGCAATTCAAATTCGCCGTCGGTGTGCAGAGTAACATAGACCCGGCTTATTGCCGCCTCGGTGTTCCGGCCAAGAAACCCCAGAAAAGGATTAAACGCGGTCGCCGGATCCGTATCCAGCAGCGCTTCGCGCAAACCTGACCTGCTGACTACGCCACCGGTGAGGTTTTGCTCGAAATTCCGTGAGTAACGAAAACCCAGCTCCCAATTCCAATTCTTGAAATAATCGCCAAATTCTCCCAGCTGACCGCGAAGTCCCGCGTCGAATAACGTGTCCTGGAAGGTAGTTTTGGACGTTCTGACGCGTTGATCGTTGATCGCGCGGAAGCGGACCCCGGTAGTCATCGGGATAGCGACACCGTCCTGAATTAAAGTAGCATCCCCCACGGTAAACGGATTAAACGCATTCTGGATCGGCACACTGATACCCGTCGGGCTGAATTCGGTGCCGTTCGACTGCTTGAAGGCATCAGGCGCAAACGGAGTGGCCGCAAGGGCTGCATCAAAAAACGAGCGCGTATATTTGAAGTCGGCAAACACTGTTAAATATTTGTCGCAAATATCGTGGGTGACAGAGCCATAAAAGCTCTGGCGATCCGCCGCTGGGATCGAAGGTGTCAGCGCTGCGAAGTTATAGGCAAAAAAGTCCGAATTGAAAAAAGGGCCGTTATGGCCATCGAAGGGGCGCTGAATATACTGCGGACTGGTCTGGGCGTTTGGAGCCGAGTGTGGCGTCGGGACAGCAATGTTCGAATTCAAAATGAAGACTCCTGCGTTAGTATTAACCTGGCCAGGTCTGTTGGTGCTGCGGCTATCGCCCCCGCCAAAGGGTATCGCTTGCGCGTTACTGGTAATATTGCGGTCGGCGCTGTAAATAGCCTCCCGATCGTAGGCATCGGCAATGATAAGGATGTCGGTCTTGTCATCCCCGGTGCCGGCAATTATCCACGCCTCTATCTCGCGCGCGTCATTGGAGGCGCCCAAGTTCGTGTTGCCGATACTGCCGCCGATCTCGAGGCCACGGAATCTGTGTCTCAAAAAAATGTTAATCACCCCTGCCACCGCATCGCTGCCATAAATGGCCGAGGCGCCATCCTTCAGGATATCGATGTGATCAATCATTGGGAAAGGAATGAGATTGATATCTACCCCGGCGGTGCCGGGATTACCATTACCCCCCCCGCTCCCAATTATGGCAGCGCGCTTTCCATCGATGAGAACCAGAGTTTCTTTGGGCAGCAAACCACGCAGGTTGGGTATGACACTCCCATCACCGCCATTGGTGATATTCTGGTTGACGGTCGAGCCCATCTCTTGCGGCAGCTTGGTGAGTAGGTCGGTTCCGTTGTAAACGCCCAACTTCTGAATATCTTCTCGGCGATAGGTATCGACGGGGTTCGGACCCACTTCTTCCGCAGTGGGAATATTCGAGCCGGTAACGACGACACGCTCCACTTCCGCCGTGGCACCGGCCGCCTGGGGAGCCGGTGAACTGGGAACCAGATCCTGCCCGGAAACATTCCCTGCAATGAACAGGGCGAAAGCAACTCGCCGCTTACTAATCGCTTGTCCGATCAGACCTGTTCTCATTGTGAGCCGTTCGCTCGCGTGAGAATGAGCAGCTGAATACAGCCGAAACAAGTCAAATGCACCTTAATTGGGCCGCAAGATCGACCGTTTTCTCGCAAAGAATGCTGCGTCCGGGATAGTATCTTGTTCCTCGCGATCAAGAATTAACCACGGATAGCGCAGAGGTCAGAGCCGTCTGGGTAATCCGCGCTTGTACGACAGGAATGAACTGACGGGTGGTGTCTCAAAAGACTTGACCCCAGCGCAGCGATTTGCAGGCAACCAATCGCTGGCCGAGCGGCGTAATCCGCTTTGTTATGACAACGAAATTACAGGTCAAGGGAAGTTGGAACGAAGTGAAGGGGAAATTGAAACAGAAATATGGCCAATTGACGGATAATGATCTTACATTCGCCGACGGGAAAGAAGATGAGCTGCTAGGGCGTCTGCAACAAAAACTCGGAAAGTCGAAAGAAGATCTTCGCGCTGAGATCGAGAAGCTATAGCCAGACCGTTCGTTCAGCTTTTGGCTTCGGCTTCGGCTTTAATTAACCACCAGGCGCAGAGGGCACCGCCTGCCGCTAACAGCGCGCCGGCGAACATGACGGCGCGGAAACCTGCTACAAAGGAACGATCGATCGCATCGCGCAGTTCCGCGCGCACGGCTGGTGGAATGTTCTGCGGTAGATCGGCCCCGGCCAGCTTGGCCCGTTGCTGGTCGAGTGATTGTCGGATTGAGGAAGGCAAGCCTGACAATTTCATATCGAGAGTGTGGTTGAATTCCCATAACATAACGATTCCGAGTACAGCAATCGCGAGTAAACCAGCTACTCTGGAGACGGCGTTGTTGATTCCGGAAGCAATGCCGGCGCGCGTTTGCGCAACGGAGTTCATAACAGTGGTAGTTAGCGGCGCAACGCTGACGGCCATCCCAACGCCAAGAACAGTCATGGGTGGGAAAAACGTTGTCCAGTAGCTGCCGCCAACCGCAGGTAGCAGGAATGAGGCGAATCCAATCGCGGCGATGGCAGGGCCGAATACGAGTGGAATCTTGGCTCCGTATTTCTGCACCAGCCCGCCGGCCCAGCGCGACAAGAGGAACATGATTAAAATAAAAGGAAGCAAAGCTGCCCCCGCAGCCGTAGGTGAGTAGTGCTGTACCTGGATAAGATTTAATGGGACGAAGAAAAGGGTTCCGCCGAGCGCGCTGTAGAGAAGGAGAGTGAGAAGGTTGGCGCCGGTGAAGGTGCGCGAACGAAAAAGCTCCAGCGGCACCATGGGATGACGGCTTTGTCTTTCGAGAAAGACAAATGTGACGATGAGAATTAGTCCGGCGACGAGCGCTGCCACAATCGCAGGATTGGCAAACCCGAGGCGTGTTGATTCAATCAGACCCCAGACCAGCGCGCCGAGACCGAGGGCGATGACAGTTGCTCCCAGCCAATCAAGACGCCCTTTTTCGTTGCTGGAACTTTCTGGGACGCGCCAATAGCAAATGACGACGACGATGATGGCGAGCGGAAGATTGATGAAGAAGACCGCGCGCCAGGAAACCTGCTCGATCAACCAGCCACCGAGGACCGGTCCGATAGCAGCAGTGATCGCGCTAAAGCCAGACCAGGTGCCGATAGCGCGTCCGCGATCTTCCTCGCGAAAGGAGCTGCTGATGATGGCGAGACTTCCGGGCACGAGCAACGCGGCGCCGAATCCCTGGACAGCGCGAGCCATAATCAGAGAGTGGATTCCGGAAGCGAGACCGCACCACGCCGAAGCCGCGCCGAAGATGATCACGCCGATGACGAACACGTGGCGTCGCCCATAGCGATCACCTAACGAGCCGCCGACAAGAAGAAGCGCCGAAAGAAGTAGGGAATAGGCTTCGATTACCCATTGCACATCGGTGACGGTGGCGTTGAGCGCGCTTTGCAACGCCGGCAACGCGACGTTGACCACAGTGCCGTCGATGAAGGCCATGCTCGAGCCAAGAATTGTGGCCACGAGCACCCAGGGCCCAACAGCTTTATGACATGGCGATACCGGTCCGCCTGAACGGATGGAAGCTTCCGCACAAGGCTCCCGAAGGGCATTATTCACCGCGGAAAGGAACGCGGAAACGCGGACGTAGCTATTGATTATTCGTTCGACAAAGACTGCGAAGGCCAACGTGCCTACTCACCGCCTTTCATCCCGAGCGCAAGCGAGAGATCTCGCCCAACATGGTGGATCACACGCGCTGGTTTGCGGACAATCATCCTCAATCGCGAGGTCCTTCACGCCAAAGCATGCGGGTTTTGAAATGACGTGATGTTATCGAACGGTAAGAGAATTGTAGGGCAGGCGCTCTCGCCTGCCAGGATCGAATGGTTCGACAGGCAGGGATGCCTGTCCCACGGCTGTGGCACGCCAAACTGTTACTTTTCGTTGCCGGAAGATTCCGCCGGACTCGCGGTATAGCTTCAGGCGCGGCGTTGTTGTTTCACGAAATTGCCAGGCAATTTCTGTTCGTCATCGGGCACTGAGCCTGCGGCATTCCCCAAAGCCGCTTCTTCCGCTGGCAGGTATTGTTTGAAGCGATTCTTATCGATCGCCTTCATGAACGCTTCGTGCGGCGAAACAATGCCCTTCTGCAATAACGCAAAGATCGCGTCGTCCATGAACTGCATGCCCTGGGCCCGACCCGAAACGATTACGTCCTGCAGTTTTTGGGTTGCGCCTTCGCGAATGATCGCCGCGACCGCTGCGTTGGCGATGAGTATCTCGTTAACCGCAATACGTCCTGACCGGTCAGCCCTTTTCAGGAGCAATTGCGCCAGCACCCCGCGCAGGGAATTAGATAGCATTGTTCGCACTTGCGGCTGGCGACTCGCGGGAAAAACATCGACCATGCGATCGACGCTCTTGCGCGCGTTGTTGGTATGCAGTGTTCCAAATACGAGCAGGCCCGTCTCCGCCGCGGTTAACGCCAGCGAAATCGTTTCCAAATCGCGCATCTCGCCTACGAGCACAACATCGGCATCTTCGCGTAATGCTGCGCGGACCGCTTCCGGGAACGAGCGGGTGTTGCCAGGTACTTCACGTTGCGTGATGATGCTTCGCTTGTTTTTATGAACAAACTCGATCGGCTCTTCGACCGTGACGATGTGTCGGGCGAAGTTGATATTGATGTAATCAATTAACGCCGCCAGGGTGGTTGATTTTCCCGAGCCAGTTGGCCCGGTTACGAGGACAAGTCCGCCGCGCAATTTGCCAAATTCTTTCGCCACCGTTGGTATGCCGAGCTCTTCCAGCGTGGCGATCTTCGTCGGAATTAACCGAAAGACGGCCCCATACCCATTCGATTGCTTTAAAAAATTGCAGCGAAAGCGCGACGCGGCATCCATTTCGTAGGCAAAATCGAGATCACCGCGTTCGTCGAAAATTTTCCAATTCGCCGGACCGGCGACTTCGCTCAGCATTAGCACCGCTTCATCGCGCAGGACCGGCTCGCGGCGCATCGCCATGACATCGCCGTGCCGTCGCATCTTGGGCGGCTGACCTTCGCCGATGTGCAGGTCGGACGCGCCTGCCGCCACGATTGCTTGAAGAAACTGATCAAGATAAGGCATGGCTAAATGGCGAATGACGAATGCCGAAGCACCAAGGAATGACAAAATCTGAACGACGAAATTTCTTCGACCAGGCGCTTTCGGATTTTGTGCTTTGTCATTGCTTTGACCCGCGTCATTAGAGCTTCGTCATTTCGCAATATGTTGCCGCACGATTTCTTTTTGATCGGCGCGAGCGAGCGCCTCCTCGGTGCTGATCAAACCCTGCTTCCGTAAGTCGATCAACGCATCATCCATTAATTGCATGCCCTGCTTGCGACCAGTCTGGATAATTCCCGGCAACATGAATGTTCTGGCCTCGCGAATGACGTTGGAGACGGCCGGCGTGTTGGTCAGGGTCTCGATCGCAAGGACGCGGCCGGTGCCATCGGCGCGGGGAATCAACTGCTGGCTAATGACGCCGCGCAACGATTCGCTGATCATAATGCGGATTTGCTCTTGTTGATCGACCGGAAAAACATCGAGCACACGATCCAGCGTGCGCGCAGCAGTGCCGGTGTGCAGCGTTCCCAGAACCAGGTGGCCCGTCTCTGAAGCGGTGATGGCCAGCGAAATCGTTTCCAGATCGCGCATCTCGCCAACCATGATCACATCGGGATCCTCGCGGAGCGCCCCGCGCAACGCCACGCCGAAGGAGAGAGTGTGCGTGTGTACTTCGCGTTGGGTAATGTGACAACCTTTCGGTTCGAGCACGTATTCAATTGGATCCTCCAAAGTAATGATGTGCTCACGTCGCTCGATATTGATCTGCTCCACCAGCGCGGCCAGCGTCGTCGATTTTCCGCTCCCAACCGATCCGGTCACGAGGATCAGACCGTTATGATATCGCGTCAGTAGCTTCAGGTGTTCCGGCAAACCGAGCTCGTCCATCGTGCGAACGCGGGTATTGATGATGCGAAAAACAATGTCCGTCCCGAGACGCTGGCGCACCACGCTGGCGCGATATCTTCCTCTGCTATTGGCGTAAGCGAAATCGGCGTCTCCACGTTCCTTTACCAGCACGCGCTGCACATCGTTCAAAAAGGTGTCGGCTAGCTTTTGGGTTTGTTCCGCCTTGAAACGCGGCGCATCCGGCCAGATTGGCTGTAACATCCCATGCAGACGCCAGACCGGCGGGGCGTTTACCCCCAGGTGAACATCTGATGCGCCAGCCTCCTGGGCGACGGCAAGATATTCGTCAACGTGACGCAACAGATGAGCACTCATTGGGCGCTATGATCATGCCATCCGCAGCGCGATGAGGTAAACCGAAAAGCGGCAGGCAATGGCACGGGCCTTACTATGAGGAGTGTGGGCGAGGTCCCTCGCTTGCGCTCGGGATGAGGTAGGAGTGGCGGCGCTGAACGGGGCAATCGCTAGATCAGCTCATCGTCCGCGATCTAGTCCTTGAATAGCCAGTAATCCTACTGGTCACAAACTTCACTAGCGCCGGCCGCAGCAAAGTTGCGGCAAACTTTATGACGCCAACCAGCGCTCCTGCTTCCAACAAACCTTTGCCGTTTCCCTTGGAATTGTCTTTCCCGCGAACGTAGACTTTTTTCTTTCGCGCCGGCGCGATTGCGATGAGTAATCCCACCACCGCCAGGGCCCCGATCCAAATCGCAGTTTGATCGCGAAATGAATTTTTTATTTTGCGTGGAATATCTAGTTCGTAGCGCAGCCCGCTTAGCTCCCTTGCCATCCGATCACGCGAAAGCGCGATATCGCTCTTTATTGCGGCCCGGTCTTTCCTAGGGATTTCAGCCATTGTTGGTCTTTCTTTAATTCCGCTCGTGTTTCTGGATAGAGCCTGCCGGTCAGTCTTGCTTTTGCCAGTAACACACAAACAACAGCCAGCGCGATATGCACTAATCCAGCGCCGAGTGCGATCCATGTCCACGAAATTCCACTGAGATGGGCGATGCCGACGATCAGGCTACCCAGGATAAAAATGTATCCGAACACGACCGCGATGAGCGCACCCAAGGCAAACGCGACAACCGCCGCCAATTGCAACAGCAACGCTTTTGACTCGACCGCCAGAAGCGCGGCTCGAGTCTCAACGTAGGCGAACAGCGCGCTGATTAACCCAATCGCATTGTCGATCAATCCGGCATGTCCGGACGGATTGCGCACTCTCGCGCTCGCGCGAGCCATGATGAACGGCTAACGCCGAAAGATCAGGCCCAAAACAAAACCGATCCCAAGTGCGGTCATGACCGCCTTCATCGGATTTTCGCGCACATAATCTTCGCCATCCTCCTGCAAGGTGCGGACGCGCACTTTGGCGTCGCCCCAAGCCTGAGTGGCTTTGTCGCGATAATCCTCCGCCATTGTCGTCGCCGCCGATTTTAAATCTTCGGCTGCGCGGCGCGCATGAGTTTTACTGCTCTCCAGTTTGTTTTGCGCGCTGCCAGCCGCGCCACTTTCATTCGATTTTTCTTCTGCCATGATCTTTCTCCAAATGGTTGATGGTTTACGGCATTATCCGGTCGCGAACCCCGTCGCGCAAACCTTTCCGCATCCCGTTATTTAAACGAAACTGGAGTGCCTGCTGCGCTTACGGAGGCGCGGCCAGCGACCCGGGCTACAACCTTTTCAACCTCCTTTATTGCTCGCGGAAAATTATCCGCGCTTTCGTCAGATCGTAAGGTGACAGCTCCACCGACACCTTGTCCCCGGGCACGATACGGATGAAATGCTTGCGCATTTTACCAGAAATATGAGCCAGGACATTGCGTTGGCCGGGCAGATCAACGCGGAACATCGTCCCCGGTAATACCTGAGTCACCGTTCCTTCCGTCACAATCTGTGCTTCCTTGGCCACGCCTTAAAATGCCTGTAGGCGCCGAAAGTTCAACCCGCCGACCTACTAGCGCAGTGTTGCTTCCGGGAAAAACTCGCCTATTTCGCGCCGCTTCCACCATGCACCGGTAGCTCGGCGTTCCTCGGAAGTAGTGAACTGATACTTAAACAAAATCGCACGGACGTATTTCGGGGGTTTATCGGGAAAGGGATTGCGTGCGAGTAATCGTGTGACCGCCGGCTCATTTTCCAACAAGCGGACCACGAAATTCTGGAACCAATCTTCCTGCCGGCGACCACCGAGCGCCGCGAACCACATTTGCCAATCCAATCGCGGCTGATGCGGCGCGCACCAGCGCGGAGCGCGATTCAAGTCGCCCGGTTTCCATTTGAATTCGTAGGAAACCCAATCGATTCCGTCCGCGCTGCCTTCCACTTCGATCTCTGGCCGCTCTTTTGTCATCACCCGGAAAAGTCCATAACCATTCAGGATTCGGAATGGCTCGAGGCGTGCATAGACCACCAGTAGCGGCTTGGGCCACTCAGCCTCGGGCTTCAGTGCGGTGTAACAGAGCCAGAAATTTAGCGGCAAGGTGATAATGAGGATGGCGATGGCGAGCCAATGCCGTATTTTGGTAGGGCGAGACTCCGTCGAGCCTTTCGAGAACGCGCGCGGCTCGACGGAGTCTCGCCCTACCCTCCAAGCCGCGTCATCGATGAGCAAGAGGCAAAGCGCGATCGTGAGCAAATTGAAGAAGCAGTAATTACCGGTGATGGCGATTGCGAGTTGAAGAAAAATTAGCAAACCTGCTGCGATCAAACGTGGCCGGCGCGGCGCCCAAATGAAAAACGGAACGATGATTTCGACCACCAAACAAAAGGCGACCGAGAACTTTTTGAACCATTCGGGATGTTTATCCGCGAACCAGGCGAAGACGGTCGGGAGCGGTTGGGTCCAGTAATGGTAATCAAGCGCGGTCAGTGCGCTCCAATGAAAGGAATGATTGATCCAACCCCAGCAATTGTCGCCGCTGGTGAGTTTCACCACCCCAGACATGAACATGAGCTTGAAGAGGAGAAACTTGAGCAGAAACATCGCGACCGGTGAGACCGGTTGTATAGCCGCAGGCGCTGATCGAGGCCAAACCTGCCAGGGCGCGAAAAAAATAGCGACGAATCCAGTCTCAAGCAGAAGAATGTCCCATTGAAAGCTAAGAAACGCCTGGCCTGCGACGCTAAGCGAGAGATAAGAAACGAAAAGAACGCCTAACGAAATAGCCGGAGCAATCCGGCAGATCAGCAGGAGCGAGAACAGAACGCCGCTGCCGCAAAGAAAATGGAGGAAACCGTTGCTCGAATTAAACCAGCAGAGTGTCGGCAGAATCCAGACTGTTTTGTATCCAATCTCGCGGTGCGCCAGCGACAAATAATCGCTGATTGGCAAAATGCCATTCGCTCCGACGAGACCGTCGATCTGGATCCAAAGTGAAACGAACGCGATCAAATAGACAAGACCGAGTGCACGTAGAAACCAGCGATGCGCCCAAAAATAAGTTGGGGACCGAACGTCTTTCCCCCAAAGCAATTGCGTTATTGCCGAGGCGAACCCGCGATGCCGTGCGATGAAGTTGTAACCCAATTCAGAAACCGCAGCGAAGCCAGGGATGTGTTGGTAGCTCCACCACAGCCATTTTTTCGAGGGCCGGCAACGTAGTGACCGATAGACCGCTTCCGCCGTGACGAAAACCTGACCGGACTTATCGATATAAACGACCGAGCGCTGGAATTGTTCGCGCGGAATTTCTGGAAAACGGTCCGCGATTTCCTGATATGGTGCATACTCAATTTCGCCCGCGGTAATTTCGCGCCAGCGCTCAATCCAGCGGCGGCAGAAATGACATTCGCCATCCCAAATCATGAGCGGTTTCGGTGGCGGGTTAGCAACGCGAGACGGCACGCTCATGTTTTCATTTTGGGGTTGCGTCGGAACATAGGCATTCCTGCCTGTGCGCCCAGCGGACATTCTGTCGGCTGTGTTTTTTTTGTTTTCACAGCGCAGTGCAACTGCGCTGGGCGCACAGACTGCACGTCTGTGTTCCAACTAAATCATGAGCGGTTTCGGTGGCGGGTTGGCAACGCGGAGTTGTTCTTTCATGAAATTGAGGTGGATCGCGCTCTCCGTCGCGCGATGCTACTCAAGCTCTTACTTGGCATTCCGAGAGCAGTCGAGGAATCTCTAACTAGTCAAGGACGGGTCGCGCTGTTTTTCACACATCGCTTGCTTGAGTATCACGACTGGACCTGGTCGCCCAGACAAATGGTTAGAGATCTTTCGACTTCGCTGCGCTCCGCTCAGGATGACAAAGAGAGAATTCCGCGCGTTCGATCACGCGATGCTCAGCCGATGAGGTTGCGGAGTCAATGCGGCATGGCCGCTCGCATGCCCGTCGCCTGATATTCGGACCGCGCATGCGCACGTTTTGTCATCCCGAGCGCAAGCGAGGGACCTCACCCATGGCCGTTGATCACACAAGCTAGATCGGATTACCCAGACGGTGTAGGATCCCTCGTCGTGTTCGCCACTCGGGATGACGTGCTGTGAGAACGCCACGTCCGACTCGAAAAAACGAATTGTCAGTTGTGTTTAAGAGAACTCTGCCCAGACGGGGGCATGATCGGACGGATCGCTGCCTTTGCGCATTTCGCGATCGATCCCCGCCGCGGTGCAAAGTTCGGCCAATGATTCGCTGGCAAGAATCGCGTCGATGCGGAGTCCGCGATTTTTTTGAAACGCCAGCATCCGATAATCCCACCAACTGAAAAGACCGCCTTCGACATGATGGATGCGAAGGGTATCGCGCAAACCGATTTGTTCGAGTGCGCGAAAAGCGGCGCGTTCTTCCTCCGAACACATAATGGCGCCGCGCCAAAGGCGGGGATCATGCACATCACGATCTTCCGGTGCGACATTGAAATCGCCGCATGCAATCACGTGGGTAAAAGATTTCTGCGCCTCCGCGATGCAATCGCGCAGTTGAACGAACCATTGCAATTTGTAATTGAACGCGGGTGTGCCGACCGCCTGCCCGTTTGGCGCGTAAATGGAAAACACGCGCACGTCCTTGATCGTTGCCGCGATCACTCGTGCCTGCGGATCTTCGCTTTCGTCGCACAACGCGGCCTGGCGTTCTCGCGGCTCGTGACGGGAAAGAATCGCGACGCCGTTGTAAGACTTCTGGCCATGAAAGACGCAGCGATAACCTGCCGCTGCGAGTGCCAGTTCGGGAAATTGATCATCACTGCACTTTGTTTCCTGCAAGCAAACGACATCCGGCTCTTCTTTCGCCAACCAATCAAGCAGACGTTGCTGGCGCTTCCGCAGCGAGTTGATATTCCAGGAGATGAATTTCATTTGTAGCCGCGCCTCTGTGAGGCGCGCGGGCACGGCTCATAGAGCCGTGGCTACAACAGGAATGCAAACAGCGAATCGTTTTCGGCAAGCTGCCGAAAACTGCAGGCTGCACTTCCCCATTCACAATTCGTAGCTCTCGCCCGGCGTCGGCACGATCACATCACAGTTGGGCAACTCGCCTGCCAGTCGTGCCCGCATCCATTCCACCGCCGGCGGATCGCCGTGCACGAGCAGAATTTTCTTCGGCCCGACTTTTGCCGCGTAGGCAATGAGCGATTCGCGCGAGGCATGCGCGCTGAATTGAAATTGCTCGATGTGACAGCGCAAAGTTTGCGGCGGTTCGCCAGGGTCGAGCGAAACGCTGTCGCCGCTTTTGGCGGAGCGCAAAATTCCACCGGGTGATTCCGGGTCAGCGTAGCCGACGAACAAAATCGAGTGCTGCGGAACTCCGACGAGGCGGCGCGCGAAAATATTGGAAAGCGTTTTTGGCGTCATCATGCCGCTGGAAAGCGCGTAGACGCGGCTTGGGCGCGCAGGAGAATCGTTAATGGTCTGGCCGTTCAGGACAAAGGGTGCGACATCCTGCATCAATTGCAGGCGTGGCCATTGCCGGCGCGTTTGATTGACCCGGCGATCGTACACCTCCGTCATTTTCGAGCTGAGTCCGCCGATGTAGACCGGAAAGGCTAATTGTTGCTGTCGGCGAAATTCGTAAAACATCCCGAGCGCTTCCTGCGTTTTGCCCAGCGCAAACACTGGAATCAGCGCGCAGCCGTCGCGGCTAAAAGTTGCATCGATCGCGGCTGCCAGCTTTTTCTCTTCTGACTCGCGCGACCAACCAACGACCTCGGGAGTATCGCCGCGGGTGCATTCCATGATCAAAACATCGATATTGCTTTGCGGAAAAATCGCCGATTGCATGATTGTTTGATCATCGAAATTGACGTCGCCGGTGTAAAAGATTGTCCGCCCTTCCGCTCGCAAAAGAATTCCAGACGAACCAAGGACATGCCCGGCGTCCCAAAATTCGAAGGTTAATGCGTCGTCATCACCGACCTGATTACCGCTGGTCGTATAAGGCTGCCGATATCGACAGAGGTGCCATTGGGCAATGGCGCGATCGCTTTCGCGATGCCCAAAAAGCGGATAAAGCGTGAGGCCGAGCTCTTCACGCTGCCGCGTCATTACGTTCACGGAATTATGGAGAAGAAGAGATCCAATTTCGCTGGTCGCTTCCGTCATGAAAACGCGCGCGTGCGGCTGGTGGCGCATCAATACCGGGAGCGTTCCGATGTGATCCTGATGCGCATGAGTGATAAGAATGGCGTCGAGTGTTTGGCCCTCGATCGGCTTCCAATTTGGCAGCGCATTCTCACCCGCATCTTTGGGATGCATCCCGCAATCGAGAATCAACCGCCTGCCTCCCGCCTCGAGATAGTAAGAGTTCGCGCCGATCTCAGTATGACGGGTGAGATTGATGAACTTCATGCCGCTGAACTACTTTTACGCTTCCTCTTCCTGTTATTCCTAATGCAATCCTATTCGTAATCATATCCCTATTCTATGATGCGAATCCGAGGAAGATTAGGAGTGGCAGGAAGAGGAAAAGAACAGTATCACGCCGCAACTTAGTCCACTAATTGCTGTTCAATCAGCGTGCTATCTTTCTTGCCGAAAGCGCGCTGGGATGAACGCGCAGCGGCGCATTTGCTGAATCGTGCAGCATTCGGTGGAACGCGGGAAGAAATCAGCGCGACCTTTGCCAAAGGCCTCGAGGGTGCGGTGCACGACTTGATTGAAGTAGGAGCGAGCGCTTACAACGTGCCCGCGCCGGATTGGGCGCGTCCGCGCGATCTGCGCGCGATCCGAACGGAAGCGCGGGCCGCGAAACAAAGCGGCGACGCCTCGAAAATGCACGAGGCGCGCAAGATGGAAGGCGACGAATTGGTCGATCTGCGTCGCTGGTGGCTGGAACAGATCGCGACCACGCCGGCGCCGTTAGTGGAAAAAATGACACTTTTCTGGCACGGCCATTTCGCCACCAGTGTGGAGAAGGTGAAGGACGGCTACTGGATGTGGCTGCAAAACGATACCCTTCGCCATCACGCCCTCGGCAATTTCGTGGCCCTGACGAAAGCGATCTCGCGCGATCCGGCGATGATGATCTACCTCGATCTTCCACAAAGCCGGCGGGAACATCCTAACGAGAATTGGGCACGGGAGCTAATGGAATTGTTTACCGTTGGCATCGGTAACTACACCGAACAAGACGTGCGTGAGTCGGCCCGTGCTTTTACTGGTTATCGGCTTGATCTCGCGACTCAGCGTTTCCGGTCTGCCCCTAATCAGCACGACGCCGGGGCGAAAAATTTTCAGGGACGCGCTGGCAACTTCAACGGTGACGACATCATCGACATTCTAACCAAACAACCGGCCTGTGCGGAATTCATCGGTCGTAAAATTTGCCGGTATTTCATCGAGGACGAACCATCGGTGCAGTTGGTCAATCTGGTGGCCGAGCGCATGCGCGCGCACAATTTCGAAATGAAGCCACTGCTCTGGGAGATCTTTTGCTCGGAGGAGTTTCATTCGGAGCGGGTTATGCGATCGCAGATCAAAACCCCCACCCAATTCATTGTTCAGACCTGCAAGGTGCTCGGCTGTGAGTTGCCGGCTCCGCACATTGTGCAAAATGCCATGCGGCAAATGGGACAAACCCTTTTCGCGCCTCCGAACGTGAAAGGCTGGGACGGCGGGAAAAGCTGGATCAGCACTTCCACGCTGCTTTTTCGAAACAACTTCGCGAACTACTTGATTAATGGTGACGCTATTTTGCCGGGGGCAATAAAGAGACAGGGCGGCGATCTTGGTTTCCGTGCGGGCGCGGGTGGAACGCTGGCAGAAGAAGTCCATCGTGTTCCCATTGACGTAAACAAGATCGTGCGACCGGAGGTGCGCGAAAATCCCGAAAAATTGATTGCCGAACTCAGCCGGCGCGTTTTGCAAACAGAGCCGCCAGCGAGAGACGCTGTGACGTTCTCGAAATTTCTCGAGGAGCGCGATGCCAGTGCGGAAGATGCGACCATTCGCGGCTTAATCCATTTGATGATGAGCACTCCACTTTACCAACTGGCATGAATAAAAGGACCCGTCATCCCGAGCGCAGTCGAGGGATCCCGTTGAAGTTCCCTCAAAGATTTCGCGACGGGATCCCTCGACGTTGCTCGGGATGACAAGTGCTTGTTATGAAAACGAACCCTACCCTTCAAACCCGTCGTAAATTTTTGCGCACCTCCGTCCTGGGCGCGGCCGCCAGCTGGACCCTGCCGGTTTTCATTGAGAAAACATTTTTCGCGCTCAACGCCCTCGCCGCCGACGCGATCACCCAAACCGTCACGGGAAAAGACGGCACCATTCTCGTTGTCCTTCAGTTGGCCGGTGGTAACGATGGCTTGAACACCGTTATCCCATTCGCAGAGGACAATTATCACCGGGTCCGTCCGAAACTGGCCTTGCCGGCGGACAAAGTTTTGAAGCTTGATTCCTACGTTGGTTTGAATCCGCGGCTAACGGGATTGAAGACGCTGCATGATTCAGGGGAACTCGCGATTGTTCAAGGTGTCGGCTATCCGAATCCCAACCGCTCGCATTTCCGGTCCACCGAAATTTGGCAAACGGCATCGGACGCGAATCAATTTTCCAGCGAAGGCTGGATTGGGCGCTATTTCGATAATTGTTGTAGCGGCGCGGATCCGACCGTGGGCCTCGCAATCGGTGATCAATCGCCCCAGGCGTTTTCAGCCAAGAATCCGACGGGGGTGACTCTTTCAAGACCCGAGCAATTTCGCTGGAAGGCATCAACCGGCGCGGACGGCAAGCCGTTAAGCGACGAAGAAACATTTTATCGGCAACTCATCGGTGCGGCCCAGGAAAACATACCGACAGACGGAAGCTCAATCTCTTCGTTGCCGGGAAAAATGCACAATGGCGCGAGCACGGAAGATTTTTTGAGACGCACTGCGCTCGATGCCCAGCTCAGTTCCGACAAAATTTTGGCGATCGCACGCAAGTATAAATCGAACGTGCCGTATCCACCGGGTTCGCTGGGCGCGAGCTTCAATTTGATTGCGCGGATGATCGCAGGCGGATTGCCGACGCGGGTCTATTATGCCAGCCAGGGCGGATTCGATACTCACGCCGGGCAAATCGGTTCGCACGATCGGCTGCTGGGTGTGATTGACGATGCGATCGCGGCGTTTGTCGCGGACCTAAAGCAGCAGGGGAATTTCCAGCGTGTGTTGCTGATGACATTCAGTGAGTTTGGGCGCCGCGTCGGGGAAAATGCGAACAATGGAACCGATCACGGCACGGCGGCGCCGATGTTTCTCGTCGGCGGTGCAGTGAAGCCGGGGTTGTTCGGGAAACACCCGAGCCTGACTGATCTCGATAATGGCGATTTGAAATTCAACACCGATTTTCGCACCGTTTACGCAACGGTCTTGGATAAATGGCTGGGTGCGCCGAGTCAGCTCGTCCTCGGGAAAAAGTTTTCCACGCTTCCGATTGTGTAGGCGTCTGGTGAGTGGCTTTTGAGGAATAGTGGCGATAAAACCGATCCGTCTGTTGATGGTCTCGAACAGCCTCCTTTGTCATGTCGAGCGAAGTCGAGACATCTCTAACTATTTTGGTCGAAGCAGGACTGCGCCTTCCTCGAGTTAATTAAAGCGCTGTCGATCTGTTTCTCACGACCGACGCAGCCGTGGCTGCAACGCAGGTTGCCGCTACAGTAATTCCTCAAAAATCCGCATCCAGTTTCGGAAAAGAATTTTTTCGATTTGCCCATCGTTGAATCCGCGTTCGATCAACTTGGCAGTCAAATTTCGAGCGTGGCCGTGATGCAAAAGATCGGGAATGAAGTGCACATTAGGAAACTTTTGGTGAAACTTCACGCGTTCCTCTTCCGACCAGCGCCGGTAAATGAATTCGAAGAAATCGAAACCGATACCAACGCCGTCGATGCCAATCAGGTCTATGACGTAGGCGACGTGATCGACATAGCGATCCAGGGTCGAATCTTCTTTTTTTGGACTAACAAGAACAGAATTGATTCCGATCACGCCGCCGCGCGCGCCCACCATTTTAATCTGCTCGTCGCTGATGTTGCGCTCGATGTCGTAGTACTTGCGCGCGTTGGTGTGCGAAACAATCACCGGTCGGGTGGTGTTTTCCAAAATGTCGTCGAAGCCGGCCGGGTTGATGTGCGCAAGATCGAGAATCACGCCGATTCGTTCGCATTCCCGGACCAGCTCACATCCGAAGGCCGTCAGTCCTTTGGGCGACGATCCGGTGGGTACGAAAACCCCGCCGCTGCCGGCGGCATTGCTGCGCGCATGGGTAAGACCGATGACACGTAGCCCCAATTCGTAGAAAATGTAGACCAAATTAAGATCAGTCCCGATCGGCTCGGCCCCCTCCATCGTAATTAGAAGCCCTATTTTTCCCTGCTCGCGTGCGTGTTTGATCTCCGCGTAGGATCGGCAAATCGTGAATCGATCACAGCGCTCGACCTCGACATAGATTCGCGCCACCTGCGCGAGCGCTACCTCCAACGCTTTGGCCGGTATATATTGATCTTCGATGTAAATGCCGGCCGCTGCCGTCCCGATATCGCCCGCTTCAAATTCCGGGAGAAAATCGCTCGCCAGGACATTTTTGCGGTCGCGATTGTCGTACAAGAACATGGGCAAATCGAAGTGCAGATCGACCATGCCCTGGCCGTGCAGGCGCCTGATTCGCTCTTCGGTCGATTCCGGTGAGGGATCCATGCGCTAGGGCGCCGGGGGTGGGACTGCGATTTCCGTTGCTTCTGCTCGATGTTTTGGCCGCGGCCAAACGAAGGCGAGAAGACCGAGTAACCAGGCTGTTCCCAAGGGAACAAGCCCGGGAACCCAAATTGTGTAGCGCGCCATTACTGTGAATGCGATCAGGCAATAGGCCGCGGTGAAAGCGATCAGGCCGAGAACGAGGTCGATGCGCGAGGCCCGGACCGCGCGCGAAGCGAGCAGTGCGATGAACAAGACCACTGCGCCGTCAAATAGCACGCTGACGCGACGGACAAAATGGTTGGATTGCAAGGTAGCGATGGTAGCAGCGAAAACGTCGGCCGGTGCGAGTAGATTTGAAGGGGTGCGCGCAAGAATCAAATCCTCGTGCAGGCTTTCCAATGCGGGGTTCTTTTGTCGTTGCTGCGCGAGCAAGAGCAACTCATTCAACGTGAAACGACGTCCGAGTTTCGACCAATTTGGATTCACCATCAGCGTGCCATCCCAGTTGATTGGAATTTTGCGACCGCCTGGCAGCGCGATGTGGGAACCGACTTCGATTTGCACTTCGCTCATTGGAACGCGCGCCCAGGTCAAGAAGGCTTGCAGAGCAAAGGCTGGGATAACTTCGCCACGATAATTAAAAAGCAACGGCACGCGCGTCGTCGTTTCATCCGGCAAGTTGACGTAACCGATTGTAGAAATCAGTCGCAAATCCTCGTCGGGTTGACGCTGAATCCCGGTGAAAGTGGGGAGATCTCCGCGCCGCCCGCTCACATGGGGGAAGCCCGGTATTTCCGCTGGCGGCGCATCCGGGTCGGGCGTCGACGTTAGTTCGGCCGAGAGCAGCAGCTTGGGGACCCGCATTGCCTGATCGAGAAAAACCTGTTCCTGGTTCTTGTCGCGCTCGCGCCATTTCAAGGGTGGTTCAACTGCAACCACAGTCGGCTTGAATTCGAGAATGCCCTGGAAAAAGAGCGCGAACTCGAGCGGTGAGACCGCACCGGCGTTAGGACGCCACTCGGGAGAATTGCTCGGCACCTGTTGATTAGGCTGCGTTTCAACGGTCGGGCTGCCGCCGATTTCGACTACCGTCAATGGCGCATGATCGCCGGATGCAGGAGTATTTCGCAACAACCAATCGAGAAAAAATGCGTCTGCCTTATCCACGTAGGGATCGCGGGCCAGCAGCAAAGCCGCTAGCACAACGGCGACGGCGAGAAGAAGACGCTGCATCGGGCGCGAAATTAGAAATGGCGCGATGCAAAAACAAATTTAATCGTGGGGAAATCCCGGAGGCAGCCCTTTCCCATCAACACTTCCTGTCATGTCGAGCTCTAATTTTCTTTCTGCTAAAAGCTTGAGATTCCGGGGCCCATTCGACTTGCCGCAGAGCTGGCTACCCCTGGAATGACAGAAAACGACGGGCGACAGCAACGCCGCCGTCTTTCCCATCACGTCGAAAGTTATTATCATGTGGGTTCTCGGAGAATAGTTAGAGATTCCTCGACTTCGCTCGGAATGACAAAGACGGCAGAGAACGAGCCGACCACACTATCGCTGCCCCCTTCAATGCCCTTTCTGTCATGTCGAGCGAAGTCGAGACATCTCTAACTATTCTCCGAGAACTTCTGGCGCGAGATCGTTCCACCGTGGGTTCATCGTTACGATCAATCCCACTTTCTTCGATCGCGACCATTTCTTGAGCTGCTTTTCGCGTGCGATTGCATCCTGCACATTTGTGCAGTGCTCGTAATAGACCAATTTTCGGCAACGATAATTCGCCGTAAAACCTGGAATCTCTCCGGCGCGATGCTCGCTGATCCTGCGCGCTAAATCATTGGTCTGCCAATGTAGAGCACGCTGTCATACTCATTCGTGACGATGTAGACCCAGAAGTTATAGTCCTGTGGCAACGAAAATAGTTAGAGATTCCTCGACTACGCTCGGAATGACAAAAGGAACGGAGAATCCGCGGTGGAGGATATCGCTACCCCGGTTCAGTGCTCCCTTTTGTCATGTCGAGCGAAGTCGAGACATCTCTAACTATTCTCCGAGAACTCCTGGCGCGAGATCCTTCCAGCGCGGGTTCATTGTTGCGATCAACGCCACTTTTTTCTCTCGCGACCATTTCTTAAGCTGTTTTTCCCGCGCAATCGCGTCTCGCACATCTGTGCAATGTTCGTAATAGACGAGCTTTCTGCAGCGGTAGTCCGCCGTAAACCCGGGAATTTCACCGGCGCGATGCTCGCTGATCCTGCGCGCTAAATCATTGGTCATGCCAATGTAAAGAACGCTGTCATGCTCATTCGTGACGATGTAGACCCAAAAGTTATAGTCCTGTGGCATCGAAAATAGTTAGAGATTCCTCGACTACGCTCGGAAGGACAAAAGGACGGAGAATCCGCGGTGGAGGATATCGCTACCCGGGTTCAGTGGTCCCTCTTGTCATGTCGAGCGAATACGGCAGTCCGGCTCGGACCGAGACATCTCTGACCATTTAGTCATCCTCAACCGGCGGAGAATGACTTTTTATCGATACGCTCTAAGATGCCCTTCTCGCTAATGAAACAATTCGATATTTCCGTGCTCATGACCGATGAGCTGCGCGCATTTCTGCAGGGCGCGCACCCGGATCCGTTTCGCATCCTCGGGCCGCATCGATTGCGTGACGATGTTTTGGTCCGCGTTTTCCGCCCCGACGCACGCGAGGTTTCAATCAAACTCAACCACAATGGTTCGGTTGTTCCCGCGGAGAAAATCCAGGGTGAAGGCCTTTTTCAAGCCACGCTGGAGAAATGCCCGCGTGATGTTTTTACACCCTGGAAATCAAACGGTGGGATGGCAGTGAACAGATCACCCGAGACCCCTATTCCTATGGCGTGATCATGGGCGAAGTGGACATTCATCTCTTCGCCGAAGGCCAACATTGGCGCCTTTACGACAAATTCGGCGCGCATCTTCGCAAGATCGGTGACGACACTGGCGTTTACTTCGCCGTCTGGGCACCGAACGCCCAGCGCGTCAGTGTGGTTGGGGATTTCAATGGCTGGGATGGCCGGGTTCACGCCATGCGCAAGTTGATCGGCAGCGGCATCTGGGAATTGTTCATTCCCGGTATCGGTGAAAACGCGCACTACAAATTTGAGATCCGCACCGGAAGTGGCGCGATTTTCCTGAAAAGCGATCCGTTCGCCTTTTTTAGCCAGCATGGCAAGGAGACCGCCTCGCTGGTCTACGATCTGAGTCGTTATCGCTGGGCCGACGCCGCCTGGATGGAGGCGCGCCGTTCGAAAAATATGCCGCGCAGTCCGCTGAGTATTTATGAGGTCCACCTCGGATCGTGGCGGCGCAAAGCGGAAGAGGGGAATCGTTTCCTCAGCTACCTCGAACTGGCGGATACCCTTTTGCCGTATGTCCTCGAGATGGGTTACACCCACATCGAATTAATGCCGGTGGCGGAACATCCCTTCGAAGGTTCCTGGGGTTATCAGGTCACTAGTTATTACGCGCCCACCAGCCGCTTCGGAAAACCAGACGAGTTTCGGCATTTTATCGACCGCTGTCATCAGGCCGGGATCGGCGTGATTATGGACTGGGTCCCGGCGCATTTTCCGAAGGATGCTCACGGTCTGGCTGAATTTGATGGCACTGATCTTTACGAGCACATGGACCCGCGCCAGGGCGAGCAACCGGATTGGGGCACGCTCGTTTTTAACTTCGGACGCAATGAGGTCCGCAATTTTCTCATCGCAAACGCGCTCTACTGGCTCGACCAATATCACATCGACGGTCTGCGCGTGGATGCGGTCGCTTCGATGCTCTATCTCGACTATTCGCGCAAGGAAGGGCAATGGATCCCGAATGCTTTTGGGGGCCGCGAAAATCTTGATGCCGTTTATTTCCTGAAACGCTTCAACGAAGTTTGCTACGAGCGCTTCCCCGGGATCATGACCATCGCCGAGGAATCAACCGCGTGGCCCGGCGTGTCACGCCCGACCTACCTTGGCGGACTCGGGTTCGGCTTTAAATGGAATATGGGCTGGATGCACGACTTTCTCCATTACATGCAGCTTGATCCGATTTACCGGCGGTTTCATCAGGGAAACATTACCTTCTCGCTCCTCTACGCTTTTCAGGAGCATTTCATTCTGGTGTTGAGCCACGATGAAGTTGTTTATGGGAAACGATCGCTGCTCTCGAAGATGCCGGGGGATGTCTGGCAAAAGTTCGCCAATTTACGGATGTTTTATGCCTGGATGTTCGGACATCCGGGGAAAAAGCTTCTTTTTATGGGTTGCGAATTCGGGCAATGGCGGGAATGGAACCATGACACGTCGTTGGATTGGGGGTTACTGCAATCGCCGTTGCACGATGGGCTACGCCGCCTGGTTCAGCACTTGAATTATCTCTACAAAAGCGAGCCGGCGCTTTGGGATTTGGACGATGCCTACGAGGGATTCGAATGGATTGATTTCCACGATGCCGAAAATAGCGTTGTCGCGTGGATGCGGAAATCCCGTGAGGGCGAGATCATCGTCTTTATCGTAAACGCCACGCCGGTGGTGCATTACAGCTACCACATTGGCGCTCCGGGGGCCGGTTTTTATCGTGAAATCATCAATACGGATGCCGAGACTTATGGCGGTAGCAATGTGGGCAATCTCGGCGGGATCACTGCGACGGACGAACCCTGGCAGGGGCGGGAGCATTCGCTTCGTGTCAACCTTCCGCCGCTGGCCACGGTTGCTCTGAAAAGAGAAAAAGAAAGTCTTGCTTCCTGAGGCGGCTTCTTGGTAGCTTATAGTTTCTATAAATTAACACTAAATCCCTCTCTATGAAAAAACGCTCTCAATCCGCATTCACTCTCATCGAAATGCTCGTCGTTATTTCGATCATCGCCGTCCTCGCCGCCTTTGCCGTGCCCGCTCTCACCAGCGCGCTCACCAAAGGCCAAATGACCGGCACCCTAAACAATGGTCGGCAGCTCTATCTCGCGGGCCAACAAATGGCGCTCGATGGCGCAGCCAACTCCGATCCGACCCTCGTCTGGCCGGGCGATGACCCGGCGGGTATCGTGACCGTCACCGATTACTGCAATCGGCTCGTCTCAAATGACTACTTGAAGCCCGGTGATCTCCAAAAACTGCTAAACGCCCCTGGTACCAACGCGACTGTGACAGCAAACGCCGGTCCGCCTGTCACCGTCACTCTCGCTGGAACTACTCCGGCTTTCAAATTCTTTAGGGTAACAGACGCTGCTTCATCGAATGTAGTCTTTCTCGAAACGAACAACTACACATATAGCACGACCCTTCAGGGCGTAACAACAGCCCCGTTTGGAGACAAAGGTTTTATCGTCCAGCGGAGAGGTGGCGATGCTAGCATTCTGCGAAAGAACAACGCAGTAGCTGGAGCCAACGGAGCGATCTTTCAGGGAACCGTAGGCAAAAAGATAGGCGATGCAGATGGGACCGTCACAAATGGGGATGGTGCAAACCTGCTAACCTGGCCGTAATGGCACAGTTTTTCCACTGAACGACATCGAAGTTTGATTCGCCGGCCGCTCGCGCGGTCGGCGAATTCTTTTTTGGGCTTACATTCGGGAAGGTTCCTTGGAGGGACACGGCCCTGTCCCTTTGTCATTCCGAGCGCAGTCGAGGAATCTCTAGCTATTCAGGAAATATTTAGAGATGTCTCGGTCCGAGCCGGACTGGCATATTCGCTCGATATGACAGAAGCACAGCAGGCCGCTGGGCTACGCGACGTTCGATTTAATCACCGCGTCCGTGACCCGCGTGTGAATTCTGTCGCCACGCTTCACCTGCGTAACTGAGCGAACCAGATTTCCTTCGGCATCCGTTGTCATGCTGTAGCCTCGGCGCAATGTCGCGTCCGGCCCGAGCACAGCGAGAATTTTCTCCGCTCGCTCGAATCTCTTTCGCGTCGCCCCAACTAGTTGCGGCGGACATGTCGTCAGACGCCGCGCAAACTCGGCAAATCGGCTCCGCCGCAAAACAATCTCGCGCGACGGATCGTGGCGCCGTAGTGCGGCCGCATTTTCCGCTAAACGGCTGCGCCAGTTTACGACAAATCCCGTCGCGTTCCGCTGCAAACTTTCGCGTCTCCAATCGAGCGCTTGTTTGCCATCCTGAATTCGGGTCAGCAATTCACGTCCGACCGTCCGCTCGGAAAACAGACGCAATCGCGTTTGCTCACGCACAATGAAGTTTCGCCAGCAACGCTGCAGGCAAACGGTCAGTTCATTTATGCGCCGGTCGAGCTCTGCTGCGGCTGGCACAATCAATTCCGCCGCGGCGCTCGGCGTGGCCGCGCGCAAATCCGCCACGAAATCGGCAATGGTGAAATCGATTTCATGTCCGACCCCGGAAACAATCGGGACCAGCGCGGCTGCGATCGCGCGGGCGACAATTTCCTCATTAAACTCCCACAAATCCTCGATACTGCCGCCACCGCGCGCGATGACAATTAAATCGATGGGCGGCCAGATCGTGCTTGGATTGGAAAGCTCGTTAATGGCCGAGGCGATTTCCGCGGCTGCACCGGTCCCCTGCACCCGAACGGGATTGATCACAATTTCAATTCCGCGGGCGCGCCGCCGCAAGATGTTGAGAATATCGCGGATTGCAGCCCCGCTCGGGGAAGTGACAATTCCGATTCGCTTCGGAAATTTCGGCAGCAGTTTCTTTCGTGCTGGATCGAATAACCCTTCCGCTTCCAATTTTCGTTTGAGTGCTTCGAATTTCGCCTGCAGCAAACCCAGTCCACGCGGCTGAACGATTTCGACGCTGAGCTGGTATTGACCGCGTGCCTCGAAGACGCTGACGTTTCCGTAAACCTGCACTTGTGCGCCATCCGCCAGGGGCTGCCGAATTGAGAGGGGCGCGTTCCGAAAAATCACGCACGCGATCTGGGCACGTGAATCTTTGAGGGTGAAATACTGATGTCCCGAAGGGTGTTGTTTGTAGTTCGAAATTTCGCCTTGGACCCAAACCGCGCCGAATCTCGTTTCCAGCGTCCCGCGAATCGCGCGGGTTAATTCGGCGACGGTGAGGACCTTGGTTGTGATAGAGCCGAATAGATCGGTAGTCATGTCCGGCGGCTGTGTTGTCTGATCGAGTTCCAGTTGTCGCCGCACGGGCCTCCCTTTCTGTCATGTCGAGCGAAAGTCGAGACATCTCTAAATATCTTCCGAATAGGTAGACGGTCCTCAACTACGCTCGGAATGACAAGATCGGCGTTCCCTTTTGTCATGGTCAGCGAAACAGTTTACCCGCCTGCAAAGTAGGCATTCCTTGCTCTTCTCCCAACACCTTTGGCGCCAGATCAAGCCAGTACTGGTTCATCTTCTTGATCAGCGCTACCTTTTTGCTACGCGACCATTTCTTCAATTGCTTCTCACGAGCGATCGCATCACGCACGTCTGTGCAGTGCTCGTAGTAAATCAGTTTTTTACAGCGGTAGTTGGCCGTAAAACCGGCGATCTCTCTCGCACGATGTTCGCTAACTCTTTTTGCTAAATCATTGGTCATGCCAATGTAGAGCACTGTCTCATGCTCGTTGGTCATGATGTAGACCCAGAAATTGTAGTCTCGCACCACTGAGAAAAGTTAGAGATTCCTCGACTTCGCTCGGAATGACAAAAAAAGAATCACGGATCACGAGTCACAAAAACTCCGCCTGCGCCCCGCTCACTGGTTTTAGCCCTAGCTTGCGATACGCTTTCGGCATTGCCACCCGGCCCTGCGGGGTGCGCTTAATATAACCTTCCATGATCAAATAGGGCTCGTTCACTTCTTCCAGCGTGCCTGCTTCTTCCCCGATCGCGACGGCGAGCGAATTCAGTCCGACCGGCCCGCCATTGAATTTGTGGATCAACGTTTCGATGATGCGTTTGTCCCACTCATCGAACCCATCGCGATCGATCTCGAGCATGGCCAGCGCACGATCCGCCAATTCTCCGTTTATCTTTCCGTCAGCTTTGACCTGAACATAATCGCGCACCCACCAGAGCAGGTTGTTGGCAGTTCTAGGTGTTCCCCGTGCCCGAGAAGCGATTTCCGCCGCACCGGGATCGTCAATCTCGACATCAAGCAATCCCGCACTACGCCGGACAATTTTTTGCATTTCTTCGGCGCCGTAATAATCGAGCCGCGCAGTCATTCCAAAGCGCGAGCGCAAGGGCGCGCTTACCATTCCAGCGCGTGTCGTCGCACCGATGAGGGTGAATTTTGGCAATTGCAATCGCAGACTGCGCGCTTGTGGCCCCTGGTCGATGATAATGTCGAGCCGATAATCTTCCATCGCCGGATAAAGATACTCTTCGATCGTCGGTTGGAGCCGATGGATCTCGTCAATAAAGAGAACGTCGCCTTTTTCCAGACTCGTGAGCAGCCCCGCCAGCTCGCCCGCTCTTTCAATGACCGGTCCGCTGGTGTTTTTTATGTTCACGTCCATTTCGCGCGCAATGATGTTGGCCAGCGTCGTTTTGCCGAGACCAGGTGGTCCGCTGAGCAGAATGTGCTGGAGAACGTCACCGCGCTTTTTTGCCGCAGCCACCAAAAGTTCCAACCTTTCGCAGACCTTCCTCTGCCCGGTGAACTCGCTGAACATTGGCGGTCGCAGCGAGACTTCGAAGGCAGCATCGGGTTCCGGCGGTTTCATCGTCCAGTTCGAGGAAATCTGATAACATCGAACCAGAAGTTACGCACGACGGGATTTGTCGTCTGGCAATCTTCTCTGGGGAGCGCAGGCTGCCAGCTGCAATCGTCGGCAGCTTGCCGACGAGATTCGTCCGCGATCGCGAGGACGTCATCGCCAGCACGCAAGACGCGTGCGTTACCCGGAATTACCGTTACCGCGCGTTTCTCTGCCCGCTCCCACAATCTTCTTCGTCAACACCAGTTCGGTCCCGCGGCGCCGCAAGATATAATCCACCTGATCGAAGGCGTTCCGGATCATCATCAGACCGAGACCACCTGGTCTGATAACCTCATCACGTCGCCGTCGGCGATGCAGCGCTTCTACTGGCGGTTGCATGCCATAGTCCCGAAGTCGCATCCGCACACAATCGTCTCGGATCTCGAGCGAGAGGGCGATCAGTTTATCGTCACGCAATTCGTAAGCGTGTCGAATAATATTCGTGCACGCTTCATCCACCCCCAACACCATCAGCGTGCGATCGCGCTCCGAGATGGGCATATTGTCGAGAAAATGGCGCACAAAATTGCGCATCAGCGCGAGGTTGCCGGGATGGCTGGAAAACTCGAGCTTCCTTTTTTTCATTTCCGACCGCATCACGCTGGCGAGAGTTAGCATGGCTTCAAGTTTCGATCATAGAAAGATACGTGCCGCGGAGCGATCAGATGCGCCGCCAGAGCATACCGCCAGATCGTCTCGGCGTCGTCGCATTTCCTCCTATCCGATGTTTGCGAAGCCAAAAGCTCAAGACCGCGGTGGACACAATTCGAAAGCGAGGTTCAATTCCGGACATGTTGAAAAGTTTCGCTGCGCTCCTGTTCGCTGCCTCCGCCGTTTTCGCACAAGCAAATCCTACCGCATATGACGCTCTTCGCACCGTCGGCAATCAAGTAAACCGCGATTTCGTTAACCGTGTTGTGTCAGTCACCGGAGTCGATGGAAATCCGCAACCGTCCACTTGGAGAATTTTGATCGATGATCCGAACGCGCGCGGTGGAATCCGCGAAGTCGAAGTCACGGATGGGCGCATCACTTCCAATCGTGTTTCCAGTCGCCAAGTTACGGGCACGCCGCAAGGCGCTATCGTCAACCCCGCGCGCTTGAATCTCGATTCCAGCGGAGCTTACGAAGTGGCAAGCCGCACCGCCGATTCATCCCACGTCCCTTTCGCGCTCGTCAGTTATACCCTGCGCACCAACGAACGCGGCGATGCGACTTGGATTGTTACTTTGCAAAATCAAAATCGCCGGCCGGTAGGCACGATTCACATCGGCGCAAATAAGGGAACAGTCACACGCACCGAAGGAATGTTTGCCGGAGCGCCCATGGATGCGGTAGTGGAAGATCGGCGCGAAGGAGATGTCGAAGACGAGGAGCAGAGCGGGGATAACCCAATCATGCGCAGCGTCCGTCACACTTTTTATCGCGCCCGCGAACAGGCGCAGGAAACCTTCAAGCGAGTGCGCCATAATTTTGCCGATTACATTCGCGGCAACGACTGACCGTGGCTGAAGAATCACGCGAGCAAATCTGGCCATCGCTCGATTACGCGGCGTGGCGCGAGACCTGCGCGACGTTGCAGCTGTGGACCCAGATTGCCGGCAAAATCCGGCTGGCACTCGGCCCCTGGATTAACCACTCGTGGGGCGTAACTCTCTACGTTACGTCGCGCGGTTTAACCACCTCACTGATTCCGTATGGGACGCGCGCTTTCGAAATAGAGTTCGATTTTATCCGGCATCAGCTGGGCATCAGCACCACTGAGGGCGATGAGCGCGCGATCAGATTGCAGCCACAGAGCGTCGCGAGTTTTTACCGCGAGGTGATGAGTAAACTGCGAGAGCTCGCCATTGAGGTGCGGATCGGAATGAGGCCGAACGAAACGCTGGAAGCGATCCCGTTCGACCGCGATGAGAAACACGCGGCTTACGATCCGGAATACGCCAATCGGTTCTGGCGCGTGCTTTTGCAGGCTGATCGGGTTTTCAAGGAATTTCGTTCGCGTTTCTGCGGCAAGTGCAGTCCGGTGCATTTTTTTTGGGGCAGCTTCGATCTCGCGGTAACCCGCTTTTCCGGCCGGCCCGCGCCGCCGCATCCCGGCGGCGTTCCCCATTTGCCCGACGCGATCACGCGCGAAGCCTATTCACAGGAGGTGAGCAGTCTCGGTTTCTGGCCGGGCAACGACCAAATTCCCACAGCGCTCTTCTATTCCTACGCCTATCCTTCGCCCGATGGTTTTGCCCAGGCAAAAGTAAAGCCGGCCGCGGCTTCGTTTCATCCGCAGTTAGGCGAATTCGTTCTCCCCTACGATGACGTGCGTGGCGCGGAATCACCTGATGATGCGGTTCTGGAATTTGCGCAAACTACTTATGACGCCGCTGCTACCCTGGCAAAGTGGGACCAAGCCGCCTTCGAGGAGAAGAAACCAATCTTGCAATCTTCGCGGTAACACTTGTAATTAGGTGGAATGATTTCCAGATGCGCGGCCGAGGTGGATGCTTGGCGTGAGGTGAAAGATGGATGGCGCCCGCTCTACGGCGATGTTGATCAGTTCGGCGTTGCGGTCGAATGGCATGACTTTCGGACGGAGCGTTCGTTCGATTGGGGTCGCAGTTTTCATCCGCGCAGCCTCGAGTTTTGTTTGAACCTGCAGGGTCACGGCGCGGTCGGTGCAGTTGGACGAAGGCAGAGCGACTATGTGCCGGGTGATTCTGGCTATTACGCAGTAGGGGACGAACGGTTGCCGGCATCGCGTCGCGCGCACGACCATCACCAGTTCGTTACCCTGGAATTTTCGCGAAAACATTTGCAAAAGCAGCTCGTGCAGAACGAATCCGATCTCGAACCGGAGATTCGGCGTGTGATTTTCGGCGACAAAAATGAAAACGTAGTCGCGCCGGCGCGGCCTATGTCGATCCAACAACGAAATGTGGTGGCGACGCTGGCGGATCCGCCGGTGGCGAAAGCCGCCCAAATTCTCTGGTATCAAAGCAAAGCCCTCGAGTTGATGGCGCATTTTCTCTTCGAACCGAAGGACCCGGAATTTTTTTGCATGCGACAAAAAAGGGTGGCGCGCGACCGGGTGGAACGGACCAAGGAATTGTTGGCGCGCGATCTGGCCAACCCGCCGTCATTGGAGATGCTCGGACAGGAAGTCGGTTGCAGTCCGTTTTACTTGAGCCGAATTTTTTCGCGCGAAGTCGGCCTTACCATTCCGCAGTATTTGCGTAACATCCGGATGGAACGCGCGGCCGAACTCTTACGCAGCGGTCGATTTAATGTCACCGAAGCGGCAATCGAGGTCGGCTACTCGAGTTTGAGTCACTTCAGCAAAGCGTTCTGCGAAACGATCGGTTGTTGCCCGGTCCTCTATCCGGCGGCGAAGAACGTGATTCTGGATCGTTAAAGCGTTGAGGTCATCCTGAGCGAAAACGCCAGTCCGGCTCGGACCGAAGGATCCCATGGAGTTACCTTAAACCTTTCGCAGCGGGATTCCTCGACTACGCTCGGAATGACGGACTTCTTCCTATGAAAATCACCCGCGCGCTCATCTCGGTTTCCGACAAGAAGGGGATCGCGGAATTCGCGCGCGCCCTCGAGAAACAGGGGGTCGATATCATCTCGACCGGCGGCACCGCGGAGTTACTGCGCAAAAAAGGCGTGCCGGTGCGCGAAATATCCAGCTTCACTGGCTACCCGGAAGTGTTGGAAGGGCGCGTGAAAACTCTGCATCCGCGGGTGCACGGCGGGTTGCTCTACAAACGGGCTAACCCGAAGCATGAAAAGGAAGCGCGCGAACAAGGTTTCGAGCCGATCGATCTGGTCGTGGTCAATCTCTATCCCTTCGAGCAGACTATCGCGAAACCTGATGTAACCCTGGCAGAGGCGATCGAAAATATCGATATCGGGGGTCCATCGATGATTCGAAGTGCCGCCAAAAATTATGAGAGCGTCACGGTCGTGGTCGATCCGGCAGATTACAATCTCG
This sequence comes from uncultured Verrucomicrobiae bacterium, assembly GCA_963742315.1. Classification (GTDB taxonomy): domain Bacteria; phylum Verrucomicrobiota; class Verrucomicrobiia; order Chthoniobacterales; family UBA10450; genus AV69. The sequence goes on from CAVULE010000013.1 coordinate 158,749, forward strand.
TGCTCGAAACCATGCGTGATAACAATGGGGAGACGACGCTGAAGTTGCGTGAGCGCCTCGCCATTAAGGCATTCGTTAAAACTTCTTCCTACGACCGCGCCATCAGCACATTTCTGAACCAGGAGCAGACAACTGATGCCTCCTTTTCATTGACGATGCCACTGGTGGCGCATTTGCGTTACGGCGAAAATCCCCATCAGAAAGCTGCGCTCTACGGTGATTTTGATCGGCACTTTGAAAAACTGCACGGCAAGGACCTGTCCTATAACAACATTCTCGACACCAGCGCGGCGACTAGTTTGATTTGCGACTTTGAGGTAGCGACGGTTGCAATCTTGAAGCATACCAACCCGTGCGGGGTCGGGAGTGATTCCGATCTTCGCCAGGCTTGGGAGAAAGCATTTGCCACGGACAAGCAGGCGCCCTTTGGCGGCATCATTATTTGCAATCGCGAGATCGATGAGTCGCTCGCCAAAGTTATCAGGGAAATTTTCAGCGAGGTGATTATTGCACCTGATTTTTCTGGAGAAGCGCGCACGATTTTGCAGAAGAAAAAAAATCTGCGCCTCATTCGGTTGCTGGCTCCCTGTCCGGAATTATTGCCGAAAAAGGACGTGCGGTCCGTTTGCGGCGGTTTGCTGGTGCAGGACCCGGACACGGGTGCGGAAGACAAGGAACGTGTGGTTTCAAAACGCCAGCCGACTCAAAGCGAACTGGAAGCGATGCGGTTTGGCTGGCGGGTGGTCAAACATGTGAAATCAAATGCGATTGTTTACTCTGCGCCTGACCGCACCCTCGCTATTGGAGCGGGCCAAATGTCGCGGGTTGATTCATCGCGGATTGCCATCTGGAAGGCACAGGAAGCTGGGCTTTCCCTCAAGGGTAGCGCCATTGCCAGCGACGCGTTTTTCCCATTTGCGGACGGCCTTATTGCCGCCGCTGATGCCGGCGCGACCTGCGCCATTCAGCCGGGCGGATCAATGCGCGACGAAGAGGTGATCGCGGCTGCCGACGAACGCGAGATGGCAATGATTTTCACCGGCGTCCGTCATTTTCGGCACTGAAACGCGCCTTTGGCGCGAAGCTCCAAATCCCAAGGAAACTCCAGCATTCAACTTAAAGGAGTTGTTCATTGAGTTTTGTTTGGAGCTTGGGATTTGCGCTTTGGGATTTCCGCGGACTTCGGCCCGCGGCGCTATGGTTTAAACGTAATTGGTACAACCAGACTCCACTCCCGCCCTGGTTCCGAACGCCAATCGTGAAGAGCCGAAACGGCGGCTTGGTCGAGCACTGGATCGCCGGTCGAGCGCAGCGTCTGAACTGCGGCGGCATGCCCATTTGCATCGAACGAGACGCGGAAACTGCCCGAGCCTGGTGCTGTTCCACGTCTTGCCTCCGGCGGGTACCGTGGGACCGGTGCGTAAATCAATTTTGATCCGCGGAGCGGAATTTTTGCCGGCGTTGGACTTCGGGTCGTCGTTGGTGATGCCGTCGGAGTCGTTAAATGCGATGAGTTCGTAAGTGTTTGCCAGGTCGCGATCGTGTTCGATGAAACTTGTGCCAGCAGGGTGCCAGCGGTCGCAGCGGGCCTGATCGCGCACGAATTGTTTCCGGCACGAAAGGAGACGATGCCAATGACCTCGCCTCGATGATCGATGACGGGTGCACCGGCGCTCGTTTTCGGGAGAGCGGGTGTCGCGTCAAACCATTCTCCTGCTTCGTCGGAGAAGCGTCCGCTGATTTTTTCCTCGAGCACTACGGAGTTTGCGCGTTCGAGCGGACTGAGAACAACCGCGACAGTACCGCCGATATCTGGCAGGGCCGTCGCACTCGGCGCAAGAAACCGTGACGCCCGTGTCGTGTCAGCCTTCAAAAGAACAAGATTTTGCGTGGGCGTTTGGGCGAGCGCGCCCGAAACATTGTAAATCGCGCCATCAGCCGCTTTCGCAACCGCATTAACACCACCGGCCAGCACACTCCGATCGGCAATGAATTTGCCGTCGCCGGAAACGAAGAAGCCGTGGCCGTTTGCACTTAAATGTCCTGTTTCGTCGAAAACAGAGACGATTATGACAGCCGGCCGAATCGATTGCGCCACTTCGGCGAAATCACTTGTCGGTGCCGGGGAAGGCTGTGCCGAGGGTGCGACAATTGATTCGACCGGGACGGAAGATGTTGGCGATGGCGAGGGCTCAGGTGCGCGGACCGTTGAACTCTTTCGACCGCATGAAGCGAAGACGCAGAGAGTGAGAATGAAATACAGCGGAACGCGTCGCATGCGATTCATTTAACGACATTCTCGGAACGCCGCCCACACAAGAAAAAAAAGGCGCCCGCGACTTGTCATTCTCAAGCGAAGGCAGGCGCGCTTGGCAGCGACAGACCCGTTCTCTTCTCAGTAACACCGGCCTTTAGGTCGGTGTACGTTCCGCCCCAATCGCAATCAGCCGTTTCAGCGGCTTTCTGATCTGCCAACGCGAATCACATCGGCATTAAGGCAAAGCCGTTAAAACGGCTGGTCCGTAACTGCCACGGAGAACCACCGGCCTCAAGGCCGGTGTTACTGAGAGCGCGGCTTACAGCCGCGTTGTAAGAAGGCTAAGCCGGCAGTCTCGTTCTTCGCATCGACGCTGTCTGAATGAGAACGCCGAGAAGCAAGAGCGCCGTAAATAACAACACCGCGCCTGTCGGTGGCAAAGTGATCGCGCTCGTAATCAGATGTGCGCCGATTAGCGACGAAATAAAAATGAGAGCCCAATCAAACAACATCAGAAGCAATATCGCGCCAATCAATCCGCCGATAATAAAAGTAAGCCAGTAATACGAGGCGTATTGCGCCATAAACGTCGCCACCAAACCAACGGCAAGCCGACCGCCGGCGAGGAAACCGGCCAACCCGATTGCCAGTTTTTGCAGAAACAGCGCCAGCAATGCGCCAATAAAGCCAAGCAGGATCGCGAAGGTTAATTGCAACAACGGTGTTGGTTCACTCACGAGGTGAGAAGCGAGCGTCACGCCCGCCGCGAATCCAATCGCCGCCACGCAAAGCCAGAAGAGTTTGCGTCCAAAAAGCAGCACGACCGCTCCGATCACCACGCTCAGGATGGGAATGGACGCATTCATGGATGTCTTGTTGCCCCGCCCGGCCCCTGATCAACGGCTACTCTACCCGCATCCTATCGTAATTTTGTCTGCCGTTTCGTCATCCCAAGCGGAATCTAGGAGTCTTTAACTATTGGTCCGCCGAGAAAATAGCAAGAGATGAGTCGGAATGATGTATTCGCTCGACATGACAAAAATTTCAGGGTGAGTCGATCGCGTTAAGGCCCAACAGGTCCTTCACATGTGGCCAAAAAATGATTGCGCCGATCACTGATGACGCGAGCGCAGTTATCAGCACCGCGCCGGCAGCTACATCCTTGGCGTCGCGCACTACAGGATGAAAATTCGGTGACGCCGCGTCGGCCAAAAATTCGAACGCCGTGTTTGAAGCCTCCGCCGTCTAAACGACTCAGCTGCCAGCGTTACGGTTTCCTCATCATCGCATCGCGTTTCGGCTTAAACTCGTTGCCTGGTTTCCATTGCGGGAAGTTGGCGCCGTTCGCGACTTCGTCGCCGACCACGAACAGAAGTTGCGCGTCCTGCACTGCGCCGGACAAATCCCAATCCGGTTTCACTTCGTCGGAAACCTGATGGTAATCGTGGAGGTCGAATTCATCGGCTCGCAGCGGCGCGTCGGGCGCGCGCGCAACTAGATGCTCCTTGTCACCAATGTAGAGCGACGGAACCCCGGCTTTCGCAAATTCAAAGTTATCCGCGCGATAAATGCTGCCTTTTTCCGGCCGCGGATTGGGAATGGCGGTGCGTCCCTGTCCTCCCGCCACCCGCGCGAGGGCATCGTCCAAAGTAGACATGCCGAAACTGGTGTCCTCGATGTCGCGCGCCTTACCCCACACGTTCATGCTGTCGATGTTGATATCAGCCAGCGTTTTCTCGAGCGGGTAAAGTGGATGCGTAGCATAATATTTTGCCCCGAGTAGCCCCGCTTCCTCTGCCGTGGTTGCCAAGAAAAGAAGAGTGCGTTTCGGCGGCGGATTCAATTTTGCAAATGCGCGTCCCAGCGTGATAACGGCCGCGACCCCGGAAGCGTTATCCACCGCGCCGTTGAAAATCTGATCGCCCTGCAGCTCGGGATGTTTGCCGAGGTGATCCCAATGTGCGCTAAAAATGACGTATTCTTTCGTTAACTTCGGATCGCTGCCTTCCAGTTTGCCAATAACATTGTGCGATTGAAATGAACGAACTTGCTGTTTGATATCGAAGTTCGCCTTCCCGCCGAGCGAAACCGGCCGGAAGTCTTTCCTAATCGCAGATTTTTTCAATGCCTCGAAAGTCCTGTCCGCAATCAGCGAGCAATTTCTTCGCGACATCTAGCGTAATCCAGGAACGCACCGAAACCGCGGTCGCGTTCTTGTCCGGCGCGTCGAGTTCGAAATTTTCCTTCGACCAACTCGTGCGCACGACCGAATACGGATACGCCGCCGGCCCGGTCTCATGAATAATGATGGCTGCAGCGGCGCCTTTCTGCGCCGCAATTTCGTACTTGTACGTCCAGCGTCCGTAATAAGTCATGGCGCGGCCGCCGAACATTTTCTCGTCGAGCTTGGTCGGATCGTTCGGATCCGGAATCGGGGGATCGTTAATCAACATCAGGAGCGTTTTTCCGCGCACGTCGACATCTTTGTAATCGTTCCAGCCGTATTCCGGGGCGACGATGCCGTAGCCGACGAAAACGATATCGGAGTTCTCCACTTTGATTTCGTTCTGCAATCGCGCAGACGATGCGACGTAATCATCCGGATAATTTAAGGTCGTTGTCTTTCCGCCAACGGCGAAGGACGCACTCGGCGTTGTTTTGATTCCAGCGAGTGGGACCTTTTGAAAGTAAGTGCCATCTGGGTTTCCCGGGCTCAATCCGATCTGCTTGAATTGGTCGCTGATGTATTTGATCGAAAGCTCTTCACCTTTTGACCCCGGGGCGCGGCCTTCAAATTCATCCGAGGACAACATCTTGATATGCGCAAGCAATCCGTCGGGTGTGATTGTATCGAGGGCTGGTTTCAGTCGTTCCGTTTCAGGATCTGCAGCGAACGCTTTCGTGAAAAGAGTCAGGGTAATGAGATAAACGAAGAGTTTCATGTGAGCTCCAGTTGATCTTCTGTAACGACGGGCTGCGCCGTCTGCAACTCTAGGGCTCGTTAACCGCGGCCAGCGACCGCGGGCGGCTACAAAAAAGCGCGAGGGATGACGATATTATGGCGACCGCGCTCGTGATGACGGTTATTTGCTCTCTAATGATGGCACCGCCGGCGCGCTCGCCTCGCCAATCCCGATCTTTTTCAAAAATGGTTGCACGGATTGCTTACGACCGAGGAATTTTTCAATCGATTCGTTGACATCGCGCGAATCGCCCATGGCGTAGATTTCATTACGCAACCGCTTTCCCGCTTGTTGATCGAAATAGCGTTCCGGTGCGCTCTCGAAAACCGTTGCCATGTCCGCCGCAATCGCATCCGCCCAGGCGTACCCATAGTAGCCGGCGTCATAGCCGTTCAGATGGCCGAAATAAGACACGAAAGTTGTGCTTGGGTCGATTGGCAGAAAAACTTTCTCCAAAATCGGATTCGAAATCGCCACGCAATCATACGGAGCATTCTCCGGGTGTGGTCCGTGCAACGCGAGATCAAGCGAAGCAAAGGCGAATTGCCGTCGATAGAATACGCCCGCGGTCGCGAGTTTGGCGTCTTTCATTTTCTGAATGGTGTCGCCGGGAATCTTCTTCGATGGCTCACGGTAATCCGCCGCGAAAGAATCGAGCACATTCTTATCCCAGACCCAGTTTTGCAGCATTTGCGAGGGAGCCTCGACGAAATCGATCGGAACGTGGGTGCCGGCAAAGCGCCCATACTTGGCGCGCGTCGTGATGGTATGCAGGACGTGACCAAACTCGTGGAACAAGGTTTCGACTTCGGAGTGGCTTAAGAGCGACGGTTTGTCCGCGGTCGCCGGCGGAAAGTTGCAAAGCAATGTCACCGTCGGCCGCTGATATTTTCCATCCGGCAAAAGCTTGCCGCCGATAATTTCGAATTCGGCGAAGTGATTATACTTTCCGTCGCGCGGAAACATGTCGAGATAGAACAAGCCCAGTGGTTCCCCACTGGCGGCGTCGCTGACTGCCCAGAGCTGAAGATCGTCAATCCATTTATATGGGACCACGATTTGCTCGAACTTCAGACCAAAAATTCGCTGGTAGATGGCAAACATTCCATCGAGCACTTTCTGGAACGGAAAAAAATTCCGTAGCGCCTCAGCATCAACAGCAAATTTCTGTTTCTTGAGTTGGTTTTGATAGTAGCGCCAATCCCAGACATTAATTCGCGGCGCGGCGAAAGCGCCGCCCTCGGACGGTTGCGCATCAAGCTGCTTCATTTTCTGAAGTTCACTCAATTCCGCCGCGAACTTCGGTTCGATTCCGGCTACCAGATCATCGATATACTTCTGCGCAGCGGCGCCGGTTTTCGCCATCCGCGGCTCGGTTTGAAAGTCGTCCCACGATTTGTAGCCGAGCCGGAGTGCGATCTTGTTGCGCAAGGTCAGCATCTGATTTAGCAATGGCACATTCTTCTCCATCGCCAATGTCTCGCGCGCGATGTAAAGTTTCTTCCGCGTCGCTTCGCTCTTGGCGTTCTCTTCCACCGCGTTGAACTGCCAGGTAACGTTGGCCAGCACGGTGTAGGCGTCGTCGCCAGTTTTGATTCCAGGCTTGCTCAAAAAATCCTCCGGCATTCCCTCGAGCTCGGCTTTGGTAAATACGACTGGCCGTTTGGCGTTGGCGATGTTGGTGTCGAAATCGGTGCCGAGTTTGGCCAGCTGCTTGCGAAGCTGTTCCACTTCCTTGCGCTTTTCCGGCGGCAAGGCCAAACCGGCGCGACGGTAATCGCGCATCGTTTCATCCAGCAATTTCTTGTCCTCGCCGGTAAGTTGCGGATTTGTCTCAGCGAAGGCCTTGATCGACTTGTAAACGTCCTCGCGATAATCGATTCCGACAAACCAGTCGTTCATTACTTTGACGGCCTTCTCCGCCGCCGCGCGCATTTTCGGATCGGTATTCGCTTCCTTAATGATGGTGGCCTTGTTTCCAACGTTATTGGCTTCGTAAGCGAGATCATCCAGCGCAACGACCGTATTTTGAAACGTCACCGTCTTTGGATTGAGCTTGCCGATTGCGTCGAGCGCGGCATTGCCCTTTTTGATTGCCTCCTTGGCGGAAGTCTCAACCGCTTCGGGCGTTTGCGGCCAATCGGGGATAGTCAGCTCTTCGTTTGCCTTGGCAGCCGCCTCACGATAGCTATCGATCGATTTCAAATTCTCCGCCCGTGCACCCAATGCGAGCCCGAGAACCAATAAGAAAGAGGAACGAAACTTCATAAGCGTTGAATGGGCCACGTGGATTGTGTAGAAGCGCGATGTTAAATTCAAATGCGCAATCTCGCCGAAAAATTTTTCCTCGCTTTCATTCCAGTATTCGTCGCGATTGACCCCATTGGTCTCGTTGCACTTTTTATCGGGCTCGGCACGAGCGCCTCACCAGAGAAACGCAAAGAACAGGCTTTTATTGGAATCTTCACTGGCTTGTGCGTCGCCATCGGCTTTATTTTTCTCGGCAAAATTATCTTCACTGCACTCGGAATCACGGTCGCTGACTTCCAAATCGCTGGCGGTCTTATTCTCCTGATCCTGGCGGCGCGTGAACTAGTGACATTTGGACCGCCTGATCGCGGTGGTGGCGATGAATTTGGGATCGTCCCGCTCGGTATGCCGTTAATTGCAGGCCCTGCGCTCCTCACTGCTCTGCTTATCTTGATCGATAGCGTTGGCCTCGTTTACACGCTGGCGTCGTTGCTGGTGAATCTGGCAATCGTGGCCGTCGCGCTCTGCAACGCCGACCGCTTCAGCCGCTGGATGGGCAAGCAAGGATTGCGCGGGGTTTCGAAAATCATCGCGCTTTTGTTGGCAGCGATCGCGGTCAGTTTGATCCGACGCGGCTGGCAGATGCATTGACCGATTTCGAGGCCCTTGACCCACCCACCCCTGCGGCGGAGGCCTTCACGCCGCCGGGCCTTGCGAGAAGAGAGCGACTCGGCCGCTGGCTGCACAGAGCCAACGACTCGGGGAGAAGTCGCTCTCCCAATCGTTAGCCTCAGCTGATTTAGATGTGTCGACGTTCTTCCGGCCAGGCGGGCTTCAGTTCCGCGGCTTTATCTCCAGCTTGATAACGGCGAGACAATTCAGCCTCGACCAAGCGTAGGTCATCTTGCTGGGGTAGCGGCATCCCGCGGTAGGTGTACTCGGCCACACCGTTCCGGTTTTGACTCTGCGGCACCATGTTGTACAAATCAAGGCGGCGCTGTTGCAATTGGGCGGTTGTCCAATCGCGATAGTACGGACTTCGCGGAATAGGAACATCCCTTCCTCCTTGATAAGTCGCATATGGATAGCCGGTGGTAACGACCGGCGGCTGCGGTCCGGCTTGGGTGCAACCAAAGAGCACGCTGGTAAGAATGCCGGCACCAATAACTGCCATCATTTCTTTCATAATTTGTTAGTTAAGTTTGATTTGTTCGAATCCTATACTCATTCAACCCCGCTTAAATATAACCGATTCGGCAAAAAAGCACGCGGTCTATCGGTTGACACTGGTAACGCTGCCGTTACCGTCGGGTTTCTATGAGGTTCCCTTTGGCATTAACCAGCAAGATCGCTGCGTACATCGTCGGCCATAAGATTCGTGGGACGAAGAAGTTCGCCACCGTATTGCAGCTGGAACCGTTGCACACTTGTAACCTGACTTGCACCGGCTGTGGCCGGATTCGCGAATATTCGACCTCGCTCAAAGACATGATGCCGCTGGAGGATTGCCTCGGCGCGGCCCAGGAATGCAACGCGCCGATGGTCTCAATCTGTGGAGGCGAGCCGCTCATTTATCCCCACATCGAAGCGCTCATTAATGGTTTGCTGGGGCAAGGGCGGATCGTCTACGTCTGCACCAACGCCATGTTTATGCGCAAAAAAATGCGCGAATGGCTCACCGAAGAATTGCGGAATGCGGATGGGTCAGTGCGTAAGAATTTGGAGAGCAAACTGGATGGATTGATTGCGGAAGGCCTCGTTTCAACAAAAGATGCGGAGGCAATTCGTAACCCGAAACCCGCGACTGGCAAACCGGTCATCGCGCCGTCGCACTGGATGTATTGGAACGTGCACCTCGACGGGCTCGAGCGGACGCATGATCTGATCGTCGAACGCGAAGGCGTATTCAAGGAATGCATTCTCGCGATCAAAATGGCGAAGCGCCTTGGCTACCAGATCGCGACCAACACGACCATCTACAAGGAAACGGATATGGACGAGGTCGAGCAAATGTTCGACTTCCTCGCAGATCTCGGCGTCGACGGCCACACCATCACGCCTGGCTACGAATACGATGCCGCCAAAAAAGACATGGTGAAACGGCTCAATTTGCAGCCGGAGAATTTCTTCCTCACGCGCAAGGCAACGGTCGAGAAATTCTCCCGGATGGAAGAGTGGATGAACCGCTACACTTTTTTTGGCACACCCATCTATTTTGAGTTTCTCGCCGGCCATCACGATTTGACTTGCTCGGCTTGGGCCATTCCGACTCGCAACCTGATGGGCTGGAAGGCGCCGTGCTATTTCATGACCGACACCATCGGCACCGAGGGCCATTACAAGACCTACAGCGAGCTGCTGGAAAAAGTGGATTGGGACAAATACGGGGTGGTGGATGGGGTGGCGCGTGATCCGCGCTGTGAGAATTGCATGACCCACTGCGGGTATGAACCAACAGCGAGCCTCGGTCTTCACGCCAAACGAGGCGACACTTGGAAGACGCTGAAGTTTAATTTCGGACCGAGACCGAAAAGTGCGGGTCGGGGCAACGAGATCGCTGCTTATAACGGCGTAAGCTCGGGCAACGGCCATCTGACTGGCAAGCGGCCGGCTGCTCTCGAAGCAAAAGTTTCCTGATTCCTTATGGCGACGAATTCGCCCAACCTGATTTCTTTGCCAAGCGCGCGCCCCGAGACCGGCGTAGTCTACCCAGCTAACGATTCTCAGATTGCTTCAGCCGTTTCTCGGGCGCAGGAAAATTTGTTGGATCAGCAAAAGCCAGACGGCCACTGGTGCGGCGAGTTATACGTCGATAGCACGCTTTGCTCTGATTACGTGCTGTATATGCATTGGCTGGGCGAGGTCGATCGCGAACTTCAGGAGCGTTGCACTCAACATATCTTGCGACGGCAATTGCCCGATGGGGGCTGGAACATTTATTATGGCGGTCCCAGTGAAATTAACGCTTCGATCAAAGCTTACTTCGCGCTGAAACTTGCCGGCTACTCAGCCGATCTCCCATTCATGCGCGAAGCGCGCGCTAACATTTTGCGCCTTGGCGGTGTCCCCCGCGTCAACACGTTCAGCAAGCTTTACCTGGCGCTCCTGGGCCAGTTCCCGTGGAAATATCTGCCGACGATACCGGTGGAAATGATCCTGCTGCCAACATGGGCGCCATTTCACATTTACAAAATGTCGTCGTGGAGCCGCGCCATGTTGGTGCCTCTCGCCATTATCAATCATTTCAAACCAACCCGCGAGTTGCCTGGCGAGAAACAGCTGCATGAATTGTATCCGCTCGGGACCGAGCACAAAGATTTTCGGTTGCCGCGCGACGAGCGAACCTTTACCTGGCGCAATTTATTCCTCCGCGGAGACGACGCGCTAAAGATGCTGCATCGAATTCCATGGAAACCATTTCGCCGGCTCGCGCTCGAGGAAGCCGAGCGCTGGATGATGGAGCGCATCAGCGATGGCAGCGATGGCTTGGCCACGGTTTACCCGGCAATGCTCAATGCGCTCATTGCCTTGCACGCCCTCGGTTATCCGAACAGCCATCCGGCCGTGGCCAAGGCGCAAAGGGATTTCGAAGGATTGTTCGTCAACGATCCGGAAGATTTCCGGATTCAGCCTTGCCTTTCGCCGGTTTGGGACACCGCCATTAATATCATCGCATTAGCCGAAAGCGGTCTCCCTGCCGAGCATCCTTCCCTGCAGAAAGCGGCTGCGTGGTTGTCGAATAAAGAAGTTCGTTTCCGGGGCGATTGGGCGAAAAACAATCCTCATCCCGACGCCAGCGGCTGGGCCTTCGAATATAATAACGTTTACTATCCGGACACCGACGACACCGCGATGGTGCTAATGGCGCTGCGCCTGGTTCATCCGAGAGATAAAAACAGCTACGAAGATTTGTTCCAGCGCGCTCTGGCCTGGCAACTGAGCTTTCAATGTCGCGATGGCGGGTGGGCTGCCTTCGACAAGGACGTGATTGACGGTTGGCTGGAAAATATGCCCTTCGCCGATCACAATGCGATTCTGGATCCGACCTGCAGCGATCTGACGGCGCGGACACTCGAGCTTTTCGGTTACATCAACTTCGACCGGCGCGATGCCAGTGTAGAGACCGCGATTCGGTATTTGATCGCCACCCAGGAAGATGATGGCTCATGGTACGGGCGCTGGGGCGTGAATTATATTTACGGCACCTGGCAGGTCCTGCGCGGACTGCGCGCCATCGGTCAGGATATGACGCAAGACTGGATTCTACGCGGACGCGATTGGCTGGAAAGTTGTCAGAACGACGACGGAGGCTGGGGCGAAACGTGTGCCACATACGAACATCCTTCGGCCAAAGGAAAAGGCGAAAGCACTGCTTCACAGACGTCCTGGGCAATCATGGGCATTTGCGCGTGTGGCGATCTCAATCGGCCCAGCGTACAACGCGGGTTGCGTTATCTTCTTTCGACCCAACAGGGGGATGGGTCATGGAACGAACCCCAAATCACCGGCACCGGTTTTCCCGGGGTGTTCTACTTAAAATACGACATGTACCGGCAAAACTTTCCGCTCCTTGCGCTCGCTACCTACGTGAATTACCGCCGCGGCCTCGGTCATCCGCCGAGCTTTTTCCGCTGCGGTTAACAAACAGCGCGGTTAAATCGCGGTCATTCCGAGCTGCGCAGACACCGCCAGTGCGGCCCGGACCGAGGGACCTCGCGATCTCAGAGAGGACGCTCGTGAGGTCCCTCGCGTTCGCTCGGAATGACGCCCTTCGCCTCATGCAAAAAATAAATGCTGTTCAGCGCGCTAAAGCGATCTAACAGTAAAGATTATGGCTTACGAATTACCAAAACTTCCCTACGCATACGACGCGCTCGAACCGCACATCGACGCGCGCACGATGGAAATTCATCACACCAAACATCATCAGACTTACATCACCAACCTCAATAACGCGCTCAAGGATCAACCTGAGCTGGCGAAGAAATCCGTCGAAGATTTGATTCGCAATTTGAATGCCGTGCCCGAAACCATTCGCACCGCCGTCCGCAACAACGGCGGCGGCCACGCCAATCATTCTTTCTTTTGGAAGATCATGGGTCCCGGGAAAGGTGGCGAGCCGAAAGGGAAGCTCGCCGATGATATTAAATCAACCTTCGGCAGCTTTGATCAGTTCAAGGAAAAACTTGCCGCCGCAGGCGCGGGCCGCTTCGGCAGCGGTTGGGCGTGGCTAATCAAAAATAAAAGCGGCAAACTCGAAGTGATTTCGACGGCCAACCAGGATTCGCCGTTAATGGATGGCAACACACCGATCCTGGGCGTCGACGTTTGGGAGCATGCCTACTACCTAAACTATCAAAATCGTCGCCCCGATTACATCAAAGCGTGGTGGAATGTGGTGAATTGGGACGAAGTGGCGAAGAATTACTAGCGACTGATCCTAAACTGGAGGGACGACCTCCGTGTCGTCCACCTGGTTCGTGGGACGCGACGGAGCACGTCCCTCCACAGCATGGCCTATCTAAACGAGAATTATCTCAAACTTCAGGCTGGTTATTTATTTCCCGAGATCGCGCGCCGTGTCCGCCAATTCTCGGAAGAAGACCCCGCGGCGGCCAAGCGATTAATTCGTTGTGGGATCGGCGACGTAACTGAGCCCTTGCCGCGAGCTGCAATCGAGGCAATGAAAGCAGCGGCCGAAGAACTCGGGCAACGTGAAACGTTCCGTGGCTATGGCCCCGAGCAGGGCTACGAATTCCTCCGCAGCAAAATCGCGCAGTTTGATTATCACGATCGCGGAATCGAAATTACGGATGACGAAATTTTCCTGTCGGATGGATCGAAATGCGACTGCGGTCACATTCTCGATATTCTGGGCGGGCAAAATAAGATCGCGATTACCGATCCGGTTTATCCAGTTTACGTCGATACCAATGTAATGGCGGGGCACACCGGCCCAGCCCGGGCCGATGGCGGTTACGAAGGCATTGTCTACTTACCGTGCACGATTGAGAATAGTTTCGTTCCCGAACCTCCCGGCGAACACGCAGACGTTATTTACCTTTGCTTTCCTAACAATCCGACGGGCGCAGTGGCATCGCGTGCGCAACTTACGAACTGGGTCGACTACGCGCATGATCACGACGCCATCCTTCTCTTCGACGCGGCTTACGAAGCCTATATCAATGATCGCCCTCACCTCAATCCTCTCCCCGAGGACGAAGGCGCGAAGCGCCAGGTCAGGGCTGGTGCTGAAATTCCGCACTCGATTTTCGAAATTGATGGTGCGCGCGAATGCGCGATTGAATTCCGCAGCTTCTCCAAGACGGGTGGCTTCACCGGCGTTCGTTGCGGCTTTACCGTTTTGCCAAAGTCTGTTCTCGCCAGAACTGAAAACGGCAAAAAATTAGCGCTCCATCCGCTCTGGCACCGGCGCTGGAGCACGAAATCAAATGGCGTGAGTTATCCGGTGCAACGTGGCGCGGAGGCGCTTTATTCCGAGGAAGGTCGCGGGCAGGTGCGGGCGCTTATCGATCATTACATGGGCAACGCGCGGATTCTGAGCGAGGGAGCCCGCGCCGCCGGTTTCGCAGTACATGGCGGCACCAATGCGCCTTACATTTGGGTGGAAACGCGGCCCGGCCAAACGAGCTGGCAAACCTTCGACTGGATGCTGCGCAAATTGAACGTCGTTATAACCCCCGGTAGCGGTTTTGGTTCGAGAGGGGAAGGCTTCTTTCGCGTTTCGGCGTTTAATAGCCGTCCCAATGCCGTGGAAGTCGCGCAGCGGTTGCGCGATGCAAGCGGTCCAAGCTCCTGATCCTGAGGAACAATTGTCACGATTTCACTTTAACTCGCTACTTGAAGGGACGAGGCCTTGGTCCATCCGAAAGGTCCGTCCCTTGTTCGAGTTACTTGCGCCGGGCAAATTCTCTGCTTCCCGTTGTTAGGGTGGCTGCGCAAAATTTACCGCAACTGTATCGTTTTTGTTTCCTGATGACGGGCGAGGCGTCGAAAGCGCAGGATATTTTTCAGGACACTTTGCGAGAAGCTGCATTTCTTGTCGCGAACAGAGAGCCGCCCGCGGATCGCTATTGGTTTTTTCGCGAAGCGCGCTGGCGTTGTCTTGATGTAGTTGCCCATGGTGTGCAGCCAGAGCACGCGGCGAATGAATCGACCGAACTTTCGCCAAGGGCGCCTGAACAAATCGAGCAACTCGAACCTGGACAACTGGCGATTTGGATTTCTGCTGCACCGGAACCACAGCGCAGCGCTCTCGCCCTCTATTACCTGGATGAGTTTAACTATCGCGAAATGATGTCGATGCTTGGCCTGAAATTGACTGACCTCTCGCGTGCGATCGCCTCCGGTCGTCGCGAATTTCAAGCCTGGCTCAATACAACTGTGCCGGCGGCGGCCTCGGAATGAAGGGGTTGTCACGCGGCCTGCGCACGCTGGCGAATTGTGCGCCTATCGCAAATGCGAAGGCGCCCGATCGCCGGATGCGCACAGCAGTGTCGCGCGCGAAACGAACGGAAGATTTTGCGGCGCAGCAATCGTTTGATCGCGCAGTTGCCAAATTGGTGCAGGCAACCCCGGTATCGACCGAAATCCAGGAGTGGTTTGCCAACGAAAGAATGGCGGAAGGGGCGAAGCGCAATTGGAAAAAGACGGCGCTTCATCCCGCCATTCTCGCCATCGGAATCGCGTTGGCGGTCATCGCGGTGGTCGCATGGATCACGTTTGATGAGCAAATGCACGCTTTCCCCGGCACGGCGACGGCGAAGAAATTGCTGAACGTGGCGGCGATGACGCGGCCTTCGGAATTCGAGCCGATGGAGACGGAGGCCGGAACCCTGAATGATTTATTTTTCATGAAATACCGGCTCGAGCATTATGATGTGCCTCCGGGATTTTCTCAGCAGCGAACGGTTGGTGTCCGCGTTTTTGATGACGATGAAGCCGGTCAGGTTGCACAAATCAGTTTGGCAGAAAAGCGAATGCAGTTGTTTCTGTTTCCGGCGCGGCGCGATTCGAAGAGCGGAAAGCCGGAGGAATTCGAGGGCTGGCGTTACATCGAGCAGGAAGGATGGACCGGTGCGGTGCAGGCGCGCAAAGGCGTTCTTTTCATGGCTGCTGTTCGTGGCCCGAAAAAAGATCTCGCCCCTTATTTAACAACGAAACCACAGTTGCGGTGAGGGTTTCATCTTGCGGTCTCTCTCAAGGCTGGTGTGTCAGGCAGTGCTCCTCATTGACAGCTGACCTACTCAGAGAAAATTAGGCGTTCGATTTCGCCAGGGTAGCTCAGTGGTAGAGCAGGGGACTCATAAGCCCTTGGTCGGGAGTTCAACTCTCCCCCCTGGCAGTTTTTTATGGCGTGGGTCTGCATTCTCAAAGGCTCAAAAAGACGCTATCTCGGTCCGACCGTTGATTTAGATGCGAGAATTGCTCAGCACCAGCGAGGACACACGCACACAACAAAACGGCTAGGCGAGACTCTTGAACTTGTCGCGAGCAAAAAGTTCGCACCGCTCAAGGAAGCACAGAGCGTTGGAAGAATATTGTAGGCGAAGAAGAATCCAATACTCGCGATCTATTACGTGCAGCACTAAGAGCAGCCCCGAAAGCATTCGGGGTTGGTCGGGAGTTCAACTCTTCCTCTGGCAGATTTTTGCGGCGTTCTGATTGCGGATTGCGGATTTGAGTGGGCGTTACTTCTACGAGCTTTGGCCTTCGACCTGGAACGCTGGAAATCCAATGTTGGCGTTGGATGTTTGATTCGCGCATTCGACGCTACATGCAACGTTGAGCGTGGAAGGTTCTTCGGCTAACAAAGCTATCCGAATTCTATGGCGGAAACGCAACCCGATCCCCGGCTCGAGATCGCGCATGTCTTATTCATGGATATTGTGGGTTTCTCCAAGTCGCTGATCAACGAGCAGAGCGAGATGCTGCGCCAACTGAACCAGGTCGTCAGGGACACTGCCCAGGTCAAGGCAGCGGAAGCAGCAGGGAAGTTGATACGAATTCCAACCGGCGACGGAATGGCTTTGGGATTCTTTACCACGCCCGACGCGCCCCTTCGTTGCGCAATAGAAATCAGTCAGGCGTTAAAATCCCTCCCCAACATTCCGGTTCGTATAGGAATTAACAGCGGACCGGTCGATGAAATTGTCGATGTAAACGAGCGCTCGAATCTGGCTGGCACTGGCATCACCATGGCGCAGCGCGTTATGGATTGCGGCGACGCTGGACACATCCTGCTTTCGAAAAGGAGCGCCGACGATCTCGCGCAGTATGGCAGATGGCGGCCGCATCTGCACGAGCTGGGCCAATGCGAAGTCAAACACGGCGTCAGGCTCGATGTCGTCAATTTCCACAGCGACGAAGCGGGTAATCCCGCGCTCCCGGAGAAACTGAAAAGAGAAAAGGAGATCGCGACGACTCCCAAATCGAGAAGTTTGATCGGCGCGATACTAATCGGAGCGACGCTTTTACTCGCCCTCGGCATTTGGTTTTTCTTTCATACCTCCACCTCGAGGTCGACGACCGCGACGGCAATTCCCGCTGAGAAACGAATCGCCGTTCTGCCCTTCAAACCTCTGCTGCCGGAGAATCGCGATCAGGTCCTGGAGCTGGGAATGGCGGATACTTTGATCACCAAGTTAAGTAGCAGCCGCGAGATCATTGTCTCTTCGTTGAATTCGGTGCGTAAATTTGTTGATCTCGATCAAGACTCATTAGCCGCAGGACGGACGTTACAGGTCAGTTCCGTGCTCGAAGGTAATGTCCAGAGAGCGGGCGATCGAATCCGGGTGACGGCGCGCTTGATCAAAGTAGCAGATGGTTCGTCCCTCTGGGCCGGCACTTTCGATGAAAAATTCACGGATGTTTTTGCTGTGCAGGACGCCATTTCCCAAAAAGTCGCGGATGCATTGGCCCTCCGACTTAGCGGTGAGGAAAAGAGCCAGCTATCCAAGCGGTACACCGATAATATCGAGGCCTATCAGCTTTATCTTACAGGCCGTTATCATTATGCCAGATTGATTCCGCCAGAGATCAGGGCGGCGATGACCTTTTATCAGCAGGCTATCGACCGGGATCCAAACTATGCTTTGGCCTATTTTGGCTTGGCGGAAGCGAATCGATCTCTCGCCATCACTTCTGATGTGCCGTCGAAAGATTCCCTTCCCCAGGCCAAGACTGCCGCACAGAAAGCACTGGCAATTGATGACTCACTCGCAGAAGCACATGCTTCTCTCTCCTTTAGCCTGGTTTGGTTCGATTGGGATTGGGCCGCTGCGGAGAGAGAATCCCGGCGCGCGATTACACTGAATCCCAACTCGGCCATGGCCCATTTTAGCCACGCTCATTTGCTTTCAGATCTCGGTCGTCACGATGAAGCGGTCGCTGATGCCATGCGGGCTGTGGAACTTGACCCTCTCTTTTTTCTCTACCGCGCGATTGGCGCACTGTTCCTCCATCACGCTGGCCGCAATGAAGAAGCGCGCGTGCAGCTAGAGAAGACATTCGAACTCGATCCAAATTTTTGGATCGCGCATCTTACTTTGGGAAAAGTGTATACCCAGCAGCGAAAATATCCGGAGGCGACTGCGGAGTTCGAGAAAGCAAAAGAATTATCGCGCGGAAACTCGGAAGCGATTGCGTCGATCGGCTACGTGGCGGCCCTTGCCGGCGATAATGCAAAGGCTCGCGCCGTGTTGGACGAATTGAAGACCTTATCCAATCAACATTACATCCCTCCGGTAAACATTGCTTTGGTCTATAACGGGCTCGGAGATCAGGACGAGGCCCTCGCCCAGCTGGAGAGGGCTTGCGATGAACGCGATGTTCGGCTTCCTCTCCTGAAGGTGGATCCTAGATGGGATTCATTTCGCTCGAACCCGCGTTTCGTCGCCATCCTTAAGCGCATTGGCCTCCAGTAGGTAAGCTTCTGCATTCGGTATTGGACTTGGACGTTGAGCGTTGGACGTTTTCTCCTGCTTCGTGAGCATGGACAATCTTCTCGAAGAATTTTTCGCGCGCGGAAATTCCTACTGGCTAACGCGATTTATAATTCTACGGCTGCTTGGTTTTGTTTACGCAGTCGCGTTTCTTGTTGCCGCCCAGCAACTCGTCCCGCTGGTTGGTGAACACGGTTTAACTCCAGCCAGTCATTTTTTCGAAAGAGTTCAGGCGCACTTCGGCTCGCGTTCTGCCGCAGCGTTGCAACTGCCGTCGCTCTTTTGGTTTGGCATTTCCGATCAAGGTCTAGCGATCTTTGCCTGGGTCGGTTTCGGCCTCTCGCTCATTGTCCTTGGCGGTTTCGCCAACGCGATTCTCCTCGGCATCCTCTGGGCGATGTACATGTCCATCATTCATGTCGGGCAAATTTGGTACGGCTACGGTTGGGAAACGCAACTGCTCGAGACCGGGTTCCTGTCGATCTTTCTTTGCCCATTGCTCGATGGTCGCCCATTCCCGAACTGCCGTCCGCCGCTGCTGGTAATCTGGCTTTTTCGCTGGCTTGGTTTTCGAATCATGATTGGTGCCGGCCTGATCAAACTGCGCGGCGATCCATGTTGGCGCGATCTTACCTGTCTTTACTATCATTACGAAACGCAGCCGATCCCAAGCCCGATTAGTCGGTATCTGCATTTCGCGCCGCATTGGTTCCACAAATTCGGCACGGCCTGGAATCATTTTATTGAACTGATCGTTCCCTGGTTTTCCTTCGGTCCGCGGCGCGCACGCCATCGTTGCCGGCATCTTGCTTGGTGAGTTTTCAAATCATTCTCATCATCAGCGGCAACCTCTCCTTTTTGAATTATGTGACGATTATTCCGTTTCTTGCTTGTCTTGATGACACCTTCCTTCGGCGAATTCTTCCACGGCCGATCGTTAAGCGCGCCGAACGTGCGGCGCAGGAATCGGAGCCGTCGCGCATCAACAACACCATCGCCATCGGATTGTCGCTCCTGATCGCATATCTAAGTATCGCGCCCGTGGCCAATCTCATCTCCGAACGACAAATGATGAACACGTCCTTCGATCGGCTTAGTCTCGTTAACACCTACGGCGCATTCGGCGCCGTCGGCAAGGAACGCGACGAGATCATTTTCGAAGGAACCGACGACACCATTATTACCGGCGATACCAAATGGAAGGAATACGAGTTCAAAGCCAAACCGGGTAATCCGGATCTGCGGCCTCCGTTCATTGCCCCGTATCAACCGCGCATCGATTGGCAAATTTGGTTCGCCGCCATGGGTTCGCCCGCGGAATACCCATGGACGCTCCATTTCGTCTGGAAACTGTTGCATAACGATCCTGGAACGCTTTCCCTTCTCGCCGGTAATCCATTTCCGGTTAGACCGCCGCACTACATTCGCGCGCAACTCTATCGCTATCATTTCGCGCCGCCGGGCGACCCAGCCTGGTGGAAACGCGAACCGATCGGTGAATGGCTTCCTGCACTTTCTATCGACGATGAACAATTCCGCCAAATTCTCGCCGCGATGGATTGGCAGGATTAGAGCGTTCTAGATTTGTAGGGCAAGCGCTCCCGCTTGCCGCCACCTCTGTCATTCCAAGCGAAGTCGAGGAATCTCTAACTATTCTGTTTCAGAAAATGATTAGAGATATCTCGACTTCGCTCGACATGACAAAAGAGAAATCGTTAATAGGCATGTTTAGTCTTATCGCCCGGCAGCTAGATCCTGACATCGCTTGATGTCGAGTTTGCCGGAAGCGAGAACGGGAATGTTTTCTACGACGACAGAACGTTTTGGGATCCAAAGATTTGGGACACCACTTTCAGTCAGTAGAGCGCGCAGTTTATCCATCTCGATGGGATCGGCTGTTAACAGAAGCAGCGCCTCGCCTTTCGCTTCGTCCGGCACTCCGCAAATGGCAATGCGTCGCTCGTTTCCTTCCAAACCAAGCGCGCCGATAATCTTCTGCTCTACTACTTCGTGTGGCACCATTTCACCACCAATCTTGGAGAAACGTGAGAGCCGTCCTTCGATATAGAGAAAGCCGTCCTCATCCAGCCGACCAATGTCGCCTGTTTTTAGCCAGCCATTACGCAGAACTTCTGCGGTTCGCTGGGGATCTTTCAGATAGCCTTCAAAAATGTTTGGACCGCGCAGCCAGAGCATCCCGCTGTCGTAAATAGATAATTTCTCGTTAGTTTCGGGGTGGCGAATCTCCGCCGCAATTCCGGCAGCCATTTTTCCGACGGAGCCGAGGCGATAGAGCGGCTGCACTGTGACATCGGGCCGTTCCGGAATTGGATCGGGCAGGTTGACGGAAACGACTGGCGCCGTTTCGGTCAAGCCATAGCCCTCCATTACGCGTTTGGCGAAGCGTTCGAAAAATTTCTCGGACAGATCGAGCGGCATCTTTTCCGCGCCGACGATGACCAGGCGCGCCGAACGTAGCTGTTCCGACTCAGCCTTACGCAAATACGCCCGCAAGAAAGTCGGCGTCGCCAGTAGCACTGTGATTTTGTACTTCTCGACCAGGGCAGCGTTCTTTGCCGCTTCCAGTGGACTCGGATAGGTGACTATTGGCGTGCCCTCGATCAGCGGATACCAGAGCGTGACGGTGCATCCGAAACTGTGAAAGAAGGGAAGCGAGGCAAGGAGAATATCTTCCGGTCCGGCATCGAGCATGACGGTAAACTGCGTGACGTTGCCGATGAGATTATGATGAGAAAGAACCACACCCTTGGGTTCACCCGAACTGCCGCTGGTAAAAAGCAAGACCGCTTCTTTGTGTCCGCCCTGGCGTGGAAGCCCGAGCCAGCGAGCTAACAAGAAGTTGGGCGTAACAATTCCCGCCAGCCACCAAAACAGAATCTGCCCCTTCAATTTCGGCAGTAACTCGTCAAGAAATACGATATTGCGTGGCCACGGAAGATTGGTAAGCCGTCCGTGGAATTGCCTGGCGCTAATGGCAGTTTTAATTTCGGCGCGATCAATCGCGCTCGCGATGGCATCAGCGGAAGCGGTGAAATTCAATCCGACGGGAACTTTGTCGGCCAATGTCACCGCGAGATTGGCAACAACTGCGCCTTTGCTGGCTGGTAATACAATTGCGATTCGTTGGTCCGGAGATGTTTTCCGAAGGTAACGACTGAGCGCGATGGAAACTCCGAGGAGTTTTCCGCGACTCAACTTGCTGCCGTCCATTCCATCAGTGACCAGGGTGGCGAAAGGCGAGCGTTTGAGTCCGCGCAGAGCACGTCGCGCAATATGCTGCCGCAATTCGGGCCGTTGCTCGAAGCAGTCGGCTCCAAGCTTTAATAAATCTTCGTGGACGCGTGGGATCGTCGCCTCCTCCGCGGAAAGAGGCACACCGAAGCCGACTGTGGCGCGATAGGGAAAATGTCTCGGCCATTTCCGAAAAAATTTTCCGCCACGAAATGAAAAGATCGATCCCCAGAGTTGATCGAGAAAAACCGGGACCACCGGTGCCTGGGCGTGACGCGCGATCATTTCGAATCCGCGTTGCAAACGCGCCAGTGTGCCGCTACGGGAGAGTTGGCCTTCCGGGAAAATGCAAACGAATTGCCCGGCTTCAATCTGCTCACTGGCCCGGCGAATTGCTTCGCGTGGTTTACGGCGGTCGATCGGAATGGCGCGCGCCATTCGCAGCACCGGCTGAAGTGCTGGCTTGCGATAAAATTCTTCGTCGATGATAAAGCGGACCGGCCGCGGGCAGGCTAGTTGAAGGATGATCGCATCAACCCAGGTGATGTGATTGGGCACGATCAGGCAGCCGCCGGTCGGCAAATTTTCCCGGCCGAGCGCTTTCACGCGATAAATCGCGCGGGCGATCGAAAGCGCGCAAAAATAGAAAGCGCGCTCGGCGGCAGAATCTCCCGGCATTTGTTTTACGTTTACAATCGCTCCATCTCACTCTGCAATCGCGTTATGACAAACGAGCAAAAATCGGGCGCCCGTACTGCTCTGGCCCTGCTGCTCGCCATCAATCTTTTTAATTACATCGATCGTTACGTTCTGGCCTCGCTGTTGCCGACGCTCAAGCACCAATTTTTGGTGGGCGATCCAAACCAAAACGGCAAGGCCGGCCTTTGGACAACGGCGTTTTTGATCAGTTACATGTGCACGGCGCCGATCTTCGGCTGGCTGGCCGATCGTTTTTCGCGCTGGATATTGATCGGAATCAGTGTCGCGATCTGGAGCCTGGCCAGCGGCTGCTCGGGCTTGGCGACGTCCTTTGCGGTTTTGCTTTGCACAAGATTGTTCGTGGGAATTGGTGAGGCTGGTTACGGCCCGGCGGCGCCGACGATCATCGCTGATCTTTATCCCCTCAAAACAAGAGGGCGCGTCCTTGCCTGGTTTTACGCCGCGCTCCCGGTGGGAAGCGCGTTGGGCTACGCGTTTGGCGGAAAGATTGCTGACCTGCTGGGCTGGCGATGGGCTTTCTATTTGGTCGTTCCGCCGGGGTTGTTGCTCGCGGCGTTCTGTTTTTTTATGCGCGAGCCGCGGGCGACAATTGTCTCGAGCAATCGCATTCGGCCGACCCTTCGCGATTACAAAAATTTGTTCCGCATTCCTTCCTATGTTCTGAATACAGCGGCGATGACGGTAATGACTTTCGCCATTGGCGGCTTTTCTGCCTGGATGCCGGATTACATTTTTCAAGATCGGCGCGCCGAGTTTACGTCCAGCCAAAACTTGTTAGGAAACATTGATTTAACTTTCGGCGCGATTTTGGCCGGAGCTGGCTTGCTGGCGACGCTGTTCGGCGGCTGGGCTGGCGACAAACTGCGGGAGCGTTTTCCCAGTTCTTACTTTCTCGTTTCCGGAATGGGAATGTTGCTTTGCGTTCCGGCGACCATCGCCGTGATTTACGTTCGTTTCCCGATGGCCTGGCTGATGATCTTTATTGCGGTCTTCTTCCTTTTCTTTAATACCGGTCCGTCCAACACCGCGTTGGCCAATGTGACCCCGCCCACGGTGCGGGCGAGCGCATTCGCACTGAATATTTTTATCATTCACCTCCTGGGCGATGCGACCTCACCACCGTTAATCGGTGTAGTGCGTGATCGCTGGAACATGAATGTCGCCCTGTGGGGCGTTGCGGTTCTGATGATCGTGGCCGGTGCGCTTTGGTTTTGGGGCGCAAAATATCTGCCAGCGGATACCGACGCGATCGAAGGCGCCGGTGATCGCATGTTGACCTAAAAAATTTTCTTATTCCTAATCGTAATCCTATTCCTATTCTTTCTGGCTTGTGCAGATGGATTAAGAATAAGAATGCGAATGAGATTAGGAGAAGGCCGACTTTGTCAGTGGCCCCTTAAATGGACGTCGAAGGCGTGTGCCTGGGCCAACGCTTTAGCGGCTTCGTCGGCTTGTCCAAGACGCGTTAGGTATTCGCTGAGCAGTTGCCAAGACTCCGCCCGATACCATTCTGTCTTGAGCAAGGTTTGCAGTTCCGCGACTGCCTTGTTTGTCTGCCCGGTCAGCGACAATGCCGCCAGATAACGTCGCGTGGTCGACCATGATGGCGGATCTGTTTGCGAAGCGATGCGCAGACGCGACAAATTGATCCCGCCCTTTTCTTTTTGTTCCACCAACGCCAGCATCTCTTCCGCTTGCGCCAGACTTAACGGATTTCTCTGCGCTCGTTTGAGAAAACCTCGCGCGGTCGGCAGATCATTTCGTTTCATGGCGACAGCGGCAAGGTTCAGCAAAGCGAACGGCTGCTCGGGATTTTTCGCGAGTGCGCGTTTCAAAAACATCTCCGCTGGTTCGAGATGACCGTCCGATAACTCAAGCCCTCCCAGATTAATAAGCATCCGGGCGGAATCGCCCCCGGCGGCGATGGTGCATGTGAAGAACGTTCGCGGGTCCCGCCAATCTTGTGCGCGGTAAAATGTTCGCACCCCAAGAAAAGCGATCCAGAGTGCCGCGAACGTAATGGCCGAGAAAAAAGTGGTCCGAGTCCGGACGATTAACGCGACTTGCAGTGCAACGGCGAGAAGAATAAAAGCTAACGGGATGTAGACCCAGTGTTCCGCGATGTTTGCGTTCAAGGAAAAAAGACCGCATACCGGCAAATACGAAATCCCGGCGCAGAGAAGAAGCGCGAAGATTGCCGGTTGACGTTTGTATGCGCGGCGCGCCCACCACAGCAACACACCGAAGACGATAAGCCCTGCCAGCGTTTCCAACTCCCGCCAGGCGCCGGCCGTGAGACTAACAGGATTAAATCCCCAGGGATGATTCTCCACATCGCGATCCATGTGCAAATTCGCTGGCGCCAGCAAAAGACCGGCGTACTCCGCCAGCGCGCGGGCCGCGATAATTGGACGGACCAATGCCGGCGGCGGCGGCGAGAGCCGGGGCACATCCACCGGCGGCACCTGACTGCGCAGGGTCACGTAGATGGTGAGAACAAAGGCGATCGCCACTCCAATCGGCACGATTCCTTTCCAGTTTTTCCTCAGAAGAATCAAAGTGATCGCCAACGCGGAAAAAATGAGCCCGCTCTCTTTGCTTAGCGCGCTGGCCAGAAGCGCAAATCCGGTGACAGCGTAGAACTTCCAAGCGGATTCCCGATCGAGTGCCCGAACTGTAAAATATAATGCCGTGAAGCCAAAAAGAGCCGCGAGCGAATCAGCCCGGCCCGCTACATAGTCAACGACTCCGGAATGGAGCGGATGCAATGCCCACGCCAGCGAGGCGATGGCCGCAACACCGAAGCTTTTTCGTTCATCAACTTGATAGAGCCTCAAAAACGCCAGCGCAAAAATAAACAAGGCGATCGCGGTCGCGGCATGGAGCAGGATGTTGGTCAAATGATAAGGCGCGGGACGAAAGGCGAACGCCCAATATTCCAGCGTATAGCTCAACCGTTGAATGGGGCGATAAAAATTCGACGGGGTCGCATCAACAAACAGAAAACGTTGAAAGCCTTCCGGGATCAGCCGCCAACTGCGGATCAGAGGATCGCGCAGAACCAGCGCGGTATCATCCCAAACAAACGTCGCTCGTAACGCCGGAGCATGCGCAGCGAAAATCAGGATGACGAGCACCCCACAGATGATCATTCGTTGTTTCATTGAGGAAACGCGTTGCAGTTTTGGCCTGATCAGGGTCTAGGTTAAGCGTGAATTACGGACGATTCCTCATTTCGCTGATGGCGTGGCTAGTTGCGAGCAACGCTCATGCCGCCGCGCTCCCGAATGATTGCGCGCAACTCATCGTCGCTCTCGCGCCGGACTGGAATTCCGTGCATGGCCGTTTGTATTTGCTGGAAAAGGGCGGAGACAAATGGCGAGCGCAGGCTGGGCCGGCGCCGGTATTGTTCGGAAAAAACGGTCTGGCTTGGGGAAGTGGGATCGCCGGTCAGGACGAGCGGGGTTTGCGAAAACACGAGCGTGATGGTCGGGCACCCGCTGGCATTTTTCAGATCGGCGAGGTTTTTACCTACGATCCTGCGTTGCCGTCGGGAGCAAATTATCCATTTCATCAAGTGACCGACGCTGATGTCTGGAGCGATGATCCGCGTTCTCCCAATTACAACCGCCATGTCGTGATCGATCCGCGTAATCCGCCCGACAATTATAGCCATGAAAAAATGCGCGGTGGCGATTTCGCTTATCGCTGGCTAGTTGAGATTCGGCACAATTCTGATCCGCCCGTGCCCGGCGATGGCAGTGCGATCTTCTTTCACATTCGTCGTGGAGTAAATCGGCCAACCACTGGTTGTACGACAATGGCGGAGCCGGATTTGGTGAGGCTAGTCGCGTGGTTGCGCGCGCCCCAGCATCCCTGCTACGCGCTGCTCACGAAGGCGGATTATTTGTCAAAATGGCGGAGCTGGAATCTGCCCGAGCCGGAATTGGTCGGATTGAAATGATTTTCGAGGAATGCCTGCGCGTCAGTCTGTAGCTACGCCGTCGACGGCGCCAGAGCCTTTAGTTTCTGACGCTGAGACAGCGGCAGCTACAACGAACTGGCTGAAGGCGAAAGGGCATTGAATAAATGCCAACACTCGATGAATCCTGGCGCAAAATCTTCGGGCTTGTTTTGCACCCATCGTTCCACAATCTCAGCCGGGAAAAACTCGACTGCGCTGATCTCTTCGCAAGGAAAGGTGAATGGTCCATTGTGTTTGCCGCGATAAACCATAATGAATTCCTGACCGGTTTTTTCCGACGCTGGTAGCTTACCAAGGCGCTCCAGTCTTGCGCTCACTCCAAGTTCTTCCATGAGTTCGCGCGCGGCGGCCTTGTCATAGTCTTCGTTAGCTTCTACATGACCCGCTGCGCTCGAATCCCAGAGCAGAGGATGCCGGTCTTTCCAAGGTGAACGCTTTTGCAACAGGATCTCCCCGGAATGATTGAAAATGAGGATATGAACGGCACGATGACGAAAGTTATTCTCATGGACTTCCAGGCGACTGGAGGTGCCAATTTGCCGATCGTTTTCGTCCACTACCGGAAATCGTTCAGTTGACGCCCGGGCCGCAATTTTTTCATCGCGCGGAGCGATGTGGTTGGCCAGCGCGATCCATTGCTTAAGCGAAAGCTCTTCTGCGCGCGCCGTTAGTGGAGCAGCAATTTTTTTTGAGATGCATTCCCAATCGCCGACATGACTGGCGAGTAGTTTTCGCAATTGCTTTCGCCGTTGCGAGAAGCCGTTTTTCACAATCTCGCGAAATGCTGCGGGATCGAAAATTCCGATTCGTTTTTCGTCGCGCGGAGTAAAGCGAACAATTGCCGAAGCGACTTCGGGCCGGGGGATAAAAACTGTGCGAGGAATCTTTCGCAAATACTCAACGTGGTGATGAAGTTGGAGTCGCAACGTGAGCGCGCCGTAATCGGCGCTTCCCGGCTTCGCCGAGAGACGTCGCGCCATCTCATCTTGTAACATGAACAATGCTAATGAGATACAATTTGGAAAATCCACGAAGCGACAGAGCAGTTGGCTCGCAATGTAATACGGAAGGTTCCCAATCAATTTGACGTTGCGTTCGGCGAATAAAATCCGCCTGTCGAACTCGAGCGCATCGCCGTGGTGCAGTTCGAATCGCGGGTCGCGAAATTTTTCGCGCAAAAAATTCGCCAGCCGCGCATCTTTCTCCAACGCCAGCAGACGCGCGCCGCGCTTCAAAATCTCGCTGGTGAGGGCGCCGAGCCCCGGCCCTATTTCCAGAACAAAATCCTCCCGACTGATCTGGGCCTGCTCGACAATCCAGCGCGCCAGGTTTTGATCGTGCAGGAAATTCTGTCCCAGTTTTTTCGCCGGTCGCACGCCGGCGTCGTCGAGCGCTACGCGAATCTGTGAAAGATTCATCCGCCGATCAGCCAGAAAGGCTGGGAGCGCGCCTGCTGTTCACAAAAAGCTGTGAACAAAGTGCGAAGAGCATTGCGCATTTGTACACAAGTTATTCACCGCCCCGGAATCTAGTTCTCTAAATCCTCATTTGAGCTGCAAGATCGCTGACTTCCGGCGTTTCCGCCCCTTCAAATAAGTGCGACGCGCTTCACCCAGCGTCACTCCTTCCAGAAAATAAGCGGATGCTGCGTGTCCGATCGCGTAAGTGCCTGCACCTGCCACCATGCCACAAACCACATTCCCCCAACCGGGGAAAAATTTAAGAAGCGCGCGGGCACCCTCGCGCAGAAGCATTCCGGCCCCGACGTTGGCCCCGAGCGCGCCGACGAATTCGGTGGCCGCGCGCAGGCTTCGCTCGCGCCCGCTCAGATACATGATCCCGGAGACCATCACCAATTGCAGGGTGGTGAGGACAGGGAGGTCGGCGAGAGGGATCGGTTGCGCGCCGACTGCGGTGCAAATTGCGCTCGTCGATTTGATGAGAATGTTTGCGATCTCGCGTTGGGCATCGCGGTCGCCCGAAATGCGTACAATTTCGACCCGGCACTCATTCGGCAATTCTTTCGCCAGAACGGAAACGAACTGATGTGACGCTGCCCGGTCGGCCAAGGCGTGTCCTGATTCGCCGGAAAATTCAAACCCGCCCCAGACGCGACCGTGTAGTTGGGGCTGGATTCTTTCCGACCAATCCATCCTGACCGGTTCCCCATTGTGGCCCGCATTTGGAGTCGGCTCGAGGTGAATTGCTACAATGCCGGCTTCTTTGCGCACGGCATCGTTCCAATGCACGCATTCAATGCCGTTTTCGGCGCTTCGTTTCACCTTGGTGCGGCCTTCGGAGGCGTCGCTCAGGATGATGATCGCGTCCGCCGATTCGCGTTCGAGTTCTCGGCGAATCGTCTTTTCCGCTTCGTCATCGGCGCCGCGGGCATCGAGCACAGAAATCGTGCCGCGACCTTTGATCTCAATGTCTTGCCAACGAAAAATCTCGAAGACGACCTGGCTGGAATCTTCAACCGCGACACCGTTAAAAAGAAGGTTCACAACTTGCGGCATGGGCCAGCGCCCCGCCCCGGCGAGGAGGAGACGCGGGGGGCGTTGCTGCAAAAAAAGTTCCTTCAACGGCGTTAATTCGTGCAATACCGGTTTTTGGATTGCCGCCGGCAGTTTTCCGAGCAACCCCTCGAGACGCTCGACGATGTGGAGCAATGCGGACCGATTCACCTCAGCCAATGACCGGCGATTTGGTCACGAATGCAAGATGCCAAAAACGTTTTGTCGGGAGGCGCCCTGCGATTATAAGACGCTATGGAAATGAATTTTGAAGCTCTCTCGCGTGCGGCGACCGAAGCCCGCGGTCTTTGCATGGATGCAGTCCAGGCGTCGCAATCCGGTCATCTTGGTCTGCCGCTGGGTTGCGCAGAAATAGGCGCGGTCCTTTACGGTTACGCACTCAACTATAATCCCGAAAAGCCGCGCTGGATCGGGCGCGACTATTTCGTTCTCTCGGCCGGTCATGGCTCGATGTTTCTTTACGCCTGGCTACACATGAGCGGCTACGACTTGCCAATGTCGGAAATTAAACGTTTCCGGCAATTGCATTCCAGGACGCCGGGCCACCCGGAATTTGGAGAGACGCCGGGCGTCGAATGCACGACTGGTCCACTCGGCCAGGGTGTCGGTAACGCGACCGGCATCGCGGTCGCGTGCAAAATGGCGGCGGCGCGTTTCAACACCGCCGACCACCGGATTTTCGATCAGCACGTGATTTGTCTGGCGGGTGACGGTTGTATGCAAGAAGGCGTCGCTTCGGAGGCAAGTGCTTTCGCAGGACACTTCGGTCTCGATAATCTGATTCTGATCTACGATAGCAACACGGTGACGCTGGACGCGCCGGCAACCGCAACTCAAAGCGAAGACACCGGCGCGCGTTTTAAGGCTTACGGCTTCGACGTTCAGGAAATCAACGAGGAAGACATGCAGGCGTTTCTCGACGCGCTCAACAATGCGAAAGAGAACAACAACGGCCGGCCGAAGTTCATCATCTCGCACAGCCTGATAGGGAAAGGAATCCCCGAGGTTGCGGGGACTTATAAAGCGCATGGAGAAGCCGGTGCGAAATTTGTCGACGCTGCTCGCAAAGGACTTGGCCTGCCCGACGAACATTATTTCGTTTCAAAAGAGACTTACGCCTACTTTGCCGAGCACAAGAAGAAGCTGCTCGCCGATTACGAGCGGTGGGAAAAAATTTACACCGAGTGGCGTCAAAAAAATCCTGCGCTGGCAGAAATGCTCGACAACGGGATCGAGCGAAAGGTTCCGGGCGATCTCTTATCGAAAATTCCTGAATTTCCGAAGGACGCGAAACTGGCGACTCGCAAAGCCGGCAGTGAAGCCTTGCAGCCGATCGCGCAGGCGATGCCGCTGCTCATGAGCGGGAGCGCCGATCTTCACGGCTCGACCCTGAACTACATCAAGGGCGGCGAAGATTTCACCCGCGACAATCCAAATGGCCGCAACATCCGGTTCGGAATTCGCGAGCACGGCATGTGCGCAATTCTGAATGGAATTTCTTATCACGGGCTGTTTCGCGCCTCGGGCGCAACCTTTGCCGTTTTCACCGATTATTGCCGCGCCTCAATTCGGTTGGCAGCACTGGCGAAGCTGCCCAATACCTACATTTTCACGCACGACTCCATCGGCGTTGGTGAAGACGGCCCGACTCATGAACCGGTCGAAACCATCACCTCCGTTCGAGTGATGCCGAACATCGATGTCATTCGGCCGGCCGATCCGGAGGAGACGGCCGGAGCATTTGTTGCCGCAATGGAACGAACTGAAGGCCCTACGTTCATTGCGTTAACTCGGCAGGTCGTTCCGATTTTGAATGAGATCGATGTGAAACTGCGACGGGAAGGTGTGCGGCGTGGAGGCTACATCGCCAAACGCGAGAGCGCGCCGTTGGAATTGATCATTCTGTCATGTGGCAGCGAACTACAGCATGCGCTCGCCGCTGCCAAAGAACTGGGCGAGAGCGTGAGAGTTGTTTCGATGCCATGCACGGAACGTTTCAACCACGAATCGGACGAATATCGCGAAGAAATCCTGCCGAATAAGTGTCGAAAACGCGTCGCGATCGAAGCCGGCGTCCCCGATATCTGGTATCAATATGTCGGTCTCGATGGGAAGGTGGTCGGCCTGCACCGCTTCGGCCTCAGCGCGCCCGGCGCGGAAGTGATGAAAGAATTCGGGATCGATGCGCAGCATGTCGTCGATGCCGCGAGGTCACTGTCGTGATTCGTTAAACAAGACCATCACGCTCCCGAACCGAAACTAGCGCGTTACGGTTGCGCTTCCCTCAAGGCGATAGGCCCGACAGGCCTCGGCATCGTATGACCACGCCTTCAAGAGACACTGTTGTCCTTCAGGAAGACGATCTTTTGGAAGGATCCGCCCCGATCTGGAGGGCAGCGCGGATGGGTCCCACGTGGCCCGTAATCTGGGTTCGCGCGGGATCTCAAGCGAAGCGATAGCGCAAATAACCGGTTCTCCCCCGGCATTATCATAAGTAATGAGGACGGCGTCAGCCGGACCTTGTTTGTCCGGCAGAAAATTTCGGTAATTTCATCGGTAGGATGGTTCTATCGACTGTTAGGGATGGAAGCGGCGCTTTCACCAAAGACCGGGGAAAAGCCGATAGCGAACGTGGGTGAGGTAGGCCGGCCATCCCGCATCTTGAGAGATTACTCGCTCCTCGGCCTGGATGCGGTAGACGAGAGACGCCCAACCGATCAATACCAGGAGGACAGTGACGAAGTTCCATTCCTCCAGGTTGTAGCCGATGTCCGCAAGTATGTACGAGAGATACATCGGGTGTCGCACGAATCTGTAGGGGCCACTCGTCACCAAACCTCTCAAGGCCGGACGGACGCCGAATCGTCTCCGAATAGCGAGTAGGCTAAGGAAACTCAAACCAGCCGCCAACGTTACCAGGGCGAGACCTCCTGCGGGCCACGCCTCCTCGCCAGGCGACCAGCGCAAATAGATGACCTGGGCATACGGATAAGCATAGCTGACGGCGACCGCGATGCTGGAAGGCATCGAATAGTCCCGTACCTTTGGATCGGGCCGTGCAAGGGCGATCCCAAGGACGACGACATGTTGCAGGACGTAGATCCAATCCGCGATCCCGAAGGTGGGCGTCAGTAGAAAGAGGATGATCAACTCCGTTGACGTGACGCAGAACAGGAGCAGGTCGGCGAAGCGTCTTCTAAGCATGTTCAGAGACGCTCGGACATTTGCGCAGACTCGCTAGTCGATGTGTGGCAGGTTTGCGCGGATCAGGTGCGAGAAATCCGGATCCTGATCTGCTGCGCGCGCGTGTTTGTTGGTACAGTTGCGCTGCTTGAGCTCGCTAAACGGAAGGCCTCAGAATTCGCCAGCCCATGGTACACGTTCGTTGCGAGGCAGCTGATTACCGATGCTGGTGGTGCAATCGGTGGCAACCGCATTGTACCAGCCCGGATGGTCGATCACCCGATTTGTTGCGTTCGATGACCGACTAAAGCAGCGATCGCCGCTATGTCTAAGCTGTCGCTACTGGTTAGCTGCGCCGCCCTCTTCTTCTCCCTCGGGCCAGTCGTCTCCGGTTGGTTTCCAAGTCTTGTCAGGATTATAGGTGTCGATGGCCTGAAAGTTCTTGAGGGTATCCGGCCCGAGATCTTTCTCGCACACAACACCATCAGGGCCGACCATGAATGTTTTCACCCCCGTAACCCGATATTCTGCCGGCGCGGCCACGAGCGCGAATCCGCCAATCATCGCTCCCCCGACGACGAAATCGGTTTCACCACCGGGCGCAGCCGGGCCCTGCTTCTTCAGCACTTTGAAATAGTAGCCGTGATACGGCTGCGTGCGCTCTGTGTAACCCTGCTCAAGAGCCTTAGCGACTTCTTCTCCCACCGGCCCGCCCCAAGTGCCGTCAGAATTTTGCCAGGCGAGGCCATCCTGCTTTCCCGGTGTGCTGATAACGCGCTGCGCATATTGATTCACCTTCGCGTCATCGTGCTTTTGCAGCGCGTACTCTTTCTGCGCTTCAACGAACCCGCGACAGATCGCGATCGCGTCCAGCTCGTTTGCGCCGATCCGGCGATTTAGAACTTCTTCCTTGCCGACCTTCGTGTCGAAGAACCATTTTCCCTTCTGTTTCACGATCGGAATTGGGCACGGGTAGTCTTCCTTACCGACCACGAGAATCGCGTGATCGCCTTTCTTTTTATCGATATCGATCGAGCTCTTTTCCTTCGCCTTTTCAGCAAACGCGACCGCGCGGTTCTTATCCTGAACCGGATCTTCGGAACTGACGATATCGTCGCTGTCGGGTCCAAGGATTTCCTTCAGCGCGGCTTGATCGAACGATGCAGCCGCCTGCACCAGCGCATCGGCAGCCTCTTTCGCACTGGCGAATTCCTTTCCCTTTGCTTGCGCTGCCGCCGCAGACGCATCCGGCTTCGGATCAGCTGCCCGCCCGACGGGAGCTAAGAAACCGCTGACGAGAATCGCAGAAGCGATCAACAGAATTTTTGAGTCATTCATGATGTTCACTGTTGAGATCATTGTTTGTGCCCTCATTCTATCTTCGCCCCCCTCCACCGCCGCCGCCGCGACCACCACCACCACCGCCGCCGCCGCCACGGCCACCACCGCCACCACCACCGTGATAACCGCCACCCCGGCTTCCGCCGTAACTTCCGCCGCCGCGACTGTACCCGCCGCCACCCATGCTTTGACCGCCCCGACTGCTGGATGCACGGGCTGAGCTGCCGCTGTGTCCACCGCTGCTAAACGCGCTGCGGCTCGAGGCCCCGCTGGAAACACTGCGATTTCCGACGCTATTCGCTCCGCTCGGACGCGTCGCCGGTCGGGTACTCGCTGCGCCGCCGGCACGTCCCGCTGATCCAGCGCCACCCGGTTTCCCAACCCCACCTGCACCGCCAGGTTTTCCAACGCCGCCTGCGCCGCCCGGCCTCCCGGCACCAGCTACGCCGCCTGCACCGCCAGGTTTTCCAACGCCGCCTGCACCGCCAGGTCTTCCGACACCGCCAACACCACCTACGCCACCTGCACCGCCCGGTCTTCCAACACCACCAACACCGCCCGCACCACCAGCCCCACCCGGGCCACGTCCACCGAACTTGCCGGCTGTTCCGCGATCCCCATAAGGTGCATTGCCGCGATGTTGCGGATTGTGTTGCCACTTACCCCCGCCTGCCTGGCCGCGGTTAATGTTGCCACGATTGATGTTGTTAATGTTGTTCCGGTTAAAGTTATTATTGTTGTTAATGTTGATATCACCGTTGCCCCAGTTGCAGTTGCCCCAGGCTCCGCCGGCCCAAGCACCCAGCGCAAATCCGGCCGCGCCCCACGCCAGCCCCATGCCCGGGTAGTATCCCGGATAGGTATAAGGGTAATAAGGATAGGCAGGGGGAGGAGGTCCATAAACCACCGTCGAGTCGTATGAGGGAACGTAAACTACGTCGTTTTGAGCCGGCTCTACTACGATAACTTGCTTCCCGCCTTCTGTTTTGGTCTCAACTGTCTGTTGCGCGCTGGTCTTTAGATTCCCCGTTCCCTGGGCCTTTGCGCGCATCCGCTGGACTGCCTCCATTACGTCGGATTGCTGTGCCAGAAACGCGTTCCCAAGATCCGTTGTCCATTGAATATTGCCCGCCAAGCGTTGGACTACGTCGGGAGTCACGGCCAAGGACTGGACGCTAGGATCCCAAGGTTGCTTGGCCACGGCATCGGCCAGTGCCTTATCTTTCAAATTCTTGTTTCGCTCCATCCATTGCTGAAGCTGGATGATTTCCAATGGATACGTCGAAGCAGCGAGCGCCGTAGCGAGTAGCGGGTCCGGAAAGAGCGCAATCGGTGCGACCAGTGAATCTAATTGCTCGGGTGGCATCTTCTGAGCCGGTTCCTGCTCGGTCGTTGTTGTCGTCATCACCTGTGACTGGGTCTGTGGAATAGGCGATTGAGGCGCGGCCGACGGTTGCTGCGCCAGAGTCAACGACGGCACTGACACGAGCGTGACGAAGGTGGTGACGGTGTAAAGAAATGGCTTGCAGAATTCGAATGACAAGTCGCGTAACATCATAGTTTCTCTCCCGTTCTGGCAAATATCAGACACCTGGGACAAGTGGCGATATAAGACCTTGGTCTCATTAAATAAAACGAATCACTCTTAAGAGCAAAAGTTTTGTCGTACCCCTAGTAAGAAGTGAATCATGCGTCGATTCGAGCTGTCCTTTGGAAATTCTCCACTGCATCGGCCACAGTTGTGAATCGGTTTACGCTGCCAAACTTGCCCTCGATGCCTTCGCTGCGAAGACGATCCCGCACCGAGGACCGCGCTTCGACAGCGATGTTTGCCCGCGCTGCTTCGGGGCCGTAAGGCGAATCGCGTGATGAAGCGCGCGGCTTAGCGCCCTTCGACAATCGCCTTCAAAATCCCCAGCCCCTTTGGCTGCATCGGGCCCATTCCAGTTCCCGGCATGAACCACATGCCCTTGTCCTTCGCGCGGCAGTAGATGATTTGAACGCCGTCGTGCGCCGTCGCATGATGAAACGTGGCGCCGGAGTTCTCGGCGATGAAGCCGAAGAATTTTTCCCGCCATGGGTTATCCATAAGCGGGAACAGTTGCTCGCCGAGCGCCTTCAGCTCCTCGACACTGATTGTCCGAATGGATTCCTTTATCGCCTTGCGGCGAGCTTCCGTGATTTCTTCCATGTTTACTTTGTCGAATGCCATGATGCTGCCTTTGGTTTGATGCTTTGCTGATCAGTAAAATAGGCCGTAGAAAAAGGGAAGCGCGATGAAGATGAGAATGAGGGTCCTAACTCAAAAACTCACGCCCACGGCGAAGACCCACGTCGGTTTACCCTGATCCAGATTGAATACGTAGGTTGTGAAATCCATTTTCTTGTAGGAAAAACCCACCAGCAATCCGCGCTGGATGTCGACATCCGTCTGGTAGGCCCGCGTGCGCTGGCCCACCAATCCAAATCGAAACCAATCCACCGGTGAGAGACTCAACTCGGACCAGTTGTAAAAGAAGTTTCCTTCCGAATTGCCCGTGTCGAAGACCCACTCGCCTTCACTGGAAAATTCGAACTTCCAATAAGTAAGCGAAAGCTTGTAGCCGGGCGCAATGCCGGTCGTATTGCCAAACACGCCACCTAACATTGGCGTGAATTCCCATTCTAATTTTCTCCCGCCGCTGAAATTGTAACCAACCCACGCCGATCCCGTTTCCAGGTTCTCGTAGTTGTAGCGAGCCTCGAGGTGCAGCCAGCCGCGGTCGGCGCTGAACGTCGGCTGCACGTATTCCTGATCGTCGGGCACGATATAAGTGGAGGCGGAGGCCGAGAAGGACCAGGCTTTCTCGCCCACTTCTTCGCTGAGCGTGGGCGCCGTGCTCGTGGTCGCGCCAGCCAGCGCGTTATCGCCCGCCAGGACAACGACAATCGCCATGAAGCCAAGAGCTCGCATGGTTCTCATCCTCCCAGCGCCATGGTCATGCCCACCAGAATCAACCCGAGAACGACCATCGAAACTCCGAACAGCCACGGGTGGCGCCCAGTCATTCGTCCGAAGGCGTAGCCGGTCAAAAACAGCATCACGATGGCGACGGCATTGGAGACGCGCAGGGCTGGCCCGGCGTGGCGCATGAAAATGAACGGAATCGCCACCGGGAACGTGCAGAGGAACACCAGCAGAAAAACGCCGACGGCGCCCAGCCAATCGTCCTTGCGCAGCCGCGCTCGTTCTGGAGGCTCGGGCAGTTGCTTCAACCGCTCGTGCACCGCTTCGAGTTCGGCTGGTTTCAGGACGCTCGCGACCACCGGCGGCAACGCGTCTGCTATGAGGCGGTGCGCTTCGTTTGGATCGGTAGTCTTGCGCACGGCGCGCAGCGTGAGCAGTCCCCGCCCTTTTTCCGCCAGGCAGCCCATCAGATACAACACCCCGTCGATGATTCCCCAGGCCAGATTGCATCCCAGCGCACCAATGAGCATCGTGCGCACCTCACTCCGCCCTGCCTCGGCAACACTCAGCGAGCCGGTGAAAGTGAGGACCATGATCAGGCCGAAGAGGACCTCGGAGATGCGGTCAATCGGTTCCAGTACGCGTTTGGAGGATCCGCTTGCAACAAGGGCATTCATAGAAGTCGTTAGGTCACAGTCTGCTTTTGAAATGCCTCGATCGCGTCAGCGACAGTCGTGAACCGGTCAATTCCGCCAAGCTGATCCTCCACTCCCTCGCTGCGCAATCGCTCGCGCACCGAGGCGCGTGCTTCCACGGCCTGCACTTGGATGCCAGTCGCGCTCAGTTCATCCGCCACGCTCCCCAGCATCTGCGCGCTGTGCATGTCCACCCGCGGCGCTGCGGAAAGGTCCAGCACGACCAGCTTGGGCGCGTTGGTTTCAGCGCGGACCCGATCGACAATTGTGTCGCGCACGTGGTCCATGTTGAAATACATGAGGCCCGACTCGGGCCGGAAGATCATTACGCCGGGAATCAACTCATTGTCGGGATGGCGTCCATGATCGGAGAACCGCCGTGTGCCCGGGATGCGTCCGAGAATCGGCGACGTGCGGTCGCGAGGCGCGCCGGATCAACAGCACCAGGGAGAGGATCGCGCCGATCATTACACCGCGCAGCAGTCCCTGCCCGAGCACGCCGACGATGGCCGCGATAGCGACGACGAATTCAGTGCGATCGCCGCGCCAGAGATGTTTGAGGGCGGAGATCTTGAACAGGCCGGCAACAGCCACCAACACGACGGCGGCCAGCACCGGCTGGGGCAACGGGGCCAGCAAGTGCGAGAAGAAAAGCACCACCACCAAAATGATCCCCGCCGCGAAGGCGCCGGACAGCGGCGTGCGCGCACCACCTCCCTCGTTGACGAGCGATTGCGACATGCCGCCGCTGATTGGGAAACCGCGACCCAATCCGGCGGCGAGATTAGAAACAGCGAGCGCGAGGAATTCCTGGTTGGCATCAAGCCGGCCGCCATGTTTGGCGGTGAACATGCGACCGATCGCGGCCGTCTCCACCGCGCCAAGTAGAAAACAGGCGAACGCCAGCGGCAGCAGCTCGTCCCAATCCGCCCAGTGAATCGCTGGGAGTCCGAAGGCCGGCAGCCCTTGCGGAACTGCACCTAGCAGCTTCACCCCGCGCGCGTCGAGGCCGAGCCAACCCGAAGCCACAATGCCGCCCACCACCACGAACAACGCCACCGGTTTATTCTTGAGGAAAATCTTCCCGAGCACGAGCACCGCCAGCGCGGCGCCTCCAATCGTGAGCGAGGTGCGTATTGGTTTCGTGCAGGTGCGTGAAAAAGTTGCCGCTGTTTTCCCAGAAATTGCCGTGGGCGCCGTGGATGCCAAACAACTTCGGCAATTGGGTGCTGGCGAGGAAGAGCGCCACGCCGCACTTGAAGCCCGATCATCACACTCTCGGAGATGAAGTTTACGATCGAGCCAGCCTTGAACAGCCAGGCGATTAAGGCGATGAGCGCCACGAGCACGGCCGTACCGGCCGCCAACGCGCTGAACCGGCTCGTGTCGCCGCCCGCAATTCCGCCTAACGACGCGCCGATGAGCAGTGAGATGGCGGACGTGACCGTGATCGTCGTGTGCCGTGAACTGCAGAACAGCCAGAAGACCAGTCCGCCAAACAGGCACGCGTAAAGTCCCGCTTCGGGAGGCAGGTTGGCTAGCGACGCGTCGCCCAGCCCGGCCGGCAACAGGTAAGCGGCGAGCGTGATGCCCGCGACCAGGTCAGCGCGAAACCAGGCGGGCTGGTAGCTTCGCAACCAACGCATAGCGGGGATGATCCCGGACCAGCGGCTCGGGCGCGCCGGCGCGTCATCATCGCTCGCTGCTGTTTCGCTCATCTGTTCGCGAGCAAAGCCTTCCTCGCTTCGGCCAGTTCTTTACCCTTCGCTGCGCTGACTTTCGGGTAGCTCAAATCCAGCGACGCCAGGGCATCGATCACCGCCGCGGCCACGATCACGCGCGTGAACCACTTGTTATCCGCCGGCACCACATACCACGGCGAATCTTCCGTCGCCGTCTCGCGAATCGTCTCCTCATAAGCCTCCATGTAGTCGTCCCAAAACTCACGCTCCTTCGCGTCGTTGGCGGAGAATTTCCAATTCTTCTCCGGCAGATCGATCCGCTCGAGAAAACGCTTCTGCTGCTCCTTCTTCGAGACGTGCAGGAAAAATTTTCGCACGATCGTCCCGTTGCGCGTGAGGTAGCGTTCGAAGGCGCGGATGTCCTGAAATCGCTCGTCCCAGATACGCTTCGTCACACAGCGTTCCGGCAGCTTCTGCCCCGCGAGAAATTCCGGATGCACGCGCACCACCAGCGTCTCCTCATAGTAGCTGCGGTTGAAAATGCCGATGCGTCCGCGCTCCGGCAACTGCTTCACACAGCGCCAAAGATAATCGTGATCGAGGTCCTCGCTTGTCGGCCCCTTGAACGACGAAACCTGGCACCCCTGCGGATTCACACCGGACATCACGTGCTTGATCGTCCCGTCTTTCCCCGCCGCGTCCATTGCCTGGAAGATGAGGAGCAACGACCAGCGATCCTGCCCGTAAAGCATGTCCTGCAGTTCCGTGAGCGCACCCAGACCGGTTTGAAGTGCCTCCTTCGCGCGCGGCTTATCCTCGGACTGGAGTTCACCCGTATCGCCTGGATCGACATCGTTTAGTCGAAACTTCTTACCGTTCCTGACGCGGTAAGGCTTGGAGATTCGGTGGGCTGCTTCGATGACTTCCTTGGTTTTCATAAGATGATGTTGCGTTGATGATGTTGTGTTGACAACAGTGTTCACCCCGCGAGCCACGCGCGCGCCTTGGGCTCACCTGTTTCGGGAATAAACTTCACCGGCCCCCCAGCTAGAAAAACACAACACTACCGACCAAAGCAGCGCAGCCGCGAACGGCCGCAGAACAAGCAGGCACCCGATGAGCAGGAGCAGCAGCGCAATCCAGCCGAGATTTCGCTCCAGTCGCGCGGGTTTGGTCCGATCATCAGGCATAAGGCGTGATGAATCAGTCAATGTTTCACCACCGGGAGGAAGTAGAAGAGAATGGCGATCATCGCGTAAACGGTGATCAGTTGAATTCCCTTGAACCAATTGGATCGGCCGTCGCCCGCCACAAATGCGCCGATCAACACGGTCAGGAACATCGTTCCAATCTCCGCGCGGCTGAAGGCGAGTTCCAGCGGTTGCGGCGCGATGAAGTAACTGGCCAGCACCAGGGCCGGCGCGACGAACAGCGCAATCTGGATGCTGCTACCCATCGCGATGCCCACGGTCAGGTCCACCTTGTTCTTCCGCGCCATGGCAATGGCCGAGCCGCTTTCCGCCGCGCCGCCCACGATGGCGAGGAAGACAATACCAATAAACACGTCCGACATGCCCATCGCCTTGCCCGTGCCCTCCGCCGCGCCAACGAGGATTTCGCTCATCCAAGCCGCGAGCACCGATGCCCCCAGCAAACTGCCGATCCCCCGCGCCACGCTCCATTGGGGACCTTCATGCTCGTGACCCTCCTGCTTGCCGCTGGCGCTCTTGAAAAAATCCGCATGCGTCTTGAGCATGAACACCAGATACAAACCGTAGGTCGCCAGTAGCACCAACGCGGTCCCGAGATTGATGATCTTCTCCTGCGGCATCGTACCTTCGGGCGAGAAGAAGCGGTTAAACGTGCTCGGTACAGCCAGGCTGATGGCAGCGATCAACATCATCGAACTGTAAAGCCGCGCCGAGCCGGCGTTGTATTCCTGCGTGTGATGCCGGACCCCGCCGAGGAAAAACGCAACGCCCGTGGCGAGCAGCAGGTTGGCGAGGATGGCGCCGATGATGGACGCCCGCACCATGTCGAAATAACCCGCCTTCAGCGCCACCAGCGCGATGATCAACTCCGGCGCGTTTCCAAACGTGGCATTGAGCAACCCGCCCACCGCGTCGCCAGTTCGCGTGGCGAGTTGTTCCGTGGACAAGACGATCAGGGCCGCGATCGGGACGATGGCCAGCGCCGCGGAAAAGAAAATCACCGGCGGCGACACTTTGCCGGCGTGCTCGAGGATGAGGGTGACGGGAATGAAAACGAAAAGCCAGTAGATGGATGGTTTCATGGACATAAGTCAGGTTCGCTCCGGTTTGGGTTGCGTCTGGTTCATTCGGCTCACCACAGCGAAAAAGAAGGCCGCCGACCAGCCGCACAAGCGGCGTATCAATCCTAGCCAATCGTTAGGTTACGACATCATGGCGACCAAGACTGGACCCCTGTGGTATTGGTTCATGTCTTTTGCGTTTGTTTTAATGTCGGGGCTGGATTTATCTTCTTCCTGAAGCCGCCTCAATGATAACGGTACCAAAACCTCTCGCATCCGAATATTAGACCTTAGTCTTATGGCCGGACGGAGTTAACGGCAGCGGCGAGCCTCGATCGTTGCCCTCCTTTTACCAAAACAACCACGCCGGCGAGCGCGGATGCTATGGAAGCGGCGAGAATGCCGACCTTTGCCGTCTCGAGTGCGGGTGAGTCGCCGAAAGCCAGATTGGCGATGAAGAGCGACATGGTGAAACCGATCCCGCTCAGCATCCCAACCCCAACCAGCGCACGCCAACTAACGCCATCCAACATCGCCGCTATCCCGCTCCGCGCGGCCAGCCAGGAAAAGAGAACGATGCCGATAGGTTTGCCGAGAACGAGCCCGCAGATCACGCCCACGCTAATTGGATCCGTCAGCGAGCGCGCCGCGCCAGCACCCAGGACCACGCCCGCGTTGGCGAGCGCGAAAACCGGCATGATGATGTGTTTGTTCCAAGGGATGAGCGCGTGTTCGAAACGCAACATTGGCGATTCAACGGGCGCATCATCTCGTGTGCGATGATTTGAATCATCGGGCTGTAAGATAGGTCTCTTGAGCGGTCGCGCGGGAATTGTTATCGCGAGCAAAACTCCGGCGACCGTTGCGTGAATGCCGGATTGCAGAAAAGCGAGCCACAAACCAACTCCCAGTACCGTATAAATTAGCGGATGGCGCGCGCCAGCTCGATTCGCGGCGATTAACGCCAGAAAAATTAAGCCGCCAACGCCGAGACTTATCCAGGAAATTTGTGCGGTGTAAAAAAAGGCGATCACCAGGACGGCGCCGATGTCGTCGGCGATGGCCAGCGCAGCGAGAAAGACCTTCAACGAAATAGGCACGCGGTCGCCGAGGAGCGCGAGCACACCGAGAGCAAATGCGATATCGGTGGCCATCGCCATACCCCAGCCGGCCGCGCCCGGTCCGCCATGATTCAACAAAGCATAGAACCCTGCGGGAACGAGCATCCCGCCCAGCGCCGCCGCGATTGGCAGCGCAGCTTTTCGAAAAGAAGCCAGCTCACCGACTAAGACCTCTCGCTTGATCTCCAACCCGACGAGGAGGAAGAACAACGCCATCAAGCCGTCGTTGATCCAGAAATGCAACGGCTGCGAGAGTAGCTTGGCATGCCACAGATGAAAATAGGTCCCGTACCAGGGCGAGTTGGCCCAGGTGAGCGCGACTACCGTGCAGCTAATTAAAAGGATGCCACCCGATGCTTCCTGACTGGCGAACTCCTGGAATGGCCTAACGAGCCGTTCCATCGGTGTGACGGCCTCGAGCGGCCGACGGTCGTTCATCACGGAATGGTCCGGCTACTTGTTCTCGTTGGCAACGAGTCCGTCGCGTTTCAACATCGCTTCGTAGGCGGCGTACTTATATAGATCGCTCAGCGTTGGGTAGTTGAAGCAAGTGCGATTAAAGAGGTCGGCCCCGGAGCCCGACATCATTGCGACCAGACCGATGTGCACCAGCTCGGTGGCTTGTTCACCGACGACGTGGACGCCGAGCAAACGCATGTCGTCGCGGGCGAAGATCAACTTCAATAGGCCATTCTCATCCCCAACGATCTGCCCGCGCGAATTGTCCATGTAACGCGCGCGACCGACGACATAATCGACGCCTTTCGATTTCAGCGAATCCTCGGTTTCGCCGGCCATGCTCGCTTCCGGAATAGTGTAGATCCCGGTCGGCAGAATCGGCGCGACCACATTCTTGAAATCAACCTCGCAAGCCACACACATGGCCATCCGCGCCTGCTCCATTCCCGTCGCCGCGAGTGCGGGCGGGCCGACGACATCGCCGGCGGCAAAGATATGAGGCACTTCGGAACGGCACTGAGCGTTCACTGTAATCAAGCCGCGCTTGCCGGGAGTAAGGCCGGCCGCGGCGAGATTGAGATCATCGGTATTACTCTTCCGTCCCGCGGCCACCAGCACATCGGTCACTGCGAGAGTCGCGCCGGAGGTCAGGGTGAGCGTTAGGTCGCCGGCCGCGGGCGCATCGCATTGCGTGACTTTTTCTTTCCAGACGAAGCGCACCCCGCCGGCGGCCATCGCGCGCTCGATGTTTTCGGAAATTTCGCGATCGAGAAAGCCGAGGAGCGAGTCGCGTCCGTCAATCAGGTGCACCTCCACGCCGAGCGCGGCGAAGGTGCAGGCATATTCAGCCCCGACCACGCCGGCCCCAACCACTGCCAGGGTCTTCGGCAGCACGCCGATCTCGAGAATTTCATCGGAGTCATGAACGCGGGGATGCTCGAAAGGAAACTCAGCTGGGCGCACTGGAGATGAGCCGGTGGCGATGAG
The DNA here is from genome assembly GCA_963742315.1 of uncultured Verrucomicrobiae bacterium. Lineage (GTDB taxonomy): Bacteria > Verrucomicrobiota > Verrucomicrobiia > Chthoniobacterales > UBA10450 > AV69. The sequence goes on from CAVULE010000013.1 coordinate 202,361, forward strand.
AATTTTCTCACCGCGCAACAAAGTATCAGGCGCAATCCGCACCGTATGCGGATCGACAAAACTCGCGGCGCCGTGAAACGTTTCGACGTTGAAGGTGCGCATTTGCTCTTCCCGGCGCCGGCGATTCTGCGCGGCGACGTTGGTCATATGGCGCATGAAATCCGCCACAGTCGCCTCGCGCCGAAGCGAGAGGTCCACGCCGAAAAGTTTCCGCGAACGCACGCCGGAAAGAGCCAGCGCTGTTTCGCGCAAGGTCTTGCTCGGAAGTGTGCCGGTGTTGATTCCGGCGCCGCCGACCTCGCGAAGTTTTTCCGCCAGCGCGACCCGCTTGCCAAAAAGCCCGGCGGTGTTCGCTCCGGAGATCCCGGCCGGTCCGCCGCCGATTACGATGACATCGAACTCCTGAGCCATTTTCATAACTCAGGGGTCAACTGGTGCTATTTTCCCAACACGTCGGTGCCCTTGAAATCACCGCCGAGGGCCAGATACAGATTCACGCGCTCGCGGAGGCGGGAGGCTCGGACTTGAGTGAGTTGGACATTCGCGGCAAGGCTTTCCCCAGTGAGACGCAAGACGGTGAACATATCGATCTGGCCCTGTCCGAACTGCTCCCTTCCGAACTTCACCGAATCGGCACTGCTCGAAACCGCGTCGCCCAGCGCTCCTTCGCGTTTGCGCAGATAGTAATCGCCGGCGAGAGCGTCTTCCACATCTTCGAACGCGCGCAACGCCGCGCCCACGTAGCTTGCGGCGGCGGCTTTTTGCTCGGCGGTGCGGAGATCTTGCGCAGCCTTGAGTTCACCGCCGAAGAAAATCGGTTGCGTGACCCCGGCGGCGAGACTCCAGACGACGGCATCGAGCGTGCCGACTGAATCGAGTGCCGCGGTTCCGAGCCCGCCCGTCGCGCTAAGCACAAAGCGTGGCAGGCGCGCGGTGCGAGCCTCGTTCACCCTGTGAAAGGCAGCGGCGAACCGGCGTTCGCTGGCGATGATGTCCGGCCGGCGCTCGAGGATTTGCGCGGGCAGACCGGCGGGCACGGCTTTCGGTTGTCCGGGAAAGGAACGTCGCACATCAAATCTGCCGGCAGGGTAGCGGCTGGTCACGACCTCGATCGCGCGGATTGTCTGCGCCCGAGCCGCCTGTGCGGTGTAGAGCGCATCCTGTGCGGCCGCGGTGCGTGACTTAATCTGCGCCACGTCGAAGTCGCTCGCGAAGCCCTGCTGTTTGCGCTCGTCGGTGAGTTTCGAATACTCCTGGTAGATACCGAGCGTCTGCTGCGCGTTGGCTTCCTGTTGCGCGGCCTCGATGGTAGTGAAGTACGCGCGCGCCACGGCAGCGGCTAGGGATTGCCGGGCAAATTCGTAGTCGGCTTCCAGCGCGCCGCTTTCTGCCCATGCGGCAGCTTTTTTCGAGCGAATGCGCCCCCACAGGTCGGCCTCCCATGCGGCGCCAGCGGCGATGCCATATACCCAGCGCTGTGATGATGAATCCGTGCTGGTATCGAGTCCCGCGCCCCCGCTGTTCTCGGTTCCCGAGCCACCGAAGTCCGGTGGATTGATGCCGCGACCGATATCGCGACCAAGTTCCTGTCCCTGGCGCTCGCCCAGTCCCTTCATCGCGATCCGCGGGTAGAGTGATGATGCGGCAATGCGCACCGCAGCGCGCGATGCTTCCACGCGGGCGGCGGCGGCCTTGAGATCGGGATTCCGCTCGACGGCGTCTGCAACGAGCGCGGTCAGCTCAGGGTCGCCGAAAGTGCGGATCCAGTTCGGCACCACCGCGCCGCTGCGATGCGCGCCCGCCCAACTTCCTCGAATCTTCGCTCGAGCCGATTCAGGCATGATGTCCGCGCCAGCGGGCGGCTGCTTAAGCGCGCAGCCGGTAAGTGTGAGGCACGCAGCGGTGCCCAGAAGGACTCGATTGTTCATGCGAGCGACTCTTAGTGAAGCTTGCCAAACAAACCAGTCCAGCTTGGCCGAGACGCGAACGAAGACCTTGCGGATGATTTGCAGATAATCTTGCCGTGCTCGGTGTAGATGGCGCCTGGCCGCGCGCACCCGCAGCGAGGAAAAGGTCCTTGTCCTTGCCGTTCGACGAGCAGCGCACGGCGATGCGCTGTTCCGGCGTGGCTTATCGGCAGGGTGTTCGGCAGGTTCGCCGCTGATCGGCATCTGGCCTTGCGCCGTCGCCCACAGGATGGAGTCCACCTTGCACTTGATGATGCGACCCGGATACATCTCCATGAAGATTTCCGCCTCGTTGCCCGGCTCCACGTAGCGCAGTTCGTTCTGGCGGAAAAAAGCCAGCACCCAGGGATCATCCTCCTCGATGAAGCTCATCACCGGCATGGTCGCAAACTGCGTGGCGCGCACGCCGGGACGCAGCGCGAGATTCGCCACGCGGCCATTGGCCGGCGCGAGGTGCGTCGTGCCTTCGAGGTCGAATTTCGCACTTGATGAGGTCGGCTTCGGACTTGGCAATCTGCGCTCTGGCCTGCGATTCCGTGGCGTCGGCGGCGAGGAATTCGCTTTCCAGATTTCCGAGGTCGCTTTGCGCCTGCTCGAGGTCGGCCCGCTTCCCGGCCCCGGTCGCGGCGAGTGCGGTGAATTGCTCGACGCGCTTTTTCGCCAGGTCGATCCGCGGGGTCAGCGCGGCTTTTTTGGCCGCGGCATTATTGAGTTGATCCTTCGCTCCCTGCAGCGTGGCCTCGGCGGCTTTCTCCGCCGCCTCGAAGGGCACCGGGTCGATCTTGAAAAGCACATCGCCCTTCTTGATCGGCCGGTTCGGCTCGATCGGCACTTCGGTGACCTGCCCAGTCACGCGCGGCACGATCGGGATGACATAATTCTGCGCCCGCACTTCACTCGCCGACGGCGCGACGATGTTCATGAAGAGGATCAGGATCGTCAGCGCGACGATCGGAATGGTGACGACGATGACCTGGCTGGTGATGTTCCAAGGCAACCACTTGATCTTGAAGAAGATCAGCCAGACGATGACCGAGTAGATGATAAGTAGGATGAGTTCCATTACACCTTAGCTCCGTGTGAGCTGAGTTTCGCTTCGAGTTCCGCGACGCGGGCTCGGAGTCTTTCGATTTCGCTCTCTTCCTTCGCTACCTCCTCTTTCAGGTGGCCGAGCGATTCGTCCACATCGGTGCCGTAAGCCATCTTGTGCAGCACCGGTTTGGTGTAGGCCCAAAGCCACGCAATTGGCCAGAGCAGTCCACCAAAGCAAAGCGAGAGCAGACAGAGGCACTGAATCGCGTGGGTCTGTGGATGCTTTTTCTTTTCGGCAATCTTTTCCGGCAGGACATGCACCAGCCAGAAAACGGCGATACCGATAATCGGCGCGATCACGAGCACGACCCACGAAATGCCATTGGCAATTGAATCGAGCGTTTCGCCATGGAACATGGAGGCGTGCGCGCTCGATGGCAGCGCCAGAAGCCGAGCGCGATGAGCCAGATTACCTGTCTCGGAGGAGACCTGCGTGAGCGCAATTTGTCGCTGCTTTCAAGGAGTGCATTCCCTAGTTGCGATGCTGCGTTTGCTCTGCTCATAAATTCAGCTGGGCGTCTACCGTCGTTACCATGACTGTTCTTGCAGCCAGTATAATCGCCGCCACAACATGGCCTGCGCCGCGCTCCAGATGCAAGAAAAACAACGAGACCTTTTTTGTTCATAGCTACTCCAGGTTGATGCTGTGTCGTTAGTCCTTCCGGTCGCTGCCTAATCTGCGCGACGCGGTGTTGCCTTTGGTATTGGACCTTGGGCTTATGCCGAAGCTGCGTCCTTTCCTTCCGCTGACGTCCGATCGTTCCCCGTATTGATGACCCGATTGCGACGAGGCCTAATGGAGATTTTCTGCGGGCAGGAGAGAATTCGCCGTCCACTCACGAGCCGATCAGACACGCTGATTAGCCCGATGGCAAGAGCGGTATGACGACAAAGTTTGGCAATCAATACTTGCGCAGGCCATCGAGGCCATGTTCGCTGGAGTATGCAAGATCCTCGGAATCGCTCGAAGACTCGAGCACGGAAACAGGCCGAAGGCCGCATGAAGCAAGTCGGCGCCGTCTACGGAACTTGCGATCATGAGCAGGACACGTTGATACGGTTTGACGTCGAATAGAAGTGTCTGCTCGACGTTCTACGAATTAAGTGGGAAACTGGACGTTTCGTCTCCGGTATCGCGGACTCGCTGATAAGGCCAAGGTCCGATGATCGCGACCCGCGACTGGCCGGTAATAGTGCCGGGCGATTTGCATGAACAGATTTTTCGAACTGCACAAATGCAGCCCGTCGCGAAGGCTGGGAAAGTGATCCGCTTCCAGAGACAGCATTGGACGAAGGTCTGATTTCGGATACAGGTGTGCCCTCTACTTTCATGCACCATTCACCTTTCTCTAATTACCTCGTGAAGATTCTATCCACCGTCACGCTTACTATCGCGCTCCTCACCTCGTCATACGCGGTGCAGCAACCCTCCTTCCACACCAAAGGCACGCCGACCGGCAAGCCAACTGGGACGCTCAAACCGGGTGAATACTGGTGGCACCCCGAGCTTTCGCCGAGCGGTCCCCTCATGGTCCTCGTGAGCGTTCCCGAGCAGACCATGCACGTGTATCGGAACGGCATCCTCATTGGCCGCTCGAGCATAAGCACTGGCACGAAAGGAAACGCTACCCCGGGCGGCGTGTTTAGCATTCTTGAAAAGAAGCAGGAGCATTACTCGAAGAAATACGACAATGCGCCGATGCCTAACATGCAGCGACTGACTTGGACCGGTATCGCGATGCACTCGGGTAATCTCCCCGGCTATCCGGCGAGCCACGGCTGCATCCGCATGCCATTTGATTTCTCGCAGTTGCTTTTCCGCGAGACGTCGAAGGGCGGCACAGTAGTCGTGGGCGATGGCAAGGTCCCGGTGCCGCACCTCGCGTCGAGCCCCGGACTACTGCTGGCGCCGAAGGATATCTCAGCTGCAATGGTGCGTCCGCTCGCGAGCAATGAGTACGACTGGAAGCCAGAACGCAGCGAGAGCGGGCCGATCACGATGGTGGTCAGCGCGGCCGATAAAGCGATCTACGTTTATCGGAACGGCGATGTCATCGGGCGCGCGCCGGTGGAGGTAAGTGGCCGCGGTTCGCTGGGGAATCATGTCTACTCGCTCCTAGAAGGCACGACCGACCGGCAAAGCTCGCTGGCTCCCGGCCGGGCCGCGCGAAAGTGGATGACCGTGACGAGCAGTGGCCGCCGCACCGACGCCGACAAGATCGCGTCGCGCCTGCGCATCAACCCCGAGTTTGCGGCGAAGGTTTACGACACGCTCACACCGGGGACGACAGTCATCATCACCGACCAACCAGTCGTGCGGAAGCGGGTCAATGCCGCGGTCCTCGAGAGCTAGCGGCTGCTGAGTTGGCTGACGTCTCTGGTTTGCAGCCGTCAGGTTGCCTCCCCGATCGCAGCACGCGGGCGATTTCAAAGAGTGGTGAGCGGTTTGTTCGCATCCGAAATGCGGGCGGAGCTCGCCGCGTAGCGCGGCCGGACCAAAGTCCGACAGACGGCGCCGGTCCGCACGCGCAGGCTTGTTGCAATTGGTGAGATCGCTCATAGAAGTCGACGCGCGATCGGTATGCCCGATCGAATTTCGTCTCACGGTTCAAAACTAGAAACATGAAATACCTGGTGTCGTGCGTTGTGCTGATGCTGATGTTGTCGATCGGCATGAGCGTGAGTCCCAGGCGACTGCTGGAAAATTGGCGGCGCCTGACACTGTCGCTTTGGGCGCGATTGGTGGCAGGGACATTTCTCGTTCCGCCACTTCTCGCCCTGGCGCTCGGAAAGATACTTTCGTTAGATCGTCCGATAATGGCGGGATTGTTTCTCATCGCGGTCGTGCCGGGCGCGCCACTAATGACTCGTGGTGCGGCGCAGAAAGGCTTCGATCTGCAATTGGCGGCAAGCTACCAGGTTTGGGGCGCGCTGCTGACGCCCGTGATCGTTCCGCTGTTGATTGCGGCCGGCGGCTGGTTGTATGGACGCGACATCTGGGTGCCGCCGATGAAGTTGCTGGCGGTGATCGCGGAGCAGCAGTTCGTGCCGCTGATTGTCGGCATGACGCTAATGTGGCTCGCACCTGCGTTCTCCACGCATGCCCAACGTATCCTCAATACAGTTGGTAACACATTGCTCTTGGTCGTCCTGGTGGGACTGCTTTACAAAATTGGTCTTGCCCTGTGGAAGGAGAGTCCATGGGTGGTGGTGGCCGCCCTTCTGCTTGCGGCGGGATGCCTGCTGGGGATGCAACTGCTGTTGGGTCGGCCCTCCGCAACCGTTCAAACGTTGTCCGTCTGTAATGCGAACCGGCACGTCGGCCTTGCCCTCTTACTTTCGGGGCAGCACAGCCGCGACGGTCGAGCAGTGCCGGTGATTGCGGCCTACGCACTCGCGGCCCTGCTGGTGATGTGGCTTTACGCAAAGTTGGCTCGTCGCGAAAGGGAAGAATTGGCGACATGAAAGAGCTGCCTTTGCCCGATGCTGACAAATCGCGGTTGAGCATACTGACTTACTACTAGCGCAAGTCGGCTTCGGATTGAAAGGTCCGTCGGGCACTCGGGTTCCGATTTGGACTGGCTATTAGTTCTCGCGCTGGTCTTACATTCTGCGTCACCGCTGAGGCCTGCTCAGTATCGTAGCAATGGCGTCGGCCGTCTCGTCACTCATGAAGTGGAGGCGCAAAAATAGGTCTAAGACGAAAGTCTGATAGAGAGATGTTCCCGGACGTGCATGGTGTTTCCAGCACCACCATGCAAACGCCACTTCTGGCGAAGCGCGTTTCGCTTCGAAATTGACTTGCACCTTAGTGAGCTACTCGCTTATACCAAGCGCCTCGACCCAGCCAGCGCCTGGTGGCGCTCGGTTCTGGCTGCGACCGAGCAATCGAACGATTCACCTGAAACTATAATAACAAGAATCACGATCATGCCCATCGAAATCGAATACGAACCTAACGACATTTGTGTGCTGCGCATCCGCGGCGTTTTAATACAATCCGAATTTGCGGCGAAACAAAAGGCGCTGGCGGACAAAATCGACGTCGGCGCGAAGCCGCGCATACTGGCGATTGTCGAAAACTTCGAGGGTTTTGAACGCGGCGCAGATTGGAACGATCTAGATTTCCTACTCTCGCATTCCGGTGAGATCGCCAAAATTGCTGTCGTGGCGGAGCCGCGATGGGAAGCACAAGCTCTCGCTTTTGCTGGCGCGGGAGTTCGCCGCGTCCCAGTAAAATTTTTTCCGCCGGACGAAATTGCGGCCGCACGCACGTGGCTGACGGAATAAGCTCGCGGCCTCCTTCACAAACCGCCGCCCCAGCGGTACTGCCAGGCGATCCCAACCGCGTCGAAGTCGTGGTGGCGATGACCGTTGTAGCCAGTGATGCCGTAAATTTTGACAGACTGTGACCGAGTGACCGGGATCGCCAATGTCGCGCCGAAGCGCAACCCTTCCTGCCGATCGTTATTCTCCACGCCATCAACCGTCGAGCGGCTTCCCGCGAAATAGCCGGCATTTACCGCCAGCCAAAGGCTGCGCGCGAAAGTGTAGCTCGCATTCGCCTGCACGGAATAGAGCGGCGCCTGCTCGCGCGTTTTGCCTTGGAGGAAATCGTCGTTCTCAGTGTAAAACGTGACGGCCGGCGCGAGCTCGAGCGTCCAGCGTCCAAGAGCTTTTGAAATGCCAAGCTCCGGTTTCACCGACCATCGATTGGTCCCGACATTGACCAGTTTGGTGTCGTCGTACTGGCCGAGTGGGACGCCCACCCGCACGCTCGCGCCGATAATCAGATCTTGCCGGTATTTTGCGAACTCTGCTGCGTTGAGCGCGGGCGCGCCGATGAAGTTTATCGAAAATCGAAAGAGCGGATCGGCTAACCCGCTGATCTCGCGCACGTGCGGCTGGCCAAAGACAAGACCTTCGGCTCTCAGTCCAGCGAAGGGAACAACAATATCGAACTTCGCGGACTTGCCGAACACGTTTAGCACACGAGCATAAGCCAAAACACCGATGTGCGATTCGTTGCTCACATTTTCGATTGGCAATGACGGATCGGTCAGCACGGTACCGCTGGCGTAGCCGTAACCCAGAATGACGAAGTTAGTGCCGACCGGAGAGTTACTATAGGCGCGCGGTTCGAGATCCTGAGCAGAAAGGTCGCTGCACCATCCTGCGCTAATCAGCGCAGTCCCAGCGGCGATGAGATGTTTTGCATAACAAACCGATGCTGTGCGCACGCGGCAGTTACTCTTAACAAACCACTCTTTCCAAGACATAAGACCAAGGTCCAATAGGCGTTTCCTGGCAGCGACTTCAGCTTGAACGGCATCGAATCAAACCAGCAAAGGTATCTCATGAAAACTGTATTCAACTTCTTCTTAGCTGCCGGAGTCCTCTGTGTGTTTGCCGCATGCGCGAGCCAGAGCGTTACGGTCACCACCGACCACGACCCCGCGGCCCACTTCGCGGCATATAAGACGTACACCCTCGCGCCGCCCGCTCGCGGCGAAACCCTGTCGCCGGTAGGCGAGGCAGCCTTGCAAGAGTCCGTGCGGACGGAACTCGCCAAGCGGGGAATTACTGAAACGCCGGGGAAAAAGGCCGATCTCGATGTTGTTCGCCAAGTCTTCGTTCTCGAAAAAGTTTCGGTGCAACAGTACACCGACTGGGGCTACGGCCATCACGGCACCTGGCCTTACGGTTACGGCCATTACGGCATGTGGTACGGCGCTCCCGTCACCTATACCGACTTTAACACTTACGGTGAAGGCACATTGATCATCGATTTCGTCGATGCACACACGAAGAAGCTTGTCTTTCGCGGCGTCGGAAAAGCGGTGGTCGGCGGAGCCGGATCAAATGCGGAAAAAATTCGCGCTGCAGTCGTCAAAATCGTGGACCAGTTCCCACGCGGAGGCTGATCATTTTGCATGAACTGCGCGGTGTTCTCGTTGAGCACCCGCACACTGGAGGCAACGCTTTCGGCGAGGAAAATTCATTGAGTGCGCAAACGAAAAGCCAATCTCAGCACGAATCTGGCTCCGCTTCCAAAACGCCGAAGAAAAAGTGGGTTGAGCCGGTCACAGCGTTACTAATGGCGCTGGCCACAGTTGGAACCGCATGGTCTTCGTATCAATCGGCGGCCTTCACCCGACGCAGCAACCGGCTGATGAACGAATTTAATTCACTCGAGCGTCGTGCCAACCTGCTAAACATCCAGGGAATGCAGGCGGCGAGCATTCATGCCGCAATGTTCATGGAATTGCTCGCAGCGCAGCAGACTGGTAATGAAAAACTGGCGGACCTCTACGAGCGGCGCTTTCCGCCTGATGTGCGGAAAGCGTACGATGCCTGGCTCGCGCAAAGGCCTTTTGAGAATCCAAATGCTGACCCGCATCCATTCGTCCCGAACCTCTATGAAGTTCGGGGCACGCGCGAGGCCGCAGAGGCGAATGCTCAAGCCGCTTCGAAAGTAACCGAAGCGCGCCAGTTCGGTAATATTTCCGGCCAGTATCTGGCAAACACCGTCCTGTTCGCGGCAGTCCTGTTTTTCGCCAACACCGCCGGCAGATTCGAACAACGGCGTGTCCGCGTGCTGGCGTTTACTTTCGCCCTTGCAGTTTTCACCTATGCCGTTGTGCGCATCGCGATGCTTCCCGTCTGATTTTGTGAAACAAGCAAGAGCAACAATTTGCACGGGTTCTCCCGCCGACGACGTCAGACAGGCGTTCGACGCGAGACTGTCCAACTAACGCACCGCGCCGATGCTCTCGAAGCTTCTCATCGGTTTTTTTCTGATGGGGCTGTGCGTCACGATCCACGCAACGGGACTCACGAGTGCGTTCCGGTGGATGCACGCTCGGCTGGCACGCGGCTCGGGGCAGGTCTGGCACGCAACATGGATGCTTGTCCGCATCGCCGCCTGGACGCTACTGCTGCATGTGATCGAGATTTTCGTTTGGGCGCTCTTTTACGTGTGGCGCGGCGCGATGCCGGACCTCGCAACATCCGCCTATTTCAGCGCGATCACTTACACCACTACCGGTTACGGCGACCTCGTGCTGGCTAAAGAATGGCGCCTCTTGGGTGGCATCGAAGCGCTCACCGGCATCCTGATGTGCGGGCTTTCCACCGGCTTGTTCTTCGCCGTGTTTACCGACGTCTTCGGCCTCAACCGCGGATCCTCCGGCCGAGATTCATGAATCTGCACCGAGCCTTCGACGGTCGCAACGCCGCTGCCAGCCCGGCGCTGAGCGTGACCGTCAAGGTCATGATCAAGCCGAAAAGAATCTCGCCCAGTCGGCTGGCGGGATCGAGATAGCGGGGAAAAAGCGTTTCATTCTCGCATCTTTGCACCAAAATCGGGATCAGGGGAAATACTCGCGGACGTGCGGTGGCGACATCGGACCTAAGGCTTATGACCCACGCCGCCGCGCCTGCGCCAGCGCCATAGGCGCGACAATCATCGTCACCGACGGGGCAGCCAGTCGCAAAGCGAACAATAACTTGACGCCTTGCTGACGAAGTGACACGAGATAAGTCGGCGCTGAGATTGTGGCGTCTATAGGACCAAGGTCCTATGGACGCAAAAAACGCAGACGCGCATTCTTCTGCTGGACACAACTAACAGACCCGAGAAGGAAAGACCAAATGCAAACACCTACAACCATGAAAGCTGCGAGCGGCAAGAATTTTCAGAGCGCAAGACACGCGCAGAATCGAAGACGAGTTCCGTCCACTCCTCCCCGTACGACGAAAGCTAAAAAACCATCGAACGGCGAGGCGGCGATCGCGTCTCCGCCGGCCACAACGTCCAAACCGGCATCGCGCTATTCCGTTGGGATGTTCAGTCCGGGCGAGGCTCGTTGTGATCGCTGGCAGAGCCTGGCTCATGCGGCGCAAACGCTCGTCGCTCGCGCGGCCGCGGGCTCCTCGACGGAGGAAACACTCACGGCAGTAAGAGACCTACTTAAACCGCTCACTGTTCTTGAAACATTCCGCGCCTTTCCGGGCGAAATAATGATGAGTGCACTAAAGGAGGCGCTGGCGCGCGAAGATTACTCCGGCTTTTCGCGAATCGTAAATCGCATCGCGAAGGCTATCATTACCGGCTCTTATCGCCGCTCGGCCAATGCCTGGAAAGTTGGCGAGGAAAACGAGGCGGAAAACAACGACCGTTTGCTCAAGGACTACTTTTCCACGGGCGATCTCACCAAACCTTATTTCGAAGTCCTGATCGTTAGCGATGATCCAACACCGGAACAGGTACGACAGGGCCGGACTGAGCTTCGGCAGCTACGCCGTCCGGAAGATCCTTTCATCTATGAGGCGGTAACTGTGCCGAGCTTCGAAGAAGCCGTCGCTGCGGTAGTAATGAATGCCGACGTGCAGGCGGTAATTATCAAGGATAATTTCCGCTTCAAATCGCAGTTCGACGCCCCATTGCTGCGCAGCTACCTCGAGCAGCATCTCTCGCAGGAGTGCGGCTCGCTTGAACCGAAGGACTATGGAGTCGCGCTGGCACGCGCGATCGCAAAGATCCGTCCCGAGCTGGATGTTTATCTGATTGTGGATGGCGCGGCGGAGAAGGTGGCAAGCCATCTCGATTCGAAGAATATCCGGCGGATTTTCTACGGGATTGAAGACTTGATGGAGATCCACCTGGCGATCCTGGAAGGCATTAACCAGCGCTACGAGACGCCTTACTTCGATAATCTGAAAAAATATGCGCGGCGTCCGATCGGTACCTTCCACGCCTTGCCGGTGGCGCGTGGTAAGTCGGTCTTCAATTCCCATTGGATCCGCGACTTCGGCCATTTCTACGGCGCCAATATGTTCCTCGCGGAATCCTCCGCCACGACAGGCGGACTGGATTCGCTCCTCGAGCCGACAGGGAACATCAAGGTCGCCCAGGATAAAGCCGCTAGAGCCTTTGGTTGTCAGACGCTCTTCTTTGGGACCAATGGCACTTCGACTTCTAACAAGATCGCGGTGCAGGCGCTGGTTCGTCCCGGCGACATCGTGCTGGTCGATCGTAACTGCCATAAGTCGCATCACTACGGTCTCGTCCTTTGCGGCGGACAGCCGCTCTACGTCGAAGCCTATCCCCTGACGGAGTATTCGATGTATGGCGCAGTGCCGCTGCGTACAATCAAGAAAGCGCTCCTCGATCTAAAAGCCGAAGGGCGTCTCGATCGCGTGCGAATGCTCCTGCTCACTAACTGCACGTTCGACGGTCACGTTTACAACGTGCAACGCTTCATGGAAGAGGTGCTCGCGATCAAACCGGACATCGTCTTTCTCTGGGATGAAGCCTGGTATGCTTACAACCGCTTCTCTCCCTTCCACCGGATGCGCTCCGGCATGGGCGCCTGCGAAGCGCTGCGGGAGCGTTATGCCTCGAGCGAGTATCGCGCCGAGTACGCAGCGTTCCAAAAGAAGCATGGCAAGATCGATCCCAAGAATCCGAAGATGCTCGACACGCATCTGCTGCCGGATCCCGATGCGGTAAAGCTGCGCGTCTACGCCACGACCTCGACACACAAGTCGCTGTCCTGCTTCCGTCAGGGGTCTTACATCATGGTGAGTGACGATTGCTGGGAGAGCACGGAAGCAACCTTTAAAGAAGCGTTCTTTACCCACACTAGCACGTCGCCTAACTTACAGTTGATCGCTTCTCTAGACGTAGCTCGCCGTCAGGCCGAGCTGGAAGGCTACGAGTTAGTCGGCCGCGCGATTGAACTCTCCCTCATCCTGCGCCGCGAAGTAAACCGGCATCCGCTGATCTCCAAATACTTCACCATTGCGACTAATGCGCAGATGGTGCCGACGGAATATCGGGCCAGCGGATTTGAGGACTTCCACGCCGAAGGAGTGAACTGGAAGACAATCTATGACGCCTGGGCAACCGACGAGTTCGTCCTCGATCCCACGCGAATCACACTCTTGTGCGGTTCGGCGGGTTTTGATGGGACTGCTTTCAAGGGACTGCTGGCAAGCAAATTTGATATTCAACTTAACAAGACTTCGCGTAACAGCGTCCTGCTCCAGACTAACATCAATAATACGCGCAGCGACATCGCCTACCTGGTCAAGGTTCTCGCCGACATCTCGCGCGAACTGGAGCGCAAACTCTCTCAGGATCCGGACGAGAAGGCCGCTTTCGATGCGCGCGTCAAGAGCCTGATCACCGACGTGCCCGACCTGCCGAACTTTAGCCGCTTCCACGACGTCTTCCGCGAGCACCCGCGCGGCAAGACTAACGAAGGCGACATGCGCACGGCCTTCTTCCTCGCCTACGACGAGGAAAATTGCACACACGTAAAACTACACGGCAAAGAGATTGACGATTTGGTCCGAGAAGGCCGCGCGGTCTCGGCCAAGTTCGTCATCCCTTATCCTCCGGGCTTCCCCATCATGGTGCCTGGTCAGGTCATCACCGAGGACACCATCGAGTTTATGCGCAAGCTCGATGTGAAGGAAATTCACGGCTACCAGGCCGCCCTGGGCCTGGAATTAATCAAACCGGAGAAGCTGCGTTCCAACGCGAAGAAGAACGGAGCTGTCCAACGTCGTCCAATACGCACGCAAGAAATCCTGACGGCGACTCCAAAAAACGCTCCAACCACTTATGATTGACTGGTTCTTCACGACGCTTAAGACCTACCCGGAAATCGCGATTTTTCTCGCGCTCGGCCTCGGTTACTACTTCGGCAAGTTCACCTACAAGGGGATCGGCCTCGGGTCGGTGACCGCCACCCTGATCGCCGCCGTCGTGATCGGGCAGATCGGGATCACGGTCAACCAGCCGCTGAAGGCGTTTTCGTTCCTCATGTTCCTGTTCGCCGTCGGCTACGCCGTCGGGCCGCAGTTTGTCCGCGGCATTGCCAGCAGCGGCCTGCCGCAGGCGATCTTCTCGGTGGTGCAATGCGTATTGAGCCTGGGCGCCTGCGTGGTGGTCGCAAAGTTCGCCGGCTACGACCTCGGCTACGCGGCTGGACTCTACTCGGGCTCGCAGACGATCTCTGCCGCGATGGGGCTCTCGACCGACGCCATCAACCGACTGGGCCTGCCCCCCGATCAAGCCAAGGCACTGCTCGACTCGATGCCGATCGCTTACGCCGTGACCTACATGTTCGGCACCATGGGCTCGGCGATCGTGATCGCCGTCATCGGTCCGAAGCTGCTGGGCATCGATCTCGTCGCCGCCTGCAAGGATTACGAAGAGAAGCATGGGGGCGGCAAGAAGCAGCTGGGCGGTCCGGGCACGGCCTGGACACGCTGGGCGTTGCGCGCCTACAAGGTGCAACCGGGTGGCAAGGCCGTCGGTCTGCGCGTCGCCGAGGCTGAGTCGCTGGTGCCCGATGCGCGCCTCTTCATCCTGCGCATTCGGCGCGGAGGCGAGATCATGGATGCGACCGCGGACATCGTCCTGAAGGAAGGCGACGTGGTGGCGGTCGCGGGCGAGCGCGAAGTGCTGGTGAACGTCCTCGGGGCAGCGGCGGTCGGAAGTCGAGGACCGCGAACTGCTCGCCGTGCCGGTGGAGGGCGTCGACGTCCTGGTGACGAACAAGGAGGTCGACGGCAAGACGCTCGAGGAGCTGGCGACGCGCCCGGCGGCGCGCGGCGTGTTCCTGCGCAAGATCACTCGCGGCGCTACCGCCACGGATATCCCCATCCTGCCAAGCACCGAGGTCAATCGCGGCGACTTGCTCACCCTCGTCGGCCGCACGGAGGATATTGCCGCCGCCACCAAGATGCTGGGTGTCGCCGACCGTCCGACCGATGTCACCGACATGGCGTTCGTCGGCGCGGCGATCGTGGTCGGCGCGCTGATCGGCTCGCTGGTCTTCAAGGTGGCCGGGGCGCCGCTCACTCTGTCGACTGCCGGCGGCGCGCTGATCGCCGGAATCATAGGCGGATGGCTGCGCTCGGTGCGCCCGAAGTTCGGGCGTATTCCGACGCCTACCGTCTGGTTCATGAACTCGGTCGGCCTCAACATCTTCATCGCCATCGTCGGCATCTCCGCCGGCCCGGGCTTCGTCAACGGTCTGAAAACGCAGGGCGTCGGTCTCTTCCTGTGGGGCGCGGTCGCCACTTCGGTCCCCCTGATTCTCGGCATGTTCGTCGCGAAGTACGTATTCCGCTTCCACGACGCGCTCAACCTCGGCATCGTTTCCGGTGCGCGCACGACGACGGCATCGCTTGGTTTGGTCTGCGACCAGGCCAAGAGCCAGATCCCGGCACTCGGCTACACCGTTACCTACGCCGTGGGGAACACCCTGCTGACGATCTGGGGCATGGTCATCATCATGTTGCTGTCGTAACCACAATGAATTTCGAAACTTCGTCTTAAATTAGAAAACGCTCCGCGAGGGCAAAGGAAAACCGTATGAAAAAACCCGATCTAGAAATCAAGCCAACTAAACGCAACCGTGGAAACGGTGCGAAAGTTAACGGACCAGCTAATCGTGGCAGTCGCAAATTATCAGATAATGCGAGGCTGAAAGAGTTCGAGAAACTCGGTCCGTTCGAGATCAAGGATTTCGTCCAAAAAGTGGCATCGAAGTCGGCGCTGGAATCTTCCTTGTCGTACCTGAACGCCGGTCGTGGCAATCCCAACTGGGTCGCCACTGAACCGCGCGAAGCGTTCTTCCTCCTCGGGCAGTTCGCAATTACTGAGAGCAAGCGGGTGCTCGACCTGCCGCCCGGCGTGGGCGGGATGCCTAAGGCAGAGGGAATAGCTGGCCGACTTGAAGCCTGGCTCGCAAAACATGATGACATGCCAGGTGCACCCTTTCTGCAGGCGATGGTGCCGTGGGCGGTGAACAAGTTCAGCTTCGACGCCGACAAGTTCGTGCACGAGTTGGTGGATTCCATCATCGGCGATCACTACCCGGTGCCGGACCGCATGCTGGTGCACAACGAACAGATCGTTCATGAGTATCTGGAGTGGGCCATGTGCGGAAACCCGCGGCCGAAGGGCACGTTTAAGATCTATGCGGTCGAAGGGCGGCACCGCCGCCATGTGCTACATTTTCAAGTCGCTAAAAAGCAATCGGATTCTCAATCCCGGCGACACGATAGCGCTCGGCGTACCGATCTTCACGCCCTACCTCGAGATGGCGCATCTGGAGGACTATGACCTCCACTACATCGAGGTTCATGCGAAGCAGGAAGATCGGTTTCAGTATCCGGATGAAGAGATCAAAAAGCTCCTCAACCCGAAGATCAAGGCGTTCTTCATCGTCAATCCTGGCAATCCGTTCGCTGTCGCGCTTTCTCCAGAGACGATTAAGAAAATCGGCGCCGTGCTCAAGAAACGGCCAGACCTGATCCTGCTGACCGACGACGTCTATGGCACGTTCGTTCCAGGCTTCCGTTCGCTGATGGGAGAGTTCCCGGAGAACACGATCGGCGTCTACTCCTACAGCAAGTACTTCGGCTGCACCGGGTGGCGGCTCGGAACGATCGCGGTCCACGAGAACAACATCTTCGACAAGATGATCGCCGCGCATCCCGAGCCGATCAAAAAACTGCTGGACAAGCGCTACGGCGGTCTCACCCTCAAGCCGCGCGAGTTCGCCTTCATCGACCGCATCGTTGCCGACAGCCGCGACATCGCGCTCAATCACACGGCCGGACTGTCGCTTCCGCAGCAGGTCATGATGACGCTGTTCTCGCTCTACGAGCTGATGGACGAAAAGAAGGTCTATCAGAAAGCCTGCATCGGAATCTGCAAGCAGCGGGTCCAGGCAACGATCGAAGGACTCGACATCGAAGTCGGTCCGAATCAGTACTTCGACTACTATTATGGCCTGATCGATTTCGAGTTTTTTGCCCGCAAATACTTGGGCGAGGACGTCGTCAAGTGGATGAAGGCGAACGTGCACCCGCTCGACATCGTGTTCCGGCTGGCCGAGGACCACGGCATCGTCCTGCTCAACGGCGGCGGCTTTGCCGCTCCCGATTGGTCGGTGCGCATATCCTTCGCAAACCTGGAGAATCATGTCTACGACGACATCGGTCGGGCGGTGCGCGCCATCGCGCGCGGATACAGGCAGGCTTATGAGGCAGCTACAGGCAAGAGTGCCCCGGCAGCCCCGACGAGATCGCCTATTGCGAGACGTTAGTCCGGTTACTTCGCGATCGTAAATCCTAACCAGAAACGTGAATGAAAGCATACAGGCATGTGCGCTGCCTCGTTGCGATGCTCGCATTGACGGTTCCCATCGCTGCCCAAGCCAAACCTAAGATCGAAGTTCTTGCCACGGGTGGCACTATCGCCGGCGCGCAGGCAAGTAGTTCCGAGGTCGGTTACAGATCCGGAACATTTTCCGTTGATGATCTGATCAAGGCCGTTCCACAATTGAAGGACGTGGCCGACTTGACGGGTGAGCAGGTCGCCAACATCGGCAGCCAAACGATGAATCACGATGTTTGGCTAAAGCTGGCCAAGCGAGTGAATGAGGTCCTCCAAGATGGCAGCGTTGATGGCGTCGTCATCACTCATGGCACCGACACTTTGGAAGAGACGGCCTACTTCCTCAGTTTGGTAGTGAAGAGCGACAAACCGGTCGTGCTCGTGGGCTCGATGCGACCGGCGACGGCGATCAGTGCCGATGGCCCCGCAAATCTTTACAACGCTGTGGCGTTGGCAGCGAGTGAGGAGGCGCGCGGCCGCGGTCCGCTAATCGTCATGGATGATGAAATTCACTACGCTCGCGAAGCTCAGAAAACCAACACTACTGAACTCGATACTTTCCACTCCCCAAATCGCGGGCGCGCCGGTGTGATGAATGTAGGTAAGATCGAGTTCTTTTCGCAGAACACCACCCGCCACACAACCAAGAGTGAATTTACCGTTGACGGAAAGACTGCGCGCGACCTGCCTCGCGTAGAGATTGTCTATTCCTACGAAAATCTCGGCCCCGAAGTAATTGATTTCCTGGTGAAACAGGGAGTGAAGGGCATCGTGCTGGCGGGCGTTGGCGACGGGAATAGTACGGATGCAGCGATCGCTGCGCTCTCGGCTGCGGCAAAGAAAGGCATTGCTGTAGTACGATCGAGCCGTACTGGCAGCGGTTTGGTCGTGCGCAACGTTGAAGTTGACGACGACAAGCTGGGCTTCATCGCATCCATGGAATTGAGCCCTCAAAAAGCCCGGATCCTTCTAATGCTCGCGCTGATGAACACAAACGACCCGGTCAAGCTTCAACAAGTCTTTATGCAGTACTAATCTATGAAAAGGTGCTCAACCGCGATGCTAGCCGTTGCGCTGACCTTCGTTGCCTGTGCGCCGGTCAGCAAACCCTGGGCAGAAGTCGGGAGTGCGACCGTTCCGCACAGACGAGCAAACCGAAGGGTGCGTAAAAGCTTGACAGTTCAAACGTGGATAACAATACCGGAGTTAGACTCAATAGGTCTCATATGAAGAAACGAGCGTTTTTTGGTGAATACGCATTTGCTGTATCGGTATTGTTCACCGTCTTGAGCGGCGCGGGGACCGCTCTCGGCCAGCAGGAGCCCGAGATGGACGTCTGGAAGGCACGCCCCGTCTGATCTTTCCCTGGCGGTGGAGCAAGTCGCTCCCGTCCTGACGGTGGACGCAAGTCGCTCCCGACCGACAGCGCGCTAACATCTACGGAGGAGGGTCGGACGACGGATCTCGATCAGTCATTTGGCGATTCGCGCGAATGGCGCTTGGAAAAGCGCCGACAGGCCTTGGCAGATACGAAGTTCGAATTCAACCTTCGCACCTTCTACTTCGACCGCAGCGACTTCACTGGCGCAGAGAAACAGGCGTGGACGATCGGCGGATGGGTGGGAGTAAAGACCGGTTACTTTCTCGACCATATTGCGTTCGGAGCGACGCTTTACACTTCCAATCCCATATATGCCCCTGACGACAGGGATGGAACCGGCCTCCTGGCGCCCGGGCAGAATAACTATACGATCCTGGGCGAGTTCTACGCCGAACTCCGGATCGTCAAAGACGTGGGCATTACTGTCGGAGCCAGGGGCTACGACACACCGTTTATCGACCGCAACGACACCCGCATGACGCCAAATACTTTTGAGGCGGTCGTTTTGCAGGGCCGTACGAGCTCGACCAGAGCAGTAACGACGACACCGCCACGCCCGCGGATAGCACTGGGCCCGAGCAAAGATGGAAAAGAGGTTGCGGTCCCTTCGCCAACCCCGGCCCAGGACGTCGCGGCTATCAAGTACGGACTTGGATATTTCTACAAAATCAAAGCGCAAAATGACAGCGAATTTGTCTCGATGGCAACCGACGCGGGCGCTGATGTTAATCGAGGGGTATGGGCAGCCGGAGTCAACTATGAGAAAGGAAAATTTAACATTGGTGCGATCGACTACTACAGCCAGGATATTATCAACATCGCCTATGCCCAAGGGGGTTTCGAACTCCCGCTTGCCACCGATTGGCGGCTGAGGTTCGCTGGCCAGTACGTGGATCAGGGTAGTGTCGGGGACAACGAGCTGCAGGGCCACAGTTTCTCGGGCCATCAATTCGGCATCAAAGTAGAACTGCCCATCAAGAAGGCGCTGTTTACCGCGGCTTTCACTCACGCTTGGGGGAATGCCAATCTGCAGAACCCGTGGAGCGGGTATCCTGGCTACACCAGTGTTCAGGTTCAAGACTTCAACCGGGCCGGCGAGAGCGCGTTTCTTCTCCGGGCTGGTTATGAATTTCCCTGGGTCGACGGACTGAGCGCTTATGCCTTGGCGGTGTTTGGCACGGACCCGGATTCAGCGACGCAGTTTCGGCAGAACGAGTTCGATTCGAATCTCCAGTGGGCCCCCACCAAAGGCGTTCTCAAGGGTTTGTCGCTGCGTCTGCGTTACGGGGTTGTCCAGCAGTTTGGAGGAGATGTCCATAACCTGACCGACTTCCGTGCGATTTGTAATTACGTGATCAAGTTCTAACAAGCTTGACTAGCGCGCAGGAATTGTCGATCACCGTGGGCGACTTCTGTGATCACAACCACATCTTGAAAGGGCAGCCCTATCATGAACTATCTCACTAACGCCCTTAGGGAGCATCAGGAACTCGCGGTCTTTTTAACCTTGGCGATCGGCTTCCTGATCGGCCGCCTCCGGATTGGGACGTTCAGCCTGGGCACAGCCGTGGGCACGCTGCTCGCGGGAGTCGCGATCGGGCAACTGAACATCCAGGTTGCTGCCGTGGTAAAGTATGTCTTCTTTGATCTCTTTCTTTTCACTACCGGCTACAAGGTGGGACCCCAGTTCTTCCGCGCGCTAAAGAAGGATGCGTTGCCGCAGCTTGCCCTCACGCTCGTCCTCTGCCTGACCTGCCTGCTCGCCGCGTTTACCGCTGCGAAACTCCTCGGTTACGACGTGGGCACGGCAGCTGGTATGCTCGCCGGCGCATTCACGGAATCCACCGTCATCGGAACCGCAAGCGATGCTATCAATCGCGTGGCCACCATACCGGACGCGGACAAAACCAGCCTAATCAATAACATCCCGGTAGCCTACGCCGTCACTTATCTTGTCGGCACGGCGTTTATCGTCTGGTTTCTTCCGAACGTGGGTCCGAAGCTGATGGGCGTGAACCTGAAAGAGGAGGCCCGAAAACTCCGTGCGAAGATCGCGGCCTCGGGCGGTGGCGAGCCGGAGGCTCCGTCAGCCTACCAGGCCCTGGCGGTTCGCGCATACCGGGTCGCGAACCCGAATTTGATCAATCGGAATGTGGGCGAACTGGAGGCGCGCCCCAAAGAAGCTCGCGTCTTCATCTCCCGGATCCGCAGGGAGGGCAAGATCATCGAACCCGAGCCAGACACGGTTGTTCGCGAGGGTGACGTCATCGCGGTCCTGACGCGCTCGGAACTGCATACGGTCCGCGGGGAAGAGATCGGGGCGGAAGTAAATGACAAGGAACTCCTGAGTTTTCCGATCGAGGTGCTCGACGTGGTGATCACTAACAAGTCTCACGTCGGCAAAACTCTTGTAGATCTAGCGGCCATGGAGATCGCCCGGGGAGTGTTTTTGAAGAAGCTTACCAGGCTTGGCGAGCAGATGCCGTTCTCTCCCGCAACGCAGGTGGAGCGGGGCGATGTAATGACGCTCGTCGGAGCTACGCGCGACGTCGAGCGGGCGGCCAAGGACCTCGGCTACGCCGATCGCCAGACTGTGATGACAGACATGATCTTCGTCGGTTTGGGGATTGTCCTCGGCGGTTTTATGGGATTGCTCACCCTTACAGTCGCCGGACTGCCGCTCACGCTCACCGCCAGCGGGGGCGCGCTGATCATGGGTCTGGTATTCGGCTGGTTGCGCGCGGTTCACCCCACATTTGGTCGGATCCCAGGGTCCGCCATGTGGATCTTCGACACCGTGGGTTTGACCGTCTTCATGGCGTGCGTGGGGCTTGCCGCAGGGCCCAGCTTTTTTTCGGGACTCCAGAAGTCGGGGATCAGTCTTGTTTTCGTCGGGCTTGTGATCGCGATTCTACCGCACGCGGTGTCTATCTTGTTCGGTCGTTATGTGTTGAGGATGAACCCCGTGATCGTCCTGGGTGCTTGTTGCGGCGCAGGGACGATCACCGCTGCGCTTCGCGCGGTTCAGGAAGAGGCGGATAGTGACCTCCCGGCTCTCGGCTACACCGTGCCCTACGCGATTGGCAATATCGTGCTCACGGCATGGGGGCCAGTTTTGGTCGCCATGATGACGTAGATATTTAGGGTGACGATATCGCGCCTAACACGTTGAGTCTGGATTTGCACTTAGTGCGCCACCCTCACCGAGCGCTGACGCGTCCGCCTCTCCCTGAGGGGAGGGGATTGAGGTGAGGACCGCGGGAACAAAGCGGACGCGGATCTACAAGTCGCCAAGGTTGATTCCGACAGCAGAAAATTTCGGTAACACATACGTGATGTCTTAAGCGAACCCGGAAGATCGTTGCGACGCCGTGAGTCATCGCGTACTTTTATTCGCGTCGCGCTTCCAGCTAAGATGAGCTCCCCGATGACTTCACTCTTATCGATTTACTGCGAGGACCGCAAGCGGATGGTACGGAAGAGGTCCTCACATATCTCGTTAGGTAATTCTTCGCGTCCCGTCAGAACGACGACTTTATTCTTTATGTTTTCAGTGCTGCTCCTCGGGGGCTGTGCATCCGATCGCTCGTCGGCGCATCGCGCGTCAAAACAGCATCCCTCCGACCCGCCATTCTTCGACTCTCCAGACGTTGAGAGCCTTCATTAGCTCGAGTCCGGAGATCCGCAGCGCGGGCTCACCATTTGACATTCACTCTCACCGGGCGAAGCGCGCAACGGCAACAGCGGAGACGACCACCGCATCCAGCTCAGCATTGAATACAAGTTGATCAGGTGGTACTGCTGGATCGTGAGAGACCACTTCGCGCTACCGCTTTACATCGATCTGAGCGCGACTTGCCTCTACGCGGGGACTGGCGCTTTGCTGGCTATCCGCCGGCATTATGATGTGGTGGGCTTGTTCGTGCTGGCGCTGGTAAGCGGAGTGGGCGGCGGTTTGATCCGCGACGGCGTTTTCATCCAGCGGGGACCACCGCTCGCGATGAGTGACGTGCGTTATCTCTTCGTTGTTATTCTCGGCTGCATTGGCGCGGCTTTGTTTCGCAATCATATGGACCGTTTTCAAACAGTCTTTCTTTTCGCGGACGCACTGGGCGTCGGTTGCTATGCAGTAGTTGGCGTCGAGCATGCGCTCAACGCGCAGCTTCCAATTCTCGCCTCGATTATGATTGGCGTGGTGACGGCTTGTGGTGGTGGCCTGCTCCGTGATGTCCTGGTGCGCGACGAGCCGCTGTTGTTTAAGCCCGGGCAGTTATACGTCCTGGCGGCATTGATCGGCGCCAGCCTGTTCACTCTGCTCCTGCTTTACTTCAAAATTTCCGCTACGTCGGCGGCTTTAATAGCAATTGGCTGCTGCTTCATTTTTCGCACGCTGGCCATCCTGTTCAATTGGAAAACCGTTTCCGTGTCGCCCAAGTCGGCCTAAGCATCGAAGAGGATGAGAGGAATCGGAGACGGTCAGTTGCATCCTAATCAAGCGCAACCCGGTTCTGCTAAGGGGTCTTGCCTGCTGCCAGCGTCGGCAAGCCAGGGTTAGTCGAAACTAACTTCCGTTCATGGCAGACGCTATTC
The DNA here is from genome assembly GCA_963742315.1 of uncultured Verrucomicrobiae bacterium. Classification (GTDB taxonomy): domain Bacteria; phylum Verrucomicrobiota; class Verrucomicrobiia; order Chthoniobacterales; family UBA10450; genus AV69. The sequence continues at coordinate 225,597 of CAVULE010000013.1, forward strand.
CAGCGAGAAGCTTTTCGTTCCCTGCGGACTTGAGGAAAAAGGCCGCAGCTCCCGATTTCATCGCTCTCGAACGTACTGATGGATCGTCTCTGCTGGTCAGAATGATGACCCGGGTTGAGGGCGAAGCACTTCGTAGCCGCGTTTGCACTTCCAGTCCGTTCATGGCCGGCATCATGATGTCGATCACTGCCAATCGGGGGTGGCGGATCGTAGCGTACTCTAGAAAGGCGATTGGATCATTGAACGGTTCCACTTTCCAGCCCGCAGAATCGAGAAGGCGGCAGGCAGCCTTCAGGACAGATGGATCATCGTCTAGCAGGCATACGACTGAGGTTTGTTTGCTAGGTAACCCAACAAGTCCAGTCCTATAAGTTGGTGGCGTTAGCCGTCCGTTTCCCGGCGGGGAAAAGCTTTTTTCATGCATTGTCGTTCAATTAAACCGACCAACTCACGATAAAGAGCAGGGCTTGTGCGCAGCGACGGTAAACCTTCCGCGAACTCATTATCGATGGCATGGGTAAATCTCTACACTTAAAGTTTCGTATCTGGGTGACCAAATGCTCTTACGCAATATCCCGCGTCCGGCGGATGACAGAACACCACTCGTGGTGTGGCCCGCCGATTCCTATCGAGCAGACAGACCATCATGCCGCTGAAGGCCAAAGCTTGAAACATCTTATCGGATCTACATCTCTTCAATCGCTCGCCTCTTCCTGAGACGCTTTGAAGAGCCGCATAACGAAGCCTACACCAGGAGCCGGCGATTGCTGATCAGACCTTGGTCGTAGTATCAACGACGCGCCTGCGCTCATCGGACGAGATCCGGTTTATGGCTCGGAATTTTTTTCTGAAGAGGTTTGGTTAAGGGCACGCTGCACGGCTCCCAAAAACCGCGCATTATCAAGAGGCTTGATGAAAAAAGCGAAAGCCCCAGCCTGCATGACGGTGGTTTCGGCGGCATGATCTTCGTGACCAGTGACAAAAATGACGCGGGTTGACGGTGACCGCGCACAGAGATGAGCCAGCAGTTCCATCCCCGTCATGTTGTCCATCCAGATATCCAATATCGCGAGCCGGACGGAATGCTTCACCAGATATGCGAGAAAAGCTTCCGGTTCGGAAAAGCTCTCCACGTTAAACCCGGCGGAATCGAGCAGGCGGGTAAGGGATTTACGGACTGACGCATCGTCATCGACGAGGCAAACGACAGGTGAATGAGGTCTGGCACGCCATTGAGTTAGCATGTCAGATTAGCGGAACGCTATCCGACTTTGGTCCGAGATCGAACTCATTAGGGGCACCTCAGCTTTTTGCACCAAGCCTATTAGCTCTGCTATCGAGGTAACGCCCAGCTTGTGCATCAGATGGCCGCGATGACATTTCACTGTCTTTTCGGTGATCCCGAGCTCTCCCCCCACCTGTTTGTTAAGCATTCCTGTGGTCAAGAGCTGCATCACTTCGAACTCGCGCGGCGTTAGCAAATCGAGCGACCCGCGGGCGCTATTCTTCTCCGCCGCCTGCCGTCGTTGCTCGTTCGAGCGGGCGAGCGCACGCTCAACGCAGTCCAACAAATTTTTCGATTCGAACGGCTTCGGCAGAAAATCCACCGCCCCCGCTTTCATGGCTTGGACGCATATCGGAATATCACCATGGCCGGTGAGAAAAACGAGTTGTTCTTGACGGCGGCGCTGGACAAGAGTTTTCTGCAAATCGATCCCGCTGAGACCCGGCATCCTAACATCCACGATCACGCAGGAAGGCCCTTGAAAGGGGGGACGCGCCAGGAAATCAGCGGCGGACTCGAACAATTCAACTTGATAGTCGGCCGCGTCTAACAGTCGCTTCAGACTTTTTCGTACCGGCGCGTCGTCATCGATCACAAACACCATTGCGGCGAGCGCAATCATTGTGGCGCCTCCTCGCTCGTCGGCAAATGGAAATAAAAGCGCGCTCCGCCTCCGTCAACATTCTCCGCCGCAACCCTGCCGCCGTGCGCTTCGATGATAGAGCGGACGATCGCCAGGCCCATCCCGAGACCTTCCCCTTTCGTGGTAAAGAACTGTTCGAAAAGTCGGTCCCCGGTTGTCTCTGAAATCCCGCACCCATGATCACGTACGGCAACGCAAACCGTAGCGTTGCCGTTATTATTAGTGGCGATTTGCACCTTGCGGTGATTGGGCGGCGTGTCACGCATCGCGTCCATCGCATTGCGCACTAGATTAATTAGCACCTGCTGCATTTGAGTGGGATCGCCTTCAATCGTCGGCAGATCTTCGGCCAGGGATATTTCCATTTTGCAGGACTGCGCAGCGGCATCGGGGGAAATCAGGTGCGTGACCGCTTTGACCACATCGTTCAAGTTGATCCGCCCGCGGAGCGCGCTGCCCTTCTTAATGGCCTCCCGTACATTGTGTATGATGTCATGAGCGCGTTGTCCGTCCGCGACCACGTCGGTAAGAATGTCCTGCAGTTGCGCCGGGTCAAGCTTCCCTTTGGCAAGGTATTGCATCGCCGCGTTAGCGTTGCTCATAATCGCGGAGAGCGGCTGATTGAGCTCGTGCGCAAGCGACGCGGTCATTTCGCCGAGCAAACTGACGCGGCCAAGACGATCGACCTGTTCGCGGCGATGGCGCGCTTCCTCTTCCGCAGTTTTGCGCGTGGAGATATCGATCACGGTCGCGAGCACAAAAATGCCGCGCGGTGTGGTGATCGGATTCAAGCCGATCTCGACAGGAAACTCACTTCCATTTTTGCGCCGGCCAAATAACTCCAGCCCGGCACTCAGAGCGCTCGCTTGCGGTGCAGTGAGAAAACTTACGCGCTGGGCTGGATCACGAGCGAAGCGTTCGGGCACGAGCAGTTCAACCTTCTGGCCGATCAATTCGTCGCGGTCATACCCGAACAGCTCTTCGATGTGAGCGTTGACCAGGACGATGCGCCCGTCAGCGTCCACCAGTAAAGTGCCGCTAGGTGAAGCTTCAGTCGCGAGGCGGAACAACTCCTCAGCCTCTTTTCGCTCTGTCACGTCTATCGAGACGCCAAGCAGCCGCGTCGCGTTGCCATCTCGGTCGCTGACGCAACGCGCCCGTCCGGCGAGCCAGCGCACCGTTCCATCCGGCAGTAGAACACGATACTCCGTTTCGTAGCCACCTCTCGTCTCGATTGCGTTCTGCACCGCGGCGTCGCGCACGGCGCGATCCTGAGGATGCACGCGTTCTTGAAATTCTGCGTAGCTCACGTGTTCCCCTGGTTTGAATTGAAATAGCTCGCACACTTTATCCGACACCCATACGTCATTCGTGGCCGTATCCAGTTCCCACACGCCGAGCTGCGCCGCCTCAGCCGCCAGAGTCACCCTTTCCTCGATTTCGTGCAATTCTCTCTCTTTCTGAACAAGCTCGGTTATATCCACGCAGGCACCGACATAGCCGCGGAAGTTCCCGCGCGGTCCATAACGCGGCACCCCTTGATCGGTAATCCGACGATATTCTCCGTCATGGCGCTTGAGGCGATATTGCATGGCGAAGGGCTCACGCGCATCGAAGGCGCTCACATAGGTCTGCAAACATTTCTCAAAGTCATCGGGATGGACACCTTCACTCCAGCCATTACCAAGTTCCTGCTCCATGCTTCGCCCGGTAAACTCAAGCCAGGCTTTGTTGAAGTAGTCGCAAAGCTTGTCTTCGCCCGCCATCCAGATCAGAACAGGCGCAGCGTCAGCCATGGTTTGGAAACGCTTCTCGCTTTCGTCTAAAGAAGACTCGGCCCGCCGCCGTCTGATCAGATTAACTAACAAGCCAGAGATCAGGAGTGCCTGCAGATACGCAGACAGTAATGACGGCTAGGATCCAAGACGCGATGCTCTTCCCAAAGCGTTGGCGTTCGGATAAAGAACTGTGGCGCCTGGCGGCAGGAGTTTCTCGTTAATCTTCCAGCGTTGTAGCTCGCGCCAGTCGTAGCGCGGAGGGAGTCGCTCGATGAGTTTGGGAGGAAAGCTCGAAGCAGATTCGCCATGCAAAATGCGAACGGCGACGTCCGCCGCTTCACTTCCGACACGCGTCGCTTTGGTAGAGTCGGCCACCCACGATCCCCAAACCTAGTTGATGATCAAAGATGGAGTTGATCGGCGCGTTTGCGACCTGATGGAGACGTTGCAGCGCCTCGTCGGCATTGTGTGTTACACCAGCAGCATCACGCAATAGCAGGAGAACGAAAATATAGGAGTTTGGTGGCAGCTTGGCGACCCGCTGCAGCATTTGGTCAAAGGAGAGATCGCTGTAGTAGGTGAAGTTAATCCGGTTTGCGAGTGGCTCGGCTGCCTTTTGGAAGGCCTCCTGCCAAACATGTTCGAGCGGCGTTGCACCCACTACGACAGCAATGTTTTTTGTCGCGGGCGCAACTTGCAGCATATCTTCAAGCAATCCGGGAATCTCATATACCTGCCCGATGTAGGCTGCATTCTTCTCCAACGCGCCCGGCGGCAGTAACCGCCGATCGGCGGAGGCGTACAGGATGGGCGTTTCCGGAAAAAGCCGGTTACGATAGTTTGCCACGAAGACTGACGCGGGTGCTCCGATCGGCACGACGAGGTCAGGCTTCCACTTTGCCTGGCGCTTTTGCAGGTAATCAACAATCGCTTCCTGCATGTCGCTGTCGGCATAGCGCGCCATGTCCAGCGAGACCTCGTCGAGATCGACGCGCTCACCCATCTTGTCCACCAACTCGGTCTCGAATGCCGTCGACTCGACGGTGAACGGCGGCGCAGCGCTGCCAAACGAATGGACAAGGAGAACCCGCTTCGGCTCCGCCGCCGACGCGTTTCCCGTGCAGAGGAAGGGGATAGCCAAAACTACCGCGACGACCAGAAAGAATTGCGCGCACCGCGCCTTCCAGATGTCACACAGTCGTAACACAGCAACCAAAGGCAGCTTTGCCGCTACCCCCGCAGCAGCATTCGCCGGCGCGGCCCCCGATACTCGGAGAGCGGGCCGCCAAGCGTGTTCGTTCCGGTTCACGAAAGGCTGTAATGTGCCTCATCTGTAACACGGCGGCAAAGGCGTGAGAAGCACGCTTTGCAGTCATATCGCAGTTTCGCGCTGCGAGCACTCGCCCGACGGCTCACCATCTAACGAGAACAAAGATCAGCGACGGAAGAGCGGGTGCCTGTGTCGCCGCCGCGGCCTAACAAGAAATCATGTGGCTTAGCCTTGCGCTTATCCTCGGCAGCTTGTCTCTCGTCTTTTGAAGTGATCCAGATGATGCCTAACGGGGAGGCGCCGGTTTATCTTCGAGTTTCAAAGTCTCCGCCGGCACATCCAGCCAGATCGCTGCCGTCACGCGGTCGCGAAATGCGCGCGCATCGATCGGCGTTCCCTTCATCAGACCTTCGTACATACGGGCAATGCCAAAACCGACCCAATCTTTGCTAAACAAGGCCGACTTCACCGGCGTGACCCCGGCGAATTGCTCTGCGCGCTTCCGCGCAAATTCAAAAACATGACTGGTGCGAACTGCCACCTCCGTTAATCGACTAAAATCAACGAATCTCTTGACCGGCACAGACACTTTTTCGATAGTACAGATCCATTCACCAATCTCATCCAGCAGACGATCATCCAGTACACCTTGTGGTTGCCAGGCGACCAGATTATGAGCGGGATATTGCCACAGATGAGCCGGCCCAGGAAGAATCCTGGCAGCCGGCAAAGGTTCCGAATCATCAGTCGAATGGTCAGGCATCCGGAATAATTAATTCGGCGAGGGTTAGCTCCGCTATAGGACCTTGGGCCAATAGAATAAGATGGCTGCAAATTATTGGCCGCCGTCTGTATGAGGTGGCTTGAACGCCGAATCAAATTTCACCGTTGGGAACTCTTCGCGCGAGCGGCGATTTCTTTGTGCTCGTGTCAGAACCTTTACTTCCGGTCTCATGCGCTTAATCGACGGTAGGCTCCGGCTTGTCGTCGCCCGTCGCCGGTTTGGCCGCAGGCGGCCGCACGCGAGCCCAGTGGTGCTGGATGACGACGACCTGGGTGTAAATGATCCAGGCCAGCATCAGCGTCGACAGCAACGCAACTAAGTTAAAAACGAACAGCAGCCGCGACTTGCGTGTGTCCAGCCGGACGTGCAGCGCCGTGATGTCCGCTTGCACCCCGTCAATGTTGGCCTGCACCTCGCCAAGCCTGGTGTCGATGCGCTGCGTAATTCCTTTGAGCGCGGCAACGGTCTCGGGGGCGATGTCGCTCTTCTGCTCCGCTACCAGTGCGCGCAATGTGCCGCGCAGTTGCGTCGCGTCCGCGGACAGCCCTTCGAGCCGGCTAAAGGCCTCGTCTAGCGCCCCCAGCCGCGGAGCACGGTCGGCCATCATCGGAAGCGAGTTCAGCAGGCTCACCGCGTTGCCGACGGTCCCCACCGCATCCCGCACAGGAGCCAGCACCTGCTGCATCTGCGCGATGCGTGGCGCCAGACTCGTCTCCAGGCGCTCGTTCAGCGCGTTGAGCACGGGGCTGTTCGCCTGCGCCTGTGCGCCGGCGGCGGTGATGGTCTCGGAAGCCTGCCGCACTTCCGTCCGGCTCGTCGCGATGAGGTCGTCCACCCGGCTCACTCCGGCATCGACCACCCCGATGCCGACCTCGATGAGACCAAACCCCTTCAGCGCGACGTCGGTGGCCTTGCGATCAACGAACCACGCTCCGAAAATGCCGAGCAGGCTCAGGCCGATGAACAGCACGGCGAGGGCAATGGCGGCAAGGCGAATTGTCTTCTCGATGATTGGCATCCTGGGTTCCGATGTTCTTTTCAGGTCAAGAGATTGTTATTACCTAACGAGAGGTGGGCGGGAATACCGCGTCCTTTCTGCCGAGAAAATTCCGCGTAATCCACCTGGAGCCGCTGGGACACAAGGGAGGAAACCTGTGCATCGCATCCAGTTTATGTGCCGTGGTTTCCTCGGGCAATCAGTAAATCATTGAAGCGTAATGTCCGCCCACTTAGCCGATTTGTCTGGCTACGCTGCATGATTTTTCGTTTGGTTAAGTCGTTGTCCTTGGCTCATCAATCAACTCGTCATCGTAAAGACACTCGCAATAAAGCGCTTGGCTCCACGCTGAGGACACCGCTCCAAAGGGCGAACGATCTGGATTGCGGACGCGCCCCGCGACGACGGAAAGCGTTTCGTTGTGCACCGTGGATGAAAAAGCTGATGGCGTTTTCAAATTGGAATCAGCGATTCGTGCTTTCGGCGAATTGGTTTGACAGGCGGCGCTGCTACAGATCGTTCCAAGTTTTAAGGAAAAATCTTATCTAATTCTTTTACCAACCTATGGCTGCCTTGAATCTTTGAGTGGCCAGTCAGGTATGCTAATGAGACGTTGAGGGTTTATTTGACATAGCAACCCAATCCTCGTCGCTTGCTACAAACGTGACATTTGGATTGTGAATCTTTCCTCTACCCATTTTGTAAGTTCCATCATTTGGACAGCGGCCTCACTTCGGCTGACTCGGGGCTCCAGTTAAATCTGGAGATCGCGCAAGCGGTGTCTCAGCGCGCGCTATGGCGTGCCCGGATTGCGGGCATCAAGTGTCAAAGACAGGCTCGAACCCCGGGCGCTTCAAAAAACATCTGGCGATTTCGCCAATTCCCTTGCCGTCTGTTGCCGCTCCCTAAACGCATAGGACTAAGGTCCCATATACGGGCTCTCGGCCGTGCTGGTAAAAATGTCCTGGATTACATTAACTTTTGTCAGGAGTCCAGATATGCGCTTGAGAATACGAACTGCAGTTTGTGGCACAGCGATCCTTTCCGCTGTCAGCTTTTTCACAATCACGTTTGCCGAGACAAATCCACTTTCAAAGGCTCAGGTGGCTGACCAAATCCGCAAAGTGGAAAACGGTGTTGATGATTTCGAGAAGTATCTGACCAGCCGCGGCGAAAACGCCAAGGATCAGGCCGGATCGGCGAAGAGCAGCGGAGAAGCAAAGCGCGGCCAGGGTGCAAACTCCGCGAACAAAGAAGCCGGGAAGGAAAAGGCCAGCCAAGGAAAAGACGACCTTCAGAATGCTATGGACGATCTGAATCAAACGACAAACCGTTTGCGGCGCAAGTTCGATGCAACGGCGAATTATCTGGAGACCAAAGTGCAAATGGAGCAGGTCATGGACAGCGCGCGCAAGGTGAATCAGGTGGTGGGGAAGGGGGGTAATGACGGCCAGGCACAAAGCTTATGGAAGGCTTTGCGCGCGAGTATCAATGACCTGGCGCGCGCCTACAACCTGACCCCCGTCGGCGCATAGGGAACGGCACACGGTGCCCGGTTACGGTCCAACTTGTCAGACTTGCCGAACCACTGGGGAAGATTCCGGAGGTGCCACGCCAGCGCCAACCTTGTCGCCCTGGGTCTCACCAGCCCATAGCCGGTAACGATAAGCAAAGCGATCAACGAGTTCGCGCAGCATCTAACGAGAAAGAGATAAGCCACGGCAGAGGTGTCGTGGCAAACACGCTGAACTTGCTTTGCAACGGGGCCGTTGGCTTCATCGATGAAAGCTACAGAGGCGGTGCCGGGAAGTGATAGGAAGTGTTGAAGACTATCCTTGCGTCGTCCGTTACGATAGAAAATGTGACGCTCCCGCGGTCACGTGATGACGGTGTTGCCCTCCCAAGCACGATATGAGTTCTGCCGTCTTTGTGCGTGACGGCCTGACCGGTAAAGTTGATGGCTGTTCCCGCCTGCAGGTTCCGAACCGCATCATCAGATACCGCCAGGAGTAAACTGCCTTTCTCACTCTTAAAAAAATAGGGCCTCACCTTGAGCTGATAGTCACCCACATAATTTCCGTCTCGATGTGTAAGCGGACTGACGATCAGGCTGGCTTCCCACAGGGCGACGGAGGTGGAGCTTGGACCAATAACCAGTTTGCGAATGCCCGCGCTCGATGTCCCCGCCGTCGAATCAGGGCTCTCAGCGTGAACAACACTTGTGACGCCCAGCATTTGAAAAACGAAAACCGCGATCGTCAATCTCGCGATCAGGGAGTGCCCGCACATCAGCAACACGCGTTTCTCGTTTGTGCTTGCGCCGAGGGTTTGGTGAGGCACGGCCATTGACTTGGTGTGACTAACGAATTTCATAAACCGCCTTTCATTTGGGGTTGACTGCTCCAAATCCGCGCGGAACGAGGAACCATCTTCACAGGGCACTTTCAACAGCGGCCTGCTTCAGGTGACTCGGGGCTCCAGTTGAATCTGGAGATCGCGCAAGCGGTGTCTCAGCGAAGGTTAAGCCTTTCAACCGGTTTTTCAGGCCGGCCGAAAATGCGTAGAGGCGTCGGATGACGTAATCGAGAGTAATCTTACTACCAGTGCCGACAGCCGTATATAGGACTTTAGTCCAATGCGTTTAGGGAGCCGCAACAGACGGCAAGGGAATCGGCGAAATCGCCAGATGTTTTTGAAGCACCCGGGGTCGCGCTTTTGGAGAACAGTAGAAAGACGCAATAGGTAATCCTACCCAAATAAAATTGCCTGATAACCGTAAAGTAGCCAAGCGAGATCCATTAGTAGTCACGTTGCTCGGTCGAGTCGATATCACATTGTTATTGGTGTGGAGATGAAAAACGGCATGATTCATCGTGTGAAGTACTGGGAAATAATCGCTGACAACCTCAGCAAAACGCGGATGGAGTTGGCGTGTCTCAGCGATTGATTCCTGCGGGCGAACAAGAGTGCTCTTGAAGTTGGCAAGCAGTCCGCCTTTAACAAGCGTGCCCAGACCGAGGATTGAAAGCGATAGCATCCGAGCTCATGAAAACCGAACCCGTAGAACCGCTCTCGCCAGAACTACCTGATTTCTCGCTGATCCTCGGCGGACCGCTCTTTCAGCTCTTGCGGCGTGCGCATCTTAGCGGCGATGTGGCAGACTTGGTGTGGCGTCGTGTAATCGCCCTGGCGCTCATTACGTGGCTACCTTTGCTGGCTCTGTCGATCGCCGAAGGACACGCGTGGGGCGATAGCGTCAAGGTGCCGTTCCTTTTCGACGTGGACGTGCATGCCCGGTTCCTGCTCGCGCTTCCACTGCTCATCGTGGCGGAACTGGTGGTCCACCAGCGGATGCGCCTCGTGGTCGGGACGTTTGTGAAGCGAGGCTTGCTGCCCGACGAGGCACGCGGGAGGTTTGACGCGGCCATCGCCGCGGCAATGCGCCTCCGCAATTCCGTGCTGGCGGAGGTGCTTCTGATCGCGCTCGTCTACGGAGTCGGCGTTCTGTTCATCTGGCGGAGGCACGCGGCCATGGATTTGCCTACATGGTATGGGATGACAATGACTGGGAAACTGCAACCAACGCTCGCCGGTTGGTGGCTTGGCTGCGTGAGTCTGCCCTTAATACAGTTCATTCTCCTGCGCTGGTATTTCCGCCTGCTCATCTGGACGCGGTTTCTTTGGCAGGTGTCGCGCATCGAACTCCGTCTCGTGCCTACTCACCCCGACCGCGCCGGCGGGCTCGGTTTTCTTTCCACCGTCACCTACGCTTTCGCTCCGTTGCTGGCGGGCCAGGGCGTGTTGCTCGCCGGCGTGATGGCGAACAAGATCTTCTACGCCGGCGCAAAGCTGACCGACTTCAAGTTGGAACTGCTCGCGATGGTGATAATGATGCTCTTCTTCGTGCTCGCGCCGCTGCTGGTGTTCACCCCGCGCCTGGCTCGCACCAAGCGTATCGGCTTGGCGGAATACGGCGGGCTCGCCCAGCGTTACGTGCGCGAGTTTGACCAGAAATGGCTGCGCGGTGGTGCGCTGGCCGACGAACCGCTGGTTGGCAGCGCGGACCTCCAATCGCTGGCGGACCTGGGCAACAGCTTTGAAATCGTGAAGGGCATGAAGCCCGTGCCGTTTGGCAAGGATACGCTGCTGCAACTGGCCGTAATCTCGCTCGTGCCCGTGGCGCCGCTGGTCCTGACTATGATCCCGTTGGGCGAATTGCTTGACCGCTTCCTGCACGTCGTTTTCTAACCTCCAACGCATTACGGCAGCAATAGAGTTGCGCTATTCGCGCCGCGTCTCCTGCGGCTGCGGTGCAATAGCGGCGGGGCCGCGTAGCGTCGCGGTGACGGGGAAGTGATCCGATGGGTAACCGCCGGGCTCGCGGGTGTGGTCGATCTCTGCATCGATGGTCTGGAAATGCGAACTGGCTAGAATCCAGTCCATGCGCCGTCCGCCGCGCCAGCCGGTGAAGAAATGCACCGTGCCTTCGTCGCCCGTGGCGACCGGATGCGCTGCGCGAAAAACGTCGTGCAGCGAAGACGCCGCGGTCGGCTGCGGAGCGAGCAGCGTGTGGTAGGGCGTGGAACCGGGACCGGTGTTGAAGTCGCCGGTGACGATGCAGGGCAGGGCGCCGGCGATGTGGACGATCCGATCGCGCAGCAGCTTCGACGATTGCGCGCGCGCCCAAGGACTGTAGGCATCGAAGTGCGTATTGAACCAGTAAAAGGGCGCACCGCCAGCGCGCGGCCGGAGCTCCACCCAAGTGACCATGCGCGGATAGACTTCGGCCCACCCGCGGCTGCCCGGCTTCTCGGGAGTCTTGCTGAGCCAGAAATATCCGCCATCGAGCAGCTCGAAACGGGCGGTCTTGAAAAACACGCCGCACATTTCGCCGCACTGCTTCCCATCGTCGCGACCGACGCCACGGAAGGTGTAATCGCCGAGTTGTTGACGCAGATAGGTTTCCATCGAGCCCAAACCTTCCTGCGTGCCGAGCAAGTCGGCGTCAAAGGCGCGGACGCGCTCCACGACAAGGTCGCGTCGCTTATCCCAGATATTGTGCCCGTCGAGGATCGTGCGGACGCGGAGGTTGAAGGTCATCACGCGGAGTTCGTGCGCGGTTCTGGGTTTGGACATCTTAGGTGCAGTGACCGACTGGTCGTGAGTGGCGCAACCGCATGCCATGGCCAGCGCGAAGCCGGCCAGGGCGATTTGCCGGGCCAACGATTCGGCCTTCACCGTCTGTTCTTCCTGACCTCGGCGAGATGCGCCCGCAACCAATCGCCCGTGGGCCGAGTATGACCATCCGCGAATTTCACCAGGTAAGGTTTTCCGGTGATGTAACTCGTGCTGGCAACTCCGGTAATGAAGTCCTCGGTCGTCTTTACGCGGTCGCCAGCCTTGGCGAGTTTGTCGCGCAGATGCTGTGCACCCTCAGCTCCGGAATACTCCGTGCCGTTGCGAATGAAGCGAACGCCGGATGTCCCGACGTACGAAATCAACTCGTCGATTTCCGCCTTCGTCTGCGGATCCAGCGCCAACGCGATCGCCGTGGTGAGGAGCAAGGTGAAGATGGAAGCCAGAAGCTGGCGCATGAAAACGACGTGTCGGTTTGGGCGCGATGCTTAGAGCAGCCACTCGATCGGCAGCCAGCTTATCACCTGGGCCTTGATGCGTTTCATGAGGTCCGTGTCGGGCTCGGAGTGGTAGCGCACTTCCTTGTCGCCCTCGCGCGTCACCCAGATGAGGCGGTTGCCATCGAGTTCCACGCGATACGCGTTCCGAGAGAGCTCGCGTTCGGTCTCCGCGGGCAGACGCTTCGCAAGCGGCGGACAGTCGAAGAGCACCCCCATCTCTGTGTTCAGTTTGCTCGAGCGTGGATCGAGATTGTAGGAGCCGATGAAACCAATCCTGCGGTCGAAGGCGAACGTCTTCGCGTGCAAGCCCCCAACGCTCGATCCGGCCGGTTCGCGAAAGCGCCGCGTGGGTTGGGCGCCGGTAGTCGGCTTGATCTCGTAGAGTTCGACGCCGGCCTCAATCAGCGACTTGCGGTAGAGCTGATATTTGGAGTGGACCGGCACCCCGTCGGTGGAAGCCAATGAATTGGTAATCACGACGACTCGCACGCCGCGCTGGCGCACTCCAGCCAGAAGCTCGACGCCCTTTTTCCCCGGCACAAAGTAAGGCGAGACGAGGAACAGCTCGCGCTTCGTTTGATCGACGACCTTGCGCAACTGCGGGGCGAGATGCGTCTCCGTCTTGTTGGCGGAAGTGGTCACCTTGTCCGGAAGATCTTCCACGATTGTGGCCTTTCCCCAGTAGTAGGGAACGCTTCGATTCCTGATTTGTCGGGCAAATTCACTGTCGCGCAGGCTCTGCGCGTAGGGAGAAACCTTCGCGGTTTCATTGTAGGCGATGAGTGCCGCCCGCTGTGTGGCGAACTGCTCCGGCGTCGTGTTTTGTCGCGCCAGAGCGGAGATCGGAATCGAAGACTGGTTGTTCCAATAAAGATCGAATTCGTCGGACACCTCCTTCACCACGGGGCCGATGAGTACCACGTCGAGATCGGCAAAATTCATTTCTGCACGCGCCTCGAAATATTCATCGCCGATATTGCGGCCGCCGACGATGGAGGCCTGCCCGTCTGCGGTGAACGACTTGTTGTGCATTCGCTTATTGATGCGCCCGAAGTCGGCGATCATGCCGAGCAAGCGGGGCGAACGCAGGGCCACGGGGTTGAACATGCGCACCTCGATGTTCGGATGACTGTCGATGGTGAGCAGCGTGGCGTCGGAGGGCATTACGCCAAGATCGTCGAGCAGCAAGCGCACGCGCACACCGCGGTCGGCCGCCCGGAACAGATGCTCAAGAAGGACTTTGCCCGCCATGTCCTTGTTCCAAATGAAGTACTGCACATCGAGACTGCGTTGCGCCGCATCCGCCAGGGCCAACCGCGCAGCCAGGGCCTCGCGCCCGTCCAGAAGTGTGTGGAGGCCGGACTGCCCCGGATGCGCTGCAACACGCGGACGCACCGCCGCCGCCAGCGCCGTGCCCCCGTTGTTTTTCATGGCCGTGGAAGATGGGCGCTCGCCGACCTTGGGAAGGCCTCCGCACGCACCGAGTGAAAGCATCACCAGCAATGTGCCGACGCATTGAATCGAGCGTTGGTAACTAGGAAGCATACATGGTGGGGTTGGGTATTGAGGGGAGGGCTAGGGACTGCTTGCCGCTTTGCCCGGCGCCGACTTTCCGCTGAACTGCGGGTTGAGGCAGCCGAGGCAGACGGTCATCCACACGGCTAGGACGAACCCAGAATAAAGAGGGGCCGTAGGCACGTAATAGCTAATCTATTTGTAAAGCCACGTCGCGAACAGCCAATTCTTACATGCAATCGGGCGAATTGCTTAACCTATTCCTGAAAGTCGTCTTCTAATCAGTCAGTCAGTAAGAATGTTTCCTGCAGCCCATGAAGTAATGGGAAGTCATAGCTGACAATCTCAAAAAAGCGGTTTGGGGCTGTGTCTCAACGATTGATTCCAACGGGCGAACGATCTGGATTGCTGACGCGCATCGTGGCGACGGAAAGCGTTTGGTTGCGCATGCAGATGAAAAGCTAACTCCGTTTGTGCAACTTGAATCAATTTGTGGGTTCTATCGCGGGTTTAGGCGGCGGCGCTGGTCTGAATTGCCCCGATTTGCTCACGGTAATTTCCGCTTTGTAACGGCCGGGCTCCTTTAGACCGGGTGGCGTGCCCAGAACTCTGTTCAAAAATCTGCAAGACGAGAGATCAACAATGAAAAGATCCCGACTAGCAACAACAGATCGGTTGCCAGCTCCCAGATCACGAGCTTTCGCGCCTGTTCGGTTGCCGGCACGAAATCGCCGTATCCCAAAGTGGCGGTCGTTACCATACTGAAGTATACGGCATCGAGCCGACCGGCCAACGGCGGATTAGGCTTCGCTGGTTGATTCGAAGTTGCAGGTTGAACAGCCAAAGTCGGACCTTGATAAACAACACCGCCCTGCTTGATGTACATGTTTGCGAACCCGCACACTACGATGAATAGAAGAAAGAAGACCTGAAGGAGGTTCCACACGCGGTGTGGCAACTCGAACATGACTTTCGTTTTAACCCGCGGGAGGTCGTCGAGAGACTTGGGAGCTTTTTCAGAACGAAGAGCGGCCTCAACCAGAATGGCAATCAGGTACAGGTCTGTCAGACCGACCAGGATGCCGCTAAGTAAGGCTGGTGCACCGGCCCACAAAGCGATTCCGCTCAATACCGCACCAGCGAGTCCGAAAATGAAATGGCAGACGGTTGGCATATCTGTGATCCGGGAGAGCACTTTCAGTCTGCCCAACGGGAACTAGACTGCCCGGGCCGGAGCAGAGTTTCGTGGGCTTGCCACCTGCTCCCTGGATTGTGCCAGTATCTCCTCGGGCCTAACGGACTATTCTTTGTCGTAAAAGGCCGTGTTCGTAAACTTTTTCCCCTTCGCTGTGGTTCCGTTTAGAGTCACGACCCGGCTCTTTCCATCGGCAGACACGACGATCCGGCCCTGGGCTACGACCTTGCCGCCCTTTTTGTTGATCATATTGAGGGTTTGATCATTTACCTTCGTGTAGGAACGCATATCCGTAGTGGGATCGCCGGTTACTTCGTAATCTTTGCCGTTGAATCTTCCTTTCCACTCGATGTGGACAGGCTTTCCGTCTGCATCGACGCCGTCAGACGTCACCGTCATCTTGTCGCGGATTAGACGACTGTCATAGACGACCTTCGTATTCTTGCCGGTGCCGCGTGTCAGCTTTGACTTCGATTCGTTTAGCTTCCACGTGCCCTCGAAAGGATTAGCCGCGTATAACGCCCCAGCGGCCAAAATTAAACCCAAGCTTAGTGCAATGGTTTTGGTTTTCATTTCTCTATCGAGCAAAGATTTCATGAAAGCGTCAATGCTTTTCTTAGGTGGGGCTCTGCCAACGGGTCATTTTCAGGCTGGCGCGGATTGTCCCGGAGGTTGGGACAGCATCCAGGAGCGATCCCCAGCAGCTGCCTGCGCTCCGTAGCTGTAGTCCCGGGAGTTGGGGGCGCTGACTCAGCGATTGATTCCAACAGGCGAACGATTTGGATTGCAGACGCGCCCCGCGACGACGGAAAGCGTTTCGTTGTGCACGTCGATGAAAAAGCTGACTACCTTTGTCGAACTCGAATTTGTGATTCGCGTTGGCCGCGGATCGTCTTGATGACTGAACGCGATTTTTTCAAACCTCGGCGTCGTTTTAAACGGATCTGGCGCCATCATGTTTCTTCGTTACCGGCAAAGTAAAATAGAAGCACGCGCCGCCATCGGCCACATTCTCCGCACGGATTTTACCGCCATGAGCTTCTACGATGGATCGCACAATCGCCAATCCCATTCCCAGCCCGTGCTCCTTGGTGGTAAAGAACTGGTCGAACAAGCGGTCGTGCACTTCCGTGCGAATGCCGGTGCCATGATCACGCACGCTTAGGCGCACTTCGCCCTTGCCATTGCCAGCCGTGCTAATCTCTACCTTGCGTCGGCCCGTTGGTGTCTGTCGCATGGCATCAAGGGCGTTACTGACCAGATTAACCAGGACCTGCTGAATCTGGACCGGATCTCCTTCGATCGGTGGCAGGTCCTTGGCCAGCGATGTTTCTACCTCACAGGAATAGCCCACCGCATCTGGCCTGACGACATGCGCCACATTCGTGACCAGCTCATTCAGATCAATCTGGCGTCGGGCAGGATCTCCTTTCTTAATTGTATTGCGCACATTCCTTATAATGTCGTACGCCCGATTCGCGTCCGACTCGACGTCGCCCAGGATATCGCGCAACCTTGCAGGGTCATCCTGACCCCTTTCGATATACCGCATTCCAGCATTCGCATTGCTGATGATGGCCGAGAGCGGCTGATTCAGCTCATGGGCGAGTGAGGCAGTCATCTCACCAAGCAAGCTAACGCGGCTAAGCAGGTTAATTTGTTCGCGATGACGGCGTGCGTCGTCTTCAACTTCGTGCAACGCTTGCTGTGACCGCCTATCGTCCTCCAACAGCACGCTTAGAAACATGAGCGGAGTGCCCGTGACGATAAGAAACATCTGTAAGGCGAGTGCATTTTCCGCCGGACTCTGCTGCAGAAACGGACCATGTCCGTGCATCGCCCCCCAAATCGCTTCAAACGTGACCACGAGCATGGCCGCACTGATTCCGCTCAGTCCGAAACGCAATGCCGCCCAGATGAGCAGCGGGATCGGCGCGTAGAGTAAAGCCGGCGAGGTCCCCGGTCCGGCCGCCACAATGGCAAAAACAAACGCGCCGACCATCACAATCCCCAACGCCAGCAAACTTCCTTCGATCATGCGTGCCGGCGTCACTCTGCTTCCGCGACCCGACAAACGGTTGACCGACCAGCAAAAGTGCCGGGACTAACACGACCGCGGTGACTCCGTTGGAAATTCCCAGGTTACGCCATTCAATCCAGTAACGAGTTCCGAAACCGTTGGAGATGGTAAAGGCCGCGCCCCAGAACGCCGTGCCGAAGGGAACGATGATCACGGTAATCAAAACGAAAACGAGTGCGTCGCGCAGCGTAATCCGGTTCAAAGGCGACTTGATGAACAAGCGAATGCCAGCCGCGGCTAACACATTTTGCACGGCGTCGAAAGCCTCGCAGTGCAGAGCGTAAAGCACCGGCCAGTGGGCCTGCTGCGTGGCAATAAAATGACCGATGACGGTGGCGAGAGTGTAGGCCCACCAGTGCCGCACCGGCACCAACAGTAGAATAACGATCAGAACAGCGTGCGGCGGAAAAAGAAGAGAAACTTTACTATTGGGAAAGCACAGGGCCCACGCAATCTCTGTCGCCACATAATAGGCGACGCCAGTTAGGAAAACCTGGAGGGCGAACCGGCCAGAAGATTTTACCTTTTTCTTCTCCGTGCTGGTCATTCGATCATTCCGGCCTTCGCATTAATCACAATGGCTGAGAGAGGCCGGTTCAGTCCATGGTCGACACCGTCTATGATAACGCGCTTTGGTTCTGCCGCCACTGTACTGATGGCAATTAACAAAAAAACGGAACTTTGCCCGCAAGAGATCGCAGGTGATCGAGAGTGACGTAACCACTCATATGGTCACACGTCGTCGCACTTGACCGCGATGAACAGACAAAGCAGGGCCATCGCAACAAATCCTCCAATTTAATACTCCCAAGCAGAGGCTGACTTGGGAATATGAAGCTTTAAACGTTCAAGGCCCGGTCGCCAAGCCGGAAGTTATTTGACATGTTAAGACCTTCGTCCAATAGAAAAGCCTCTCCAGAGAAGTCTTTATTTTGCGACACGAAACCAAAACCAAAAGGAGATACATGAAATACACAAAGAAAATCGGGATTGTGCTGCTAGTCCTCGGCCTGATGACGGGGTTCACGTTCGCAGCCGAGAGCGAAAGCAAACCAGACGCAACCTTGCGGCTAAGCGGGGGAGCGTTCGCACTCGGAGTCGGCTTTAGCTGGGGGTCAGGGACGCTGACCTACAAGGGCAAAGACTATCCGGTCAAGGTGAACGGACTATCGGTAGGCAAAGTCGGCATGACCGGCACTTCCGCGTATGGCGAGGTTTTCAACCTAAAGCATCTTCAAAATTTCAACGGTCATTATAGTTTCGGTGCCGCGGGCACACGCGGTGTGACTATTGCCAAAGGGAAAGCTGGCACTCTCATGTCAAATCCGGCCGGTGTGATAGTCCGCCTTTCCACCACACAAAAAGGCGTTAATGTCAACGCCACTGGCGGCGGCGTTGACATGCAAATTCAGAGATAACGGGGTTGCCTGGTAAATAAATCTGAGTGCGCCGCCGCCGGCGCACTCAGCAATCGCTAGAATGGCTGTCGGTCCCCGCTCTATTCCCTGTCAGCCCTCTAATGACGCGCATCCGCTGTTCGCGTAGGCGGGAAAAGTATCTGAACAGGTACCTCGAGCCATTCTGCCGCGAAATCGGGATTGTTGAATGCGCGCACGGTGATCGGTGCCCCTTCCATTAATCGTTCATATACCTGCGCAATAGCCAGACCAATCGGGTTATCGGCGAAGAAGGCGCTCTTAACGGCCTGCCTTACTATCCCTCGTCGACGAGCAATCTCAATAATATGCTTAGGTCTGATCCGAATCTCTGTGAAACCCGAAAGATCGAGGTAGCGATGAAAGGGCGCCTCTTGTATGCACTCCTCCCGTTCTACAAATTCGATGACTTTCTCGGCCAGCGTCTCGTCAAGGATGCCCGTGGGATGCCAGGTCGTTAGACGAAACTTGGGATAATAGCGGGTACCCGGAAAATCTTTGAGGGCGAATTCGATCGGCTCCTTCCTTAACGCGTCCTTTTCCATCGATTTCGCCCTACCCGGTCAGCTACCGTTCTGTTCCGCCTGAGGAGGGCTCACCGAGGGTTCGGACCGCGGTGAACCAGCCCCCACGCACAACAAGATCATCATAGCCAGTCCCGGAGAGCGAATGGCTCTGCAGATCGCCGCACTCAACGACGAATCTTTCATTTTTGTAATTTTTACGAACCCTTCAGCTTTCCCGCTATAGGACCTTAGTCGTACAGGCGGCGCCTATTACCCCTTGTCCATGATTGCCTTGCTGGAGTTGCAATCCGTCGAACGGACTCAGCGCAAGCCGAGATGAACCCCCAAATCATTCCCTCCCGATTAAATTGTTTGGAGTAAGCGCTCGCGATCCCGACAGACGTGAGCACCTATAAAATCGACGTCGTCGGTCGATTAGGCATCCTGCCGGGATCGGAGGGAACGGCAGCTTGTCTAATGGACCTTAGTCCAATAGGCAACTCATCGCTTGCTGGACGCGCCAGCTCCTTCTAACGTGTAATCAAATCCTCGATCTCCTATGAGTGAGGAACTTTTAGAATACATTCTGAAGAGCTTCCCCGGAACACGTTACTATCCCCGGTTCAAATTGACCACCTGGCATCCCCGAGGGGTTCTGGACGCGGCGCTGGCAGACAAGATTATCACCTTCATCGAGTGGGAAGAATACATCCAGGAAGCGCCCTTTGATCGCTATACCGATCTCTCTGGGATTACCAAAATTCTAACCAGTGTTGAGCATGTCATTGAAATAGCGAGGCGTCGTTGCTTTGTCAGAGAACCGGTAAAGTCCGCCCTTTTAGCCGACAATCCGGCCAACCTCGAGGTCGCACAAATCTACGAGCGGTTAATGAAAGACGCGATCATGATCGAAGTGCGCACATTTACCGATCGCAAAGCAGCCGGCGAGTGGCTCGAGGTGCCGCCAGAGATTCTGGAACCGCCCGCCACGTAACCAAACGTAGAAGAACTTCAGCGAGAGTGGGATATTTTCGCTGATTGCTCCTACGCGCTCACAAGGCGAAAGTGAAAGCGAGACGCTAAGCCTTTATTTTGTGGCGACTTGTTCAGCGGCCTTCACGCAGCGAAACCGCAGATGATTGGTGCCGGTATTGACTTCGCCTTTGCCGCGCGTGCCGACGATGTAGCGCGAGCAATATTGATCGTTGCACAAAACGAGCCGCCGCGATGCATCCGCTTCAGTCAGGTTTTCTATGAATGCATCCAGGAAATGCTAATCGAGTAGATCGAACCGATTCGCGCCACGGCTTCCTAGGCTACGACCGCCTTGCGCACGAGTTGCAGCAAGGCCTCGTCATCGAAGGGTTTCGTCAGAAAACCGACTGCCCCTGCGTCCAATGCTGCTTGCCGGACGGACAAATCGTCTCGTCCGGTAATAAAGATGACTCGGGTTGCGGGCGAATCTCTTCGGAGCGTCGCTTGCACTTCCAGGCCGTTCATGTCTGGCATCCAGACGTCAAGGATCGCCACGCCGCAGGGCGCTTGACCGATCGTCGCAAGAAAGGCGGCAGGATCGCTGAATTTCTCTACGTCGAAACCCTCCGCCTTCAGTAATCGCTCAACCGCCTTGAGCATCGAAGGGTCGTCGTCGAGCACGCAGATGGAGGCCTTGCCGGACGAGCACCGCATTGGGGTCGCAGCGGCAAAAACTTTCAGGGGAGGAGGCGCAGTCGGCATTACATTATATATATAGGAGAGGTATAGCCCATTATCGGGTGGGCGGCGCCCTGAAGCACATGGGACCTTGGTCTCATTTCGAGGCGGGGATCTTGAATGGACGCGATTTCATGGTTTCCTCGATTCATCCTGTGCAGCCAATCGTGATGCGGGCACATACATCGCCACAAGCCGGGCGATGAGAATAGCGACGTAGAATGTGCCGGTGACTGCCTCCATGACCGCGAGAGTCCGCGCGAGTTTGGACACCGGAGTCACGTCGCCGAATCCGACCGTGCTCAAAGTTACAAAGCTAAAATAGAAGGCGTTAAAGCGATCCATTCGCCCGGAAGAATGGGGGTTGGCGGCAAACGCAAAACTATCCGGTGAAAGCTGCGCCAAGTACGCATAAGCCAGCGCCCAGATCAACCCAAGCAATAGATAAACCGAGATCGCCGCGCAGAGGACTTCGGTATCGATTTGGATTGAGCGCAGGACGTAACTGAGCAATTTGAAGACCACCAGACCCATGAAGGCGATTCCAAACCCGAAGAAGAAGTAGGGATGGAACGTTTGCGGATAGGCATAGCTCAGCCATCTCCCAACGATCGCAGGAACCAACAACAGCGCGGCGGCGATCAGCACCGAACGTTTGCCGCCAATTGCGATGACGCCTGCCACCAATACCAGCGTTATCATCAGGGCCTCGATCAAGTCGCCCTGCGCAGATTCCTCGAAAAATGGCGTCATCACGATCAGCAAAACCAAAGCAACCAACAGTTTTACCGTGGAAAACCGCCACATCCCCGGGTGCGGGTGCCAGGCTCTTTTTGTTCTTCGTTCGTTAGGCTTCAGAGTTTTATTGCTGATCATGGAAAGCGCAGGGGCGGGCCGTTACGGAGCCGCTTCCGGGTTCTTCTCTAAAATCTGCTCCAAATGACATTGTGCCGAAATGACCGTTGTCGGCATATGGGACTTTAGTCCCATGGCACAGACTGAGTTTAGCGAGTAACGGAATTGAGTACTGCGCTTTTTGGCGCCTTGCGGAATACGCGGTCAGAGCAACTCACGTATGAACCCACCCCAATCTTTCGCCGAGATGAAGCGACCCAACGTCAGCGTACTTCTTGGTGCGTTTGCAACCTCAGGCTGGGTATCGCTTCAGGCGATTGCGATTCTATGGGCGGCTCTTGAAGCGATGGCGCGTGGAATGAAACTATTAGTCAGGGCCATGGCTCCTCGCAAAACGCAGCCGAGAGTAATCCTCGAATCGACCAAGGAGATGAGCGCGACGCCACGCTAAGCAAAGATCACGATGAAGTCGCTACCTACAGAATCACAAATTGGCCTTTTGTTGCCGACACGGCGAAACCCACCGCAAGGTAAAGTTAAGACTGCCATATTAATGGCGGCACGGACATAGGCCTAAGGTCCAATACCCGGCCAGATCATGTTCAGACAATGTTGAGTTTTATGATGACCATCCATTCCTCCGCAATGGCAGCGTTGATCGACAAGCGCCAACCTCTGGACCTCATTGATGTCCGGACGAAGCAAGAATTCCAAAGCTTTCACATTCGAGGCGCGCAATCCTTCCCGTTAAGAGAGCTTTCGGCAGCTAAGGTGCTTCGAGGACGTAAGCGCGAAGCGACTGAGCCTTTGTACATAATCTGTAACAACCGTGTACGGGCTAGCCTGGCTGCCGGAATGCTTACTGGCGCAGGATGCCGTCAGCCTGTTGTTGTTGACGGCGGAATGGAAACCTGGCTGAGAGAAGGTTTATCCGTCGTGTTCAAGAGACCTTTCTGGGACTTTCCGCTCACGCGCTTCTGTTGCGAATTGATGGAACTGTTTAGACGGCCTCCTTTGGTGACCCATGAATCGCCCACGGTCGCCTAGTTGCGATTGTCGTCATCATTGACAAGCATTGTAAGTGGCGAGCCGTTCCTGCACGATTCGCTGACTGGTGAGACTAGGAAAAGAATCAACCGATAGAGCCGCATGACGAGTTCACTGACCATCGGCTTAATCAGTGCCGGGTGCATCTTCGGCGGAGTTTTGCTTGGTTTGGTGTTGCGTGGCGTGCTGCCGGATTATCATCTTCGCGATGATTCCAAGGACACCGTGAAAGTGGGTGCCGGCATGATCGCCACCGTCTCCGCTCTGGTCCTGGGCCTTCTCGTGGCCTCGGCGAAAAATACATTCGACACGACCGAGTCCGAAATTACGCAGCGGAGCGCGAAAATAATCCTGCTGGATCGCGTCCTGGCGGACTATGGTCCGGAGACCAAAGCCACGCGCGAGCAATTGCGCAACACTGTCGCCGCCACGATTGAGATGCTCTGGCCAGCGGAAAAAAAGGAGGTGTCGGGATTGACCGGCTACGAGCAAGCGAATGGAATGGAGTTCGTGCAGATGACGCTGCTCAAAGTGACGCCAACGACCGACGCCCAGCGCCAGTTATTCGCTACGGCGCAGCAGATCATCAGCGATCTGCGCCAGTCCCGCTGGCTCTTGATCGAACAGATGCAGCACGTGATTCCGATACCGTTCCTGGTGGTGTTGCTTTTCTGGCTCACGATGCTTCACATCAGCTTCGGTCTTCTTGCACCTCGCAATGCCACCGTCATCACCGTCCTGCTCGTCAGCGCGTTATCAGTCTCGGGCGCGATCTTCATTATTCTGGACATGACTCACCCCCTGCAAGGCATGATCAAAGTTTCGAGCGCGCCGATGCGCAACGCGCTCGAACATCTGGGACAGTAAGTTCCCGGCTGCGCCAAGCGCGTGAGGCAGTTGATGAACTCTGCATCTCCCGCAAAATGGCGACTTGTGACAAAATGTCGCGATCGCCATGGTTTGTACCTATATATATAGGATAATAAGCGCGCTCCTCTCAGGGTCGACGAGCTCCCCACAATCACACCTGTCCACCCGCCAGCATAAATAGCGCGCTACGCCTAAAGCGGCCTGTTACCGCGGTGGACCTTCTTTACTGGCGTAGTACGCTTGCGCTTCCTCAAATCGCCTTTTCGTGTTGGGTGTTTTAAGTGTCGCGCGAACCGAGCACGGAAATAGGCTTCCAGATTCTCAGACGCAACCCTCCACCGGTCTATGGGACTTAGGTCGTACATCGAAAATTCAGATGCTGCCTATAATTGGCCTTTCGCATCAGAAATTGGCGTGTCGCATCAGAAACAATCTTGAGAACAAACCAGAATTAATCCTATGTCAACGCACCCCTTTCATTCCGTTCGCCCTCTCACGCGAGCGCTGAGCTCGCTCGTCCTCATCGTCGTACTCGTTATCGGGTTCTCGTTAGCCGCCTATGGTGCCAACCCCGTTGAAGAAATGGCCAAGGTGGGGACCACCGATCCAAAAGGCGATTCATGGCAGGCGATTCAGCATAGCCTCCAACAGTTCGCGCATCCGGAATTCATGCTGCGACTCTTCCTTAGCCTGAGCCTGGCTGTGGCCTGTGCGTGGGCCATCGCGTGGCATCCGCGCCGTTCCTCCCTGACGAATCCGCTCGCCGACCTCGAGGAGCGCAAGACGCTTATCCTTCTCGGCATGGTTGGCGCAATCGTCGCCGAACTAAGCGGGAGTAGCCAAACCCTCGCGTTTGTCATCTTCGGTATCGGCGCGCTCCTCCGATTTCGAACCGTGCTCGACAATCCGAAACTCGTTGGAAAAGCCATCACGGTCGTGGTGGTCGGGCTCGCCTGCGGCATGGGATCGTGGGCGATGGCGGTTTTCGTCACCATCTTTAGCTGGCTGCTCGTCTATTGGCTGGATTCACATGCCAGCTGCCGGATCAGAATCCGGCTTGAAGACGGCGTCGATCCGCAGCCTATCTTTGGCCTAATGCAGTCGCTGCTGGTCTCACACCATTGTCGACTGCAAAGTTCGGCGCTCTACGAGGACAAGGGACAGATGGTGTTCATTCTCTACATTCCAGCGGGAATCGACCCAAGGAAATTGGAAGCAGAAATGCGAGCGAAGCTCAAGAAGTCCGACACTTCCAAGATCGATGTTGAGGTGGTGTAAGCGCGCTGGCCCGAGCGCGGCGAGGAATGCGGAAGCGCAATCGCCATTCCCGGGAATTACGCAGTTCAGTCACCGAATTTTGTCCGAAAGTCCTCGCGCGCGCACATTGCGCTTGCCGCGCCGTAGCCTTGCGCGTAGGCGGGTGAAAATCCGCCCGACCCAATTCGCCGGGTTTATTGAGAATCGCCCGGCATCAGGTGTTCGTTGATCCGCCTCGTGCTTGCGGGAATCAAACGGCCGTCCTGATCGTAGCTCAGCAGAATGACCCAGTCGAAGACGGGATCGGGCCACTTGCCGTCAGGCAGCAGGCTCTTGGGTTTTGCTCCGAGCGCCCGGAGGAGGTCCGGGATGTCCGTGTGATGCCAGGAGATGAGAATCCGCTTTCCCTGCTCCGTTGCGCGCAGGGCAGCCGCCAGTTCAGCGGATCGGTTGCTGCTAAAACGCGCATCGATTCGCAACTTTGCCGCCTTCGCGAACGGCTCGACCGTTAGGCGGGGGCGCCGGCTTTGCTTTGTGTCTTTGGCGGCAAAAATGGCATCGGGGCTCAGCGGTTTGGAATCCACGGTGAATTTTTGGAAGTAATCCTTGTATGCTTCGGCTCGCTGCTGGCCGGTGGGCGAGAGATCGCGGCCGGCGTCGGGCTTTTCCGCGTGGCGAATAATCAGTACGACAGCGTCTTTCGGCCCGCTTTGGGAATACGCTGGGAGTGTCAGCGTGGAAGCAAAAAGGACCGCGGTGAAGAGGCATCTGTACATAAACGCGATGATTCAGGTACGAGGGCGGAATGTCAGAGTGAGCGCGGTTGCGTTCATTGTTTTTCCACCCGATAGGCGCTGCGTCTATTCACAGTCGGCCACAGTACTAACTGCAACCGCGCCTCATATTCGCCGATCTGGATCTGGACATTGTCGGGCGTTGAAATCAAAATTGGAAGCAGAATCCGATCGAAGCTGAAGAAATCCGACGCCTCCAAGATCGACATTGACGCGGTGTAAGCGCGCTCGCGATCTCCGTTTCGGATTGCTCTCTCTCACTGCCCGCGAAACGCCGGGTCCGTGAACAAAAAGATTCCGCGCCGCTCGCTCGTCGCCAGCAGTCCATCGGACACAAAGCAGCAGCCTTCGATGTGCTGGTCCTTTATCTTGGTGTGGTGAGGCGTGACCTCATTAACATGCGCGACGTCGCCGTTGATTCGATAGACATAGGCGCCGTCCTTCGCCACCAGGCCAAGCAGATTTCCGTCGGCGGAAATATCCGCGCCCGTCACCGGCGATTCGATTTTCGTTGTCGCAACGAGTTCGAGCATTTGCGGCTCGGTCGTGTCCTGGAGGGGAAAACGGAAGATCTGCGCGTGCGCTTTGTTGAATAACTTTGAGATGACGTAGCCGTAGTCCTTCCAGATGAAGAGGCTCTCGCAGTCGAACGCCGCGTTGGGAAATTTCAGCGTCCACCCCCGTTTCGGAGAGACGGGGCCGATGTTCGCCGTCGGATCCGGTTCGTCGATTTCATAAACCGCGAGCATGTCCCGTTTGGCGTCGTTGTTCCCGATGTCGCCGAGGAAGAGATGTCCCGCGTCGTCGATGGCGATATCCTCCCAATCGTGGAACGTCGCACCCGTGACCGGGAAAGCTGCGCGCGTGTTACCCTCGCGGTCAATGGCGTAAAGGACCTGCTTCTTCGGCCCGCCGCCGTCGTTGTGGGTCCAGAACACATTCGCGTAGCGGCGACTCGCGATGACACCGGAGCTTTCCTTGATTCGCATATCGCTCATGTAGGCAAGAAGCTGCACGCCGGGCGCGATTTCCTGACCGGGCTGCGGCTCGGCCGACATTGCACACGGTCAACGACGCGGTTAGCAACGAAGAGAGCAGCAGAGTTTTTGTCTGGTTCCAGTTCATGTAGTCTCGCTCGGAAGCTTAGTTACCTCAGCGGAATCGCAGAACCCACAAGGGAAGCGGCATGCTATTGTCGGTGCCAGGTAACGGTATTGCCGCGCCAGCCCGTCGCCGTTCCGGATCCATTCGACCACTGTGCGCTCCCGCCATAGAAACCGTGAGCTGAGCCGGAACTATCGTAGAGCGTCGGCCCATAATATCCGCCGCCAGAATATGCTCCGCGGTAGTAGGCACCTCGACGCGCCGCCCCGGCGAACGACATCGGGGTCAGCGGACAGCCAATGATGTCGATGAAGAGCGAACATGCTCCGGCGCTGGCGGGCAAGGTGCCTTCCAGCAACGTCACATCGTAGGTTAAATCGTTCCCCGAGAGCTGCGGGTTGCGTAGAGTGACAATGGTGCTCGTGACATCATTACCGACGAAAATCGAGAGATTGGCATTGGGAGCATCCTTGAGAAAGCTATCCTTACCCTGGCTCCACATCGGGACGAAATTTTTCGTTAGCACATGTCCGGCCAGCCGCGCCGGGCGGTCGGAAAAGCAAATCGTCATCGCCTCAACGTCGCGCAGAGTAAGTTTTCCGTCGCTGGAACTGAGGCCCTTCGCATTTTGCACGAAAAGTAATTCTACGTTCTCCAACTTCTTCCCCGGGTTGCTTTGCGCCTTTGCGGCGATGTCGGTTTCCGCCGGGCTCGCGCCCGGCGTCTGGGCAGCCCCACTGGGAATGAAGGCCAACGCCAGACCAATCAGAGACACACAAAAACTCGCAACGATTTTAACATTAAACATGGCTATACCCTCCGCTGGTTGATTGTTGGTAATACGTAAAACGAGACGGCAGCATGGACTATAGGACTTTAGGCCTACAGCCGTTGTGGGACCCTGCTCGGTTCCTTTTCATTTCTTACCGGAGTGATCCCAGCACGATCGCCGTGCGCTGGAGGCAATCCGATCACGAGTCGACTCAGCGCGGATTCTGAACTTCCTCAAAGGGGTAGGGCGCGATGATTCAGGTGCGCGGGCGGAATGTCAGAGTGAGCGCGGTTGGCTTCATCGTTTTTCCACCCGGTAGGCCCTCGCAATGATGCCGCTCGTGATTTGCACGCCGTACGTGATCGTCTTTCTCGTTAGGTGCCCTGAGGACATACGGACAGAGTGCGACATTCGGTTACGGGATTCTCAGACCCCGGCCCGCCATTCGACCATTGGACTTAGATCGTACGTATCAGACCTTTTTCATCCGGCGATTTCGCCGATTCCATTGCTGTCTGCTGCCCCTAAAGACATAGGACTAAGGTCCAATAGAAGGCGGTCGACGAGTAATGGTAAACGTACAGTGGATTACGTCATCCGAGGTCTCAACGCACTTTCGGCCGGTTCTGAAACGCCGGTTGAGGGGCCTTGACCTTCGCTGAGGCACGGCTTAGCGCGATCTCCAAATCCGAATTGGAGCAGTCAACCCAGATGAAAGGCTGTTTATGAAATTCATTAGTCTCGGAACAAAGCGCAGTCACCGGCGAGGCCAGTTAGACGAGCCGTCCCAGGCCACACTGGAACGTTCCATCACGCCAATGGCCGTGCCGCCGCCGCACCAAATCCACACCTACGCCGAGCTACGGAAACAGATTCACGACGATCTGCGGATCCAACATCCCGAATGGGTCCAACCAAATGGTGAATCCCCCATGTGCGATTCTTACGAGTCGCGCCTCACGGAAATGCTCGACGCGTGGACGCGAAGAGGATCCGATGAGTCGACCGCTGCGTCTCATCGCGCCCTCGCCTAGGAATTATACCGGATCGGACGGAGTTACTTTACCTTTACGATGCCGGGCGGCTTCCAGGTGCCTTCGCCGGGGGGGAGGATGGAAGGCGGCTCCGGCTTGGGCCAATAGAGGCGCATGACGAGATAGATCGTGTCGTTAGGGGCTGGCAACCAATTGGCTTCTTTGTCCCGACCCGGACTGCCCTTCTGGATGTAGAGCGTTAGTGAGCCATTCGCGTTCTTTTTCATCTGCGGCAGCATCGGCGAGTTGATCAGGTAACGGTTAATTGGATTCTTAATCAGAAGCTGGCTCTTACCGTCATACATGGTTACCGACCAGAAGGCGTTCACCTCCGGGAACTGGTCCTTAGCAAACGTGAGCGTGTAGTTGTGCTTGCTGCCGTCGAGAGGCTCACCACCTCCAAGGTCTGGTCGGTTCATCAGAGAAATAGGGCGAAGGACGAGACGAGAACCTATGCAAATCAGCCTGCGACCGCTGCGTGATAGCCAAGACCGGTGAGCAACATGCTCACCCCGATCGAGGCCACGATCAACCCCATCAAACGCGTCACCACATTCATGCCATTCTGCCCAAGGAATGCCACCAGCCGATCGGAGTAATGAAAACAACAATAGGTCGCCCCACAAATAACGGTGAAGGAGGCCAATGAAATGGCAATGTGCAGCCAGCCGCCGGCTGCGAAAGTCATGGCTGTGGCGATCGTGCCGGGACCGGCGAGCATGGGGATCCCCAGCGGAGACACCGCCACACTGAGTTGCGCATCTTTGCTCTCGGCCACGTCAGCGTCACTCGGTTTGTGCGAATGTGAGCTCGCTCCTTGGAGCATCTGGTAGCCGATGATGAAAAGGACGATCCCGCCTGTGATCCGAAGCGTCGCCAGCGAGATGCCAAAGAGCTTGAATATGAGATTTCCGGCAATACTCACGACCACAACGATCCCTAAAGCTACGGCGAGGCTCCGCACCGCAACCGAGCGTTTCGTCGCCGCATCGTCTCGCTCAGTGAGGGTGATAAAAACGGGCGTGCTGGCCACAGGATTCATGATGGCGAAGTAGCTAGCCAGCGTTGTCCCAGCTATCCCAAGCACAGCCGTCGTATCCATGGTTAGGCCTCCATCAAAAAACGAGGATGACTTTGGCAGCTTTCGTATCGTCGCCGTTCCGCAGTATCCGTTTGATTGTAGATTCGTTCGCCAACGAAGTCGCGGGCTTATTCCACCAACACGACGGCAATAAGCCTGCTCGTTACTGAGGCATTGATTCGGAAGGGCCTTCGACCTTTACAACCGGCGGCGGATTCCATTTTCCTGTCAACGCATCTTCTTTCGGAGCATAGAGACGCATGGTCAGGTTGAATGCTCCTTTGGGAGCGGGTAACCAGTTCGCTTCCTTGCCCGTGCCCGGGCTTTCGTTTTGGAAGTAGAGATCAAGAGAGCCGTCCGCGTTGTATTTGAATGGCATCCAACTGCTGACCGCGAAGCGGTTGATGCTGTTCGCTACTTGAAAGCCGTCGGAGTCGTAGAGCGTGACGGACCAGAAGGCGCTGGCCGGCGGCAACTCGCTTTTGTCGAAGTGAAGCACATATTTGTTCGCGCCGCCGAGCGACTTGCCAGTTTCATCGCCGAGATTGAGAGGATAAATCGCATCTTCGGGCAGGTTCGCGCCGAGACCAATCTGTGTAACCATGGCGCGCTTGAGATAGTAGTTGCCGTACACACCCATCGTGTCGGTGTTCATTGACCAGTAGTTCACCACCCGGGCAAGCGTCGGCACCTTCCATTTCATCAGGGCTTGTGCATCCGCCGGCGCGCTGGCGAGCGCCTTTCGCACAGACTGATCGAGTTTGGCGAAGTCGAAGCTCTGACCCACTTCGATGCCAATGCGTTTCATGCGCGCGACGATTGGCTCATCGGTGATGTGCGGCGGGTTAACCTTCATGATGTCGGCGGCATAGGTGAAGTATTTGTCGGCCGACATGGTATCTACCTGAATCTTCGGCGGCGTCTTCATGTCCACGGACGGATCAATCTTGCCAGAAACGGCCTCAGGGGTTTTGCCCCAGCTGGAGAGCGGCGTGATCTTGTAACCGGCCTGGATCTTGTGAACGGCGTCGTAGTCCGGTGGGCCGTCGGTTTTAGTGCGGCCGATGATCCATACGTAAGAGGTAGGTGCCTTGATCTGCTGCATACCATCGGGCACCGAGCCTGTCCACCCTGGCGGCGTTACGAGAAAGTTGGCGGCCTGCGTTCCAGTTGTGCGCCAGCCTGGGGACGCGAACACGTCCGTCCACATATCGAGCATCGGGAACAGATAATAACGACCGCTGGTGTCCGGCACGGAAGCGACCAGGGGTTCTTTCGTGAGATCGAGCCAGCCACTGGAATACAGAGTGTCGAAATTTGGCCGGACAACTACTCTCATGTCTGCCGTCGGATAGGCCGGAATGTTCGCGAAGGTGTTCATCGGCGCACTGATTCCCTGAGCCCGCTCCACATTGGTGAGCTGTTTGCGGGTGATGTCCATAGTCACGAGCGGATAGAAGTAGAGGTAAGCCTCGACACCAATGGCATGCGCCTCCTCGGAAGAAACAGATTCGGCGTGACTGGTTAGACTCGCCGTGGCGAGCGCCAAGCTCATTATAGTGAGGTATATTTGTTTCATGATTTTCGTTCTGGTTTTTCTCATTTGGTTCGTTTTGGTCGACTCGACCGCTACTCATTAGGTTAATCATTCACTCGTGCGACGGCTTCCGCCTGGGCCTTCTGGTCCTCAGCCGTCATCTGGTTCGGCCCGAGTTTGTAGGTCAGCTTATCGATTGTCCCGGTGAAATGAAACGGCAGCTGGTAACTATCGTCCACGCCCGTGCGCGTATCGCTTCCGATGTCGAAGCTTTCATCGATGGCCATAAGAAACGGAATCGTGTGCGGGATCGTCTTGCGAGCAAACTCCTTTCCGTCAACCGTCATGACACCGGTGCCACCCTTGCCCGGGCCGGGGCCGTCGTATTTGAAATCGAACACAATCGTGTGCTTGCCCGGTTCGAGCGCCCTGCCTAACCAGTCTTTCGCACCCACACCGCCCTCCCAGCGATATCGCTCCAGATCGAGAAGGTTATAAGTAAAAACCGGTTTGCCTTTGAGCAGGTAGAGGCCGTAGCCGCCGAAGCGACCGCCCATCGTCGCAATCATTCCCTCCGCGCCGCCTTTGGGAATCGTCACCTCGGCGGTGATAGTGTAGTCTTTGTTCATGATGCTGGGGGCGTTGCCGACAGGAATGCCGGCATTCTCACCCGAGTAGGTGAAAACAGTCCGCCCGGCCACCGCGCTCGGGCGCGGCGTGACAAGGCGCGGTAGGATCGAGTTATCGAGAGGCAAGACTTGGTATTTTGCCGCTTCCGTTAAGAACAAGGCCTGCAATTCCTTTAGTTTGTCGGGATTCTTAGCCGCCAGGTCGTTGTATTGCGAGTAGTCCTCCGTGAGGTTGTAAAGTTCCCACTTGTACTCGTTGACGGGCGGCAGCTTCGTCGTTCCCAGCGCCCAGGGCGGGGCCGGTGGAGTCGTGCAGGCATACCAGCCATCGTGATAGATGCCGCGGTTGGCGAACATCTCGAAATATTGTGTGTCGCGCTTCGACGGTGCTTTTACATTCGCCTGGTCAAACGTGTAAGCCATGCTGACGCCTTCGATCGGCTTCTGCTTAATGCCGTTGACCATGTCCGGAGCTTGGATGCCCGTGGCTTCAAGGATCGTTGGCACGATGTCGATGATGTGATGGAACTGGGTGCGAATACCGCCAACGTCTTTGATGTGGCCAGGCCACGAGATGCACATGCCCTGCCGGGTCCCGCCGAAATGCGAAGCCACCTGCTTGGTCCACTTAAAAGGCGTGTCAAACGCCCAGGACCATGCCACCGACATGTGTGGGTAGGTCGTGTCAGAGCCCCAGCCTTCGTAATGCAACATTTGCACAGCCTCGGGGAGGGTCAGAATGCCGTTGTAGGCGGTCATCTGGTTAAACGTGCCTTCCAGAGTGCCTTCGGCGCTGTTGCCGTTGTCGCCGCTGATGTAGATGATCAGCGTGTTGTCGAGTTTACCCATGTCCTCGACTGCTTGTATCACCCGGCCAATCTCGTTGTCGGTGTAGGCGGCGTAGGCAGCAAATACCTCTGCCTCGTGTGCATAGAGTTTCTTTTGTACCATCGAAAGCTTGTCCCACCTAGGGAGAACATCCGGCCAGGGAGTCAGTTGGGTGGTCTCCGGGATCACACCGAGCTTCTTCTGATTGGCGAAGATCTGGTCGCGCAACTTTTCCCAGCCCATATCGAACTTGCCTTTGAACTTCGCGATCCATTCCTTGGTCGGTTGGTGCGGCGAATGGGTGCCGCCGGGAACGTAATAGACGAAGAACGGATTGTCGGGGGCGGCCGCATTCAGGCTGCTCATGTACTTGATGGCCTCGTCCGCTAGATCAGTGGTCAAGTTGTAGCCCGGCTTGCCGATCCACGGAAAGATCGGAGTCGTGTTGCGGTAAAGGTACGGCGTCCACTGGTCGGTCTCGCCGCCCATAAACCCGTAGAAATATTGGAAACCCATGCCAATAGGCCATTGGTCGAAGGGTCCCGCCACGCTGTAGAGATAGGTGGGTGTGTTATGGTTCTTGCCAAACCACGAAGTGGCATAACCGTTCTCCTTCAGAATTTCACCGACGGTGGCGCTCTCCGGACCGATAACGGAATCATAGCCCGGAAAGCCCGTGGACATCTCGCCGATGACGCCGAAGCCGACCGAGTGGTGGTTGCGGCCCGTGATCAGGGCTGCTCGCGTCGGTGAGCAGAGCGCCGTCGAGTGGAACTGCGTGTAGCGCAATCCCGCCTTGGCGATGCGATCCATGGCGGGCGTCGGGATCACGCCGCCAAATGTGCCCGACACGCCGTAGCCCTGATCGTCGGTCATGATGAGGAGCACATTGGGCGCGCCCTTGGGCGGCATCACCGTAGGTGGCCAATAGGACTTGGAATCTTTGGCATCCTCCTTGATCACACCGCCAAACTTCGTCGGTGGCGGCGGAAGTTGCTTGCCGTCAATCGTAGTGGTCGCGCTGGGCGAACCCGGCTCGCCGGTGGTTTGGACTTGTGCAATGGCGGAAGGCGAGGCCGCCATCAAGGCAGCCGCGAAAATCCCGCTCAGCAGAATTAGTGTTTTTGTTTTCATGGGTTTGATCTGCGTTGTTTTGGAAAAGATCCGTATGGGCGTAACCGGAGACTTCGCCGGATTCATAGAATCCCAACCTTGGGCCTCATGCGTTGAACGCGATATAAGACTTTAGTCCTATTCGGATAGTGAACAGGGAGGTGTGACGAGCGATCTAATTCTCCCTCTCTATTCCTCGTCGTGATCGTTCTCGTCCTCGTCCCTCGGCTCCTCATCTTCGCGAGCACGATGGGACTCGAAGCGCTCGACCAGCTTCGTCAGCATGCCGACAGTTCTAAACAACAACCTGTTGCCTTCAATGACCCGCTCGATCGTCGCGAGCTTCCGGGCAACGAGCGCGTCCAGACACGCCGCGCATTCTACGGCTGAACCGCGCGCGTCATCGAAAAATTTGGCACGCTGCTTCCCCTGTCGTTTGCCGTTACCTTCAGCGGTGTTGAGCAACGAGGAGAGACTTGCCCGATCTAGCTGATCGCAAACTTCGCGATACAAACCCTCTCCAGCCGCGCGGATCTCCGACAAGAGAACCGACGACCATGCGATAAAGGACAGCTCCACTTGAAACATCGAGCTTCTCGTGGTCGAAGATGGGTTGGTCATTCATTGCCTCAACCTTGTCAGTGTCCGACGACGAGGACGAGCACGAAGGACGAGGAGAACCGGACCCAAGCCGCCTAAACCTGCGCTACAGGAAGCGGACCGAAGAATATCCGCAGCAGTTTTTCCTTTCCAACCACGCGGAACGACTTTAACCACGCAGAGGGACTTCCCAACATGGGGAAGGCGACTTCAGCTGGCTTCGAGTATTGGACCTTGGTCCCATTCCCCCAGGTGCCGAAATAGGCCAGAAAGAAACAAACTTGGAGATTCTTGGTGAGTTCATTAGCCATTGGTTTGATTAGCGCGGGCTGCATCTTCGGCGGAGCTTTGCTGGGCTTACTCCTGCAAGGACTGCTGCCGGAGCATCACTTGCGCGATACGTCGAAGGACACCGTGAAGGTCGTTGCCGGTACGATCGCTACACTGTCCGCACTGGTTCTGGGTTTGCTCGTTGGCTCGGCCAAGAGTTCGTTCGACGCCACGAATACGGCGATCATTCAAAACGGCGCGAAAGTTATT
Organism: uncultured Verrucomicrobiae bacterium; assembly: GCA_963742315.1. GTDB lineage: Bacteria > Verrucomicrobiota > Verrucomicrobiia > Chthoniobacterales > UBA10450 > AV69. The sequence continues at coordinate 260,496 of CAVULE010000013.1, forward strand.
CTGCTGGATCGCGCGCTGGCGGCGTATGGCCCCGAAACGAAAGACGCTCGCGAGCAGTTGCGCCGCGCCGTGGCCGCCGGAATCGAGATGTTCTGGCCCGAGGAAAAAACTGCGGGATCCGGAATGACGGGATTCGAGCGGGCAAACACGATGGAGATGATTCAGGCGAAACTGCGTTCACTCACGCCGACAACCGATGCCCAGCGCCAACTGCTCTCGCAGGCCGAGCAGATCAGTGGCGATATGCTGCAAGCCCGCTGGCTGTTAATCGAGCAGGCGCAAAGCGTGCTCCCGATGACGTTCCTCGTGGTGCTGCTTTTCTGGCTCACGATGCTGCATCTCAGCTTCGGCTTGTTTGCACCTCGCAATTGGACCGTGATCACTGTGCTTCTCATTAGTGCGCTGTCGGTGTCAGGGGCGATTTTTATTATCCTGGAGATGAATCATCCGCTGGACGGGATGATCAAAGTTTCGAGCGCGCCGATGCGCAAGGCCCTGGAACATCTGGGCCAATAGGGTGGTCCGACTGAACAAGAGAAAACAGAGTTAATAGAGGAATTCCTTCCCCGATTGCCCACAGACGCCTAACAAGAGGAAACGGAGGAAACAGAGAGATTGATTTTCTTTCAGATCTCCCTTGCCTCTGTTACCTCCTGTAAGAAAGCAGTCCAGAGCGTGCTGCCGATTCACAACGCACAATTGCTTAGTTATATGAAGCTTTTGAATCTTCCCCTGGGATTAGTGATTAACTTCCACGAAATGAAGCTGACGAGCGGTATCCACCGTTTGATTCTTCCCCGCGCGAATGAGCGTGCCGATTTGCACGAGTAAACAGAGACAGCCGAGAAGGAGAACTTCTAAATCTCTGTTGCCTCCGAGCCTAAATTGTCGCCGAAGTACAGACGATTCACTGGCAGTAATAGTTAGAGATGTTTCGACTCCGCTCAACATGACAAATGGATGCAACGTCACGTTGCTCGCCGAAATAAAGGCGGTTCGCCATTTACTCGATTGTGCGTAACAAATTGCCTTCGGTCAACGGGTAGCGTCAGGTGAATTGCGAGCGAGATTGGACTTGCCTCACGCGCAGGTAAAAAAGTAGAAATCGTCACATGGGCCTAATCATTCTTATCGTGATCATTCTCTTGTTAGTGGGAGCGTTCCCGACGGGCGGGTATGGATATGGCTACCGGTCGCACGGCATCCTTGGCACAGTTCTCATCATCGTCTTGATCCTGTATTTGCTTGGTCGCTTGTAGAGCGCCTCCGCTTCTCACGCCGCCGAAAGCTAACTCATGGATAGGTCTCGACGTGGCTGCTGGATTGGCAGAATGCATGTCACCACCGTCCCGCGCTTCCGCGCGCTGGCAATCTTGAGCGTGCCGTGGATTACTCGAGCTCGGTACCTCATGTTTTGCAGGCCCATCCCTTCGGCTCCGCGGCCCTGCCTGAAGCCCTCGCCGTCGTCAGTGATAGTAAGTGCAATTTTGCGGCCAGGTGTGGTGTGCAACTCGATCGTGATGCTCTTCGCTTGCGCATGTCGAACGGCGTTGCCGACCGCTTCCTCTGCAATCCGGTAAACGTGCAAGGCTACGGATGGGTCAAGATCCAGCTTCTTCGAGGTGGGCCAACTGAATCGCACATTTTGCGGCACCCGCGCCGCCAGTTCCTCGAGCGCCTTGGGCAATCCGTTTGCGGTTAAGGTGATTGGATGCAAACCACGCGAGAGGTTGCGAGCCACGCTAGTGGCTTCGGCCAGCAAGTCGCCAAGCGCTCGGGCTTTTTCCCGATCCGCTGCGCTGCGACCTTTGAGTTCTTTAGCTAACGTACGCGTCATCAGCGCCGCGCCAGCCAACCGCTGGGACAGGTCATCGTGCAGGTCTCGACCCAGCCGCTCCCGCTCTTGCTCCACCGCAGTAAGCAACTGTGCTTCGAGGCGTCGACGGTGCTCCACCTCCACCTCAATTCTCGCAAGAGCTTCGGCTAGTTCGATGCCGGCAGCGTCGCCCTTCCGATCGTTGGAAGAGTCGATATAGCGAACGACTTTGGCAAAGCCGATAAGACGCCCTTTGGAATTGCGCAGGGACGTAGTCGTATCGTGAACGCGGATCTCGCTCCCATCCCTACAAATGTTCAAGTGCTCAGCAATGCTTTCGCCGGATCCTTTCGCCCGCGCCAATTCTTTCCTGAAAGCGACGGGCGCACTGAACACCACGGCTCCAGACTGCCCGACGATCTCCTCGCGATTATACCCAAGTAATTCCTGCATGCCCCGATTCCAGGTGAGGATGATGCCCGCTGGGTCGAGCATGAAAATCGCGTATCGCCGCACGCCTTCTACCAGGATGCGATAGCGCTCCTCGCTCTCAGCTAAAGCAGCAACGACCTTGCGATAAGCGGGCCGGGGAATAGAGGGATCAGCCATTAGGCAGTTACGCTAAATGCAGCGGGGATTTGGTGTCCACAAAGAGCATTCGCAACCGAATCTCGCCTTGCGCGTTTTAAGAAGCAGTGAGGCCTGCGAGTCGCTTTGTTCATCTCTGCTCATGATGTTGAAATTGATGCGTTGTCAAAACCGCAGCGCTCTGTCGCCTCGCAGCTATAAAACAAACATACCAATAGCGGCCGCAAACATTGCGATGGTTGTTATCACGACCACCACCCGCGATAGCATTGAGCTTGGCTGGTCCTGCATCAGCTTCCGGTCGCAGGCGACAAAAAGAATGCCGACAAGAAGGAAGGGTGCCAGCAGACCATTAATGACCGCAGTCCAAAAAAGCGCTTTGACGGGGTTTATATGCAAAAAATCCATCGCAATCCCGACGAGGGTGGAGAAGATGAGCACCGTATAAAAAGGGCGGGCGCCCTTAAATGATTTATCCAATCCTTCCTTCCACTTGAAGGTTTCGGCGAAGGCATAGGCAGCCGAGCCGGTGAGCGTCGGGATGGCCAGAAGACCAACTCCGATTAATCCCGCGGTGTAAAGGAAGTAGGCGAGCGATCCGGCGAGCGGACGCAGGGCTTCAGCGGCTTGCTTCGATGTCTCGATCTTCGTCACGCCGTGGTTGTGCAAGGTAACCGCGGCGGCGAGAATGATGAAGTACATGACGAAGTTCGAAAAGAAAGTGCCTGTGCCGACATCGAGCTTGCGATCGATGATCTCGCGCGAGCTGGCGCCTTCTCTTTGCACGAGCATTCGCCGACCCATCGCCTTTTCCAGTTCCACTTCCTGCGAAGACTGCCAGAAGAACAGGTAAGGGCTGATGGTGGTGCCGAGAATCGCGACAAGATTTTGCCAGGTATCGTGATCTTTCGGCCAGGTTGGAACAAAAGTGTCGTGAACTATGCTGCTCCAATCCGGCTTGACCACGAACGCAGTGATAACGTAGGCGAAAAGGCAAAGTGCCAGCCATTTCAAGATCATCGCGATTTGGTAGTAACGACAACGGACGGTCCAATACGCGATGCCGAGGCCGAAGATCACGACGAACCAGTGTGAGTTAAATCCAGTTAACATTTCCGCGGCGTCAGCCATGCCGGAAAGATCAGCGCCGACATTAATGGAATTAGCCGCGAAAAGCGCTATCGCTGCGATAATCAGCAACCACCGCGGAATCTTCAGCCGCAGGGCGCCGCCGAGTCCGCGGCCTGTCACCATTCCGATGCGCGCACACATAAATTGCACGCAACCCATAAGCGGCCAGGTAAGGAATGCTGTCCAGAGCAGCGAAGTGCCCAGCTGCGCGCCGGCGATGGTGTAGGTGGCGACGCCCGAGGGATCGTCGTCCGCGGCACCGGTGATCAATCCGGGCCCCAGGACAGAGAAGAAGCGGCGGACGAGGTTCTTTGCCTTTGGTTTTTTCTTATCGCTCATTTCTCGGACCTTGCTCGCACCAAGGTTAAAGGTTTAGGAATCCTTGTTAAGCACGTGACGTTACAGTGATTGCGCGGTCTTTATCCGTTAAACTACGGAGGCAGCGTTGCGGGTATGGGAGGAGTTTCGTCTTGCGCAGTTTTAAGCTCGATTGTGAAGGTAGTGCCCGTCCCCCTTCCTTTGCTTGATGCGTAAATCTTGCCGCCGTGGCTCGCGATAATTGCTTTAGAGATCGCCAATCCTAGACCAAGACCTTCCCCGGGCGACACTCCTTGCTGGAAGGCATCAAATATTTTCGACAAAAGATCAGGCTCGATTCCTTTTCCACTGTCTGTAATCTCAAATAAGAGCCTTTCTCGTCCCTCATTAAAGGAGCGAACCGTAATTGTCCCGCGTTCGGGCGTGAATTTCTGAGCATTCTTCAACACGTTCCAAAATACCTGCTCAATACGCGCGCGATCGACTATCACGCGGTGGTTTGTGGCGCTCAGCTCAAGGCGTATCTCTAGTTGTTTTCGCACCGACTCGGCCTTGACCATTTCCAGCGCATCCCGGAAGAGTGCGGCTGCGTCGGAGAGCTGCAAATGTAGCTGTAACTTCCCGCCTGTAATTCGTGCGACGTCAAGCAAGTCGTCTATTAAACTGGCTTCCAGTTCCACGTTGTGGCGAACCATCTGAATATCCTCTTTCAGCGATGGGGCCGTTTGTTCTTCCTCAAGCATGGCACTAGCCCAGAGCAGGATCGGATTAAGCGGCGTGCGCAGCTCGTGACTAAGCATTGCCAGGAATTTATCCTTGGCGTTATTGGCCGCGTCGGCCGCTGCCTTCTGTTGACGCACCTCGGCGAGGGCGTCCGCCAGCTCCGAGTTCAATTCGCTGATGCTTTTTTGCTGTTCTTCGACAAACTGCTCGACTGAGTCAGCAATGACGTCGTCTACGGCCTGGTGAATGATATTTTCCGCTGCTCTTCGAGTTTCCCCATTGAACTTTGGTACCTCCCGAGCGTACGCATCCACCCAACTATGGAAAAGAATTCGCCGGACGATGCTCGTCTCGCGTATGACTTCCTCGAGCTTGTACCCTTGTCGCCAGCGATATTTACCATGGACTCGCGCAGTGCGAGAAATGTCGCTGCGATTCTGGTCCGATTGCGGAGATTTTAACAGCTCCGCCAGTTCTTGGCATAGCTCTGGCAGGTGATCGACGAGCTCTGCGTAATCAAGATGTTCAGGCGAGCTGATGTCGGAATTCCGTTCAACCGCTCGCAACCATTCGCCAATGATCTCTTCGCGGTGGGTTAGGAGATAATCACCCAACTCAGAAACAATTTTCCGGTCCATCGTAACCCTGGAGCGTCATGTCTTCCATAGTTGTTTTCTTGGTTCTCTTGGGGCACTCCGGGAGAACTCCCCTGCGTAATAGAACGGCGCTGCTCCCGCACTCGGTTGTAAGTTTTCCGTTTGTTATTCCTACAGAGCTCGTACCAAGTGCGCAATTTTATGAAACGCCAATTTCGCCTTAGGTAACCCACGTCGGAGCTACCCGCCGGGAACAGTCTGATCGTGTTTCTCTTTATTTTTGGCCCAGAGGTGAAAAGTGTAGGTAAAGACGATGTACCCCAGGATTCGCTCGGGGTGATAGTTAGGGAAGTAGATAGCTGGGTTTACTTGAAAATCTGGAGTAATGTTCCAGGTAGCTCCGATCGTCGATGAGTTCTCCATTCCGCTCTGGAAATCTATCTGGACGCGCCATTGTTTGTTGAAGTCGTGGGCATACCCCAGAATCGCCTCATTCTTGTAGACGGCATGAATAGCTCCAACGATCATCTTGTCGTGCTCTGTGTAGTAGCCAGCCTCGATGAACGGCTGGGGATGGACATGACTATGTGGCGACCAATTGATGAAACCTACTGAGAGCAGATACGGCTCGCTGGTCAGCAGGCCGATCTCGGTACCGAAAATCAGTTCGTTTGGTTCGAACCCCTTGAAGACGGCGATTTCCGCGAACTTAGTGAGGCCCAACTCCGCTTGGAGTTCGTACGGGTTAGCGATGTGCAGACTTTGCACCTGAAAACTAAACGACAAGTCTCCTGCGGGCTGCAAGTCTGGTGTCACGATTTGGCTCAAGCCTTTCGTCGTCGCGTTTACCAGCGGTCTTGTGAGGGAAAAAACTACCGCGATGATGAGGTAGAAATATCGCATACGAACAAATTCGCCACCGAGGTTGATTCAGCGCTTACAATTTGGACGGGAAGAAGGCGGGGCGAATTAGCTCAAACACGACGAGTCGTTAGATCGGAGTGACAAGGCGGTGTTCTAAATCAGTCTTGGTATGATCGATACACGCAAATTCCAAATGCGAAATCGCAGAGTGCCTATGAAATAGTTGGAAAAGTTAAAGCCGTTTGACGACAAATCGGGAAATCTTCGGATGATCATCTACACCTCCGTTTGATTTCGGTTCGATTCCTGGCACGGAAGCACAAGATGGCGATCCGCTAAATGCCCTGGTGTTAATGGATGAGCCCGCCTTTACCGGCTGCCTGATTGAGGCGCGCTTGATTGGCGTGATCGAAGCAAAGCAGACCGAAGACGGTAAGACGGAGCGGAATGATCGGCTAATTGCGGTGGCGGCGGAATCGCCCGGACATCAAAAGATCAAATCACTTGCTGATCTGGACCCGGCCGTGGTAAAAGAGATCGAGCATTTTTTCGTTTCCTATAACCAGGAAAAAGGAAAGAAGTTCGAGCTGATCGCGCGGGCCGGACCAAAGAAGGCGGAACGACTGCTGCGCAAACAGGTTAAGAAGCGCAAGTAGCCGATCTGCCGCAAGTGTGATCGGCCAACGCTGACCTCTTGAATTGACCGGCTTTGTTACCTCTCACGTAGCGTCGATCCCCTTTGCGTGGCTGAATGACAGTTCGTTTAGTCGTCTTTCGTGATCGTTTGGTTGGCATTGATCCTTCCCTTTTTTTGCTCTTATTTCGCACTCCATTCGGTCTTTGGCTTTAGCGGAGGCAGTCTGATTTGCGAAGGGGCAAAGTACAGCAAACACACGTTCCTCCACCCTTGCGTGCCTCGACCGTCACCTGACTCTTCTCAACCTTGGTCGTCGCTAATCGTCGCCGATCCTCCCTTCTATCAAGTCTGATCTTTCGCCAAATTCCGGGCTAGGATGATACTCGTTCTCGCCAAAGGGATTGTTCTCTTTGGGCCTTAGCACGGTGCGTGGCTATTCGCTACTGAAGTTGCATTCACGGCGCAGCGACGGTGCACGAGGCGCCCCGCGTCTTTCGCGGGGCGCAATTAGCTAAAAGCGTGCGTTTAATTATTTTTCAAAGACCTTTTTCACGTCGCCGACTTTCCGCTCTGCTTTACCGCCAACCTTTTCTGCCGTGCCGCGGTCCTGCAAATCTCGGTTCCCGATCGCTTTGCCGGTTTCCTCTTTGACTTTGCCGACAGCCTCTTTTGCCGTCCCTTCTATTTTATCGTGCGTGCTTGAGTCCATAAATGTTGATTCGCATTTCCGACCGCGTGCGGTTCTGTTATCGTGAAGTAGTAGCGGCTGGAGCCTTACAAGCAACCGTCGATCTCCGCGTGCCCCAAAGGGACTAGAGATCGCCGTCCACGCCGCGGTCGAGATAGCTTGAAAGGAAAATCGTTTTCAGACGTGATTCGCCTGGCGCCGCATTTTGCACGTTAAGTATAAGCCGAGCAGCTACGTACAACCGAGCAGGGGAAAAATCACGAGCAAATAGGGATTGGAACATCAAGTAGCCAGATAAGAATGTATCCTGTAGCGGCCCGCTCTTAATTTCATTGAGATATTACGACGGCCTGAGCGATCCCTGAATCGTGAGGTAAAAATCGACTTCTGTAGGATCGGAATTTTCCTGATTAGACAATCATTCGTTGTCCCGATTGTGTGTTTCAGCAATCAAAGCAAGTTCACGTGCATAACGAAGAGTTCCAAATCAATAACGTTAAGAATATCTGAGATGCGTTTAACAAACAGGATCAAACAAGCGGGGGCGACTGGATACATTTTACTTTGGCTTCTCGGAATTCCGATTCCGATTTTGCTCCTTATCTTTCTTCTCCGAGGTTGCACATAAAAACTTTGGGAGCGGGCCCGCTTTATTGGAAGACTCAGGTACGAGCAAAATCAATGATATAACTTCACACACATGAAACTAGAAACACTCAAAGACCTATACATTCACGAACTAAAGGACCTCTACAGCGCAGAGAAGCAGATTATAAATGCGCTACCGAAAATGGTTAAAGCCGCTACTGACAAACAGCTTGCGGCGGGATTCGAGGAACATTTCGAACAGACGAAGGAACATGCAGCTCGTCTCGAAAAGATTTTGACGAGCCACGATGAGTCAACCCGCGGCCCAAAATGTGAGGGCATGGAGGGTGTGATTAAAGAAGGGGAGGAGATGATCGAAGAAGATGCTGAAGACGAAGTGCGCGATGCAGGGCTAATTGCTGCAGCGCAGCGCGTTGAACACTATGAGATGGCCGGTTACGGTTGCGCTCGAACCTACGCCGAGTTGCTGGGAGATCGGCACGGTGTTCAGCTACTTCAGACTACTTTGACGGAGGAATCAGATACAGACAAAAAGCTAACCAAGTTGGCAAAATCCGTAATTAACGTCGCAGCCAAATAAATAAAACCTTTGGGCGTACCGGTTGCGATCAATACCGACACCGCCACAAACTCGAACGAAAGAACCCATGAAACGAATTTTACTAGCATTAGCTTGTCTCAGCGGACTTAGCCTAGCGGCGTTTGCTGCCGACAATGAGAAGGCGAAACCTGATAACACAGCAACAAACGAGCGCGATCGCTCCGGCGAAACCCAGACATCTGGCGACCAGTCAAACAGTTCTGCGGATTTAAAAATCACGCAGGCCATCCGACGGGCACTAATGAAAGACGGCGAGCTTTCAACGACTGCGAAGAACATCAAAGTCATTACTGCCAACGGCCAAGTCACACTGCGCGGACCCGTTAAGACTGCGCAAGAAAAAGCAAGGGTCGATCAAATTGCAAAGTCAGCGGCTGGCGGTGCCCAGATCGACGATCAACTCGACGTTAAAGGATCAAAATAACAAACAACCACATACAAACGAGAGAAAATTATTATGTCTAAATCAGTATTCGGTATCGCAACTACACACGGCCAAGCTGAGCGAATCGTCGAGCAGCTCCAAGCAGAAGGTTTCGCGGCCTCGGAAATTTCAGTGCTCATGCCTGACACAGGCGGCACGCGGGACGTTGGTCACGTTAAAGCGACCAAGGCCCCGGAGGGCGCAACGACGGGTGCTGCTACCGGCGGCGCTACCGGCGGCGTGATCGGCTTGCTGGCAGGAATTGGCGCGTTGGCAATTCCCGGCGTCGGTCCGTTTATCGCCGCCGGCCCAATTATGGCGGCGCTTAGTGGCGCGGCCGTCGGAGCGGCGACCGGGGGCGTCGTCGGCGGCTTGATTGGTCTGGGCATTCCGGAGATCGAGGCAAAGCGCTACGAGGAAAAGTTGAAAAAGGGGAACTACCTGATCGCAGTGCATACGGATGAAAGCGAAGACGTTGATCAGGCGAAACGCGTTTTCAAAGCTGTCGGCGCTGAGGATATCAGCACCGTCAGCGAAGCATCGGCACCGAAAGTTTAAACAAATCATGGAGAAGGGGAAATGTATGGCTAACGAAAACCAAATGGATCAAGGCCCTGCGGTTTCACCGCAGCAGGCGGAAGAAAAAGCAGAGAGTGGCGTGACGAACGCCCGCAAAGCGGCGGAAGATCTCCGCTCGGCCGCAGGCCCGACGGCCGATGACTACCTTGGCCGCGCGGAAGGGAAATGGGATGATGCGCGCCGTCGCGTCCGCGGTTTTCAGGACGACGGCGAGCAATACGTCCGCGAGAACCCGACGAAAGCGGTCTTTGCCGCGCTCGGGATCGGTTTCGTGCTCGCTTTCATCTTTAGGCGCTAAACCCGTATAAGGACTGCGTGACTGCGAGGCGCAATCCAGCAGGACATGCTGCTCCGCGTTGACCACGGTCACCGGAAAATTCCGAAATCGACTGGAATGCTTGTAAGTAGTAAGCACGAGAGCCGCCTCCAATCAGTGATACCGGCGAGACGGACCCGATTTCTCAGAAAACAATTGGCGGCGAGGACCAACAACGCGAGGCTGCAATGAAACGAGCAGAGATTCGCGAGATCTTTGGCAACAAATTGATGCGTGAGATAACGCTGAAGTAACCTCCTTTCGAGCAATTCGGGTTAGCTGTCTCTTCGAGTTCATTTTGAGGGGCCGATTTTTGGATTGGTACGAAACGGGCACCAGTTGATTTTTTTCTGGTTATTCATTGCCTCAACCTTATCAGCGTCCGACGACGAGGACGAGCACGAAGGAGGAGGAGAACCGGACTCAAGCCGCCTCGCCTAAACTTGTGGGATAGGCATCGGACCGAAGAACCTTACTAATGGAGTGAGCGTGAGAGGATTCAGGGATACCTTGCGAGGTTTCCAGAACGAGGCTGGCTCGACAATGGAAGATCGTGAGTCATTTCGCAGGTGGGAAGATAGTCTTCCAATCGTCCTTCATGCTGATCACGGTCCAGCCGTCCTTTTTCGCCTCAGCCATCAGCGCGTCGGAGAAGGTGCCGATCTTCGACTCGGCGCCGTAGGCGAATTCACGCGCGCCGTCGTCGTGATGGACGAGCATCATCAACCGCGCGCCGCCCCCGGCCTGCGTCCACTCCAGCATCTGCTGATCGCCATCCGAGTTGCCGAACGCAGCGATGGGCCGGCGGCCGATGTGCGAGTTGATGCCGATCGGTTTGCCCGTCTTATCATCGATGAAGTTCATCTCCGGCAACCGCATGAGGACGGGCTTGCCGTCGCGCATTTCATACTTCGTCTTGATGCTGCTGCCGACAACCTGCTCGGGTGGGACACCATAGACCTTCTCCGTCCACGGGCGCATGAACTCGATGCCGCCGCCTGAAACGATGAAAGTCTTGAAGCCGTTCGCGCGTAGGTAAGCGAGCAACTCAATCATCGGCTGATAAACGCATTCGGTGAGGGGACGTTTGAATTTTGGATGTTGCGCGGTGGCGATCCAATCACTCACGATCTTCTCGAATTCGTCGGTCGTCATACCCGAATGCGTCACGGCGATGATCTCGACGATCGCCTTTTCCCCTCCTGCCAGCGCGCCCTTCACGTCTCCTTTGAGCAGGGATGCGAATGGTTCCTTGGTTTTCCACTCAGGATGTTGCGGCGCGAGCATCTTCACGCGGTCGAGCGCGAAGAGTAATTGGAGATACAACGGCTGCTCACACCAGAGCGTGCCGTCGTTGTCGAATGTGGCGATGCGTTCGTTAGGCGGAACGAAGTCGGACGAGCCTTCTTTCGACACCTTCTCGACAAAGGAAACGATCGCTTTCTTCGGCGCGGTGTCGTTCCACGAGGACAGCGGGTCCTGGGCTTGTGCGGTGATGAGGCCAGCGAGGACAATCGCCAGCAGGGCAAACGTGCTGCGGATGGGTTTCATAGTTTGGGATTAGGGATGGGACCAACCGCGGATTACGCGGGTAACGCTGATGGGGAGGAGGCTGAGAAGAGTGACCAATAATGAATGACGAAGAACGAAGAAATCAACGGTGGTTCCAATTGTGAAGTTTAGGTCAGAATCTAAGTGGCTGATTAGTTGAGTCACGTCCCCGGCGGCGCACACCAGGCGGGCGAGGCGTAGGTCTGGTCTAGGTGTTGACTAGGAAGATTCCCACAGGTGCACTCCCGAGGCCTATTGGACTTAAGTCGTACCAATCATCCATGGGCGTTGGCGGCGAACCGTGGTTTGTTAGTCGAGCTGTGCCTGCTTCGAACACACAAAAAAAGCGATTGTTCCCGGCCTGGGCGCGAATCGCGCTCGGCATCGCCCTCGCTTATTTGGCAGTGGCTTACCTGATTCTTCCGCGCCTTTGGAAGCGCGATGAAATGCGACATGCCGTGTTCGATGACAGCCCTCGCGTGACGCAGACGGCAAGCGATATCCCAGGTGATCCACTCAACATTGCGCTCGTCGGAACCGAGGAGGAAGTCATCCACGCGATGACCGCGGCGCGATGGGATCCAGCCGACGCCCTGACCTTCCGCGACAGCGTTCGAATCGTTGTTGATACCGTTTTGAGGAAACCGGACGACCAGGCTCCGGTCAGTAATCTCTATCTTTTCGGCCGGAAAGAAGATCTGGCCTTTGAAAAACCTGTTGGCAACAGTCCAAAGCAGCGCCATCACGTTCGCTTCTGGAAGATAGCCAGGAGGTATGATGATCGTCCGGCTTGGATTGGTTCGGCGGCTTACGACATCGGAGTTGAGTTCAGTCGCACGACCGGCCAGGTGACGCATCACATTTCACCGGATGTTGACGCCGAGAGGAATTTGCTCGTTGCCGATTTAACGAAAGCGATTGCAGCGCAGGTCGAGTGGTTCGATAAATTTCACACTCAATTAGAGGGTCGAAACGGAGGCGGCGATCCGTGGCGAACCGATGGCCGCCTGGCCATTGTCATTCTGCCAGCAGCGCAAGCTCCGAGCATCGTGGTCCCGACGCCCTAAACAGTCACATACAGGCATCAACGCCAATGGTGTGTGCTTCTTGCTCAGTAATTGCAGCGTTCGGTTCGGCAGCCAATGCCCAACCACTGAGAATGATCATGGCAAGAGTGAGATTGCAGACTCCTGTTCGTCACTTCGAATCAAGCTGAAACGCACCATCCCAATTCGAGCTGGGAGGCCGCTCGCGAAAGTGAGCGATGCGTTCCATCAGAACTTTGGAAGGCCCGTCGCCGGCCTGAATTTCGAGGCAACTCTGCAATTCCTTTTCCGCTAAATTCCAATCCTGTCTGCGATACGCTGACAAGGCCACGGCAAACCGCTCGGAGAGCTGCTGCGTCGCCTCGACTTCACCAACAGCGAGACCGAGCAACTCGAAAACTTTACTTGACTCAGTCTTTCCCTTGACGACCAACGCATCAACTTCGCGAAAGAGAAAATCTTTCCCGGCCGCACGAGCCGTCGCCTCGGAAGCGAGAATCTGCGTGCCGTAAATCCGATTCACGCTCTCCAGTCGCGACGCAAGATTGACGGTGTCGCCCATCACGGTGTAGCTGCGCGTGTTTTCCGAACCGATGTTGCCGACGATGACTTCACCAGTGCTGAGCCCAATTCGCAAATCGATCTTCGGCAGGTTTTTCCGCAACCCGGTCAAATCGGGAAGCTCCGTTTGAAACGCGTCGAGCGCTTTCAACTGCGCGAGCGCCGCGCGACAGGCCAGCACTGCGTGTTCGGCTTCTCCTGTAAAGGGCGGTCCCCAGAAAGCCATAATGGCGTCGCCCATAAATTTATCGATGACGCCACCGTTCTTCTGAATTGTGTCAGATTGCAAAGCGAAGTGACGATTCAGCACGTTGACCATGCCAGCCGGCGTGAGCTGCTCACTGAGATCGGTGAATCCAACGAGGTCGCTGAACGCGATCGTCATTTCGCACCGCTTGCCTGTTTCGTCAGCGCCCGGCTGGAGAATAACGCGGTCCAGCACGCGCGGGTCGATGTATTTGCCGAAAGTGCGTTTGATATCATCCTTGGCTCGCAACTCCCGGATGAAAAAGTTGAACGATTGCGTCAACTTGCCGACCTCGTCGCTGGATTGGATCGGCAATTGCACGGTCAGATCGCCTTGTTCGACTGTTTTAATTCCGGTAATGAGCGAACGAACTGGCCCAACCAGCCGGCGCGTGATGAGTGCGGACAGCGTCAGGCCGAGCAGTACCTGAGGTCGCGGTGGCGGCGACGCTGATCCAGGCGACCGCTTTCTGGCGCTCCGTCGCATCATGCATCGTTTCACTGACAAAAGTTTGGGTCAAATGCTGAATTCGCGCCCTCTGATCCTGCACGCGCCGCTGCGTTTCATTCAGCAAATCGAGTAAATCATTCGCGCGGTCGTGCTGGCCCGCGACCTGGAGATCGAGGACCTGGCGCTGACGCGCAGTGATGATCGCGTAGTTGGCTTCAATCTGATCGATCGTGCTGCGAACTTCCGCCAGAGTCTCCCGATCCCGATCAAATTCGGCGGGCGCACTTGCCAGCTCATGGGCGTGCGCGATCTCCGCCGTGATTTTGTCGCTGAAGAGAGCGTAATTGGTGGTGGCCTCTTTGATGATGTCTTCGTTGGGCTTCGCGCTGTTCAGCGTTCCAAACCAGCGTTCAAAGGCCAGACGCCGGCGCAAACCGTACTCATCGAGATTAGCTGCGGAATTGGTGAGCGGCTGATATCGGCCAACGATTGCCTTCAGCTGAACGTTTAAACGTGTGACCTGCCAGAGCAGAAACGCGCTGAGAGCGATCGTCAGGCAAAGAAGCAGAACGGCCAGCCCGAAGATTTTCGTGGCAATCGTAGATTTCAGGGCCATGGGAGTCTAATCGTCGGACTCATCGAGGAAACAAGGCATCAAGTGTCGCTGCCTTCATTCGCTCTCTTGCGAACCTCACCGCTATCAAATTCTCTACGCTTCACCGACAACACTCTATAAGACATAATTTCCCTGGTTGAATTTTAACCTTGGGTTACCTCGCCCGGGCGGAGGATTTTGAAACCCGGCGCGCTTTGCGTCGTAGGACCCACCGGTTGATCGGTGAAGACGAGGGGTTGTGCCGGGAATGACGACGAGCGCACTCCAACAATAAATTGATCTTCGTAGCTTTTGCCTCCTGTGCTTTCGCGTTTCGTTTACTTCTTTGTGCTGCAGGCAAGTCCAGACCGCGTTTTCATGGCTGGCTTCGTTGCAAGGATTGTTTGAGATCGAGCAAGGGCTGTTCGCTGATGGCGATCAAGCCTTGGCGTGGACGGTCGAAATCGGCGATGAGGGTAATGACGACGGCGATGAGTAATGGCAGCGTCATGGCGGAAAAACCGGTGCGCTCCCCGCTGGCGCCGGCGCCGTAGCCGCTCGCGAAACAACCGGTGCCGGCCACGATCACGAGAAGCAACCACACCGCACCGGGCACACGCGCGCGCAGCGCGTTCAAGCGAGTGGCATCGAGGTCGATCGTTTCGTTGAGCGCGTTGATGAATGTCGCAGTCATCGGCGAGGGTGCTTCCTTACTGGCGGCGACCGTGTGCTGCCAAAGTTCGCGCTGCAATCTGGCCGCCTCATCTTCGGCCGCGGCGATTTTGCTGTGGTTGCTACCAGCGCTATCGAAACTGAGCCGCGCATCAGTGTAGCGGCGCAGTAAATCCTCCACCGCTTTTGCGTGCGCCTCCGGCAGGAACGATGCACGAAGGTAGGTTGTGCCAATGGCGTTGGCTTCTTTCACGACAAGGTCGCGACGCGTTTCGTATCGTCCCACGGCGATCGAAAATGTGAAACCGAGCAGCAACGCGAGCATCCCCAGGACCGCGCCCTGAATGCCGCCGATCTGACCTTTACGCGGTTCGTCTTTCGCTACAAACAGCCGTAGCCCGGAGCGGAATCCAACTTCGCCGAGCGCGAGCAACAACACTCCGACGACGATGAGGATTAGCCATTGGTTTCGGAAAATGGAGGGTAGAATTTCGTCCAGAATGTTCACGTTCGGTTCATTCTGAAGTAAAGTTTGGATACCAGCGAGTTTCCTTTTGCTGGTTGTTTTGTCTGGGTGTGGTGGCGAGGTTGAGTCTTGGCTATTGCTCAAAGGCGAAGATCTTTTTCCAATCCTCCTTCATGCTGATCACAGTCCAGCCGTTCTTCTTCGCTTCATCGTAAAGGGCCTGTGTGAAAATGCCGCCCCTGGTATCCGGTAAGCCTTGCGCCGGGCCGTAGGCATATTCGCGCGCCGCGTCATCGTGCAGCACGAGCATGGCAAGCCGGCCGGGGTCGTCGCCCTTGGTGTATTCGAGCATTTGTTGATCGCCCGTCGAGTTGCCGAAAGCGGCGACCGGGCGACGGCCGATCATGAGGTGAATGGCTTCGGCCTTGCCTTCCTTTTCATCCTGGAGCAATAGCTTGGGCTCTTTCGTTAGAATCGACTTGCCCTTCTTGCTGTACCCGTAAGTTGTTGCACCCATCGAGCCGACAACTTGCTCGGGCGGAATGCCGTAAGTCTGCTCGGCATAAACGCGGACGAAATCCTGGCCGCTCCCGGTGACGATGTACGTCTTGTAGCCGTTCTCTCGAAGGTACTTCAAAACTTCCTGCATCGGTTGGTAGGCGAGTTCCGTGTACGGTTTCTTCCACCTCTGGTCGGTGGCGGTGGCGAGCCACTCCTTCACCTGGTTCTGAAACTGTTTCGTCGTCATGCCGGAGAGCGTGGCGGCGGCGATCTTTTCCATGTCGGCCTCCGTCAACTTGGCAAGCGCCGCGCGGTCGCCGGACAAGATCGTCTTGAACGGCTCGGTGTTCTTCATCTCGGGCTTCTCTTTTGCGAGCACACCGACTCGATCGAAGCAATAAATCGCCTGCGCGGGCATTGGCTTCTCGACCCAGAGCGTGCCATCCATGTCGAAAGTCGCGATGCGTTCTTCGGGCGCGACAAAGTTGGCGCCGCCGGTTTCAGTGCTGCCGCGGACAAAATCGATGATGGCCTGTTTGGCCGTGCCATCGTTCCACGACGGGAGCGGATCCTGGGCATGAGCGTATGCCGCGCCCAAAAGGAGCGCCAAAGTGGCGATGACTTGTCTCATGTGATCGCCACCAACCGTACGGACTCAACACGGTTTCCTCCTATTGGACCTTGGTCCCATAGGGATAGTGAACAGGGACGTGTGACGAGCGATCTAATTCTCCCTCTCTATTCGTCCTCGTGATCGTTCTCGTTCTCGTCCCTCGGCTCCTCATCTTCGCGAGCACGATAGGAATCGAAGCGCTCGACCAGCTTCGTCAGCATGCCGACAGTTCTAAACAACAACCTTTTGCCTTCAATGACCCGCTCGATCGTCGCGAGCTTCCGGGCAACGAGCGCGTCCAGACACGCCGCGCATTCTACGGCTGAACCGCGCGCGTCATCGAAAAATTTGGCACGCTGCTTTCCCTGGCGTTTGCCGTTACCTTCAGCGGTGTTGAGCAACGAGGAGAGACTTGCCCGATCTAGCTGATCGCAAACTTCGCGATACAAACCCTCTCCGGCCGCGCGGATCTCCGACAAGAGAACCGACGACCATGCGATAAAGGACAGCTCCACTTGATAAACATCGAGCTTCTCGTGGTCGAAGATGGGTTGGTCATTCATTGCCTCAACCTTGTCATTGTCCGACGACGAGGACGAGCACGAAGGACGAGGAGAACCGGACCCAAGCCGCCTCGCTCAAACTTCCGGGGCCGGCATCGGACCGAAGAATATCCGCAGGGCCTTTTCTCTCCCAATCACGCGCACCAGCTCGTGCATCATGCAGTACATGGCGATGAGGACTAGCAAAATGATCTGGATCGCCCAGAAGTGCGGCCAGATGATGAGCGAAAGTAACTTTTCGTTACCGGCGACAAAGCTGCCGGTTTCCCGCCAAAAATCGATCAAGCGTTCGAGGTAATGAATGATCGCCGATATCACTAAATAGATAAGAGTTTTCCAGGCGACGTTGTAGATCAGCGGTTTGTTAGGAAAACGGTTGATCAACGGGAGCATGTCCGCAAGCAACACCGCCTTGCCGAGAATGAGGGCGGCAACGGCGATCTTAATTGTGGAGGATGGCGCGATTCCGGTTCCCTTTAGCATCAACACGCGAACAAACGCGACAATGTGCAGGGCGACGAAAAAGTAGATCGTCGGCGGGAGCAGCTTGAAGAACTCTTCCTTCAGTTTGGCGGATACTTTACTCATGGAGTTAAATTGCGATGAGTCTCGTCGGTTTCATGATTCTTGTTCTCGCATCTGGTTAGCTGCGCGCTTCACAGTCGAGGAGCTGCGGTTATTTCACTTTCTCGACCACCACTTTCAGTCTCCCAGCTTTCACCGCCTTGGTGAGGACCTTATGGTCGCGTTCGCTTTGGTCCGCATAGGCGACGGAGAAGTCGGCGATGGCTCGGTCGAATTTGTCGCTCTTGCCTAGATAGCCGCTGATCGTTGCCGGCTCACCGCCGCGAGCGTGCGCACGGGCGAGGGTCCATCCGCACAACCCGGCGTACTGCATCATGGTCGTGCGATTGAAGACTTCAACCAGCATCTTGATTTTCATGTCTTTGAGTTGTCGGATGTAGAAATGATTGCCGGCCGGCCCGACCGACCATCCCAGGAATAGGTCGCTGGCCGATTGCATCAGCCGTGCGCCATTGACCACTCGTTGGCCGTGATTGGGATAGATGCTTTTGCCAGCGTATGCCTCCAACACAGAAGGGCCTGCCTGCTTGATCTGAAGGAAAAGCGCGTCCGCTTCGCTGGCCAGGAGGAGCACGATTCCACACCAGGTGCCGACACTTCCGACACCCACAACCTTGATCGCGACGTCGCCTATCTCGTAATGATCCAGGAGAA
This sequence comes from uncultured Verrucomicrobiae bacterium, assembly GCA_963742315.1. Lineage (GTDB taxonomy): Bacteria > Verrucomicrobiota > Verrucomicrobiia > Chthoniobacterales > UBA10450 > AV69. The sequence continues at coordinate 278,890 of CAVULE010000013.1, forward strand.
GCCGACGATCTTCCTCCATCGTGTTGCGGTAGACCTCAAAGGCAGTCTTGGCGTCGGTGTGCCATTTCGCGTCCCGTTCCCGCCAATGAAAAATGAGCGGAGGGTTATCTTTGATCTTCGGCAAGCGGCCGACGACTTCTGCGAGCTTGGGAAAATCATGCTCAACCACGCTGGTATGGCGCGCTGCGGCCAGTCGTTGCCTGATACGCGAGCGAGTTTGCTTGTCCTGGATCCTGGGGAGCAGGTCTTCCATGTCGATGTGCGCGTACCAGAGATCGAGCACGCGCATCTTGCTAAACTCCGCCATTCGCTCCCGGTAGGATCGAACGCAGGCCGCGGCTGCATCCCAGGCAAAGCTTTTACTGAAGCCGTTGTCTCGACAAGCGAGAACAAAGCTGGCAGCCAGGCGCTTCACGTCCCACTCCCAGGGTGCGGGGAGCGTTTCATCCAGATCGTTGATGTCAAAAATGATCCGTCTCTCGGGAGTGGCGAACGCGCCGAAGTTGAGAAGATGACAATCGCCGCAAGCCTGCACGCGCAGTCCGGTCGCCGGCGTGTTGCTCAGATCGGCGGCCATGTTCAGCGCCGCACCTCGGTAGAAAGTAAACGGCGTTTGCAGCATTCGTCCGTGCCGGATGGGAACAAGCTGCGGGATACGTCCCTTGTCCGATTCCTGCACAAGCGTCAAGGGATCGGGCCGGTTGTTCGGCGGGTTCCAATCCGCGTGAGATTCTCGTGGGCATTTGTCACGCAGCCGCTTGCCTGCGGCACGCAGTTCGGCCAGCGACGGGCGGGACAGGAAGGAGCTCTTAGTTACCGATGAAGATCGCCGAGACCTGGTATTGGATGACTTGTGACGCGTGGCCATATCGATGTTGACCCTGTGGGATTGAACAAGACGTAGCAGAGGTAACAGAGTTGTCACATCTCACTCGTTGTCCCTCTCCCCCTGTTGAATTCTGATAGCTGATTGTTACTTCGCCAAGCTGACCCTGCTGGTGGGTTCGGGGTGCTTTCCTGTCGGGTAGAGCAGAGTGAAGTTCAAACGCGCCCCCCAATTCGGGCCATAGCGTGGAGAGTCGGCATAGTATTTACCGCCGATTTGGATGCTGACCGGTTGCTTCCCAATCTTAAGAATCTGGCTGATCTGAAAAATGACTGGTACCGTCCATTTGCCGTCTTCGGAGGAAGCGGTCCAATCCGCCGTGGTTTCCGTGTTAAGAGTGAACGTCGTATGGGTCTTTGTCGTGTATGTAATGAATGGTTGGACAAACATCTGGTTGACATTGCTGCGGTGTTCCGAGATTACAACCGACCAAAGCTGGTTCATCAGCGCGCCTATGGTCCACGGGCCTTCCTGCTTTAACACAACAAAAGTGGGTCCGATTGAGAATGTGCCTGTGCCAAGCAACGGATGTGTTCCAGTGGGATAGAGCAACGCGGGGCCGAGACCCCAGATAAGTCCGAATGGACCCGGCTTCTTGGGTGACAAGAAGAAACTCTGAGTAGTGTCGCTAAGACCGTCCTGCGAACGATTCTGCGGCTGCAACGGCGAATCTTTCGGGAGGTTCGCGAAGTAGAAAAGATCGTGCTGGGAAACAATTGGGAAGATGGTCCGCACAATCACGTTCCAATCCTTGCTGATTGAGATTGGAATAACCGGCTGAATGTTAAGCGTGAATTTGTAGCCGTTGCCGGTGGGACCAAACCCCCAGTCCTCGTTTGCCTGAAAAGGCACGCTGATTAGTGAAGCGACTGGGTTGGAAAGTTGTTTGGCTAACTGATCCGCCTCAGCGGCCTCATCAGGGGATTCGACCGCCAACGTCAAATTCTGATTCGTGCGAAAGGGCGACAAGTTGATCGAAGGGCCTTCAAAGGGCTCGCCGGTCGAGTTGCCGTTTGCATCTGTTTCCGGCTCCGTCGCCTGAATGCTTTCCATCGATGCCCAAAAACATGTTGCTATAAGGGCGACGAACATCGCCGACGCGCGCAAGGGCGCGCAGCCTTTTGCGATAGGATTACTTTTCATATTTCACCTTTCTAGAGCCGTTGAATCATTCTCATGACGAATTGGCAAGCGGTTACGGCTCGAAAGGGAAGATTTTTGCCCAGTCATCCTTCATACTGATGACTGTCCAGGCGTTCTTTTTCGCTTCGGCCATGAGCGCGTCACTAAAGGTTCCGATCTTCGACTCGGCACCGTAGGCGAATTCACGCGCGCCGTCGTCGTGATGCACCAGCATCATCAAGCGCGCGCCGCTGCCGGCCTGAGTCCATTCCAGCATCTGCTGGTCGCCGTCCGAATTTCCAAACGCGGCGATGGGCCGGCGACCAATATGTGAGTTGATGCCGACTGGTTTGCCTGTCTTATCGTCGATGAAGTTCACCTCCGGCAACCGCATGAGGACGGGCTTGCCGTCGCGCATTTCATACTTCGTCTTGATGCTGCTGCCCACCACTTGCTCGGGTGGAATGCCATAGACCTTTTCTGTCCAAGGGCGCATGAACTCGATGCCGCCACCCGACACAATGAACGTCTTGAACCCGTTCGCCCGCAGGTAGGCGAGCAATTCAATCATCGGCTGATAAACGCACTCAGTGTACGGCCGTTTGAATTTCGGATGCTTTGCGGTGGCGATCCAGTCCTTGACGATCTGCTCGAATTCGGCCGTCGTCATGCCCGCGTGCGCGACCATGAGGATTTCGAGTATCGCATGTTCGCCCCCGGCGAGCGCGGCTTTTACATCGCCCTTGAGCAATGAGGCAAATGGTTCCTTCGTTTTCCACTCGGGATGTTGCGGGGCGAGCGTCTTCACGCGGTCAAGCGCGAAGAGCATTTGGAAATACATCGGCTGCTCGCACCAGAGGGTGCCGTCGTTGTCGAACGTGGCGATGCGTTCCTCCGGCGGGACAAAACCCGACGAGCCTTCCTTCGTCACCTTCGCGACGAAATCGGTGATGGAGCTCTTCGTTGCGCCGTCGTTCCAAGACGGCAACGGATCGGCGCTCGCGCTCAGCGTCAATGAGAGCACCGTCAACGTTGCGAATACGATGATTCTGGCCGGTTTCATGGTTCTTGTTCCCGCATCTGGTTAGGACGGATGCGGCGCGCGTTTGATGATCGAAGGAATCATATGATCGATAAAAAGGCGGGCGGCCCTTGCGAGCCGCCCGCTATCAAAGTCATTCGGTTACTGGCTGGGGCCTTTGCTCGCTGCCTCCGCCTGTTGCATCTTTTTCCCCAGCTCCGCCTTCACGGCTTCAAGGTTGAAGCTCGCGCCCTTCTGCATCGGCGGGTATTCGAGGAAGGTCTGTAGTTCCTTGCCCACGACCTGTTGGACGAACACGAAACGCCAGAACTGGAACTTGAACCAATCGAAGTATTGCTGCGCCCCCTCTTTCGTCCCGTCGTTTGGCCAGCCTTGGCGCTCAAACGGATCGAGGCGCAAGTTGATCAGATAGGGAACGTCCACTTGCGTCTTGGCACCAAGCCAGCCGTTCGGCTGGTCGATGAAACGATACTTGTAGTCGTCAATGCGCACCGCACCGACGGTGCTCTCGCCGAGGTAGAAGATTTCGTGACGGTTCGATGGGCCTTTGCCGGTGATTGCGGCCATCTGGTCGTAGCCATCGAGATGGTTCTTGTAAGTCCGGTCGCCGAGTTTTACACCTTTGAGCAACTGGTTGGTGATGTCGGGATTGCCGGCAGCAGTTAGGAACGTCGGGAACCAGTCCATGCCGGAGAAGATGCCGTTCTGTACCGAATCCGCCGGAACGTGGCCGGGCCAGCGCAGGATGCACGGCACGCGGAAGCCGCCTTCCATGACCGTTCCCTTGGACTGCGCGAACGGCGTCGTCCCGCCGTCGGGCCAGGTGAAGAGTTCGGTGCCGTTGTCGGTGGTGAAGACGACGATGGTGTTGTCATCCAAGCCAAGGTCCTTGAGCTTCTGCATGACCAAACCAATGTCATCATCGAGTTGGGCCATGCCGGCTTCCTCTTCCGACCAGCCATTCTCTGAGTTACGCATCTTCTCGTACTTGTCCGAGAGATGAGTGACGATGTGCATGCGCGTCGGGTTAAGCCAGCAGAAGAACGGTTTCCCGTCATTTTTGGCCTTCTCGATAAACTGCAAGGCGAAGTCGCGGATCTCGTTATCCACCGTCTTCATGCGTTCGGGATAAAGCGTGCCGGCGTCTTCGATCTTTTGCTTGCCAACTTTCCCCCAGCGCGGCATATCGGTTGGGTCATCCGTGGTCGTGGCCCAGCTATGGACCATGTTACGCGGACCTACTTTATCGAGCAGATCCTGCGGGTAGTTGGGATGCGCCGGGTCTTCCATCGCATCCAGGTGATAGAGGTAGCCAAAGAACTCATCGAACCCATGAACCGTGGGAAGGAACTCATTGAGATCGCCCAGATGGTTCTTGCCGAACTGCCCGGTTTCGTATCCCTGGGCTTTGAGGGCGGTAGCGATCGTGCATGCTTCCGCCGGGATGCCGGTTTTGGCTCCCGCCTGGCCGACGGTAGTCATGCCCGTGCGAATCGGAAGCTCACCCATGATGAAATTCGCGCGACCCGCTGTGCAACTTGCCTCGGCGTAGTAGTCGGTGAACAACATTCCCTCCTTGGCCATCTTGTCGAGGTTCGGTGTCCGCCCGGCCATCATCCCCCGGTGGTAGGCGCCGATGTTCCACATCCCGATGTCATCCCCCATGATGAAGAGAATGTTTGGTTTCTTGTCTTGTGCCAGGGATGTAGTCAGCGCGCCGAAAAGTGCCGCGCCAGCCGTCAACAGGGACAAACCATAATGGAATAGTTTTGTTTTCATGAATTTAGGATCCGATTCGTTGGGGTTGGGTTTTCGATTTCAACGATCTGAGAAATCGGAATGCGCGGCTATAGGACTTTAGTCCTACGCGTTTGGCCGACAGTGCTTGTTAACGGAAAAACCTGACCGCTGGTGAGCCGCGGGAGAAAAGTTACTTCACCCGAACAACGCCGGGCGCCTTCCAGGCGCCTTCCTGGCGATGCGATCTATGTTCGGTGTTTTGTAGTCCATCTGGCCTTGGTTGTAGGCGAAGATATTCCACCAGCCGAATTTCGTACTGGCTATGTCTATTTGCTGAGAGCAAGCAGGCGGCCCTTGCAAGCCGCCCGCTTGGTCATCAATATGCGCTGGTCCCTCCGGTTATTCGCTCGGGTGGTGCTTGGTCATCTCATTCACCTGATCGAGCACTTGTTGGAGGTTGTAGCTCGCCGCCAACTGGAGCGGTGGATAATCGACGTACGATTGGAGCTCCTTGAGCCACAGGAGCTGGCCGATGGGCAGGAGGTTCCAGTCATACAGATACGATGTGCTCGGAGCGGCGAGGGCTCCGCCGATAGCCAGCGCACCCTTCTGATCTGCTCCGACGTTATTCTCGAACGGATCGCGCATGATATTCTGGAGTTGAGTCCAGTGGTAGGTCGTCGCCGGATTAAGTGCATCGGTGCCGCTCGACCCCATCATGGTGTAGTAGAACTTCCAGTTCTTGTAGCGCACCGCCGAGGGCTCTCGGCCCTGGTAGTAGAAAAAGACATCGCGATTCGAGTGTTCAGACTTTCCGGTGAGGTAGTCGATCTGGTTGAACCCATCGAGTTTGGTCTTGACGATGCCCTTGTACTTGCCCGCCATAATCTCCTTGTTCAGTTCCTCTCCTTTGAGGCCGCCGGCGATTTCCACGAACGTCGGAACCCAGTCCAACGAGGCGAACATTTCCTTGAAGATCGTGCCCGGCTTGATGACGCCCGGCCAACGGATGACGCACGGAACGCGCATGCCGCCCTCCCAGGTGGTCAGCTTCCCGGCTTTGAACGGGGTGGTGCCACCGTCCGGGAAGGTTTGAACCTCGGCGCCGTTGTCGGTGGTGAAGACGACGATGGTATTGTCGAGTTGGCCCATGTCTTCGAGCTTCTTGAGGACGACGCCGATGTTGTCATCCAACTGCTTCATGCCGGCTTCGTTGATACCCCAATCCTTGCCGCCCTTTTCGCCCAGCATGTCCAGATACTTCTGCGACAGCATGGTCGTAATGTGCATGCGCGCCGGGTTGTACCAGCAGAAGAAGGGCTTGTTGGTCTTCTTGGGATCGTTTCGATCGAGAAAGTCGACCACGTGCGAGGAAATCTCTTCATCCACCGTCTTCGAGCGCTCGAGCGTGAGCGGACCTTCATCCTTGCCCGTCTGGTTCTTGGCCGTGCCGTCGGGAGACTTCATCCAAAGGACAGGGCGCGGCGGCGTCATGCAAGTGGCGGTTTTCGGGTCAAGACCGCCAGGTGGGTTCGGGATTCCGGGGATGGGAATCGTTGCGCACGGCGGCACAACGCCCTGTTCGGTCGGGCTCTTGTTGATGTCCGGGAAGCTCACCTGCTGCATCGCATCCAGGTGATAGAGGTAACCCCAGAACTCCTGGAAGCCGTGCGCCGTCGGCAGTGAATCCGGATTGTCGCCCATATGGTTCTTGCCGAACTGGCCGGTGTTGTAGCCAAGATCCAATAGGAACTTGGCGAGGGCCGGCGTGCCGGGGCGCAAATAGGAAATCGCGCCCGGTAACTGCGGCAGCACCATGCCCGCGCGGTACGGATGCATCCCAGTGAAGAATGCGGTGCGCCCAGCGGTGCAGCTCGACTCGGCGTAGTAGTGCATGAACATGCCGCCTTCAGCCGCGATCCGGTCAATGTTTGGTGTTTCTCCGACCATCAAGCCGCGATGATAGCAACTGGGCTGCATCCAGCCGATGTCATCGCCCATGATGAACAGGATGTTAGGTTTCTTGTCTTGCGCCTGGGCCGAGATTGCAGCGAGGGCGACAATCAGTGAGACAGCCCAAGGTCTAAGTATTGTTAGTTTCATGATTTTCTCCTTATTATTTGTTGTTCCTTTACTTTCTTAGTGGTCTAGAAGCGTCTTACTCCTACACCCATCCCCATTGGCCCCCAGCCTGCTCCCCATCCACCCCAGGTTCCCCAGTCCATCGCTGTATCCTGATACATTTCGGCGGTTTCGAGATTCTCCTGTGCGAGCTTGTTAGCTTGGCGCGCCTGTTGGTAAGCCTGATACTCCTGCGGGCCGCCGACGTAAGCCTGGTTGTGGGCGGCGTCTGGATATACATAGAAGGTTTTTCCAGATTTCTGGATCATCGCTATCTTGCCCACGGGAAGCTGTTGGAGCTTTTGCTGCTGCGTCGGATTCTTGGGCGTGATTGTTTTGAAGCCGGCGGCGACCAGCATGCTCTCTTTGTTTTCCACGCTGGTCTGCGTACTTGCGCAGCTAACCATGAGTGCCAGCAGCGCTATGGCGCTGCTGGTCTTGAGTAAGATTCGTATCTGTTTCATGTTGCTTATTGCTTGTTTGGTTGAGGTTGTTTGCGAAGTGCTCTCATCAGGATGGGAATCCGTGGAGGCCGCGATCTGCCGGCGCGATTTTTTCGGTCGCTTAGAGGAGAGATTAACATGGAGCCGGATCGGTGTTGTTGTCCTTCCACGGCCACGCGAGTACCCGAACGGTGAGAAATGGAAGAGAGGTAATCTGTGCGAGGACCCGGAGGTTTGAATATGGGACCTTAGTCGTACGAAAACGTCATATAGGAAAAGATAACGAATTGCGGACTCCGGGGACTTGTGACGAGCGATCTAATTCTCCCTCTCTATTCGTCCTCGTGATCGTTCTCGTCCTCGTCCCTCGGCTCCTCATCTTCGCGAGCACGATAGGAATCGAAGCGCTCGACCAGCTTCGTCAGCATGCCGACAGTTCTAAACAACAACCTTTTGCCTTCAATGACCCGCTCGATCGTCGCGAGCTTCCGGGCAACGAGCGCGTCCAGACACGCCGCGCATTCTACGGCTGAACCGCGCGCGTCATCGAAAAATTTGGCACGCTGCTTCCCCTGGCGTTTGCCGTTACCTTCAGCGGTGTTGAGCAGCGAGGAGAGACTTGCCCGATCTAGTTGATCGCAAACTTCGCGATACAGACCCTCTCCAGCCGCGCGGATCTCCGACAAGAGAACCGACGACCATGCGATAAAGGACAGCTCCACTTGATAAACATCGAGCTTCTCGTGGTCGAAGATGGGTTGGTCATTCATTGCCTCAACCTTGTCATTGTCCGACGACGAGGACGAGCACGAAGGACGAGGAGAACCGGACCCAAGCCGCCTCGCTCAAACTTCCGGGGCCGGCATCGGACCGAAGAATATCCGCAGGGCCTTTTCTCTCCCGATCACGCGCACCAATTCGTGCACCATGCAATACGCCGCGATGAGGACGAAGAGAATGAGCTGGATGGCCCAGAAATGTGGCCAAGCGATTTCTGAGAGTAACTTTTGATTGGCTGATTCACATGACAAGATGCAGCGCGACGAAAAAGTAGATCGTCGGCGGGAGTATCTTGAAAAACTCTTCCGTAAGTTTGGAGGAGACTTGCATACGACTCACTCGTACAAGAAATGCGGTACACCTGAAGGGACGGCCTTGGTCCTCATATTTTTTTGGTTGGTGCCGTGACGTCTGTGCGTCGTTGGCACCCAGACCGGTGGCAGTAGTCTGGCGCGCGGATAATAGCGCCAGGACCGCCATGGTACTGGCGCTACTTGTTACTGTTAATACCTTTTTATATGTTTTGTTTTGAGTGTTTATTTTAGTTCCGCAGGAAATTAAGAGGCAAGTTCGAAGGATTATTCTTCATCGAATTGTCATCGTCGACCCCCAAAGCCACCGCCCCGGAAACCGCCTCCACCAGAACGGTCGCCGCCAAATCCTCCACCGCCAAAACGATCAAATCCGCCGCGTTGAAAGTTCTGGAAGCGCTGGCTCGAAAAGTCACCACGCGACCGATTCTGCGCCTCGCGGTCCAAATCACCAAAGCCGCCACCACCGGACTGGTCGAAGCCACCGGCACCGGAGCGGTCGAAACCGCCTCCAGATCGGTCAAAGCCACCTTCGCTAGGTCGGCTGTCGCTGCTCGCACTGGAACGGCTGTAGCTGCTCGCGGCCGCCGATCGTTGCTGATTACTTTCGCTTCCAGTCCTTTGCTGACTGCTTTCTGCCCCTTGCCAGTTGGGCTGGGGTTTATTTACTGAATTCCAGCTTCCGTTGTCGTACTTCTGCCAGCCGCTACCGGTGTTCTTATAAACATTGCCATCGTGCCCGGCGTACATATTGCCGCTGGCCGTTTTACCGGCGGCGGTGTTACCCCAGGCGGTGCTCGCGCCGACGGCCTTGCCACCTTGCGAGCCTGAAATCCCGGCTACGGTACCGTTCGCGGTCGAGTAATGACCCATGGTGGCGCTCTTGTTTCCGCGCGACACGTAGGAGCTGCCCCACTGCGCATTCGGATTCGAACCTTGCCTGGTCTGAGCATAGGTGCCGGTATACGGGTTATAAGCCTGTGCCGCGCTTCTGGTCCCGTAAGGTGTCGACACCGAAGCGCCTCGAGCATACGTCCCGGTATAGGGATTGTAGGCAGCGCCTCTTGTCGCCGAACCGTAAGGGCCATAGGCAGTTTGTTTCCACCCGTAAGCTCCCGTGCCGGAGTCATAGTAAGGCGTTCCATAGTGATAATCGTAACCGCCGTAATACCCGCCACCGTATGTCGCTGCGTAGGGATAGTAGTACCCCCCGTAACAGTATGGCGGCCACCAATATCCACTCCCATTAGCAATGATCGCTCCTGTGGCGGCGCCCAGGATGAACGCACCTAAGTAACCCGCAGTATAACTGGCTTGAACCGTGCCATCGGGGTTCGCTGTCTGTGTAACATAGGTAACGTTGTAAATCGGCGAGTTGGGCGGAATCGTGTAAATCGCCTGTGGAACCGAGGTGGCCGTCGTCCATGGTCCTTGTGGGTTAGGAGACATGAACCACACGCCTTGAAGGCAAAGGTAATAAACGTCTCCGACCTTGATTATCTTGTCGTGAGTATTCGTTGCGTACTCCATCGATGTGCCTTTGATCGGCTCAAACTTTGGATCACCGGCATACGCGACCTTGACCTGGGCTGCCGCTTCAGCAGGCTTGACAGTTATGGTCGTCGGAACTTGTGCTAGCAAAACTGCGTCTTTGGCTTCGTTGGTCCCAGGAACCGAAGCGAGTATCGCCGACGCAGGACTAGTGAGTGGAATCTTGGCGAAATCGGGAGGGAGATCCGGCGTCGCATACGTCCAGGGCCCCTGCAGATCATTTGCCCGAAACCATCGGCCCGCGGTCAAATAGTAAAATTGTTGCGTCGGCGTGAAGACAAACACTACGCTGCTCGTATTCGTGGCATAGGTAAGCTGCGTATCAGGAATTTGCGCGTAAACAGGCTGACCATCGAAAAGAATAACTTCCGCCGGCTTATTACTATAAAAGACCTCGGGCGTAACTCCGGCGGATTTAGCGGGTGGGGGGATACTCTTTTTGAGCGCGCTCCATGGTTTATCCTGCGCCACTTTGAGCATGTCAGGCGGTAACTTCTTCGTGGCCGACCACTGACCCTCAAGGCTACTGGCCGTGAGCCATTGAGGACCTACTGCGAGGTAGTAAGTAGAAGCCGCAGTATTAAAAAACAGTGGCCAATGTGTGTTGGCGACGAACTTCAAGTTCGTGTTCGGAACTTCTGAAAGCACGGGCTCGCCATCCACGCTCAACAGGATCGACGGCCGATAACCGACAAAAATCTTGGGCGGATCGTTGCTCAATTGCACGCCAGCCGGGGTCTCCTTCTTTGGCGTGGACGCAATTAAACGATGCAAGGAAATTGAAACAGTGGGCGCGACAAGGGTTTTAAACAATTGCTCCGCCTTTTCCGCGGCGGCTTTATCCAACGATGGAAAATAGGTGCCTGTCACCTCAAGGTTCGTGATGAGGACGATCTTAGCAACGTTGTCCACATCTGTATTTCCTTTCATTTCCACGACGCCCACTACTTCTTTCCCGGTCTTGGGCGTCAGCGAAATCGCCATTCTCCAGCTCAATTCCTGGAAATTTTTCCAATCATCCACCTGTGGCTGATAGATAAGAAGTTTGGTGCCATCCTGGTAGCGTTCGCGCGGCCAGCCCGGATCGCCCGACTGATCGGATCCTGTTGTGGATTTCGCTGCGGTTCTTTCAATTGGCCCAAGAAGCACCGCGATCGCGATTACATAATGGAGCAAGGATTTCATAATTGGTTGCGAACGATTTGATCCTGGCACGCCGCTGGCGCGCCTCGCAATAGGACTTTAGGGCAATACGGTGCCGCGCGGGTTTGTTCCTGAGTTGCGATTTTCAGACGGATGGCGGCGCCGTTCTTTGGCTACTGGTTACTTACCAAAGCCAAGTTCTGTCCCGACCAGACTGCAGTATATGAGTAAGTGTGGCCGGCTATTACAGTCAGAGTTTTTTTCCCGGGACGCGCATCATTGCGATTGGGATCAACCCGGGCGCTGATGACGTGCTGACCTGCCGGCAAGTAGCCATCGTAGTTTTGACCCTCGCTCAGGCTTGTCACGTCCTTGCCATCGACTGACAAGACAAGGAAGAGATCAGTCCCAAAATTTGGGACCCGGGAAACGAGCAAATGCCCTGAATTCGCAGGTGCTGGCGCGGTCCCCAGACCAGCCTGATTGGTTGTACAACCTGCGAAGATCAAGCCAGCACAGGCCAGACCGAGGATGTAAATGATTGAACTATATCTTTTCATGTTTTGGAGCCCTTTCCTTTGATAACAACGCACAAGTTTGGCTGTTTCCTTCTTCAATGGGTTAAAACCTGACCTCAAATGCCTGCGCCCCAATGGAGGAAGCCAAGCCTTCGGTTTCGCCAGCGAGATACATGACCACACCATTCTGGTTGGTCAGCTTGGCATGCATCTTCCCCTCAATCAGGGTGAGTCCCTGGCTGATTCCATGGAAAGTTCCGGGGAAGTCGGAGAGCTTATTTAAGTTATAGACTTTGCCAGTGGCAGAGACCTTTTGGGCCCCTGATCCTCCAGCGCCGAGACCAGAGATGGTGAAATGGTGCCGCTGGCCGTTGTAATCTAGAGTGCCTTTTCCGGCTGCGATTGAACCGTAATAGGCCGCGGACCACTCCTGAATCCTGACAGTGGCCGAGGGTGGCGTACTCGGGGCTGTAGTCATTGATGAGCATCCGGCGATTAGGAGGAATGTGAGACTCGCGAGAATCGAATTGATGAAGTTGGTTTTCATGGGTTCAAGGCTTCTGATGATTTTTGCAGTGTTGGATTAATAGTTAGTGACGATTTCGTTAATTCTTTCAGTAAAAAAGGGTTCGGCAATAAGACCTTGGTCGTACCCGCGTGAGCACGGCTCCGTCACCGGTCAGCGAGCGTCTATGTGACATTTAAAAAAAGACAAGCTTCCCGATGAATAGTACGTTTTCCGACTCGGTGCGGTTTGCGCACTGGCGCACGACCGCGCTCCCTCTAGCGGGCGCGTGGGCACGCAAAAGGGGGAGACCGAACGTTACCGGCGATTTTCTCCATTGGAGTATCTGCCAGCAAATCTCAACAACCGCCGGTGTCCATTCCGAGGGCCGAAGACGTCTATTTTTTTGTTAGTTTAAATTACTGGTCCCACGAGTCATCGTACATCGGACCGAACCCATCAAACTGTTGGACCTGGATGTTGGAGGGGCCGGCGTCCTCTAACGTGAAGGTGGGAGATCCCGCCATCTGTTGTGCTCCCTGTTGGGCATGGAGGCTCTGCTTATAAGCATTGAATTGGGCCTGTTTCCCATAATAAATGCGGTCCTTTTGCGCGGTTGGATAGACGTAATACAACTTCCCTTTATACTTTACGGCCGAGACTTTCCCGGCGGGCAACGCTTCGACTCGCTGCTTCTGCGTTGGGGTGGTCACGGTCATGGTATGGAAACCGGCTTGCTGGAGCAGGCTTTCTTTTTGCGGTGACGCAGTGGTAGTTGTGCTGGTGCTGCTGCATCCCGTGACAAAAGTCAAGGTCGCGACGGCACACAGAATACTCGTTAGCGTTAATAGTTTTTTCATTATTTGTTTGGTCTGATCGCGGGTTTTGTTTTTAATTTCGTAGTCAAACTCTTCCACGGGCTGGGCCCGATAAGTTCTCCTGATTTCTCGTTGACTTGAATTAGTGAACTCGGGCGAGTACACGTTGTATATAGGACTTTAGGCCTACGCCGGTTGCGGCGGTTCGCGCTCCGCCCTAAAAAACCAGGCGCGGAGTGAAAGCCGCTTGGCGCTCCCGTCCGCTTCCCGCTAGTAATTCAGACGTGTGTTGACTTTCCTATGGGACCAAAGTCCAATTGGTCTCCCGAATGTTGAGGCCTACCATCCACACTTAGAAGCCTGGTGCGTATTCGCCGGCGGCTGCTAGAAAGGTTTAATGAAAACAGACTCGAATCCGAATTACCGCAAGCCTTGTTCGATCTTTTTTGCGATCACGTTGAGCATCCTGTTGGGATCGTGCGCGTCATACGGACCGTACCATGCCAACACCGCCGCTGAGCCGACCAGATCCGTACGAGGCCCCGCAGACGGACGCTACAAAATGGCTTTCATCGAGTTCGGAGATCAGGGCTCGCCCCTGGATAATTCGCAACGAAAAGCGGCGCTCGAAGTTATCCATGAAGCAAAGCGTCCACTACTCTTCGTTTACATTCACGGGTGGCAAAACAACGCCACTTCGGGTGACGTCTGCCGCTTCGAGCATTTTCTCGATACCGTTTCCGGTTTTCCCGAGTTCACGGGACGAAAGATCAATGTCATCGGCGTTTACATCGCCTGGCGGGGAAAAGACCTCACCTTCCCGGGACTGAATCTCCTCACGTTCTGGAGCCGCAAATCCACGGGCCATGGGATTGCCGCTGCGAACAGCTGCCTGGCAAGCATTGAAGAACTCGCCGTCGCCGCCCACGAACCCGGCAAAGACTACCATCACACCGTCCTAATGGGGCATTCCTTCGGCGCTTTGGTGCTTGGGAACACGATTTCTCACTCCATCCTCGGTGCCAATGGCGAGGGCGGGCGTAGTTCCAGCGCCTGGGACATGGCCGTGGCGTTTAACTCGGCCGATAGTGCCATCACTACCCGACAGCTGATGTCAGAGTTGGAGTATCTATATAGTTACGACCCACAGAAGCGTGCCTACGTCAGCCGGGGCAATCTCGGCGAAGAGACGACCGCTGTCAGCGAAAACCGTCCTGCCCTGGTCTTTTTGCAATCGGAAAATGATTCGGCAACTGGCCAATTCTTCCCCATCGGGCAAGAAGTCATCAAATCTACCAACCTTCACTTTCATTGGCAAAAGGTGCCGGTACCCGGGCATCACGGCGAGAAGGTCTCGGAAAGCGAGTTTTACACCCACACCCCCGGCAACAGCAAATACCTTGTCAACTACCACGTCGTCCCGCTTGGAGATACCGGCCCGCCGCCGGGTCTCCGGGCGACTGAGAACAGGGCCTTCGAAGCCAATATCAAGCAAAACCATCCCGACTTTTCATTTTACACGAGCGAGCACAACGATGGCCATGAAAAGAATTTCTGTCCCAACGGGGAGTACACCCCAGGTTCTATCCAGCCACCGACGGGAAAAGAACTTTGGCGGAAGTGGAAATTTGAATATACCGGCAATGCCCGCATCCCTTGTTGGGTCGTGCGCGTGCCCAAAGACATTATCTGGGGCCACGGAGGATTGTGGAGCGACAACTCGATCGCCATGTTTGGCGCGCTCTTTCGAATGGAATTCCCGCTTGGCCCAGGCGGCATTATGGCTGTTCCCAAGCCGAGGACCGCTCCAAAGTCCCCCGATCTGCAGCAGCTAAACCTGGACAAACACGCCGCTAATTAGAATTCGAATTCCTCGGCTGAATGAGAGCGGCAAGTGACGCGGTCTACCTTATCTCAAGCTGCCGAAGGTCGTCGTTAGCCATCTAAATTCTTCCCGAGATATCCCGAGTTAGTCGGAGCCCTTGCCGTCTTTGCGGCTCCTAAACGCATTGGACTAAGGTCCAATATGCGGCTGTCGAGAGTGCTGGTAAAATCGTACTCGATTACGTTATCCGACGTCTCAACGCACTTTCGGCCGGGCCGAAAAGCCGGTTGGGGGGCTTAACCTTCGCTGAGGCATCGCCTAGCGCGATCTCCAGATTCAGCTGGAGCCCCGAGTCGACCGAAGCGAGGCGGCTGTTCAAAGCGCCTCGTGAGGATGATTCCTGGTTCCGCGCGGATTTGGAGCGGTCAACCCCAAATAAAAAGACGTTTATGAAATTCGGAGTGCTCAGAACAGAGCAGACTCATCGAGGGGGTAAATTACATAAACAATTAAAAACAGAAAGGACTACCTTATGACAAAATCAACCCCGACCCTTACGGTCACGCGAAGCGGAATGTTCGCTGACGCAGTCATCCAGTTGGCCGGGCGTCACGCACACCGCCAGCACCTGCGTGCCGCGTTTTGGAAGACCCTCACTTGGCCATTTCGTGTACGTAAGGCACGAACGCCCGTCGACTACCCCGGCCGCCGGCAACAGATCCACGACGACCTGCGGATCCAACACCCCGAATGGGTCGAGGCAAATGGTGAATCCTCCATGCGCCTCTTGGAACTGCTCGACTCTTTGACCTGAAGGGAATCCAACGAGTCTATCGCTTTACTCTCGCGCCCTCGACTTTTGCGCGGCCGAGCTCGCGCCCATCGTCCCGTAGTTTTTTCGTCGATAGATATGAAGACGATAATTTTCATACTGGCGGCAATAGCGACGATGTCGTTTGCCATGCACCTAGATGCAGAAGGGCAGCCACCGCCCGTGCCGGAAGATCAGGCAGATTCGCGAACACCGCTGCCTGCGCAATTTCGGGTCAGTGTGGAAAAAGGCATTATCACGCTGACCGACGTGAACAGTGGAAGAGTCATTGCCAGGACGACCTTTGAGCGGTGGGGAGTTGTCACACCAACACAAGATAAACTCCGCCATGTGGCCCTCGATGTTACCGCGGCGGTAGTCGCGGGAAATGGGAGCAGGGAACACAGCGTTAACCCCCTTCACGAGGTTTACACAGTGGCGGACCATGAGAAAGGCAAAGCGGCATACGTAACAATGACGCTTGAGCACGATGTTGCATTTGTTCTCTTGAGTGACACACAGACGAACGGTCGTTATGAGGCACTCGTTGAGAACAGGCCGTGAAGGGAGAACGATACTGGCACTGACGGCGACATCGAAAAGGGCTCATCTTTGGGAAGTCCAGTGTCATGCGCCGTCTTCGCTTTCGCCGTCTAACTGCCGCCCACGTCCGCTGCTCGTCATGAAGTTCTCGCAAAATCCTGTCGCGCTGCGTGGTTGCCAAATAACTTTTGATTTTTCCCCGTGCTGCGGACCGTCAGTCACGATCCGGCATGGGCACTCTCCCCACGAGCGCAGCCTGTTCGCGTGAGAACTTTCCTGACAAAACGCAGGGTCTTGGTTGCGATTTCCTTCGGATAGCGCTACTCGATAGACACCCGCTTCCTTCATGAACAGGGAAGCACATGATGAAAGCAATATCGATCCTGTCGATCGGTGCGCTAGCAGCGATCATCGCGGGCTGTGTAAACACTGAGCACAGAGTCGCAGCCGCAGGAGAGCGTTTTCCGTGGAAGAGAAATATTGTGACAACTGTCTTTTGGATCGGCGAGCGGCCCAGCAGAAATAATCCGGTGCCGAACCGGAGGAGCTCCTGGGACAAAAATTGGACCAGGAATTATGGCGGTTTTGACGACCCAAATCCCGCGCATCGTAGCAATTACATTCCGGTAAAGTTCACGCCTCGACAGAACCCGTTTTACTGCGCCCTCCCATACAACGACAAGTCAGTCAATGGTCACCGGCCGGAGGCGCCGCGCGTCGTTCCGTGGTTCAAGGAGGCGTACCAAGGCCCCGGGGTTTCCACCTGCAAGGATCGATGGGTCGCGATTCGCAAAGGGAATCGAACGGTTTATGCGCAATGGGAAGATGCAGGACCTTTCCGCACCGATTATTGGCAATATGTCTTTGGCAACGAACGTCCGAAACCCAATCTGAACAAAGGCGCGGGCCTCGATGTCTCTCCCGCTGTGCGTGACTATCTCGGCTTAAGCGACACGGATGTGACCGACTGGCGCTTTGTGGAGTTTCGCGAAGTGTCGCGCGGGCCGTGGTCAATGTTCGGAGAAAACAACACATTTGTGATTAACGATCGCAAAACAGGTAGTGAATTGGCCCAGACGTCAAAGCGCGCTGAAGGCCGTGCGATTGCGCCATAAGCTTCGCAGACAAATTTCGACTTCGCTCCGAGCCAACTCCGCGAGGAAACAGCCTGAACCGGCGTAGGACTAAGGTCTTATTGTGCCGATCTGTTTTGAAAAGGAGTTTCTGGGGTTATGAAAAAATGTGCAGGGTCGATCCACCGCGGGCGGTCCCGCAAAACGTCGGTCGCCGGTTTGTTCTCAAACTTGACGGCTCCCAACGTCGGCATTGCTTTTCTCAGCGCCCAGATCACCGACCTGGAAGAGCGGTGCGCAGCGATGCGCCGTCGCATCAATTGTAAGCGGCGAGAAATCCTGCCTGCGAGGAGTGCGCAGACCGCATGAACGTACGGTAACATTAAAACGAAACCAAATATGCAACTAACACTGACGCAAAGCGGCGCTCTTTACCTCGCGCACCATAGAAATTCAAAATGCGGCAGCGCGCCTTTCCGGCATCTGCGCGTTGCGGGCAGAAAGCAGTCCCCTGATCTTCGACGGCAGACTCTCGTCGACGCCTCCTTCGTCCGGCGATTTCATCGGGGCAACGGTCGCTGAGAGGGATCGCATCTTAGAAAGCGCGCAGTGGTGCGACCCGCACGCGTGGTCAGGCTCAGCGCTGCGCAAAGCCTAATGAGCAAACGAAGCGCATCCCGATCCTCTGATCGGGAAGTCATACGCTATCTTTCGCGGTCACAGATTTTCAAAGATTACGAAGGTGCCTTCGGCGAAGCGATGGGTCTCCTGCTCAGCGGCTTTCAATCGATCGTTCCGGCGAATTGTCGGGCGCTCTCCAACCCAATTTCGCGAATCGTTACCGAAGCTGCGACGCGGAATAAGAATGGCCAACCGTTAAGACTGAGGAGCGAACCGGATTGTGATGCTCCTAGACGCCGATTTCTCAGAAACTCCCAGCGGATCTTTTCCTCCGTGTTTCTGCGCTACAATCGCTTCAATATTTATTGTTCCTACCAGGAATTTTTCGCGGGTTACTACAAAAACTTCGCCGACCTTTGCGTTGAGCATCATTTGCTCCGCCGCAGCCACCGTCTGGTCTTCGAAGCAATAGGGATTGTTTTTGTCAATGTGTGCTTCTACCGGTTCTGTCTTGGGATCGTGTCCGAAACCACCCACCTCCCGGTTCATTCTGTTTTTCGACACCGTCCCCAATAGTTCGCCGCGTTGATCGATTACAGGTGACGAATCGACTGCCCGCGCCTGCATTTCGTCCAAAGCTTCCTTTACGCAAACCTTATTAAGAATGCTCTCCGTAGGCTTGATGATGTCCTTGACGGTGCGGGCTTCGAAATTCGCGCCCCCTGAGTGGTTGTGTTTTATCTGTTCCATTGCGTAGGGACCGACCTTGGTTAAACGAGAGTCGAACAAGTTAGCAGCTTTACACTTGGGCTCGCGCACGGAACTCTCCGTACGCTCGCCGTCAGTGTTAGTGCATTACGCCACTTTAACTTCGAGAGCTTTTGATCTTGTTTTCGTCGTCGTCGGGAGGTGAACTTTCAGTACTCCGTCGTGGAACTCCGCTGTCACTTTCGTGCTATCGGCGTCTTCCGGCAGGGTGAAGCTGCGTCGGAAGTTGCCATAGGATCGCTCGATCCGATGGAATTTTCTTTTCTGATCTTCCTTCTCGCTTTTGCGTTCTCCGGAAACGCAGAGGATGCCGTCTTCGACTGTTACCCTAACGTCATCCTTCTTCATCTCAGGCAGGTCAGCTTTGAGCAGGTACTCGTGATTATCCTGACTAATATCAACCTCCGGTGACCAATCCGCGACCGTCAGGCTGTGGGTCTCGCCCGTGCCTATTCTGTTCCGAAATCCGCCCAGGAAACGATTGAAGCGATTTTGCGTCGCTTCTTCCATCTCTCTGAGCTGATTCCATGTTATTAATGTATTCATTATATTTGAGTTGAAGCCATCTCCGTCCCTCACGCGCACCGCTTATTGTCAGACTCGACCCTAATCTTGTGCTCCTGAGGCTTCATCGGCGCCGGCAGGATTTTCCGACATTAGACGCGCTAAAAAGACTCAAATATTTCGCGAATGTGCAACTTCGCGATTGAACCGAAGCGGCCCTCTCTTTCGCGGGAAGCAATCAATCGCCTAACGAATCTCTAAAATTGGACGCCAACCGTGAGTTGAGGGCCGTAGGTCCAAACTTTATAAAGGAAGCCGTCGCTATCGTAATCGTAGTACAGAAACCGGAAGCCAAGTTCGGCATAGATGTTCCGGTTATACTGGTACCCGAGCCCACCATAGCCTTGCACGGTGATGATGGAACCGACATCAAAGCCGCCGACATCCGCTTTGCCGGTCAGATAAAAAGGCTTGTTCAGATTATAGCGACCGCCAAAGCCGATATAGGGATCAGCCCAATACTCGGTGAGACCGAAACCGCGATTGAGCTGTGTGTTCAGGATACTGACGATTCTTTGCTGCGCTGTTACCGGGTCTTGCCGGGCGTGTCGGATGAGTCCGAGTATTTTTAACTTCTCGTCCGCCCCGAGAGGTGGAAATGGAACAGAAGGTCTATTTGGGTCGAGCGCACCGTGTATGAGGCGGTCGAGAAGGTCGCGAAGGTCTTGGTTTGCGGCAGCTACGAGCTGGGCGGCAGCCTGGTTGATTTTGCTGTCATTGCTGGTCAGTCCAATCCTGTTGAACGTGTTAAAATAGCGTCCTCCAGCCCGGGCATCGAGCCAGCCGTTCGGACCTTCCAAGACCCGGTAGTAAATCTCCCCATCCGCAATGTACGAATCCACCGTGAGGTTTGCCTTTTTAACCAACCCGTCACCATAGATTCCCGCCGAGAGGCTCATATAGAGAAGATCGCCATAAACACCCCAACGGCCCTTCCTCACGTCAGCGCTGATACTCGTAATCCCGGTGAAGTGTGTGAGAAGATCATCGAAGAAGCCGATGTCTGGATGCGAGCTGACGCCATGCAGCCCGATATCGCCCTTAACAAAGGCGAACCAGCCTGGCACCCCGATATTGAAGTGCCAATGATCGTCGTCCGTGATCGTGGGCGGGGGCGCCATCGCCTTCGGCTCCAGTTCCACCGGCCCGGCGGTAAGGACCGAAGTTGCCGCCACAACTAACGCGATCAACAAAGCGATTTGTTTCTTCATTGCTCTCCTTATTTCCAATTATACGGGCTTAATTAGCGTGGGTCTTAACCTGTTCCAGCGCGCGACGCAAGATCTCGCCCAATGGCCACTTATCCTGGCTGACCGGCTTCGGCGCCTGTTGCACCGGAATTTCTTTTCCGTCTTTTCCATCCTGCTGCGCGTAACCGGCGACCGCTGTGACGAGACAGAGGAAATTCGATCAGGACTGACGCGAATCGTGATTTCATAATTGGTTCGGGTTTTGTGCGATGATTTGGGCCGAGCTTGTGACCTGGATGTATTTCATTTCCTCGAAAATAGTCACTTTCCCTGTCCGATATGAATCGGACCTTGGAATTGTGTCAAGCGATTACAGATAAGGGCGCTGATTACCGTCCCGCAGCAGCGAAGCAACCGCCGCCTTCTGGACAGATCACGATGTACGTCCTGCGCTGGCCGCAGCCCCTCACACCGACCGTGTATTCGAAGCGCTGCACTCCGTAAGCGGAAGCCCAACGTCCCTGCACCTCGGGCTGACTTACGTTCGTCGAAAGAACCTGTCCTGCTGCGCTTGGACAATTCATATCAAACTGGGCACGACTCACCGCTGTTTGAACCGCCATCGCCTGTTTGCTCTGAACATTTTGCTGCTGTGTCTGGCACGCCGCGGCGCAAAGGCCAACGAGCACCAGCAATGTGTATCTCTTCTTCATAATTGATAGTTTCCTTCCTTTTGTTCGGGTTTCTGGTTGCTTATGTGCACAGCCATGTTTTGTCACTGGGTATCACGCGCGTCTATGGGACTTTAGGGCAACATTGGGCTTGAGCAGCACCATGCCCTCTCCCTTGTCTCGGATCTGGTGAGAGTAATCGTCGGTCGTGTTAGAAACCCTTCTTTCTTAATTTAGTTTGGTTGTTCAATTACGTGATACCAAAAGTCATCGTAAGAACTGTAATATCTAACGCTTAGTCGATTCTACTGATCTTCGATCCCTGGATACTAAGCCGCTATCGATCGGAGCAAGAGGGCCGAGGCCCCATCCAACAAACTCGTTGACCACGACCCCGTGCGGATCAGGATGAACATTTAGTGCGGGATTTTGCCTGCTCGCCAGGAGTTGCGCTTGCTTGTAAGCCTGAAACTGGACTTGGTAGCCAGTGAAGATCTGATTGCGAATTGTATCGGGATCAGCGTAAAAGGTCTCTCCGTTTTGCTTCACGATTAAAACCTGTCCTGCGGGCGGTGGCTGCATGTATTGCCACTGCCTGGGGGTGGTTAGCGTCTCGGTAAATCCGCTTTCCTTTTTCATGCCGTGGCGGGTGTAGGGGCAAAGGCCGTCATAGAGTTTTTGCTGTTTGAGATCTTGCGGCTTTTTCGCGCTGAATTCGGCCGCGATACGCGAGGTCTCGGTGCTCGGAGAATTACTGGCAGTATTAGTGCTGACGCGCCGACGAAGACGGCGGCCCCAGCAATGAGCGCGATGAGTGTGATGTTCTTCATATATATGGTTGTAATTTTTCGGTTTGTACAAGCTGACAATGCCAGACTAAGCGGCGCTCGCATATGGGACCAAAGTCCAACTCTTCGTCGCATTGGCGTGGAGAAGCTCGCCGTGGCGAGCGCCGGCATGAGTTCTCCGTCGCCTAAAAGAAGTTTTCCCAGAGAAAAAACCGGCCTCCCGAGGAACAAGAGGCCGATTCCCACGCTAAATTCGCGTCGGGTCTTAGAAATGGAACCGCACACCAGCCCCAACTAACTGCTGCCCCAGGACGCGACTCTGCCTGGTATCGATTTGGGTGCTCTCGTACTCGAGGAACTTGTATTCAATAAACGTGCTGAACTTGGGGGTCCAATAATAATCTGCGCCGGCAATAATCTGCCACGCGAGGTCCGCGTGACTTCGCCCCCCGCCAGTGTTGACGGTGACAGTGCCGGTATTGGGGTTTGTGAGCTGGGTGCCCGCGCCTTCGGCATAATAGACGCCGACCCCGGCGCCGGCATACGGCTGGAATTTTTGGTTTCCAGGTGCGAATCTCAAGATAAAGTTCCCCATGAACGCGCCCGTATTAACCCAAGTAGTCGCGTTCCTCTGTGCCAGCACATCACCAAACGAATCCCTCAAGGTGAAGTCACCGCCACCGCGAAAGCCATTGTAAAAGAAGTCGCCTTCAACCGTTGGACGAACTACACCGGTGCCGAAAACGTAACCGAGTTTAATGCCGCCAAAAAATCCGACGTCATTTTTTGGGGAGATTTCAAGACTGTCTCCGAAGCCAAGTAGATTCGGATTATCTTGCGTAAAAGTTCGGGTTCCACCGCGGTCTTGATAGACATTTGCCCCCATGTCAATCGCGCCGTAAAAACCGACTCCGTAGTTCGGCGGCGGCGGCGGCGGCGCGGCTTGTTTGTAATCAGGTGGGCCGGCAAAAAGAGAGCTGCTGAGAAAAGCACTAGTTGCGATAATGAGGAAGCTGAGCTGTTTCATAAAGGTGGATTTAAGGGTTTCGAGCGCTCTTGCCTATAGGACCTTAGTCGTACCTCTTTTGGAGGAGGGTCGCGCATACGTTACCCGTATAGGGAGGAACGAGGAATGCCCAACTCCCTAGCCCGCTACTGCCTTGTGAATTAGCTGTAGCAAAACTTCGTCTTCGAAAGGTTTTGCCAGAAACGCGAAAGCTCCGGCATCGAGTGCCGTCTGGCGGACTAATGGATCGTCGCGTCCGGTAATGAAAATAATTCGCGTCTTCGGTGAATCGCGCCGGAGACGGGCCTGCACTTCCAGGCCATTCATGTCTGGCATCCACACGTCGAGAACCGCCACGTGACACTCCCTTTGTTCAAGGTTTGAAAGAAAATCCGCCGGATCGCTAAATTTCTCGACCACGAAACCGGCCGAGTTCAGCAACCGGCCAAGCGCCTTCAGCATGGAAGCGTCATCGTCCAGCAGCCAGATGCCGTTACGGGTGGGATCGCTCAAAGATGAGCCTTCCGCGTCGAGTTTTTCGAAAACTCTGTAAAAACTTGCATTAGGTGTGGCGATGAGTCGTATGAAGCAATTATGGGGCTTATTTGATGGAATACTATAAGACCTTAGTCCCATCCCAAAGCGAGAGTCGCTGGCGGGCGCGGATGTCGCCACACTTTCAATTCGTAGGATGGGGGCGCGAGCGGATGTTTAAGTTTACATCACTCCCGGCGTTTTCCCCGTCATTTTTTTCAGTCAGTGTTTCCGGCGAGAACAGAACTAAATCGCTTCTCATTTGTCCTCTTTATTTCAGGAAGGCAAACGGTGAAACACGCCCCGCCGTCCTCACAATTTTCTCCCGAAAGCGTCCCGCCGTGCGCTTCGATGATGCTGCGCGCAATCGCCAACCCCATTCCGGTCCCTTCGGCTTTTGTCGAAAAGAATGGCTCGAAAAGTTGCTCGGCTAATCCCGCGGGAAAGCCAGGACCAGAATCCCGCACGCTGATACAAATCTCGCCGTTTTCGTTACGGCCGGCACGGATGATAAGACGCCGAGCGTTAGAGCGGATCACCGACATTGCTTCAAAGCCGTTCATCGTGAGATTAAGAAGCACCTGTAACAGCTGCACACGATCTGCCATCACTCGGCAGCCGTCCGAATCAATTTCGGTTACTACTGTCACGTCCCTTCCGACGGCTTCCGCGTGGATAATCCGGAGGAGATCCTGAATTGCGTCATTGATCTCGGTCAAGGAGCGGCGCTCTTTGCCTTTGCGGACCATATTGCGAATACTGTGAACAATCTCCCCGGCCCGGCGACCGTCAGCCGCGATGTCGGCGAGCAAATCGTTTAACTCTTCGATTTCCATTTTGCCAGCCGCGATTAAGCGTTGCGCGGCGCTGGCGTTCGTTACAATTGCCCCAATCGGATTGTTGACTTCGTGTGCAAGCGACGCCGCCAGTTCGCCCATCAACGCGACACGTCCAACACGCGCCAGTTCCATGTTTTGGCGCTGGTGATCAAGCTCTGCCTGCTTGCGCCCGGCGATATCGATACATGAGCCGATGTAACCGAGAAACGCGCCATCATCGGAGAATCGTGGCGTTCCACTGTCCAGGACCCAGCGATATTCACCGTCATTTCGTCGCAAGCGATACTCCATTGTAAACGGTTGGCGCGCATCAAAGGAATTTTTGTAAATGTCGAGGCAGTGCGCGAAGTCGTCCGCATGAACGCCTTCTGCCCATCCATTACCAAGCTCCTGCTCCAGTTTTCGGCCGGTAAAGTCGAGCCAGCCTTTGTTGAAAAAGGTGCAGAGTTTGTCCGGGCCGGACATCCAGATGAGCACGGGCGCGGCGTCGGCGACCGTGCGAAAACGCATCTCGCTTTCAAGCAACGCCTGTTCCGACAACTTGCGTTCCGTGACATCAGAAGAAACGCCGTGGACCCGGTACGGTTTGCCATCTGCGCCTAGCTCGACACGACCGCGCGAATGCAGCCAGCGTATCGCTCCGTCGGGCAAAACAACCCGGTATTCAGTTTCGTAATCCGCGCCCACTGGCAGGGCCTTTGCCGCGACCGCTCGGACTGCTTCGCGATCCTCCGAATGGATTCGACTGCGGAATCGCTCCGCATTCGGTTTATCTTGCGGAGCGAAGCCGAAAAGCGATCGGCCTTTCTCGTTCATCCAGACTTGATCGTTCGCCACGTCCCACCTCCACATACCCAGGCCGCCGGCCTGCGCCGCCAGATCCAGGCGCCGCTCCTCCTCGCCCAATTCGCGCGCCAGTTGAGCCGCGCGTAAAACGTCACGGCTTAATTCATAACCCATCGCCGCGATTACCCCCAGGAAAGGGAAGCTGACCAGGTACGGCAGGTCAATGACCTTCGCGTGAACTAGCGCCGACAATCCCGCCGCTACCAGGATAAAGAGCGTGATACTTCCGCCAACCACCACCACCCGCCGGCGATCCTCCGATGTTCCCCGCCGCCACAATGTGAGCGACGCATCTACCACGAAAGCGAACACCAAGAGCGAACTTAACTCTCCGAGATGCGTCCACGGACTGACCACTCCCTCCGGCAGCGCGATGGTTTCCCCGAGGAAACTAAACTGTCGCAAAGAAGTGATCTCGCGGAAACTTAGATTCGGAGGGAAAGCAAAATTGATGACGAGACTAACGAGTCGCGCCACACATGCTGCAATTCCAAGCCAGAGCCGCCCCGTCCCGAAATAAAAGCGGACGAATCCGACAATCGCGAGGACGAGAAAGAATACGGGTAGGTGCGTCCATTGTATCGCACGACCGATCTCCTCCGCTGTCCGCGAGTGCATGATCGCCAATTCCCCGCAGGCGATACTCGCCACGGACAGCGCGGCGATGGCGAAGAACAAATTTTCCCACGTCTTGCGCTTGATCCCGATGAGCAAATGCGGCAGCGCCATAGTCGCACACGCCCCGATCACCACAGCCCAGATGAACGTAACCCAGCTCATGGGGACGAAAAGAAAAGAGCAATGGCAAGAGCTGAGAGGCAACCCCGCGTCGCTCCCAAAATTGGCCGGCCGAAGTCGACGCTAAATGTTATTTTTGAAAAGCGCTCTAGGAGCACGAGGAAAACAAGGAACCCTGCTAACTCGAACACACGCTGCATAAACCTTTAGTTAGGCAAAATACTGAAGAGGACGAAGCCCAATGTAATCCCGTATGAAGTGCATCGCATCGGAAATCAATAAATCCTTCAAGCGTAGGCTGCGCGCGGCTTAAACCGTGGCGCCGCTACTTTTCAGCAATGCAACGGGAACACCGAGCCATTCCGCGGCAACTGCGTACTCCTTGAATATGCGAACCTTGAGGGGCGAGTAATCCGTGAGTAGCGCATGCAGCCTCACGTATCGAGAGACCTCGGCATTAGGGACGAGAAAAGCTGATTTGATGATTGTCCGACCTCGTCGCGATAGCCGCCGATAAAGCGCGACGTGAAAGACGTAGTTGAAATTAAGATCGACCGAATCGAGCCGTGAGATGTCGGTAAAACGATTGAACGATTTTCCGAATCTGTTCTCGTGTTCAGTGGCAAAGGCTACGAGCTTATCGACTTTCCTCTGATCGAGGATTCCGCGTGGTCGCCAGACAAAAAGCTGAGCAGCATCAACGCACTGAACATCGGGCGGCAGACTCATGACGCATGTAGCCGCTACGCGGCACCTCCACCAGAAGATGCATATTCGACTGGCTCCCGGCTATTGGACCTTAGTCCTATCCTCCCGCATCTTCCGCTTCTTTCGGTCGTTAGGATATCGAATAGATTCCACAATCGAAGAGGTTGTTACCTTCGTGTCGTCCCATAAATCCATCGTCCAAGCCCGATGCCCAATTGCAGAAAGGTTTCGCGAGCGATGCTTTGAGGGACGCGGTTAGGGTCCCAAATGCCGGTCCGGCTCGGACCTCAATGAGCGGTGTAGCCGCCATCGATCACAAAAGTCTGACCGACAGCGAATGATGCGAAGTCGGAGCAAAGAAACAGGACCATACCGGCCATCTCTTCCGGTTGCGCGACGCGGCCGATTGGCGAGTTGGTAATGAAATGCCTGCGAATATTCGGATCGTCGAACCAGGGTTTCGTCATTGCGGTTTCAACCAAACCTGGCGCGAGCGCGTTGATGCGAATCCCCTGACTCGCGTATTCGAGCGCAGCCGCTTTCGACAAACCGATCACGCCATGCTTCGCCGCCACATAGGCGCTGATGCCGGGATCCGCAATCATTCCGGCGATCGACGCGTTGTTGACGATGGCGCCGCCGCCGGCGCCAAGCATGTATTCAATTTCATACTTCATCGAGAGGAACGCGCCCTTCAGATCGACGGCGACAACTTGATCGAACGCCACTTCTTCAACGTCCGCGAGCAAAGCTGCTGTAGGAAGAACACCCGCGTTGTTGAACGCACAATGTAGCCCGCCGTAGGTTTTGACCGCGGCCGCCACAAGATTTTTCACCTCGCTCGCCTCGCGCACGTCCGTCCGCACAAAAAGAGCCTCGCCTCCATCTTGCTTGATTGTCTCCGCGGTCTCCACCCCAGCCGGATCGACATCGCCGATGACCACTCTTGCCCCCTGCCGCGCGAAGAGAAGCGAAGTAGCACGGCCAATCCCGCGGCTGCCGCCAGTAACGAGCGCAACCTTACCCGCAAAATTGAAGGGATTCTCGCTCACGCCTTGGTGGAAGATTTGATCAGGTTCAGAAGTTGAACGAGAAACCCTGATAATTATTAAAGCCCTGATCTCAAGGATTCGATTTTATCCTTAACCCTACCCGCCACTACTTTCTTGGTAAACGATAACAAGACCAGGGCAATGCCGGTAAGCAAAACCTGCAAACCGAGCAGGGTACTGATGCCAACCGCTCCGGTACCGATGTTGAAAACCATCATAACAGCCGCCACAGCTGATAACACGCCTGCGATAACCATTATCCAGCCAAATGAATTTCTGCTTCTTAACGACCAGCCCGACTGAATAAGCAGCAGGCCGGTTATCAGCATCCACAATCCAAAGATCACGGTAAGTGTTTTCATGGTGACCAGTAAATGCAAAAGCATCAGCAAACCAAAAGCAGCGGTCAGAATACTCCAAAAAAGCGACATCCCTTCTCTTTCTGGTTTATCAGCAGCCAGCCAGGCAATGATCCCTAACAGGCCGGCAGCAAGCACCAATAATCCACACCAAAACGAGATGCCGGCCAGTACTTCAACCGGATTTTGAAAAATGTAAACGCTCAGGATGATCAGTAAAATTCCCTGCACCAATACCACCCACCATTTTCTGAATAATAGTTGTAACATAATTGTTGGTTTCAATTGTTTAAGAGAACAGTTCTCTTTTTTGTGCGACCCATCCTGACTGCATGACCTTCTGAGTAAAGTTTGGGTACCAGCCAGTGTCGCAAAAGCCTTGTCCGTTGCTTTCCGCCCTGGCGGGTGAATTTCTCGCCGGGCGATTCAACAGTTTTCATCGCGATTACTGATTCAGTTCAAAATGCATCAGGCTTAGGCTGAGATTCTCTCTTGGGCCGTAAAGCCTGCGCCCCAACGGCCAATCCCTGACGACAGGCTATGCGGTCGACGTGCCGATATCGAGTAGTTTACCTTATTTTGCACCCTTCTCCCTGCTTGCGGGATGAATCGCTGCACGCATCTCGGCTGCTCCGGCACCCCACTTCGTAACACACATCATCGCCTTGCGCAGGGCACATCCACCGGATGCACGCGTTCGGGTTGCAGTATATATATAGCCCTGCCATCGGCGTCGGACTGGATGAGACGAATACTGTGAACTGTCCGTCAGCATGTTTCTCAATGACGAATGCCGGCACCAATGCGTCCTCGCATGGTTAAGACTTTGTTTCCCCCAGTTGTTACAAAAGCATGGGACCGCATCAATAGCACAATTTTAAATTTCGTATTACGTCGCGATAGCTCGCGGCTGCTTCGGTATCGATACGCCCTGGGATCGTCAAAAAAAAACGTTAAAGGCGCGCCGCTCCAACGCCTAATGTCAGGCCTTGGTCCAATGTCGGCAATCGATCGTGATGGACGGCTGCTCCCGCAGATCGCGTCGGCTCACAATACCGGACCGAGCATCGCGATGGAATTATTCCAAAGCCGGCGCGTGATTGGCCACTGGGCGACCATCTCGGCGGTGACCTCGTGCGATTGGGCCAGATATGCCTCCTGACGGCGGCGCATTTCGGCGGTGAGGGCGGAATCGCAGAACAGGATGTTGTTCTCGTAGTTCAAATCAAAACTGCGTCTATCCATGTTGGCGGACCCGATCAGGGTGATCTCGCCATCCAGTGTGAGAGACTTGGTGTGAAGGAGCCCGCCTTCGAATTCAAAAATGCGAACCCCGGCCGCCAGCAAGTCAGCGTAATAACTGCGACTGGCCGCCTGCACGATGAAGGAGTCGTTGCGCGCCGGAAAGATGATGGTCGTTTCCACCCCACGATAAGCGCTTGCGCAGAGCGCGATCTGCATCGCTTCGTCGGGCACGTAATAAGGCGTGGTGATGAAGAGCTCATGACGGGCCGCATACATCAGCGTCTCGAACACCTCGGGCATGGCGGAATTGCGCACCGTCGGTCCCGTGCCGATCACCTGCGCGGCAAAGCCCGGTTCGCCGGGGGGCAGCGGGCGCTGCAGGAGTTCGCGAATGTCTTCGTCCACCTGCGCCATCCAGTCGTTGGCAAATAGATACTGGTTCTGCCGGGCGATCGGGCCTTCGAAACGCATCAACGCATCGACCCATGGCGCATACTTTGCCTTGATGAGAAACTCCGGATCCGCGCAGTTCTGGCTCCCGCAATAAGTGATCCAGTCATCGATAACTACAATCTTCCGATGGTTGCGAAGGTCGATGCGACCTAGCAACGGCCGCAGCAGCAGATTGCCGATCGGCAGGGCGGTGGCGATATGCACGCGAGCATCGTGCATCCCTTTCCAATGCTCGGAGTCGATCATGATCCGGGAACCGAGGCCGTCTGCCATGACCCGGCAGGTGACTTTGCGCGCCGCAGCTCGCTTCAGCGCTCCGACTACCTTGAGGCCGTTGTTATCCGGCAGCCAAATATAAAAGATCAGATGCACATGATCCTTCGCGGCATCGATGTCCGAGACCAGCGACTCAATGCTGGCATTGGAATCCGGCAGCAATCGTCCGTGGTTACCACCCACGGGCTCGAAACCATTCACCGAATGCCCCACCCGGAACAGGTGGCTGTAACGTTCCGGAATTTCCGCCTGCAGAGCTGGCGCATCCGCTCCAGGCGCGTCGGCGACACTCGGCATACCGGCCAGCAATTCACGCATGCGGCGCACGCGACGACGCCCAATATTCGTCTCACCGAGGAGAAGATAAGAGACCATACCCACGACGGGTAAAGCGATGATCATCACGATCCAGGCAATCCGCGAAGCAGGCTCCCGGTGCGGCCGCAAGATCACCCGCGCGATTACCGCGACGTGGACCAGGAAAAGCAGCAGCGCTCCCAGCGTGGAGAAGAACGAGTATTCAGTCATGCCTAGCCTGGTGCTCTATCAGAGTCCCGCCCCGATGACATTAGTCCACTCCTTGTTAAGACGCCTTGCATCTTCGCGACCACCGTCTTCGTGCTCATGTTCGGCAGGACCCGTGCAAACTCTTGCAGACCCTTTGGGGTCACGGCGGATTATGCACCGACAACTCGCTCGCAATGTTTGGCGCTCTTTACCGTGTGCACTTTCCCTTGAATGCGGAAGGTATAGCCGCTCCTTCGTAACCGGTTCGCCTTCCGAAAGCCCCTGGATACACGAAAACTGAACCAACGAGTGCGTTGATGTTTCGTATTTGCATTTACTCTGATTCACGAGCGGAGGCTTTCGGCACGAGAATCTCAAAGGGTACGCCGAGCCACCAGGCAGCTTCGTTGCGGTCTTGGAAGATTTTGACCTTGATCGAAGAGCCCTGGGTCAGCAGGGCATGCAGCCGCGCGTAATGAATTATCGTGGAATCAGTCGCGAGAATTGCTGATTTCACCGGCGGCCGACCCGCATAAGAATGGCGTCGATGCAGAGAAATCTGAATCACGTATCTAAAGTTCAGCTCAACTTCATCGTGACCCAGAGTATCAAAGAATCGATTGAATGGCTCCTGCGATTTGGCTTCGAGGTCTTCAACAATAAATACGATTTTGTTAACCGTCGCCTTGTTCAATCGTCCCTTCGGTCGATAGACCAGGAGACGAATGTCTTCGTGAAACTGGATATCAGGAGGAAGTCTCATTGGGGCTGTGCCTCTGGGAATTTCCAAGAACCGTCGAGGATTTCTTTGCGTGGGCGATACAGGCGCACGGTGTAATTCCAGCCGTGCATGATCGGGAGACAGTTGGTAGTTTTGCCGTCGCATCCTCCAAACTGGATCGTCGTCGAACCATCTGCGCTTTTCTTAGCCGTGATATTGTTGAGCGAGTAAGCGTTGAGTTCGTTTTTCTGATAGTAGCCTTTGTCATTGTAGAGGCTGATGGACCAGAAGCCGTCGACCGGCACGTCTTTGACTGTGAGCTTATAGATAGTCTTCCCGTCGTTCTTCGGCGGAGTGAAATTGAGATAAGTAGCGTCCTTCGGTGGATTGCCGCCCCAGGTCGCAGCTGCCGAAATGAGGCGATCAATCGGATTAACCTCGTCCTTTGCCCCGAAGGCGTGGCTGGTATCGGTCAACGTCGTGCTCAGGACGATGAGCGCGTCGCGCACTTTCTTCTGACTAACCGGGTCCCACTTCGGCACTTCAAACCTATCCGGGCCTCCGGACTGCTCGACCTTGAGCGCATCCTGTAAGTCGCGAGCCGCCTTCATATCGGCAGGATTCGACGGATCGACCAAGGTACGGATGCCTATCATTACGTAACGCGTGCCGACCTTCTCGCGGGTCAGGGTATGCGGACCCGGTTCGTAAATCGTCGGCGGCGAGTATTGATCCTCACTAATGGTTTGCAGCGACATGAAGCGTTTGTCTGCATCGGGCAGCGTGATGGTTACCGATCCGGCGTCGAGGTCAAAGACCGCCGCTGAGTAAAGCGTATCGCGGTTCATGCGGATAACAGTCTGGGCATCAATCGGTGCGAGTTCGCGATGGTGCTCGAACTTCCCGAAGCCGTCCTCCTTCAAAGCGACAGCGCTGAAATAAAGATCGGACTCCGCCCGGATGAAGTTTTCGACGGTGACCGGAATCGTTCCCGTTGGCATTGACACGGTTTGCGCCCGTATTGAGGTGTTTACCTCCAGTACTAAACCTAACGAATAGATCGCAACTAGTTTCGTTTTCATATCTCTTCTCATCACTTGTCACTCGCGTTTACTTTCTCGATGTCCGGTAGCTTCGACGTCGTATCGAAGAGTAGTTTTTCAGGACCGTAAATTTGTTTAAGGCCGGCATTTAGTCCTTGGCGCCTGGCTCCGACATCTTCCGCATCACCTCATCGAGATTGAAGCTCGCAGGTTTCTGGCGCGGCGGGAACTCCCTGAAGCTCTGCAGCCACTGGGTGGCGAACGCCTGCATCGGGACCTGGATGAACGCCCGGTGCGCCATCCAGTCGCCGTAGTAGATGCTCGTCGGGCCGCGCTCGAACGGATCGCTGCGCAGGTTATACAAGTTCGGGAGACGCAGCTTGGTGAACTGACCCTGCCACACGCCCACCGGCGTCTTGGGGGAGATCTCCGTGTGTTGCTCGAAGAAAGCGGCTTTCCACTCTTTGTAGCGGATCGCCATCAGGTCGCCGTCGTCGGACCAATAGATGAATTCCTTGCGCGGCGACTCTTTCACCTCGCCCTTCAGGAAGGGCATGAGGTTATAGCCATCGAGGTGCACCTTGAAGGTCTTGCCGTTGGCCTGATAGTCCTTCAACACCTTGGCGACTAGGTCCGGCTCGCCCGCGGCGGCGGCGAACGTCGGGACCAAATCCTCATGGGCGCAGACATCGTTGATTACCTGCCCGGGTTTGATCACGCCCAGGCCAGCGGATGAGTGTCGGCACGCGGAAGGCACCTTCCCAGCCCGTCGCCTTCTCACCCTTGAACGGCGTCGTGCCGCCATCGGGCCAGGTGAAGACTTCGGCGCCGTTGTCGCTGGTGTAAACGACGATCGTGTTGTCGGCGATGCCGAGGTCGTCGAAGTTTCTTGAGTAGCTGGCCGACGTGGCCGTCGTGTTCGACCATGCCGTCGGGATAAAGGCCCAGGCCCGTCTTGCCTTCGCTCTCTTTCTTGAGGTGCGTAAAGACGTGCATGCGGGTGGAGTTGTAATAGCAGAAGAAAGGCTTGCTGGCCTTGGCCTGCTTGTCCATCCACCGCCAAGGCGGCATCCGTGAACTCGTCGTCGATGGTTTTCATTCGCTCGACGGTGAGCGCCCCGGTGTTCTCGATCCTCTGCTTACCGACTTTGCCGAACTGCGGATCAACGGTGGCGTCGTCGGTGTCGGTGGCCCAGCAGTGCATGACCCCGCGCGGGCCGAACTTCTTCTTGAACGCAGGGTCCTTCGGGTAGTCGGGATTCTCCGGCTCTTCCTCGGCGTTGAGGTGATAAAGATTGCCGAAGAACTCATCGAAGCCGTGAACCGTCGGGAGAAACTTGTTCAGGTCTCCCAGATGATTCTTACCGAACTGCCCCGTCGCGTAGCCGAGGTTCTTCATGAAATCGGCGACACTCGGATCTTCAGGTTGCAGGCCGATATCCGCGCCCGGCAGACCGACTTTTGTTAGTCCGGTGCGGATGGGCGATTGCCCGGTGATGAACGCCGCGCGCCCGGCGGTGCAGCTTTGCTGCCCATACCAGTCAGTAAACCGCGCGCCTTCCTTGGCGATGCGGTCGATGTTGGGCGTTTGATAACCCATGATGCCGCTGTTGTAGCAGCTCGGATTAAACCATCCGATATCGTCACCCATAATGACGAGGATGTTAGGTTTCTTATCCGCGCCCTGTGCGGATAAGGATGCGAGCAACGCTAGCGATAAGGCCAGCGCGATGTTGGCGAGTTTGGTTTTCATATGATGTTTTCTGCTTTGGTGTGGAGATCACGTGACCTTCTCGATATCCGGTAACTTCCAAGTCTTATCGAAGAGCGGCTTCTCTGGCCCATAGAAACGGAAGAGCGCTTCGAACTTATTGCCACCCCAAGTGGCAGCTGCCGAAATAAGGCGATGGACTGGATCGACCTGATCCTTTGTTCCGAAAGAATCGCTCGTATCAGTTAACGTCACGCTCAGGGCGATGAGTGCCTCGCGCACTTTCTTTTGGCTAATCGGATCCCACTTCGGCACCTCAAACCTACCCGGGCCTCCGGACTGCTCGACCTTGATCGCATCCTGTAAGTCGCGAGCCGCCTTCATATCGGCAGGATTCGACGGATCGACCAAGGTACGGATGCCTATCATTACGTAACGCGTGCCGACCTTCTCGCGGGTCAGGGTATGCGGACCCGGTTCGTAAATCGTCGGCGGCGAGTATTGATCCTCACTAATGGTTTGCAGCGACATGAAGCGTTTGTCTGCATCGGGCAGCGTGATGGTTACCGATCCGGCGTCGAGGTCAAAGACCGCCGCTGAGTAAAGCGTATCGCGGTTCATGCGGATAACAGTCTGGGCATCAATCGGTGCGAGTTCGCGATGGTGCTCGAACTTCCCGAAGCCGTCCTCCTTCAAAGCGACAGCGCTGAAATAAAGATCGGACTCCGCCCGGATGAAGTTTTCGACGGTGACCGGAATCGTTCCCGTTGGCATTGACACGGTTTGCGCCCGTATTGAGGTGTTTACCTCCAGGTACTAAACCTAACGAATAGATCGCAACTAGTTTCGTTTTCATATCTCTTCTCATCACTTGTCACTCGCGTTTACTTTCTCGATGTCCGGTAGCTTCGACGTCGTATCGAAGAGTAGTTTTTCAGGACCGTAAATTTGTTTAAGGCCGGCATTTAGTCCTTGGCGCCTGGCTCCGACATCTTCCGCATCACCTCGTCGAGATTGAAGCTCGCGGGTTTCTGGCGCGGCGGGAACTCCTTGAAGCTCTCCAGCCACTGGGCGGCGAACGCCTGCATCGGGACCTGGATGAACGCCCGGTGAGCCATCCAGTCGCCGTAGTAGATGCTCGTCGGGCCGCGCTCGAACGGGTCGCTGCGCAGGTTATACAAGTTCGGGAGACGCAGCTTGGTGAACTGACCCTGCCACACGCCGACCGGCGTCTTGGGGGAGATCTCCGTGTGTTGCTCGAAGAACGCGGCTTTCCACTCCTCGTAGCGGATCGCCATCAGGTCGCCGTCGTCGGACCAGTAGATGAACTCCTTGCGCGGCGACTCTTTCACCTCGCCCTTCAGGAACGGCATGAGGTTGTAGCCATCGAGGTGGACCTTGAAGGTCTTGCCGTTGGCCTGGTAGCCCTTCATCACCTTGGCGACGAGGTCCGGCTCGCCCGCGGCGGCGGCGAAGGTGGGGATCAAATCTTCGTGGGCGCAGACGTCGTTGATCACCTGCCCGGGTTTGATCACGCCGGGCCAGCGGATGAGCGTCGGCACGCGGAAGGCGCCTTCCCAGTCGGTCGCCTTCTCGCCCTTGAACGGCGTGGTGCCGCCATCGGGCCAGGTGAAGACTTCGGCGCCGTTGTCGGTGGTGTAGACGACGATCGTGTTGTCGGCGATGCCGAGGTCGTCGAGCTTCTTGAGTAGCTGGCCGACGTGGCCGTCGTGTTCGACCATGCCGTCGGGATAAAGGCCCAGGCCCGTCTTGCCTTCGCTCTCTTTCTTGAGGTGCGTAAAGACGTGCATGCGGGTGGAGTTGTAATAGCAGAAGAACGGCTTGCTGGCCTTGGCCTGCTTGTCCATCCACGCCAAGGCGGCATCGGTGAACTCGTCGTCGATGGTTTTCATTCGCTCGACGGTGAGCGGGCCGGTGTTCTCGATCTTCTGCTTACCGACTTTGCCGAACTGCGGATCGACGGTGGCGTCGTCGGTGTCGGTGGCCCAGCAGTGCATGACCCCGCGCGGGCCGAACTTCTTCTTGAACGCGGGGTCCTTCGGGTAGTCGGGATTCTCCGGCTCTTCCTCGGCGTTGAGGTGATAGAGGTTGCCGAAGAACTCGTCGAAGCCGTGGACGGTCGGCAGGAACTTGTTCAGGTCGCCCAGGTGGTTCTTGCCGAACTGCCCGGTCGCGTAGCCGAGGTTCTTCATGAAATCGGCGACGCTCGGGTCTTCGGCTTGCAGGCCGATATCCGCGCCCGGCAGGCCGACTTTCGTCAGTCCGGTGCGGATGGGCGACTGCCCGGTGACGAACGCCGCGCGTCCCGCCGTGCAGCTCTGCTGCCCATACCAGTCGGTAAACCGCGCGCCTTCTTTGGCGATGCGGTCGATGTTGGGCGTTTGATAACCCATGATGCCACTGTTGTAGCAGCTCGGGTTAAACCATCCGATGTCGTCACCCATGATGACGAGGATGTTGGGTTTCTTATCCGCGCCCTGTGCGGATAAGGATGCGAGCAACGCTAGCGATAAGGCCAGCGCGATGTTGGCGAGTTTGGTTCTCATATGATGTTTCTTTTCTTTGCTGTGGAGATCACGTCACCTTCTCGATGTCCGGTAGCTTCCATGTCTTATCGAAGAACGGTTTCTCCGGGCCGTAGAGACGGAACAGAACTTCGAACTTTCCTTCCGCGCTGGTCGGGACCCAGTTCGACTTCTTACCTGCCGGAGCTCTTAGGTCCAAAGTAGATATCCACCGAACCATCGGCGTTCTTCTGTAGTCCCGGCGTGTTAGAGGAACGGCTCGATGGTGACAAGTTGCGAATGAGTGCGTGCGTCTCGCGATCATAGACAGTGGCTGACCAGTAAAGCTTAACTGGCGCATTCGCTGGCACAGTTAGCCGATAGTTAGCCGCCCCGTCGAAAGGCTGGCCATTCTTATCCCCGATCGTCATCAGGTAGTACTGACCCGCGCCGAGATGCTTCGCGCTGAAGTAAGCCATCGAAAACGCGACACCACGGCCGTCAACCGGATAGGCGTTCGGCCCGGCAAAGTTCGTCATCATGCCTTCGCTGACGCCCGGGAGCGCAGGCAACTGCCAGTGAGTGCCTTCATTAAACGGTGTCGTGAAGATCGTCTCATACTTCAGGTCGATCCAGGCATGCGCCTCACTGGCGGCATCGTTCAGAATCTTTTGCGTGCCTGCATCGGGATTGAATGGTTTCCCCTTTTCGATGCCGATGGTCTTAAGCTGATCAATCATGACTTTGTCGCGTTCCAGCCATGGCTCTCTTTGCACGAAGCGATCGAGCGCTTGAAAAAAACGCAAATCGTAAGGGATGGTGCTGTCGAACATGGCGTCATAAACATCAACGAACTTTGTCGGCGGAGGATGGGCAGCTTGCGAGAGCGGATAGAGTTTAATCCGCTTTCCGTAGGCGACGGCTTTAGCGATATCGGCGTCGCTCCCGCTCTTGAGATTGGAGCGCAGGATAACAAAGCCAGTGTAGGTCGCCGACGGTAACGCAATGTAACCCTCGGGTGGCTTGTCCTTGTAGCCCGGCGGGAGGATCAGGTACTTGTCGCCTTTGCCCTTGTCGACGCCAGCGGGTCCGACATCCTCCAGCGCCGTCTGCCACGCATCATCGATGCTCCCGGTAATCGATTCCTCGTCACTGGCCGGGGGAATCTCGAGCACGATCGGCCCAACATCCTTGGTGTTGTAAAACGGATTGAGATAGATCGTGTCAGGGTTGGGCGTCAGCGTTTGGTCCTTCCAATTGATGGGACGCGACCAGTAGACGACCTGGTTGAAATCGGCCTTGGCGGCGGGCATCGCCTGGAACATCAGTTCGGCGTTCACCGCCGGCATACCCCAGATGACGGCTTCGACCGCGCGACGTTCGAGCGTGCGGCGGTTGAGTTCTTCGGCGGAGAAGTCCCCCGCGCGCGTAATGATCGAACAGCTCAACAACAAGCTAAGAGTTAGGTTCGTTAGTTTCATCTTCATAAGCATTACTCGCTAGGCTTAGATTTTGAGTCCGAGGGAGGCTCGATCAATTCGTTAGGCACTCCGAGCCACTTCGCAGCAGCCTCGCGCTCTTTGAAAATCCGGACCTTGAGCATGGATCCCTGGGTCAGGAGCGCGTGCATCTTGCTATAGTGGGCCATTGGCGGCTCCGCGACCAGGATGGCCGACTTTACTGGCGGGCCGGGATAAGCGAGACGCCGGTACAGTGAAACGTGGAAAACGAATTTGAAATTGAGCTCGGTCGAGTCAGCCAACAAAGTATCGCTAAAGCGATTGAATCCCTCCGCGGCGCGCGACTCCAAGTGACCCAACGCTCCTATGACCTTGTTCACGGCCGCTTCGTCGATTACTCCACGCGGTCGCCAGATAAAAAGCCGAGGCTCTTTTACGAACTCGACATCTGGCGGAAGTCTCATTGTTAAGGTTACTCGACTCCTTCCTCATTCGCCCGCTTCGTCGCGGCTTTGTCGACAACGTCGTTAGTGCCCTGTGCCCGTCTTTTTGAACATTTCGATCTGCTCATCCACGTGCTTGCGGACTCCCTCGATGTTAAAGCTGGCCGGCGCCTGGCTCGGGGGATAGTCGACAAATGTCTGAAGGAAGTCGGCTGCCTTCAGCTGGCCTTTGACGAGAAGATAGTCGTTCCTGACGACCCAGTCATAATATTGATCTGAAACAATGTCAGCACGCTCGTACGGATCCATCCGGAGGTTGAAGAGTTTCGGCACACGCAACGTCACGAAAGGTTCCGCCCAGACTTGAAATCCGCCCGGCTTGCGCTGCTCGTGAAAAACGACTTTCCAGTCGTCATATCGGATCGCGACGAGATCGCCGTCGTCATTGAAGTAGTAGAAGTCGTTGCGGCATCCGGCCATGACCATTGATTCGGTCCGTTATCAGTCGTAAAGACGACGATGGTGTCCTTAGTTATCCCGAGGTCGTCAAGGGTCTTCAGCAGCTTGCCGACATCGCCATCCATTTCGACCATGCTATCGGCGTATTCGTTGCCGACCATACCGCTTTGGCCGCGCATGGATTCGCGCACATGGGTGAATACGTGCATGCGAGTGAAATTCATCCAGGTGAAGAAGGGCTTGCCCGCTTTCACCTGCCGTTGCATGAAATCGATGCAGGCCGCAGTGGTTTCGTCGTCGATCGTCTCCATCCGCTTCTTGGTTAGCGGGCCCGTGTCTTCGATCTTGCCACCGGCAAAAGAATGAATCACCCCGCGCGGGTGATAATTTTTCAGGAAAGCCTGATCATCCTTGGGCCAATAGGGCGCCTCGGGCTCTTCTTCAGCATTGAGGTGATACAGGTTACCGAAAAACTCGTCGAAACCGTGGTTGGTTGGCAGATACTCGTCCCGATCACCCAGATGGTTCTTGCCGAATTGCCCCGTGGCGTAGCCGAGCGGCTTGATCGCTTGGGCGATGGTTATGTCGGTTTTCTGCAGACCCACCGGGGCACCGGGCGCGCCCACCTTGGATAATCCCGTGCGCAGGCAACTCTGGCCGGTGATGAAGGTCGAGCGTCCTGCCGTGCAACTATTCTCCGCGTAGTAATCCGTCATCATCACTCCTTCCTTTGCAATGCGGTCGATGTTCGGAGTCTTGTAGCCGACGACGCCAAAGCTGTAAGCACTGATATTCGTCTGGCCGACATCGTCGCCGAAGATGACGAGAATGTTTGGTTTTTTCCCAGACGCGGGTGCAGGTGATTGCGCCCTGGCAGATGCGCTGAAGACAGACATCAAAGCGAGAGTGAATGCGGCAAAGATGAGTTTTTTTGTCATAATAATCAGGATGCGATTGGTTGAAATCGCATCGCTCACGATCTGAAACAAACCAGGCAGTTCGCCCATAGGACTTTGGTCCTATCGGCCTGCGGTTTTCGTGCTTGCTTCTTTCACGCAACGAAAACCGAGATGGTTAGTGCCGGTGTTGACTTCGCCTTTGCCGCGGGTGCCGACGATGTAGCGCGAGCAGTATTGGTCGTTGCAAAGAAACGAGCCCCCGCGATGGACGCGCTTTTTCTCGTTAGGTTCGGATGGATCGAACGGTGAATCGGGGCCGCGCGGATTCATGACCACGCCGCCGGCTCTCGCCAACGTCTCGTAATAGTCCGGCCGGTACCAATCGCTGCACCATTCCCAAACGTTGCCGGCCATGTCGTAAAGACCGTAACCATTGGCTGGAAATTTTGCGACCGGAGCGATGCCGGCGTAGCCGTCTTCGCCCGCGTCTTTCACCGGGAATTTTCCCTGCCAGGTGTTGGCCATCCATTTTCCGCCGGGACGGAATTCGTCACCCCAGGTGTAAGTTTTGCCGGCTAATCCGCCGCGCGCGGCGAATTCAAATTCCGCCTCGGTCGGCAAACGTTTGTCCGCCCACTTCGCATACGCTTCCGCGTCTGGATAAGCGATCTGCACGACCGGATATTTTTCTTTCCCGTTGATGTTGCTTTCCGGCCCCTGCGGATGCCGCCAGTTCGCGCCTTTCACGTAGGTCCACCATTGGAAGTGATCGTTCAGCGACACTTCGTGATCGGTCGGCGCAAACACGACCGAGCCCGCGACCAGATTCTCCGTTGGCGCAGTCGGGAATTCTTCTTTCGTCGGCGTTTGTTCCGCAATGGTGACGTAACCGGTCGCTTTGACGAACTTCTCGAACTGCTCATTCGTCACCGCCGTTTTATCCATGAAGAATCCATCCACGCGCACGCGATGAATCGGCTCTGTGTCGTTCGAAGCCATCGGCATCTCGCAGCTGCCATGGCCATTCACGACGGCGCCCATGGAGAACTCGCCGCCCGGAATCCAAACCATTCCTTCCGGAGCAGGTTTGGGCGCAACGGTGCTATTCGAAATTGTCGCGACGAATTGGGAGGATGTTTGATTTGCCTGCTGCGAGTGAGCTGAGCCGGCAAGACAGGTGGTCAAGGTCAGAGCAGTTAATACTAAGTGACTGGTTTTCATTTTTTCTTGCTCGGCGGATATAGAATCTGCAGCGGCACACCAAGCCACTCGGCTGCCGCCTCGCGTTTTTCGAAAACGCAGACGGTGATCATCGCTCGCTCCATCAATCCTTCATACATCTTGGCGATGCTCCAAGTAACTGGCTGATCCGCGAAGAAGGCGGAATTCACCGGCTCCCTGGCGCTCCGACGCCGGCGAGCGATTTCGAACATGTGCTTAACTTTTAGCCGAATCTTGGTCAGACGGGAAAAATCGGTGTACCGATCAAAGAGCTCATCCTGGTCGTGCTCTTGCATTTCGATGAACTCAATAATTTGGTCGGCGACCGCATCGGTGAGGACACCGGTCGGGTGCCACGTGGCCAGTCGAAATTTCGGGTAATACCAATAGCGCGGAAAGCGCGGATAACTCCTAAGAGTGTATTCAATCGGCTCCTCGTTCATGGGGGCAGGTTTATCTTACAAAGAATTAGAAAGCGTTTCGTCTGTTTAAGCCGATAGTGTTTTATCGGCAAGTTACTGCGCGTAGCCGCGTCCAAGCAGAAACTCGAAAAGCGCAGCCAGTCTGGCTATTGGACCTTGGTCTTATCAGCGGCTAAGGAACGCAGCTTGAATTCTACCAGATTATTCCTCCTCATGCTCGTTCTCGCCCCTCGTCCGCGGCTCGTCATCTTCGCGAGCCCGATAGGAATCGAATCGTTCAACCAGTTTTGTTAGCATGCCGACAATTCGAAACAATAGACCCTTGCCTTCCGATACGCGCTCGGTTGAGGCCAGGCGTTTCGCTACGAGCGCGTCAAAACACGCGGCACACTCCACAGCTGATCCTCGTGCATCATCGAAAAACTTTGCGCGTTGCTTTCCCTGACGTTTGCCGTTTCCCTCGGCCGTATTCAGGAGGAAAGACAACGAGGCGCGATCAAGCTGATCACAAACCTCACGATAAAACCCCTGCGCGGCACTGCGGGTTTCGCTCAACAGAGGCGATACCCACGCGATGAAAGCAAGCTCAATTTGATATACATCCAGTTTTTCATGATCGAATATTAGTTGATCACTCATGCGAGAACTCCTACTTGTCCTCGTGCTCGTCCGTTGTCCTCGTCTTGTTAATCATATTCGAGGACGAGGACGAGCACGAAGGACGACGAGGGCGCCCTAGTTCTTTGCCTGCGTCAAGGCTTTGCGCACGGCAGCAAGAAATTCTTCGTCGTTGAATGGTTTGATGAAAAATGCCACCGGGCCGATCGCCATGGCGGTGGCCCGCGCGGCCAGGTCATCGCGCGCTGTAATCACAATCACGCGGGGGCGCGGCGAGATGGCACACATGCGCGCGAGAATTTCCAGGCCGGTCACCCCTTCCATCCAAATGTCGGTCACCACCACTGACACAGGGTGCGTAGCGGCGTGGGCCAGAAACTCTTCCGGTTTATTAAAGGCGTGTACGGCCAATCCATCGGATGCGAGCAGATACTGCATCGATCTAAGAACGGATGAATCGTCGTCGACCAAACAGACTTCAGCCGATTCGTTGGAATTATTCATGCCGCCTGGCTTTTCGAATCGCCGCGCGCCGCCGGCAGGTGGAAGAAGAAACGGGCGCCGCCGTTGGGAGCGTTTTCCGCGCTGATCTTACCCCCATGTGTTTCAATAATGGAACGTACAATAGTCAAGCCCATGCCCATTCCGGTCTGCTTGGTGGAAAAGAAATGATCGAACACTTTGTCGGGGCGATCCTTTGGCAATCCGGTGCCGAAATCGCGGACGCTGACTTCCGCGCTCTCGCCGTTCAGTGAACGTGTACTAATAAGGATGCGGCGCTCGGCTGGCGGACGCGATTCGATCGCGTCGAGCGCGTTCATGATCAGGTTAAGCAGGACCTGCTGAATCTGGACCGGCACCGCTTCCACCTGTGGAAGACTGTGATCCATTTCGGTGATGACCACGCTTTCACGCAGCACGATGTCGGAACTCACCAACCGCAGCGTATCCGCGATCACGGCGTTG
This sequence comes from uncultured Verrucomicrobiae bacterium, assembly GCA_963742315.1. Taxonomy (GTDB): domain Bacteria; phylum Verrucomicrobiota; class Verrucomicrobiia; order Chthoniobacterales; family UBA10450; genus AV69. The sequence goes on from CAVULE010000013.1 coordinate 321,775, forward strand.
AGATTGAGCGCGCTCCGGACAACCGTCTTATCTTTCCGCACCAGCGCACGAATCCCGCGAATGACTTCGCCGGCGCGCTGACTGTCGGCCACCATGTCTTGCAGCAATTGTTGCAGCAGAACAGGGTCAATGTTGCCGCGCTCGAGAAAACGTCGCGCGGCCGAGGCATTGTTAGCGATGGCGGTGAGCGGCTGATTCAATTCATGCGCGACCGAAGCGGTCATTTCCCCCATCAACGCCACACGGTTCAAATGCGACATCTCCTCGCGCTGTATTTGCAACTGAAGCTCGGATTGCTTTTGTGCGCTGACATCAATCGTCACGCCGATGAGTTCCAAAAGACTTCCGTGCTCGTCCTCCAAACACCTTCCACGCACGATGACCCAGCGCGTTTTGCCGTAAGGCAGAACGAGTCGATGCTCAGACTCGAAGAGCCCGTGTGAAGCACATGCGCGATCGAACGCCGCGTGCACCGCTGCTCTTTCATCAGGATGCACGCGCCCGCAGATCAAGTCGCGCGTTAATGGCAGCTTGGAATCAAATCCGTAAATCTTGCGCCCCTTATCGCTCATCCAGGCAGTGTTTTGTTCCGGATAGATGACCCAAAACGCGAGATCAGCCGATTCCGCTGCGAGATTGATGCGCGCATCGCGCTCGCGCAACGTCTCCTGGACGCGTTGGCGTTCGATGGCGATTCCCGCAATATGTGTGGCAATCTGGGTCAGGTGCGCTTCTTCTGCGTTGGGACCGCGCTGTTCCTGCCGATACATGGCAAACGACCCAATGACATCGCCTTGATGTGAGAAGATCGGCGTCGACCAACACGCGCGCAGGCCGCAGATCTTCGCCAGATCTCGGTAATCAGTCCAAAGAGGATCGGTCATCACATCGGTGACAACGACCGGCCTTTTTAAATACATTGCTGTCCCGCAGGAGCCATTCCGCGGGCCGATCGGCGCGCCGTTGACGGCCTTAACGTAAGCCTCCGGCAAGCTTGGGGCCGCGCCGTGGCGCACGCGCATGCCATCTGCGGTCAGGACCAAAATGGAACATAGCATCCCTTCCGCTTGCGCCTCCATCAGCAAAACAAGGTTCGTCAGGATCTCCGGAAGCGGAGCGTTCGCTGCGACCATTTCCAGAACTCGGGTCTGCCCCGCGTAAAAGGGCTCCTCCTTCTCCTGCTGTCCTTTTTCGATATTTCCTCGTTCGCTCATTCAATAAGGTGCATTGCCAGCGCGCCACGCACAGCGTTTAAAAATTGATCGTCCTCAAAAGGCTTGGTGAAAAACGCGATAACACCTAATTGCAGCGCGGCTAATTTTGCAGTTTGATCTTCGCGCCCAGTAATGATGATTACGCGGGTTTGGGGCGAAAGCGCGGAAAGCTGCGCCTGAACTTCCAAGCCGCTCATCTCTTCCATCCAGATGTCGAGAACAACAAGCGGCACCGTATGGGCTTGAACATGCGTAAGAAACTCCTTTGGCTTGTGGAACGCCCGCACCGACAATCCATCGGACGCTAGCAATCGCTCGATCGACTTTAGAACCGAGAGGTCGTCATCGACCAGGCAAACAATCTCCGCGTCCGATTTCTCACTAGATGTCATACAAATTTCGCGATCAACCATTTCCTAGGCGGCGGGACGTGTCGAGCAACCTCAAGGCTATCGCTTACGATTTGGCTGGATAGTGGACTTTGGTCCAATGCCGGACCGCGGGGAAGCGGCACGCCTACACGCGTTACGAAATGCCCTCCATAAGGATGGTTTCCCGGATGGTGATTCAGGCGCGTGGCCGAGCGCGCGATGAATCGCCTCGAGAAATTCTTCGTCATCAAAAGGCTTAATAAAAAAAGCGACTGTGCCGATTTGCATCGCCATGATTCGCGCGGCGGCATCTTCGTGTCCTGTGATCACAATCACATGGGTTTGCGGCGAGATAGCGCAGAGCCGCGCCAGGACTTCCAAGCCGTTCATTCCTTTCATCCAAATGTCCAGCACGACGACGGGCACGTCGTGTGACGCGACGTAAGCAATGAAATCCTCGCCGTTATTAAACGGACACACGTCGAATCCATCTGAGGCGAGTAAAAGACCGGTCGATCTGAGCACCATGGGATCATCATCCACCAGGCAAACAATCCCCGAGGAAGGATTTTCGCGGGGCGGTATGCGCATTTGTGCGACCGGCTTATTTTCAATGTCGGACATGGCGAACACCCGGTACATTAGGCCGTACCGTTCGGTGGAATAGTGGACCTTAGTCCTATGCCGGGTTGTGGGCCGGAGCGACGCCGGCGCACTGCGAAATGCCCGGCGCACTACGAGACCTCGTGCGCGGCGGGTGCGCGAGACAAGCTCGCAATTATTTTTTTGTATGTTGGAAACGTTTTTAGCCAATGGCCGTGCCAACGATGAGCGACAGCCCGCTATCATCCGCATCAATCGTTGCTTCGAGCCAAGGCTTTCAGGCCCGGCCCAACAGCGATACCAAAAGGAGTCCGCCCACCGCGCCGATTAAAGGGCTCGTCATCGCAAACCAAAACGGTAAGTCATCATTGAGCCGCGCATGCATTTTGATGCTCATGCGATTTCTTCTTTCTCGCTAGGTATGCAGGCGGCTTTCACAACGTGCGTAAGTCCGCGCCCGACCCTTTGCCGTCGTCTTGGCGGGGAAGGATTCGGTCTGAGATTTAGCACGACGGCAATAGCGAAGAGGAGAGCGGCGGCCGTAAACTCGCGCAGTACGACCGCAACGCCGGCTCCCATGACAGGCAACGCCGCCCTCGCTATGAAATCTGCCGCACGGCTGATCGAGGGTCTCTTGCGCTGCAATGGAAAACCCCGGGCGAGCCAATCCTTCATTCCTCCGTCTACCGGAACGGCATTCACGCAACCGGCCGATCGCAGAATCCCCGTTGCAAGGCTGGCTCGAGCTTGCCCGCCGGCGGAAATGACATAAACGCGCTCAGTTGTCGGACGCCCGCTTCGAAAAATCTTCGTCGCCGCCAGCTCACCAAAGGGAACCGAGCGCGCCCCGGGGATGTGCATTGCAGCAAATTCCTTCCTCGACCGCACGTCGATCAATTCAATCGGCTCATGATTGACGACCAATGTTTCGAGCGCCAAACAGTCCATCATCTTCATACTGAATACATCGCAGGCATGTGCCGCTTCAGCATATTGGACTTTCGTCTTATAGGGTCGGGGGACTCATTTCATCCGGGAACATACTGTCGGGGTGGAACGACGAGTCGCGATCAATCCGGCACAGGTGGCCTGATAAATGGTAGAACCCCACCCATCTTTTGTAATTCAGGCGGATAGACAAACGGATTCGTCGACATGATGCCGATCCCTCCGTGGACTAATTGATCTTGAAGCGCAGCCGTCACGTTCGGTGCGACAGCAGTTTGATCTTAGTCTTATGCGCTATTGCGGGCCGGGACGACGCCGGCGCGCTGTGAGACGCGCACGAGATCAGGCACGGAGGTGACACCGAGCTTTTGCATAACCCGGCCGCGATGAACTTTGATCGTCTTCTCCGCCGTGTGCAGCTCCGAGGCAATCTGTTTGTTTAAAAGACCCATGACGACGAAACGCAGGACTTCAAACTCACGCGGAGTCAATCTATCGACACGTCCACGCGCGTCCTGTCTTTCCCCGCATTTGCGCAGTTGTTCCTCACTACGTTCCAAAGCACGTTTGACCGCTTCGATCAGTTCCGTGTCGTTAAAAGGCTTCGTCAGAAAATCGACGGCGCCCTTCTTCATCGCCCGAGTGGCGGTTGGCACGTCGCCATGGCCGGTAATGAAAACAATCTGCTCGCAGGCCCCTCGTGTTTCGAGCGCTTCTTGCAGCCCCAGACCATTCAATCCCGGCATCCGAACATCGAGAACAAGGCAGATCGAGCCTTCGAAGATCTCTCGCGAGAGATAGTCTTCCGCTGAAGCAAATGTCTCCGCCGCATGCCCAGCAGATCTGAAGAGACGCCCTAAAGCGCGGCGCACCGATTGATCGTCGTCTACCACGCAAACAAGCTTTCTCGCTTTCAAGCGACCTCCCGAGTCTCAGGTTTTCGTGTCACCGGCAGGGTAAAGAAAAAGCGAGCGCCTTCACCGACATTTTCCGCCCGCAATTTCCCTCCATGCGCCTCCACGATCGAGCGCACGATGGTCAAACCCATTCCCATCCCGTTTGGCTTGGTCGAATAAAAATGAGAGAAGACTTTATCAACATCACCCGCTGGGAGCCCGTTGCCGTAATCGCGGACGCTAACCGCCACAGACGAGTTTGCTTCGCAAGTTGTGGAGATGACAATACGGCGCTTGGCCGCGGATGTGGATTGCATCGCTTCCAGCGAATTCATCAAGAGATTTAACAAGACCTGCTGCAACTGCACCGGATTGGCGTCGACGAGTGGAAGACTGGGCGCGAGTTCCGTTTCCACCGCCGTCCCTCGCCCAAGCAAGTCGGAATGCAACAGACGCAGGACTTCTCGAACAATCTCATTCAAATTTATCGGGTGCCGCCTCCCTTCGCCCTTGCGGACGAAATGGTGGATTCCATGAATGATCTCACCCGCTCGCCGCGCATCCGCCGCCACATCGGCGAGCAACTCTTCGAACACCTTAGTCTCGGGAGGACCTTGAGCGAGAAAACGTCTCCCGGCAGCGGCGTTGCTGGCAATCGCGGTGAGTGGTTGATTGAGTTCATGCGCGAGCGAAGCGGTTAGCTCACCCATTGACGATACCCGGCTCATGTGCGCCATCTCTTCACGTTGCAAGTCCAGTTGGAGGTCGGCTCTTACTTGCGCGGTGATGTCGATGGCCACACCAATTAGCTCGCGCACTCCGCCGTCATCGTTGCTCACATAACGGCCGCGTGAGATAAGCCAGCGCGTTTCGCCGTTGGGTCGCAACAGCCGATATCCAATTTCGAAGGATTTCGAAGGGGCAAGTGCGCTCTCAATCGCGGCGTCCACCGCTTCCCGATCCTCCGGATGCACACGCGAAAGAAAGCGCTCACGGGAAAGAGGTTCGGTCGCGGCAAAGCCGAAAAGTTCGCGACCCTTATCGCTCATCCACGATTCGTGTCGCAGAAAATCGATCGTCCAGAGCGCGAGGTTGGCTGATTCCGCGGCCAGCCCGATACGTTCGTCGCGCTGTCGCAATGCTCCTTCCGCTTTGTCGCGTTCCTCGATAATGGCAGCGAGGAACAACAAGGGCATCGACATGAAGATCAGAAACACCTGAACGGAAAAAGCATTTTCCTCAGCTGACTTTTCCGAAAACGGACCGTGTCCGTTGGCTACCCCAAGGATCGCCAAAAACGCGACGGCCGAGATCGCCGCGGTTGCCCCTTGTGAGCCGAACCGGACGGCTGCCCACAACAGGAACGGCAACGGAATATAAAGCAGCGCAGAATCTTTTTCTCGGACCATCCCGTTAAACAGAACAAAGCTGATCGTGATCAAACCGAGCAGAAGACAGATGCCTTCCAGAAGTCGCCGGTGCGAACGCTGTCGCAAAGAGTCAATTCCTCCGGTCACCCAAGTCACGATGAATGCAGCAACCGTCAGCGCTGCGAGAACGTTGGAGGTAAATCGCATGCGCCAGATGTCCCAGTACCTGCCTTCTCCCCAGTGATTCATGGCCACGAAGGCTGAATCCAAAAAGGAAGACAGGAACGGCCCAAGAAAAACGCCGCAGAGACAAAAAATGGCAACGTTGCGAAGACGATCCAGTCGAACCGGACTGCCGATCAAGAAACGGATGCTACCCGCACCAATGAGCGCCTCGCAGGAATTGCTAATAAACCAGCAAAAAATCATGTGCGGCGGAACGTTACTTTGCAGTTGCACCAGCCAATGCGCAGCAAATGCCGCCAGCAACATGAGCCACCACGTTCGCTTTGGCATCAGCAATAGCGCCGCGAGCAATATCGAGTTAGGCGGCCAGAGAACCGAAACCGGATGCGGATGAAAGGTCAGTGCGAATCCAACTTTTGCTCCGAGATAATATCCAGCAAATACGCATAGCGCGATGCCCGCAACGCGCCAATCAAAAGAAAGAGCGTCACTTCGCTCTATCTGTGGACGCGAACCAAGCCCTGCCAGCCCAAGCGGCGTGGCCAGGTTTTTCATTCTTCCAACGCACTGCTTCTCATCGGCGAAGAGTAGGCCCCCATCATGCATATATCCCACAAAGAGAAATAGCTATCAAGGGGGGAACAAAGACAAGATTGTTCATGTTACAATCATGTGACGGCTGCGATGAATTAACTTGTGGTGATCGAAAAAGGGGTCACGCAAGAAGTCTGCGCGAATGCCATTTCAACCGTCGCTAAGCCCCAAGAGCGCACAAATGATTTCGCATCAGTTTTCCAAAAATAGCGTACGGCTCGATGTTCCGCTGCTCAACTTGAGATTAGGCATTTTTGATGCGCTGGTCCTTCAATTGCAAAATACGGCGGCGGTGAATTTTGCGGGCGATCCGGATCAAGGCGTCGGTGTCTTCTGCCTGCGCCGCCATGCCGGAGAAGCAAAGCACCGTACAAAGCATCCTGACAGTGCGAAGGCGACAATTCGAATTCATCAACGCAAATATAGCAACCGGGGACACCCATCCATTCTTAGCGATACGCCGCTGGTCACGATCTTGGCCGCAAAAGCCGGTCAGCGCCGATCTTCTTACACTGTTCCTGGCTCCGGCGCGGTGATCAGTCAAGCGGCGAGTCACTACCGGTGTGGACGCGAGCCTGAAGAAATAGGCGTCCTCATCCAGGTAAGAAAAGAAACGCGCCGGCATGCGAGCGGCGCGTTCTTTTAAGAGAGAGCTGGAAGTTCGCGCAACGTCAGTCGACTTTTGGAGCGATCAATTTGGGCTTTGCTCCTTGCGAAACTTCCGCAAATTTCGCCGCGCGAGAGCAGGATCCATGGGTTCGAGACTAGGGCGGATTTTCTTGCCGGCCGATTTGATGCGCGCATAGTAAACGCCGTTCGGGGTCTTAGCTCAGTTGGTAGAGCGCCTCAATGGCATTGAGGAGGTCAGGGGTTCGAATCCCCTAGGCTCCAGTCTTCGCCCCGCGTAGGAATATAGGTGCGCCTGGCGTGTGATCGCGGTGTCTAAACCTTCAGTTTCGCACAAGTCCTTCGATAGATCCTAGCCAGAACGGGGATCGGAACGCGCAGCAGATAAAGGAGCGCAATCAGTCCATAAGTAAGAGTTAACCGCCATGGCCCAATTCTCTCGTAGCGCCGAGGGCTGCTGATCAAGCGTGATGGAATAATTGCGATGCGTCCAAGCCGCCGAAGTTTGCCGAAAAATTCGGCATCTTCCATCAACGGTACTTCAGGGAATCCTCCGATGTCATCGAACCCACTGCGTCGGCAAAAGAATCCGTGGTCCCCGAAACGCATGCGCAAAAGGAGACCGGCATAGTGGGCGAACGAATCGGTTAATCGGTAAACGAGACGTTTGTTCGGAATGCAGATGCGAAAAAAACCGCCGACTACCTGAGGATCGCGCAGCGCGTCGGAGATTTGTTCAAGGCAATCGGCTGGCACTTCGCAATCGGCGTGCAGGAACCAAAGCGTATCGGCCGACGCGGTCCGCGCCCCGGCGTTCATTTGAACCGCGCGACCAGGCGAAGCGCGTAAACAACGATCGCAATGACGTTGCGCCAGCTCGAATGTGCCATCGCTACTGCCACCATCGACCACGATTAGTTCGGCACGCTGAGTTCTTTCACCCAGGCGCTTAAGAAACCGCTCGATGGTCGCCGCTTCGTTTAGCACTGGAACAATGATCGAGATTGGTCCGGAGCGGCTGTTGGCCGATTCCTTCTTAGCGTTAGACAGTTCCGGTGTCGTCAAAATGATAACGTCGTGCAAACTTTATCCGTGAATCGGTTCTCTGAAACGCTCGCCACGCATTCTTTGTTCTTGCGGCACGCAAAAACCGACGTGTTGCAGGTCAATGTCGGGAAACTTTGCAATCTAACCTGCGTCCATTGTCACGTGAACGCTGGTCCGAAGCGCAAAGAAATCATGACCCGCGAGACGATTGATCGGGTCATCAATTGGTTCGCGCGCACTGAGATTCCGACAATCGATCTTACCGGTGGCGCGCCGGAAATGAATCCTGATTTCCGCTATTTCATCGAGCAGGTAAAGGCGCGGCGCCGCTCGTGCCACGTCATCGACCGCTGCAATCTCACCATTCTGCTCGATTCGGGTTATGAGGGACTGGCGCAATTTCTCGCCCGTCACAGAGTAGAGATTATCGCATCGATGCCGTGTTACACGGTGGAAAATGTGAACGCCCAGCGCGGGGAAGGTGTTTTCGATGCCAGCATTAAAGCCATGCGAGTATTAAACTCGTTAGGTTATGGCAGCGATCTTTCTCTTCATCTGGTTTACAACCCGGTCGGCGCATTTCTCCCAGGTCCGCAGGCAGAGCTGGAAGCGGACTACAAACGCGAGTTAAAGAAAAATTTCGGGATTATTTTCAACAACCTCTACACCATCACCAATCTGCCCATCGCCCGTTTCGCTTCCTACCTTCGTCGCAACAATAAATTGGAAGAGTACATGCAGCTTCTGGTCGACAGTTTTAACCCAACGACGGTCTCCGGCTTGATGTGTCGCAACACTATCAGCGTCAGTTGGACCGGCGAAGTTTTCGACTGCGACTTCAATCAGATGCTGAAGATGAACTGGGAAAACGGGACCGGGCCCCTTCATCTTTGGGACCTCGATCCGGCGGCGGTCGAGAATCGCGAAATTCTCACCGGCAACCACTGCTTCGGCTGCACCGCCGGCGCCGGCTCCGGCTGCGGCGGGGCGCTCCTATAAACTTGTTGGGCGCACAGGCTAAAAAGGCTGCGGTCGTTCCGGTCGGCCGCAGGGCGAATAGTGGAGCAGCCACTCGCTCAATCCTGGCGTCGCAGCGCAGCCATTTTTGCGTTAACGGCCCTCAATCCTTTTTGCGCAGCTCCCGCGGAGTTGCCATTCCTGCCACCGCTCCATTCCCGCGAACATCGCAACTGAATCGGAAACTTTAACATCACGAATCAACCGAAAGTATTTGCCGAAAATCTCTGCCGCTCCTGTTTTGCTCAGTGGATACGGCGGTGGATCGGGCTCGGTTCCATAAAAAAAGACGCCCACAAGCTTCCCGCGCGGTCGCAGCAACTGCGCGACACGTTTGGCATATTGCGGCCATCTCCGCGGGTGAAGCGCGCACAGAAAAGTCCGCTCATAGATCAAATCAAACCGGCTTGGGAAATCGAATTTCCAAAAATTTCCATGGATAATTTTGCCATCGAAATTTCCCAGCGCTTTTTTGATTTGGGTGACGGCAACCATTGAAAAATCGATCGCAGTGACCTCGAAGCCGGCGCTTTGAAAAAACCGCAGGACGTCATGATCGGTCCCGCAGCCAGGGATCAAGACTCGTCCTCGCGCCCGCGTTCTCTTAACAAAGGACCGGAGGGTCGCGGGAATAGCATGAAGCGTCCACGGTGTTTCCCCACCCGAATAGCGTTGATTCCAAAAAGCTGGCGCAGCGCTGTCGCTCGATTCGCTCATCGCTATTGTGGTGCTCCGCCCGGCGTATCCCGTCGCACGCTTTACAGATAACGAAGGTGGAGGCAACCTTCCAGGCCGCATTAGCCAGCCTTAGCTGAGGCTACGGCGCGCCAGGGAGAAAACGACAGCTGACATTTTTCGATAAAGTCGCTATCTACTAGCGCAAAGGTCGCAAGGCGGCCCGGCAGGATCGATCACCAGATGGCCGATCTCCCCGGCCTGGGCATGCGCACCGGTCAGCGGTTCGCCGGCCACGACGATGCCTGCGCTGATCCCGCTGCTGACAGTCAGGTAGGCGATCGGGTCGAGGCGGGGGTACTACCCCGTAGACGGCTTCGCTCACCGCGCCCGCGGTGGCGTCATCCTGGAGGAATACCGGGACGCCGAGCCGGTTCCCGAGAAGGGGGCCAGGGCGACGTCAGACCAGCCGCGGTTGTGGAACTCCAGCATGGTGCCGGTGGCCATGTCCAGGCCGTCCGGCGCGACGCAGCCAAGGGCTGACAAGGCACCTGCACCGGCCGTGACATCGCTTAGGGCGGCAACGACGGCGCCGACCAGCTGGGCTGGCCCTCTGGCGTCAGCCTGCGCCGTGTCCGGCCGGGCATAGCCGACCGCTGGCGTCAGCTGCGCCGACCAGAACCTTGGTCGCCCCGATGTCGACGGCTCCTACTGCTGCGGGCTGGGTCACATGTGGCCGCACCGGGTGCCGCCGCTCGGCGTGAGCGGCCTGCCGCCGCCGGTCACGGCTACTGCTCCGCCCGCCGGGGGACGTCAAACGTAAACCGGTCGCCCCGGTGGTAGTCGTGCGAGTGGATGACGGGGGGTCCCGGTATCAGTCGTGTTGGTCTGCACCATGAGCAGCCACGGAACCTCGGTTTCCAGGCGGTGCTTACGGACCAGTTCGCGCGGCAGGATGAGCGCGGAGATCTGCGCGACGGCGTAGACGGGACGGGCCCCGCGCTTTTCCAGCAGGTCGAGCAGGGATCCGCGCCAGTCGATGGCCGTGATGTCCTCAGGGAAGTACACCCGGCAGGTGCAGCGGCTGCAGCTGGCGGGGTGACGCGGCCCGCGTGCCGGACCCGGACGACCGCCGCGCCCAGCTCATCACGCTCACCCCCGCCGGCCGGGCAGCAGCCGACCGCATCCGCGAGGCGGGCACCGGGGGCATGCAGGCCGCCCTGGCGCACCGGCCCCCGCAGGAGCTGCACCAGCTCGCTACCCTGCTGCACCGCATGGTCGATGACTTCCTCGCCTACTCCGCCGCCGAAGAACCCGGCCAGCCAGCGCCCTGACCGCGAGCAGCCGCGAAGTCAGGCATGCACCCGCCGTCCGGGAGCCCGGCCGGGCCGACGTATCTTCCCCACCCGTTGGGCAACGGGCGGGCGGCGCCCAGGCATTACCGGTGTTGCCCTCACGCATGGACGCGAGGAAGCGCGGAAGGTGCGTGGCGTCATCTGCCTCGCAGGATGTGGATGGCCTCCCCGGGTTAGCTCTGAGGCGGCCCTGTACAGATCTTCTGAGTTGTGCGTTCCGGCTCGCCAGTGCGGCGTGGCTCAGCCAGTTATTGTTCCGCCGCGGAGCCTGACTGTGAAGCCGTCGTCGGTGTGCCGGAGCGCGACGTCGAGGTCGAGCTGGTGCATGACCCACAGCCCATATCCAAGCCGCCGGTCCGGGACGCTGCTTGGAGCGGGAACGAGGCCCGCCAGGCGATCGGCTGGACCGTGGCCGGTGTCGTGAACGGTGACCACGATACGGTCCGGCGCGGCCCAGATGCGGACGGTCGCGGGCGGGCGGCCGTGGCGCTGCGCGTTGGTGACGGCCTCGGTGACGCCGAGCAGCAGGTCGTGGACTGTGGCGGCGGGGATGCGGCCGCGGCCGATCCGGGCGAGCGCGTGCCGGGCATCGGCGGCGGACCGGTTGACCAGCTCGACCAGGGGCGGTGGGGCTTCGAGCGGATCGGGCGCGTACGGGAGGCCTTCGAACGCCCGGGCGTCTTGGTAGCGGTCGCTGGCCCGGCGCTCTCCCGGCGGCCAGACGATGCGGGGGTGCGTTCGCTCGACGACGTCGAGCACCGCCGCCGCCGCGGTCGCGGTGTCGTACAGGCACCGGCCCCACACCGGGAAGTCCTCCCAGACGACGTTGATGGCCGATTCGAAGCGGTCCCACCCCTCGAACCGTCCCCCGTTGCCCGGATGGGGCACCTCCCCGGCCATCCGGATCTGCCCGGCGCCCATGGCGACGTGAAATTCAAACAGCCGCCGGCAGGTGGCGATCGCCCCGTCCGGCGTCGCGTACAGGCTCTTAGCACCGAGGAATTCGACCGCGGACGGTCGGTCAGCCAGGAGCGCAGCAGGCCGCTCTTGCGGTCGTCACAACCGATGATGACCGGCTCGCCGGCGGCGATGCCCTCCTCGGCGAACGGCACGATGAGGGCGCGGAACTCGGCATCGGAGCCGTAGAAGGCCGGCCTCGTGGAAGTGGCCCGCCTGGCCGCGCGCCGCGCCTGTCCTCATCACAAAACCCCAGTGTGCCTAGCGGGCCGGCGGACAGCCTCGCCACCGCCGGCAGCGCTGGTCACGGTGAACGCCTGCGTCACGTCCACCGCCCGGGCCCGTCCCTTACTTCCCGGCGGTGTCCTTTCAGCTTCTCACCGGCCTGCTTCAGGTTGGCCTTCTTCTTTTCCCGTGCCGCCCCCAGCCTGGTCATACGGGTTCCCGGCGGCCCGTTTGGCCTTGGCCCTGGCTGCCTGGGCGGTGTTGCTGGCCGTGTCATGCTTGCTCACCGGAACAACCTCCTTCCCCGCGGCGCGTTACCCGGCACCGCAGGGACCCCG